>CAVSSS010000039.1:0-146735 GCA_963730555.1 uncultured Alphaproteobacteria bacterium | reverse complement strand
GCAGCCCCGCCACAGAGCTGTTCCACATGGCCTCGACCCAGACGCTGCGCATCTTCGTTGCGGTCCCGGAGGTCGACGCGCCGAACTTGCATCCTGGTGATGTGGCGACGGTAACCTTCGACGCTTATCCGGGACAGACGTTCCGAGGCACGCTGGCGCGCACTGAAGGGGCGATCAACCCCGCCTCCCGCACCCTACTGGTGGAGGTGGACCTGGAGAACGCGGATGGCAAGCTGCTGCCCGGCGCGTACGCGTTCGTGCATTTCACGCTCCAGGGGCGAACGCATTCGGTGGTGATTCCCGCCAATACCCTGCTGTTCCGAAGCGAAGGCTTGCGGGTGGCTGTGGTGCGCAACGGCGCGCGGAGCTGGTGCCGATCACGATCGGCCGCGACTACGGCGACCGTGTCGAGGTGCTGACCGGCCTGGACACGGCGGACGAGGTGATCCTCAACCCGTCTGATTCGCTCGTCAGCGGCATGGCGGTACGCCAGGCACATCACAAAGCGGGAGGGCCGGCCTGAGATGCCAGGTCAGCAGCCCATATTTGCAACCCGCGCCCAAGGTCCTGATCGCGACGCCCTCAGCTGATCTGCGCCGGGAGGGACCCGTCGAGCGCGTCGCCGTCGTGATGCCGGCGCTGTTGCGCCGCCAGGCGAACGCGGCCGATCCTGTCGGCGCCGACATAGGTCTCGCGGACCAGGTCGAGGCTTCGCAGCCCTACAATCGCGCCCGCGGCGACAATGCGCCAATTTTGCATGATGTTGCGACGATGGTCTTGTTGACAACGCCCGGTCCGCCCGACATCATAAGTGTACTAACGAATTGCGGGACCTCCGCGTGAGGCGGACGCGGCGAGTTGCATCAAGTCCGTTTGTGTTTGTCAGTGAACGGCGCGCCCGTTGAAACGCTCTTGCCGCTTGCGACGCCCCTTCTCTCATTTCTGCGCAACGACTGTTCTCTCAACGGGCCGAAATACGGCTGCGGCCTCGGCGAATGCGGCGCCTGCGGTATCCTTGTCGACGGCAAGCTCGCGAGAAGCTGCGTGCTAACGCTTGCGAATGTCGAAGGGCGGCGCTTGACGACGCTCGAGGGCCTGGCCGACGGCGACAAACTCGATCCAGTCCAACAGGCGTTTGTCGCCTGCGCGGCGACCCAGTGCGGCTATTGTCTCAACGGCATGATCATGTCCGCCCGCGCCCTGCTTGACGCCAACCCTGATCCGTCCGACGCCGCCATTCGCGAAGCCCTGCGCTTCAATCTTTGCCGCTGCGGCGCGCATGTCGAGATCATCGCGGCCGTGCGCCTTGCGGCGAGGGCTCTCCGCGCGTGACCTCGCTGCAGCCGCAGGGGCTCCGCCGCGCGGACTATTTGGAGAAGCCCGGCACGCTCGCTGTCGTCGAGCCGGAGGCGTGCAGCGCCTCTCTCGACGAGGCGACCGCAGATAGCCTCGCTCCCTTCGTCATCGTGGCTGCGGCGGGCGAAGTCACCGCCTTCAACGGCCATGTCGATCTCGGCACCGGCATCCGAACGGCGTTGGCGCAGATCGTTGCGGAAGAGTTGGACGTCTCCCTCGAGCGCGTCGTGATGGTGCTCGGCGACACGGGCCTCGCTCCCGACCAGGGACCGACGATCGCCAGCGAGACAATCCAGCTCAGCGCAATTCCATTGCGCCGCGCGGCGGCGCAGGCGAGGCGCTTCCTCGTCGCCCGCGCCGCGGCGACCTTCGGGACCGCTGCGGAAGCTTTGATCGTCGAGGACGGCGTCGTCCGGCCCCTCGCGGACGACAATCGCCGCCTGAGCTACGGCGAACTGATCGGCGAGGAGCGGATACGGCTGGCGCTTGCCGACGATGCGCGGGTCAAGGCGCCGGGCGCCTACCGCATTGTCGGCGCTTCGCCGCCGCGTGTGGATCTTCCGGCCAAGGCTACGGGCGGCCTCGTCTATGTCCACGACATGCGCGTGCCCGGCATGCTGCACGGGCGCGTCGTCCGGCCACCTTATGCGGGATTCGATTCGGGCGCTCACGTCGGGCGCTCGCTGATCCGCGTCGACGAAGCGTCCGTTGCTAACCTTCCGGGCGTCGTGACCACGGTGGTCGTCGGCGATTTCGTCGGCGTCGTCGCCGAACGGGAAGAGCAGGCCGAGGCTGCGATGCGCGCGCTGAGAGTCGAGTGGCGCGAAGGGCCGAAGCCGCCGGACCTTACCGACGTCGCCGCCGCATTGATACGCAACCCGTCGCGGCCGCGCACGCTTCTCGACAAGGGTGACGTTGACAGCGCTCTAAAGTCGGCGACCAAGCGGCTCGCGCGCTCCTATGTCTGGCCTTACCAGTTGCACGGGTCGATCGGCCCGTCCGCCGCGCTCGCCGAGGTTGCCGACGGCAAGGCGCGCGTTTGGTCCGGCACTCAGAACCCGCTCTGGCTCCGCTGCGACCTCGCGCAGCTTCTCGACCTTCCGGAAGACGCTGTCGAGGTGATCCGGATGGAAGCTGCGGGGTGCTACGGGCGCAACGGGGCGGACGACGTAACCGCCGACGCCGCGCTGCTCTCGCGCGCCGTCGGTCGGCCAGTCAGAGTTCAGTTGACGCGCGATCAGGAGCATCAGTGGGAGCCGAAGGGCGCGGCCCAGCTCATGAGCGTTGACGGCGGGCTCGACGCGAGCGGCGGTGTCGCAGCCTATGATTTTGCCACCCGCTATCCGTCCAACGCCGCGCCGACGCTGGCGTTGATCCTCACGGGCAAGCTTGCGCCCGCGCCTGCGGTTGCGGAGATGGGCGACCGTACGGCGATCGGCCCGTATGATTTCGCGAATCATCGTGTCGTCGTCCACGACATGGCGCCAATCGCGCGTGCCGCCTGGCTCAGAGGCGTGTCGGCGCTGCCCAACACCTTCGCCCACGAATCCTACATCGATGAGCTGGCAGCGAAGGCGGGCGTCGACCCCATCGCTTATCGCCTGCGCTATCTCAAGGACACGCGCGGGAGAGACCTCGTCGAGCAGGTCGCCGCGAGAGCCAAATGGGAGCCGCACACGGCGCCGCGCTTGCGCCGCGACGAGAGCGGAAATCTCTTAGGGCGCGGCTTCGCTTACGCGGTCTATGTCCACTCGAAGTTTCCCGGCCTAGCCTCGGCATGGTCGGCCTGGGCGGCGGACGTCGCCGTCGATCCCGGCACCGGCGAGGTTTCGCTGACCCGAGTCACAGTCGGGCAGGACGCGGGATTGATGATCAATCCCGAGGGCGTACGTCACCAGATTCACGGCAACGTGATCCAGTCAACGAGCCGCGTGCTCAAGGAGAAGGTCACCTTCTCCGACATCGCTGTGACGTCGCGCGACTGGGGAAGCTATCCGCTGCTGACGTTTCCCGAGCTCCCGCCTATCGATGTGCTGATGGTCCCGAGGCCAGAGGATGAGCCGCTCGGCGTCGGCGAATCCGCCTCGGTGCC
The DNA here is from genome assembly GCA_963730555.1 of uncultured Alphaproteobacteria bacterium. GTDB lineage: Bacteria > Pseudomonadota > Alphaproteobacteria > Rhizobiales > Beijerinckiaceae > Roseiarcus. The sequence goes on along the minus strand of CAVSSS010000039.1, from coordinate 143,287 downwards.
GAGCGCGGCGGCGATCGCCAACGCCATCTTCGATGCGACCGGCGTGCGGTTCCGTGAGCCGCCCTTCACGCCGGACCGCATCCTCAAAGGCTTGCGCGAGTCCGGGTTTGCCGAGGCGCCGCCGCGCGAGACCCCGTCTCTTGCCATTCCGGCAGCCGCTTCCGCCAAGCCCCGGCGGCGGCTCGGTCCGCTGCTCGCGGCTGCGTTCGGAGCGCTTGGGTCGCTCGGCGTAGCGAGCATGCCGATCCGCGGCGCGATCGCGCCTGTCGCGCGTCCCGATCCCGCGACTTGGTCCGCCGTGACGATCGAACGCGGCAAGGAACTTGCCGGTCTCGGAGGGTGCGTTCATTGCCATACGGCGCCGAGCGGCGATCCGCTGGCGGGCGGCCGCGGCATCGCTACGCCCTTCGGCGCGATCTATGCCACCAATATCACGCCCGATGAAGCGACGGGTATTGGGATGTGGTCCTACGCGGCCTTCGAGCGGGCGATGCGCGAGGGGGTCGGACGCGACGGGCGCCATCTCTTTCCGGCGTTCCCCTATACGTCCTTCGTAAGGACGAGTGAGGCCGACCTGCAGGCGCTCTATGCCTATTTCATGACTCAGCCGCCGGTCTTGGCGCCGAACCGGCCGGCGGACCTTCGCGCCCCGTTTGGCTTCCGTCCGCTCATGGCAGCGTGGAATACGATGTTTCATCAGGCGAAGCCCTTCGAGGCGCGGCCGGACCGCGACGCTGAGTGGAATCGTGGCGCCTATCTCGTCGAAGGGCTCGGCCATTGTTCCGCCTGCCACTCGCCGCGCAACTCGCTCGGCGCCGAGCTTAAGGGCGCCGATCACCTGGCTGGCGGCGAGGTCGAGGGCTGGTTCGCGCCGCCGCTCAACGGCGCGTCGCCTGCGCCGATCGCCTGGACTGAGCACGCTTATTTCGACTACCTCCGCAACGGCTTTTCCGCCGAGCACGGCGCAGCTAGCGGGCCGATGGCGCCGATCGTCGCCGGGCTCAAGCCGCTGCCCGATTCCGACATCCGCGCGATGGCGCGTTATCTCGTCTCGCTCGCTCCGGCGCCGTCCGCCGCCGACCCCGGCCTCAAGACGCGCCTCGAACAGGCGGCGAAGGGGCGGGCCTCAAGACCCGTGACTTTCGCCGGAGCCCGCGTCTACGACGGCGCCTGCGCCGTATGCCACGAGCCGGGCCAAGGCCTCGACATGTTCGGCGTCAAGCCGTCGCTCGCGTTGAACAGCGCGGTCCACGCCGGGAAGCCCGACACTGTGCTGCGCGTCATCCTCGATGGCGCGCGCCCGGAAGGTCTCGGCGAACTCGGCGCGATGCCCGCCTTCCGGCATCACCTCGATGACGCACAGATCGCTGACCTCGTGACCTACCTTCGCGCCCGCTTCGCCCCGGACAAGCCGGCCTGGACGCGGCTTCGGGAGGCCACCGCCCGGCTGCGTACAGGAACCTTGACAGCGGGCGGCGACGCGATATTTCATTAGTGTGCTAATGATCTGGCGCGCCCGGCAAAGCGCCGCGCGCTTCCAATGGCGAGGCGAGTCATGAGCCACGGACAGATCGAGTCGGAAGCGGACGACAAAGTGCGCTGCGACGCCTGTCCGGTGACGTGCTACATCCGCCCTGGAATGGCCGGGGCCTGCGACCGCTACGCCAATCGCGACGGCAAGCTCGTTCGGGTCGATCCGCATGTCCTGCTCGAGCGAACGATGGAGCGCGGTGGCACGATCGTGCCGTTCTCGCGCAACGCGGCGGAATGGTCGGGCGCGGTGCTGCCAGAGGATTCCGTGTTCGTCACCGCCATCGGCGCCGGAACTACCTATCCGGACTACAAGCCCGCGCCTTTCATCGTCTCGTCCGAAGTCGGCGGCGTCGATATGGTCACGGTCGTGACCGAGGGCATCTTCAGCTATTGCGGGGTCAAGGTGAAAGTCGACACCGATCGCTACCTCGGTCCCGAGCAGGCAACCGTGCGTGCGGAGGGCGAGGCAGTCGGGCACGTGACGACGGGCGAATACGGCTCGCCAATGCTGTCCCTCGGCGGCGTGCATCACCTTACCGGCGGCTCGAAGAAGGAAGGGCGGGTCACGTGCGACGCGCTGCTCCACCTCTCTAACGGCCGGCCGGTTGAACTGACGGTGGACGGCGGCGTCACGATCGTGGTCGAAGCCGGCGCGGCGCCGATCATCAACGGCGTGCGCGAGGAGCGGATGCGTGTCGGCTGTGGCTCGGCGACGATCGGCATGTTCGCCAAGCAATGGCTCGGACATGTCGACGAGGTGATCGTCGTGGACGACCACATCACGGGCGTCCTCTCGGAACACCAGGCCGGCAAGCTGCTCGACATTCAGCCGACCGGCGTCAAGATGAAAGGCCGGCGGTCGACACCCGGCCGATACTTCCAGGTCGCGGAGCCCGGGACGGGCTGGGGCGGCGCCAACATTTCCGATCCACTGTCGATACTCGGACCCTTCAACCCGAAGGAGGCGCGGCCGGGCCTAACCATGCTGATGGTCTCGACGACAGGAGAGCACTACGGCTTCTACCGGCTGGACGAGGCGCTGCGGCCCGTCGAGGCCGAATTGCCGGAGGCCTTGCGCCTGTCGGTCGAGCGCATCCAAGAGAACTGCGAGCCTGCGCTTTCGACGGTCATGTTCATGGGCGGCGCCGGCGGCTCGCTGCGCGCAGGCGTCACTGAGAACCCGGTTCGTCTGACGCGCTCGGTCAAGGACGCGCTGACTTGCGTGACCTGCGGCGGCGCGCCGGCTTATGTCTGGCCGGGCGGCGGCATCACCTTCATGGTCGATGTGACGCGCTTGCCCGCCAATTCCTTCGGCTATGTCCCGACGCCTGCGCTCGTCGCCCCGATCGAGTTCACGATGCGGCTTTCCGACTACGCCGCGCTTGGCGGACATATGGACCACGTCCGTCCGTTGAGCGCGCTCACCGAAGGGGCGGCGAGGCACTTGCGCCAGATCGACGGCAATCCGTGGCCGATCCAGCCTCCGCAGGAACGGCTGAAGGCCTGAGCATGAGCCGGGCAGAGCGCGCCCAGGTCCGCATGCTGCCCGACGGGCGGCGGCTTCACCTGCAGGACGGCCCGATCGACCTGATCGTCGAAGCGACGGGAGCCCCAGCGGCTGTCGCTGCCGCCTATCACGCCGCGGTGGCGCGGTTTCGTTTCGTGCTCGACGAGCTTTGCGCGGAACTCGTGGAGTTGCGGGCGCCGGCTATGCCTGTGTCGCGTCCTTTCCGAGGCTCCATTGCGCGGCGGATGGAGGCGGCGGTCGCGCAGCATGCGCAGGACGCCTTCATCACGCCGATGGCTGCCGTCGCGGGGGCGGTCGCCGACGAGATCGTCGCCGCAATGCGTCGCGCGGCGGGTGAGGACCTCGTCCGCATCTCCGTCAACAACGGCGGCGATATCGCGCTGTGGCTTGCGACGGGCGAGGCGACGACGGTCGGCCTCGTCAGCCGGCCCGACCGCCCAACCCTGTTCGCCCGCGCGCATCTCACGGCGACGGACGGCGTCGGCGGGATCGCGACTTCCGGCGCGCCGGGGCGTAGTTTCTCTCTTGGCGTCGCCGACGCTGTCACGATCCTTGCGTCTTGCGCGGCGGTGGCTGACGCGGCCGCTACCGTCGTTGCGAACGCCGTCGACCTTCCCGGCGATGAGCGCGTCGAGCGGCGATCTGCTCGTAGCCTCCAGCCGGACAGCGACCTCGGCGACCGGCTGGTGACGCGCCGCGTTGCGCCGCTCGACCCGGATTCGATCGCGCTCGCGCTTGACAGCGGCCTCGCGGCGGCTCGGCCACTCATCGCCCGAGGCGCGATCGCCGCCGCGGCGCTCCATCTGCAAGGCGTCACACGCGCCGTGAGCCGCGATGGACGCCTCATGGCGCTCGAGGCGCCGCAAGCCGAAATGATGCTGAAGGAGACGCTCGATGCCTGATGTAGACGTGCGCAAGCGCGTGACCATAGTCGAGGAGATCTTTCACGAGGGCGGGCCGGTTGCGGGGAAGCCGCTGAAACGCGGGGCTGCGCTGGCTATAATTCGCAATCCTTTCGCCGGGCGCTATGTCGAGGATATCGCACTGTTCATGAAGGACCTCGAGCCGCTCGGCGTCGCGATGGCGCGCGATCTCGTCGCGGCTCTTGGCGGCGACCCGAAGGCGGTCGAGGGCTACGGTAAGGGCGCTATTGTCGGCAGCGCGGGCGAACTCGAGCATGGGGCGCTCTGGCACGTTCCGGGCGGCTACGCGATGCGCGCGATCCTGGGCGACGCCAAGGCCATCGTGCCCGCGACCAAGAAGGTCGGCAGTCCCGGCGCGCGTCTCGACGTTCCCGTGACGCACATCAATGCCTCTTACGTGCGCAGCCATTTCGACGCTTTCGAGGTCGGAGTCGCCGACTCGCCGCGCGCCGACGAAGTTCTGCTCGCGCTCGTCATGACGACCGGGCCGCGCGTTCACGCGCGCGTCGGCGGACTGAAGGCGTCGGAAATCAAGGGAGAGGATGGACTGCGATGAGCGTCGAAATCCGCAAGATAGTGACGGTCGTCGACGAGACGCTGACAGAGATGGGCCGCGCGGTCTCGCCGCCCGTGCGGCGCGCCGCCGCGATCGCGGTCATCGCCAATCCTTTCGCAGGCCGCTATGTCGAGGATCTTACGCCGCTCATCGAGGCTGGGGAGGAGCTTGGCAAGCTGCTTTCCGAGCGCGCGGTCGCGGCGCTTGGGGTCAAGGCGCTGGAAGCGCAAAGCTACGGCAAAGCTGCGTTGGTCGGCGAAAATGGCGAGATGGAGCACGCCGCAGCGCTTTTGCATCCGAAGATGGGCGCACCGGTGCGCAAGACCTTGGGCAAGGGCGCGGCGCTCATTCCCTCGTCCAAGAAGCGTGGCGGGCTCGGCGCCGAACTCGACATTCCCCTCGGTCACAAGGATGCGGCTTATGTGCGCTCGCACTTTGACGGGATGCAGGTCAGCGTCAGCGACGCGCCGCGCGCCAACGAAATCGTCGTCGCCGTTGCGGTCACGACCGGCGGCCGGCCTCTGCCGCGGGTGGGCGGCCTCGAACATAAGGATGTGAAGGGCGAGGACGGCTTGCGCTGAGGCCCGACATGACCCTCCGCCCCGACCATCTGCGCTCCATGCACGTCGGCGAAGCGGGCGCCGCACGATGACGATCGCCGCGCAGCGCGAGCGCGCGTCCCCCGGCGCCGAGCCGGCGGCGGCCTATGTGCTCGACGAGCAGATCGGCTTTATCCTGCGGCAGGCGAGCCAGCGCCATGCGAGCCTATTCGCGGCGCGCCTCGGCGACATCACGCCGACGCAATGGGCCACGCTTTCGAAGCTTTATCAGGTTGGGCCCACTTCGCAGAACCGGCTTGGCCGCCTGACGGCGATGGATGTCGCGACGATCAAGGGCGTGGTGGATCGGCTGATGAAACGTGGCCTGATCCACTCGCAGGCCGACGACTCCGACGCGCGCCGGCGCCTGCTTGCGCTAACGGATGAGGGAAACGCCTTCGTCGCGGCCAGCTTTCCGGGCGCCTTCGCGATCAGCGCCGAGACGCTCGCGCCTCTGACGCCGCGGGAGCGCGCGATGTTCATGACGCTCCTGGCGAAGCTGACATGAGGCTTTGCGGGCGCCCGCGATGCCCCTCGGCGGCGCCTGAAAAAGCGGCTTGCCAAGTAGGGGCGCGCGCCTATCACTTGTACACGAACGATCTTCTCCGGACCCGCTGACCGTCGGCGGGATGTTGTGACTCATGCGAAAGAGGCTCCCAATGAAGATTATGACTGCCGTCCACGCCTTGCTTCCGGCCGCGTCCGTCAGTCTGACGCTGCTTAACCCCGCCAGCGCGGCCGACACGATCAAGATCGGCGAGATCAACAGCTATTCGGCGCTGCCGGCCTTCACCGAGCCCTATCGCAAGGGGTGGGAACTCGCCATCGAACAGATCAACGCCAAGGGCGGCGTCGACGGGAAGAAGCTCGAGGTCATCTCGAAGGATGACGGCGGCAAGCCGGCCGACGCGGTGACGGCGGCCAACGAACTCGTGTCGGACGACGGCGTGGCGCTGCTCGCGGGAACATTCTTCTCCAACGTCGGCCTCGCGGTCGCGGATTTCGCCAAGCAGAAGAAGGTTCTGTTCGTCGCCGGCGAGCCGCTGACCGACGCCATCACGTGGTCGAAAGGCAACCGCTCCACCTTCCGCCTTCGCCCCTCGAACTACGAGCAGGCGGCGATGCTGGCCGACGAAGCGGCCAAGCTCCCGGCCAAGAGATGGGCGACCATCGCGCCGAACTACGAATATGGCCAGTCGGCGGTGGCGGTGTTCAAGAAGCTGCTCAGCGCCAAACGCCCGGACATCCAGTGGGTCGCCGAGCAATGGCCGCCGCAGGGCAAGATCGACGCTGGCGCCGTGCTCGAGGCGATCGACGCGGCCAAGCCTGACGCGATCCTCAATGTTGAATTCGGCGCCGATCTCGTGAAACTGGTGCGCGAGGGCAATACGCGCGGCACGTTCCAGGGCCGCTCGGTTGTGAGCTTCCTGACGGGTGAGCCGGAATATCTCGATCCGCTGAAGAGCGAGACGCCGGCCGGATGGATCGTCACCGGCTATCCCTGGTACGACGTCAAGACGCCCGAGCACGAAGCGTTTCTCAAGGCCTATCAGGACAAGTATCACGACTATCCGCGCCTGGGCTCGGTGGTCGGCTACTCGCTCATGAACGGCATTTGGGCGATCCTTGCGAAAGCTGGCTCGACCGACACCGACAAGATGATCGCCGCCGCCGAGGGCGTTTCCTTCGACACGCCGTTCGGGCCGGTCACCTTCCGCGCCATCGACCACCAGTCCACCATGGGCGCCTTCACCGGCAAGACGGCGCTCAAGGACGGCAAGGGCGTGATGGTCGACAGCGTCTACCACAAGGGCTCGGACTTCATGCCTTCCGACGCCGAGGTGAAGACGCTCCGGCCGGAGAACTGACGGAAAAGAGCGCGGAGGCCAGCGCCTCCGCGCCGTCCCCGGGTTCGGCATGCAGCTTTTCGTCATCCAGCTTCTTTCCGGCCTCGCTAGCGCCGCGTCGCTGTTTCTGGTGGCCTCCGGCCTCTCGCTGATCTTCGGGGTGACGCGCATCGTGAACTTCGCCCACGGCGCGTTCTACATGCTCGGCGCCTATATCGCGTTCACCCTGACGGACCGCTTTTCAGGCCCGCTCGGCTTCTGGGGCGGCATAGTCGCGGCCGCGGTCGCGGTCGGCCTTCTCGGCGCCGCCTTCGAGATGCTGCTCCTGCGCCGCATCTATCGCGCGCCGGAACTGTTCCAGCTTCTCGCGACCTTCGGTGCGACCCTGGTCGTCGAGGACCTTGTGCTCCTGATCTGGGGACCCGACGACCTGCTCGCGCCGCGCGCTCCGGGACTCGCGGGCGCGGTCATGGTGGTCGGAAAGCGGTTTCCGTCTTACGATCTCTTTCTGATCATCCTGGGTCCGGTCGTGCTCGGGCTTCTCTGGCTCATCCTGCATCGCACCCGCTGGGGCGTGCTGGTGCGCGCGGCGACGCAGGACCGGGACATGGTCGCCGCGCTCGGCGTCAATCAGAAATGGCTGTTCACCGGCGTCTTCGCGCTCGGGACCTTTCTCGCTGGCCTCGGTGGCGCGCTGCAGGCGCCGCGTGAAGCGGTCGACCACACGATGGACCTGCGCATCATCGTCGAGATTTTCGTCGTGGTGGTGATCGGCGGCCTCGGATCAATCGAAGGGGCCTTCGTCGCGGCGATCCTCGTTTCGCTGCTCAACGCCTTCGGCATCCTGATCCTGCCGAGGATCTCGCTCGTGCTCGTGTTCCTGCTGATGGCCGTTGTGCTGGTCATTCGTCCGCGGGGCCTGTTTGGCAAGCGGGAAGGCGCGGCGCGGACGTCCCGTGCCGCCGTCATGAGCGTCTGGAAGCCCCTGGACCGCGACGGCCGCCTCCTCGCGGCGGTGGTGGTTGTGGTGGCGGCGCTCGCTCCGCTCGCGCTCGGTCCATACGGTCTTGTCGTCGCGGCGGAAATTGCGATCTTCGTCCTGTTCGCCGCAAGCCTGCACCTGCTTGTCTCGGTTGGCGGCCTCGCTTCATTCGGGCACGCCGCCTTCCTCGGCCTCGGCTCATACGGCGCGGCGCTTGCGGTGAAGGTGCTTGGGTCGCCAATGCTGCCGGCGCTCGTTGCGGGCCCTCTACTGGCGGCGCTCGGCGCAGTAGTGATCGGCTGGTTCGCGGTGCGTCTCTCAGGCGTTTACGCCGCGATGCTGACGCTCGCCTTCGCGCAGATTCTGTGGTCGATCGCCTTTCAGTGGGTCCCGGTGACCGGCGGTGACAACGGCCTGGTCGGCGTCTGGCCGTCGCCCTGGGCAGCGAGCGCCGCCCATTTCTACTGGCTGACGCTCGCCCTTGTTGTTCTGGCGGTGGGGGGCCTGCGCATGATCGTCTTCTCGCCCTTCGGCTATGCGCTGCGGGCCGCGCGCGACTCCGACCTGCGCAGCGAGGCCATCGGCATCGACCGGAGAGGCGTGCAATGGCGCGCCTTCGTGATAGCTGGCGCGGGCGCGGGGCTTGCGGGCGCGCTGTTCGTGTTCCTCAAGGGCAGCGTCTTTCCAGATACTATGGGCGTCTCAACCTCGATCGACGGGCTGGTGATGGTGCTGCTCGGCGGCATCGAGACCGTCTCCGGCCCGATAGTCGGGGCGATCGTCTACAAGCTTCTTTCGATCTGGCTCATCAGCCATACCGACTATTCGAAGCTCGTGCTCGGCCTCGTCATCATCGGCCTCGTGCTTCTCTTTCCTAAGGGGATCGCCGGCTCGATCCGCTTACAGCGCCCACGCCGGGTCGCGGCCCCGCGCGAGAAGGCAGCGGCATGAACGCGCTTATCGAAGCGCATGACCTTGCCAAGGCCTATGGCGGCGTCCTTGCGGTGCGCGGCGTGTCTCTCGGGGTCTCCCAGGGCGAGATTGTCGCGCTCATTGGCCCGAATGGCGCAGGCAAGAGCACCTGTTTCAACATGCTCAACGGCCAGATCCGGCCGGACGCCGGGACGATCCACTTCGACGGCAGGGACATCACTGGCTGGCTGCCGCGCGAGGTCTGGCGCCTTGGTGTCGGCCGCACCTTCCAGATCACCGCGACGTTCGCTTCGATGAGCGTGATCGAGAACGTTCAGATGGTTCTCCTGTCGCACGCCAGCCGCGCCGCGCGGCTCTGGGGGCTTGCGACCCGCGCCGAACGCGAGCGCGCGGAGTTGCTGCTGGCGCTCGTCGGCATGCTCGGGCAGGCCGAGCGGCCCTCGGCCGAGCTCGCCTACGGGGACCTCAAGCGGCTCGAACTCGCTATGGCGCTCGCCAATGAGCCGCGGCTTCTCTTGATGGATGAGCCGACCGCGGGCATGTCGCCGCGTGACCGCGTGGAGCTGATGGCGCTCACCGCCGGAATCGCGCGCGAGAAGAATCTCGGCGTGCTGTTCACCGAGCACGACATGGATGTCGTGTTCCGCCACGCCGATCGCATTCTCGTCTTGAGCCGCGGCCAGCTCATCGCCGAGGGCAGTCCGGATGAGGTCAGACGCAATCCCGAGGTGCAGGCCGTCTATCTTGGCGAGGGCCTGACCTACCACGACGGCCCGGGGCGATGACGGACATGCTTTCGCTTCAGAGTCTCAAGGCCAGCTATGGCGCGGCCGAGATTCTCGACAACGTTTCATTCGCCGTACGCAAGGGCGCTGTTACGGCGCTGGTCGGCCGCAACGGCGCTGGCAAGTCGACGACCTTCAAGGCGATCGTCGGCTTGATTGAGCGCAAAGGCTCGGTGCGCTTTCTCGGCCGCGAGATCGGCGCGGAGCCGACGTATCGCATCGCCCGTTCCGGTCTTGGTTATGTTCCGGAAGACCGGCGCATCTTCACCGAACTCACGGTCGAGGAGAATCTCGAGGTCGGCCGGCAGCCGCCGCGCGCAGACGCCCCGCGCTGGACGCCCGAGAAGATCTACGCCCTTTTTCCCAATCTCGCCGAGATGCGGCACAGAGCGGGAGGCGCGATGAGCGGGGGCGAACAGCAGATGCTGACCATTGGCCGGACGCTGATGGGGAATCCGCTGCTCCTCATGCTGGATGAGCCTTCAGAGGGGCTCGCGCCGCGCATTGTCGAGCAGATGGCCGAGGCGATCCTTGATCTCAAGCGCGCGGGCCTGAGCCTTCTCGTGTCGGAGCAGAACCTGCACTTCGCGAAGGCGATCGCTGACGAAGCCGTGATCCTGGAGCGCGGCGTCGTCCGTTTCGCCGGAACACTTCAGGATCTCGAAGCGCAGCCGGACGTGCGCGACGCCTATCTCGCGGTCTGATCAGACCGATGCGAACGAAGGAGGAAACCCGTGGCCCAAGACGCACCCGCCGCCGGCTCAGGCAAGATCGTCATCCGCAACATTGGACTCCTGCTATCAGGCGCCATTGAGAACCCGATCCTCGACGCCGACGCGATCGTTGCAGTCGACGGACGCATCACGGCGGTCGGGCGGTTGAAGGATGTCGACGAGTTGGGCGCGACGGTGGTCATCGACGCAAAAGGCGTGGTCGTTGCGCCGGGCCTCATCGACAGCCACGTGCATCCCGTCTCGGGCGACTGGACGCCGCGCCAGAACCAGCTCGGCTGGATCGACTCCACCCTGCACGGGGGCGTCACCACGATGATCTCGGCGGGCGAGGTGCATCAGCCGGGGCGCCCGCGGGACATTGTCGGCCTGAAGGCGCATGCCATCTTCGCCCAGCGCACGTTCAGCGCCTTTCGGGTCAATGGAGTCAAGCTGCACGCCGGCGCGCCGGTGATCGAGCCGGGCATGACCGAGCAGGACTTCAAGGAGCTGGCCGAAGCCGGCGTCAAGCTGCTTGGCGAAGTCGGGCTCGGCGGCGTGAAGGACGGAGCCAACGCGAAGCAGATGGTCGCCTGGGCGCGGAAATACGGCATTCAGTCGACCATCCACACCGGCGGACCCTCGATCCCCGGCTCGGGTCTGATCGGCGCCGAGGTGGTGCTGGAAGCGGACACCGACGTTGTCGGCCATATCAATGGCGGCCACACCGCACTGCCCGACAAGGAGATCCGGTGCATCTGCGAGGGCTGCACGCGCGGTCTCGAACTCGTCCATAACGGCAACGAGCGCTCAGCGCTCTACACGTTGCGCACGGCGAAGGAGCGCAGCGAGCTTGATCGCGTGATTCTCGGAACTGACGGGCCCGCGGGGTCAGGCGTACAGCCGCTCGGCATTCTGCGCATGGTGTCGATGCTGGCGAGTCTCGGAGATGTGGCCCCGGAGATCGCGTTCTGCTTCGCGACCGGCAACACCGCGCGCATGCGCGCGCTCGACTGCGGTCTTGTCGAAATCGGCCGCTCTGCCGATTTCGTATTCATGGACAAGGCCCAGCATTCAGCCGGAGCGGGTTTCCTCGACTCTGTCCGCCTCGGTGACCTGCCGGGCGTGGGGATGACGATGATCGACGGCGTGGTGCGTACCGGACGCAGCCGCAATACACCTCCGGCCGAAAAAGTACCGGAAGTCGTTGCGCGCTAGTTGATCGCGGATCAGATTGAGCGTCTCGAAGCCGCCGACGATCACCGCGACGATCACCGAAACGGCGGTAATCGTGAGATTGTAATAGAGCTTGCGGATGGGCTTGATGAAGGCCCAGCCATAGGCGCCGAGCATGAGAATGCTGTCGGTCGTGTCGAGCAAGGTCATGCCGGCGGTGAACAGCGCGGGGAAGACTAGGATCGACCAGATCGGCAGGCCCTGCGATGCTTGGCTAGCGGAAACGCCAAGCAGGCCGACCTCGTCGCCGTGTCGAAGCCCAGGCCAAACAGCACGCCGAGCGGATACATCTGCCAGCTCCGCTCAATCAGCCGAAAGAAGCGGCGGAACGGGCTTCCGAACAGACCGCGATTGGCGATCGCGAGGTCGAGATCTTCCTCGAAGAATCGGCCTCCCTTCTTGACGGCCTGGAACGTCGGTCACACTGAGGCGAGAACAATGATGTTCGAAGGCGATGGCGAACAGGAACAAAGCCGACACCAGCGTGCCCGCCACGCCGCCGAAGGTCTTGAACGCGTCGAAGCGATCCTGAAGCGTCGTCGTGGCGATGGCGATGGTCAGTGCGACGACGATCGTCGAGTGGCCGAGCGAGAAAAACAATCCGACCCCGACCGGTCGCCGGCCTTCCTGCATGAGTTTGCGGGTCACGTTGTCGATTGCTGCGATGTGATCGGCGTCGAACGCGTGCCTTAGGCCGAAACTATAGGCGAGCGCGGCTGCGCCGAGCAGAACGGGATAGTTGTGGAAGGCGGCGACCGCCCACAGCCATGCGGCGGCGTTCAAGATGAACAGAAGAACGTAGACCGCGATGACTTTGCCCCGGATGTTCTCACGGTTGTCATTGAACAGGTTGGCTACAGTGACGATCGTCCCGGAGGCCCCCCGCAATCCGCGTGCAGACTATCGGAGCTTTGGCGCCGCGCCAATGGATCCGAGGCGCCATGTCGCTGGTTCTCAGGGGCGAAATTCAAGTCAAGGAATGAAGCGGGCGACATCTCCTGTCGGTGGACTCTCGTTACGGCCGCCGTTAATTTTATCTCAACGCGAATGGTCGAATATCGCGCAAACCGTTGGGTAATCGACGCCCCGTCGCTAGGCACGCACCGCGAGCCGCGCTCCGTCGTCGAAACCAAGGGGGCGGATATGCTTGCGTGGTTGCTTTGGCAACTGGAAAGGATTGAGCGAATACGGGCCGCGGCGGGCGCGCTCATGGATGAGTTTGGCGATGAGGCCTACGCGGAGGCGCGGCGTCGGGAACGCGAGGCCAATCGTGACGAGACGGCGGGAGACTGGAGACGGGTCGCCTTGGTCGTCGCCCGCCGGACTCCTAGGCGCGTCTGTCTTGACGCCGCGAGTGCGCCTCTTGCGGAGCCTGACCCGCCGAGTGAAATCGTTTCGGAGCAGCCGCGGACATTCCGGATCCAGTTTGTTTGCGGGACGGTCGACCACGGCCCCATGAATTTGACGGAGAAACAGATCCAAGTGGCCGACGCCCCCGCCGCCATCATCGCCGCCGCAAACATAAAGTGGCCGCCACAGACGATCGGATTGCGGATCCTCGATCGCGAAGGCCACGAAGTTTTTGCGCGACAGAAAGCGAGACGGGCCTAGAACCTCGGACGAGAGCGAGTTTCGCGCTCGCAGCAGCAATTCAATCGGCCTGTCCTCGCCATCTGCGATGGCCCCGTTCCGATTAACGACTGGGCCGCGTCGATCCACGGGCCTAGGCCGTGTGGACGAATTTGATCAAGCAAAGGCCGGCGGCGAAGCTGACGATTGATCTGAAGTTTCGTTCGGTCTTTTCGCAGCGGAGCGCGACGCGCTTGAAGCGCTTGAGCCGTCCGACGCCCTGCTCGATGCGTGCGCGGGCTTTGTAGAGGGTGCGGGCGAAGAAGGCTGGCTTGTTCTTTTCGTTGGCCTTGTGCGGGATGACCAGAGCGATGCCACGCGCTCTTGCGGCGTCCCGATTGGCCTTGCTGGCGTAGCCTTTGTCGCAGATGACGGCGCGCGGCTGAATGTCGGGCCCGATATCGAGCAGGGTTTCGAAGTGACGCCCGTCGAAGGCTTCGCCGCCGGTCAGGTCGAAGGCGATGATATCCCCGGAGGCGTCCGATTTTGCGTGGATTTTCGTGGTGAAGCCGCCACGCGAGCGCCCGAGCGCTTGCCCTTCTTGCCCCCCTTTGCTCCAGCCGCCGATACATGAGCGCGCACGACGGTGGAGTTCGAACATCTGAATAAGATGGGCCGTGGAGCTCATGGACGCGAGCGTGTCGAAGAAGGCCTCGAAGACGCCAGCCTTGCTCAAGCGATCGAAGCGCTTCCACACGCTGTTCCAATGACCGAAGCGCTCTGGCAGAGCGCGCCAGCGAACGTTCTCGACGGTGAAGAAATGAAGCGCCTCGAGGAAGCGGCGGTCGTCGGCGGCCTTCCGTCCACGCCGAGGCAGGCAGGCGCGGAACACCGCAAGCGTGTGCGCCCAATCGTCCTCATCCATCTTTGTCGACATTGACTCCGGCCTCTGATTTGGTCGGAGACCTATGAATTATGCCTGATTCACCGCGGGAATCCCAAAAGCGTCGACTGGCGAAAATTCATCCACATGGCCTAGGATTGACAACAGACCGTAGAGCCGAGCCGGCACGGTCAAACGTTGGACCTGCGGTCAGGGTTGAACGTACGCGATCGGGGAGGAAGTCTGGCGATTCTCGATGCGTGAGTTGATCGAATTTCCTCGACGCCAACCCCCCGGGCTCTACCATCTCGTGGTCGGAGACGCCCTCGTGACCGCGGTGAATGACGGGACGTTCCAGGCCTCGTTCGATCTCATCGCGGGATCGACCACTCCGAATGCGAGCGGCTCGAGAAGGCCGCTTTCCGGACCGTTCCGCCAAAGATGACGATGAATGCATTCCTCGTGCAGATGGCAGGCCGGCGCATGCTGGTTGACACAGGTTGCGGGGTCAGCATGGGGCCGACCCTCGGAATGCTCACCGACAATTTGCGATCCATGGGTGTCGAACCGGATGACATCGACGCGGTCTTGATGACTCATCTTCATCCCGATCACGTGAACGGGATGATCGACGGGAACGGGCGGGCTGTCTTTGCGAAGGCGGAACTCGTCGTGAACGAGGCGGAGCTGAATTTCTTCCGCGATCCGGATTCGCCCAGCCGCTCGCCGCCGGAGACATTGGACTTCTTCGAGGGTGCGCGGCTCGCGACCGCGCCTTACGCTGATCGCATCCGCACAGTTCGCGACGGTCCAGTGCTTCCGGGCGTGACTGCGGTCACCCAGGCGGGGCATACGCCGGGCCAAACGGCTTGGCTGATCGAATCAGGAAGCGATTCCCTCATGATCTGGGGCGATGTTGTGCACATGCCAAACCTGCAGATGGCCGCGCCCCAGGCCGGGACCGTGCTCGACATCGATCGCGAGCAAGCTGTCGCGACGCGGAAGCGCGCTCTGGAAATGGCGGCGGCGGACCGGATCCGCGTTGCTGGAACCCATTTCGACTTTCCCGCCATCGGCCATATCGAGCGCCGAGCGATTGGCTTCGGATTTGTTCCGGAGGTGTGGCGGGCGGTCGTCTGAGCAACGGGGGAAGCGCTCGGTTGCGATCGCTCTTGTCGGGCCGCGCGATCCAAAAACTGAACCAGGGAGGATGTGGCAATGGACTTTAATCGTAGACAAATCAGCAAAGGCTTGGCGGCCGGATTGGCGACGAGCACGGCGCTGACTTAGCTTCCCCGAGCAGCCTTCGCGGACAAGAAGCTGCGCATCGCCATGGTCGTGAAAGTTCTAGGCATCAACGATTTTGATGTTGGCAGGGATGGCGGCGAAGAGGCTGCCAAAGAGCTCGGCGACATCGAACTCATCTACGCGGGCCCGACCGCGGCGACCGTCGAGCAGCAAATCGCTGTGATCGATACGCTGATCGCGCAACACGTGGACGTTCTGCTCATCTCCGCCAATGACGCGCATGCGCTGATCCCAACCACAAAGAAGGCCATGCAGCGAGGGATCACCGTCCTGTCCTTTGACTCGGGGATCGCCCCTGAGGGACGCGCGATGCAGGTGAATGCGCCGCACGATGGTCTGGTGGGCGCTAACGATGTCCGCATGATTAGCAAAACCATCGGCGGCGAAGGCGAGATCGCCATACTCTCGGCCACATCGCAGGCGACGAACCAGAATATCTGGATCGAGAAGATGAAGGAGGAACTGAAAAAGCCCGATTACGCCAAGGTGACGCTGGTCGGCGTCGTTTATGGCGACGACGCCGCAGACAAGAGCTATCGCGAGGCGCAGGGGCTCATCAAAGGCCATCCCAATCTGAAGGGAATCATTTCGCCGACCGCGGTCGGTATCATCGGCGCCTGCCGCGCGGTGACGGATGCCGGGCTTATCGGCAAGGTCTACGTGACCGGTCACGGGCTCCCCTCCGAGATGAAGCCAAACGTCCTCTCCGGGGTGTGCCAGACGTTCCAGCTGTGGAACCCGGCGGATCTGGGCTATGCCGGAGTGACCTTCGCGAGCCTCATCGCCCGTGGCAGGTTCAAGCCCGAGGTCGGCAAGACGGTGAAGATCGGCCGCCTCGGCGATATGACGATCGAAGCGGAGAACAATACGTTCCTGAAGAATCTCCTGGTCTTCGACAAATCAAACATTGAAAAATACGCGGCGCAGTTCTGACTTGACCGTAAAAATAAGGGTTTCCTGGTGGCAACCGGATCGGTCCCTGGGAGTCGCGCGGTGCGACAGCGGCGTGGATTTGCTGCCGTGACGCCTCCGTCGAACGTTGCCGAGGCGGCGCCTCGGATTCCAGCGACCCGCGAACCGTACCTTGCGCTCTCCAACATCAGCAAGAGCTTTCCGGGAGTACGAGCGTTAAGCAGCGTCAGTTTGGCTCTCTACCCTGGCGAGGTCGTTGCGCTTATTGGCGAGAACGGCGCGGGGAAATCGACGCTCGTCAAGATCATGACGGCATCCTGCGGCCATCGGAGGGCTCCATACTGCTTGATGGCCGCCCCGCGACATTGTCTTCGGCTCACAACGCTTTCGCGCAGGGAATCACGGCCATCCACCAGGAGACGGTGCTGTTTGATGATCTGACGGTGGCTGAGAATATTTTTCTCGGCCACGCGCCGCGCAATCGCTGGGGTGGGGTCGACTGGAGGGCGACAGCGCGCCAAGCGCGTGAGGCGCTGAGCAAGATCGGCGTCGGCCATCTCGACGTCGACTCTCGGCTGCGCGATCTCGGAACAGCCAGCAAGCACTTGGTCGCGGTCGCCCGGGCGCTGTCCGTCGACGCGCGAGTCGTCATCATGGACGAGCCAACAGCGGCTCTCTCACTGAAGGAAGTGGACGAGCTTTTCGCTATCGTTGAATTGTTGAAGAGGGATGGCAAGGCCATTCTTTTCATCAGCCACAAGTTCCAGGAGATCGAGCGCATCGCTGATCGCTACGTGCTCTTTCGTGATGGCGAAATGGTTGGAGAGGGGTTTCTCAAAGACACGAGTCGGAGCGAGATTATCCGGATGATGGTCGGCCGCTCGATCGATCAGATTTTCCCCACGCGCCATCACAAAATCGGGGCGCCTGTGCTGGTCTGCTCCGGGCTGTCACATCCCACCGAGTTTAGCGACATCAGCTTCGAACTACACGAGGGCGAAATTCTCGGGTTCTACGGCCTTGTTGGCGCGGGCAGGAGCGAGGTCATGCAAGCGCTGGCGGGGGTCACCCGGCCAAGCCGCGGCGCGGTGACGCTCGCGGGCCGGGCCATCGCGCCTAGATCCAGCGCCGACGCAATCGGCTCCGGAATCGTTTATGTGCCCGAGGATCGCGGAGGGCAGGGCGCCGCCGTCAGCTTGCCGATCTTCCAGAACATCTCGCTCCCGTCTCTTGATCAGACGTCGAAGTTCGGCGTTCTGCGGCTTGCAGAGGAGTTCGCTCTTGCGCGCGCCTATGCACAGCGCCTCGAAGTGCGCGCCGTCTCGCTGGACCAAGACGTTCGAACGCTATCAGGCGGGAACCAGCAAAAAGTGGTCATCGCCAAGTGGCTCGCGACGAAGCCCAGGGTGATTATCCTCGATGAGCCGACAAAGGGTATCGACATCGGCTCGAAAGCTGCGGTCCACAGCTTCATGGCCGAATTGGTCGAAGAGGGACTTTCTGTGATCATGGTCTCCTCGGAGCTGCCCGAGATTATTGGCATGTCCGACAGGGTTGTCGTCATGCGGCAGGGACGAACTACCGCCGTCCACGACATTGAGGGCTTGACGGCCGAGACATTGATGCGTGCTGCAGCGGGACTCGCGACGTGAGGCGATTTGTCAAGTCGCGCGAGATTTGGCTCATCCTTGCCAATGTTGCACTCCTCTTCCTCATCGCGCTGCGCTTCCCCGACTTCGTGAGGCCAAGCTATCTCGCGCAGGTGTTCAACGACACTTCGCTTCTCATCATCTTGACGCTCGGCCAGATGGTTGTCCTCATCTCCCGATCGCTCGACCTGTCGATGGCCTCCAACCTGTGCTTCAGCGGCATGGCGGTTGCGATGTTGAACGCCGCGCATCCACACATCAACGTGGGCATTTTGATCCTGCTTGCGCTCGCCATCGGCCTCGCGCTTGGCGCTCTGAACGGGCTGATCATCTGGCTTTGCGAAGTACCCCCAATTGTTGTCACGCTCGGGACGCTCTCGATCTTTCGCGGCGCGACTTACCTTCTCTCCGGCGGAGCCTGGGTCAACGCCGACCAGATGAGCCCAAGTTTCATAGGATTCCAACGAACCGTCGTGTTGGGCCTGCCTGTATTGTCCTGGATCGCGATCGGCGTCATTGGCCTGTTCGCAATCCTGATGCGGTGGACGCCGTTCGGCCGCTCCGTTTACGCTGTTGGAGTCAATCCAGTCGCTTCGGTCTATATAGGCATCGACGTCGGCCGCACGAAGTTCTTCGTTTTTTGCATCTCGGGGGCGGTGGCTGGGCTCGTCGTCTACCTGTGGATTTCGCGCTACGTAATCGCCTCGGTTGAGGTCGCGAGTGGGTATGAACTCACCGTAATCGCCGCATGTCTTGTTGGCGGAGTGTCGATCGCCGGCGGAGTCGGGTCGGTGGCAGGCGCTGTGCTGGGGGCGCTGTTCCTCGGCGTCATCGCCGATGCGCTTCCCGTGATAAACGTTTCTCCATTCTGGCAAATGGCGATTTCGGGCGTTGCGATCATCATTGCGGTTGCGCTCAACTTGCGCGGCGAGAGGCGTTTAGGGCGCATCATTCTCAAGCCCACCGAGGCGGCATGAGCGAGACGACCGTCGAGCGGCGTCTTGTTCCGGACCGTCTCAATCAGCCCCTATGGCGCAGGCTCATGCGCTGGGAGACGCTGCTCGCGGCGATCGCTATCGCTGTGTTCGCTCTCAACAGCTTTGCGTCCCCGTATTTTCTCGATTCTTGGGCGCTCTCTGACCTCACTTTCACTGTCACCGAGAAGGGCCTCATCGCGCTGCCGATGGCGCTTCTCATCATTTCCGGTGAATTCGATCTCTCTGTCGCGGCGATTATGGCGCTGGCTTCGACGCTCATGGGTATGGCGGCTGAGGCGGGCGCCACGACGGCTTTGCTCGTCATCGTTGGCGTTCTCGTCGGGCTCATCTGCGGGGCCGGAAACGGCCTGCTCGTGGCCTATTTCAGGCTTCCGTCCATTGTGGGCACGATCGGCACGATGAGCCTGTTCCGCGGCATCGCCTTCATCATTCTTGGCGACCAGGCTTACGGAAAATATCCAGCCGATTTGGCGTATTTCGGACAAGGCTACGTCTGGAGCTTCATATCCTTCGAACTCACACTCTTTGTACTAGCGGCGATTGTTTATGGTTTCGTGCTGCATAGCACGAGCTTTGGGCGAAGGATCTTCGTCATCGGCGCAAATACCGAGGTCGCTCGTTACTCGGGCGTTCGGGTCGAACGGATCAAGTTCCAGCTCTTTTGTTTGACGGGTCTCATGTCGGGTCTCGCTGCGGTGCTCATTACGTCGCGCCTCGGTTCGACGAGGCCGTCGATCGCGCAGGGTTACGAACTCGACGTAATCACCATGGTCGTGTTGGGGGGCGTCAGCATCCAAGGCGGGGCGGGGTCCATTCTGGGCGTCGTGCTCGCAGCGTGCATTATGGGATTAGTGACCTTTGGTCTCGGTCTCCTCAATGTACCCAGCGTCGTTATGTCGATTGTCGTTGGAAGTTTGCTAATCTCAGTCATTGCATTGCCGCTTGTCTGGCGAAAAATCCTTTTCAACCGATTGAGCTGAGTGATGTCTCCGCATGTCAGGAATGCTGCGCGGGTTCAAAATCGAAAATTTCATCGCGCGATATTTCGTGGACAATAATACCTGCTGTTGCACTGTTGGGTGCTCTCTTCGGGATCCGCCGGTTCGTATCGGGACGCGCGACCCTCGCCGGCGCTGACTGGCGCCCAAGCGGACCAGAGGAGGCGATCGCCGGGGTTTTTCTCGCCGGCTAGGACCGTTGGAGAAGCTCCCTTTTGCCTCCAGAGACGCCAGGGGGCGACATTGCCGGCACGATTGCCCTGCCGCACAGGCGCAAATGGTTTCCAGGCGGCGTGACTTTCAGCAGCGCTAACGCGCTGTCGCGCAACGCGCGATCGAAGAATTGAGAATTCGCTGCAACGGGCCAGGCGACACGCTGGACATCGACCTGTCTGTGGGCGGCACGGGGTGCTCTGCCTCATGCCGTAGAGCTTGCGATGGTCGTGTTCCAGTTCCAATACGGCCAAGACCATTGCTCTTGCTCTCGCGATTGGCGCCATCGTCGGCCTCGCGAACGGATTCCTCATCGTTGCGCTCAGGATCGCGTACTTGCTGGCGACGCTTTGCATGATGTTCCTACTCTCGGAACTCACGTTGATCCCAGTGTCGGCCGCTCGATTACGACGGGGCTTGTTCTGCGGAATGGCGTGTCGGTAAATGGGCGCTTCGATCCGAACTTGCGTTCCCAAGGGATCGATCCGCTAAACCCGCCGCGCACAAGTTACGCCACCGAATGATTTCAGTAGCTTAGCTGCTTTCTGCGTAACTTCTAAGTCCCATGCCGGCCTTCAACGAAAGCTTTGTCCAGCCGCCCGCCTGATGCGTGAGGAGTGTAGCGAAGCTTCGTCTCGAAGGATGTCCAGGGAAGAACGATAGACCAGCAACGTCTCTTCGGCTGCCGCTGGAAAGCGTCCCCTTCGACAAGCTCGGGGCAGGCTTTCGAGATTGCGTCGCGGCGCCTTGAGATCATTGGGAGTTTCGCAACTTTAAACCGCTCCCTGCGCCTAACGCCGAAGCTCAAGTCGCGCGTCGACCATGAGAAATGCGAGTTGGGCTTCGAGCGCGATCTCATCAGGCGAACTCCGTATCAGCCGCCTGGGCTCGTCATCGGGCGGCTGTCTAGGTTGTGCTGGAGGGAGGAGTTGGAAACTTACCGCCAGAACCGCTTGGTGGCGATGCGCGCGCCCTCGGCAAGCGCGGCGAATTTCGCCCAGACGATGTCCGGTTCGACCGCGGCCTGGCCGACCCAGGTTCCGTAGCCGCAATCGCTTCCCGCGATCACGTTCTCGCGGCCAACGAGTTTCGCATAATTGCTGATCCGGTTCGCGATGACCTCGGGATGTTCAATGAAGTTCGACTTCGATTCGAGGACGCCGGGTATCAGGACTTTGCCGTCCGGCAGCTTGGTCGTCTCGAACACCGCATATTCGTGCGCATGCCTCGGATTGGCAGCTTCCAGCGAGAGCGCCATGGGTTTGGCCGTGAGCACGACGTCGACAATATCGGGCAGGGGCACGTCGCAATGATGCGGGCCCTCGTAATTGCCCCAGCAGAGATGCATGCGGACTTGGTCCGCGGGAACGTTCGCAAGCGCCGCGTTGAGCGCCTCGATATGTTCGGCGGCCCGCTTGCGAAACTCCTTCAGTTCGAGGTGGGCGTATTGGATGTGCCGGCCCATTGCGAGATCGGGGCAGTCAATCTGAAGATCGAAGCCAGCCGCTACGATCGCTTCATATTCAGGCTTCATCGCCGCTGAAATCGCCTCGAGATAGGCGGTCTCGCTCTGATAGTAATCGTTGTGAAAGAAGAGCGAGATGACGCCTGGCGATGCAGCGGTCATGAAGGGGCGCTGTCCATTCGGTTCGCCCACCGCCGCCTTAAGGTTGTCGATGTCACGCCTCACCGCATCGGGGTCAGCGACGGTGATCGGGCCGTTGCAGGCCGGCGTCTTGCGCCGCGACCGTCCGGGGTCGCCGAAAACGCGCTTCGCCATGCTCGGAAATTCGACCAGATCCTGATAGACGAAACTGTTGCCGGCGCCGCCGAAGCCCGCCAAACGGTCTTTGACGTAAGTTGCGTAGCTCGGCTTGGACATCTCTCCGTCGTTGACGATGTCGATGCCGGCCTTTCGTTGCTTGCCGACGACCTCGCCGACCGAACTCCTAATACGCGCGGCGAGGGCGTCCTTGTCGATCGGCTTTCCCTCCTCTTTCGCATACATCATTTGGATCAGGTCGTCCGGGCGCGGCAGGCTTCCAGTATGGGTGGTCAGAAAGCGGTCAACGCTATTGGGCATGGTCACTCACCTGTTGTCGAAACGTCTGGAGAAGCGGGCCTATTGGGCTTCGAGCTCGGATCGTCTGCGCGCCGGCCCAATTGCCGGATTGAGGCAAGGCGCCGAGCAGCGTTTTGGGGAAGTCATGGAGCATGTTTCTCGGCTGGCGGCGCGCTTCTCAGATTCGTGCAGGGAAATGCGTGTGGCTGACCATTCATCAGGCGCGGCGCACAACTGGGCGCATCGGGACGCGGCCGCTCGGAACTGCGTCGTCTCGCGACGCCTAGCGCCACCTGGTCTGGCTGGTCAAGATCGTCGCCATCATTTGCGCTTTTGACCGGCTTCGCCGGCTACGAGCTGCGCGCAAACGGAAGGTTGGCCAGATTTTAACCGAGAAGGCGAAAGCCGCCGGCGCGACGCCCCCATTGGGGGATTCGCGCCGCGCCGATTTTCCAGGACGCACAGTACGGCATAACGAAAGGCATCGGCGACAATAGGCGATCCAAGTCGTCGACATTCCCGCCAGTAAGCACGTCGTCGGTCTAAATGTTTCGAATCCCCCGACATGATGCTTCGCCGGTCTCTTGATTTCAAGCATCGATGCGTTGCAATGACTGATCTTGAGCATGCCGGGCATGCATCGATAAGAGCGATACGGGTTCCGACGCAACCAGTCTCGCTAGGCCAAGCTAAAGTTGCAGAGTCACCCGGTGGTCTGATAACTTTGCGCGAGTTTTTGTGCCCGGCAACGGACGCCCGCGCGGTTCCGCGGCCTACCCCTCGGGAGGAAAGTGCATTGCGCAAGCGACAGTTCGGACGAACCGGTTGGTCAGTGTCGGAAATCGGGTTTGGCGCCTGGGCAATTGGGTCAGCCTGGGGATCAGTCAAAGATGAAGAGCTCCCTCGACGCGCTGCGCGTCAGTCTCGATAACGGCGTTGATTTCCTCGACACCGCGGACGTTTACGGCGATGACCACAAGTCTGAGCGGCTGATCGCAGGCATCCTTAAGGAACGCAAGAAGCAGGGAAAGAGCCTTCCAGTCGTCGCGACCAAGCTTGGCCGCCGCCTGCCGAAACAAGACGCGGACCTGTTCACTTACTCGAACCTAGCGCCTTTTGTTGAGGATAGCCTGAAAGCGCTCGAGGTCGATTTGCTTGACCTTGCGCAATTGCACTGCCCGCCGATCGAAATCCTACTACCGTCCAGAGGTCTTTGAGACGATGGATCGCCTTCAACGGGAAGGCAAGATTCGCTTCCATGGCGTGAGCGTCGAGAAGGTCGAGGAGGGACTGAAGGCGCTCGAATATCCTGGCGTCGTGAGCGTCCAGATCATCTACAACATGTTCCGCCAGCGGCCGGATGATCTATTCTTGGAGCAGGCGTGCAAACGTAAGGTCGCGGTGATCGCGCGAGTGCCGCTGGCAAGCGGTTTGTTGGCTGGGAAATTCAAGCCTGATAGCAAGTTTGACGCAAGCGACCATCGCCAGTTCAACCGTCACGGTGAAGCGTTTGACGTCGGCGAAACCTTCGCCGGCGTTCCTTACGAAACGGGGTTGGCCGCGGTCGAGGAGATCAGGCCTCTCGTTCCGAAGGGCGCGACGATGGCGCAGTTCGCGCTGCGGTGGGTCCTGATGAACGAAGCGATTTCGGTCGTCATTCCCGGGACGAAAAACGCCGAGCAAGCCCGCGCCAACTTGGGCGCGGCGGCGCTGGCGCGCTTGTCGTCCAAAACAATGAATCGCATTCGATCGATCTACGAAACGAACATTAAGCCCGCCGTGCATCAGCGCTGGTGAAAGCGACGCGCAAGCTCCGGAGCTTGAGAATTAGGCCATGGCGGTCTTCAAGCGGGTAGACCGGCCAGCTCGATCTGAACGTGCCTCGGTCAGGACCGATGACTTCAATAGTCAGATCGACAAACGGTTTAAGATCGCTTGCCGTCCGGTTCAGCCCGCTGCTTGCGCCACACCGGGGGTGATTGTCGGTACGTTCGGCTGAGCTTCGAATGGAGCGATCCCAACGACGCTTGGGTGCGGTTGAAGGAGAAGGGGGCATCCGAGCGGGTGCGCCGGCGGAGGGGTAGGGATCCGAAGATTTCAGTCGAGGAGAATTGACAGAACGAGTTGTTGGGTCATAGGATAACTTAATTTCGGTGGCTTTGAGAAAGCGAGCCGTAGGGAGGAGGACGAACCCAATGAGGCAAGGATTATGGGGCATAGTCGCAGCCGCCGCGCTCATCGCCGCAGGCGGAGCGCGAGCTGAAGAGAACACGGTGAAGATCGGCGTGAACGCGGCTCTCACCGGGTCCTTCGTCTCCGCCGGCAACACCATCCACAATGCGGTCAAGCTTGCGGTGAAGCAGATCAATGACGCCGGCGGCTTCGTTGTGAACGGCAAGACCTACAAGCTCGAACCCTACTACCGCGACGATCGCACCGACGTGAATACTGCGATCGCAAACGCGCGCGAGCTTGTCGATGACATTGGCGTCAAGGCGATCTGGGGCACCGAGAGCCATGATTTCTCGATTGCGATGACCAAGATTACGAATCCCGCCAAGGTGCTTCAGTTCACCGGCAACAGCTCGCTCGGCTGTTGTCTGACCGAGGATTCGACGAAGCCGGGCGGGGCGCTCCACTACACATTCCAGACGGAGCCGCAGGAATTCCAGCGGAGCGGCAGCACCGCGAAGGGCGTCATCACGCTGCTTACGGAGGCGCTTGGTCACAAGCCGAATACCTCGGTCGTCTTCGTACAGGATGACGCCGGAGGCCAGTATCTTTCGTCGCACTATGACCTTGCGCTGAAGGCGGAAGGCCAGAAGACCGATCTCATCAAGTTCCCGCCCGACACGAAGGACTTCACGCCGCTGCTCACGCGTGTGAAGGCAGACAATCCGGACGTCGTGCACATCTGGTACAACGGCGACATCGTGATGATCGCCTATCCGCAGGCGGTCCAGCTCAATGTCGCGCCGTCGTACTTCCTGTTCGGCGTCGATCCGGGCGTATGGCAAGAGCGGGGACTTAAGTCCGCGGTGCCGATCACGCTGAGCTGCGTTCCGGTATGCTGGGGCGCGCCGCCGTTTAAGGCCGCGAAGGACTATTTCGACCAATATTTCGCGCTCGGCGCGCCGAAGGGCGTGCAGTCGTCAGTCTCGCTGCTCTACTACGACTATGTCGGCATGTTCGTGAAGGCGATGCAGGCTGCGGGAACTGTCGACGACACGGACAAGATCGCGGCCGAGCTCGAAAAGATGAAGTACCAGGGCGTCGTCTCGGAGGTCCCGGTGTTTTTCAATGACAGGCATCAGGTGACGTTCGCGACGGAAGTGTGCTTGGTTGAGCCCAATACGTCGGACAAGTTCAAATGCGCGGTCGAGCAGCCGCCGGCCAATCCTCCTCCGGGCGATCCCGGCGGTTGAGGCGCGGTGGGCTCGTTATACCCTTGCGGCGGTCTAACGGATTGGACGAGCGAGAGAGTTCAGCGGAAGGGGAGGCCCCCGCCGGGCACAAGAAGCGCAACCCAATCGTCAAAGTTTGGCGCTCTCGTTCGCGATGAGACGTTAACGAGACCCCGGCGAGGACACCGAGAAACGACGTCATGGTGACCTTTGTCCAGGAGCTCGTGAACAGCCTCTCCGTCGCGAGCGTGATCATCCTGATGGGGATCGGGGTCACGCTGATCTTCGGATTGACCGGCATTATCAATTTCGCCCACGGCGAATTCCTTATGCTGGGCGCGATTGGGGTTTGGGTCCTGGTTGGCTACGGGCTCGGCTATATTCCGGCGCTCATCATTTCCGTCGCCATTGTCGGGCTTATCGGCTTCCTGCTTGAGCGGGGCCTGTTCCAGTTCACGCTCACGCGTCCGAACAACGGCTTCATGGCGTCGCTCGGCCTTTCGATCGTGCTCCAGCATGTCGTTATCCGCATCTGGAACTCGTTTTCCAAGAGCATTCCCGAACCGCTTCCCGGTGTATGGGAGATCGGCGAGATCCGTTTCATCAAGATGCGAGTCGTGGTTGTGGCGGTCACCGCTCTTAGTTGTCGCCATCACCTTCTTCACGATTTCGCGCAGCCGCTATGGCCTTGCGCTGCGCGCGAGCCTCGCCGACCGGCAGACGGCGGCGCTGATGGGCATTCCGATTCGTCGCTACATCACAGTGGTCTTCACCTACGGCAGCGCGATCGCGGGACTCGGCGGCGCGCTGACGATTGCGCTCTTTCCGGTGACGCCCTTTGTCGGGTCCGAGATGATCATGCTGGGCTTTGCGGTCGCGCTCATCGCCGGGCTCGGCAATGTCGCGGGGGTAGTCGGGGCAGGGCTCATCCTTGGCCTGGTCAACGGTTTCAGCGGCGCCTATGGCACGCCGGAATGGACGAACGCCTACACCTTCGGGCTCATGATCGTGATCCTGATCTTCCGGCCACAAGGCTTGTTCGGGGGCACTATGGGGCCCGCGATTGAATAGGGACGCGCCCGCGGGTCAGGTTGTCGCGATGGCCGAGACAGCTCCGGCTGCCGTCCGTCGGCCGAGGAACTCGGCGTGGCCGTCGCCGGCGGCGCTGACCCTGACGGTGCTTGTCGTTATCGGCGTGTTCGCTTTTCCATGGTTGAATCCTGGATACCGGGCGCTTTCTTTCGCTGTCACAACAGGTATCACCGCGATCGTTCTTTACGGGATGGCGATCCCGTTCGGACAGGCGGGCATTATGTCGCTTGGCTACGCGGGCCTCATGGGTTTCGGCGCCTATACGGCGGCGATTCTGTCCCGTGATTTCGGCCTGAACATGTGGGAGGCGACGCCGTTCTCTGCTCTTATCGCCGCACTCGCGGCGGGGCTGTTCGGTCTGCCTTCGCTGCGCGTCAGTGGACACCATTTCGCCATCACGACTTATGTGATGTGCGAGCTTCTGCGCATTGCTCTCATCAATGGAGGCAAATTCACCGGTGCCGCGACCGGGCTTGACCTGCCGCCGATCGGGACGGTGCTCGGCGTCAAGCTCGACAAGCTTTCAAACACTTACATGCTGGTGGCGGCCTTCATGTTCATTAGCATGCTCGCCGCCTATTGCATTGCGAATTCCCGATACGGTCGCACGTTGCGCTCGATCCGCGAGAACGAACAACTCGCGAGGTCCATCGGGGTCAACGCCAACATGCATAAAGTTGGCGCTTTCATGCTGAGCGGGCTGTTCGCGGGCGTGGGCGGCGACCTGCAGGCGTATAACTTCCGCCACATCTCGCCGGACCTTTATGGCGGCGCGACCAGCCTCTATTTCGCGCTGATGGTGATGCTCGGTGGGCCCCGATCCCTCTTCGGACCGTTGGCCGGGGCGATCATTGTGACCTTCCTCCCGGAAGTCATGCGCATCGATCCAGTCGATTCGCGCATCGCCTATGGGCTCGCGCTCATTGCGGTGGTGATGCTGCTGCCTGGCGGAGTTATCGCGGCGGCGGGGCGCTTCTATCAATGGGCGACGCGAACGCTCCGCGGAGCGCGCACAAACGCAAATTCCGCCGATCCCGGCGCGTCCTGGACCTGAGGAGTGGCCAACGGTGGCGACGCTTGAGATCAGGGGCCTGCGCAAGACGTTCGGCGGTGTCGTCGCGCTCGCGGGCGTGGACGTGACGATCCGGTCGGACGAGATCCTGGGCGTCATCGGCCCAAACGGCTCCGGCAAGACGACCCTCTTCAACACAGTCTGCGGCGTCTATCGGCCAACTGACGGAACCATTCATTGGAACGGCGTCGACATCGCCAGAAAGCCGGCCTACGCGATCGGCCGCCTGGGCCTTGGACGCACATTCCAGCAGGCGATGTCGTTTCCAGCGCTCACGGTGCGCGAGAACGTGCAGATCGCGATTGAGCATGGCTCAAGACGGGAGGATGGCGCTGGACCGAGATGGTCGTCGCCGGAGGAGCTTCTGGAGTTTGTTGGATTGGAGGGGTTCGCCGACGAGATCACGAGCGTCATGCCGTTCGGCAATCTGCGGCGTCTCGGCGTGGCGGTCGCGCTCGGCGGGCGTCCGGCGCAACTCTTGCTAGATGAGCCGGCGGCTGGGCTCAACGAGGGAGAAAGCGTCCAGCTCACACACCTGCTTCGGCGCGCCCATGAACTCGGAGTCGGCATTTGCATCATCGATCATCATGTTGGTCTGATGGCTGAGCTCTGCGCCCGGCTGGTCGTGCTGCATTTCGGCAACAAGATCGCTGACGGCCCGACGGAAGCGGTGCTGAACGATCCGAAGGTGATTGAGGTCTATCTCGGGGGCGACGAGTGAGTCTGCTTGAGGTCGACGACGTCTGGACCGCTTATGGACCGATCGTGGTCAACCGTGGCGTGTCGATCGAGGTCGACAAGGGCGAGATTGTCACGATCATCGGCTCGAACGGCGCGGGCAAGTCAACGCTGCTGACGACAATCGCTGGCCTCAAACGTCCTAAAAGCGGGACGATCAGGCTCTTGGGCGAGGACGTAACCGGAATCTATGCCGACGGGATTGCGCGGCGCGGAGCGGTTCTCGTTCCAGAAGGCCGCCGCATCTTTCCGGATCTCACGGTTCGCGACAATCTGCGCCTCGGGGGCTACTCTCGCACCGATTGGGAGGGGGTCGAGAGAGATATCGCGGCAATGGAATCGTTCTTCCCCATTCTTGCCGAAAAGCGGGACGCGAAAGGCTCGGCCTTGAGCGGCGGACAGCAACAGATGCTGGCGATTGCGCGCGGTCTGATGGCGAAGCCGAAGATCCTGATTCTGGATGAGCCGTCCCTCGGACTTGCGCCGATCATTGTCCACGAAGTGCGCTCAATCATTCTCTCGGTGCGCGACAAGTTCGGCGCGGCGGTGTTGCTCGTGGAACAGAACGCAAGCCTGGCGCTTGCGGTCGCCGATCGCGGCTACATCATGCAGAACGGCCGGATCGTCGCTGCGGGGGCAATCGAGGAGCTACGCAGCCTCGACCTCGTGCGCGAGAGCTATCTCGGCAATCGTCATGGGAGGCCCCGCTCGCCTGGCGCCGCGAGATCGGCTTCATGACGGCGGAGCGGACGACCGGCCGGCCGCGCCGCAAGGCTGCCGAGGGCCTCGCGATCAAGACGCTTGGCCGCGCCCTGAACCTCCCCGCGCAAGTCGCGCGCATGATTTCGGACGAGATCCTCGCGGGACGATTCCAGGTCGGCGACCGGCTGCCGACCGAGCGCGAGCTCGCTGAAACCTTCGGCGTGAGCCGCAATGTCGTCCGCGAGGCGATCGCGCGGCTGAGGTTTGAAGGGGCGGTCGAGCCGCGCCAGGGGTCCGGGGTGTTCGTCCTTGGAAACCAGGCGAATTCTGCGCTCAGGCTCGATGCGGAGATCCTGCGCGACCGATCGCTTTTCACGAACCTCTTCGAGTTGCGCTCGATCCTCGAGGTCGAAGCCGCCGGCCTGGCCGCGGTACGTCGCGGCCGTCGTCATCTGACTGAGATAGGAGCAGCGCTGCAGCGACTATACGACAGTCAAGGGACGCCGCAGGCGGTCGAGGCCGATCTGGAGTTCCATCGCGCGATCGCGCGCGCAAGCAACAACGTGTACGTGGCGATCTTTATCAATTTCATCTCCGAGCATGTCCGAGCGAGCATCGCCAAAGCGAATGAACGTGTGGACGCCGCCGCGCGCGGGCGCATCAACAAGCAAGAGCACGGCGCCATCTACGAAGCGATCAAAGCCAAGGATAGCGAACGCGCGCGCGAAAGCATGCGACGGCATATCGGGAAGGCTATGGGACGCTTGGGCCTGACCAAAGATTGACATGCGGAATTCGCCTGATCGTTCTCTTTGCCAGCACGCGCGAGCCGACGGAGCTCCGTTTGCGAGTCCGTTTTGAGCCATTTCAATGGCTTGCGGTGCCATTTGCGAGTCGCTCTCTGCGCGCTTAAAGCCGATTGGGTTGGGTCGAGGCGCTGATTGTAGCCGCGCTTGGCTCCCGCGCGGTGGACGCTGTCAGCGGCCGCCTCCACAGGCCCGATTTAACGGAAGTGGCCGTCGCGTATGAGAAATGCCGGCCGGCCTTATTGGTATTTCTGAAAAACAATACCAAGCCTCAGGCTGCTTGGCAAGAAATTGTTGATTTATTCCAAATTCAGTTTCCCGGCCCTCGATCGGACGTTTTCGCCGCTCCCGGAACGCCGAGCGATCGCATCAATCGAATCGCGCGTGAAGTCGTCAGAGAACCGCGAGAGAACCGAGGCGCCTTCTCGCTTCGCTTCCGACGTCCCATCAATTTCGGCGTCGCGTCGCGGCTGTTGGCGTGGGCGCCGGCGCGAGCCGCAGCATTGTCGAGATGGGCGCGCATCGCATCTTGCGCTGCATCTGGATCGCCGGCCTTCACGGCGACGAGAATCATCTCGTGCTCGACGAGAGTGGCGCGAGCCATCTCGTCCGAGGCGTGGCTGCCGCCCGCCACGAGGATGCTGTCGCGCACTTTCTCTGAAACAAATCCGATGAACTGGACGATATAAGCGTTTCCGGTCGCGCGAGCGATCGAGATATGGAACTCGAGGTCCTTCTTCAGCCATTGAACGCTGCCATAGGGCGAGGCCGTCATGGTCGCGAGCGCGTCTTGCATGCGGAGAAGATCGTCCGTCGATCGGTGACGGGCCGCGAGCGCGGCAGCGTGAACCTCGAGAATCCTACGAAGCTCGAACAAGCTGGCGAAGGCGTCACCCTTTTGCAGCGCGTCATGATCGATTGAGAGCACGGTTGGGTTCGCCGTATCGGCGACGAACGCCCCGCGACCTTGCTGCGACCAGACGCGTCCCTCCGAGCGCAGCTTGGCGATGGCCTCTCGCACCACGTTACGGCTGACGCCGAAAGTGGTCGCAAGGGCATGTTCGGTTGGGAGTCTGTCACCGGGCCGCAGCCGCCCTTGCGCAATCTCGCGCGAGATTGAACTCGCGACGAGGGCCGGCAGGTTAGGGCCTCGATTGACCTTGCTGAGCTTCAACGCCATTGTTCATGTCTCCGGATTTGCCGCGGCGCGGGCAGGATTCGGCCTGGGCTCAACAGGCCGAGCGGATCGAGTGCGCGTTTGAGCGCGAACGCAAGATCGAGAGCCACGCCCTCCGTTCGGCTCAAGAAGGCCTTCTGTTTCACTCGCCCGATCCCATGCTCTGCGCTGATGCTGCCGTGAAGACGATCGACGACATCGAAAATCGTCTCCTCTGCGCCCTCGAAGAGGTGAGTCATCGACTCGGCCGTCGCGCCGACCGGCGGAATGACGTTGAGATGGACATTGCCGTCGCCGACGTGCCCGTAGGCGAGCGCCAAGGCCTCAGGATAGCGTTGATTCAGATTGTGCAAGGCCTCATCGATGAAGATGGCGAGTTTCGAGATCGGGACGGAAACGTCAGTGCGCAAATAGCGGCCGCCGCGTCCCTGCGCCTCGACCATCGTCTCGCGATAGAGCCAGAAACGTTCGGACTGCGCGCGGCTCTGAGCGATGGCGCCGTCGGCCACCAAATCATGCGCATCGCTCAAGAACGTCTCGATCAATGCGCGAAGATCGATCGGCGCACTGGAGGCGAGCTCCACCAGAACATAAGCCGGATAGGCTTGTTCGAGCGGTTCCGGCATGTCGTCGCGCGCATGAATGGCGACCTCGAGCCCATCTCGAAGGATCAGTTCGAAGGCAGTGACGAGGTCGCCGCAGCTCCGTCGCGCCCGTGCGTAGAGCGCCATCGCGTCAGCCACCGAGCGAAGCGCGAGCAAGGCGGTCTCGACCTGATCGGGTTTCGGGAAAAGCTTCAGCGCCGCAGCGGTCACGACGCCCAGCGTTCCCTCACTGCCGATGAAGAGCTGCTTGAGATCGTAGCCGCGATTGTCTTTGCGGAGCACGTTGAGGCCGTTCCAGATGCGCCCATCGCTGAGCACGACCTCAAGGCCCAGAACGAGGTCTCGCGTCATGCCGTAGCGCAGAACGTTGATCCCGCCGGCGTTGGTGGCGACGTTGCCGCCGATGCGGCAAGAGCCCTGCGCGCCGAAGGTGATCGGGAGCAAGCAGTCCGCTGCCTCCGCCGCCTTCTTGGCGTTCTCGAGAATGCATCCGGCTTCGACGATCATCGCAAAATCTGTCGGATCGACCATGCGCACCGCGTCGAGCCGGTCGAGGCTGATTACGAGCTCTCCGCCGCCGGGAGCCGCCACCGCCGCGCCGACGAGACCCGTGAGGCCGCCTTGAGGGACGACGGGAATCCTGCGTTCGCTGCATAGCCGCATGACGGCTGCGGTCTCCTCAGCGCTGCGCGGACGCGCAACGGCCAACGGCCGGCCGTAATGATCGCCCGACCAATCCCGGCTAAAACGGGCGAGATCCTCGTCCGTCGTCATGAGACCGCCGTTCGGCAAGACTGCGCCGAGCGCGGCAATCGCTTCAGTGCGTGAAGGAGACTGTACATTCATCAGTGCATTTCCGGGGGTGCAACGGGGAGGCCGGGCGGCGACCGGACAAGGCTCGGGATCGCCTGGTGGACTTCATCCATCTTTTTCGCCCCCTCCCTTGTCGCTTCCGTTGCATCTTGGTAAGGTCGCCATGTTGAAGGGTTATCATACAACTTTCCGCCTTCGACGCCAGTGTAGATCGAGCTTTAGGCCGCCTCGTAGGGCAGGGGCTCGATCAACGTGTGACCAAAAAGGTCGACCGTATCTCAGGGAGGATTTCTCGCAATGACCAAAAGCGACGCCCATCGGGGGATCAATCGTCGGCAGATGTTGCAGTCCGTCGCCGGGCTTGGCGCTGGCGCGCTCGCCTCCAACTATCCCTTTGCGGCGCGCGCCGACGCCGCGCAGCCGGCGCTGGTGACGTCGATCCGCTCGCTCTCCAATCCTTATCACGCGGTATGGAAGGTCGGGGCCGACGCTTTCGCCAAGCAGGTCGGGCTTCCCGGCACAGTTCTTGTCACCGAAGCCAATAGCGAGAAGGGCATTTCCGACATTCGCGCCATGATCGCTAAGACCGGCGGGAACATGGTGCTGAACGTCGATCCGAACAACACGCCGGACGCCCGGCCGATCGTCGAAGCCTGCGCCAAGGCCAAGGTCTATGTCGTCAGCTGGTGGAACAAGCCGGCCGACCTTCACCCGTGGGACTTCGATCCCTACTACATTTCTCACATCGAGTTCGACGGGGTGACCAACGGCGGCTATATCACCGAGGAACTCTTCAAGGCGATGGGTGACGAAGGCGGTTTCGTCGCTGTCGGGGGAATGATCTCCAACTCGGCGGCTATCGATCGCCGCAAGGGCATGATGGAGACCTTGAAGAAGCACCCCAAGGTCGAGCTTCTCGACTTCCAGACTGGCGACTGGCGGTCGCAAAAGGCCTTCGACATCACCGCGTCCTGGCTCACGCGCTTCGGAGACAAGATCAAGGGCGTGTGGGCCGCTAATGACGACATGGGCACCGGTGCGCTCGAGGCCTTGCGCGCTCAGGGCCTCGCGGGCAAAATCCCCGTTGTTGGCATTGATGGGATCAAAGCGGCGGTGGAAGCCGTCAAGGCTGGTGAATTCGTCTGCACGGTGACCTCCGATCCCTATTGGCAGGGCGGCATCGGGCTCTCGATGGGCCTCGAGGCTCACCAGGGCAAATTTGACCCCTCGAAAGAGCCGAAACTACATCGCGAATTCAACGCAAAGACGGTTAAGATTACTCGGGATAACGTCGAAGAGTACATCAAGACCCAGGTTCAATCGCATCCGCAGATTGATTGGTCCGATTTGTGGAGTCGAGTGGCGAGCCCGATCGTCTACGGGTGAGCATGACGACGGATTGAGGACATGGCGCCGGCCTTTCAATCGACGCCTAGTGTGGCTGATCCTGCTTCGGACCAGAGCAGATCCGAGCGGGATCGTCCCATCTTTCAGCGTTGGTTCGGCGGAGGCCGGCTGGCCGAGTTTGGGCCGCTGATCGTCCTGATCGGCCTTTGTCTTATTCTCGGGTTGCTCAATCCAAGTTTCTTCACCTTTCGCAATCTCGTCTGGGGTTTGGCCAATTCCGCCGCCATCCCGCTGATCCTTGCGATGGGAGCGACCTTCATCATTCTGATGGGAAGCATCGATCTTTCCGTCGAAGGCGTGCTGTGCGTAGGCGCAATGATCGTGGCGCTCCTTTGCGCGAACGACAGCAACGACCATGACTTCGGTTGGTGGGGGCCGCTGCTGGCGATCGTGGCGTGCACCGGGCTTGGCCTGCTTAACGGCCTCGTGCATGTCGTCCTGCGCATCCCCTCCTTCATGGCGACGCTCGGGCTCTGGTTCGTGGGGCTCGGCATCGGAACTGTCGCGCTCGGCGGCTCGGCGGTGCGCGTGCTTGATCATGGCATCCGATCAATCGCCTTCCAGAGGGTGCTCGCCTTTCCGCTCGCGGTCTGGATCGCCGCGGCGATGTTTCTTTTGGCGTTGTTTCTGGAGCGCCGGACGCGGTTTGGACGCTACATCTACGCGATCGGGGGCGGGGAAGACATTGCCATGCTCTCCGGCGTTCCGGTCAAGCGGACGCGTATTCTCGCTTTCATGCTGGCGGGTTTTTTCACAGGCGTCGCCGCGGTGCTCGCGGCGGCGCAACTCGGTCAGGCGAATACGACGATCGCGGACGGCCGACTGTTCATGACTGTCACCGCCGTTGTCGTAGGCGGCACCGCGCTCACCGGCGGATGGGGCGGCGTCGCCAATTCTCTCGTCGGCGTGCTGATCGTCGCGGTGCTTGCTAACGGCATGGTTCTTTTGGGATCTCGCCGTACATCCACGAGACCGTGCAGGGGCTGATGATCATTGCCGCGGTCGCGCTGTCGATCCGCCGCAGCGGCTCCTTTCATCATCAAATAGGATGAGCCCGTGCTGAAAGTTGAAGATGTCAGCAAGAGCTTCGGTCCCGTCAAGGCTTTGCGCAATGCGACGATCGTCGTTGGCGCGCATGAGGTCGTTGGGTTGATCGGCGAGAATGGCGCCGGCAAGTCCACGCTCATGCGCATTCTCTCCGGCGGAGTACGGCCTGACACGGGCACGATTTCCGTCGATGGATCGCCGGTCGTGCTGCGCGACACCGCGCAGGCCAACCGCTACGGCATCGCGATGGTCTTTCAGGAGCAATCTCTCCTCCTCAATATGTCGGTTGCGGACAATCTCCATCTCGCGCATGAGCGGCCTTTCACGCGTCTTGGCGTGATCTCCCGCCGGCGGATGATCGAGGCGGCTCGCGATCGCCTCGCCAAGGTCGGCCTCGACATCGACCCAACCCGAAAAGCGGGCGAGCTCAGTTTCGCTGCGCGCCAGATGGTCGAACTCGCCAAGGCCCTGTCGCTGGAAGAGCGCACCCATGCCCCGCTGACGATCCTTCTCGACGAACCGACTTCGGTGCTCGAAGCCAAGGATATAAAAATCCTCTTCGACCGGATCAGAAGCTTAAAATCGCGAGCGAGCTTCGTGTTCGTCTCGCACCGGCTCGACGAAGTCCTCGCGATCAGCGACCGCATCTACGTGATGAAGGATGGCGAGATCGTCGCCGAGAGGCCCGCGGGCGCAACCAGCGTTCCCGTGCTCCACGCCATGATGGTTGGCCGCGACCTCGACGCGGAATATTACCGCGAGGCGCGCCAAAACCCGCCCGGAGACGAGGTTGTTTTGGAAGCGCGCGGGCTTGGCGTTCAAGGCGCCTACCGCAATGTGAATTTCGCGCTTCGTCGCGGCGAAGTCTTAGGGATCGCGGGCGTCATCGGCTCCGGCCGCGAGGAGCTGACGCGGACCCTGTTCGGCTTCCTGCCGCAGACGTCCGGCGCCTTGCGTATCGACGGCCGGCCGGCGAGCTTACGAACGCCCACGCAAGCTGTCGCGGCGGGCGTTGGCTACATCCCGCGCGAACGGCGGACCGAAGGGCTGGTGATGGATATTTCCGTCGCCGCCAACATCACGCTCGCGAGGCTCGACGCAACGATGCGCCACGGATTTATCGACCATGGCCGCGAGCGGTCGATCGCCGAGGACTGGATCCGCAGGCTTCGCATCAAGACCCCGAGCGTGATGCAGGTCTGTCGGAACCTCAGCGGCGGCAACCAACAGAAGATCGTCATCGCACGATGGCTGACCGCGCATTCGCATATCCTGATTCTTGACCATCCGAACTCGCGGCCTCGATGTCGGCGCCAAGGAAGAGGTCTATGACATGATCCGCAATCTGTCGGCTGAAGGCGTTGCGATCGTGCTGACCTCGGACACGCTTGGAGGAGACGATAGGGCTCTGCCACACCATTCTCGTTATGCGCGACGGCGAGATCACCGCTCGCTTCGACGCGCCGCCATACGCCAAGCCGGCCCAAGTCGCGCTTTTGGAACATATGGTATGAGCGCCAGAGGCGGACTTGCGAGGATGGCGGGGAAGATCCTGTGACCAGCTTCGCCACGACCGAGGGCGTCCATGTCGGCCTTGCCGAACGGATTCGCCCCTATACGCCTCTCTTGTTGCTCGTCCTGCTCACGACGGGCGTCAATATTGCCGAACCCGGGCTTTGCAAGCCTCAACACCGCGGCGGTCGTGCTCGCCGACGCTTCGGTGCTGTTCATTCTCGCCGCGGGCCTCACCTTCGTCATCATGCTCGGCGGCATCGACCTTTCGGTGCAGGCCGCGGCGTCGTTCGCGAGTATGGTCGTGGCGGAGCTCCTGCCTCGGACCGGCTACGCGGCATTCCCAATCACGATCCTTGTCGGCCTTGCGATGGGCCTCGGGAGCGGATTCGTTCATGTGAAACTGCGCATCCCCTCATTTGTCGCGACGCTCGCGACCGCGGGCATCATGACGGGGTTGTCGCTTTTGATGGAGGGCGGGCGCACCGTCTCCCTTACCGTCCAGGGGCGCGAGCAGGTGGCTTGGATCTCTGGCGCTTGGGTCTTTGGCGTCCCGAACGTGATCCTGATTGCGATCGTCGTCGCGATCGGCGGCATGCTGGCGCAGCGCTACACTCGGTTCGGACGCTACAGCGCAGCGATCGGCGCCGGCGAGCCGGCCGCGCGCGCTGCCGGCATCTCGGTTGATCCACATAAGATCATCGCGTTCGGACTGTCGGGCGCATTCGCCGCGCTTGCCGGCGTCGTCCTGGCGGCGCGTCTGTCGAGCGGCTCGCCAGACCTCGCCAATCAGCTTCTCTTGCCGGCCATCGCTGCAGTTGTTGTGGGAGGCACGGCGATCACCGGGGGCGTCGGAAGCATTGGCCGCTCAATGATCGGCGCCTTGATCGTCTCGATCGTCCGCATCGGCATGACTTACGTGGGCGTCAACATCTTTGCACAACAGATCGTTTTTGGCGCGGCGTTGATTTTTGCTGTCTTCGTTACAATCGACCGCAGCAAACTTCCCATCATAAAATGACTAGCTTGAGCTAGGCCGGGTGATAGACGGGGATCACGTATGGGCCCTCCGGGATGATCGCGACCGCCGGATCACTCATGGCGCGTTAGGCTTTCCGCGATCGCTCCCTCGACCGAATCGACCATCTCGACGGCGGTGATGCGCGCCTCGTCCTGGTCGAGGCCTGGCGTGTAAAGCTGGATATGTCCGACGCGCATAGTCTTCAATTGCATCTCGGTTTGCCACTCGTCGATATCCGCTAGCGACTTGGCGTTGAGCGTCGCAAGGAACCGGGCGGCGCCCAACTCGACCAGACGCGTCTGCGCGTCGCGGAACTCGCGCGAGCCGAATCCCTCGGAGCAGGCTGACGCGACAATCATCGTGCCCCCGGGCTCCAGGATATCGATTGGCGTCACCATGGCCTTGATCGTCTGATAGTAGGTCTTGTCGAGCGGATAGCCGGCCGACGAGGTGACGATCGTTTTGAATCGGCGGGGAACACGGATCCGCGTCGATTCCGTGACAAAGTCGACAGCCGCCAGGTGGCTGGCGATGATTTCGCCGAACGACGCGAAAACCAGGTCGCGGTCTTCGTCGATGACGACGTTAAGGGCGTAGATTTCGCCGATCGTGCGGACAATCTCGAGCTGCTCCTCATGCAGCGGGTTGCCGACCAGATTGCACTGGATCAGCTAATGGATCCTCCATGAATCGCGCGGAGTGGAAGGTCCGAATGGTGGCCTGACCGGCGACGCCCGGCGCGACGACTTTGCGGCCGCCCGACCAGCCGGCCATGAAGTGCGGCTCGACGAGCCCTGTCGCGATTTTGAGATCCGCCTCCAGGAAGCGGCGGTCGATCGAAACCGGCGTGCCGCGCGTCGCGGTCCGTCCGAGGTCGATATGCTCGGAGTCGTTGCGGGCGAAATGGTTGACGACGCGCACATGTTCGAGCACCCACGGATCGCCTACGAGCTCGGCAAGCTCCTCGCCCTCGTTTGGTCGGTGCAGCCCTGTCGCCACCAGCACTGTGATCCGATCGGCGGGAATACCGTTCGCTGTCAGAGTTTCGATCATCGGACGAAGGAACAAGCGATTGGGGACAGGACGGGTGATGTCGCAGATCAGTATG
Source organism: uncultured Alphaproteobacteria bacterium (assembly GCA_963730555.1). Lineage (GTDB taxonomy): Bacteria > Pseudomonadota > Alphaproteobacteria > Rhizobiales > Beijerinckiaceae > Roseiarcus. Next base: position 104,559 of record CAVSSS010000039.1, on the reverse strand, counting down.
CAGGCGCTTTTCCGACCGCGCGCGAGCTCGCGAAGCGGCATTCCGCCGATCGGGGCCTCGAAGGCGCGGTGAAGCGCAGCGGACGCATTCGGCAGTTTTGGCAGCACCGACTTGCGAATGACGGTGGGGTCCGCCGCCGACCGGCAGCGATATGGGTAGAGTCGCCGCGGCCGAAGGCGATCTCAATCGTCCGGTCTGTGATCAGGGTCATTCGAACCTCCGCTGCAGTTCTTATAGCTCACTGTGCCCCCTAACTGATAGAGCATCCCGCCCGGTCCCGCGTGAGGGCAAGGGACAAGAGCTATGCGAGAATCGGGGGGCTGTGCGATCGTTGTGCCCGATACGATCGCCAAGCGCGTCCGAAGGGGGCTCGATCCTCATTTGCCGCTCGCTGACAGTGACGCCAGTGGATTTTTCGAGCAGCGGGCGATCACGTGATAACGTGCCCGCACTTGGGACAAACTCAATGACTTTCGAGCGAGCTGACGTTCCGGGTCTCGAGCGGATGATGAACAGGGACTTGGACATTCATCTTGATCTCATCGGCGGCCTCTCGGGCGATATGTTCGTCGCCGGGCTCGTCGACTTGGCGCCGAACCTCGAGCCTCGCCTCGAGGAGAACTTGCGGCTTTGCGGACCCTTGCTCGAAGGCGTCTCTTGCAGAGTGGAAAGCGTCGGCGATGGGACTTTCGTTGGCCGGCGTTTTCATGTCGAACGAAGCCGAGCTCGCGTGGCCCGAGATCGTGAGGCGGAGGACGGGCGAGCCCACGATCACGCGCATGTCGACTGGCGCCTCATCAGCGTGAGCTTGAAGCCTCGGCGCTCGATCCGGCCGTCAGACGCCGCGCGCTCGCGATCTTTTCATTGCTGGCGAAGGCGGAGGCGCGAATCCATGGCTGCGAGGTCGAGGATGTCCAATTTCATGAAGTCGGCGCTTGGGATTCGATTGCAGACATCGTGAGCGCGGCGTTTCTTATCGAGGAGAGCGCCGCCGCCAACTGGACGGTCGGCGCCAATTCCGCTGGGTGCCGGGCGCGTTCGAACGGCGCATGGCCTCTTGCCAATACCTGCGCCCGCGACTGCCCTCCTCCTTGAAGGCTTTCCTTTTGTTGATGACGGCGTCAGCGGCGAGCGCGTGACGCCGACAGGCGCTGCGATCGTGCGTAACCTGGTCCAAAATACGTCCCCCTCGAAGGCGCCTCGCTGCCTTACGGGATCCGGTGTCGGCTTTGGCGCGCGTATCGCTCCCCGGTCTCAGCAATTGCGTCCGTTTTCTAAGATTCGGGAAAGTTGCAGAGAACCCGGTCACAAATAACGTTCTCGTCATTGAGTTCGAGGTGGACGACCAGTCTGCAGAGGATCTCGCCCTGGGGCTCGACCGGCTACGGGCGCGACGCGATGTCTATGACATCGTTCAAACCCCGGTCTTCGGCAAGAAGGGCCGCCTCGCGGCCTCGATCCGTCTGCATCGGCGACCCCGCGAGGCTGGATGATATCGCCGCCCAATGTTTCGAAGAGACGGCGACGATCGGTTTGCGTCATCGCGTCGAAAGCCGGATTATCCTGCGGCGCGAGAGCCGCGTTACAACGGTCGACAAGCGCGAGGTCAGGCTCAAGGTCGTCAAGCGGCCGAGCAGTGTGAGCGTCAAGGTTGAGGCGGACGACCTTGCCGCGACGCCGGGCCGCCTCGCCCGTGAGGCTTTGCGCCGCAAGGCGGAGCGCGACAAGGAAGATTGATGCAGCGAAAAACGTGAACGTTTGGAAGCGATTTTGCGCCATCTCGGCCCGGCTTCGATCGCGGTCAGCGGCGGGGTCGACAGCATGACGCTCGCGGTCCTCGCGCATCGGATCGACCCCCGCAATATCGCCATCGTGCACGCCGTTTCGCCAGCCGTCCCGCCCGAGGCGACGGAGCGCGTAAGGGATTGGGCGGTGCGCGAAGGTTGGCGGATCACGGCGCTTGACGCAGGCGAATTCGACGATCCCGACTATCGTCGCAATCCGGTCAACCGTTGTTTCTTTTGCAAGCGCAGCCTTTATTCTGCGATCTCCTCCAGGATCGGGGGCATGATCGCGTCTGGAACGAACAGGGACGATCTTGGCGACTATCGGCCGGGCTTGGATGCTGCGCGAAGCTTCAACGTCCGTCACCCCTATGTCGAAGCGGAGATCGAAAAAGCCGGCCGTGCGCGCGTTGGCGCGCGAGCTGGGACTTGGCGGTCTTGCTGAATTGCCTGCATCGCCTTGCCTCTCAAGCCGGATCGAAACGGCTATTCCGATCGATCCCGAAGCGCTTCGTTTGGTTCATCAGGTGGAGCAGCTCGTCTCCGATCGGCTCCGACCGCAAACCGTTCGATGCCGCGTGCGAAGCACGGGGCTGGTCATCGAGCTCGACGACGGTTCTTTCGAGAGGTTTCGGGAAACTGAGCCCGAACTATCGAACGAGGTGGAGGGATTGCTCAAGGCCGCGAACCGGCCCTCCTCCATCACCTTCGCGCCGTACCGAATGGGCAGCGCTTTCGTTGGTCCGCGCGTTTGATGAGCTACGGACGTTCAGCTCGACTTTGATCGACGCCAGCGCATTGGCCTCGATGAAGCCATCTTTTGCGACGGCAAATCCGTCGCGCAGATAGCCGTGATCCTCGAAAAAGCAGCTTGCGCTCGCGCGCCGCTGCTCCTGACCCGACTTTCGAATGAAAAGCTTGCCGCGCTCCCTAGCGTCTATCGGGACGCGCTTGGACCATTGCGCGATTTCGCAGACCGCCTTCTTTGGCGAACCGCACGCGATTGAGCGCAAGGGCGATGTTGCGATCGTCGCCGCGGGAACGTCCGATGCGGCGGTCGCACGTGAGGCTCTGCGCACCTTGCGATATCGCGGACACGAGGCGGATTTGATCGTGGATGTTGGCGTCGCCGGGCTCTGGCGCCTGACGCAGCGGCTCGACGAGATCAAACGTCACCCGATACTGATCGTTGTGGCTGGCATGGATGCGGCGATTGCAAGCGTTCTCGGCGGCCTTGTCGGCGGCGCTATCATATGCGTACCGACTTCGGTCGGGTATGGCGCCGCGGAAGAAGGCCGCACGGCGCTCAATGCGATGCTCACGAGCTGCGCGCCGGGACTGCTCGTCTGCAACATCGACAATGGATATGGCGCCGCCGCGGCCGCGCTCAGATTGATCGCGGCAGCCGATCGGCTGCGTCAGGCAGCCGGCGGCGAGAATGCCGTCAGGATTTAGAAAAAGGCAAAAAGCGATAATCCTTTCAAGCTGCGAAGCCCTAACGTGCGCCTTGTCATTGCGTGAAAAGGCGCAACGCGATTTCCGTCTATATTCCCCGAGGGGCGATCGCGTCTCGTCAACAAAGCGCGGTGGACTGCTGACACTGCTGGCGCGCCCAACGGGAAATCGAGCTGTAAGCCGTAGCCAATGAGACTTGCAGTCGCGGGCGCAGGTAGGAGGTACGATAAACGACAAGTGAGAGGGGGCTTCGGGCCGCCCTTTTCGCTTTCGTGACTGTGATCGACGTCACAGCGCCGCCGAGTCGTTGCGCCTAGTTGATGGCGCTAACGGGCTGGGAGCCCGGAGTTTCCGAGATGTCCCAACAGCACCGACCACATGAACTGCGGCTTGCGGTTTCCTCCGCAGCCGATGCGCTAATTTCCGATCTTGGCTCTGAGGCATACGCTGTCGCTCGCCGGCGCGCCGAAGAGGCAAGCAGTGATCTGCTCGCGAGAGATTGGAGCGAAGTCGCGGCTCGTGATCACACGCAAAATGGCTAGGCGCTCGTCCTTGTTTGGCTGGATATTTCATTAGCTTTGAAATCCGCCTGGCGAGACTAAGCGCTGGGTTCCGCGATCCGTTAAGAAAAAAACGGGCGGCTTCCGAGCCGTCCTTTTTTGTTGCTGTCCGCACTTGGCGCCACCTTTGAACGGCGCAATAATGGCATTCCCCGATAGAGGGATTGAAAATGTCCGATTGGAGGATTCGCCACAGAGACGCCGACGGCCGCGACGTCCAAGCGACACGTCTTAGCAGAGAGGCCGCCATCGTAGAGGCCCTCTACCTGGAGCGCCGTCAACACTGCCGAATTCAGATCATTGAGGGTCCGGACGGCGAGTTGATAGATAGAGAGACATTTGAGCGCGAGCATTTGAAAAGACCGCGTTCGTGAGAGATCACGGCGAAGGCGCGTCGCCAAGCCGGCTCGTCGCGCAGCTTGAGCGGCCCGGCTTCGTCATGATGCACATACCGACCCCGGTTAAGGAGCCGCCCCGCAGCAGTACCCCGACCGAGGTCTCACACGAAGCGGAGCGTTGGCGCTGATTGCCCGCAGGCGTAAGAACGTTCGCGTATTTGACGGGGACGGAAAGCCGCTCGGCCTTACGGATATTCACCGGCCGGCTGATCAGGAAGCATTGAAGCCGGGGCGCTGAATCCGGCTTGGCTCAGGCATACTTGCCGCCTTCGTATGTTTTTAGCCATTCAGCCAACTCATGCTCCACCCAAGCGACAGCCTCGGCCTTCCTGGTAAATCCCTCAATTTGCGTCTCACGCCCATGTGGCGGTGTGACGCGCACATACCAACCCTTTCCGCTTTTCGATGCGGACGGGGTCAAACCTAGCTTTCGGCGTGGAAACCGGCATGGTGAAATTATGCGACGCGCTGCACCGGAATGCCAGAACGAAATTCCTTAGCCTTATCCAGCAATTGGGGCTCAAATCCGAACTTCTGCGGTCCAATCAACCCGACGCGGAACGACCCAGTTCTGCGGCCCTTGTGAAACGAGCCGATATGCGCTATGTTTGCCATATCGAGTTTCGGCCGGACGACTTGGCCTCGCCGCGCGCTAGCGTCGCGACTGACGACCTTCTTCCAAAATCTCGATCACTATGGGCTGGCTGCGCGTGAGTGTGCGGCTGGCTAAACACGTACCTGAAAGAAGTGTCCATGACGCAAGGAACCGTAAAGTGGTTCAACGACCAAAAAGGCTTTGGCTTCATCCAGCCGGATGACGGCAGCAAGGATGTTTTCGTGCATATCAGCGCCGTCGAGCGCGCCGGGATGCGCAGCCTCAGCGAGGGACAGAAGATCTCTTATGAGATTGTCGCCGATCGAAGGACCGGAAAGTCGTCCGCCGATAATCTGAAGGCCGCTTGATCTGAGCCGCCAGTTAGCCATATCGCCTTGACCACGGATGTACTGGCAAGGCTTGCATGGTTCGAACCCCGCGTGCGGCGCGCCGTGCGCGGGGTTTTTGTTGCTGATTTTTCTTCGCGCCGAGCACATAAATCCACGGTGAGGTCTGTTCGCAGCACGCTGGGGTGAGGGCGACGCAAACCATGGAGGCGTTGGCGCGGCGAGGGACCTCTGACCAGAAAGCCAGAGAGGCGGTCAAATCATGACCCTCCATAAGTTCGTCATCGGACAAGCCGTCGACTTCAACAGGAAACTCCGATGGATGTCCGGGGGGCCTTATGAGGTGGTGAGCGTGCTGCCCGTCGACGGCGCTGATTCTCCGACCTATCGCGTCAAGAGCAAGGCCGAGCCTTTCGCGCGCGCCGCCAAGGAAATCGAACTTGTCGCCGTCGGCTTGGCCCCAAGCGAACAATCAGCGCCCGCGCGGTGGGCCAATCTTCTGTCCCAACCGTCCCGCCCTTTCCGATCGCGGTGACGACCCCAACGAAGTTTCTCGCCCGCTCGAATCAGCACTCTGAGCTTTGAAATCAGGTGGCCGAGGTCACCGCAAAGATGGTCGCCGAGCGGCTTGTTGTGCAGCTTGAGCGGTCCTGCTTCGTGATCATGCGCAAGCCAACCCCAGTAGGCCGCTGATCCCCTGGGCGGCGAGGGATACTAGACGCTAGAGCGGAATCCGATCAGTCTGCATTGTAGCCGGCGGCAGTGAAGAAGTTGCGGCATTCGTTGTGGCTGAAGAGGTCGATGAGTTCGCCAATGGCGATCCAGAGACCCTCGACGGTTCGCTCAGCCGCTTTACGCAGGAGCGCCTTGAGCTTGGCGAAGGCGTTCTCGATGGGATTGAAGTGGGGACTGTAGGGCGGGAGGTAGAGGAGATGGGCGCCAGCAGCTTCGATCAGCTGGCGCACTCTGGGGCCTTTGTGGCCCGGGAGATTGTCCATGATCACCGTATCGCCCTCGCGCAACTCTGGGGCGAGGACCTTCTCGACGTAGGTCTCGAAGGCGACGCGATTGATCGGGCCGTCCAGGACGAACGGCGCGATGAAGCCGCGCAGCGTCAGTCCGCCGACAAATGTCGTCGTTTTCCAATGGCCATGCGGAACGCCAACCCGCAGGCGTTCGCCGCGCAGACACCGGCCATAGCGGCGCGCCATGTTGGTTGAGGCCCAGGTTTCATCGATGAAGACCAGCCGTTCGGGGTCGAGGTCGAGCTGCCTGTCAAACCATCTCAATCGTCGCTCTGCGACGTCTGGACGATCCTGCTCCGCGGCGTGCGCAGTCTTTTTTTACGCGTGATGGCGTGACGCGCGAAGAAGCGCTGGATCGTGCCGAATCCGAAGGTGAGACCGCGAGCGGCAAGATCGCGGCGAACCTCCTGTATCGTCGCGTCCCGGTCTGGGCCGAGCGCCGCCATCACCGCTTCGTGGTGCGCTTCGATGCGCCCTGACCGCCGGTCACCGCCCAACGCCTTCGGACACGCGTCGCCTTGATTGCGCTCCCGCGTTCGCCAGCGGCTCACGCTCGCTGCGCTGACGCCGAACCTGTCCGCCGCCTCACGGTGCGTGGCGCCGGCCTGAACCGCCGCCAAAACCCGAACCCGAAGATCAAGCGACAGCGCTTTCGACATGCCTGCCGGCCTCCGATCCGGCAGGAAGCTTGAATCACAACGCCCGCATCGGCGGAATCCCCCTCGATTCACTCAGCTCGGATTCCGCTCCTAGCCCGTCAGGCCCGCGGCGCGTCTCCGTATCGGCCGATAGACAGCAACGCCCAGGCCAGCGAAGCCCGTCAGCATCATCGCCCAGCTCGATGCCTCCGGTACGGCAGTGGCCGGGCCTACGCCGGTGTTGACGGGGGTCGTCAGGGTCAGGCCGGCGCCCGTATAGGCCACGTCCGAAGCGCCAGTGACGAGGCCGCTTGGCGTGATGGAAGGAGGGGGAAGGTCACTTCCCCGCTAGCCAAGTCCAGTGCAGACGGAGGCGGGGTTATACCATACGCTATGTGGTAGAAGATTTGGCCAAGCGCGATGTCGCCGCCCATTTCCGACAGAAAGCCGAACTGACGCAACTGGTCTTGCTGACCGGCATAGGCTTGCTGAGCAGCGGTCATCGGCTGACCGCCAAGCATACCCTGGTAATACGCCTGAGTGGTGTAACCACCTGACGGCCCCAGAACGTTGCTGAGGTCGATCACGGCGGCGCAAGTCGTCGAGGCGGTGAGGGTCAGGGCGGCAAGCGCGGCCAAAAGTGTTAAGGTTTTCACGAAATCCTTCGATCTCTTGGTGTGCGGGCCTTTGCCCGCCTCCCATATATCGAGCTGGTAGCGTAAAAAAGATCGGTCTGCAAATCGCGGCCGCCAAAAACGAGAGCGTCCCGGCGCTCGCGGACGGCGAGAAATGGCAATACCGATAGGTGGAGCTGGATTACCGGCGAACGATTTTGAGTGGGGCCGGGAACGCCCTTCCAGGACTTTCGCGCGAGCGGTGCGGGGGAGTGCGCGCCCGGTCCTTGACCCCCGCCATGTCCGTTCCACAAGGCAAAACTGAGGCTCGAAGGAAGCGAGCGGGAGGCAGAGCAAATGTCGCCGGCTCAGGGGGTCTGAGCCGGCGACTGGCCCTCTCAGCGGACGACTGCGCGGTAAGGGGAAAACCGCGTGCCTTTTCGCCTGTGTGTACGGGGCGCGACTTTGAGGGCCGGCGCGGGCCGCGTTGAGTTATATGAAGGAAGCGAGAGCGGGATTTCCACTGTCGTATCGGAGGATATTTCCGTTATTTGAAGAACGCGCGTGGCAAGAGCGAGGCGACGCTCGACGCTATCCGTAAGGCACTCTCTCGCTTCGAGGACTACACGGGCGCCCGCGACTTCAGTAACCCTCCGGGGAGGGCCGCGGTTACGCGGCGGCGCGCGAGCGGCGGTCGGACATCCAGTTCCAAGGTAGGAGTTTGCCGAGCCGGGTCTGCGGCGTGTCGGCGATCTTGGAAAGAGTGTCGGCGAGCCAAGCCTGCGGATCGATGTCGTTGAGCCTTGCGGTCTGAATCAGCGTGTACATGATCGCGGCGCGCTCAGCCCCGCGCTCTGAGCCGGCGAAGAGCCATGATTTTCGGCCCAAGGCCAGGCCGCGCAGCGCTCGTTCCGCCGCATTGTTCGTCAAGCAGATGCGTCCGTCTTCGAGGAACCGCACGAAGGGCGGCCAGCGCGTGAGCATGTAATCGATGGCCTTGGCGACGGCATTGTGCCGGGAGAGCTTGGCGCGTTCAGAGCGCGTCCACTCTTCGAGCGCGGCGACGAGCGCCGCGCTCCTTGAGCGGCGCGCAGCGAGCCGCGCCTCGGCCGTGACGCCGTTGATCTCGCGCTCGATCTCGAAGATGGCGTCGATGCGTTTGACCGCCTCCAGCGCGATCGGCGAGATCGGCGCGGCGTTCTTACCCCGCCTCGCGTTGGCGGCGATGTCGGCGAGTTCGAAGAACTTGCGTCTGGCGTGGCTCCAACATAGCGCTTCGACGATCGGGCCCGGTTTCCGATCGGGCGGATAAAGTCTGGCGTAGCCGCTGAAAGCGTCGGCCTGGAGGACGCCGCTCCAGTTCGTCAGATGACACTCAGGATGCTCGCCGCGGCGATCGCGCGAGGCGTAGAACAACGCCGCCGGCGGGTCCTTGCCGCCGAACGGCCTGTCGTCGCGGACGTAAGTCCAGACGCGGCCAGTTTCGGTCTTGCCTTTCGCCAGGATCGGAATGGTGGTGTCATCGCCGTGTAGGCGCTCAGCCGACAGAACGTGGCGTTCGATCAACCTGTGCAGGGGCCGCAAGGCGGCGGCGCAGGCGCCGACCTGGTCAGCGAGCGTCGATAGGCTAAGATCCACGCCTTCTCGGGCGTAGCGCTCGCTCTGGCGATTGAGCGGCTGATGTTGACCAAACTTCTCGAACAGGATCATCGCCAGCAGATTGGGGCCAGCGAACCCTCGCGGCGTCACATGGAAGGGCGCCGGCGGCTGGGTGATGGTCTCGCATTCGCGGCATGAGAAGCGCTCGCGCACGGTCTGGATCACCTTCCATTGACGCGGGACAACCTCGAGCGTCTCCGTGATGTCCTCGCCGAGCTTCGACAGCTTGGCCGAGCCGCAGCAAGGGCAGCTCTGCGGCGCTGGGATCACCACGCGCGCACGCGGCAGATGATCCGGGAACGGTTTTCGCGCCGGCCGCTTGCGCGCGAAGGATCTGAGCGTGGTGGAGGGCTTCGTATGTTCGGCGGCGAGTTCATCTTCCGCCGCGTTGGCCTCTGCCTCCTCGAGCTGAAGCTCCAATTGGTCGAGTAGCCGCGCCGTGCGCTCGGAGCGAGGTCCGTAAATCGTGCGCCGCAGCTTTTCGATCTCAAGATTGAGATGCGCGATCAGCGCGCGACCCTGCGCCAGTTCAGCGACGGCCGCGACGGCGCACGCCTTCTCCACCGCAGCTTCGGTCCGCGCCGCAATCAGCGCCGCTTTTAACGCGTCGATGTCGTCCGGAAGCGAGGAAAGATCGGCGTCCACGAATCACATGGAATCACAAAATCGGCCGTTTGAGGCGCCCCTTTTTGCGTTTCTTCAGCCGATTTTTCTCCTATCCGACCGCCGTCGGACGCCATGTCTCTTGCGGCATGCGCCAATCGATGCCCGACAGCAGATAGGAAAGCTGGGCCGTCGAGATCGTCACCGTTCCGTCAGCCAACGATGGCCATAGGAATCGCCCGCGCTCCAATCGCTTTGAGAACAGGCATAAGCCCTGGCCGTCGCTCCAAAGACACTTGATCAGAGACTCGCGGCGGCCGCGAAAAACGAAGAGATGGCCGGAATGCGGATCGCGCCTCAATGTTTCTTGGACGATCAGCGCCAGACCGTCGAATCCTTTGCGCATATCGGTGTGGCCGGTCACTAGCCACACGCGCGCCCCACTCGGGATCGGAATCATCGCCGCCCGAGCGCCTTGACGATCCGGGCCAGCGCCGTCGCGTCGACGTCCGCCCCGACAAGGATCCGCTCGCCCCCGACAAGCATGATCTCCATCCGACCTATCGAGGCCGGAGCTGTGGCGGTCGCAGTCGGCGTAGCCTCCACGACCCTCACCGGCACAATGTTCACTGTCTTGCCGACGTCATTGACGGCCCGTTCTCGCCGTCGCCAGGTGAACAGAATATTGGCGTTCAGGCCATAACCGCGCGCCACCTCCGCAACGGATGCGCCGGGCGCAAAGCTCTCCGCGATGATCCGTTGCTTCTGATCAGCCGACCACGTCCGTCGCCGGCGCTCGCCGCCATTCGCGCCTTGCACCCCGGTGTCAGACATCTGCGATAGTGTCCATTATCGATTAGTGGACACGATCGACGCGTCCACATCGTCGCACTATCGCCGCTCGCCCCGCTTTCGCTAGGCGGCCCTCGCCGAAGGAGTACCGACTTCAAGACCTTCCGCCGAGAGCAAGCTATTGGCTTCAAGGAGCGCTTGGTGGAGACGAATGCGCTACGAACGGGCGAAACACTCAGCCTCGCGACACAGTCGGTGACGCTTGCCGCTATGAAGGAGTTCTTCACTTGGCTCGCGTGGCAGCCAGGCTTCAAATCGAAAATTCATGTACCGGACATCGATTATTTCAGCCTGTCGATGAAGGACGGCGCCACCGCGAAGGCCAAAAAACTTCGGGACTTCCCAAGCCTGGAACAGCTCCGCGCGGTAATTTAAGCCATGCCCTTCGAGACCGTGATCGAGCGGCGCAACCGCGCCCTTGTGACCTTCGCCACCCTAACGGGCATCCGCGATCGAGCCTTGGTATCCTTATCGCTTCGGCACGTCGATATGACAAAATCGCCCCCATTGGTGCGCCAGGAGCCTGATCGAGTCGCCACGAAATTCTCTAAGAGCATCAACACCTATTTTTATCCCCTGGGTGCCGATCTGACGGAAATTGTCCTTCACTGGATCAATGAACTTCGTGTCACCCATCTCTTCGGGCCAAATGATCCCGTCTTCCCTCGGACGCGGGTTCAGCAAGGCGAAGACAGGGCGTTCAGGGCCGATGGCATTGAGCCAATTCATTGGAGCGACGCGTCGCCCGTTCGCGCTGTGTTTCGTCATGCGTTCGCGAATGCCGGCCTCACCTATTTCCCACCACATTCCATCCGACATACCCTTGGCCACTTGATGCAAACCGCCTGCCAAACGCCGGAACAGCTGAAGGCTTGGAGTCAAAACTTAGGACATGAGAACATTGCGACGACACTAACGTCGTACGGCGCAATCGACCCGCACCGGCAGGGAGACGTGATTGCCGGAATATTGCTGGCTCCAGACGTTTCGAAAGAGGATTTGATCGCGAGAATAAGGGCATTGGTACGCTGAGAAGTGGGGCAAGCGGTTCTCAAGGTTCGGTCCCGTCCAACTGCAGGGCCGGCACTTCTACGAACAGTGAGCGGACGACATTCAATGAGCGAGCAGGCTCCTACCTTGAGGCCTTGGACTCGTTTCATCCAACAGGGTCGGCCGAAGGCCGGTGCGCGGCTTCTGAGCACCGTACGCCCGGGCCCCTACGCGCCTCTGCGTTGGCGATCTGTTCAGAAAACCCTTCGCAAAGGGCAGGGCGGAAGGCCTTGAATTATCAGACCACCCCCTTCGGAAGCTGGATGTTCGTAAAACATTCGGAAACGGAGCCGATCCCTGAGGTCAATATTGACGATCAAGACGCCAGTATGTTCGGCGAGGGTGGCGGTCAGGGGACACGGTGAAACGGCTTTGCGCTCCTGCACGAATGTGGCGCCGCGCAAACCCCCCGGCATTGTCGCGGTTCTGAATCTTGCGAGCCCCAAGCCAGGCTTGACGCTCCTTCGAGAAACTTGATCGGGCTTGGCAAGAGCAGGCGCGGGACGCGGCGGCGCCCGCCGTCATCCGATCTGATCTCTCAATACTGCGACGCCAACGTGTGCGGTGCGGAGTAAGTAGTTTCCGAGGCTGCCGTCTCTCAAATCTCTTCCGTAACGTCCCGGTGCTGGCTGCTGGCCGCAAACGGCTTAGATCCAGCGCCGTCAGGCGTCTTCGCGATACGCCAGGAGAACCCCCCAGCTATGGATAAGGACAGAGTCGCCGGTTCGATCAGGGAAGTCAAAGGCGACGCGGGAGAGGCCATTGTCAGGTCTCTCGGCGACGCCAAGTTGCAGAGCGACAGCGAGGCCGACAAGGCCGTCGGCAAGGTTGAGAATTATGCTGGCAGCTTGAACGCTGCGGTGCGCGACGCAGAAGCCATGAAGTCCGCGGGCCTCCTCGTAGCTAGCCCGATCAAACGAGACGCCGTGACATGAGCACGATTCACCTCAATAGGTTGTTGGCTGTTCTCCTGGGCGATGGCTACTACGCGCATAATCCACGACCTGATATGCTATGTAGTTCCCGCTATGGAGGCTAGCAAGTGCCTGAAGCGGACGATGCATCATCGATCCTTCCGGTCCACATAGAGGAGACCATCAAGTCGATCGCCGGGCTCCACGCCGAGCATCACGCGAGCGCCACACAACATCAGCGCGCGGTCGACCGTGTCACATCGCTGTTGGACCGCGCCTCCTTCATCGCAGCGCTGACGATACTCATCGTCAGCTGGGTGAGTCTGAACTGCCTTGCGGTCGCGCTTGGCTACCACGCGGTCGACCCGCCTCCGTTTGCATGGCTATCGGGCGCGGCGTCGTTAGCATCCCTCTATTTGGTCGTGCTGATCCTCACAACGCAGAGAGGGGACGATCGCCTTACCGAACGCCTCGAGCTGCTCAATCTGGAGTTGACGATCTTGAGCGAGCAAAAAATCGCCAAAGTGGTCGCGCTGCTCGAGGAGCTTCGTCGTGATAGTCCGCACCTTCGCGATCGCGTAGACGAACTGGCCGACGGGATGGCTCAACCAGCGGACCCTCAATCGGTGATCGACGCAATCAACAAGGACCGTTCTGAATCCGCGGACGTCTCCCGCGAGGACCAAAGCCTCTAAGGACGCCTTCAGCACCCTCACCGAGGACCCCCACAATGGCGGGAACCCGATGACCCTTCTGTGTTTGCAGCCGGCGGCCTGAACCGGGCTCCACTTCGGATGAATTCGATCGAGCACCCCTCGCGCCGGGCTTGCGATCCTTCAGGCGCGAAAACCAGAGGCCGATCGATTATTTTCGAGATGCTAGTCGCCGTCGAGCAGCCCAACAAGGAAGAAGCCCGAACCGACGGCCAGGACGTCAAGAGAACTGCCGACGACGATGCTCGCAGGAACAACGAAGTCAAAACCGATGGCGAGTGGTGCCGCACAAATCAAACTGACGACCGCGATCAGCGAGGTCGCAACCATTTGCTCTCGCTTCTCTTCGATTTGCCTTTGGCTAACAGCCGATGTGCAGTGAAAACTCGCTCCGCCTTACGGGGTCGTCGGGGCGAAGAGCGGTCGTTTGCCGAACACTGCTTTGACTCTCCCTCGGCACCGCCGGACCGATCAAACCAACGTCGTTAGGGTCGTTAGAGCGCGACCATTCCCAATGAAAGACGACTTTGTCTTTGAGCTGTTTCCAACTCGCTTGGATTCGCTGCCAGTTCATGAAAATCTCCTACGTCAAACTCCGTGCCCATTGAGGAGATTTGAGGTCGCGAAATTGGTCTTCCCGCCCCGGCCGCCAGCAAAGCCCGCGATATCTTGCTCCAGGCTTCCGAGACTCGGCTCTCGACAACGGCAATTCCACATCCGCATACCTCGGCCGCCTGCTGATACGATAGACCGCTCGCCACCGTCAGGATCAGCGCTTCCCGCTGCTCGTCGGGGAGCCGGCCGAAAATGCGGAGGGGTTCGTCTAACTCAAGAACATCCTCCTTGCTCAGCGGCGATTCCCGCAGTTGCGCAGGCCCTTCGGTCGACGGGCGAAGCGCAGCATAGTGCAGCCTATGCAGGACTGCGAACATTTGAACCTTGAGATCAACCCCAGCACCCGCAGTAAAGGTCAGCTCGATCGTGATGTGCACAAGATCGTCGGCGCGCCGTCGATCGCCAGCGAGCATGATGGCAAAGGCGCGCAGATGCTTAGTGCACGCGATCACATCCGATCGCGTTCGGGTGCCGGGCCTACAATCTGCCGCCATCGTCATTCGCTCTCTCCGTTACCTGTCTGCAGGACCGTTCCCGCTCCGATGAAAAATGGAATTTTGATCGACGCAGTCTTCACCGAGCGATGAGGACAGCAAAAGAATCGGAATTTACGCATTCATGAAGCAAACGCTGTGGCTGATCCAGCGGTCTCGTTTTCGCCATGGGAGTCGGCGTCAAGGCTCACGCCGATCCGGCGAAAGGTCAGCGGCTTCCGTCCGACAATCCCGGATGCCCCCAAAAGGCCAGACAGATCGCGCGCTGCCTAACCGGACATATCATCCGGTACGGAGAGGCCGCTCCGACGGTGCCGTTCGGCCATGTTAGCCGATGATAGTCTCTTAAAGTTGGTTGCCGTGCGAGGGAGCGATGTTCGGGGTGACTAAGGAGGAGCGCCAGTCGGAGGCACTTAACCGTGCGGGGGCTTGGGGCAAGTAACTTGTCCAAGCGCGTTTTTAATATACTCCGTAACTCCCGCATTCCATGTGAGTTGACACTTCCGGTGTCCATGGCTTGAAACAAATAGGAGGATGGCATAGCGCTTGGATGCATAGAGAAGCTGCTGCTGAGAACCGAGGCCCGCAGCGACCGCCAGCACGCGGAAGCCCTTGTCCTCGAGTTCCTTGGCTGCTGCGGCGGCGGTCGGCGACGATTGGGCAAGGCCGATAACGACGGTGTAGGCGCCCTTCACGATTCGCTGGGGGTTTCCCGCCGCGTCCGTGGCGGTCGCCTCGGACATCTTCTTGGCCGGATCGAAGGCGGCGAATTTGATAAGCTTCGGCGCGTCGGAGACCGCCTTGCTTGCGGCCGCGGCGCGTATGGCTCCATCGACGGGGTCGTCGCCGCCATCCGAGCTGGCGAGCGCGGCCAGCGCCAGAACGTGCGCCTCATCGAACCCGGGCATGGGCCGGACGGTTGTGACCGTCAGTGCGTTTTGGGTCAGCGTGCCGGTCTTGTCGGCGCATAGGACAACCATCGACGCCGCTTCATCCACCGCCGAAAGGCGGGTCGGAAGGACGCCCCGCTTCGCCAGGGCCCGCGCGCCGAGGGCGGAAGCAAGGGTAAAGGTGGCGGGGAGCGCTACGGGTATCGACGCCAGGATCGCGGTCAGAACGAGGGGGATGATGTCGGCGACCGGCATCTTGAGATACCAGGAGTAGGACACCAGCATCATGATGACGACGCCGTTGAAAGCGGCGAGATTGCGCACGACCTTCAGAACCGCCTTCTGCTGGGTGCTCACGACATGGGCGGTGCGCACGAGTTCGGCGGTGCGACCGAACTTGGTCCTTACGCCCGTCGCCATAACCTCCGCCTCCGCCTCGCCGCGCCGAACCAAAGCCCCAGCGTAGGTTTGAAGACCGGGGCCGGCCTCGATAGGAGCAGATTTGCCGGTGAGCATGGATTGATCGAGGAGAACTTCGCCGCCCGTGAGCTTCACGTCCGCCGCCACCACGCCGCCCAATGACATCTTCACCAAATCTCCCGGCGCCAGTTCCGTGGCGGGAATTGTCTTCCAGGCGCCGTCGCGTTTGACCGAGGCGGTCAGCGCCAGCCGCGACTTCAGCGCCGCAAGCGTCGCCTGGGCGCGACTTTCCTGGAAAAGTCCGAGCGCGGCGTTGAACACGAGGAGAAGGGCAATGATCGCAGCCTCGATATATTTGCCGAGCACCAGCTCGAGCACGATCGCGGCCTCGAGCATCCATGGGACGGGCGCCCAGAACTTCTCCAGCGCCATGCGCAACGTGTGCACGCTCGTATCCGGCATCGCGTTGCGACCGAATTTTGCAAGCTGGCGGCGGGCCGCGTCGCTCGTGAGGCCCGCTTTCGAAACAATGTCGGGGGCGTTGGCGATAGCCGTTAGCGTTGGCGAAGCGGGCGTCCGCGCTTCGGTTTTCTTGGAGCCATCCGCTCCCGGTCCCGATCCGATCGCGGGTCCCGACTTGGATTTGGCACCGACACTGTCGCTTATGATGGTTTCCGCTCCCGCGCCAGAATCCGGAGCCCTGAGCGGGTCGACGTTGGCTCGCATAAGCCCAGTCCCTTCCATGGTGGCCGCCAGAGCATCGGACGAGGCTTGGGGTTCAAGCGGGCGTTAGGAAGGAGGAAGGCGCCAGCCTCCGTCGGCACCGGCGCAACGACGACCCGTGCATCCGAAACGCCAAAGAGAACGCGTGCGCGGCGTCGCGCCTAGACTCGGAATGTACTCAAGCAAGAGTAGGCGTCGGTGCCGCCATTGTCAGCCGAGAGGATTTGGGTGGACCGATGGCTACCCGCAGGAAAAACCTGTGCTTCGCCAATGAACGCCTGGGGCGGGGCCGGACGAATGCGTTCGGAGATGCAGAGCGCGCACGACGCCAGCAAAAGTCAGGCTCGAACAAATGTTTTGTCATCCGCGTCCGAGGCGGCGGCCAGCGCCAACCGGGCCAAGGCTGGAAGCGATCCGGCGCCCATCCTCTTCATGACCGAAGCCCGATGATTCTATACGGTGCGCTGGCTGATCCCAAGATCCGCAGCGATGTTCTTGCTGGGATGACCGACAAGGACCATTTCCATGACCGGAGGCGGCGGCAACCCTCGGCGAGAGTGATTTGGCGCGAGGGCGTCTGGCCCTGCGGCAGGCGCGCCGGCGGCCGCCCGCCATAGGTGGATCCGAACAAAAAGCCTGGCTCGCCCGGCCGGGTGCGCCCGATGTGCCGATAGAGCCGCTCCGTCTTCGAGATAATCTCAAAGCGGCCTTTGGAACTACCGATCGTCTCCGCGCTCCCCAGCAGGAGAATGCCGCCTTCGCGCAAGGCGAAGTGGAAGAACGAGATCACCTTTTCCTGCGCCTCGGGGCGGAGATAGATGAGCAGATTTCGGCATGAAATCAGGTCGAGCCGGGAGAACGGCGGATCGGAAGACGTCCTGGACCGCAAAGACGATCGTGGCGCGCAGCTCGGGCAGAATCCGATAACCGTGGTCGTCCTTCGACAAGAAACGGGTAAGTCTCGCAGCCGACACGTCTGCCGCAATCGACTCGGGATAGAGGCCCTCTCGGGCCGTCGCGACCGCATCCGCGTCAACGTCGGAGGCGAAGATCTGCAGCTTGATCTCCCGCTTCGCCGCCGTGATTTCTTCGCGGAACAGCATGGCGAGAGAATAAGTTTCCTCGCCTGTGCTGCACCCGGCGATCCAGACGCGCAGCGGCTGATCGATGGAATGGTTGCGGACCAGATCAGGGATGATTTTTTCGCTCAAAACATCGAACACCGCGGGATCTCGGAAGAAGCTGGTGACGTTGATGAGCAAATCCGTGGCAAGGCGATCGAGCTCTCTTTCATCGCCTCTCAGGACATCGAGATACCGCTCCATTTCATCAGTCTCGATCGACGCCATCGCCATGCGGCGCTCGATCCGTCGCCTCAGCGTGCCCTCCTTGTAGAGTCTGAAATCGTGGCTCGTTTTTTTCCGGAGGAGATCGATGATCTCGGGTAGCCAGTCAGGGGAGGTATTCTTTTCACTGGGAGCAGTAGCCGCACGCGTGAGGGTCATTCGGCGGTGGAATTTGACGAGCGCGTCCGGAATGCTCGCCAGCGTAAGGACAAGGTCGACCGCGCCGGTCAGGATCGCGCTTCGAGGCATGCCGTCGAAGGCAGCCTCTTCCGGGTCCTGCGCGATGACGAGGCCGCCCTTTTCCTTGACGGCTTTCAGGCCGAGGCTGCCATCGGCGCCCGTTCCCGAAAGGATCACGCAGATCGCGCTCTCTCCATATTGCTCCGCCACTGAGCGCAGCAAAAAGTCGAATGGCAGGCGGGCGCCGTGGCGCGCCTCAGGTTCCGAGAGGTGCAGGGCCCCGCCGCTGACCGAGAGATAACTGCCGGGCGGAATGATATAGAGGTGCTCGCGTTCGAGCAGCATGCCATTGGTGGCCTGCACGACAGTGATGGCGGTGCGGTGGGTCAGCAGCTCCGCCATCATGCTTTCATGCGTCGGGTTAAGATGCTGCACGAGGATGAACGCCATGCCATTGTCGGGCGGCAGCGCTCCAAGAAGCTTGCTGCATGCCTCGAGGCCGCCTGCCGAGGCGCCAATCCCGACGACCGGAAAGTCCTCTGACCCACCGGGTCGCTGAGCGGCCGCCAGGGCTTGCTTTCTTGAACGGTGGCGACCCGCTTTGGCCTGAGAGGGTCGATTTTTTGGCATTCCGCTTACAAGTTCGGGCATATGCCAAGGCTATCCCAAGCCCGGGTCGCGAGGTTTGATCGAGGATCACCTGCCGCCCGTGGGCGGCGTGGAGGAGAGCAATCTGCCACGGCCGACGGCATATTGCTATGTGTGCGTCGCCCCGGGGAAGCCGAGAGGGCCTTCCGAGTCTGCCGGCCAACCCAGTCTTCTACGTATGCTTTCGCACAGCTCGCCTTTAATCGGAATTCTGACGCCGAGCCGCGGATTTCTCTCACGGGAAGAGGCTTTGCGGTAAGGTTATCAACAACGACTGACGCCGACCCTTCTGGCGGCGGAGGGCACTCGAATCCTCGTTGCAGCATGGCCCCGGCGGAGACGTCGAGCCCCCGCCACCGGTCCCGCTGTCGCATGGCCGCGACGCGATGAGCGTTAGCGTCTCAAGCGGCGCGGTATCTGTGCCGGCTGCGACCGAAAGCGTGGCGACGTGCCCGAGTGCTGCCGAATTCTCCAGCGCTCTCGGCATGTCCGGTGGTTTCGCGAAATACGTAAAGTTCCGTCATCGGATCCTCCTTTTTTGCGCCAAGCACCCTGAAGCGATTGCGGAAGCGGCCTCCCGCTTCCGCAATCTGTCGTCAACCTTTGGCGGGGGGATCGCAACGCTCGAGCTGTGCGCCGCTGTGGTGGCCTTATGGGCTTCAGTGCATCAGAAGCGTCCTCGTCGGCTTGTGTGACTTCGCGACCTTTCTGCTGTGCTGCCCTTCTTACAGGCCCCGCGGTCCTCATTGCGCTCCTGGAGGTCGCTGGCGCGGCATAGGCCTTATCGATCTGCCCACAAGCGAGGGGCGGTTTTCGGGCCGCCCTTTTCATGCGGACCGTGATGCCGGTCACGGCGCTAGGCGGGGCGTTCTGCTCGAATAGTTGGAGGTTGGGGACCAGGAGTTTCCAAGATGTCTTACCATCAACGACCACATGAACTGCGGCTCGCAATTTCCGCCGAAGTGGAAGCGCTACTCTCGGATTTTCGCAGTGAGGCCTACGCAGAAGCTTGCCGCCGCGCTAGTGAGCCAAGCAGCGATTCCTTAGCGAGGGATTGGAGCGTTGTCGCGGCGACGATCGCACGAAGGTCGGGCAGGCGCTCATCCGTGCTAGATGCCTTGTTCGGTTGAACAGGCGGGCTTTGATCCGCAGCCACGGCGCGGCGCGGAATGGTAGATCAAGAGGGCGGCTTTCGGGCCGCCCTTTTTACCGATCACGGGCAAGCATGTCGAAACCCGTCGTAGCCGAGATAGCTCCCACTGGTTGGATCGTATGACCTGAAAGTCAGTTCGCAGTACGCGACAGAATTGCCGTTGTTATACGCAACGGGGCCGGCATTGCTATACACATAACCTGGATCCGAATAGCCGGGATAATTCTGGTCGCCGTAGTAGTAGCCCTGGTTCTGACTGGCGATCGCTCCGCCGATTAGCGCCCCCGTTGCCAGGGCTGCGACGCCGGCCCCAACGCCATACCCCCCGTAACCGTGCCCATAGCCGCCATGCCAATGACCGCCATAACCACGAGCGAAATGCGCATGGCCCGCACGAATGCGCTGCGCTGAAGCGGGCACGGGCTGAACCATAAGAACGCTTGCAATGGCGATCCCACACAATAAAAAGTTTTTCATTTTGAGCCTCCAATGGTGAAGACGAAATATAATCTGCGTTGCAAAGCTGAGGAAGACTCTGGAAAATACGCATTTTGGCGAGAGTACGACTACCGCGATTGGGGGCCGTCTCAAGTATCCGTGCGTAGATTCCGAGCCTGTGACGCTGAGGCGCAACGGGCTAGTCACCGGAGCAGCAATAGGAGAAACTCAATGCACCAGAAAACGCTCTTTCTCGTCTTAGCCATGGCCCTCGTCGTGGAGCCTCAGTTTGCCTTAGCCGACGGCGATGGAGCCGTCACTGGAGTCGTAGGCGGCGCAGTCGCGGGCGCCCTCGTGGGCGGCCCTGTAGGAGCGGTCGTCGGCGGTGTTGCGGGCGGCGTAATCGGAAACGGAGCTTCGGGACCAGATCGCCCACCATGCGGCACGCGCACCACGCAAAGGACAAATAGCGACGGTTCGTGAAACACGACCCAGACTACGGACTGTCCGAATTGACCCGCTGGCTTCAGTTCGCGCAAAGAATGGGAGCCGGGCATGACGAGCCATTAAGTCTTTCTTCGGCTCGAGCCTCAACAGCGCGAAGGCCTAATTCAGTGGCTCAAATGGCGCTGGGGCGGCCCCCAAGCCCCCAGTCTGAAAGGTGCTCGCTAAGCCGCGCCGGGCAAGCCCCGGGGGGAGGATTCTTTGCCGTGGACCTGACCGAACTAAATTAGCCGTAGTTACTGTTAGGAGGGTTTCATGTCGGAACGCTTAGTCGACGTCGAGAAGCAGGGCGCCAACGTTCTGCACACGTTTCCTGTCACGACCAACGCCGCCGCCACGGAGGAGGAGCCGTTCAAGCAGAAGGCGTTGGAGGCCGCGGCCAACGCGAAGTTGGTCCCGAACGAGGAACTCGAGAGCCTCAATGCCAAGATGCATATCAGCCGCGGCGGCCAACTGACCCCATACGGAGATCCGCATGGCGTGCTGGCGGAGACCAAGGCGGGTCTAGATCAGGTCGTTCGCGAGCGCGCCTATTTGCTCTGGGAGCAGGCGGGTCGGCCGGATGGCTGCGCCGACGACTTTTGGCACCAAACGCAGTATGAGCGCTTCTGCGAACGCGCCTACGCGCTGTGGGAGCGGGAGGGCCGTCCAGAAGGCAAGGCGGACGAGCACTGGTTTAGGACGCGCGCCTTCGAGGAGAGCTGATCATCCCGTCCCGAGGATTGCTTAGGATCGCCACGGCTTCTACCCTGAACCACTAGGCTGGCGAGGCGCCTAGTACCTTTGCACAGAGGATTTGATGGGTTGCAGGGTGGGTAGGTTTTCCGGGTCGATCAAGAGGTTGATGCTGCGTGCGGCGCCGGGTTTTCGGCTGATGAAGCCCTGACGTTCGAGGGCGAGGAGCATTTGGTGGACCGAAGGCGGGCTGACGCGAAAATGGTTCTGCAGATCGGCCTCGGCGGGCGGTCGGCGGAAGATGCAGGCATAGGCCTGGATGAAGGCAAGATACTGGCCTTGCTTTTCAGTGAAGGGTGGTAGGGCTGGCGCGTAGTCCACGTCGCATAGATTGATTCAACTGGGCCCCGAATTGCAAGGAGGGCCCGTGATGAACATTCGCTACCGCGTCGCACTGACCAACGCCGAACGCAACGAACTGACCGGACTTTTGAACTCTGGCAAGCATTCGGCGAGCAAGCTCAAACGCGGACAGATTTTGTTGGCGGCCGATCGGGGCGTTGCTGATGACGACATCGCCAAGACAGTCGGCGTTGGCGGCTCGACGGTCTACCGCACCAAACGGCGCGTCGCGGAAGCCAACCTTGAGGGGGCTCTCCGCGAATGCCACGTAGCCTCTAGGATTTGCCTTCCACCAGGTTTCTAAACGCGATTGGCATCGACTGCGTACGGGGGTCAATCACGTCTGACCGCGCAGGCGGCCGACCAAATTGCCCTTCAGGTCGTACAAGTACGCGCCAAGGGCGGTGGCAATCTTCTCCCCTTCTGTATCGTCACGAAAAACCTCTCCGTTTCGAATGATGGCGACAATCTTGCCAGTCTCTGGGTCGGCAATATGATCCTGCGCCATACTCGCCGTCTCCCGATGCGCGAAGCTCCAATGCCGGCTTTCAGGCGGATCTTCGACCGTCACGACGCCAAGCGTCGCCCAGCGCGCTAGCTATGGAGCCTCAACAGGTTGTTCCGATTCAGTGCGAGGCGGCTGATGGGCGGCTTGGAGCCGATGCTGCCATGAGGTCTGTGCCAATTGTAGCTATGAAGCCATCGAGGCAGCTCTGCTGTGCGTTCGTCTGAGCTGTCATAGGCCCGGGCATAGGCCCATTCGGTCTTAGGCAGCAAATGCACCAAGATTCGGATTGCTCCTGGGCGGCTGAAGCCGGATGTTTGAGTCATGACAGAACCGTTGATTAATTCAGTCGCTCAAAGACAAGCGCGGGGAGATCCATGGGCGGATCGCAGCCTATCAGGCGCAGATCGCGCAGGCGAAACATGACCTGGCCCATATCAATGCATCGATCCGGCTGTTTACCGACCCCGAGCATCAACGGGCGCGGTATATGGTCAGCCACGGCTTTTTCAAGAAGGGCGAGATCGCCGATATCTGCCTGCGCCATCTCGAGATCGATGGCGAGATGTCCACACGGGAACTAGCCGAGCGGGTGATGATCGAGCGCAAGCTGGATGCGACGGACACGACGCTCAGAAATTCGGTCGTCTTCAAGGTCGTCCAGTCCCTTCGTCATGCGGCCAGACGCCAGCTGGTTCGCATGGTCGAGAAGCGCAAAGGGATTTGTCACTGGGTGGCCGGCGACGCCGTTACGCTGCGCGTCGTTGCCAATAGCCGGACCACGTCCGGCTGATTGGAGCGGCGAGCGCATCAAGGATCAACCGATCAGCCAGCATGCCGTTGCTCTCCCTGCCGTGGTCCTCGAGCCAAGCGGCATGAGCGGCATAGGCGCTGAGATATTTGCCGCTCACCGCGTGATGCTGGCCGCGGATCATTCGGCGCAGGCGGGAGAAATAGCTTTCGGCGAGATTGGTGTGGACGCCATTCTCGCTATAGGCCTCGGAATGATTGACCCGCTTGAGTTCAAAGCCGCTTGCCAACAAATCCCAATGGGCCACTTCGTCCGCCGACAGGATCGAACCTGGTTCCACCCGCGCATTGGCAAACTCAACGCCCTCAGCCTCGCGCAGAAAGCTCCGCGTCAGGGTGCGGCCGCCGCGCTGACGCAGCACAATCACGACCCTTCGCTTGCTGCTACGGTTCTTTAAAAGCCGGCGATCGATACGATCCTTCGTGGCGTTGGTGGGACGGACATGACCACCAAAATAGGCGCCGTCGATCTCAACCTCGCCAGCAAGCCGTGCCTCGGCGGTTTCATGCGCCATAGCCTCGCGCAGCTTGTGCATCAAGATGAAGGCGGTCTTGTACTGGACATCGAGATCGCGACTGAACTGCACCGCCGACAAGCCCTTCGAGGCGTTTACGAACAGACAGATCGCGCCGAGAAGGTCAACGAAGGAGAGCTTGTGCGAGGCGAAGATTGTGCCGGAGGTGGCGCTGAACTGATGGTGGCACGCCGCGCATTTGAACCGACGGCGCGCCTTCAGATCATAGGCCTCGAGGCAGCCGCATCTTGGGCAGACCGGCGATCCATTCGTCTCAGGCCAGCGCAAGGCGCAAAATCGCCGATAGGCCTTCTGCTCGCCGCCGGCATAAATTGACCTGACCGAAAGCGTACGCGCTGCCGCTGATAGGAGGAAATGCTGCGCCATTTGCTCTTGGCTCGTGAATCAATGTTCACTATATGTTCTCAATGCCAAAAAGGCAATATTGCGCTTCCACATCAGGCTTCCATGAAGCGAATTGGTGCATTTGCTGCCTAAGACCGGGCCCATTCGCGCAAGCTGGTTTGGATGAAGCGCTCGGCCTTGCCGTTGGTTTTGGGCGGGTAGGGCTTGGTTTTGATGTGTTTGAGGCCGAGCTTATTGCAGGCTTGGTCAAAGGCTCGCGATATAGCACGAGCCGTTGTCGGTCATGACCCGCTCGACCGTGACGCCCAGGCTTGCGTAATAGGCCACCGCCGCCTCAAGGAAAGCGACGGCGTTGGCTTTTCTCTCATCCCTCATCACCCGGCTAAAGGCGATGCGGGACGCATCGTCGATGCAGACATGGACGAACTCCCAGCCAATACCGAGGTGGCGATTGACCACGCCGGTTTGTCGTCCTGTGATCCGATGGCCGACGGAGCCGATCCGGCCGAGCTTCTTGATATCTACATGGATGAGTTCGCCCGGATTCTCACGCTCGTAGCGGCGAACAGGCTCGGGCTCCAGAGCGCACAGCTTGTTCAAGCCCAGTCGACGCAGAACCCGACTGACAGTGGCCGGCGCGACGCCGGCCTCGGCCGCGATCTGCTTGCCGGTCAAGCGCTGGCGGCGCAGTCGCTCGATCTTCTCAATGACCTCCAGCGGCGTAGGCTGGCGTAGCCGACGCGGCCGCGAGCTGCGGTCTTCAAGTCCTGCCAGACCTTCGATGCTGTACCGGGTAAGCCATTTGCGGACAGTCCGCGGGCAGACGCCTACGGCGAATGCGGCGGCCTTCGGCGTCTGCCCGCTTAGCACTTGGCGCACGATCCGCTCTCGACCCTTCGGCGTCAGCCGTGCATTCTTATGGATGTCCATTCGGTCCTCCGGGGAATCACTGAAGCTTCGCAACCCCAGCTTCCTGGTCTGGACCGAGTGGACAACCTATTGAAAGCTCACATCTAGCTATGATCGGGTAATCCGCCCCAGCAGGCACCGGCGCTGCTCGGCGTCGAGCCGCCGAAAGGCGTTGTAAAGGAGATCAACAGGGTCAGTCTGTTGCTCGGTCACGATAACCGGCCGGGGGCTTCTGCTGCGGAAATCCTCCGGGCCGAACGAAATGCCTTGCCGAAACCGGCCAAGGCGCAGGCTGCTAATCCAAGAGCTCATAAGGGAATCTCGCGTCGGCTTATTGGTAAAGCACCGGCGCGGGGCCCTTGTGGCGCGCGCCGGGCTTCCCCTGATTTTCGGGTTCGACCGGAGCAGGCGTAGCGCCCGCAACCTGATCGGGGGTCGCGGAAGGGTCCGGTGGCGGCTGCAACTCCGAACTCGGGTTTTGCGGGATGTCGGGGAAATCGGGAGGCAGCGTTGGCGGCCTAACAGGCGGTGCTTCCGGGTGGGGTCTACCGTCGTTTGGTCTCGGCATAGCGTTAGTCCTCGAAGAGATCAGCCTAGGCACGCCAAAACATCATCACGGCAAAAGCGCTTACGTCCGTGGGATGGGAAGTCAGATTCAAGTTCCGGCCAATGGTGAAATCCATCCTTCGCAACATTTTGGAGCACTTGCGCGCAGTTGACGCCACCGACAAGGTGCGTTTCCCCTTGAACATTTATGGTTCTGGAAAAGACCCATTCTCCGAACGAATGGGGTGGCAATTTCTTACCGCTTTTATCATCCGTAACCATCTCGGCATGCCCGGCGGTTCCGCGAAATACGTAAAGTTCGGTCATCGGACCCTCCGTTTTTTGCGCCAAGCACCCTGAAAAGTGATTGCCGGAGCGGCTTCCCGCTTCCACAATCTGCCATCAACCCTTGGCGGGGATCGCAACGCTCAAGCTGTGCGCCGCCGTGGTGGCCTTATGGGCTTCAGCGGACTGCGTTTCGGCCTTCTTGGCCTGCTCGAGTCCCGCCTTGTGGTCACTCTTGCCATGAAGCTCGGCGGCTCTGCGGTGAGATTTCGGCCGCCGCTCCGTGGAGCTCTGCTGCCTTGACGTGATGTGGTTGCGGCATAAGCCAATGTCCTTCTTAAAAACAGCGCTACAACGGGCGCTATTGAATTTCTTAGCGGAGCCATCGGTGTAGCGGGAGGATCGGAATCTACTCAAAATCCGGCTACCGCAATCAAGCGCGCCGCCGGATCCAATTCCTCGATACTCGACGGCCCTACGTAAATTCCGATCCTGCGAGGCGGAGGAGCAATGGGCTAATGATCGACGATGGACCTGTTTCACCCAGTACTCTTAGTAACAGGCGAAATTGCCCTCGGCCTGTCCGTCCTCGTATTCGTTGGAGCCGCGCTCGTGGCCGTTGGCGAGAAGTTCAGATCGGGTAGACGATAAGCACGTCAAGAGGCAGCAGCAGAGCTCGCCCAGACGGCAAAGGCGTCGCGCAGCTCCTCGAGGTCGAGTCGCTGCTCGCCCAGGGCTCTTTCCTACCGCCATCGCATGAGTACTTTCCGAGGATTGCCGCGGAGGGCCACCGGTCCTACCAAAGTTCATAAGCGCGCTTAATTCTTGTCCCCAGCCCGAGCGCGCCCAACACTTGCCCCGCGATCGAGCCCAACACTCGCGCGGGGCTTTTTCTTGTCGGCAGAGAGGACGGCTATCGGGCCGCCCTTTTGTTGTGGAGGTCTCCAATGCTTGAACAGGGCGGGCGCCAAGTCGATGATTGGGACATTGATCTGGAGTTTCGCCATGTCGGATTTGGATCAGCGGCCGGAGGAAGAGGCGACCGAAGAGTTGCTGGCGGATATGCCCTTGCCGTCCGACGTGACGACATTCTTTCTCGGCGGCATTTTTGTTCTTTCGATGTTGACGGGGACGCCGTTAAGAAGTCAGCGCCTAGCGACGCCTGCACTCAGCCAGGCTCGAAGTGGCCTTCTCTGCGGCATCCTCATATCCGGCGAGACGGCCGAACACCCTCTGCCACAACATCCCCATGAGGTGCATGCCGGCCCGATAGCCCGAATGTACTGCATTAGCGATTGGTGAAGCGTTCACCAGGTTCGACGGAAGGAGGGCGGCTCTCTTCGGCATCACGCCCGGTACTGCCCAAGAGTACGCGCTGCTCCGGTCCTACGCCTAGCCCATCGCGCAAATGTACAAGGCCCGCAGGCGA
The DNA here is from genome assembly GCA_963730555.1 of uncultured Alphaproteobacteria bacterium. Taxonomy (GTDB): domain Bacteria; phylum Pseudomonadota; class Alphaproteobacteria; order Rhizobiales; family Beijerinckiaceae; genus Roseiarcus. The sequence continues at coordinate 77,499 of CAVSSS010000039.1, read as the reverse complement.
CCCGCGATTTTACGGCGCACATCTAAGAACGATGAAAAAGCCGTAAGAACCGAACGCTTGTTGAAGCGAAAGCCAAACTTGGCGATTTTGTTCCCGGATATTCGCGACTGTTCGACGTCAGCTTTTCCGCACAATTTCCGCACGGAAAAGTATTTAGGACAAGATATCCGGATAACTACCTGATTTCACTGGCGCGCCCAACGGGAATCGAACCCGTGTTTCCGCCGTGAAAGGGCGGCGTCCTGGACCGCTAGACGATGGGCGCGGGCTCATGAGAGGAATCCGGTTCTGCCGAACTCGCGCGATGCTATAAGGTCGGCCGTTCGCGCTGGCAAGCCTCCGCCGCGCGCGAGACGATAGCAAGGAACCCAGAGGAAAAGAATGCGCGCCATCCGCATAGATCAGCCCGGCGGTCCGGAAGTCATGCGCCTTGAGGACGTCGAGCTGCCGCCGCTGGCTAAGGGCGAGGTCAGGCTGCGCCAGCATGCGATCGGGATCAACTTCATCGACATCTATCATCGCACAGGTTTTTATCCGCCGGCGAAGACGCCATTCACGCCGGGGTCTGAAGGCGCGGGCGAGGTGATCGAAGTCGGTCCGTCGGTCGAGGGATTGAAGCCCGGCGACCGCGTCGCTTACGCCGGCTCGCCGGGCGCCTACGCGCAGGAGCGCAACATCGAAGCCAGGTTCCTGTTCAAGCTGCCGCGGTCGATTTCCTACGACACCGCCGCGGCCATGATGCTCAAGGGTCTCACGGCGCAATATTTGGTGCGCCAGACTTACCGCGTCAAAGAAGGCGACACGATCCTGGTCCATGCCGCCGCCGGCGGCGTGGGTCAGATCCTGTGCCAATGGGGAAAGGCGCTCGGCGCGACGGTGATCGGCTGCGTCGGCACAGCGGAAAAGGCGGCGATCGCCAAGAAGGCGGGCGCCAAGCACACGATCCTCTATCGGGAGGAGGATTTCGCCAAGCGGGTGAACGAAATCACCAAGGGGGCGAAATGCCATGTGGTTTATGACGGGGTCGGCAAGGCGACCTTCCCGGCCTCGCTCGACTGCTTGAGGCCCTTTGGCGTGTTCGCCAGCTTCGGCTCCGCCTCGGGAGCCGTCGAAGCGTTCAACATCAGCCTTTTGGCGCAAAAGGGATCGCTGTTCGCCACCCGGCCGACGCTCACCACGTTCATGGCGGATCGCGTGCGGGCCGAGAAGATGGCGCGCGACTTGTTCCGCGTCGTTGACCGCGGCGAGGTCAAGATCCGGATCGGCCAGCGCTGGCCGCTGGCGGAGGCGCCGCAAGCCCACATCGCGCTCGAGAAGCGCGAGACGACGGGCTCCCTTCTTCTCGTACCGTAAAGTCGGCCCGCGGCCTTGCTTGCGCCAAGTTTCCGCGTCACCAGCCGGAGCTTGGCGCAAGCTGCCCGCCTTTGTATAGGTGGCGGACAGCCCAGCGCCGTGTGGATGTGACTAGGAAGGGCGTATTGACCCGAATGATCGAACCGACCGTGAAATCCGCCGACGCCGCCGTCACGCCCGCCAAGAAGGAGGAGGGCTGGTGGGAAACCGTCAAGGTCATCATCGAAGCGCTTTTGATCGCGCTCGTGGTGCGCACGGTCCTGTTTCAGCCGTTCAATATTCCCTCAGGTTCGCTGGTGCCGACGCTGCTCGTGGGCGACTACCTGTTCGTGTCCAAATACGCCTACGGCTATTCCCATTTCTCGCTGCCGAGCTTTCTCGACCTCGATCCCCAGGCGATGCCCGGCCGCATCTTCGCCTCCCAACCCAAGCGCGGCGACATCATCGTGTTCAAGCTGCCGAGCGACGGCGAGACCGATTATATCAAGCGGCTGATTGGTCTGCCCGGCGACAAGATCCAGGTCACCCACGGGCGGCTCATCATCAACGGCGAGATGGTCCCACGGGAGCCAATCCAGCCTTTCCTCACCGTTAACCATTTCAACAAGCCGATGGAGGCTCCGCAATATCTGGAAACGCTGCCGGGCGGCGTTCAGCACCGGATCATCCAGATCGACGGCGACGACGGGACCTTCGACAACACGAAGGTCTACGAAGTGCCCCCGGGCCACTATTTCATGATGGGCGACAATCGGGACAACTCGAGCGATTCGAGGCTTTCCGGCGATCAGGGCGGGGTCGGCTACGTGCCGTTCGAGAACCTGATCGGCAGGGCTGAGGTCATCTTCTTCTCGATCGACGAGGGGACGCCGGCGTGGGAGGTGTGGCGCTGGCCATGGACCGTGCGCTGGGACCGGATCTTCCAACGGGTGCGTTAGACGCCGGCAAACGGGCTCCCGCGAGCGACCCGAAGGCGGTATGGTCGCGCGGGCCGTCTTTCCCTTTCCTGCCTGTCAAACAGCGACGGCCAGAGCGCGACGGCTCCTCGATCGGTTGGACAATGAACAAACAGCCGCGCGCCGAATTGTCCGCTTTGGAATCCCGGCTCGGTCACCGCTTCCGCGATTCCGGCCTCGCCGTCCTCGCGCTCACCCACCTTTCGGCGCAGAATTCGAGCGGGCAGGGCAGGGCGCAATCCTATCAGCGGCTCGAGTTCTTAGGCGACCGGGTGCTTGGCGTCGTGATCGCGAGCCGGCTTTACCAGGCCTTTCCGAAGGCGAGCGAGGGCGAACTGTCGATGCGCTTCGCCAAGCTCGTGCGGCGCGAGACCTGCGCCGAGATCGCCTCTCAGTGGGACGTGGGGCCGCATGTCGCGCTGGGCTTGGGCGAAGCGCGCGGGGGCGGGCGCAAGAAGGCCGCGATCCTGGCGGACGTGTGTGAATCCCTGATCGGGGCGGTGTTCGTCGACGGCGGCTTCGCCGCGGCCGAGGCGGTCGTCCTCAAGGCCTGGGGCGAGCGCATTACCGCCGACGAAGAGCCCGCCCGCGACGCCAAGACGGCGGTGCAGGAATGGGCCCAGTCGCGCGCGCTTGCTCCGCCCCGCTATGAGGAGGTCGAGCGCAGCGGCCCGGCGCACGCGCCTCATTTCGTCATGCGGGTCACGCTCGACGGCTTCGAGCCGGAAGTCGGCGCCGCGAGCTCGAAGCGGGCCGCGGAACAGGCGGCGGCGCAGGCCTTTCTCGACCGCTGGGCCGCGACATGAGTGAGACCCGATGCGGGTTCGTCGCCATCATCGGCGCGCCCAACGCCGGCAAGTCGACCCTTATCAACGCGCTCGTCGGCGAGAAGGTCTCGATCGTCACCCGCAAGGCGCAGACCACCCGGTCGACGGTGCGCGGCGTGCTGACCCGCGGCCAGGCGCAGATCGTATTCGTCGACACGCCCGGCCTGTTCGCGCCCAAGCGCCGTCTCGACCGGGCGATGGTCTCCTCCGCTTGGAGCGCCGCGTCCGACGCCGACGCGCTCATGCTCATCATCGACGCCCACAAGGAGGCGGGAGAGACGAGCCTGACCGAGGAGACGCAATCGATCCTCTCCACGCTTGGCGAATCGCGGAAGCCGCGGCTCGCCGTCCTCAACAAGATCGACCTTGTCGAGCGGCCGAAGCTGCTCGAGCTTGCGGCCCGGCTCAATGCGGCGCTCGCCTTCGATGAGACCTTCATGGTCAGCGCCCAAACCGGCGATGGGCTCGAGCGGCTGCTCGATCGCCTTGCGACGATCATCCCAGCCGGTCCGTGGCTCTACCCCGAGGACCAGATCACTGAGGCGCCGATCCGTTCGCTCGCCGCGGAAATCACCCGCGAGAAGCTGATCGAGCGGCTGCACGACGAACTGCCTTATCAGGCGACGGTCGAGACCGATGAGTGGAAGGACCAGCCCGACGGCTCGGCCCGCATCGAGCAGACGATCTTCGTCACCCGCGAGAGCCACCGCAAGATCGTGCTGGGCGAGGGCGGACGCACGATCAAGGCGATCGGCACGGCCGCCCGCAAGGACATCGCTGAGGCCCACGGTGCGCCGGTGCATCTCTTCCTGCATGTCAAGGTCCGCGAGCGCTGGCTCGACGACCCCGAGCGCTATCGGGCGATGGGCCTCGAGTTTCCGAAGGGGTGACCGGCGGCCGACGGGCACCATGGTCGCCCGTGGGTCGCAAAAGCCGATCGCGTGATCCCTCTCCAACTAGAGCCCTACGCCTTCGATCGGGATTTCGGGCCGGCCTCAAAGACCTCGCCATCTTCTTTCACGAAGCGGCCGATGTTCGAATTGGAAAGAAGATCGAGCACCGTTTCGGACGGACGGCAGAGTTTGACGCCTTTCGGCGTCACGACGATCGGCCGATTGATCAGGATGGGATGCGCCAACATGAAATCGAGCAATTGCTCGTTCGACCACTTCGGATCGCCGAGCCCCAATTCGGCGTAAGGGGTTCCTTTCTCGCGCAGGAGCGCGCGCACCGGAATTCCCATCGCCCGGATGAGCTCTTTCAGCCGCTCGCGAGTGGGCGGGTTCTTGAGATATTGGACGACGACCGGCTCTTCGCCGCTCTGTCGGATCATCGCGAGCACGTTGCGCGACGTGCCGCAATTGGGGTTGTGGTAGATCGTAACTGTCATAGCTGCGCCTCCTGTTTCATTGCCTCATCCGCTCCTGCTTCGCTGAGAAGCCAGCTCGCCACCCACAGCCCGCAGGCCGCGCCGAGAAGCCGCGCGACGATGAACCAATCGGCCCTCAGAGGGCTGACGTTATTCGGCTCGGCTTCTTCGTAAGCGCATTGCTATCAAGGGATTATTCGACGATAGGCGCCGCCGTCGCGCCCGCAGCCTCGGCGTTCTCCGCCAGGACGCCCCGCCGCTGGCGACGCTGGGCTGCCTGGACCGCTAGGCCAACGGCAAGAATCAGCATCGAACCATTGAACAACGGCTCGACAAAGAACGGCGCGCCAAGCTGGTTCAGGCCCGCCACCGTCACAGCGAGCACCGCAACGGCGAGCACGGTGCCCCAGACATTGACGCGGCCTGGGCGGATCGAGGTTGCGCCGAGGAGGGCGGCCGTGAAAGCCGGCAAAAGGTACTCCTGCCCGACCGAGCTTTGCCCGACCTGGAGCTGCGACTGGAGCACGATTCCCGCGAAGGAGGCGAGCACTCCGGCGGCGATGAAGGCGAAGGTTATGTATCGTTTGGCCGAGATGCCGTTGAGTTCCGCGGCGCGCGGGCTCGCGCCAAGGACATAAAGATAGCGGCCGAGTGGCAAGAACTCGAACACGACCCACAAGATGAGGCTGATGATGAGCGCGTAGACCGCGGGCGCTGGAGCGATCCAAATGCTGCCGGAAATGGCGCGGAACTCGGGAGGCAAGGGAGCGAGCACTTGCTGTCCGCCCGTGTACCAGGCGTTGAGCCCGTAAAGAATTGTGCCTGTGCCGAGGGTGGCGATGAAGGAATTGATCTTCACCCGCGTGATCAGGAGGCCGTTCGCCAAGCCGACAGCCGCGCCCATGAGCAGCACGGCGCAGACCGCCGCCCACCACGGCAGCCCTTGGCCTTGCAAGCCGATTGCGAGCACTTGGGAGATGCCGACGTTAAAGCCGGCCGAGAGATCGAATTGATTGGCGACCATCGGAATGAACACAGAAAGCGCCACGAGAAGCTGCACCGATTTGTTGCTGAGAATTGAGCGGATATTGAAATAAGTGAGAAACGTGTCCGGCCTCAGCAAAGAAAAGACGATCACGAGAAGAACGAACAGGACAAAAAGTCCCCAAACGGAGATCGCGCGCATGAGCGCCGCGCTGAGCGGATTGGGAGCGTTGCGGGTCACGAAGCAGCTCCATGCCGGGCCGTCCAGTCGCCTCCCGACGCAGCCGCCGTCAATGCGGCGACGGTCAGCGCGTGGCCCGGAATTTCGGCAGCGACTTGCCCGCGGCTGAACACAAGCGCCCGATGGCAGATGCGCTCGACTTCCTCGAAATCGGATGAGATCAGGAGCACAGCCAGCCCCTTGCGTAACGACGACTGAAGCAGGTGATAAATGTCCGCCTTCGCGCCGACGTCGACGCCGATCGTCGGCTCCTCAAGAATGAGCAGCTTCGCATGGGCCTCCATCCAGCGGGCGAGCACCACCTTCTGCTGATTGCCGCCCGACAGGGTCGCGACCGGCTCTTCGACGCTGGCGGTCTTGATGGAGAAACGCTTGACGGCGGCCTCGGCTTTGCCGAGCTCCTTCGCGCGGGGGGTAAACTCGAGCACTCCGCTGCCGCTCGCCGCCGGGTTCAAATAAATGTTCTCGCGCACATCGAGATTGGAGGCGACGCCCTCTTCGGCGCGCCTGCTCGAAACGAAGCCGACGCCCTGCGCCATCGCCTCCGCCGGACTTGAAGGGGCGATCCGCTCGCCGTCGAGCGTGAGGCGTCCTGCGGTCATGGGCGTCTGGCCGAAGATCGCGCGCCCGATCGTATGATGGCCCGCGCCGCGCAAGCCGACAAGTCCGAGGGTTTCTCCCGCAGCGACCGAGAATGAAACGGGACCCGCATGCTCGGCGACGAGCTCCGCAACCGAGAACGCGGTGCGCTCGGAAGGCGGAGCCGGTCTAACGAAGGCGTCGCTCATCGAGCGTCCAACGATCAGCTGCACGAGTTCGCCCGCATTGGTTTCGCTCGCCTTGACCGTCGCCAGGCGGCGTCCGTCGCGAAGGACAGTCACGCGGTCGGAGATGCGCAGCACCTCGTCCAGCCGGTGGGTTACGTAGACCACGCCAATATTGTTGGCGCGCAGGCGGCGCAGCGTCTCGAGCAAGCGCTCGACGTCAGCCTCGGGAAGCGCCGCGGTCGGCTCGTCGAGAACGACAATGTCCGACTTGATCGCCAGCGCGCGTCCGATTGCGACGAGTGAGCGTTCGGCGGCTGGAAGCGACGAGATCGGGGCGTCGGGATCGAGATCGCTGCCCATGATCGCCAGCGCGTCCGCAGCGGCGCGCTTCACTTTTGGCCACGAGATGATGCCGCCCCATGATCGAGGATAGCCTGTCTGGATCGCGACATTCTCGGCGATCGTCATCCATTCGACGAGCCCCAGATCCTGGTGGATGAAGGCGATCGGCAGCGCGTCAGCCCCGGGTTGCGCCGGCTTTTCGTTGAACACGATCTGACCGGCGTCGGCTTCGTAGACGCCGGCGAGCACTTTGATGAGCGTCGACTTGCCAGCCCCGTTCTGGCCGAGCAGGGCGTGAACCTCTCCGCGGCGGACGTCAAAGTCGACATGATCGAGCGCAAGCGTCCCGGTGAAACGCTTGACGAGACCCGTCATCTTGAGGAGCGGCGTAGCGCCGCCCTCGGGACCAACGTCATCAATGGGATTCACGGAGGATTATCCGCAGCGATCGATTGCAGGCGCGACAGGTCCGACGGGCGGTTCCCGTCGGACTGCGCAAGGCCTACTCTACGCCCCAAATTTCGAGATAGTGCTGCTTATAGTTGTTGCTGGGAATAAAGGTGTTCTTGTCGCCGCCCTCGGCGTGGATATTGTCTTTGGTGACGAGGAACGGCGGCTGCACGAACCCGCTCGGCGGCTCATTGTGGAAGGCGCGGTTGAGCTCATCAACCGCCTGCCACGCCTGGAGTTCGATCGGCTCACTCACCGTCACGGTCTGATACTGGTCGCCCTTGCGAATTCGGTCGTAAGCCGAACGATTGCCGTCGGCTGCGATCAGCTTCGCCTGGGCCGGATCGACGCCGCCTGCGCGCAGCACCGGGACGGCGAAATCCCAATCGTTGTCGCCGACCGAAGTCGCATAGAGTGGCAGGCCGAACCGCTGAACCCAGCTGGTCGTCAGCTGCGGCTGACGCTGAGCGGCTTCGGAAGCGGGCGAGTTCACGTAATCGAGCACCTTACAGCCTGCGCACTTCTCAATCTCGTCCTTGGTAGCCATCGATTTGACCTTGGCGATCGCGTATTCGTTGTGGCTCAGGATGACCACATGGGCCTTGCCGTCGGAATCGGCGATCGCCCAATCGGCCTCGGCCTTGCCGATCTCGCGCGGATCCTCCTGGATATTGACGAACAGGTTGAGATCCGGCTGAGGCCCGGGCAAGCCCGCGGCGTGAAGGCCGACGAATTTGATCCCCTGCGCCACGCCTGCCTTGATCGGATCCTGCAAGCTGGCCGCGTCAGCGAACATCGCGATTCCTTCCGGCTTCAAGGCGATCGCTTGATTGAGCCCCGCGAGCCAGGACGTCGGACTGCCCTTACCGTCGATGACGGTGACGTTCCAACCGAGCTTTTCGCCGGCTTCCTTGATGTAAACGCCGTAGAGGTGAGAAATGTCATTCTGTTCGTCGCCGGAGAGGAAGACGATCTTCTTTCCGGGCTCGGGCTTCGGCGCCTTGGTCGGTCCCTCCCAGGTCGTTTGCGGTCCGGCGTACTTTGCGACCGCCGTCTTGGCGTCGGACATGGCGTCGGCGAAGGCGGGCGCGATTGTGAATGCGGTTGCAACCGCGCCAAGGGCGATGGCGATCACTGGCGGCCTACTAACAAGCGCTTTCATCGGTGTCTTCCTCCCTGTTTTGGCTTGACGCCAAGCCGCTGCGCCATTCTGTTGCGGCGCTTCTCCTCCGCGAGTCAAACGAATGATGACCTTCGGCGGCAGACTGATGCTTTTCCTTAGCGTATCGACGGGCACACGTACAAACGAAACAGACAAAGCTTTCTAGTCTGCGTCCCGACGGGAGAGATCTTGTAAAATGGTCTGTGCCGAGTTTCGCTTGCCGGCGATATCGGCGAGTGCGGGGTTCAGCGTTGGCCATAGCGGCCATTTTCCGCGCTCATCAAGAAGCAGAGCTGGACGGGATCCGATCGGCGCCCCAATTGTGAAGGGGGTCCAAGTTCCGGCAAATCAACACCCTTGAGCGGGTCATGCGCTCTTGAGCCGCGAGGGTCTCTCGTCTAGCCTTCGTTTTGGAAAGCCTTGAGGGGAATTCCATCGGCCAGTTCTTCACCCGCCCACCCCACGCGCCGTTGCCGGTTCGCAAAGTTCCCCGAGCGAGGCGACATGAGGAACGCCGTATTCTGATCACCGGCGCCGCGGGCGGGGTAGGACGGGCGACCGCCGAGCTGTTAGCGGCCGAAGGCGCCAACGTCGCATTGGCCGATATTCGCGCCGATGCGGTCGATGAGGCTGCCGCCGCAATAGGCAAAGATGCGTTCGCCGTCCACTTGGATCTTGCCGAGCCGCCATCGATCGCAGCCGCCATCGCCGCGGCGGAGGCGAAGCTCGGCCCGCTGGACGGCCTCGTCAATTGCGGCGCGATCGTCATTCACGCCGACCCGCTCGAAACCGCCTGGACGGATTGGGAGCGAATCTTCCGAATCAATCTCTTCGGCGCGTACGAAACTTCGCGGCTCGTTGCGCGGTCGATGATCAACTTCGGCGCGCGAGGCGCGATCGTCAGCGTCGCTTCCGAGGCCGGGAAGAAGGGGCATGTCGAAGTCTTTGGCCTACAGCGCCAGCAAGGCGGCGCTCATCAATATGACCCGGGTGCTCTCCGCGGCGCTCGCCCCGTACGACATCAATGTCAATTGCGTTTGCCCGGGGGGTGTGGCGACCGATATGCTGCGCGAGGTCGCGGTCGCCTATGGCAAGCTCGTCGGACAGGCTGCGAGGGACGTCTTTCCGCAGCTCATCAGTTCGCAGTTGGTCCGGCACATCGAGCCGGTTGAGGTCGCGCGGACGATCTCCTTCCTCCTGAGCGACGACGCCATTATCATTCGTGGGCAAGCCGTTAGCGCGGACGGCGGCGACACGCCGTATTGACGGAGACTTCGCTAATGGACGGCGTCGAAGATCAGACCAGAGATTGCGCCGCGCTCGGTTCCCTTTGGCCGCATAGGACTTGCCTCATGCTCCCCGCTTTTCCAGGAAGGAAAGCCATGAAACGCATCACAGCGCTCACTCTCTTCTTCGCCGCTACGTTCGCAAGCGCAAGCCTTGCCGACGAGAAGCCGCTATTCGTCTACGTCTCGCCCAATCCGATCGGCGTCAACGACTTCCTCAAGCTCGGCAAGATCGGGACCGAGCGCGTGGCTCAGGCGCTTGGCGGCGTCGCTAAGACCTATGAAAGCTCCGATCCCACGACACAACGGCAGAACCTCGAGGCCGCCGCCAAGGCTGGCGCCAAGGTGGTCGTTGTTATCGGCTTCGAGTTCAACGACATGCTGCCCGAGGTGGCGACCGCTTATCCGAACGTGCAGTTCCTGCAGGTCGACAGCTGTCCCTTCGACAAACTGAAGCCGAACATCCATTGCTCGGTGTTTCGCGAATATGAAGCAGCCTTTCTGACCGGGGCGGAAGCGGCGCTGACGACAAAGACTGGCAAGGTCGGAGCGATCGGCGCGCACGATATCCCCTTCCTGCACCGCTATACGGACGGCTTCATCGAGGGCGCCAAGCACGTCAAGCCCGACGTACAGATATCGCCGACGCTCTGGGTCGGCGGGAACAACCCGTTCTCCGATCCGGCGCGCGGCCAGGAGCGCGGCGCGGCGATGGTCGCCGACGGCGCCGACCGCGTCCTCGCCGCCGGCGCCGGTTCGAACGGCGGCATCTTCAAGGCCATGCAGGACGCCCAGGGCGCCGCCGCGTTCGGCGTCGACGTGAACCAGTGCCCGCAGGCGCCAGGCGCCGTCATGGACAACGTGGAGAAGAAGACGGACGTGTCCGTCGAGCTCGCCGTCAAGGGAATTGTCGCCGGCTCCCAGCCGCCGATTGCCGCGCTCGGCCTCAAGGAGGGCGGCATGTCGCTGACCGCGCTCGATTCCGACGTGAAGAGCTCGAAGTGCCTCATCGCCGGCTATCCCGACGCCATCGCCAAGGTGAAGGCGCTGCGGGACCAGATCGTCGACGGCTCGATCAAGATCGCTGACCCGATGAGCGCCAAGTAGGCCGCCGATCCGGGCCTTGTCCCGTGGCTGAGATCGCAGCCGCCGGCATCGTCAAGCGCTATGGCGGCCTTGTTGCCAATGACGTCGTGGATCTCTCGGCCGAACGGGGCGAGATCCACGGCGTGATGGGCGAGAACGGGGCGGGCAAGACGACGCTCATGAGCATCCTGTTCGGCCTGCAGGCGCCGGATGCGGGCGAGATTCGCGTGCGTGACGCGCCTGTTCGCTTCCGTTCGCCGATCGACGCGATGGCGGCGGGCCTAGGCATGGTGCATCAATCGTTCAAGCTGTTCGGCTCGCTGACGGCTTGGGAAAACATTGTCTATGGCGCCGAGCCGAAGCGCGGCCCCTTCATCGACCGTCCGGCCGCGCGCGAGCGCGTCGCCGAGCTTGCGGAGCGTCACCATCTCGCGGTCGACCCCGACGCTCGTGTCGCCGATCTCTCGGTCGGCGTGCGCCAGCGGATCGAGATTCTCAAGGCGCTTTACCGCGACGCGCGCATTCTCATTCTCGACGAGCCGACCGCGGTTCTGACGCCGCCCGAGCGCGACGCGCTGTTCGCTGTGCTGAAAAGCCTCGCCTCCGACGGACGAACTGTGCTGTTCGTGACGCATAAGCTCCACGAGGTGACCGCGATCACCGACCGGGTCACGATCCTGCGTGACGGCCGCGCCGTCGCGAACCTGCGCACCGCCGACACCGACGCAGGCGAGATCGTGCGGGCGATGACTGGCCGCAATGTCAATCTCAAGGTCGAGAAGCGGCCGCTTGAGCCGGGCGATGCGCTCCTCAAAGCGGTCGACGTCACGGTCGCGTCGCCCTCCGGCAAGCTCGCAGTCGACCGTGTGAGCCTGACCGTGCGGGGCGGCGAGATCGTCGGCATCGCCGGCGTCGCCGGCAACGGCCAGAACGAGCTGGTTCAGGCGCTGGTCGGCCTACGCAATCCGGATGGCGGGCGAGTGGAGGTCTGTGGGCGCGATGTGACGGATGTGGATGTGGCGGGGCGCCGCGCCGCAGGCCTCGCCTATATCCCTGAGGATCGCGCCGCCGTCGGCTCTGCGGCGGAGGCAAGCGCCACAGACAATCTTGCGATGGGATTCCATCGCAGCGCTCCGCTCGCCAGTGGGCCCTTCGTCAATCCGTCGGCGTTCGCGGAACACGCGCGCTCGCTCATCCGGCGCTTCGCCATCCGAATTGCAAACGAGCGCGTAAACGTCGGAACGCTATCGGGCGGCAACCTGCAGAAGATTGTGGTTGCGCGCGAACTCGCGCACCAAGCGCCGGCGCTGATTGCGGAGCAGCCGACGCGAGGGTTGGATGTCGGCGCGACCGAACATATCCACGAGCAGCTCGTCGCCGAGCGCGACCGAGGCCGCGCGGTCCTTCTTGTGTCGGCGGAATTGACCGAAATCCTTGGGCTGTCGGACCGGGTGTTGGTCATGTTCGAAGGCCACATCATCGCGGAGCTCCCACAGGGAAGGGCCGACGAGCACAATGTCGGACTGCTGATGGCGGGCCGAGGTGCGGAAACCGGATGAGCCGTTTCTCCCGCACGTTGAAACTGGGCGGCGACCGGCTGCGCATTCCGCCGGTAGCGCTCGCGATCGGCTTCGCCGCCTTGGTCGGGGCAGCGCTCATTCTTGTCTCCGGCCACGATCCGCTCAGCGCCTATGCCGAGATCGGCAGAGGCTCGCTGTCGCTTGGAGCACTGCCGGACACGCTCAATTGGGCGACGCCGCTTTTGGGAATGACGCTTGCGGCCGCCCTACCGCTGCGAGGCGGCATGGTGAACCTCGGCGGCGACGGCCAGCTTGTCATCGGCGGCCTTATCGGCGCGCTCGCGCCTCTCTGTCTCCCGGGTGACAGCGCGTTCGGCGCCGCGGTCGGACTGGCGCTCGCGGGACTGGGCGGCGGCCTCTACGCCGCGCTCGCGGCTTGGGGCGAGGTCCGGCACGGCGTCCCGATGCTGATCTCAAGTCTGCTCCTGAGTTATCCAGCCATCGGCGTTACATCCTACCTCGCGCGCTTTCCCCTTCGCGACGTTTCGACCGGATTGCCGCAAACCCTCATGATCCCGCCGGGCGCGCGCCTTTACGTCCTGTCCGGTGCGCTTAATGTCGGTAGTCTCCTCATTGCGGCGATCGCGCTCGCTGTCGTCTTCGTCGACCGGCGGACAAGTGTAGGTTACGAATTGCGGATGCGGGGCAAGAATCCGCGTTTCGCCGGATACGGTGGAGTGCGGCTTGGACGGCAAGCCGTAGGCGCCATGTTTGCAAGCGGCGCGATCGCCGGCCTCGTCGGGGCGATCATCGTGCTTGGTTCGCAATTTCGGTTCATCGACGGGGCGCTCGTCACGCCAGCCTACACCTGGTCCGGGCTGATGGCGGCGCTGCTTGTCAGTGGGGAGCCCATCGGCGCGATCGTCGCCGCTCTCTTCTTCGCCGCGCTGCAAACCGGGGGCTTCGCAATGCAGCGCGAGACTTCGGTGCCCCGCGTGCTAACGCTCGTTTTGCAGGCGATCGTGATCCTCTTCCTCGCAATGCGGCGCGGGCTGGGGCGGCGGATGTGATCGAGAGCCTTTTTACTCCGTTTCTTTTCCAATCCGCGGCTCAAGCGATCACGCCGATCCTTTTCGCCGCGCTTGCGGGCGTCTTGTGCGGACGGGTTGGCGTGTTCAATCTCGCGCTCGAGGGCCAGATGCTTGTCGGCGCCTTCGCTGCGATTGTCGGCAGCTACTCCGGTCACAGCGCGTTCGCTGGCGTCGCCGCGGCGATGGCCGCGGCGGCCGTCTTTTCGCTGATCCTTGGCTATGGCGCGACGATCTTCCGCGGCGATCCGGTCGTAATCGGCATCGGCATGAACCTGCTCGCGTCGGGACTGACGGCGTATCTGCTGCGGGTCGTCTTTGGCGTCAGTGGAACCTTCAGCGACCCCAATGTGGTCGGGCTTGGCCGGATCACGATTCCGCCGCTTGTCGGCGTCCCCGTCCTCGGCTGGGCATTCGCCCGCCAGTCGGCGCTGACGTGGGCGGTCTGGGCGCTGACCGCGCTGATCAGCGTCGTTCTTTTCCTGACGCCAGTCGGACTGCGGCTACGCGGTGTAGGCGAACAGCCAGAGGCGGCGCGGGCGCTCGGCGTCGACGTCGTCCGCTACCGGATCGTGACAGTGCTCGTAGCCGGCGCGCTCACCGGTCTCGCTGGGGCGCAGCTGTCGCTTGGTGCGGTCAGCGTCTTTGCCGAGGACATGAGCGCAGGCCGCGGATGGATCGCAGTGGTCGCGGTCATGCTTGGCCGCAACAATCCGTTTTACGCCGCAGCCGCCTGTGCGCTGTTCGGCTTCGCCGACGCGATCGGGGTGAACCTGCAGAGTCGCGGCCTCCCCAATCAGCTCACGGATATTGCGCCCTATGTTGCAACTCTGCTTGCGCTCGTTATCAGTCATCGCCGCCGAATTCGCTCGGCGCCGATAGCGGCGGAAGAAAAAGGGCCGACGGTCGGGTCGACATAGGCCCCTGGCGATCGCTCTTGAAGTCGTCGCGGCTGCGGGCGACACAAAGCCCATGTCGGCGTCCGGACCAGCGGTGCTCAGCACCCTTTGATCGCGGCCAGAAAGTTCGCCAAAAAGCGCGGGCGGTCTATGTCCATGCAGACCTCGGCATTGTGTACGGCGACGGCGGTCCGTCGCCGATCGGCGATCGTCTGTCCGCGGGTGAACTCTCCGTGCAACTCCACGTCGACGAACATCCGCTCCGTTCTGGCCAGGCTCGGATCTTCCGCTACTGCGACCGCAAGCGGATCGTGCAGACCACAGCCTTCTATGCCGGCATACATGCTTTTGTAGGCCTTCACGTAGAATTCCGTCATCCGCATCAGCGTCTTCGCCGCCTCGTCGCCCTCGCGCGCGACCTCGTCGAGCATGTCTCGCGAAAACAGGGTCGTCATCGTCACGTCCATTCCAACCAGGGTTGTGTCGGCGCCAGACCGAAGCACGATATGCGCCGCCTCGGGATCGTTGGCGAAATTCGCATCGACCATCGGCGCTGCGGGCCCGTGAATGCCGGGATGAAATATCGTCGACCCCATGATGACAATCTTGCGCAAGAGCTTGGCGATCTCTGGCGCCTTGGCAATCGACAACGCGAGGTTGGTGACAGGCCCCACCGGACAAAGCGTGATCTCGCCCGGGCTTTCTTTCGCCATGCGGATGATGAGATCGCTGGCGTGCTCCTCGGTCGGCCTGATCTTCGGCTCCGGAAGCTCGATATCGCCGATCGCATTCTGCCCGTGAACGTGATCGGCGCGCCGGACATAGGGGTGAATGAGTGAGCGCTCGAACTCCTTTTGCGACGAGAATGTCCGGCCGCCCCAGAAGCTCCAGCACCCGCAGCGTATTGCCGGTCGCGATCGCGGTGTCGGTGTTGCCGAAGGTTGTGGTGAGAGCCTCGAGCTTTATGCCCGGCCGGCGGACAGCGTAGAAAATCGCCATGGCGTCGTCGATACCGGGATCGACATCGATGATCATTCTGCAGGGGCTGCTCACGTCGAAGTCCTCGTCACGCTGGCGCAGCCATCCGGCCTTGAAAGGGCTTCAGCCGATCTCCCGCGCAGGCGTTGTCAGCGCAACGGCAGCGGTTTGAAGAGCAACATGCTCGCCGAATCCCAAGCTACGACTGGGCCACAAGACCGTGCAACTCGGGTAATGGGCCGCCGCGTCGCGGCTACGCTTGGCGTTGGCTAGCGGATAGAAATGGAAACGCAAACGAGCCGGCGACGACGAAAAGGAAAGCTTTGACCAGGAGGCGAGCGAGAGCGTGCAGGCTGGACCGTACACCCGTCGTATGTCTCGACGCCGCCGCGCCCTAGCCCGGGTGTAACTGAAAAGGGCGGCCCGAAAGCCGCCCTCGACAGCGGTCGCCTGATACCTGGCTTCCGCCCTCCTTTATTCCACGCTGGCGGGCATTCTGGACACAGACAGAAGAGGCTGGGCGACCTGATCCAACAACTGGGCGGCATTTTGCTCTTCGCCAAGAGACCTTGTCAGCAGTTGCACGATCGTCGGTTCGCGCAATTGCAGGGCTAGATTTCGAGCCGTCGTATAGGCCGCGATTTCGTAATGCTCGACGCGCAGCGCGGCTCCGATCAGTGTGAGGTCCGCCAGCGCGTCATCCTTCGCCTTTCCCTCCGCCATGACCTCGTCGCCCTCCTCGATCAGTCCCGCCATGCCCTTGCACGTCTTTGCGCGCGATCGGACGCCCAAGGCCTTCAGGGAGTCCTCGAGTCGCTTGGCTTGAGTTTCCGTTTCCCTGAGATGCGAAGCGAACACGTTTTCCAAATTCGCGCTCCGGGCCGCCTTGGCCATTTTCGGCAGCGCTTTCAAAAGCTGCTTTTCCGCACTCAGAATGTCTTGCATCTGATCGACTACGAGTTCCCTGATGGCTGCGTTGTTTTCCGCACCTGAACTTTCGGCGTGGATGCCCTCGCCAAGATCGCCGTTGAAACCTTGAATGGCAGGCAATTCGATGAAGTGCCAGGGCTCGCCTTCGTTCCACGGGCCGCGCGCATCAACTTCGCCTTGCTCTCCTTCGCCAGTAGAGTCGTTGAAGAATTGGTCGACCAATTCCGGCGTCGGCGCGATGGCGCCGATGCTAAACGGCGGCCTGCCCATGCTCTCCAGCGCCAAAGTGAAAGCGCGCATATGCGTAATCTCTCTGGTCATGAGAAACTGCAAGGCGTCTTTGCTTCCGGCGTCGCGACAGAAGTTGATCAGGCGCTCATAGACGATCTTGGCGCGAGCTTCGGCTGCAATGTTGCTGCGCAGATCGACGTCAAGCTCACCTGTGATCTTGAGATAGTCGGCCGTCCATGCGTTCCCCATGGAATTGAAAAGGCCCACTCCCCCGCCGCCGGCAATGGCGATCAGCGGGTCAGCCTCCGCTTCTTCTCGCACCGATTTCAGAGGCTTGAGATGCATGCGCGCCAAGGTCCCGACGATCTCGAGATGACTCAGCTCCTCGGTGCCGATATCCATCAACAGGTCCTTGCGACCTGGGTCCTCGCAATTTAGGCCCTGGACCGAATACTGCATGGCCGCGGCGAGTTCGCCGTTGGCTCCGCCAAACTGCTCCAACAGCATGTTTCCGAATCGGGGATCCGGCTCGTCCACGCGAACCGTGTACATTAGCCTCTTGATATGATGATACATGGGAACCTCTTTGCAGGAGAAAGCGCGTCGGCTCCATCAACGGCCGACTATGTCTTCGGTTCCAGCACGAGGCCGGGCGTCGGGGCGTCGCCCGAAGGAATCCTGTTCTGGACCGCAGGGGACGGTTTTGCGGGATTGCACGCCCAAAAGCGCGAAGGCGGAAAAACGGACAAATCGACAATTGCTTTTCAGAAATAGAGAACCGTGCTATACGTCACCCAAGTCGCCGGATCGAACCCGGCCGACGGCGGGCGCAGGAGAAAGACGGGCTAAAGACATTTTCTGGCCGGCAAAAGCGAGGACGGATTTTTCTATTTAAATCGGTCGTAACCCATTGAAAAGTCCCGATTCACAAAAATAAGCGCTAGCAAACGCTAGCAAATTTAGCACTAGCGTTTGCTAGCGCTTAGTGCCGTTTATTAGCGGTTGGCTTTGTCGTGGGGCGGCCCCCTTACACCCCGAGCGACGCGTTCCTCAGCGGCAGCGAGCGGACCCGTTTGCCCGTAACCGCGAAAACGGCGTTGGCGATCGCAGGGGCAATCGGCGGCGTGCCAGGCTCGCCGAGCCCGCCCCATTTGTCTCCGCCGGAGAGCACGAAGTGGGTCTCGATGACCGGAGCGTCAGACATGCGCGCGATCGGGTAGGCGTCGAAATTACCCTGTTCCACGCGCCCCTGCTTGATGGTGATCTCGCCGAACAGCGCAGCCGTCAGGCCATATATTACCGCGCTCTCGATCTGCATCGCAGCGGTCAGCGGATTAACGAGATGGCCGCAATCGACGCAGGCGACGACGCGCTCAACTTTGACTTCGCCGCTTTTACTGACCGCGACCTCGGCGATCTCGCCGACGATGGTGCCGAACGCTTCGTGGATCGCCACGCCTCGCCCCACCCCCTTGGGCAACGGCTTGCCCCAGTCGCCCTTATCCGCAAGGGCGTTCAGCACGGCGAGGAAATCAGGCCGGCCCTCGAGCAGCGCGCGCCGGTATTCGACCGGGTCACGCTTGGCCGCATGAGCGCATTCGTCGATGAAGCTCTCGACCGCAAACGCGTTCTGCGACGAGCCGACCGAGCGCCAGAACATGACCGGCACATGAGTGTTCTTGAGGTTGACGCCGACCTTGAGAGCGTCCGCGCGATAGGGACAGTTCGAGAGCCCCTCGATCGCCTGGCGCTCCACCCCATTCTTGACGCCCTCCCAGCCGAGCGAGCGGCTGATCGAGCCGACGGCGGTGGTGAAGTCAAAGCCTGCTGGCGCGCCGTCCTCACGCAGGGCCGCGCGCATGCGGAGGGCCGCCTGCGGGCGATAGCGATCGGCGCGGATGTCCTCTTCGCGCGTCCAGATGACCTTGATCGGCCGCTTGAGGGCCTTGGACACCTCGACCGCCTGGGTCAGTTCGTCGTTGACGGCCCGACGGCCGAACCCGCCGCCGAGGAAGCAATTGTGCACGAACACCGCCTTCGGATCGACGCCGCCGGCTTTCGCCGCGAACGCGAGCGCCGATTCCGGAGCTTGCGTTCCCATCCACACATCGATGCGGTTCCCCTGCCAATGCGCGGTCGCGTTGAGCGGCTCCATCGGCGCGTGCGCCAGATAGGGAACCTCGTACAGCGCCTCGACTACCTTGGCCGGCTGGGCGAAGGCCGCGTTGCTATCCCCATGGCCGCCCCCGTCAGCGAGCGGCCCATCAAGCGCCGCCCTATATTCGGCGGCAAACTGGGCGCTGTCTGTGGACCCGGCCGGCCCGAAGTCCCATTCGACCGGCATCGCAAGAAGCGCTTCCTTGGCCCGCCAGAAATTGTCCGCGACCACCGCCACGCCGTTGGTCACCGGCAGTGCGGCGATGATTCCGCGCCGCCCGGAGATGGCCGAGAAGTCGTAAGTTTTGAGCTTGCCGCCGAAGACCGGGCAATTGGCGATCACGGCATAGGCCATGCCAGGAAGACGCGTGTCGATGCCGAAACGCGCGGCGCCGGTCGACTTGAGCGTGGTGTCGATGCGCTTGACCTCCTGGCCGATCAGTTTGAACTCGCTAGGCGTCTTGATCGCGGGCTCGGCGGCCAGGGCGATCTTGGCGGCGTCCTCCGCGAGTTCGCCGAAGGCGGCCGAACGCGCCGAGGCCTCATGCCGCACGACCCCGTTGCTGGCGACGCATGCGGCGGGCTCGACGCCCCATTTCGCCGCCGCCGCAGCGAGGAGCCGCGCACGGGCCGAGGCGCCTGCTTGTTGAAGGTACACGCGCGAAGAACGCACGGATCGGGAGCCGCCGGTGCCCATCGATTGATAGACCTTGCCGTCGACGAGATTGCGATTGGCGGAGGCGTATTCGACCTTCACCTTGGCGAAGTCGCATTCCAGCTCCTCGGCAATGATCATCGCCATCGAGGTCAGGACGCCCTGGCCCATGTCGGACTTGGCGACGCGCAGCGTGATGGAATTGTCGGGGTCGATAACAACGAAGGCGTTGACTTCGTCGGGCGCCTTGCCGGTCTCCGGACTCCACGGCTGGCCGTTGACGGTGGTCGCGCCGGCGAGTTCGGGCGCGAACGCCGCGATCGCCAAGCCTCCGGCGGCGGAGAGGCTCGCTTGGATGAAGGCGCGTCGGGAGAGAGCGATCGTCATCGGGATCCTCCCTCAAATCTTGACGAGTTCAGCGGCGCGATGCACCGCGGCGCGCATGCGCGGATAGGTCCCGCAGCGGCAGATATTCGACATCTCCGCGTCAATGTCGGCGTCGGTCGGATGCGGATTGTGCGAGAGGAGCGCAACCGCGGCCATGATCTGCCCCGATTGACAATAGCCGCATTGCGGCGCGTCGGCTTCGATCCAGGCCTTCTGCACCGCGTGCAGATCCTTCTCGCCGAGGCCCTCGATTGTCAGTATCGTCTTGTTGGCGGCCTCGCTGACCGGCGTGATGCAGGATCGCGTCGCCTGGCCGTCGATGATGACTGTGCAGGCGCCGCACAGTCCCGCGCCGCAGCCGAACTTCGTGCCAACCATGCCCAATTCGTCGCGCAGCGCCCACAACAGTGGCATTTCCGGCTCGACATCGACGGCGATTTTTCGCCCATTGACCAGAAGATTGATCATCATCCTGGAACCTCCACTTGTGCTGAACCTATCATGCAGGACCGTCATGATTGCTCGTGGCCGGGGCACGACCGAAGTCAAATTGGCGAGAGGCGAACGTTTCTATTGGGAATATCGTAGGCTGCAAAGAGGTCCGATCACGGCGCGACTTGACGTGCAGCGCTTCCCATCCCCCTTCTGCTAACATACCGCGATGAACGTGTCCCGGCGCCTCTCGCAATTGCGTGTCCTCCCGCTCGCCGGAAACAAGGCCCGGGGTTGGCTGACCGCTGGCCCGTTCCGCATCCCTTGTGCGCTGGGACCAGCGGGAATCGTGCGTATCAAGCGCGAAGGCGACAAAGGCACGCCTGCCGGGCGGTTCCCGCTGTTATGGGGCTATTATCGACCAGATCGCGTAAGGCTGAGAGCGGCGGGAGCGACGCTGAGGCCTCTGCGCCGTGATCAGGGATGGTGCGAGGATCCCGCGAGCCCGCGTTACAATCGGCCGGTGCGCCTGCCGGCGCGGGACTGCACGGACCGGATGTGGCGCGACGACCATCTCTATGACGTGACCTTCGTGCTCGACCAGAATTTCTCTCGCCGCGCAAAGGGGCGCGGCAGCGCGATCTTCTTCCATCTCGCGCACGTCGGCTTCACGCCGACCGCCGGCTGCGTCGCGATCTCCGGCGCCGATATGAGGAAACTCGCGCCGCGGCTTGCGCGCCACGCGGTCATGGCGATCGGGTAGGCGCTACGGCGGCAGTGACGGAATCGACGCCGGGCGGCTCGATTTCCTATGATCGCGTGAGCCACGCCTCGAGGATCATTGTTTGAGACCGTTCCAATTCGCCGCCCTCGCTTTTCTGTGCCTCACTCCCGCTCCCGCATTCGCAGATCAGGCGGCCCTCATCTCGCCGCTCGCCACGGCGCGTCCGGTCGTCGCCAAGCATGGGATGATCGTCAGCCAGGAGGCGGCGGCCTCGCGCGTGGGACTGGACATCTTGAAACGCGGGGGCAACGCCGTCGATGCGGCGGTCGCGGTCGGCTTCGCACTCACCGTCACGCTTCCGCGCGCAGGCAACCTCGGCGGCGGCGGCTTCATGCTGATTTATCGCGCCGACCTCAACCGAACGATCGCGATCGACTACCGCGAAACCGCGCCTGCCGCGACGAACAAGGACGTGTTCCTCGACGCCAACGGGAAGGCCGATCCGTTCAAGTCGCGCTATTCTGGGCTCGCCATTGGCGTGCCTGGAACCGTCGCGGGCCTTGAGCTCGCGTGGCGCAAATATGGCTCGGGGAAATTCACTTTTGCCGATCTGATCGCGCCGGCGATCGCGCTCGCGCGGCAAGGCCTGACCGTCGATGACGACGTCGCCGATTCCTTGCCGCTGGCGGCGAAGGCGCTTGCCAGTCACCCGTCGTCAGCGCGCATTTATCTGCGACCGGACGGCGGCGTGCGGCGGACCGGCGATCACATCGCGCTCGACGATCTCGCCGCGACGCTCGATACGATCGCCGCCAACGGCGCCGCAGGCTTCTACTCCGGTCCGGTGGCGCAAAAGATTGTCGCGGCGGTCAATGCGGCGGGCGGGCGAATGACGATCGACGACCTCGCCAATTATCGCGCGGTCGAGCGTGAACCAGTACGCGGGACTTATCGTGGTTACGATGTCGTCTCGATGCCGCCGCCCTCGTCCGGCGGGGCGCACATTATCGAGATCCTGAACATTCTCGAAGGCTTTCCGCTGGCGGCGCAGGGGCTGAATTCTGCCGCCTCGCTGCACGAACTTGCGGAAGCGGAGAAGCTTGCCTACGCGGACCGTGCAGCTTGGCTCGGCGATCCTGATTTCATTAAGATCCCGCTCGCCGGCCTCACATCCAAGCCATACGCGGAGCATCTGCGGTCGCTGATTCCGCTCGATCGGTCCCGTCCCGCGGCCGACATCCGTCCGGGCGAGCCCCAGCGTTATGAGAGCGATCAGACGACGCATTTCTCGATTGTCGATGAGGGCGGCGATGCGGTCGCCAACACTTATACACTCAACCTTCCCTATGGGTCCGGCCTGGTGGCGGACGGGACGGGGGTGCTGCTCAACAATGAGCTCGACGACTTCGCCGCCAAGCCTGGCGCCGCCAATGTCTACGGGCTCATGGGCGGCGGCGCAAACGCGCCCGGACCCGCGAAGCGGCCGCTCTCATCCATGAGTCCAACGCTCGTCTTCAAAGATGGCAAGCTCCTGATCGCGACCGGCAGTCCCGGCGGCTCCACGATCATCTCCACGGTGCTGCAGATCATCCTCAATGTGGTCGATCACGGCCTCAACGTGGCTGAAGCCGAGAACGCGCCACGCGCCCACGACCAGCTCTGGCCAGACGAATTGCGCGTCGAGCGCGGCATGTCGCCAGACACGATCCACCTGCTCGAGGCGATGGGACATAAGGTCGTGGTGCGCAACGCCATGGGCTCGGCAAACACGATCGTGCGGACCGCGGACGGCGAGCTTGAGGGCGCGTCGGATTTGCGCCAAAGGGGAACGTTGGCGGTCGGTTATTGAGCGGCGACGCCGCGCGGGAGGCAAAGAAACTCATGACACTGAACGTTGGCGTCGTCGGGGTTGGGAAGATTGGGCAGGAGCACATTCGCCGGCTGACCGAGACGCTGGCGGGCGCCCGAGTTGTCGCGGTGAGCGACGCCGACGCGGCGCGAGCGAATGAGGTTGCAGCGAGGCTCCCCGGGGCGAAGGCCTATCCGACCGGTGAAGAGCTCATCGCGGCGAAGGACGTTGATGCGGTCATCGTCACATCGTGGGGAGATACGCACGCCGCTTATGTGATCGCGGCGATCCGGGCTGGCAAACCGGTCTTCTGCGAGAAGCCCATGGCGACGACGGAAGCGGATTGCTCAGCGATCCTCGATGCGGAAGCCGCCTTCGGAAGGCGGCTCGTCCAAATCGGGTTCATGCGCCGTTTCGACGCGCAATATCTGGCAATGAAGGAAACGGTTCAGAAGGGCGCGATCGGATCGCCGCTCATGTTTCACAGCGTCCATCGCAACGCCTTTTCTCCCGGCCATTTCAAGGCGACGATGGCGATCACCGATACGGCGGTGCACGACATCGACATCGCGAGGTTCGTGCTGGACGACGAGCCTGTCGCGATCGCCGTCAAGGCGCCGCGCGGCAACCGCCGCGCCGGTGGGACCACCGACCCGTTGTTTACGCTCATGGACATGCGATCGGGCGCGCTGGTGACGATCGAGACCTCCGTTCACATCGCCTATGGCTACGACATTCGCGGCGAAGTGATCGGTGAAACCGGGACCGTTAGCCTCGCCGAGCAAAACGAAGTCGTTCTCAAGCTGAACGGGACGTTTTCAGGTCGCGTATTCGCCGACTGGCCTGAACGGTTCGATCCAGCCTTCGATGCCGAATTCCGCGCCTGGATCAGCGCGGCCGCCAAGGGCGGAGCGGCAGGCCCGAGTGCGTGGGATGGCTATGTCGCGACCACCGCCACGCTGGCCGGAGTCAAGAGCGCTCGAGAGCGGCGCGCGGGAGCCGATCAAGTTGCGTGACAAGCCGGCGTTGTACGAGACCGCGACAAAAGCGCCGTGACGCGCGTCATGCAACCAGCGTCCTCGATTTAACGTCGCATTATCGCGAGTTTGGCAGGTTGAGGCGATGTCCTTCGCTTTGCCGTTTGCCCGATCCGCGAGAAACGAACTGACCGAGATCCGGCTCGCGGGGCTCGGCCTAGCCGCAATCGCGGTCTTTCTATTCACGCTCGCCGCCTTCGCGCCCCAAGTGCTGGGCGACGGCGACACCTGGTCGCATGTTGCGACGGGCGAATGGATCATCGCCCATGGGGCCCCGCCGCGCGCCGACCCGTTCAGCCATTCGATGTCGGGCGAGCCGTGGATGGCCCATGAATGGCTGTCGGAAGTTCTGCTGGCGCTCGCCTTCCGCCTCGGTGGATGGAGCGGCGTCGTGCTCATGACCGGCGCCGCCGCTGCGCTCGCGGGGCTGATCGTCGGATTGTGCGCCGCCCGAGAACTTCGCGGTGCGCCGCTCATTGCAACTGTCGCGATTGGGCTTTCGCTCGTCACCGCGAACCTGCTCGCGCGCCCGCATGTTCTGGCGCTCCCGCTTGCCGCCGCGTGGGGAGCGGGCCTCATCGCAGTGCGCAGTCGCGGCCGTGCGCCGCCGCTCGGGCTCGCTCTGCTCATGACTGCGTGGGCGAACATGCACGGTGGATTCGTTTTCGGGCTCCTCTTGATCGGGCCCTTTGCGCTTGAGGCGATGACGGAGGCGCCAGTCGGCGCGCGTTTCCTAGCCGCGCGGGCGTGGGGGACGTTCGCTCTCGTCGCGCTCGTCGCCGCGCTCATCAATCCATATGGGGTCGAAGTCGCTACTTCCTTCCGTTTCGCCTGACGTCGGTCGAGAATCTGTCGCGCATCAGCGAATGGCGGCCTCAGGACTTCGGCCATGTCGGAACGATGGAGCTGGCGCTTCTGACGCTGCTCGGCTTTGCTTTGACTCGGCCGTTCGCGATGCCGCTGATCCGCGTCGCGCTCATCATCGCGCTTGTCGCCATGGCGCTCCAACACTCCCGTCATCAGATGCTGCTCGGGATCCTCGCGCCGATGTTGCTGGCTCGTCCGATCGCGGCGGCGATCCGTGCCGAGCGTCCCCAGCGAAGAGTGGCGGCGAGCAGCTCGCATCGCCCTGCCGCTGACCGTCGCGGAGACGCTGGCGATCAGCGGCGTGCGGCTGCTCATGCCGATCGAGCCAATCGACGGGCCCGCCGCGCCGATCTCGGCCTTAGGCGCCGTCCCGCGGAATTGAGGCAGAAGCCCGTGCTCAACGGCTACGCGTTCGGTGGCTTTCTCATTTTCGAGCATGTCCGGCCGTTTATCGACGCCCGCGTGGAGCTCTACGGTGATCAGATGATGAGCCTGTACGACAAGCTGCGCAGCGGCGATCACGAGGCGGTCGAGAGCGCGCTCAAGCGCTATGATATCGCCTGGACCATCTTCGCTCCGGGCGATCGGATTGTACCGGTGCTCGACCGCGAACCTGGCTGGCGGCGCCTCTATCTTGACGCGACCGCGGTTGTCCATGTTCGGGACCTAGCGTCCGAGAATTCAGGGCCTGACAGGAGACTGAGGGGGCGGAAGGACAGAGTGCGCACTTTTGCGCGCGATCGTTTGTTTTTAATGAGATAGCTGCTCTTTTGCGCAACTTTTTGCAGAAGACTCAGCAGGGCGTCGCTAACCGGTTGCGGCCAAACGCCGTACAACAGAGAAAGGGAATATTATATCCGACATGTCTGAAACTCAAGAAACTGCCGAGGTCGCCGGTTCCGGGAGCGCCGGACGTCGGATCATACGCAGCCCCGGTTCTCAGCGGGGGCCTCATCGCCGCCGTGAGGCAGGCGCGCGCTCCAAAGGATGCGGACGCTTCAGGTGAGGGCGCCGCGCGCCACTAACTCGCTCTCCAGGTCGACGCCGGGGCGATAGTGGATCGCCGGCATGCCGAGCGCCTCGGAAGCGCGCACGTTGGGGAGCGAGTCGTCGATGAATAAAAGTTCGTTCGGCCGCCGCTCGGCGCGCCTGAACAGGATCTCGTAAATCCCCGCGTCCGGCTTCACGAAGCCGACATGACCGGAGATGACGCGATCGTCGAATTCGCTCAGAAAATCGTGCCTGCGCTCAGCAAGCGCGAAGGTTTCGTGAGCGAAATTACTGAGCGCGTAGACCGGCTTGCCGGACGCGCGTAATCGGCGCAGCAGCGCGACGTTTTCCTCGATCGGTTCGCCAAGCGTCTCGATCCAGCGTTCGTGGAACATATGGATTTCCTTGGCGAATTCAGGAAAGCTTTTGGCCCGCATGGCGACCGCGGCGGCGAAGTCCTTGGCGACATCGGTATGCGAAACAAAGTCCATCCCCAACGCAGTCGCCAGGAAGCGCTCCATCCGTTCCTCGTCGTCGAAAACCTTGCGGTAGAGATAGCGTCGATCCCAACGCACCAGAACGTTGCCGATGTCAAAGACGACGATCATCAGAGACCCTTTGCAGCGCGTCCAGTGCGGCGAGACTAGCATTCGCGCGCCGAAGCGCTCGATCGCAAGCGGAGCGGCGTCATCGGAAATCTGCAGACATGAACCGGCAGCCGCGTTCGCTGGGACCCTGCATTTGCTACTCTGGCCATTGATGGCCAGAATTTAAGGACTGGCGTCTATTGAGCCCATTGCATGTCTGTTTATTCGATCGCCCAGGCGAAGGATCATCTCTCGAAGCTTATCGACGAGGTGCTCGCTGCCGAAGAAGAGGCGATCACCCGGCATGGCACGCCGGTGGTTGAGTTGCGACCTGCGCGCCCAGTCGCCGAGGGACGCTGGTCGCCCGAACTTATCGACGAGATCGCCGAGCGGGCGAAGTCGCTGCCATCCCTGAGGAAAACGCCGCTGACATTGTCCGGCGCATGCGGGACGAGTTTCCGTGACGATTTACGCGGACACCTCGATGCTCGTTGTTTTTGTGTTCGATGAGCCTGACACCGACCGTGTGCGACATTGGTTCAGGCGCACGACACTGCAATCACCGTAGCGACCCCGCCTGGAATTCCCGCTGTCGTGACGCGGTCAGCGAGCACCAGACGAGTCAACCCGAGGCGAAGTTTCGGCTGCTCTGGCGAGCTTCGATTTGCTCGCCGCGTGATCGTGTCCCTGTACGTCACGATCGAGCCGATTTCGCGGGCGCGGAAATGCTTGTCCGGGATTTCGCGACGAAGCTCACCGCTCCTGACGCTCTGCACCTGGCGAGCGCGAAAAATGCCGGAGCGACGCTGGCGACCCTCAACGCGCGGCTCGCCGAGGCCGCGCGGGGGCAGGGGTCGCGTTTAGCGGACTTGGGCTAAGGCGGGACGCAAGTGCGGGGGCGCTTGCGTCCCAGTCGCCTTCCTCGGATGGCTCCTTCTCCCCTCAGATCGTGTTCGACTTCATCTGGTCGGCGATGTAGTCGGCCTGACGGATCGCCAGCGTCACGATCGTCAAGGTCGGGTTCTCGGCGCCGCCGGTGGTGAACTGGCTGCCGTCCGAGATGAACAAGTTCTTGATGTCGTGCGTCTGGCCGTGACCGTTGACCACGCCGTCGCGCGCATTGGCGCTCATCCGGTTCGTGCCGAGATTGTGGGTCGAGGGATAGGGCGGCGTCGGGAACGTTCGGGTCGCGCCGACCGCCTCGTACATCGCCGCGCCCTGCTTATAGGCGTGGTTGCGCATCGCGACGTCGTTCGGGTGGTCGTCGAAATGCACGTTCGCGACCGGAAGACCCCATTTGTCCTTCTGATTGCTGAGCGTGACCCGGTTCGTTTCCTGCGGCATGTCCTCGCCCACGATCCACATGCCGGCCATATTCGCATAGCCGTCCATCGCGGTGGTGAACTCGCGGCCCCACGCGCCCGGATTGAGGAAGGCGGCCATGAAGGGAAGGCCGAGGGAAAGCGTCTCCAGTTCATAGCCCCCGACGAAGCCGCGGCTCGAATCGTTGCGCGCCTCGTCGCGGACGATACCGGCCATCGTCGTGCCGCGATACATATGCACCGGCTGTTCGAAGATCGCGTAGACCGATCCGGTCGTGTGGCGCATGTAGTTGCGCCCGACCTGGCCCGAGGAATTGGCGAGCCCGTCCGGAAACTTGGAGGACGCCGAATTGAGCAGGAGCCGTGGGCTTTCGAGCGAATTGCCGGCGACCGCGACGATGCGCGCCTTCTGGCGCTGCAGTTTGCCGTCGGCGTCGAAGTAGGTGACGCCCGTCACCTTGCCCGACGCGTCATGCTCGATCTGCGCGACATGCAACTCTGGGTCGGACCTCCATATTGCCGGTCTTCTCGCCCTTCGGGATCTCGGTATAGAGCGTCGACCATTTCGCCCCCCACTTGCATCCCTGAAAACAGAAGCCCGTCTGCTGGCAGGCGTTGCGGCCGTCGCGCGGCTACGGAATTGATCGCCATCCGGCCGGTATGGCACTCCTTATAGCCGAGCTTGTCGGCCCCGGCCTTGAAGACCTTGAAATTGTTGCTGCCTGGTAGCCCCGGGATGCCGTTGGTGCGGGTGACCCCCATCTTGTCCTCGGCCTTGGCGTAGTAGGGCTCGAGATCGGCGAGGGTGATCGGCCAGTCGAGGAGATTGGCGCCGGGGACGTGCCCGTAAGTCGAGGCGTCCTTGAACTCGCGCTCCTGCAAGCGGAGGGAGGCGCCCGCCCAATGGATCGACGTTCCGCCGACGGCCTTGACGATCCAGGCCGGCAGATTGGGGAAGTCCTTGTGAACCCGCCAGTCGCCCGAGGTTGTCCGCATGTCCTTCCAGGCAAGCTGGGTGAAGCTGTCCCATTCGTCGTTAATGAAGTCCTCGTATTCGTAACGCTTACCTGCTTCGAGCACGACGACCTTAACGCCCTTTTGCGCCAGCTCGTTGCTGAGCGTCCCGCCGCCCGCGCCCGATCCCACGATGACGACGACGCTGTCGTCGTTCTGATCGAATTTCGCTGCCATGTCCGTTTCCTCGCGTGAATTGGGCTCTTGTTCGTGCGGTCAGAGCCAGGTGATGTCGTCGAAGCCTCGGTGGATGTATCCTCCCTTGGAGAAGGACTCGCCCTCGTAGCCAAAGATCGGCCAGACCTCTTTTTGTTGTAGAGCGATACGATGAGGCCGGAACGGATCGTCTGAAACATTGGATTCTCGCTCTGGCTTTGAGGATCGCGACGCGGTCGGCTTCCCAGGGGAGACCGACATAGCCTCCCTCGCCCGCAGCCCCGTCGAGCGCAGCGACGAACCCCTCGATCTCAGCCTTCATTTCGGGGTTGCCAGCGGCCTTTTCGTCGTAGCCTTTCATTGCGATCGCGTAGAAGCGGTCGGCGACCTTGTCATGCGGATAGATGTCGCGCGCGACGAGGATCAGGGTCTTCATCGTTTCGGGCTTCACGCCTTTGACGTCGAGCGCCCATGCTTCGGAGACGTTGAGCAGAGCGCCAGTCGAAGTGATCGCGATCGCGGCCGCGAATCCGCTCGCGGATCGTTGCAGGAAAAAGCGTCTCGATAGGCCCTGCTTTGCGGGCGCCGCAACCGTTGTCGTCATCGTCGTTTCCTCCTGTTTTTGTGCTTGATTTGGCTCGGCCGCGGTCGCTACCTGAAGCGGCCGAGCTTCTGCAGGACCTCGATCTTGTAGCCGTCCGGATCTTCGACGAAGAAGAAGCGGGCGATCAGTTTCCCGTCCTTATTGAACTCGACGATCTTGCGCGGTTTCAGGCCCTTCGGCCTCGAAACGGCGATGCTCCCCGTCGAGGTCCTCAAGCACGAAGGCGACATGGCCGTAGCCGTCGCCCAGATTGTAAGGCTCCGTGCGACCCTTGTTGATCGTGAGTTCGACTTCGTAAGGCGTCTCGGAATTTGAGAGATAGACGAGCGTGAAGTCGGGAAAGTCGAGCCGGTCGGAGATGTCGAGCCCGAACGCTTTTTTGTAGAAGGCAAGCGACCGCGCCTCTTCGAGCACGCGGATCATCGTATGGATCGCCTTCGCCATTCTTTGCCCGCGCCAAGTCGCCGCCTGACGTCGAAAAGGCGTAGCGAAGCTCGAAGCAGGCGGGTGTTATCGGCTTACTACGCCGCCAAATCGGACTTTAGGCGGCCTCCGCGCGTGCTCCTCCGCCGGCTTCCGCCGACGTCCGAGCGGTGACGCAGATGCAGCGGAGATGGGAGGTGAAATTGGGGACTTCCCCGCGCAGGAGCAGGATCTCCTGGTGCAGCGCCGAGATGAAGCGGGGCACGGACATCGCTTCGGCCGCCGCGATATCCTCAAGGAGTTCCCAGAACACCTTTTCCAGGCGAATGCTCGTGCTCTGTCCGTTCAGCCGTATCGAGCGCGTCTCGAAGGCATAGCTGTCGGGAGACTGGCTTGCAAAAAGGTGACACATGTTTCCTCCTTCGACCAGCTTCCCCCGTCTGTCAGGCCGTCGCCGCCGCCCTTTGGGCTCGCCGGGGGTCTGCTTATTGATTTAGAACAATTCTAAATCCTGACCTTAGGCCGGTCGCAGTTCCGCGTCGAGGGCGGTCTGGGTGGCCGCCGAAGGGCGGTGTAAGAGGGCGCGTGACATGAGCGCACGAAAGTTGGCCTGTGAAAAAGGATCCCCGCCGCCTTCGACAGCGAAGCCGAAGAAGGTGTGAGCCAGCTCACGGTTATTTCTACTCGTAATGCGATAGTCCCGCGGTTCCGATCACGCATCGGGAAATTCAATTTGACTTATTGATGGAGAGCGACATGCTCAACGCGCAATTGACTCCCGCCACTAGCAACCGAATCGTTCGCTCGCTGGCGTTGCGTACGCTGGCGGCTGGTTCCGATGATTTCACGGTGGCGCCGCCTCAAGTCGATAACGGCGATGAAGCGCTTTATTCAGACAAGTCCGGGACCTACACGAAAGGTATTTTGCAGTCCAACGTCGGGTTGGTCGACCTAGCCGCCTACGACACCTTCAAGACCGCGTTGGCCAGCGGCGACCCCAGGGATTTTGAAAAAATCGTTCTGGGAGGCGTTCCGGGCAACCGGCGTTTGCTCAACGGGCCGCAAGGGGGACTTGCTTTTTATTTGCAGTGCCTGGACGGAAGCCAGTTCGGCGTGCCTCCAGCGCCGGCGCTCGCAAGCGAGGCCTATGCGACGGAACTTGTCGAACTCTATTGGGCCTCCCTGCTCCGGGATGTTGCGTTCACCGACTATCCGACCAACGCGACCGTGGCGAAGGCGGCGGCCGAACTGTCCTCGTTGCCAGAATACGCCGGCCCGCGAAACGCCATGAACAAGGTGACGCCCGGTCTTTTGTTCCGTGGCGGCACGCCAGGCGGCAATTTCGCCGGGGAAACAATTGGTCCTTACATTTCACAGTTCATGTTGCAGCCGACGACCTTAGGATCGCTGCCGATCGTCCAGAAGTACGTGAGCAACAAGGCGGGCGCCGACTTCATGCTTGATCCTGCCGAGTTCTTGCTAGTGCAGAACGGCGAGCCGACGGGTAAGAACCTGACGCCAACGGCTCCGGTCTATCTCCACAATGGGCGAGGACTTGCGGCTTATACGCACGACGACGTGCTCTACCAAGCCTATTTCATTGCCTACCTGGTCATGGATTCTTTGAACATCCCGCTCAATCCGGGCAATCCATACAACACTTCGGCAACGCAAAATGGATTCGCAACATTGGGACAGCCGGACATCGCGGCCACCCTGGCGGCTGTGGCCGCCGAGGCGATCAAGGCCGTATGGTATCAAAAGTGGTGGGTGCATCTGCGCCATCGTCCGGAATCGGGCGGCGGGATCATCCATTTGACGAAAACAGGCCAGGGCGGGACCCAAGGCCAAGTGAGCAATACGGTTCTCAATTCGCAAGCGGTGCAGAATAGCTTCACCGCCAACAATAGCTATTTCCTCTCGCAGGCGTTCCCTGAAGGCTCACCGATGCACCCAGCCTATCCCACGGGGCACGGAACCGTCGCCGGCGCCTGCATCACTGCGCTCAAGTTTTTCTTCAATGGCGACTTCAAGATTCCGAAGACCACGGTGCTGGTCCCGTCCGCGGATGGCGCGACAGTCGCCGTCTACGCGCCGCCTCCGGGCGAACCGCAACTCACCATCAACGGGGAGCTGCACAAGCTTGCCCACAACGTCAGCTTCGGACATGGTATTCATGCCGGAATTCATTGGCGAAGCGACACGGATACGTCGATCCAATTGGGCGAGGCCGTTGCGCTGAGCTGGTTGCAGGATCGCGCGCACGTCTACAATGAAAGGTTTAGCGTTACTTTGACCAAGGTGGACGGAACCACAGCGACCATATCCAATCCGTGATGCTGGGTCCGGTTCGCCTCAGGCTAACCGGACTTTTTCATGAAGTGGCGAGCGCGCCTTGCGCGCGCTTACCTCGAAAACTTCTTATACTTCAGCCGGTGCGGAATGACGCTGTCGATGCCGAGGCGGCGCTTCTTGTCTTCCTCGTAATCGGCGAAATTGCCCTCGAACCATTCGACATGACTGTCGCCTTCAAAGGCCAGCATGTGGGTGGCGATGCGGTCGAGGAAGAAGCGGTCATGGCTGATGATGACCGCGCAGCCGGCGAAGTCGAGCAGCGCCTCTTCGAGCGCCCGCAAGGTGTCCACGTCGAGGTCGTTGGTCGGCTCGTCGAGCAGGAGCAGGTTCGCGCCGCTCTTCAGCATTTTGGCGAGATGCACGCGGTTGCGCTCGCCTCCCGAAAGCTGGCCAACCTTCTTCTGTTGGTCGGAGCCTTTGAAATTGAAGGCGCCGACATAGGCCCGGCTGTTCATCTCGCGCCTGCCGAGCGTAATGATGTCGTAGCCGCCGGAGATTTCCTCCCAAACATTCTTCTTGCCGTCGAGCGTATCACGCGACTGATCGACATAGCCGAGCTGCACACTCTCGCCGATCTTGATCGAGCCTGCGTCCGGCTTCTCCTGGCCAGTGATCATGCGAAAGAGCGTCGTCTTGCCGGCGCCGTTGGCTCCGATGACGCCGACGATGCCGCCGGGCGGTAGCTTGAACGTGAGCTTGTCGATAAGCAGCCGGTCGCCGTAACCCTTCGAGAGGTTCTCGATGTCGATGACGTTCTGGCCGAGCCGCTCGGCGACGGGAATGACGATCTGCGCCGCGGTCGGCGCCTTCTCGTTGCTCTTCTTGACCAGCTCGTCATAAGCCGCGATGCGCGCCTTCGACTTGGCCTGTCGCGCCCGGGGCGATGAGGCGATCCACTCGCTTTCCTCGGCGAGCGCGCGCTGCCGGGCCGCGTCCTCGCGGCCTTCCT
This sequence comes from uncultured Alphaproteobacteria bacterium, assembly GCA_963730555.1. Taxonomy (GTDB): domain Bacteria; phylum Pseudomonadota; class Alphaproteobacteria; order Rhizobiales; family Beijerinckiaceae; genus Roseiarcus. The sequence goes on along the minus strand of CAVSSS010000039.1, from coordinate 44,522 downwards.
GCTCGAGCCGCTTCTGCTTCTGCACGAGCCAGGACGAATAATTGCCTTCGTAGGGAATGCCGCGGCCGCGATCGAGCTCGAGAATCCAGCTCGTCACGTTGTCGAGGAAGTAGCGGTCGTGGGTGACGATGAGGATCGCGCCGGGATAGGCGCGCAAGTGGCCTTCGAGCCAGTTGACGGTCTCGGCGTCGAGATGGTTGGTCGGCTCGTCGAGCAGCAAGAGATCGGGCTTTTCGAGCAAGAGACGGCACAGCGCAACCCGGCGCCTTTCGCCGCCTGAAAGCTTCGCCACGTCGGAATCGTCGGGAGGGCAACCGAGCGCATCCATCGCTTGCTCGACCTGGCTCTCGAGATCCCACAAGCCCTTGGCCTCGATCTCGTCCTGGAGGCGCGTCATTTCATCGGCGGTCTCGTCGGAATAGTTCATGGCGAGCTCGTTGTAGCGGTCGAGGATCGCCTGCTTCTCTTTCACGCCAAGCATGGCGTTGCCTTTGACGTCGAGCGCGGGGTCAAGGTCCGGCTCCTGCGGCAGGTAGCCGACCTTCGCGCCTTCGGCGACAAAGCCTTCGCCAACGTATTCGGTGTCAAGCCCAGCCATGATCCGCATGAGCGTCGACTTGCCCGAGCCGTTCACGCCAAGCACTCCAATTTTCGCGTCCGGGTAGAAGGAGAGATTGATGTTGTCGAGGACCTTCTTGCCGCCCGGATAGGTCTTGGCGAGACCTCGCATGTGATAGATGAACTGGCGCGCGGCCATAGGCATTCCTGGATTGTTCGGAGATTGCGGGCGGCATATCAGGGGTGGGCATGGGAGGCAAGGCGCGCGAAGGCGTCGCGCTGTGATCACGCGCCGCCTCCACCTTTGTCCTGAGGGTCGGGCGAAGCGTGGCGTCTCGAAGTACGGTCCAGCAGGCGTGGGACCGGCGACGCCAGCTGGATCATTCTTCGAGGCCGCTCCGCGGCGCCTCAGAATGAGCGGGTAAGCTAGACCGCGTTGCGCAGCCGCACGCTTTCAGCGGTGGTTAGCCAGCTTCTCCCTCGTCGATCCACACGGTCATGCCCGGCTCGAGCTTCGGGGTCGGGCCGATCGGATCGGCGCGCAGGAGAAAGTTGTTGATGTCATGGTCTCCGACCGCGCGCGCCGCGCGCCAGACAGCGAACTCGCCGAGCGGCCTGAGCTCTATGACTTTGGCTTCGAAACGATCTCCGGCCGCGGTTCGGAGTGCGACCTTCGAACCCACCGTCAGTCCTTGAAGGCGGTCCTCGCGGATCGTGAAGGTGAACCAGCGGTCCCCAGCGACTGCAAGCGTTATGACCGGCTGGCCCGGAGAGATCGCTTCGCCATGTTCGGCGACGAGAAGCCGCGCAATCCCGTCCACCGGCGAGGTGAGCGTCGCCTTGGCGAGCTGCGCCTCAAGGTCGGCGACCGTCGCCAGCCCAAGCGCAACCTGGCTTTGCGCGACCTCAAGCTCCTCTTTCGTCGGTCCAGCCTTGGTCTGATCCAAAGCCGCGTTGGCGAGAACGAGGCTGGCCTCAGCCTTACTCAATGCGGCGGCGTCCTCGTCATACTGCTGCCGGCTCGCATAGTTCTTCGCCGCCAGCACGGAGACTCGCGCAAACTGCTGCCTGGCGAGGGTGAGGTTCGAGTCGGCGATCGCGACGTTCTGCGCCGCGGTGTCGCGCTCCTCCTGCCGCACCCCTGCTACGACATTGGCGAGATTGGCGCGCGCCGATTCCAAATTCGCCTTCGCTTCCTCGAGGGAGGCCGTGACCTCTGGGCTCGACAGCACCGCGATCACGTCGCCCTTGCGCACTGGCTGCAACGGCTTCACCGGCAGCGAGGCCAATCGCGCTGAAATTTCGGGCGCGATGCGGATCTGCGTCTCGTGCACGACGCCAATGAGTGGTGGCCGAGGCTTCCGCTGCGTTTCAAACCAAAACAGCGCGGTCCCGGCTGCCCCGATGAGCACCACCGTCGCCAGGATCGCGACCGTCCGACCGCTAGCATTCATGCGAGCGCCTCATTGCGGGAAGCAAGACGGGTCGCAATCACGGCGAGCAACCCGTAGACGATCGTCAAAATCCACAAGGTCGTCCAATCGCGCCTCACCTCCATAATGCTCGCCCCCATCTGATTGATGCGAATGAATCCGTCGATGGCCAAGGTGCTGGGAATGATGCGGCTTGCGGTTCGGATGAAATCGGGGAGCGCTTCGACCGGCCAGGATACGCCGACCTGGAAGAAGAGCGGAAGGCTGACGGCGATGAAGATGAAAATCGCCGTTTCCCGGCGTGTGAACCACGCGCTCACGAACTGGGCCAAAAAGCTGACGGAGAGCACGAAGGGAACCGCCATCAGGATAAGATCCTCGAGCCGGCCGAGCGTCGAAAACCCGTAAACCCGCGGCAGCACGATCAAATAGAGCGCAAGTCCCGGCAGCGCGAAGCAGAGATGCGCGAGCGCCTGACCGAAGACGGCGCGCGCCCCGGATCGAAGCCAGCGGGTTGCACGGCCGCCGATCGTGTAGGCCGCCCCGCCAAGCGATGCGACGCCCAAAAGCAGCGTCTGTTGCAGAATGAGGATGAAGGCGGCTGGCACGACATAGCTGGCGTAGCCGCCCGTCGGGTTGAACAAAGGTTGGGAGAGGAAATCGATCGGCGAGGCGCTGCGGGCCATCGCCGCATAAACGAGGCTTCCCTCGCTGCGGGCGCCTCGCGTCGCTATGTCGGCGCAGACTGTCGAAGCGGCTTCCGATATGCCCTGCAGGGTCCGGCTGTAGAGGAGAAAATAGGCTGCGTCGACATAGGCAGCGATCCGCGCCTTGTCGCCGCGTAAGACCTGCTTTTCCGTGTCTTTGGGAATCGCGAGAATGGCGAAGACATCATGGCGGTCGAGAGCGGCCTGAGCGTCGGCAAGCGTGTCCGTTCGCACTGCGACCTTGAGCGCCTCATCCGAATCCAAGGCTTGCACGAGATCACGGCTGAGCTCCGTTCGATCCTGATCGACGACGGCGATCGGTATGCTGCGAAGAACCTGTCCGAGGTAGGGCTGCGGATAGAGTGCTCCGTAGGCGAGCGGCGCGAGGACGATCAGGCCCAAGACCCCGCGGTCGCCGAGAATGCGCTGGACCTCATTGCCCATCGCGATAGCGACGCCTCGTCCATATCGGAGGCGCGGGGCGGGCTCCGGCTCTCGTTTCGGCGGGGCGTAGGCGATGGCGCGAAGCCTCGCCCAGGCGAGCGCGAAATAGAGGCAGGCGAGGCAGGCGAGGATAAGGAACGGCCGGACCGAGTTTGCAGCCGGCACGCCACGCGCAGCCTGGTCGAACAGCACCTGCAGATACCAGCGCAGCGGCAGAATTGAACCCCAGGCTTGGGGAAAAGTCCCCATCGCGCTAACCGGGAATCCGACGCCTGCGAAGCCGAACGCCGGATTGCAGAAGATCGCGATGAGACTCAGGCCCGTCGAAAGCGCCTGAGTGAGAAGAACCAAAAGAGCGCCGAAGGAAAGATAGGCGATAAGGAGAAGGGAGGCCGCCGCCGCAACTAGCAACGGATCGCCTCGGAAGTTGACGCCGTAGAGCCCATGGATGATCGCGGCGTCGACCACCATCATGATGATGAAGATGCCGAACAAAGGCATGAGCTTGCCCATGAGCGCGACAAGCGGCCGGCCGCCGGCGGCGCGCATCCAGGCGCGCTTGCTGCGCTGAGAGAATTCCGAGCCGACCGCGTAGCCGCCGGCGATCGCGGTCACGACGTGCAGCACCGTGGGCAGAACCGCTCGCAGCAGGAACTGGGCGAAATTGAGCGCCGGGTTCGACAGGACATATTCTTCGGCGACAAGGGCGCCCGGCTTGTACCCTCCGCCGTCCGCCTCGCGGGGCAGCGCAGCGGTAGCCGCTGAAATGGCGCTCTGTATCGCCGAGGCCGCGTTGTTGCCGGGCGTGAAATATTGCCGGTTGTATAACGAGACCACTTGCGGCCGCTTCCTGGCGAGGAGGTCGCGCTCGAAATTTTCGGGGATATAGACGGCGGCGATCGCGTCGCCGGAGCGCACGGCCTGCATTGCGCTTCTCATGTCGCTCGATCGCTCGGCGACGGTAACGCCTGGTGCCGAGGCGATAGACTGGACATAGATGAGCGAAGTCGCGGAACGGTCCGCGTCGACGATGGCGACGCGAAGATTGCGAATGACCGCGTTGCTGAACGTCAGCGTCAGGATGGCGAAGGCGAGGACGGGAACGAGCAGGACCAAGATGAGCGCGACCCCATCGCGCTTCATCCAGCGCAATTCGCGCGTCGCGACCAGAAGAAGCCCCGGCTTTGGCGGCGCCCTCACTTGCGCTCGCCCGTCGGCCATTCGGCATAAACGCTCATGCCCGGCCGAAGCGCGGGAAGGGGCGAGACAGGATAGGCGCGCACTTCGAAGGTTCTCAAGTCGAAGTCGCCCGTCGCCCGGGTCGCGCGCCATCCCGCATATTCGCCGCGCGTCTCGATCAGCTTGATCTCGGCCTCGATTTCCTGATCGCCGAGCGCGGGGACGCGCATCTTGAACCGGTCGCCGACCTTGAGCCCCTTGACCAGATCTTCGCGAAGATTGAACCTGAGCCAGACGTCGCTGAGGTCGATCAGCGAGAGAAGCGGCACGCCGGGCGAAACATATTCCCCGAGCTCCGCCCCGATCTGATAGACCTGCGAGGCGATCGGCGCTTTGACCGTGAGCTCGTCGACGCTGGCCTTGATCGTATCGACGCTGGCCTGCGCCTGGAGCACGTTGGTCCGGGCGATCTCTCGCTCTTCCTTGGTCGCCCCGTTCACGGCTTCGTTGTAGGCGAGCTGCGCGCTATCCTGGTCTCGCTTCGCCACTTCGCGCGAGTTCGTAACCTCGTCGAGGCGTTGCAGCGGCGCGTTGCCCGTACCGGCGAGGTCCTTGATGCGGGCGTAGGTCTTGTCGGCGAGCTGGAAGTTGGCCTCGGCGCTCTCGAGCGCCGCCTTCTTCTGATCGACCACTTCTGCGCGCGTGCCCACCAGGATATTGGCGAGCTGGGCCTTCGCGACGTCAACGCCGGCCTCAGCCTGACGCCATTTGGTGATCAGTTCCGGATTGTCGATCTCGAACAGCAATTGTCCGGCCGCGACATTTTGGCCGCGCTCGACGGGACGTTGGCCGACGCGTCCGTCGACCCGCGCGGCGATGTCGATGCGAGTCGCGTCGGCTTCGCCCTGGACGATGAGCGGCTGAAGCCGCGCGAGATACCAGATCGAGAGGCCCACGATCCCAGCGAGGATCAGGCTAACGATCGCCGCGGCGGCCGTCGCGCTGCCGCTTGGCCGCTCGCGCGCCGGCTCGGGTTTCACGCGATCGTCCTGCGCTGGGCTCTCTTTGACATCCGTCATGCTAGAATCGTCTCCCGCCACGAGATCGTTCTCCGTAATCAACCAGCGCTTTGCGAGCAGGCCACGATAGAGGACGTTGGCGCCCGCGGCCATTTGCTGAGCCGGCGCTACTGGAGTAGTCGGCGCGGGCGGTCAAGGGCTCGGCGAGGATGGCGAAGCGAAGTCTCGTTCAGCGATGGCGCTGGACTCGCGCAAGTTGAATTGAGGGAACCGCGGGTCGCGCTTAAAGTGAACGAGACGGGCGCGGGCGCATTAGGAGATTCTCGGATGCGTTCAGGCCTTTGCTTCGCGATGATGCTGGCGGCGTTGAGCTTTGCGGCCGCCGAGCAGTCGCCGCTGACGATCGATCAATTGCTGGCGCAAGGGTGGGAGATCGCCGGCTACGCCAGTGGCTACGACAATCGCACGTCGCTCATCCTGTTCCGCCATCCGGGACAGAACGCGCTTGTTCAGTGCGGCGTTCTCTACGACGTGACGCGTAGTCCGCGCACGATTGTCAATTGCTACGAGCTTAAGTGAAGGCGCGAAAAGCAAACCTCGCCGCAAACACGCTACGTCGCGGTTATCTATGCGACGGTCACGTCCGCCACCTTCTGCGCCACGGCGCCGAAGCCACTCAGGAGCTGTTGCAGCAAAGTCTTGCGCGCTTCAGTCGAGACTTCGTACAGCCGCGCCGTGTCGCGGGCCCGGAACAAGAGTTCGTCGCCGGTCATGATCTCGTCGACGAGGCCAAGCGGCAGCGCTTCGCGCGCCAGCCAATAGTCGCCATTTGCAACGCGCTCTATGTCCACGTTCGGGCGGCACTGCGCGACATGATCCTTGAACGCCTGGTGGGTCGTGTCGAGCTTCTCGCGGAAATGTTCGCGGCCTGCCGGCGTGATCTCGCCCAGGACCGAGACGGTGCGCTTGAACTCGCCCGCGGTTATTTCCTCAAAATCGATCTCGTTCTTTTTCAGAAGCCTATGGAGGTTCGGCACGGGCGCCACAACGCCGATCGAGCCGACAATCGCAAAGGGCGCGGCGACAATGCGGTCCGCCGCGCATGCCATCATGTAGCCGCCGCTCGCCGCAACCTGGTCGACCGAGGCGGTGACGTTGATCTTTCGTTCGCGCAAGCGCAAAATCTCTGCGGCCGCGAGGCCATAGCCGGTCACTGTGCCGCCCGGACTCTCGATCCGGATCACCGCTTCGTCGGTTCCCGCCCGCGCGGCGATGAGGACGGCGTCGATCTCCGCGCCAAGCCGCTTGACTGCGCTCGCCCGGATGTCGCCCTTGAAGGCGAGGACATAGATGCGCTTTCCCGGCTCCTGGCCGCGGCGCGCCTTGGCGGCTGCTTTGGCCTCTTTCTTGAGGCTCTTGGCGAGCGCCTTGCGTTCCTTCCTCTCGAGCAGCGCGCCGTTTATGGCGTCGCGCATGTCGTCGTAGCGCTCGTCGAGCGAGTGGACCTTGATCTCCTGGTCCTTCGGTTCGCTCGAGCGCGCAAGACGAGCGATCAAGACGGCAAGGCCGCCGATCGCCGCGACGATGATCAGGGCTTTGACAAGGAAGGCGGCGATATCCAGCCAGAACGCCATGCGCGGGTCCGTTCACGAAAGGTCTTGTGCAGCGCGTGTTTCACGATGGGGAGCGAATGGCAAGGCCGGCGCCGGCAGCCCAGGAACGGGATTTTCGGCGCGATCCGGCGCTCTCGAGACAGGGATCGTCCGAGGAGCGGATACAACCTAGGCGCGAGCGGCCCGCAAATAAACACAAGCAAATCCAAATAGATAAAAGCAAAAAGGCTTTCATTTGTTTTTCAGAATCTGGCCTTTTCAATGGGTTAGGAGCGAAAAAAATAAAAATCTCGTCCGACCCTCCGCTCGCGTCGCAGGTTGTGAGTAAACTCTCTCACCAGCCTCTCACGGCCCGTGTGTTCGCGCCAGCCGGCCAGGATTAGGGCTAGGGCGCCCGTTTGCCTGGAAATTTCCCATTTTCCGATCATCAGGCACATTATCATACGGTACGGATTTACACAAGAAATTGTGTGGGAAGGGCTTGTCCGTCCTGGAAGCGCGCCTCCCCGCCCGCTGTGCGAAGCGTATAACGCCGACCGACAGCTGACGCTATAAGGGCTTGGCTGATCTAAGGAATTGCTGACGCGCTAAGCGCCGCAAGGATCGGCTTTTGCCCCGTGTTGATCTTCATGAGCGCCAGGTCGACCGAAAACCATGCGGCTCGGTCGACCTCCGGGAACTCGGCCGTCTTGCCGGACCGCGGCGGCCATTCGATCTCGAATGTGTTGCTCTTCAATAGCGCCGGATCGAAATCTCCCTCACACGCCCAGGCGACGATCGTCTTGCCGCCCGGCTGCTTGTGCGCTCCGAGGTCGAGGAACTCGCCCTCGACTGTCATGCCGGTCTCTTCGAGAAATTCGCGCTTCGCGGCTGCGAGCAGGTCTTCCCCTTCGTCCGCCAAACCCTTGGGGAGCGACCACGCGCCTTCTTCTTTCTTCGCCCAGAACGGTCCGCCCGGATGGACGAGCATGACCTCGATCCCCGCCGGACGGCGGCGGAACAGCAAGATCCCAGCGCTAGTCTTCGCCATCCAAGTGAGGTTATGCCGCCTCGCCTATTCGCGATAGGGTGTGACGAACAGGCCGCCGAGTTCGGTCGGCGCGTTTGGGCCGGGCGGAAGCTTGAGGGGCGAGCTTTCGCCGAGATTGCGCGCGTAGATGTCGGCATAGGAGCCGGCGGCGCCGACGACCCGTTTGGCCCAATCTTCAGGGAGCCCGAGATCCGGCCCCTCGACGGCCAAGGACGTAAGGCCTGCGGCCGTCCACGCGGTCGCGGGCAGTTCGGCGCGTTGCAGGGCATAGATCGCCCAGACGACAATCGCCGACCATTGCGGATCGCTTGCCGGAGTCGCAGCGAACACGGGGAAAGTGCCGAGCGGCTCGGTCAGGATGCGGCTCGCGGGCGTTGAATGTTCCGCAAGCCTCGCGGCCGCCAGGTCTCCACTCTCGCCGACTTCAGCGTCGCAAACGCCGGCGTTGTAGGCGTCGTGCAGTTCGCCGTATTCCATGTAACCCATGCGGACAAAATCGAGACGCCGCGCGGCCATCGACGCTTCAAGCGTCAGATGTGCGTCGTCGCCCTGATAGAAGCAGATGGACTTAGCCTTCAGATCGCTCAATTCATGGATTGAAGCAGGGCCATGGACCATGGCCGCAGTCGCGACGAAATAGACCGCGGGCCCAAGCGTCGCCGCGCCGGCGAGGCGATGGTCGGCAATCTCCGATCCGTCAAGGAAGAAAAGATCATCCGCGCCATTGGCGACGCGCGCGAACGCGCCGTCGGAATCATAAAGATGGAACTCGATTTTGCCTTGCGGTCCGAGCACCGCCGCGCCGATCGCGCGACAAAGATCGAGATAGAGGCCGGAGGGCGCGCTGTCGGGCGACTGGCTGACCAGTCCAGGGCGGGTGGCGCCGCCGCAGCGAATGGCCCCTGAGGACTTGATGCGATCGACGATCGGGCCGGCATCGGCGAAGGGGGACAAGGCGAGCGTGATGACGACGCCGAGCGCGTATGCCAGAGTCCTTCGAGACGCCCGCTTTGTGCGCTCTTCAGGACAAGGACTTTCTGCGCGACTGCTCACACTGACCCTCATCCTGAGGGCGAGGCGAAGCCTCGCGTCTCGAAGGATGCTCCAGTGCGTGCTGTCGTCGCTCAATTGTACGCCGGCAGTGTTGCGGGCAGGGAGTTGAACCCCTCGGGAACTACGTTCGGGATACCCTGCCGCACGTCCTCCGGCGTGACCCCGATCGCCGCGCAGCCCTTGCCGCCATAATGCGGAAACGAGTTGATGTCGGCGTCGGGAATCATCGCATAGGCGCCCGGCAAGGGCGACAGCGCGCCGGTGATCCGCGCCTTGTCGAAGCCAGACAGAAGGCTTGCGGTTATGGGCGACTCCTGATCGCGGGAACCCAGATACTTCTGCTCAAAGCCGGTCGGCCCGAAGGCGTTGAACTTGGGTGAATCGCCGGCTTGAAGCGCCTCCTTTTCATCCGGCAGGCCGGATAATGCCGGCAGACCGAAGAGCGCGTTGATCGTCTCGATGATCGCGTTGTGATCGCCCTCGGCGTGCGAGACGGCGTGGACGCGCGCGTAAGGCGAGATGAGCAAAAGCGGAATCCGGATTCCACGAGCAATAGGCAGCCCGTCGGGACCGTAGCTCAGGATTCGCGGCGGGACATGATCGTAAAGGCCGTCGGATTCATCATAGGTGATGACGATGGCGCTGTGCTCCCAGATGTCCTTATTTGCGGCGATGGCGTTGATGACGCGTGCAACCATGCCTTCCGTGAGCTGGCTGTCGGAATAGCTCGGGTGATCGTCGTCGCCGGACTTCGCTATTCTGATCGCCGCGAGCTCCGTAGGGGTGAGGCCGTTTTTGTCAGGGTAGTTCGGATTCTGGATGACGGCCAACTCTTGCGGATATCTGAGATTGTAATACCCGCCGCGGATGTAGAAAACGCCGCCGGTGCGGGGCAATACGTTCTTCGCCGTGTCAGAGAAGAAGTCGCCTTCGCCGCGCAGATTGGTCTGCTCGGCCGGATTGTTGGCGATATTGCCGAAATATTGCGCGCCGTTGTGATGGCTGACGTAATTCTGGTGGGAGGCTTCGCTTCCCGCGTCAGTCGGCTCGTGGTCGTAGCCGTTCTGGTACCACCGCCATTGCACGGGCGGCTGCCCAAGTGCGCTGATGAAAGCAATGTCCTTCGTCACGTCCGGCAGATTGAAGGCCGGATTGCGATCCTGGTCGCTGAACCAGTTGATCCATCCGCCCATGAACGTGAGCGGCAGCGTCGCGAAGGTGAGGTTGGAGGCGATGTTGTTTGAATTATACCATTCCTTCGGGGCCCCGGCCGGTTCGCGACCGACGACTGTATTATCGAACTCGGAACCCCACCAGGGCTGCGGGTCCTCGACCAGGGGTGGGCCTTGCGTGGTCGCCATTCCCGAATAGGTCTTGCCATTGATCGTGCCGCCGATCGGCCCGGTGAAGCCGTCCTGAGCAGCGTCCTGCGTCTCGCTCGGGTGCTTCACCCACTGGGTCTCGCCCGATTGGCCGCCGAGCACTGCGACCGCGTTCGGCGTTGACGGCGTGTCTTCGGTGGCGAAATTGTTGTCGAAGATGGTGAAGCGGCTGGCGTAGCGCCAGAAGAACGGGATCGTGTCGCAGTCGATATGCGCCATGACGAGGCGCGCAAACTGCTTGCCCATCGCTTCGCGCGCGGCGCCTCCAGAGCGGGCGTAGCGACGCCACTCGACTTCAGCGAACTTGTCCATTTTTGCTACCCCGTTCTGCACGTCGAGCTTGGCGGCAAGGCCGGGATGAGAATGGTCGGTGGAATCCTTGATCGTCGAGTTCTGCTTAGGACCGACGCGGAACGGCTGGACCGTCACCGTCTCGCCAGTATTCGTATCGAGGTAGCTTTCGGTAAATCCTGGCGTGTCGGCGGCCGCGCGCGGGTTCTTGCCGTCGGAATAGAGGCCGTTGACGCCGGGAAGCGTGCCATATTCATGATCGAACGAGCGATTCTCGTTGAAGATGACGAATACATATTTGATCTTTCGCTTGATCGCCGCGATGTCATCGGGCGACCAGTCGGAACTGGCCCACTGAGGGTCTGAATCGGCGACGAAATAAGGCGCTACATCAGCCGGCGGATCGGGTTGGGTCGTAACCAACGGAAGCGATGCGGCGAGCGCGGGTGGCGACAAGGCCGCAATCGCCGTGAGAGTGGCCGCGCCGCGAAGCATGCGTTTCATATACGTCGGTGTTCCCAAAGAGCGATTATGAAGACTGGCGCCGCGAAGAGAATGTCCGCCCAGAGTCGGATGGCCTGATGACAGTTGGATGACGAGGTCGAGCTTCACCTGGCGAAGCGACAGACTTGGCGCGCTTGAGTCCGGTAGCGATTAATCAGGCTCAGCCGGCGTCATCTTCTTATACCGCCAAGCGCGAAGGTCGCCCGCCCGAACAAGTCCCAGCACAGCCAGTCCGGCGATCAGCATCACCCATGTCGCGGCTCGGGGGCGCTGGCGGAAATTGAAGGGGTGATGCGCGGCGTCTGGTCGGTGTAATATGGCGCATCGAGGAGCGAGATGACGCCTGTCGCGTTGGGGGGAGTGAGGTCGTTTGGATCGCAATCGCGCTGGTTGAACGCTAACACGCCAACGCACAGAAAAACTGGCCCCTCAATGGGGAGAATGAAGGTGAGGGAGGAACTCGGCGCAAGCCCGGGATTGTACTGAAACGCCAAAAGGTCGGACCTGCTAAACAGGATCGGCTCGTCGCTAAAGCCGTCCAACTCCGCGCTGAAATTGGAGATATCGGCCAGCCCGAACGTTCCATTGGTCTCCGGCGTCCCGGTAAAAGACCCCGAGAATCCGAGAGAGTTCTGCCATCCCGGATAGTTGAACTGGAAGGTTTCGCTCGTTTCGGGAGCGGCGAACGCTGAGCCGCTCGAGATCGGAAACGCCAGGGATGTAATGACGGCTGCCGCGAAAGTGCGCTTCACGGGAGATCCCCTTGCTCCGCTTGCCCAGGCCTCGGGATGGAGCCGCGATCGCTCAAGCGAGCGCGGCTCCAAAGCGTCTTAGATTACATAAGACTTGAGCGGCGGGAAGCCGTTGAAGCCGACCGAGGAATAAGTCGTCGTATAGGCGCCCGTTCCCTCGATCATGACCTTGGCGCCGATCTCGAGCGAGACCGGCAGCAGGTAGGGCTCCTTCTCGTACAACACGTCGACCGAGTCGCAACTCGGCCCCGCGATGACGCAAGGGCCAAGCGGATCGTCGTCGTATTCCGTGCGGATCGGATAGCGGATCATCTCGTCCTGCGTTTCGGCGAGGCCGTTGAACCTGCCAATGTCGAGATAGACCCAGCGCTGCTTATCCTCGCTCGACTTCTTCGAGATCAGCACCACCTCGGCCTCGATGATCCCGGCATTGCCGACCATGCCCCGGCCGGGCTCGATGATCGTCTCCGGAATCTGGTTGCCGAAGTGCCGGCGCAAGGCGCGGAAGATCGTTTGCCCGTAGGTCTTGATCGAGGGCACGTCCTTCAAATAGCGGGTCGGAAAGCCGCCGCCGAGGTTGATCATGGCGAGCTGAACGCCCCGCTCGGCAAGGTCGCGGAAGATCGCGGCCGAGGCCTTCAGAGCCCCGTCCCAGATGCGCGGATTGGGCTGCTGCGAGCCGACATGGAACGAGAGTCCGTGCGCGACAAGTCCAAGCGCGTGCGCGCGCTCGAGCACATTCGCCGCCATGTCGGGCGCACAGCCGAACTTGCGCGACAGCGGCCATTCCGCGCCCACGCCGTCGCAGAGGATGCGGCAGAACACTTTCGCTCCCGGCGCGGCGCGCGCGATCTTTTCAACCTCGGCCACGCAATCCACGGCGAAGAGGCGGACCCCGAGCGCATAGGCGCGGGCGATGTCCTTCTCCTTCTTGATCGTGTTGCCGAAGCTGATGCGGTCGGGGGTCGCTCCAGCGGCCAGCGTCTGCTCGATCTCGCCGACCGAGGCAGTGTCGAAGCACGAGCCGAGCCGAGACAAGAGATCGAGAATCTCTTGAGCCGGATTCGCCTTGACCGCATAGAACACGCGCGTGTCGGGCAGGGCGCTGGCGAAGCCCAGATAATTCTCGCGCACGACGTCGAGATCGACGACCAGTCGCGGGCCGTCGTCATGGTTGCTGGCGAGGAAGTCCTTGATACGATCCGTCATGAGCGGCATCCCCCAAGCGCGCGGATGGCTCCGCGCCTGGAAACATGAAGGATTCGCCGGCGATGCGACTTGCGCGCCCCCGCGCGTTGGAGACGCGATGCGCAGTCGTTGACCCGCCGACGCGACCGCTTACGCGAATCCGGCGACAGGCTTTGAGAAAGCCATCGACGGACCGCTTTCAGCGGTCAGCGGCTACGCCGTGGCCAAGACGCACCAAAGGCTAGTGGGCCTTAGGCGATCGAAGCCATCGTTTGGACGAGGAAGTGTGTCCCGTCCGCACGCCCGGCAAAGATAGACAAGCCTCTTTGGGCGCCGACCTTTGGAGGGCCGACAGAGACCAAAAAAGCCCGGTCCGTCGTTGCTTCAAGTCGCGTCCCCCGTTGGGCGGGGTACGCCGGTTCGCCTCCGGCTGCCGGCCTTCCAAGGGCGGTTAACTGGCCTCTTGTCCAGATCCCCGCCGACCGACACACGACCACAGGCACGTGCGTATTGGGCAAGATGACTATTTGTGCGAATCGTGCGCCAGTGCAAGGGTTTTTTCGCCCCGGGGCTAACAATTTCGTGCGAGAGGCCGCGGTTTGTTGCTGAGCTGAAAGACGGCGCAAGCCGACGGGCCGTCGAACTGTCGATCGAGATCGCCGCGCAGCGCCTGACGGCGGCGCATTCGCCCGGCCGCGACGGGGCCCGCGAAACGGTCGCCACCAAATCAGATTGGAATGATTCCAAATTGAAATCATTTCAATTTCTGGCCGGCGCCTTTGGCAAGAAAGGTTCGAGTGTTAGCTGTGCGGCTGGTTGCGGCGTTTCACATTCCGTTCAGCGCCCACATCGTGGTGGCGGGGACGCAATCTAATACGGGTCACCTTCCTGCGGATCGAAACCTCGGCGTTGATCCGAGGAACAGCCTCGAGGAACGCGGCAACCTGAAGTTCGCAGGCGAGTTTCCCGCAGCGACATGGAGAGCAAAAGTGATAAATATGCGGGCTGCTTCAGCGGTAGGTTTCGGCCTGGCGATCGCCATCGGGATGAGCGCCCCTCTCGCCGTCGCGGATGAGGCCACGAAAATAAGCGTGACGCTCAAGGATCATAAATTCTCGCCCGCCGAGCCGAGCGCGCCTGCGGGCAAGCCGATCGTCATCGAAGTGGAGAATCAGGATAAGACCCCCGCGGAATTCGAAAGCAAGGCGTTGCGGGTCGAAAAAGTTGTGCCGGGCGGCGGCAAGATCAGCGTGCAGGTGCGAGCGCTGCCGGCGGGCCGCTACCGCTTTTTCGACGACTACCACGAATCCACGACCGAAGGGTTTTTGGTGACACAATGATTGGCTTGCCTACGCGCGTCATTTAAGGCCTGAGGATGCTTGGCGCCCTCATCATCGTCTTTCGCGAGGTCATCGAGGCCGGGCTTATCGTCGGCATCGTGCTGGCGGTGACGCGAGGGCTCCGGGGCAGCCGGCTCGCGATCGCGGCGGGCGTCCTGGCAGGCGTCGTCGGCGCGTCGCTTGTGGCGGCTTTTGCAGGGGCGATCGGCGAGGCCCTGGCGGGGATCGGCCAGGAGATCTTCAACGCCTCGATACTTCTCATCGCCGTCGTGATGCTGACTTGGCACAACGTCTGGATGGCGAGCCATGGCCGCGAACTCGCCGCCGACGTCAAGCGGGTGGGCGAAGCGGTGCGATCCGGCTCGCAATCGATCTTCGCGCTTGGAATCGTCTGCGCCGTCGCGGTAATGCGCGAAGGCTCCGAGGTTGCGCTCTTCATGTATGGCCTCGTCGCGGCTGGAGGGTCAACGGCCATCGAGCTCGTCATCGGCTCGCTTCTTGGGCTTGCCGCCGGCATCGGCGTGACGGCGCTGACCTATCTCGGTCTCGTCGCGATCCCGCAGCGGTGCCTGTTCGCAGTCACGACCGCGCTCATCAGCTTGCTTGCCGCAGGTCTCGCGGCGCAGGCGGTGCTTTTCCTTCAGCAAGCCGGCGTTTTGACGATGCTGAGCCAGACCGCCTGGGACACGTCCGCCATCCTCTCCGATACGAGTCTGTTCGGGCGCGTGTTGCACACGCTGATCGGCTATTCCGACCAGCCCTCGGTGCTGCAGGTTGTTGTCTATGTTTTGACGCTCGCCGTGATCATTGCTCTCACAAAGACGATCGGGTCCCGGCGCGCGCCGGCTGCAAAGGCGAAGCAGGCGCCCGCCGGGTGAGAGCGCCCGCTCGCTCCCTTTCCGATCGCGAGTGACAAATTTCGCGATCGAGCGTATGTTTGGGCCAAATCAGTCGGCGCGAGATTTCGCGACGTTGCGGTCCTCCAGGCTGACGCCCGAAATATCGGTCGGCACAGGCGCCATGAAGGAGGATCCCTGTGACTTCCGCTTTCCACGTCTATTTCGGGCCAGAGGCCGTTGGCGCGACGCCACGAGTGCGGCGTCTCACCGGGAATGACTGCTTCTCCGCGCTCAAGGAGGGGGTCGACGATTTCTTCGCGATGCCCACCTATCCCGTGTTCGTCGGCCTGTTCTACGCCGTCGCGGGAATTGCGCTTTTCGCGATGACGTCATTCGGCAACGCGCTGCACCTCGCGTTTCCGCTCGCTGCCGGCTTTGCCCTGATTGGGCCGTTCGTCGCAATCGGTCTCTACGAGATGAGCCGCCGGCGTGAACGCGGGCTTTCCGTCAGGGGGCGCGACGCCTTCACGGTGCTTCGCTCGCCAGCGCTGCCGTCGATTCTCGCATTCGGCCTGCTGCTGCTTGCGATCTTCGCCGCCTGGATCTTCGCCGCTGAGCTGATCTATGTCTGGATCTACGGGCCTAATCCGCCCGCCTCCGCGACCTCGTTTCTTCGCGACGTCCTGACCACGGATCGCGGAGGGATGTTGATCGTCGTCGGCGTGCTGGTCGGCTTCTGCTTCGCCGCGCTTGCGCTCGCGATCAGCGTCGTCTCATTCCCGCTGATGCTCGATCGCGACCTCGGCCTTGTGCCGGCGCTCGAGGCTTCGTTGCGAGTGACGCGCGCCAATCCGCTCGGCGTCGCGCTTTGGGGTCTGATCGTGGCGTCGGCGTTGGTCCTCGGCTCGCTGCCGCTGTTCTTCGGCTTGGCCGTCGTCATGCCCGTGCTTGGCCACGCGACATGGCGTTTTTATCGCAAGGCGATCGAGCGCGACCCAGCCCATGAAGCGCCGATCGAAGGTCCTTTGAACCCGGAGGTGACAAAGAACCCTGCCGTGCGGTTCGTCTGCATTTTCCTGGATGCGATCGATTTCCTTCGAGAAGGAAAAGGGCCCGGCGATCCCAACGCATCGAATGGCTAGCCGAGATGGCGGCCCGGTTGAGTTTGGGAATTTGGATCCAGCGTTATTGGATCAGCGGACCCCAGGAGGGATCGCTGCCGTAATTGGGAGTCGGCACCAGGAATTCAGCATGACCAAAAATGTCGGTCATGTAGAGCTTTGGGCCGCCAGAGCCCCCGGCGTCGCGGAAGAACATGAGGTAGAGACCGTTCGGGGCGAAGGTGGGCCCCTCGTTATGGAAGCCCTCGACCAGGATCCGCTCGCCCGAGCCGTCCGGCTTCATCACGCCGATGCCGAACGAGCCGCTTTTGATGCGGGTGAACGCGATCAGGTCGCCGCGGGGCGACCAGACCGGCGTCGAGTAATGGCCTTCGCCAAATGAAATGCGCTTGGCCGGACCGCCAGTTGCGCTCATCACATAGATCTGCTGCGAGCCGCCCCGGTCGGATTCAAATGCGAGCTGCGAGCCGTCAGGCGAATAGGTCGGCGAGGTGTCGATCGCCGAACCGTCGGTGAGGCGAGTGGTGGCGCGCGAGCGCAGGTCCATCGAGTAGAGGTTGGTGCTTGCGCCGTCGGAGAGGGACAGCACGATCTGTTGACCGTCGGGAGAGAACCGCGGCGCGAAAGTCATGCCAGGAAAATTGCCGACCGCCTCGCGCTGTCCGGTATCGAGGTTGAGCAGGGTGACCTTTGGGTCGCCGTCGCCGAACGACATATAGGCGAGTTGCTGGGCGGAAGGCGAGAAGCGGGGAGTAACGACAAGCTCCTTGCCGCCGTCAAGATATTTGAGGTTCGCGCCGTCCATGTCCATGACCGCGAGCCGCTTGCGGCGCTTCTCCTTCGGACCCGTCTCATCGACGTAGACGATCCGGGAATCGAAAAATCCTTTCTCGCCCGTCACGCGCGAGAACACCGCGTCGGCGATCATGTGCGCGACCCGGCGCGCATTCGCAGCGTCGGTCGAGTATTGTTGACCGGCCACCTGCTCGCCGGTCGCGGTGTCCCACAAACGGAATTGCGCGGTGACATGACCCGCGTCCTGATGGAGCACCCGTCCGGTCAGCACGAATTGCGCGGCGGCCGTCTTCCAAGCCTCCAGGTTGGGCGCCGCGTCAGGATTCGCGATCGTTTCGGGAAAGTTGGTCGGATTGAGCGGCAGAAGGAAGATCGAGCGGGCGAAATCCGAGGACACAACGCCGCTGATCTTCTCGCCTGCCTCTTCGCCCGCGAATGGCGTCACGGCGATGGTCACCGGTTTGAAATTGGCGCCCGCGTGCACATAGATGTCGCCCTCGGCGATCGCGGGCGCGCGAGCGAGCGCAGCGAGGCCGAACGCCAAGCCTGCAAGCGCATGGCGACGAGAAACGTAACAAACACTCATCAGGCGGTCTCGCGGAACGACAAACAACGCTGCGCCGCCTGGGCTCACCGAGCGGCGACTTGCGGATCGAAGTGGATGGTCTTCGTCTTCCATTGCTCATAAAACGGGCGATATTGCGCCGGCACCTGAAGCGGGTTGCAACTCTTGACCGCGGCAAGGACGCTGTTGGCTTGCGGTTTGAGAGCCGGGTCCGACGGTGGGTTGACGAGCTTCGCCGGTTTCATAAGCGAGCCGTCCGGATTGTAGGCGAGGCGCACCTGCGCGACATAGACGTCGGCGTCGACCGGTTGCCGCGCCGGCTTCCAGCATTGAAGATAGGCCTTGACCAGCCAAGCGTCGAAGCCGGCCTGCTGCGCTGACGTCATGCGCGCGGGGAGTTCGATCGGCGGCGTCGGAACGGGGGCTCGAGCCGCCACGACGGCGGGGGGCGGCGTGGGGGGCGTAGGCAGCGTCGCGGTTTTGGGAGCCTCCGCCACGCGGGACGGATGGCGACGCCACAGGTGCTGGTAACCACCGTAGGCGGCGGCCGCGATTGCGATGAGGACGAGCGCTCCGATAGGTCTCGGCAAAATACGCATTGCGGTTGACTCTCGTTTTCGGGTGGCGGCCCCACGCGGTAAGGCGCGGCGCGGTCTGGACACGGTCGGTCATCCTTGGGTCTCTCGCGGATCGAAGTGGATCGTTTCGATCTTCCATTCTTCGAAATACGGCATGTATTGCGCTGGAACCTTGAGCGGGTCGCATTTCTTGACCGCGCGCATCGCGCTTTCTGCATGCGCGCGCCAAGCGCGATCTGCGGGCGGATTGAGCAGGACCGGTCGCCCCGAGAGTGATCCGTCAGGATTGAAGACCACCTTAATTTCCGCGACATACGTGTCGCCCTCAGGCATGCTCGGCGGGGGCGTCCAGCAGTTGAGGTAGCTCTCCGTCAGCCACGCATCGAGCGCGGACGCCAGCGACATCGACATGCGCGGCGCGTCGTGATGCGGCAGCCCCTGGGGCGTGAGCGCGGCCGTCTGCGTCGGCGCAGGCGTGGACGTCTTGGCCTGGCCGATCAGCTTGGCGATCGAGTTCGGGTCAAAGTTGCGCTGCGGCTTGGGCTTCTCCGGCGCCGGCTCTTTCGGCCGTTCGGGCGGCGGCTCGACGAATTTCGGCCGCACGGGCGGCTGAACCGTCGCTTGCTGGGCAGCCGCCTTTGGCGGAGGAGGAGGAGGCTGGGGCCTTTCGGGCGGCATCGGCTCGCTATCGGGCGTAGGCGTCGCCTCCGCTTTCGGCGGCGGCGCGGGCTTCGGCGGGGGAGTCTCGGCTTTCGGGGCGCGTCGGCGCAGCCTCCGGTTTGGGCGGCGGCGCAGGTGTGGGCTCAGGCGGCGGCGTGGGCTCCGTGGAGGCGCGCAGATCTGGGGGCGGCTCAGGCGGCGCAGGCGCGGGCTGGGGCGCGGGCTTCGCGTCCTTCTCGCCATTGGCGATATGGCTGAGGTCGCTGAGCGAAACCGTCTCGATCGGAATGGCTTCCGGATTGTCATCGAATCGCGGGGCTGAGGCGAGCCCGAGCAGGATCATCGCCAGCAGCGCCCCGTGCAGCGCCGCGGAGCTCGCGAAACTCGAATATGACCGCCGTTCTTCCAACGCCGCTCCGGGCTATTGTTTGATCGGCTCGGTGACCAGGGCCACCTTCTTGAACCCGGCGGAGGTGACCGCCGCCATGATTTCCGCCACGCGCCCGTAAGGCACCGTCTTGGACGCGCGAAGATAGATGCGCTGATCGACGTCGCTCTGCGACACCGCCTGAAGCTTGGACACGAGATCCGCGTCGGCGGTTGGCTCGTCCATCACGTAAAGCTGCCCCTGCTCGTTGAGCGAAACCGCGATCGGCTTGCGGTCAACATTGAGCGCGGTCGCGCTAGCTCGCGGCAGGTCGACCGCGACTCCGGTGGTCAAAAGGGGCGCGGCGACCATGAAGATGATCAGAAGGACGAGCATGACGTCGATGAACGGCGTCATGTTGATGTCCGCCATTGCGCCGTAGCGCGGGACGCCGCGCCGTCCTCGACCGCTTTTGCGCGCACTCGCAACCGGGTTGATGGCCATCGCGCCGCTCTCCGCTCAGGAGACTTTTTCGACCGACAGGTGATGGTCGATCTGCCGGGACAGGATTGACGAGAATTCGTCGGCGAAGCTTTCGAGGCGAGCCTGCGCTTTGGCGACGTCGCCCTGAAGCTTGTTGTAGGCGATGAGCGCTGGGATGGCGGCGAAGAGGCCGATCGCTGTCGCGAGCAGCGCTTCGGCGATGCCTGGCGCCACGACCGCAAGCGAGGTGTTCTTCGAGGCTGCGATCGACTGAAACGAGTTCATGATGCCGAACACCGTGCCGAACAGTCCGATGAAGGGTCCGGCCGAGGCGACCGTCGCCAAAACAAGCAGGTTCGATTCGAGACGCTCGACCTCGCGCGCAATCGAGACGTCGAGGACCTTGTCGATGCGAGCGTGAAGGCCGCGAAAGGAGCCGGCCGCCTGCTGGAACGAGCGCTTCCACTCCCGCATGGCGGCGACGAACAGCGCGGCTGCGCCGGTGTTGTTCGGTTGGTTCGACAGCGACGTATAGAGTTCCTCAAGCGATTGGCCCGACCAGAAGATCTGCTCGAAATTCTCCATCTCATTCTTGAATTTGCGAAAAAGGCGGGTTTTGTCGAAGATAATGGTCCAGCACCAGAGCGAAGCGAGGAAGAGTCCCAACATCACCGCCTTGACGACGATGTGAGCCGACCAGAACATCGCGAGGATGCTCGTTTCCGGAGGCGCGGCGGCGGCTACGTCGGCTGGATTCATCGGAATAGGCGACCTTTTGTTGGCGGACTTGACCGCGCGGCCTACGACGGAGAGACGGAAGCGGGCGGGGTCTGCGCCGCAAATCGGCCGAAACTTGGGCTTTTGTCAGACGCCGGAAAAACCTGAATTTCTGATTGCGATTTAAGACTCTGATAGTGTTAACGGCCGGTTAGCAACCCGCGCCGCAGCGCGCTGGCGACGGGACTCCCTACCCAAATTTCGCCGCCGCCTCTATCATGCTCCGGCCGGGGCGATGGTCTCGCCCCGGAGGAGGCAGGTTGATGGGGGCGCTCGGGACTTTTGGCTGGGAATGGGGCTCGGCGCTTTTGCGCTGGCTCCATGTGACGGCGGCGATCGCCTGGATCGGCGGGTCGTTCTTCTTCATGCATCTCGACGCCAGCCTGCGTAAGAAGGCGGGCGACGATCCGGCGCTTGCGGGAACGTCCTGGCAGGTGCACGGCGGCGGCTTCTATCAGATGAACAAGTACCTGCTCGCGCCCGCCACACTGCCCGAGCACCTCATCTGGCATAAGTGGCAGTCCTACTGGACCTGGATGAGCGGCTTCGCGCTGCTCTGCTGGGTCTATTACGGGCAGTCGTCGCTCTTTCTCATCGACCCCGCGGTCATGCCCCTCGAGCCGTGGCAGGCGGCGGCGATCGGAATCGTCGCGCTCGCGCTCGGCTGGCTCGTCTACGATTTCCTGTGCCGTTCGCCGCTCGCCGCCAACGAGCCGCTGCTCGCGCTGGTCGGATTCGGTTACGTCGTAGCGACGAGTTGGGTGTTCACCCTCGTCTTCTCGGGCCGCGGCGCGCTCATCCATACCGGCGCGCTCATGGCGACGATCATGACCGCCAATGTGTTCGTCATCATCATGCCGAACCAGCGCAAAAGCGTGGCCGCGCTGATGGCGGGCCAGAAGCCTGATCCCAAATGGGGCAAAAGCTCGAAGCTACGGTCGACCCATAACAACTACATCACCCTGCCGGTGCTGTTCCTGATGCTGTCGAACCACACGCCGTCGACCTTCTCCAATCCGCGCGCAATCCCCGCCATCGTCACCTGCATCATCGTCGCGGGCGCGATGGTGCGCTATTTCTATAATGTCTGGCATCTCGATCACGATCGCGCCCCTTGGTGGGCGTGGGCGGCGGCCGCGGTCGCAGTTCTTTGCGCCTTCGGCGTTGCGGCGACTGCCTCGCCCGGCATGCGCTCGCTGATGGGGCTCGCGGCGCTGCCGGCCGAAACCGCGAACCTCGATCAGCCGAAGGCGCCGCCGGAGGTTGTCGATATCGTGCAGCTGCGCTGTATCATGTGCCACGCGCCGGAACCAATGGAGGAGATCGGCGAAGCGCCAAAGGGCGTGCTTCTCGACACACCCGAACACATCGCGCGTTTCGCGCCCGCGATCCGTCAGCAGGCGGTTCTGTCCCACGCGATGCCGCCCAACAATTTCAGCCAGATGACGGATGACGAGCGCAGGACGCTGGCGCGTTGGCTTGGGCTGGAGACGGCGCAGAATTGATCGGCGTTCGCATATTGGACGCGGATCTCGCGGCCGGCCAGCAACTGATGTCTCGGCTCGAAGCGTTCGCGGTGTTCACCGATGAGCCGCGGCGCCTGACCCGGCTTTTTCTCTCGCAAGGGCATCGAGACGCCGCGCAGGCTTTCATCGGCTGGTGCGGCGAGGCGGGGCTTAAGGCAAAGATCGACGCCGCAGGCAATGTCGTGGCTCGCTATGAAGGCAAGCGAGCGGGCGCTCCGGCTCTTATGCTCGGCTCGCACATTGACACCGTGCGCGACGCCGGTCGCTACGACGGGAACTATGGCGCGCTCGCTGCGCTTGCGGTCGTTGAGACGCTGAACGCGCGCGAGGAGCGCCTCGATCACGCCGTCGAGATCGTGGCTTTCGGCGATGAAGAGGGCGTTCGTTTTCACACCACCCTCCCCGGTTCGCGCGCGCTGGCCGGAAACTATCCGCAGGATGTTCTCGACCAGAAAGACGCGGAAGGCGTCCTGATGCGCGACGCGCTCAAGGCCTTCGGCGGCGATCCCGAACGGGCGGGATCGATTCGTCGACCCGGTGTTGCCGCCTTCGTCGAAGCGCATATCGAGCAAGGTCCGACGCTGGAGGCGGAAGGGTTGCCGCTTGGCGTCGTCACCGCGATCAATGGCGCGACGAGGCTCGAGGTCACGATCGATGGCGTCGCTGGCCACGCGGGCGCGACGCCGATGAATCTGCGCCATGATGCGCTGACGGCGGCGGCGGAAATGGCGCTTGCGGTCGAGGAGCGCGCCCGCCGCGAGCCCGATATTGTCGCGACCGTCGGTCGACTCGACGTATGGCCAGGCGCAGCCAACGTCATTCCGGGTCATGTTCAGTTCTCGATTGACTTGCGCGCGCCTAGCGATGCGAACCGCGCCGTTGCGCTCGCCGACATCGAAGCGCGGATTTCCTCCATCGCTGCGAGGCGCGGCGTGCGGACGAGCATCGCCAAGTCGCATGAGGCGAACGCATATGTCTGTGATCCAAGTCTTGTCGCCGGCCTGAAGAAAGCGGTCGAAGCCGTTGGTGTTCCGCCCCGTCTCTTGCCTTCGGGCGCAGGTCACGACACCATGGCCATGGGCAAGCTCTGTCCCGCCGGCATGCTATTCGTTCGGTGCAAGGGCGGGGTCAGCCACAATCCGCTGGAATCGATGACCGTCGAGGATTGCGCAATCGGGCTCAAGGCGCTCATCCAGTTTGTGCGCGACTTCCACGCCAGCTAAATCATCGGACACTTGAGGAGACGGACCCATGAGCAAGCGCTTTTTCGGCGACATCGGCCCCGTGCGCTTTGAGGGGCTGAAGAGCGACAACCCCTTCGCGTATCGCCACTACGACCCGTCGCGCGTCGTCGCGGGCAAAACGATGGCCGAGCATCTCAGGCCCGCCGTCTGCTACTGGCACAACTTCGCCTGGATGGGCACCGACATGTTCGGCGCGCCGACCTTCGAGCGCCCTTGGGACGGCGAGACGATGAAGGGCGCGCGCTTGAAGGCCGACGCCGCGTTCGAGATGTTCACGACGCTGGGCTTTCCGTTCTTCGCCTTCCACGATCGCGACATCGTTCCGGAGGGGGATAGCCTCAAGGAGTTCGGCCGCAACCTCGCCGAGATGACCGATCTCTTCGCCGAGAAAATGCGGAAGACGGGGACGAGGCTTCTCTGGGGCACCGCCAATCTGTTCAGCCATCCGCGCTACCTCGCGGGCGCCGCCACCAATCCCGACCCGGATGTGTTCGCTTACGCTGCGGCCCAGGTGAAGAACGTCATCGACGCGACTCACAAGCTCGACGGCGCGAACTATGTGCTGTGGGGCGGTCGCGAGGGCTACGAAACGCTGCTCAACACCGATCTCAAGCGCGAGCAGGAGCAGCTCGGGCGCTTTCTATCCCTGGTCGTCGAGTACAAGCACAAGATCGGCTTCAAGGGCGTGATTCTGGTCGAGCCGAAACCCCAGGAGCCGACCAAACATCAGTATGACTTCGACGTCGCGACCGTGTTCGGATTCCTGCAGCGCTTCGGGCTCGAGCGGGAGGTCAAGCTCAACATCGAAGTGGGCCATGCGGTGCTCGCGCACCATTCCTTCGAGCACGAGATCGCGCTCGCAGCCTCGCTCGGAATGCTGGGCTCGATCGACGCCAACCGCAACGACTATCAGTCCGGCTGGGACACCGACCAGTTCCCCAACAATGCGGCCGAGCTCGTGCCGGCGCTCTATTTCATCTTGAAGTCGGGCGGGTTAGCGCCGGGCGGCTTTAATTTCGACGCCAAGGTGCGCCGCCAGTCGATCGATCCGGCGGATCTGTTGCTCGGCCATATCGGCGGGATCGACGCCTGCGCGGCGGCGCTGGTCGCGGCTGCGAATATGATCGAGGACGGCAAGTTCGACTCAGCGCGCACGGAACGCTACGCCGGCTGGGAGAAGCCTGAGGCGCAGGCGATGCTGAAAAAGGGCGCGACGCTCGAGTTGATTGCGGCGCGAGTGGCCAAGGAGAAGATCGAGCCGAAGCCGAAGTCGGGACGGCAGGAGTTCTATGAGAACCTGCTCAACCGCTATCTTTGAGGACTACTGCGAATTATCCACATTGCCATATTCCACTTTCTCATCCTGAGGAGCGCCGAAGGCGCGTCTCGAGGGATGCTCCAGGGACTGCCGGACGTTCAGCCTCCATTGGAGCGTCCTTCGAGGCCGCTTCGCGACGCCTCAGGACGAGGTCGGGCGGGAGAGCGTTTCGCCTCGATCGGGATCCTCGCGCTCGCGCTCTGGGCGCAAGCGTCGGCCGCCGAGGCGCAACCCCCGCTGGTTGCGCGCGTCCATGGCATTGCGACGGGGATCGCGGCCTGCTGGCGTCCTCCGCACGATGACGATCAAGTCACCATTCGCCTGAGCTTCACGCGGGATGGCGCCGTCATAGGCGAGCCGAGAATCGTCTATGCGCGATCGAGCGGCGGCGCGACGAGCGATTCCGGGCTCGCCAATTCCATGTTGGCCGCGATACGCGAGTGCACGCCGCTGCATTTCGCCGCTCGGCTTGGCTCGGCGATCGCTGGCCAGGTGCTGGATATTCGCTTCATTGGCCGCAGCCGGGCGACCATCGTCGCCCCGCCTTGATGTCGGTCCGCTTGGATTCTCCGGGCTCCTGACCATTTCGCTGCAAAACCTCCAGTGAGAACGCCCATGTCCTTCCGCATCACGGGTCTCGACGCCGCGCCTCCCCGTCGCTTCTGCCGACTGTCCGAGACGCCGTCTCGCGCCATGGACGAGACCCCGGAGGTCCTATGGATCTGCCCGATCTCGCTTCGCGCCTTCGACGCCTTGCGCGACATGATCGACGCTGATGTCACGAGCGGGAGGCGACCTCAAGACGGCGATCGAGCGCCCGCTCGCCAAGCCAGAGGCCGCCTACATCCGCGTGCATTACGCCCAGCGCGGCTGCTATGCGGCCCGGATCGATCGGGCGTGAACGCGCCGCCCATGTCGCCGCCCACCAATGAGCCGAACTTCAGAATTGAACAGGCGCATCAAGCAAAGTCCTTGACCGGACAAAATCTGTAAGACAGCTTTGAGCTGCTATTTTTGGAGGCTCAGATGCGCCATCGATGGCTGGGAACGGTTTTGATAAGCGCGTGCGCTCTTGTGGATTCAAACGCCGCCTATCCCGGGGCGAGGAGAGTACACAACAATGACGTGAAGGCCCAGTGCATCGCAAAGGCCGACGCAGACAACCTGACGGGACATGAGCGCCATCTTGCGGTCAAGCAATGCAGAGAAGAGGGAGCCTCTTTCTCCCTCATGGGGTTTTTGAGGAACCCACGGTAACTGTCGCGCGGATGAGCAACGGGGGCGTTGCCGTCGGCTGCGTCTCGGCGTAGCTACGGGGCCGAATGTTCTTACCCCCGAGGCCTCCCATGCCCGCTCACCGCCAACCCGCGATCTTCGTGCCGCACGGCGGAGGCCCCTGCTTCTGGATGGACTGGCCGCCGCCGTTCGGCCCTCACGCATGGGATGCGCTCAAGGACTATCTCGCTGGCGTTCTCAAGTCGCTGCCCGAGCGGCCGAAGGCGTTCCTGGTCGTCACCGCCCACTGGGAGGCGGACAAGCCGACGGTGAGCGTCAATCCGAAGCCGGGCATGCTCTACGATTATTACGGCTTTCCCGAGCACACCTATAAGCTCTCCTATCCGGCGCCGGGCGATCCGGAGCTCGGGACGCAAGTCAAGCGCCTCATCGAGGCGGCGGGCCTGCCCGTCGCGACCGACGGCGAGCGCGGCTTCGACCACGGGGTGTTCGTGCCGTTCCTCATTGTCGATCCGAAGGCCGAGATCCCGGTCGTCATGCTGTCGCTGCGCAAGGATCTCGATCCCGCCTTCCACATCAAGCTCGGCAAGGCGCTTCAGCCCTTGCGCGACCAGGGCGTCGCGATCGTCGGCAGCGGTATGAGCTTCCATGACCTGAGGCACTTCCGCGACGGCGACACGACCGCTTCAGCCGCATTTGACGCCTGGCTCGACGAGACGGCGAAGGCGCCGGAAGCGGAGCGCGAAGCGCGGCTCACGCAATGGGACAAGGCGCCGTCGGCGCGCGCCTGCCATCCCCGGGAAGAACATCTTTTGCCGCTGATGGTGGTCGCCGGCGCCGCCGGCGCGAGCCACGGGACGCGCGACTTCAACGCCAAGATCGGCGGCAAGATGATTTCGGGTTTTAGGTTCGGGTAGACCGGCGGCAACGAGGCCGAGGGAAGCGCCTTACGTTGTCGCCCGGGAACTTAAGCCGCACTGCAAAAGGGAAACTCACCGCGATTCGACGATTGTCAGTCCTTGGCGTTCCCTGTGCATGTTCAACTCCTGGAGTTCCGCGTCGGATAGGCCCTCAACGACTTCAAGATGGGGCAGGGCCTCGACCGGGGTAAGATCAATTGCCGGTTCGCTGGACAACTGAAGCGATCGGAGATCGACTAGGCCGCGAAGCGGTTCGAGGTCCGTGACATTTGTCCCAGAGAGGTCAAGCGACTTCAGCGCAGTAAGGGTCATGAGCGGCCTTAAATCCGCAATCGGCCGCCGAGCCAGCTTCAAAGTCGTTAATCCCGTCAGGGATTCAAGGATGGATAGGTCAAACGCCGGTTTTCCGTCGCGGTTCATGTAGCCTGCGGAAAGATCCAGCGTTTTTAGCTCGACAAGTGTCTTGAGCGGGTGGAAGTCTATGATCTCTCGCAGAGACAGGTTCAGGTGCTTTAGCCTTTGAAGGTTCTTCAACGGTTCAAGATCGGTCGAGCGTTCTCGCGCTCCTGCCTCGTCGGACAGAATTCAAGGTTTCGATAGCTGTTAAGCGTCGAAGCGGCGACAAATCCGGGCCGGCGCGGCCCGCAAGGTTCAGCGACTTAAGTCCGATCAGGTCGCTTATCGGAGCGAGCTCAGTTGGCGACGACAACGAGGAAAACGTTGAGAGGTCCAACGACTCGAGCCCACTGAGATCGTGAAGCGCGCTGACCTCCTCGACCTTCGTATCGCGCAAATTCAAGACTTTGAGCGAAGTTAGATCTTTAAGAGGTTCGACGTCGTGGACGGGCGTACTTCTAAGGTTGAGCGCGCTGAGCTTGCTCAAACTCTGCAGGGGTTGAAGATTTACAACGTCCGTTCCCATAAGGTTGAGCGTCGTGAGCCGCCGCAGAAACTTCAGCGGCCGAATATCGGCGAGCGATCTTCCCATGAGCACAGTCGTGCCGTCTCGTTCCGACAACTCTCCGGACAGGTCGAGCGTTTCTAGCCATTCGAGGAGAAGCAAAGGCGAGAGGTCAGTAACGACCGTGCCCGACAGATCGAGAGATCTGAGGGCGGTCAAACTTCTCAACGGGCCCAGATCACGAACCCGCGATTCACGAAGCTTGAGAACCTGCAGTGTTGTCAGACCGTTGAGCGGTCCAATGTCAGCCACCTCCGACCCGCTCAGGTTAAGCGTGCGTAACGCCGGAAGCGCTTTCAGGAGGGAAACGGCCTTGCCCAAATCTTCGGCCCGAAAGCGCGCGCTCGCGGCCGCGTCGCCGCCGTCCGCCGAAAGGTCAATCCCGAAGTCGGCCAATTGCGCCCGCACTCGGTCGGCCGCCGTCGCGTTCCATGCCAACGCGGCCGCCACGCCTGCCGCCATCAAGACGAACAGCGCCGGCGCCGCGTAGGCACGGGCGACCAGAGACCAGTCGATGCGCCGCCGCCCGAGGTAGCGGGCGACCGCGCGGGCGATGAAGTCGTGCGACAGCTCCCAGACGCCTTGCGCGGCATCGAGGGCCTCGCGAGCGCAGCCATCCAGAGTCCGTTCATGACCGCCCGCACCTCACCTGGCCGAAGGCCGGTTTCGCTGACCAGCTCCTCCTCGGACCGTGGGCGCTTTGTCCCCTGCTCAGTGACAAGTTCCGAAAGAACGCGCAGCGCCAAGGCGCGAATGGCTGGTTGTTCGACCGACTGCTCGATGTAGTGACGCACAAGCCGGCCGGCGTCGACCGAGGGTGCGATCGCGCGGCCTTCCGACAAAACGTGGCCCAAGACGTTCAGCGTGATCGGCCGGATCATGCTGGGGCTGTCGTCGAGCTCGGCGGCGCTTGTCGCGAGCCGGTCGAGCCCCTCCGGTTGCAGCGCGAGGCCGGATCGCTCCATGAACCTCGTCCCCGCCGCGGTGGTGAAGCGCCCGATTTCCTGCCAGTTCTCTCCCTTGCGCTGGGGCGGCAGACCGAGATCGTCGAGGGCAGTTGTGTAGTCGCTACGCAGCACTAGCAGGAGCTTGAGGCCCTCGATCGGTCTCGCGCGCAGATCGTCGACGAACGCGGTGAACGTCTTTTGCTTATCCGATCCCGCGACGATGATGAATTCCTCGAACTGGTCAAGAACCAGCAGAAGCTTCTGATCCGCGCGCCGCGCCAAAACCTCGAGGCGTTCGCGCAGGCTCCTTACTTCGCCCAGCTTCCATTTCCGCGCGACGGCGAGTTTGCCGATCGCCTCGCTGAGCGCCGTCTCCGGGTCCTGCCAGGCGCGCGCCTCAACGACCGTCCAGCCGGCCTCACGCAACTTAGGCAATGCGTAAGCGTTGAGGACGGAGCTCTTTCCCGAGCCTGAGTCTCCGGTGAGGTAGAGCGGCGTCGCGTCGGCGCGTTTGAGCCAAGCGAGAACCTTTTCGTGAGCGCGATCGGCGCGGTCGAACTTCGCCCGATCCTCCGCCGTGTCGAGATAGGGGCCGATGCGGAAATAGCCCTCGGGGACGGCGTCGACCTTCACCGCCAGCGCTTGCGCCTGTTTTCGCTTCCGCTCGGCTGTCCATTCAGCCAAGATTTGCGCGCCGACGATCAGGATCGGCAGCCCGATCAGGACGGCATATTTGAGCGACAGCGGCTCAAGCGGAAAGCCAAGGAATTTCTCTACCGCGACATCGAGCGACCCGGCGAAGCCGAGGACCAGCACGATGAGCGCGAGGAGCGCCGCCGTCCGCCCAAGCACTTTCCCCGGCAGAAAACTGCGGACCGCTTTGACGTCTTTTTGTCGAGTTCAAGCAGCTTCGGCGAAATAGCCGGCGCCGCCGGAGCGTCGCCCATCGCTCCCCTCCAAATCACTCGACGACATTAGCGGAGGGGCTAGTTTTCCGGAAGTGAGCTGCATCACTGCGACGCTGGCCGAAGCGCGCTAAAGTAGAAGGCACTAACCGGGGAGGGCGACCGCAGCTTAATGAGATGATCGGCGCCAAGTATTCCTTGCAACGACCTAGGCTGATTGGGGTGTCTCCATTCGGGCGCCTCGTCGAAGGGGATGGGGCAGAGCGCGATGATTTCGGTGCGGAACATGGGTCGTTGGTTACTCGGAGTTAACCAACCTTTAACCTTTGACTATCCCGCCGACATTGAATCAGGCGCCGCGGATTCCAAGTTGGAACGCACTGCCTCTCGATGCGTTACTGAGGGGAAGGCAGGCGGAGCGATCACAAGACTTGCGGGCCGACCGCGCTGGCATACGCCTTGCAACAGTTTCTTAACCGAAATGTGACGACTATGAATCTACGTCACAAATGTGTTTGGAGGTGTTAACAGGTAAGTCCATGAACGCCATGATTCTCCATCTCACTCCTGAAGTCCGCGAAGCCGCGCTCGATCTCAAGGCGCTGCGCCGAAAGATAAAAGAGGCCGGCGAGCGGGCCTACGAGTGGTTTCCGGCCGAGGCGAATGCGCGCCAGCGGATGCTTTGCCTAAGTTTTGAGCAGGCGGGCGATCAAGAGGCGCTGAGCAGCCGACAAACGCCGCCCCCCAAACCGGGCGAAGGCTTTCTCAAGCTGGCGGGAACGAAAGCTTCCTGAAGGTTGTGGGGCCTCCCTGGATTCCGTCGCGAAGCGCAACGCGTTTAAGAGAAGCGGATTTGAACGTCCTTTCCAAGCTCAGCAATCAAGGCTTGGAATGGCGTCTTGAACCCGAGGCATTTTCGGGGGGTGAGGTTGGTCGTGAGGACGATCTCTTGGATGTCTTGGTCGGATGTCCGGTCGATATCCAGGTGGCGCGGCAGCCATCGACGTAAGCGTCCATTGGCGTTTTCGATGCCGCCTTTTTGCCATGAGGCATAAGCGTCGCAGAACCAGGTCGTCATGTCGCGCATGGTCCGGAGCAGGGCGTGCTGAGCGAAGGCGGTGTCGTTGTCGAAGGTGATTGATCTTCGCAGGTGAGGATCGATGCGGCCGAACACCGCGAGCATTGCTGAGATGGTTTCTGCGGCGGTTTTCCCTGTGAGCCGCGCGGCGAGCGTGACCCGCGACTTTCGCTCATGCAAGACGAGCACAGGCCGTGCGCATTTGCAGATGATGAGGTCGCCCTCCCAATGGCCGGCCTCGCCGCGGCTTTCAATGGTCTTCGGACGATCATGGATCGACGCTCGATCCTTGATGGTGTCGCGCGAGGCTCTGGCGCGACGCGGGCGACGGCGTTTGTGGCGACGCGTCAGATAACGCCACAAGGCCGCGGCCTTCTGTGCGGTCCGATAGATGAAGGCGTAGATTGTCTCGCAGCCGATGGCCCGCAGCCGCGGTTCATTCCCGGATTTCAACCAACCGGAGATCTGTTCGGGCGTCCATCCCTCGGCGAGCCGGTCCCCCACGAACAGACGTAAGGCGGCCTCTCGTTCGAGGATCGCTTCACGCCGCCTGCGCAATTGATAGGCTCCGGCGGCGTGAAGCGGCGAGTACCCGCCCAAAGGGAGTGCGTTCCGCTGCAGCTCCCGGGAGATGGTGGCTTTCGCCCGACCGAGCGCCCGGGCAATGGCGCCCATTGACCGCCCCGCAGCCCGCAAAACGCCGATCTGGTCTCTTTCGTCCTCCGACAGATGCGAATAGGATCGCATGGCAACACTCCTTAAGGTCTTGAACAACCTTGCCGATATCAAATCGGCGGGGGGTGTTGCACTTCGCGTCAGAACTCAGGCCTCGACGGGCTAGATCAATCTCGCCCGAGAGACGATTATAAACATATATTATATGTTCTTTTGCCCGCTCTGCGCGGTTGGCGTCCTTGGGCTCTCGCGCTTGGCGAGCAATCGCTCAATCTGGCGGCCAGGCGGGCGCGAATCTCGGGACAAGATGAAGGTCGAGTCCCGTCCATGGATGCGCGAGCGCCACTTCCTCGTTAAGCTCGACGCCGAGGCCCGGCTCTTCCGGCGGGATGATGAAGCCCTCCTCCCAGCGGATCGGCTTCTTGAGAATCTGAGCGTGAAAGCCGTCCCAGCGCTCGATGCCCTCGAGAATGAGGAAATTCGGGCTGCACGTTGCGAGCTGGATATTGGCCGCGCCGACAATCGGCCCGCAATAGAGGTGCGGTGCGATCTGCGCGTAGTGCGCTTCCGCCATTCCCGCGATCTTCTTCGCTTCCAGGATGCCGCCGACGCGGCCCAGGTTCATTTGCAGGATTGACGCCGCGCCGGTTTCAAGCACGCGGGCGAATTCATACTTTGTCGTGAGGCGCTCGCCGGTTGCGATCGGCACGCGACATTGCGCGGCGACTCTCGCCATTTCCTCCGGCGCTTCGGGCGGCGTCGGCTCCTCGAACCACAAAGGCTCGTAGGCCTCGATGCGACGCGCCAGACGCAGCGCGCCCGAGACGGTGAACTGGCCGTGCGTTCCGAACAGAAGATCGCATTTGGTTCCGACCGCCTCGCGCAAGGTCTTCAGGAACGCTTCGCAAAGCTCGAGCCGCTCGAGGCTCGGCTGGCGCGGATCGAAGGTCGAGTAAGGACCAGCCGGATCGAACTTCACCGCAGTGAAGCCTCGCGCCATATATTTAAGCGCGCGTTTGGCGGCGGCGTCCGGATTCGAATAGACCGGGCTCAACGAATAGGCGTGCGAGTCGGCCTCGTCCGGATAGAGATAGGTGTAGCTGCGCAGGCGCTCATGGACCTTGCCGCCGAGCAGCGAATAGATCGGCTTGCCGACCGCCTTGCCCGCGATGTCCCACAGCGCCATCTCGATGCCGGACAGGACGCCCATCAGCGAAATGTCGGGCCGGCCTGAATAGCCGCGGCCGTAAACATTGCGCCAAATCGCTTCGATGCGGAACGGATCCGCGCCTTCGACGTGACGCTCGAACACGTCCTCGATCATCGCCATAATTGCCTTGGGCGCAAAGCTCGCGGCATAGACTTCGCCCACGCCCTCGATTCCGCAGGCGGTCTTGAGCTTCAAGAACACGAAGTATCGGCCGCCGAAGGCTGGCGGTGGATTGCCGACGACGAAGGTCTTGAGCTCGGCGATTTTCATGGGCGTCCAGGCGGGCCGGCGGGAGGGATGCGCGAGAACCCAGCGCTCTCGCATTCGCGTGCGCCTCTCGATGTGGTAACCCGCCGCGCGTCTCTGTCCAAGCCTCCGCCTTTGCGCGTCAGGAGCCCATGATGGCTGAAACGATCGCCTTCGTCCTGCGCAACCTGCCGGTGTTCCTGTTCGTGGCGGCGCTGGCGCTCGCGGCGGCATGGCGAACTGGCGCGCCAGGCCCCGATCGCCTAGCTGGCCTGGGTGCTGCTCTTGCCCATCGGTGTGAGGGGCCTCTGGGCGGCGGTCTTTCATCTCTTCTTTCGGGAGATCGCCGCGGCGGATATCGGCTGGGAGGTAAGCCCATTCCAGTCCGAGGTGGGGGTGGCGGATCTTGCGATTGGCGCGACCGCCTGCGTGAGCTTCTGGCGCAGCCTGGAGTTCAAGGCGGCGGCGGTTCTGGTGAACGCGATCGCTCTCATCGGCGATGCGGTCGGCCACGTGAAACAGATGATCGTCGCCGACAATTTCGCGTCCGGCAACGCCGGCGTTCCTTTCTACAGCGACCTCATCTTCCCCGCTCTATCGATCATCCTTCTTATCATCGTTCAGCGGTCTCAGGCGGCGGAGCGAATGTCTTAAAGGCAGCTCAAAACACTATGACGTTGCGCACCGCCGCGCCGGAGCGCGAGGAGGCGAGAGCCTCGTTGATCGATTCCAGCCGATAGCGCCCGCTGATCAATTCGTCGAGCTTGAGCCGCCCCTCGCGATAGAGCTTGACGATCATAGGCACGTCGATCGCCGGGCGGGCCGAACCCATCTTGGAGCCGAGAATCCTTTGGCCGTCGGCGGCGATTGAGCTGGGATCGATCGTCGCCATGACCCCCGACGGCGGCATGCCGACCAGCACAGTCGCGCCGTTGCGCTTCGTCAGCGACGCGCCCTGTTCTGCCGCCCCCTTGACGCCGACGCTGACGAACACCCAGTCTGCCTTGCGCCCCCCGTTCAGCGCCGCCGCCCGCTCGGCGACATTTTCGCTTTTCGCGTTGATCGTCTCTGTCGCGCCGAATTCGCGCGCCGCAGCGAGCTTCAAGGGCTCGACGTCGACGGCGATGATCGGGGACGCGCCGGCGAGCCGCGCGCCCTGGATGGAATTGAGGCCGACCCCGCCGCAGCCGATGACGACGACGCTAGAGCCCGCTTTTACGCCGGCCGTGTTGACGACCGCGCCCAGCCCCGTGAGCACGCCGCAGGCGATGAGCGCGGCGCTGTCGAGCGGCACGTCCTTCGGGATCGCGACGGCCTGCGACTGGTCGACAACCATATGCTCGGCGAAGGCGCCGGTGCGCAGTCCGTGAACGATCGGCTTGCCGCCGCCGTCATGCAGTGGGGTTGAGCGGTCGAGCGGGAACACTTCCTCGCAGAAGACGGGCGCGCCCTCGGTGCAGGCGGGACAGAAGCCGCAATTGCGGATGAGCGTCGCCACCACATGGTCGCCCGGCCTGAGGCGCGTCACACCGTCTCCGACCGCCTCGACGACGCCCGCCGCCTCGTGGCCGTAGACCGCCGGCAATTCGCCGCCCCAGGCGCCGTCGACGTAAAACACGTCGCTATGGCAAATCGCGCAAGCCGCCGTCCTTATCAGCGTCTCGCCTGGCTCCGGGTTCGGCGAGCTCGACCGTCTCCACGGTCAAGGGCGCGCCGAAGGCGCGGCAGACGGCGGCTTTGGTTTTCATGGGGCTGGTTCCGGCGGAGACTCTGCTGCGGCAAGCAATCAGGGTTTTGCAATGAGCGGCTTTAAGATCAAGCGCAGTCTTGATGTGGGCGCCATAAATTTTTGTGGGACGGCTGCTGAGCTTGAGGCGCGCCGGTTCAGCGGTTCAAGCCCGCGGCCCGGCGGCCGGTTGATTGCTTGACGTCGGCTGGTAAAAAATAATCTGGCTTCCCTGTTCGCTCGAAGTCGACGGAAATGGCGCGCAATTTCGGCAGCGCATGGCGGATCGCGTCGTGGCGATCCTCAGGTGCGAAGAGGGCGAGGAAACCGCCCGCCCCGGCACCGAGGATCTTGCCCCCGACAGCGCCATGCTTTCGCGCAGTTTCGTACCAGTCGTCGATGTCGGAAGTGGAAACGCCGGGCGCCATGTCGCGCTTGAGCATCCACGCTTCATGGAGAATCTGGCCGAACGAATCCAGATTGTCGTTCCGGATTTCGTCCAGGAGCTGATAGCAGAGCGAGACCATCCGCTTCATTGCGGACTTCTTGTCGACCATTGGTCGCCAGCTCCGCTGATTGGTGCTTGAGAATTGTCGAGGCGCCTCTCGTTATCCCCGTATAGAGGACCAGCATCTGTTTCCGGATTCCGGCGATGGTCTCAGGCTTGCAGATGACAGGCGAGACGGTCACCGTGTCGTTCGGATTGAATTCGTAGAGATTGAAGCCGCCATAAGCGGCGGCGTACTGATCCTGCTTGCCGATTGGTTCGCCGCACACGTCGATTTCGATGTGGCAGGCCTGTTCCGCCAACTCCTGGCGAGTTGAATGGCGGCCGAGAAAAGCGTAGAGCGCATGCAAGAGAGCGACCGTGAACGTGCTCGATGAACCAAGGCCGGTCCCTCGCGACGGGATATCCGCAACGGTTGTGATCTCGACGCCGCCCGGAACCCGGGCCATGTTCAGCGCCGCGCGCACCAGTTGATGCTCGATCTCGGGAACCGAGTTCACCTCTTCGACCCGCGAATAGGCCACACGAATTCCGCTGTCGAATTTGCGGTTCATCGTGACATAGACATATTTATCGATCGCGGTGCTGACGACCGCGCCGCCATATTCCCGATAATAGGAGGGCAGGTCGCTTCCGCCCCCGACGAAGCTCATGCGCAACGGCGTGCGACTAATGATCATTCGCCGTTCCCTTTGCGAGGATGGACTCGATCTGGCAGGCGTCGAGATTGATCTGCACTGGCGAGCTCGTCGATGTTTCCGGAACCTGTTCTGCACGCACGCCGACAAAGAGACTCTTGGCGCGCGCCGCGGGAATGCCGCGTCGTTCGTACAAGTGCATGAAGCGCGCATGTCGGGCGGCTTCGCTCGAGACGACGTTCATTGCGTGAGCGGTCCGGCCGAGAGACGCCGCGAGCTCCGCGGCAAGAGCGCCTTCCCAGATCAGGACTTCGTCCGGCGCCAGTTTGATCTCCAACCTGTTCCCGCGGCCAGCCGGAAGCATCAGTGTGACCGGTTGCCCTTTCGCACGCTCCGCCGCTTTCGCGACTGCTGCTTTGAGACCGGTCATGTCGAAGGGCCCCAGCGCATGCCGGTCATCGTTGTCTTCAAACCAGCGATCCGTGTGAATGACTCTCGCGCGGCGCTTCTGCAGCCGCAATTCGCGCTCCAGCGTCGCTGCGACTGTCGATTTGCCGGCGCTCGGCAGCCCGCCGATGAACCAATCGTCGCTTGACGCCATTGCGGCGAGTTGGGGAGCGAGGACCTTCGCGATCCTCGGATAGACGTCAAGAATGAAGGTCGCCGCCTCTGAAACATTGGCGACCGTGAACCCGGCTTCGTGAGGGTAGCGGCGATCGAGGCCGCCGTGCCCGGTTTCAACCAGAATGCAGGAAACGCGCGCCTTTTCGGCTGCCCCCAGATCCGCCGTCGAGTCGCCGATATACCAAGAGCGGGCGAGATCGATGTTGAGATCTTTCTGAGCGTTGAAGATCAGGCCGGGTTCCGGTTTGCGGCAATCGCATCGGATCTTGAGCTCGATGCGTTCTCCCGGAAACCCGCGGTCGGGGTGATGCGGGCAAATGTAGATTCGGTCGAAATAGGCATGATCGCGGCCGATTTCCGTTTCGAGCCGAGCATGTATATGGCGCAACTCAGCTTCGGTGACCTCGCCGCGCGCGATGACCGGCTGATTGCTGACGAGGACCGTCCGCCATTCGGCCTCGTTCAGCCGTCTGATCGCAGACCCGGCAAAGGGGAACACCTCGAGATCCTCGGGGCGGCGAATGAGCCCGTGATCGACATTGAGGGTGCCGTCGCGATCCAGAAAGACGGCTCGCTGAGTCTCGTCGAGCGATGCGCGACGAATTGCGCCTGACGTCAGCGCGCTGCGAACGCGCTTCAGCCGTTCGGGCGTGCCCGCGTCCTTGATGTATTCGGGGGAGGCGTATCCCCGCAACGTCGCTCCAGCCGTCAGCATGCGCGGAAAAAGATCCTTTGCGAAATCGAGAGGACCAGCCGTTTCGCTCCACGCTGCGCAGGCTTTCGCGCCGCACGACGTAGAGCGCAGCGTTCACAAGGTTGGGCAACCATGCATCCGCCGGGTGCGGGTAGGCGTGGAATGCGACAATGCGCCCGGTTTCGTCGATTTCGACCAGGTCCGAGTCATGCGGGTGGTCGTTGGGGTGAAGAAAGAGCGAAACGTCGGCGCCGGGGACCGCGCGATTCCAGGTCCAAAACCGCGTCAGATCGACGCAAAGCATCGTATCGCCATACATAACCAGAAACTCTGGCTCGAGCTCCCTGAAGAGCGGCCAGGACAGCGCCGGCTGTTCCTCGAGGTTCGCCGTCGTCGATCAGTCGAACGGAAATCCGCAGGTCGACCCCGACCAGCCATTCGCGAATCGCATCAGCCCTGTGATTGACCATCACGACGGCGTCGGTGAAACCATGCGCGATAGAAGTTCAAGCTGATGCAAAAGCAGCGGCTTGCCGCAAACGTCCACGAGCGGCTTCGGCAGGCCGCCCAGCACCGAGGCGAGGCGCGTGCCCTTTCCTCCGGCGAGAATGACCGCCTGTTTCATCGCGGGTTTTCCTGACCGTTGATTTCGCCGATCGCTCGTCGGACAGCTTCGAGCGAACTGAGCTTCGGCGTCCAGCCGAGCGCGGAGAGCTTCGCTGTCGAATAGGCGAAGCGGGGGACGTCGCCCACCCATCCTTTGTTGTCCGTCCCAAACTTAAGCCGAGCTCCGGGCGCGACCGCTGCAGCGGTTTCACGGGCGATATCGCGCACGAAGACCCCGGCGTCAGTTGGGCCAATGTTGAAGACGTCGACTTTTCCGGTCACTCGGCCCTGGATGAAAAGCATGGCCTCGACGAGTTCGGTCACGTGCAAGTAGGCCTTCCGCTGCGAGCCGTCGCCGAGCACGTCGAGATGGTTAGGATCCGAACGCAGCCTCCGGATGAAGTCGAGAATCACGCCGTGGGTCGCCGGCAATCCCACCACATTGGGAAAGCGGAACAGCAAGGCTCGACCAAGGAACTTCTCCACCGCCGCGGTGATCATCGCTTCTGACGCAAGCTTCATGGCGCCATAGTTCGAGATCGGAAACAGAGGACCGGTGCTTTCGGTCAGTTCCTGGTCTCCGAGATCGCCGTAGATCGCTGAGCTCGAGGCGAAGAGCAATTCTCCAATATTCCGCTCCTCCATGATCCGGAGGACATTAAAGGTCGTCATGAACGTATCGCGCAGATCGACGCCCGGGTCCGCGATACCAGCTGGAATGTCGGAATTGGCCGCGAGATGCCAGACTTCCGAGATCTGGCCAAGGTCACCATGCGAATCGAGACAGGATCGGAAGGCGTTGAGATCGGCGAGATCGACCGCCGAAAACCTGAAGCTGTTTTTCTCAGCGAAGCGGGCGACGTTGGCGATCGTGCCGCGGCAGAGGTTGTCAAGGCAGATCACGGAGTCGCCGCGCGAAAGGATGGAGTCCACCAGCGTATTGGCGATGAACCCCGCCCCGCCGGTAACCAAAATCGTCATCCCGCACAATCCGCTTACTTGAACGGGGCGCGATCAACCCGAACGCGCCCGCTTTGAACCGACGGGCCTATCGACCAGACGTCAAAACTTCTTTTCGCCAAGCAATTTGTGATCGACAAGGTGTCTGTGTCGGACGTACTGGGCCAGCACATGCATCATCGACTGATGTATGTCCTCGACGATTCCGTAGTTGTGCGCGTCGACATGAAGGTTGATGTCCGCCGCCTTCGCCGAAGCGCCGCCCTTGAACCCGGTCATCGCGATGGTTCGCAATCCGTTGGCCTTGGCCCAGGTGATCGCGTTCACGATATTCCGAGATTCGCCCGACGAACTGATCGTGATCAGCACGTCGCCCGGTCTGGCGAGCGACGAAAGCTGGAAACTGAAAATGTCGTCGTAGCCGATGTCGTTGGCGATCGCGGTGATCAATTCGACCGTCGCGGACAGGCTCGAAACCCTTGGCTTTATGGTCG
Organism: uncultured Alphaproteobacteria bacterium; assembly: GCA_963730555.1. Classification (GTDB taxonomy): domain Bacteria; phylum Pseudomonadota; class Alphaproteobacteria; order Rhizobiales; family Beijerinckiaceae; genus Roseiarcus. Next base: position 5,328 of record CAVSSS010000039.1, on the reverse strand, counting down.
TGTCCGTTCTGACGCCTTTTAGACAGTCGCAAGCCAAGTGATTGGCGATGGCGGCGGAGCCGCCGTTGCCACACGAGAAGATCGTGCCATTGCGGGCTACGACGTCGATGATCGCGTCCGCCGCAGCCTGCATTCGGTCGCGCGCCACCGCAGCAGCAGCCGCACGGAAATGGTCAAAGTAGGCGTCCAGGTAGCCCGCCATGCCGTCATAAAGTCGTTCGGGGAAGAAAGCCAGGATAAGCCCCTCTCGCAAAAAAGCGGTGTCTTGTGACGCCTGAACGATGTTTTCGCTTGTTCTCGTGATGACTGAAACGCGTTTCTCAACGAACAGCATTGAGATCCATTTGCAGTCAAGGAACAGCAGCGGTCTCGGACAAAACCCCCGTGGACTGCTCGGTCCGGCCCAACACGCGCTCCAGAACCGGCGCGATATCTCTCGGCGATCGCTTTCCGTTTGAACCGGTCCAACCCGCCGCGCTCATGAAGAGCGGCAATCGATCGTTTGAAACGCTCCTGTTCCATCAACAGGCGGGAGACGCCCGACTCGATGTCATCGAGGCTCGTCGGATCGCACGCGTATCCGACTTCGTCATTGGCGAAAAATCCGTCGATGCCCCAGCCCTTGGTGTGAAGCAAGGGCAAGCCGGAGAACAGAGCCTCGACAAACACCATGCCAAACGTTTCCCGACGGGTGGGCAGGAGGAAAGCGGCGTAATCCCCGAGGGTTGTCGTAAATCCATCGCTAGGCAGCGGTCCTTTTAGCGTGACGTTCTTCGCCTTGGACCTCTCAACGATTTGAGAAACCTCGAACATCGTCTTGGGCGAACCTTTGCCGTAGACGTCGAGTGAAATGCCGGGAATTCGCTGGGACATGCGGTCGATGACGGTAACGAGCGCCGCCAAATTTTTTCGACGATGAACGTCCAGATTGAAAAGAGTAACGAACCGAGGTTCAGAGACGACCGGGGACGGCGTGAAGTGCTCGTGCTGGGTAATTGCCGGCAGGATGATCGATTTCGAGTGATCGAGGCCGAACAACACGTCAAAGCGCTTTTCGACCCAAGGCGTATGCGGAATGATGAGAGCCGCCTGGTCGAGTATTGATTTCCAGGTCGCCTTCAAGTCCGGACGATATTTTACGATTTTAAGATCCGTATCGCCCCATAGATTGACGATAAACGGCCGTTTGAGGCTTTGGGCGATTTTCTGGCCAACCAAACCTTCGACGGAGAACTTGTGCAGATGGAGCGCGTCGACCGGAATGCCCCGGCTTTGGATATCCTTTAGGATCCAGTCGGACACGCGGTCCAGATAAGTCGCAAGAAAAAGTCCTTTGGGCGGCGCTCCGTAGGCGATCGCCTTGCGGTCGGGGCCGAAATCGACGGCGACTATGCCTGAGACGAGGCTGACGCGATTGAGGGAATAGACGATATGACGATATTCCTCAGTGGCCTTGATGAGGTTGGCGACCGAATTCGTCTTGGTCGACACCATTGAGTCAGGAAAATCAGCACTAATGTGAACGATGACTTTACTGCTCATGCCTTAATCTAACCTCTTCACGGTCGGGAGACTAGACCAGAAACAGACCATTCGTTCAGTGATTTCCTCCAGATCTAACCGGTCACGTTGAACCAGTTGAAGTAGGCGATTTTTTGGGATTGCCTCAGCATAGACTTCGGGAGAGTCTGAAGTTTGCGAGCCCCATTGGCAGTTCAATGCGCCACGCGGAATAACACTCCGGCATACGTGTGTCAAAGCGCACGACAACGAGCAAAAAATTACGAAAGTGTTGGGTCGTTGCGACGGGGCGTCCGAAGCGGAACTGGCGCGACCAGATGCACGGATGGCGAGCAAGATCGTGTTTCACCGCGCAGTTGACGTAAAGAAAAGAGCGCTTCATGGCGCGCGAACGGTCTGCTTCCTCCGTAACGGAGAGGACAGCGGGGTTGGGACGATCCAGGACTTGCGGTTCGGCGACCGAACCGAAAACACGTTGGGATCCCGGTCGGCCGTCCGCCGTCGCGGCCGATAGGCGGAAGCATCGCAATGTCCTTTGGTTAGATCACACCCAGCCCCAACCGCAAACGCGGCGGCCTCGCCGCCACCAGCAACGCAAGACGCGGCGCCGCCGCCAAACCGCGGCGCGGACCTGGCCCCACCCAAACCCACGTCTTCTCGATCCAATCGTCGACGGAGCTCGGGACGCGGTCGTCGAGCGGCATCGCGCTTGCCGTTTCAGAGCGCCCCGCCAGACCTGTGGCGGCGACAGCGGCGCCAGACAAAATCCCGCGCGTCAAGGCGCGGCGGTCGATCTGCTCCATCGAACGATTCCTCCGAAGAAGTCGCCCGACCGACCCACTCTTCTCTTAGGGGGCAGCGCCACCCCGATCGTGATCACGATTAAGTTACCGGATAATCTCGGGAACTAAGCTGCGATTGACCCAATCGCCCATGGGTAAGAAGAAGATAATTTAGGCGCGCAAATTCTCATCTGGGTTAGCGTGATGATGCGTCGCCGTGCGCAGCGCCGTCAGGGCGCTGACGCAGCAAGGGCGGCTTTCCTCAGCCGCCCATCACGGGAAAGTGGAACCGGCGCGTCGCATGCCGGCGCGTCTCAGAGGAGGTTTTCCCCAACCCCTCTTGCATCCGCGTCGCGAACCCGGTATGGGGTGTGTTTGGGGTCGACGGCGCGATGGCCCCGAATCAAACATGGCTACCGCCCTGCAAAGATGAAACCGGTTGCGGCTAATCGGAGCGGGGGCGGCGGAAAGGGCCGGAGGACGGAGAGGGTAAACCTTTGCGTCCATTCCGGCTTTGTCCTGTCCGAGACTGCCGGTGCGTAATCCCTTTCGGGAAGCGCTTAATTCCTAAGCCCTTTGAGGCGGGAGCCAGCATAGACGGGGAAGACCGAGTTTCTCCATCCGTCCGGCGCTTTCCGGACGGTGAAAACGGTTCGAACCTTCTGTCCGGCGCCGGGCGTTTTTCGCCCGCCTCCGGGGACAGGCGCAAGTGGCCGCGGCGTTCGGTGCGGGAGACCGTATCGGGCGCGCGGCGTGTGCAACAGGCGGGTTTTGAGCTATTCGAAGCTCGCCGACCGGAGATGAGCACCGTGGATAGAACGGAAAAGAAGGAAGCCGTCGCAGCCCTTCACGACGTTTTTTCGAAAACGTCGGTTGTGGTCGTGGCGCATTATTCCGGCCTGACCGTCGCCCAAATGCAGCGGCTGCGCAAGCAGATGCGGCAGGCGGGCGCGAAAGTTCAGGTCGCCAAAAATAGTCTGGCTCAAATTGCTGTCAAAGGCACGGACGTCGCCTCGATCGGTCCCTTGCTCAAGGGCCCGACCCTGATCGCTCATTCGATCGATCCGGTGGCGGCGGCCAAGGCTGCCGTGGCTTTCGCCAAGGATCACGAAAAATTCGTGCTTCTGGGCGGCGCCATGGGCAAGACGGCACTCGATGTCGACGGCGTCAAGGCGCTTGCGACCCTGCCATCGCTCGACGAGCTGCGGGCGAAACTGCTGGGGCTTCTGACTGCCCCCGGCGACCAAACTCGCCCAGCTCGCCACCGCGCCAGCCGCCAAGCTCGCCCGCGTGGTCGGGGCCTATGCCGCCAAAGACGCAGCCTAAAGCCAGGCTCTTCACAATCATTCGAACCGCACTACATAAGGAATTCATCAATGGCAAATCTCGAAAAAATCGTCGACGAACTCTCGAGCCTTACGGTCCTGGAGGCCGCAGAGCTCGCCAAACTGCTTGAAGGCAAGTGGGGCGTCTCGGCCGCCGCTGCGGTGGCGGTGGCCGCCGCTCCGGCCGCTGGCGGCGCAGCCGCCGCGCCGGTCGAGGAGCAGACCGAGTTTTCTGTCATCCTTTCGGCGATCGGCGACAAGAAGATCGAAGTGATCAAGGAAGTGCGCGCCATCACCGCGCTTGGGCTGAAGGAAGCCAAGGACCTGGTCGAAGCCGCGCCGAAGCCGGTTAAGGAAGGCGTAAGCAAGGAAGAGGCCGAGAAGATCAAGGCTGCTTTGGAAAAGGCCGGGAGCGAAGGTCGAGCTCAAGTAGTGAGCCGCCCGCTGACGCGGGGCTCGGCTGATCAAAAGCGGGGACGGTCCCGGCCATCGGCCAGGGGCCGTTCCGGTGTTTCCAAGGCGTTTACGGTGAGTGAGCGTGGTCAACCGGCCGCTGATAGCGTTTGAGGCTGTCCGGGCGAGGTTTGAGTGAATGAGGAGCGTTGGCGACGCTTCGAGAAGGCCAGCCGAGGGTCTGGCGCGCGTCCGGGCGCGACGGGACCGAGAGCGGCGGGCAAGCGAGCTTTAGAGGAGCGACATGGCGCAGACATTCACTGGCCGCAAGCGCGTTCGCAAGGTGTTCGGGCACGTCAAGGAAGTCGGCGAGATGCCGAACCTGATCGAAGTCCAGAAGGCCTCGTACGATCAGTTTTTGCTGATGGACCCGCCGAAGGGCGGCCGTCCAAACGAGGGTCTGCAGGCGGTGTTCAAGTCGGTATTCCCGATCAAGGACTTCGCTGACACCGCCCATCTCGAATTCGTCAAATATGAGTATGAAGCGCCGAAATACGACGTCGACGAGTGCCGCCAGCGCGGCATGACCTATTCCGCGCCGCTCAAGGTGACGCTGCGCCTTATCGTGTTCGACGTCGACCCCGAGACCCAGGCCAAGTCGGTCAAGGACATCAAGGAGCAGGATGTTTACATGGGCGACATGCCGCTCATGACGACAAACGGCACCTTCATTGTCAACGGCACCGAACGCGTCATCGTCTCGCAGATGCATCGCAGCCCGGGCGTGTTCTTCGATCACGACAAGGGCAAGAGCCATTCCTCGGGCAAGCTTCTGTTCGCCGCCCGCATCATCCCGTATCGCGGCTCGTGGCTCGACATCGAGTTTGACGCCAAGGACATCGTCTATGCGCGCATCGATCGGCGCCGCAAGATTCCGGTGACCTCGCTGCTTTACGCGCTCGGCCTCGACGGTGAAGCGGTGCTGTCGACCTTCTATCGCAAGATCGTTTACAGCCGTCTCAAGGACGGCGGTTGGCGCGTGCCTTACGAAGCCGAGCGCATGAGGGGCGTCAAGGCCTCCGTCGACCTCATCGACGCCGACACCGGCGAAGTCGCAGTCGAATCCGGGCGCAAATTGACCGTTCGCGCCGCGCGTCAGCTGGCCGAGAAGGGCCTCAAGGCGCTGCGCGCGAGCAATTCCGATCTTTATGGCCAGTATATCGCCGAAGACCTCTACAACCCGCAGACCGGCGAAATCTATGCCGAGGCGGGCGACGAGATCACGGAGAAATCGCTGGCGCAATTGC
>CAVSSS010000038.1:0-166058 GCA_963730555.1 uncultured Alphaproteobacteria bacterium | reverse complement strand
GCCTTTGGCTTCCGGCTTTATTTCTGTCTCAGACTTGGCCCCGGTTTTGACCTCAGGTTTGGGCGCGGGGGCGGCTTTGACACCATCGAGCACTTTATAGGCGAGCAGCTTCACCGGATCCGTCACGAGGAACCAGGCGAAGGCATAGCCCCAAACGAACCCTGCATACTTCCAGCCAAGCGGCGTTACGAGCCAGGCGCCATAAACCGAAATGAGCGTCGCCACGGCCTGAGTGCCGACTACCGCGGCCAACAGTATCCACGCCGGGCGTGTGGACCACCACGGACCGCGCGCACGGGTCTGGAAGATCGTCAAATGCCCGGCAACGGAGAGCATGAGGTACATCATCGTTTGGAGTTCTGGATGGCCGAGATGAAAAATGCGGTAGCCGAGGTAAAACAGCCCGAACGCGGCGATCGGGCCGACGAGACCCAGCACCGTTGCGATCCCAAGAACCAGGCGCATGTTCCATGCTTCGGGCTGGTTCCTGTAGGTGACATTGTCATAGGCGATCGACAGGATCGCGCCATCGTTGAGCAATGCCAGCATGACGATCATAATCGCCGTCAGCGGATGGAAGTTGAAGATGATGATCGCCAGCGTCATGAACAGGAGGACGCGCAGCGTCTCGGCGATGCGGTACATCGCATAGCTGTTCATGCGCTGGAAGATCTTCCTGCTCTCCTTGAGCGCATCGATAATTACCGACAATCCCGGCGCCACCAGCACGATTGCCGCCGCCGCGCGAGCCGCGTCCGTCGCTCCGGAAACAGCGAAGCCGCAGTCGGCCTTCTTCAGCGCGGGGGCGTCATTCACCCCGTCGCCGGTCATGCCGACGATGTGGCCGTGCTTCTGCAGCACGTCGACGATATGGAACTTGTGCTCGGGGAACACTTGAGCGAATCCGTCAGCGTCCTCGATGGACTTGGTCATCGCCGCAGATTCCTCGGTCTTGGAGTTGCCGAGAGTGTTCGCGTCGAGGATGTTGGAGCCCATGCCGAGCGTTTTGGCCATCTCGCGGGCGATCGCCAGCGCGTCGCCTGTCACCATCTTGATCTTCACGCCCATCTCGGCCGCGGTCGCGATCGTCGATTTGGCGTCTACGCGAGGCGGATCGAACAGCGGCAGGACCCCAAGAAGCCGCCATTTGCCGTCGCCTTCGGCACGCGCCACGCCGAGCGCACGAAAGCCGCGCTCGGCGAAGTCGTCGACCGCCTTGTCGACGGCGGACTTCACCGTGGCCGCGTTCGCCGACAGCGCCAGGATGACCTGCGGCGCGCCCTTGGTCACTTTGAACGTTTTTCCGTCCGCGCCCTTGACCGTGGCATCGGTACGCTTGCGCACGGGATCGAACGGCGTGAAATGTGTGACCTGATAGGGCTTCAGCGCTTGTTTGTCCTTCAGGCCCCCAAGAACAGCGAGATCGATCGTATCGTCGTTCGCCGCTTGCGAAGCCAATGCGCCGGCGAGGATGAGCTCATCGGCGGTGATCGCATCCAGACAGAACGGATCGCCGAGCGTCAGCTTGTTCTGGGTGAGGGTTCCGGTCTTGTCGGCGCACAGCACGTCCACCCCGGCCAGTTCCTCGATGGCGACCAGCTTGCTCACGATCGCCTGTTTCTTGGCGAGCAGGCGGGCGCCGACCGCCATCGTCACCGACAGCACGGTCGGCATCGCCACCGGGATCGCCGCCACCGTCAGCACAAGGGCGAACTGCAACGTCGTGACGATCGGATTGCCGCGATAGACGCCAAGTCCGATGATCACCGCCACCATGGCCACCGCCAGCATGATCAGGTAGTTGCCGATCTTCAGCACGGCTTTCTGGAAATGGCTGACGGTAACCGCCGTCTCGACCAGTTCCGCCGTCTTGCCGAAGTAGGTTTTGCCGCCCGTCGCGTAGACCAGCGCGCCGATTTCGCCGCGACGAACGATCGAACCGGAGAAGACGGCGTCGCCGGATTTGCGCGTGGCGGGCAAAGATTCCCCGGTCAGCGCCGACTGGTCCACGGATATCTCGTCGCCGTCCAGCAAGCGCGCATCGGCCGGCACGATGTCGCCCAGGCGCAAGCGGATGGCGTCGCCCGGCACCAGTTCACGCGCCGCCGGGTCAACCCACTTCCCGTCGCGTTTCACCCTTGCCTTGATCGCGAGCGTCGCCTTCAGAGCGGCGATGGCGTTGCCCGCCTGATGTTCTTCCCAGAATCCGACCACGGCGTTGGCCAAAAGCAGAACGAGGATGATGCCAAAGTCCGGCCAGTGCCGGGCCGCCGCCGACAGGATCACCGCCGCTTCGATCATCCAGGGGATCGGACCCCAGAAATAGGAGAGGAACTTCAGAAGCTCATTGGTCTTCTTCTCCGCGATCTCGTTCGGCCCATATTGCGCGAGCCGCTTCTCCGCCTCAGCCTGAGTCAGGCCATCCGGCGACGAATCCAGTTTTTTCTCGACCTCCGAGAGAGGCAGGGTTTGCAAATTGTCTTTGGCATCAGGCCTTGATCCAGTTTTGGATTCGGGAGCCTTGGGGTGATCTGCATGAGCTTTCATGAACGAAGTTCCTTCGACCCTGGCCACGCGTCGATTTAGGCGTGCCGAGCGGGACGCCTGTCCTCATGTGCATGGCCTTCCGTCGCGCGCAGCAATCGAGCTCTCATCAAGCGGACACTGCCTTGTTCCTTCGCGTCGCGCCTTCGTGGCGCCCCTATCCGCGAAAAATCGACGCGGCTTCGCTTGACGCCGACGCTAACGGGCCAAAGTAACACTGGGCTAGGCGGTTTAGCGAAAACAGTTTCGGAATCTACCCGACCCAATCCCATATGAGAGCGCTGCTTTCGACGTTGGGTCAATTCGCCGCGTTGGGTCACGCGCTCGACAAACAGAGAGCAGCGCGTCGGACATGTAAGGCGGGCCGCGCTTTTGATCAAAATATCTTCCAAGCCAACGCGGCCACGACGTTCGCCTAACTCGCATGAACGAGCGGTTTCGAGGCTTTCGCCGCGTCCGAGCCTTCGTGCACATCCAGGCGAGACGGGTTGGTCGTGGCGAGTATTGTCTTGGCGCGCGCCGTTTCATCGGCTGAGCCGCGCGCCATCACCAGAAAGTCATCGGCCTTAATGGCGGTCTCGTAAGCGAGCACGCTGTCCTTGGGAATACCGAGACTATAGAGCGCTGCGCCAAGCGCGCTCAAGCCGCCAACCACGATCGCGTTCTCGATTCCCGCGAGCACCACGGTAGCCAGATAGCCAAGCACCACGACGTGGCCTACAAGAGGGATGGTCATGAACAAGCCGCCAAAAAGGAGGCCCCAAAAACCGCCCCAGAATGCGCCGCGCGTTCCCCAAAACTTCACCCTATCGCCAGTAGTGTAAAAGCCGACGACCTTTTCGTCCGTATGGTATCCCTTCCCGACAACGCTGAGATTTTTCGTCTCGAAGCCCGACGCGATCAGTTTTTTCACCGCCGCTTCGGCTGAAGTGTGGTCTCCATAGACGGCGACGACTGAGCCAACCATTTCCATTTGATCCTCCTAAGGCGACGGGCGGGGGTCTGCGCAAACGTTTCTGCGCAGCGATCCGAAGATCGCAGATGAGTTAGGAAAACCCGAGGACGTTCGACTATCCGGGTTACCCGACGCTCAGCGAGGCTAGCCAGTTTCGACCTCGCGGCGACAAACTCGGAATCTACTCAGAAGCGCTGAGCGAGACACCGTTGGCTTGCGGGATCGGCGTTCTTGACTCCGTCCGGGCAAGTCACGACTTGGAATGCGCGCGACTTAGTGGGGCAAAGGTCAAACGCGTGCGCTGTCGAAAACGCGCCCCACGATTACGCCTCCGGCGTTACGCACGTGATCCGGCCCACCCATAGTGCTTGTGGAGCCGCTTTGCATATTCATCGTTGAATGCAACGAGCGGGTCCCAGGGCGGGCTCGCCTTCACGAGTTCGCGCGACACGTTGAGTTCGACATGACGGTCGAGCCAATCGATCGCTTTCACTGCGAGCGGCGAAATCAGCACGTGCTTGCCAAACCACAAATTGCGGGTGTCGACGACGAAATAGTGGACGCTCCAGTCCGCGTCGTCGATCATGAGAATTCTCAATTTGTCCGATTTCCCCGTCGAACAGCCTGAACACGGTATCCGGTCACTTCGACGACGCTGCGCAGATGCGGATCGGCTCCCCGCAACCGGCCGTCGCCGGCAGTTTCGGCCTCGTCGGTTGGACCCAGGCCCAAATACGGCGGCGCCATCAAGGGCGAAGCCATTGCGCCTGGGATCGCCGAGAGATTGGCGCCGCCCCAGTGTGGGTCCCAGCCGTAATAACTGTAAAGCTGATTTTCCATTTGCTGCGAGACCGGCTGATCTTCAAGCAATTTGGGGCTCTCTTCGACCTGGGCTCTCGTCAACGCAACAACGAATTGCTGCTGCTCGAGGTCCTCTCGCGAAATGGCCGACGGATGGATGAGCACCTTGCGCCCTGTCAGCCACGTCCCGCAATCGATGACGAGCCAGCGCACTTTCCACGACGCATCGTCGAACAGATAGTCGACGACAGTTCCGATCCTGCCGTCGTTCGCCTCGATCGCGAAGCCCTTCAGAGGGGAAATGACCTGCAACATGGTATCGCGCCTTTTACCAACGGGTCGGAAGGACCTCTATCGTCTCAGTTCGAAAATACAGCTCTCGCCTATTTGACAGGGCCGCGCCTTACGGCCTCTACGGCGAGGATCGAGGTAAGACGAGCGGATCAATTCTCTTGCGCGCTTACGAAACGCAGAATCGTCTCGGCGAAATCGGACGGCAAGCGCATGAGAGCGCGGCGGGTCGCGGAGAATGCAGCCTCTTGGTGCATGGAACCTCGCTCCTGCGTTGCGCTAAGCATAGCGCGAATTTTGGGGTTGCGATCTCTCATGCGATCACGAAACCAGCCCACGCAGTAGGTTCGGAAAGTACCTAGACGTGAGTGCGATGCAAACGCGCTGCACTGACCCCTCCCGATGCCGACAGCCGCTCTGCGTTCGTCGAAGCCGGGAGGCGTCGCGCCCCGGTTTGAGTAATTTCCGACGCTTGTTTCTCCGATGCCCCCGCCGTCTGATGCCCGTGGCCTCAAGACATGCGCGGAGTTCGGATTGGCGCGAAAGTGAAGGCTAAGGCGATCGGCCACGCAATGGGGTAAGTCCCGTGCACAGAAGACAGGCGGTCCAGTTGCGATTGGCTCTTTCAGCCGCCGCCCTCTGCGCCGTTCTTGCCGCCGCAATCTTCAGCGGCGGTCATCGAGGCAGATCGCCTGAAATCTCTATGGCTTGGGAGCCGGAGCCGATTCTCGTGCGGTCGATTTCGACGATTAGAAGGCTGTATGTCGAGAAAGCTGGAGCCACCCCATGACCGCCACCCTTCGGCCCCATGACGAGGCGCTGCTGCGCCGGGCTTTCGACGTCGCGAAACGCGCGCGCCGGCTAAGAAACGAAGCCCCCTGTCCTTGCCTTCCACGCTGGCCTTCGCGGAAGCGCTCGATAAAGTCCTGCAACGCGCCAATAGCCGATCTCCGTTCAAACCCACGAGCCGCTTGATTGCGCTGGGGAGAACAAGAGCAGGCAGGCGAGTCGCTTGGCCGTCGCGGTGTCCATTCACGATGTCGGGGGCCCCGTCGAGTGAGTAGTTTCCGAGGCTGCCTGCCCCCGGACTTTTCCCCTAGCGTCACAATGCAGGATGCGAGCAGCACAGACCCAAGCCCGTCACGCGTCTTCGCAATATGCAAGGAGAGCAGTCATGGACAAGAACAGAGTCGCTGGTTCGATCAAGGAAATCAAGGGCGCAGCCAAAGAGGCCGTCGGCAAGGCTATCGGAGACGCCAAGTTGCAGAACGACGGCAAGACCGACAAGGCCGTCGGCAAGATTCAAAACGCCGTCGGCGGCCTGAACGACGCGGTGCGCGACGCGGTGAAGAAACCGTAACGGCGCCGCTTCAGACGACTCTCACCTGCCCAGGGCCGAAATATGAGCACAATTCTCCTTGTCATAATCCTGATCCTCATCTTCGGCGGTGGCGGAGGATATTATGCTCACGGCCGGTACGGCGGCGCCGGTCTCGGCGGTGTCCTCGGCATCGTTTTGATTGTGCTTGTCGTGTTGTGGCTCGTGGGCCGGTAGGCAAACAGCGCTTCCCGAGTCGCGTCCCCGGCCCAGCGTTCTCGCAGCGCTCGGGAGTAGGGCGGGGCGGCGCGCGACTTCCGTTTGAGGTCGGGAAGCGGGGCGAAATCAAGTGGAACGCAGACCCATGGCGGCCGGGTTGAATGCGAGAGCCCTGATTTCGGGTCCGCGCCAAGCCAGTGAGGCGTGATCTGGAGTCTCGCCATGCCGGATTCAAATCAACAGCCTGAGATTGAAGCGCCCGAAGAATTATTGGCGGATATGCCTCTGCCGTCCGATGCAAAGACTTTCTTTCTCGGCGGCATTTTTGTTCTATTGATGTTGACGGCGGCCTATGTGGCCAGTGAGATCGTCTTGCCGATGATCTTCGCGGTCATGCTCAATCTGCTGATGCAGCCGGCCCTGCGCGCACTCGAGCGATTGCGCACGCCCAGGGCGCTGGGGGCTCTCGTCCTCATACTTATCGTGATCGCGACGATTGTTGGACTTGGCGCCGCCGTGTCCGGGCCCGCCGAAGCGTGGATAGCCAAGCTGCCTGAGGGCATTCCCCGCATCCTGGAGCGGCTGAGCTTTCTTGATGCGCCTATCAATACGCTTCGGACATTTCTGGCGGCCGCCAATAATTTCGGCGCCGCGGGCCCGCAGCGAAGCTCGGCCGGGCCTTTGGACGGCGGAGCGATTCTCTCGAGCGTCTTTGCCGGGACGCGAAGCTTCGCCAGCGGCCTGTTCACCACCGTCTTGTTTCTCTACTTCCTCCTCGTTTCGGGCGACAGTTTTCTGCGGCGGCTAGTCGAGGTCTTGCCCAGGTTCGCCAGCAAGCGGCAGGCGGTCGACATCTCGCAGCAAATCGGGCGCGATATTTCCGCCTATCTTCTCACAATTACCCTCATGAACGCGCTTGTCGGCGCCGCGACCGCCCTCGTCATGTGGTCGACCGGAGTCGGCGATCCCGTTCTATGGGGGACGGTCGCATTCATTCTCAACTATGTGCCGATTCTCGGGCCCGCCGCCGCTATTTTCATTTTCCTGTTCGCCGGCTCGCTCACCATCACTTCGACCTGGCAAGCCCTGCTCCCGGCGGCGCTCTATGGCGCGATCCATGTGATCGAGGGCGAGACGGTGACGCCGATGCTCCTCGCCAGACGATTCACGCTCAATCCGGTTCTCGTTATCTTCTCTTTCGTGTTCTGGTTCTGGCTGTGGGGCGTCCCTGGCGCTATTCTTCTCGGCGCCAATTCTGGCGACGACCAAGATCGTGTGTGATCGCGTTCGTCCGCTGGCGGCTCTTGGCCATATTCTCGCGGGGTGAAGGCGTGAGCACGCGGCGGCTCAAGGCGCCATCGACGGCTCATCTTCTCCGCCCGACGCGAGAAGCGCCAGCCGGGCCAGTGCGGGCAGCGACTTCGACCCGGTTCTCTTCATGATCGACGGCGCGGTGGTTCTCGACCGTGCGCTGGCTGATGCCGAGGTCGGCGGCGATGTTCTTGCTGGGCTGGCCCGCGAGCACCCTTTCCATCACCTCGCGTTGTCGCGGCGTAAGACCCGCGAGGTGAGCCGACGCCGACTCTCGCAGCTTCAGCAACTTGCTCGAATCCTGCGACAGTTCGAGAGCCCGCTCGATGCTCGCGATGAGCTCCGGGCGGCGGATCGGCTTTTCGATGAAATCCAGTGCGCCCGCTTTCATGGCTTTAACCGCCATCGGCACGTCGGCGTTGCCGGTGATCATGATCGCCGGCAAGCGATGGCCCTCGTCATGGAGCTTCTCGAGCAGTTCGAGCCCGCTCATACCCGGCAGATAGGCGTCGATCAGCAGGCATGCGGATTTGCCGGGATCAAAGGCGTCAATGAACGCCTCACTGCTCGCATAGGATTCGACGACGCGGCCATCGTCCTCGAGCACGGTTCGTATCGCCTCACGAACCTTGTCGTCATCATCGATGACAATGATTCTGGCTCCGCCCGAAGCGCTCAGGGCTTCAACAGAGTGACGAGGAGGTAGGACCTGGGGATCGGCCGATTTGGCCAGGAGCTTCTCGATCGCGCGCGTCAAATCGCCCAGTTTGACGGGCTTGTTGAGATGAACGCAGTCGTGCAAGGCGATATCGCGCATGGTCTCGGTCGAAATATCGCCGGTTAGAATGATGAACGGAATTCGCCGATCGAGCCCCTGGCTCAGTTCCTGCGAGACTTGAACGCCGTTCATGCCGTTTGGCAGATTGTAATCCGCAACGACAAGATCCGGTCGCATCGCGCCGCGCGCCGCCGCTTCTAAAGCAGCGGGACCGTCGACAGCCGCCGTGACGTGATATCCCTCTTCATTCAGGAACAGCTCGAGATGCTCTCGAATTTCCGGGTCGTCTTCAATGATCAGGATCGCTCCAGTGCGCGGCGCCGTTTGCAGCGGTACGTCGTCCGCGGCCGCGCACTGCGGTCAGGCGCTGAAGGACGCCGCTTGGCGGCAGCGGGACCTCGATCGAGAATACCGACCCCTTTCCGTGCAGCGAGCGCACCCGGATCGGATGACCGAGCAGTTCGCCCAGGCTTTTGACGATCGAGAGGCCCAGGCCCAGACCTTGGCTTCGCTGGCGGGCGGCGTTGTCCACCTGATGGTATTCTTCGAAGATCGCTTTCAGCTCCGACGGCGGGATGCCGATCCCGGTGTCCCAGATCTCGATGCGCAATTTGCCCTGGCGTCGGCGGCACCCGACGAGCACCCTGCCGCGCTGGGTATATTTCAGCGCGTTCGAGATTAGATTGCGGAGCATTTGCTCGAGCAGACGTGGATCGCTCCGAACTGACAGTGCGCAGGGGACCATGCGCAGCGCGAGGCCGGCCGCCTGCGCGTGATAGGTCAATTCTTCCCTCAAACGGTCGAACAGCTCATTCATCGGTACGTCAACGATTTCGGGCTTAACGGCGCCCACTTCAATCTGGTTGATGTCGAGCAGCGTATTCAGCATCCCCGTCATGGCGCCCAAAGCTTCGTCGATGCCCCCGATCAGTCTTTGGGCCTTCTCCCCGACCACCTTCTTGGCCAACAAGCCTTGAAGCAGGGCAAGCGTTTGCAAAGGCTGTCGCAGATCATGGCTGGCCGCCGCGAGAAAGCGCGATTTGGCGAGGCTCGCCAGTTCAGCCTGTCGCGAGGCGGCGCTGAGCGCTTCCGCCGTGCGCCGACGTTCGGTTACGTCTTCATAAGTGATAACCACGCCTTCGATCTTATCGTCGCTGGCGCGGTAGGGCATAATCCGGCGCACGAACCAGTGATCGCTCTGCCCCTGGATTTCCCGCTCGAGGGGCGTCTGACTCTTGAAGACTGTTTGGGCGTCGTCCAAGAGGGCGTCGTCGGCGGCGAGCGACTTGAGATCCGTGAGCGGGCGGCCCACATCACTCGGAATTACATTGAAGAGCGCTCTCGTCGCCGGTGTGAAGAACCGGATGTTGAAGCGCGTGTCGAGGAAAATCGTTGCGACTTTGGTGCTGTAAAGGACGTTCTGCAGATCGTCCGCGGTCGTCCGCTGCCGCTCAAGCGTTTCCTGCAACTGGCTGTTGAGTGCGGTCAGCTCCTCGTTGAGCGATTGAAGCTCCTCCTTGGAGGCGAGCAGCTCCTCGTTCGTCGCTTGATATTCCTCGTTGACGGACAGCGCCTCCTCGTTGACCGCCATCTGCTCTTCGCTCGAGATCTCGAGGTTACGGATGGTGTTCTGGAGTTCGCTTTTTGTCGCTTCGAGCTCCCGTTCGAGCTCAACAACGCGCGGAACGTCAGCGGGCGCGATGCTGCCGCCCCCGACGACCTGCGGCTCCGGCTCTTCGACGAAGCAAACCAGCAACAAGTCTTCGCGCTCACGCGACGCCGGCATGACGACGATGCTAAATGACAAGGCGCCGGCCCCGCCTTTCGTCCGGCCGCCGGGATGACAACTCGCGCATTCTCGTGCAGCGCGCGCTGAACCGCCGATCTCAGCTTCGCGCGCACGCCCTCGCGCGCCATTGCGATCACATCATTGACCGGGCGGCCCGATACGACCTTGAGATAACGATCCACGGGTCCGTGGTAGTAGAGACATTCGAGTTTGCGGTTGATCAGAACGGCAGCCGGACCATAGGCCTCCAGCACCATCCGTCGACAAAGCTCGGCAAGCTCGATCTGGCGCGAAGGCGCGGACGCCGGGCCCGGACGCGCGCGTAGCCGGGAGCCATCGCCAGCGTTTGAGGACAAACCGAAATCGCCCGGTCTAGCGCCGCCAACGCGGCGGTAAATGCGCTGCGGCTTCGAAATGGCGACGAACCGACCGTCGGCCACCCCGACCGTCTCGGCGTCGCCGACCAGCAGAAGGCCGCCTTCGCGCAACGCGAAGTGGATGATGGAGATGACCTTGGCCTGCGCCTCCGGCAGAAGGTAGATCAGGAGGTTCCGGCACGACACGAAATCGAGACGCGCGAATGGCGGGTCCGCGAGCACGTCGTGCACCGTGAACACGACGGTCGAGCGCAGTTCAGCCGAGATCCGGTAGTTGTGATCCTCCTTGGAAAAAAAGCGGACCAATCGTTCTGGCGACACATCGGCCTCGATCGAGTCGGGATAGAGGCCCTCGCGAGCGCTCGCCACCGCGTCGGGATCCACGTCGGTGGCGAAGATTTGCAGTTTGACGTCGCGCTTCGAGGCGTCGATCTGCTCGCGAAAAAGCATGGCGAGCGAGTAGGTCTCCTCGCCGGAACTGCACCCGGCGACCCAGATTCTGAGCGGCCGATCCAGCGGGTGGTCGCGCACAAGGTCGGGAATAACGCTCTTGGCGAGAAAATCGAAAACCGCGGCGTCCCGAAAGAAGCCCGTGACATTGATCAGCAAATCCCTGGAGAGCTGATCGCGTTCGTTCGCGTCCCGACGCAGGAGATCGAAATACTTGGCGGCGGTCTTGACCCCCGCCAGCGCCATCCGCCGCTCGACGCGCCGCTCGAGCGTGCCGTGCTTGTAAAGAGTGAAGTCATGAACCGTCTTCGTGCGCAGGAGAGCGATAATGTCCGGCAGCAATTCCTCCACCGACTTTAGCGCGGACGATTTCGGCGCCTCCGGCACAAAGACGTGACCGCGTTCGCGCGCGACCAGCGCCTCAGCGATCTTTGCGGCGCGGAGCACGAGATCGACCGCGCCGGTCGCGACAGCGCTTCGCGGCATGCCGTCATAGCCGGCTTCGCGGATGTCCTGGGCGATGACGAGACCGCCTTTCGCCTTTACCGACTTCAGGCCAAGACTGCCGTCGGCGCCGGTTCCGGAAAGGACCACGCAGATCGCGCGCGCGCCATATTCGCGAGCGAGGGAATTCAAAAGGAAGTCGAAAGGAAGCCGCGCGCCGTGTCGTGCCTCCGGCTTCGAAATCCGCAACGCGCCCTTGTCGTCGACCGACAGATAGACGCCAGGCGGAATGACATAGACGCGCTCGCGCTCGATCGCCATTCCGTCGGTCGCCAGCAAGACCGGCATCGAGGTATGGCCCGCAAGCAGATCCACCATCATGCTGTCGTGGCTGGGGTCGAGGTGCTGCACGATGATGAAGGCCATGCCGTTGACCGACGGCAGCGCGTCCAGAAGCTTCCTGCAAGCATCGAGGCCTCCGGCCGAGGCGCCGATTGCGACGACCGGAAACTCCGCAGTCTTGCGGGCCGAGAGGGGCTTCGATATCCAGCGCGATCGCTTCCCCTCGACGATATGATTGAGGCTTCCAGGCATTCTGAGAGTTTTCTCGAAGAGCGGCGCTCCAACGGAGCGAGTGACAAATCAATAGCAATATTCGCGCGCGATTGCGACCGATTTCGACGCACTGCTCACGCTCGAGCAAACGTGCGCGAGCGCGAGTCATGAGTAGTTTCCGAATCTTTCCGGGCGAAGAAGCGTCACACATAGTCGTCCCCGCGTCGCCGCAACGGATGTCTTGCGACGATGGGAGGCTTGGCGATCATGACCGCATCAATGAACGCAGATTCCGATCTTGAGCTGTTTCGCGAGGATCTTGACGCGGTGAAGCGCGACGTCGCGAGCCTGATTGAGCACATGAAAGGCGTAGCGACGAACACGGTTCAGAACGCCGCCTGCCAGGTTGAACAGCGTGTCAGAAGCCTCCGCCAGCAAGCGGGAGCCGAAGGCGACCGCTCGGCGAATGCGCTCAATCTCTTTGTTCAGAACCGACCATTTGTCGCGCTGACGATCGCGGTCGGGGCCGGCTACATCGGCGCGCGGGTGCTTCGGCGGTGAGCCAACCTTCGACGGCGGGCGATCTCGTTCGGATTGCTCTTGCGGTGCTTCAGCCCCGCGCGCCGCGCGCCGAAGTTCAACCGACGGGATCCTTCGCACGTATTGCGGTCCTCCAGCTGATCGCCCTTCACTGCGCCGCGGCGGCTCTGTGCGCCGGCCTCGGGGCTCCCCGGATTTACGCCGCGACCATCCTCGGCCCGCAGGCGCGCTGTGCGCCGTCTCAGCCGTTCTTTGTGCGGTTGGGTTCTCCGCGTTCGCCTTCGAGCGGCGCGCTCGAGAATCGCGCGTGCGGTCGTCGGTTCCAGAGCTTGGAACGGACGCGTTGCTGGCGGGAGGGTCAAGCTTTTTCCAGCGCCATACCGCACTCACGCTGATCGCCGCCCTCCTCGTGGGAGCCCCTTTAGGCGGCGAAAATTAGATGCTGCCGCCAGCCGCCAGCGGCATGAGTAGTTTCCGAGGGTGCTCTTCGCGACCGGCGGTCCTTATTATGGCTTCAGACACGTCTATCCTACAACTCTTGGAGCGGGGAGGTTACTCGATGAAGGCGCTGCGCACTCTGGTCGTGGAAGACGACGCTATTATCGGTGGATTGCTCGCGGAAGCGCTCGAGGGTCTCGGCCACACGGTTTGCGCCGTGGAGTCCAATGTGGCCAAAGCGGTGGCCGCCGCTTCGCATTGGCGCCCCGATTTGATGATCGTCGATGTCGGACTCGGCGAGGCGAGCGGCATCCTAGCCGTCAAAGAGATCCTCCTAAGTCAAATTCGTCCCACATGTGTTCGTCACCGGCAATGCGGTGAGAGGCATGCCGTTGGGCCCAGATACCGTCCTCATTCAAAAGCCCTTCCGCGTGTCGGACCTGGAGCGAGCGATTCAGAGGGCGCTTGCAACGGCGCCCGCTTCTGACCGAGTCGTGGTGAAGCGTGAAAAGGATCGGGTAATGACATGACCCACGCCGCGCTGTCGCCGCTCATCGGGCCGGAGTTCGACGAATTTCTCGGCACGTCGATTGGCGAAGATCGAAATGGAACAGGGCTCAGCGTCCTTTCCGCGCTTGCGCGGCTCGATGTCGATCCCTGGAAAGAAGCCACGAGCCTTGCGCGAATGCCGAGGGAAGCGGCTGCCGTGCGGTTGACCGAGCTGATTGAAGCGCTGCCGCTCGCGCCTGCGAGCGCCATCCCGTCAAGGATGAGCGCCGCCAATCTCGTCGCGCTGTTGCCGAAGAGCAAGGCCGTCGACGTCCGTTCGTCGGATAGCCCATTTGCGGCAACGGGCTTACGCGAGACGCGGGTTCTCATGGCATTGGGCGGCTTCGCCATCATGATGCTCGTCCTCTTCACGATGTCCGCGCTATTTTCGGGTGGGCCTGGAACCGGCGCCAAATCGTCGGCGGCTCCCGGCCACGACGCCACAACGGTCGTGCCGAGCAGATAGAGAAGCCTCAGGAGTCGCTCTGCCCGCCTTGAACTGGTGGCGAGCTGCGGTGCGTTCGACTTGGCGGGCTACCCAACCTCGTTTTCACTCCGCCGGGGAGATCTCATTCAACCGCCGCGCAACTCGGTCGACGCCCGGCGCCGCACACTCATGGGCCGGTTTTGATCAGGCTCGTTAGCCCCCTTTAGAAACTCAAGCTCCAGCGCTTGCTTGCCGACAAGCCGTTCCAGCGCCGCGATCCGGGCTTCGTATTGCTGGAACAGATCGGCAGCGGCCACGTCTTCGTCAAAGGCGCCGGCTTCGTATTTCTGAACCCAGACCCGGATCAGATTGCGGCAGATGTCGTGGCGCTTGGCGAGCCCATGCAGGGTCTCGCCGGCCAGGAATTCCTGAGTGACCTGGTGCTTGAACTCGATGCTATGCGTGCGGTGCTTGGCCACCGGCTTCCATCCTTCGAAAGCCCGGTCCGGTGGTCAATTCTTGTTAGCCCGACAGTCCTGCCCCAGGGGCCCACTCCAATTGCCGCTCAGTTCTCACCTTGATTGTCGTGCACCAGAGCCCTCCACCCGTAGCCTTCCCCGTCCCGTCCATCCGTATCGGCAGCCTGAGGTCCTCCTGGTCGAGGACGGCCTTCAGCCGCACCGCGCTGCCGATCTCAAGATAGCGCCGAAAGAGAGCGCCGCCTTCGAGAATGTGCAGGCCGCAGATGGTCCTGAGTAGATTCCGATCCTATTCAGTCACTCGGTGCCCGCCCTACCTTCTGGTTTTGACGGTCGGGTCGGCGAAGCGATGAGCTACCCGCGGGCGCGGCGCCGAAGACAGGAAGATAAGCTCATAGTTACATAAGCTCATAGATAAAGATCGCATCAAGGGAACGGAGAGAGTTGACCGGGACTAGCGGTCAATCCCGAACGTCCTCTCCCCGCGAGGCGCGCAAGCACTCGAATGTCGAGCTGACACGTTCGCCGGCGTCTTTATTCTGAATATGCCGAAACGGACAAGCGCCGGAATTTAGCTCCCGAGGAGCGGCGCGATCGCTTGAAGCGGCGAGAGGGACAAATCGTATCGCCACGGAGATGGAAAATGGCCACTACTAGACCCGCTTCCGACCGAATGGAGGCGCTTGAACGACGGATCGCAAAACTTGAAGCTCAGTCACAGCCACTCGGTAAGGCCTGTCCAAAATGCCACGCGTTTGGCCTGGAAAGCTACGTGCGTCGTACGGCTTTTGATGGCGAAGGATTGCAGATGATGAGATGCCGATTCTGCGACTTTGACGAGGAATATGGACGGCCAGCGCGAGCGCGCACCCATCCCGGCTAACGAACACTCGAAGATAGAATTTTCCATGGATGGCGCTCCTCTAAAGGCGAGACCAAATCAGTGGCCTGAACCGCTCCGGCATTGCCGGAGGCCATATTGTTTGAGTCACGCGGCCATGGCTGGGTCGTTCAACATGGCGAAGTAGCGTTCCTCGGCTTCGGCCGTCGGCATGAAGCCGATGGGTTCGAGAAGCCGGCGATTGTTGAATCAGTCCACCCACTCGAGGGTTGCGAACTCGACGGCCTCGAAGGTGCGCCACGGGCCCCCTTGATGGACGACCTCGGCCTTGTAGAGGCCGTTGATCGTCTCGGCCAGCGCGTTGTCGTAGGAGTCGCCAACGCCCACCGCGAGTGATGATCCTTCTCGTGCTCGAAAACCAGCCGAACCGTGCGCGTGCGCGCTTCGGGCGAAAATCGGTTCGTTGTCTTGCTTGCCATCGCCTCCACCTTCTCAAGGTTAGGAGCCTCCGGCAAATTCGGAGCGGTTCACTAAGGTCGTGCCGCTCTCCGGCCATCCCGATCGTTTGGTTGGGAATTTGCGGGAGATTTCAATCCGCCACTAAACGTTGGCCGGCGCCGGCCGGTCAGCGGTGGCTCTCCAAGGGTTAATCTTGGGCTCGACCAGAGCATCCAGATGCCGATGATCGGGATATCGCTCGTCGTTGATATGGGAACCGGCGCGCCGGTGTCCATTTAGCGTTAGGCGCGCGGCGCCGCGCCCCGGCATATCCTTGAACCGCAACGACGTCCTCGCACCGGACGTCGTCGATGGTCAGTATTGATTGTAGTGGTGGTGATAGGGGTGATAAGCGTAGCCGCGATGATAGCGCCTGTGATTGGACATCGAGTTTCCGATTGCCGCGCCCCCGACGCCACCCACGACCGCGCCGACCGGACCGCCAACAACAGCCCCGGCGACAGCGCCCCCGACCCCTCCCGTGATCGCGCCGCTTTCGTCGGCAAGGGCAATTTGAGATGAGGCGCAGAGCAACGCTACGGTTGAAAGAGCAAGAATCGTTCTGGACATAGAGACCTCCTGTATTCGGCGAAACTCGCCGTGTCTCTTAGCGAGTTAGTCGCCAATTGATCCGAATGGTAAGGGTCGGAATCTACTCAGCGCCGCCCTCGTCGTCCGAGTGCGCGAGCTGTCAACCCCGGAGTTCCGGTGCAGGGCCGCGCGCGACGAAGCGCCTGTCCACCCTGCCGGCGGACCGTAGGTATTTTCCGAGTCTATGAGGGCGTCGAGTTTACCGACATAGTGAGTTTAGTAAGGCCGATGCAAAGAAACTATCACGCATCGCGCCGAAAACTCAGGAAAGTACGGTTATGGACACGAATACATTATTGATCATCCTCGTGGTGATATTTCTATTCGGTGGGTTCGGCTTCTATGGCCGGGGACGTTGGTTCTGAACCGACGCCACGCTTAACTTTAGCGACGAGACTTCACGGCGCGCCCCCCTGCGAATAAACTCTATGGGAGAGTTCACACTCTGCTCCGTATGCTCCAGGCGATCGGTTGGCTAGCTACCGTTAGGGCGATGACGATCTTCGCATCTCTGCCGCCAGCTTGCAGGAGAGGCAGTTCCGGATCGTAACGAGGCGATCGCTTGAGTACATTCCGACCCTGACGCTTTTCATCGGCGTCGTGTTGGGTGATCACCTAACGTCGCGGGAGCGAGCCCGAAACCGCTAACAGAAAGGATTTCCCGATGACCTACAGACCTAAACCGAAGAACGCCAAGAAAGACGCCAAAGAGCCCCGGCCCACTATCCATCTGGGAATGATGGGCGACGGCACGGAGGAGCAAAGCCTCGGAGAGCGCGGTGATCCTGCGAAGCGCATCAAGGAATATGAGGTGGATGCGGCTTTCAACCGGCCAGCACCAAAGAAGAAACCCTGACTTCCGAGTTCGATGACAAGGTCGCGCTGGTTCGCCGAAGCGGCCGATTGGGTCACCGTCACTGGTTGACGTCGATACGGCCGGCCACAAGGTCCTGGACGGCGGCAAAATCTCGCCGACCGGCACGCGGCCGCTTTCGCCGCGCCGGCAGGGCAGTTTGCTACGCTCGTCGGTCTTCGCCGTTCAGCCCAGCCGTGATGAACCCCTTTTGGCTGGCCGTCGGAGCGAGTTCGGCCGCCGTTTCGTGACCCGTCAAACGCTAGGATCAGGCACGAGTAGGTCCATCGACTGCGGATAGAGAGTGGGCGTGTATTTCTGGCCCGCGACCCACGCGTCGACCAAATCAGCCCACTCCTGCATCATGTGGCGCCGCTGATGCTCGTATTCTGCCTGTTATAAATTCCGCGTGACGATCGACCGTCCTCATGCGCGAGGCATTTCTCGATCCAGTCGCTATTAAAGCCCAGCTCGTTCAAAAGCGTCGAGCCGGTCCTGCGGAGGTCGTGGACAGTGAAGGGCTCAAGTGGCAACCCCTCCTTCTTCGCACGCTCTACGACCGCCGCCGTGATACGATTGAAGGTCGCCCGCGACATGGGAGCATCCGCGTCGTAGCGCGACGGCAGCACGTACCCTGAGTTTCCAGCACAGGTCTTCAGCGCGATTAGGATGTCGATCGTCTGTTGAGCTAAGTAGACGTTGTGCGACTTCGACCGCTTCATCCGTTCCTTAGGATCGACCACACGGCATTTTGTCGCAACGCAGCGCAGTTTTGGATAGCCTCGGACGGGCCAAAATCATTCCCACTCGATTGTGCCCGGCGGCTTGCTTGTGACGTCGTAGACGACGCGGTTGACGCCCTTCACTTCGTTGATGATGCGAGTGGCGGCGCGGCCGAGGAAGGCCATATCGAATGGAAAGAAGTCGGCGGTCATGCCGTCGATTGACGTCACCGCGCGCAGCGCGCAGACGGAATCGTAGGTGCGCCCATCGCCCATCACGCCGACCGTGCGCACCGGCAGCAATACGGCGAACGCCTG
Source organism: uncultured Alphaproteobacteria bacterium (assembly GCA_963730555.1). GTDB lineage: Bacteria > Pseudomonadota > Alphaproteobacteria > Rhizobiales > Beijerinckiaceae > Roseiarcus. Next base: position 147,970 of record CAVSSS010000038.1, on the reverse strand, counting down.
CCAAATCTTATCGTAAAGGCCCGCTTTGCGGATTTCGTCGAGAAAGATGGCGTCGGCCTGCCGCAGGATGTCGAGCTTCTCGCGGCTCACCACGCCAGGGCACCGCACGGCGAGGCCGGGGCCGGGAAAGGGATGCCGGCCGACGAACGCCTCCGGCAGGCCGAGTTCGCGACCCAGAGCGCGCACCTCGTCCTTGAACAATTCGCGCAATGGTTCGACCAGCTTCATGCGCATGCGCTCGGGCAGGCCACCGACGTTGTGGTGGCTCTTGATGGTGACGGACGGGCCGCCCGAAAACGACACGCTTTCGATCACGTCGGGATAAAGCGTGCCTTGCGCCAGAAACTCTACTGTCCCCTTGCCGTCGCTCGCAATGCGACGCGCCTCCGCCTCGAATGTATCGATGAACAATTTCCCGATCGTCTTGCGCTTGGCCTCGGGATCCTCGACGCCCGCGAGAGCACCTATGAACTCTTGCGCCGCGTCGACATGAACGAGCGGAATGTTGAAATGGCCGCGGAACAGGTTCACCACTTCGTTGGCTTCGCCTTGCCTCAGGAGTCCATGGTCGACGAATACGCAGACGAGCTGATCGCCGATCGCTTCGTGGATCAGCACCGCCGCCACCGCCGAATCGACTCCTCCTGACAAGCCGCAGATGACACGCGACTTGCCGACCTGAGCACGAATCCGGGCGATCTCTTCGGCGCGAAAGGCGGCCATCGTCCAATCGCTTTTGAGGCCAGCGACCTTGAAAAGGAAGTTGGCGAGGAGCTTCGCGCCATCGGGCGTGTGAACCACCTCGGGATGGAACATAGTCGTGTAGTAACGCCGCTTTTCGTCGGCCGCGACCGCGTAGGGCGCGTTCTCCGACACGGCATAGACCCGGAAGCCGTCAGGCAGACGCGTCACGCGATCGCCGTGGCTCATCCATACAGGGTAGCGCCCGCCCGTTCGCCATACGCCCGCGAACAGGGCGCAACCCTCGAGGATCTCGACATCCGCCCGGCCGAATTCCGCTGCATGCCCGCTTTCGACCTTGCCGCCAAGCTGCTCGCACAAGGTCTGCTGGCCGTAGCAAATGGCGAGGATGGGGATCCCGCTCTTGAAGATTTCCTCTGGCGCGCGCGGACTCCCCGGCTGCGGAACCGACGCCGGTCCGCCGGACAAGATCGCGGCCTTAGGCTTGAGCCGCGCGAATGCTTCGGCAGCCTTCGAGAATGGGTGGATCTCGCAATAGACGCCCGCCTCGCGCACGCGCCGCGCGATCAGCTGCGTGACCTGCGAGCCGAAGTCGACGATGAGGACTGAAGTCGTGGCTCATCCGGCTCATGTGGCGTAAGCGACAGGCTTGCGCAACCAGGTCCTAACAGGCGCGCTGGCCGAGCCGCGGCTTTCTAAAGTGCGGCGGCCGCCTCCTTGAGACGCTTGGCGAGTTGCGCTCGCCCCGCAACCGTAGCCGACCATCCTCGCGTCACGGCCGTTTGGCCGCCGTCGACGACGATGTCCTGCCCGTTGACGAATCCGGAGGCGTCGCTCGCAAGGAACACCGCCGCTTGCGCGATATCGTCCGGCAAGCCGGCTCGCGGGATCGGCTGAATCCCCGTAAAGAGCTCCTTGACGAGTCCGGCCACCTTGTCCGCCTTCGCGCCCTCGAGCCCCGCGTTCTTGCCGAAGATACCGGTGACGATGGCGCCGGGCGAGATGCAGTTGACGCGAATTCCCTTTTCGCCGAGCTCCGCCGCGGCGGAGCGGGTGAACGCGCTGACGGCGCCTTTTGCGGCGGAGTAGATATGGGCCGAAAGGCCGCCGCGATGCCCCGCCACGCTGCCAATGTTGATGATGCTGCCGGATCCCTTTTGCAGCATGACGCGCGCGGCGTGCTTGGCCCCCAAGAATCACGCCGCGGACGTTGACGGCGAGAATCTGATCGATGGCCGCCGCGTCTGTCTCGGTGATGCTGGTCATCGGCGAGGGGATTCCGGCATTGTTAACGAGGCAGTCGAGGCGGCCGAACCACTCCAGGGTTCGTCCGATCATCGACTCGACGTCGGCCTCGTTGGCCACGTCCGCGCGAACGAAACGGACGCCAATCTGTTTCTCGAGCGCGCGGCCCTCCTCCTCGCGGCGCCCGACGATCACGACCTTGGCTCCTTCCGACACAAAAAGCCTTGGCTATCCCTTCGCCGATGCCGCTCGTGCCGCCGGTCACGATTGCAATCTTCCCGTCCAACGCGCCCGTGGTCCACCTCCGATTGCTGCCGTCTAACTGGCTCTCGTCGCAGCGATGAGCGCCTCGAGCAATTCCGTAAGCCGCCGCGTGCAAAGCGTGTCGGCCAGAATATCGTCCGCTGTCACGGCTTTTCCGGTGAGCGAGATCGACACAAACGCTTCCGGCGTGAAGCGCGCGGCCATCGTGGACAGGATCTCGAGCAAGGACGCCTGGGCGTGAAACGCGCGTGGCGAGGTATTGATGAGCGCGGTAGGCTTGCCGGCGAAGGTCTCGCTCGCCACCAGCCAGTCGAGCGCGTTCTTCAGCGCACCCGGCAGGCCATGGGCGTATTCCGGGGCGGCGATGATGAGCGCGTCGCTCGCGTCGACGAGCGCGCGAAGCGTCGCGACTGGCTCGGGATTCGGCTTGTCCTCGGCGTCGTCGTCAGGATTGAATGGCGGCAGCGTCGCGAGATCGCGGTAGACAAGAACCTTGACGCCCTCGGGCGCAAGCTTTGCCAGCGCCTCCAGCGCGGCCGTATTGGTTGACGCGCGGCGCAGGCTTCCAGAGACGGCGAGCAATCGCATGGGCTTCATCGAGGACGGGAAATCGCTCATCGGGTCGCCGCCCTAATTGGTTGGGCTCAGCCGGCGCAGTTGATCTTACTCTTCGTCGCCGGGCCAGACGACGGGGCGCTCCATGATATCGGCATAGCCGAAAGGAAGCTTGCGCGGAAAAACTTTCGGCGGCAATCCCGTCTCGCTCGAGCTTCCAAGCGCGCGTCCTCGTAGGCAGCTTCGAGTGCTTCATCGAGTTGCGCCTTCAGGCCCTGGATTCTTTCGAAGCTGCCGATGGATCCGCCTCCGATGCTCGTGGATCGAAAGAGCCCAGGAATGCCTGCGCCTGTCGCGTTGATGATCCCATTTCAGGAGATGCAGCATCGTGACGCGCAGGGCGCTTTCGAGTCTGTGGTACTCTTCCTCGCCCACGTCGTCGATCTCCTCGGCGATCGCGACGGGATCGATTTCGGAAACCCGGCCGGCGCGCAGAAGCGCGGCCTGACGCACTGCCCACGAATAGAGGTCGTCACGTTTCGTCGCCGGGCCCTTCGCCCCCTTCCGAACCACGTTCCGGCCCATCGCTGTTTCCCAAAGCCTCAGCTCAAAGCGACGTTCAGCGCGCTCTCCGGCAGCTCCTGGCCAAAGCACCGCTGATAGAACTCGGCGACTAACGCCCGCTCGAGCTCGTCGCACTTGTTGAGAAACGTCAAACGGAAAGCGAAGCCGATATCCTTGAAGATCTCCGCGTTCTCCGCCCAGGTGATGACGGTGCGCGGGCTCATCACCGTCGACAGATCGCCATTGATGAAGGCGTTGCGCGTGAGATCGGCGACCCGAACCATCTTATTGACGGTGTCGCGTCCATCCTTGCGCGCCCTGTGCGCGGGCGACTTGGCGAGCACGATATCGACTTCCTTGTCGTGCGGCAGATAGTTGAGCGTCGCCACGATCGACCAGCGGTCCATCTGGCCCTGATTGATCTGCTGCGTGCCGTGATAGAGGCCGGACGTGTCGCCGAGGCCGACCGTGTTGGCGGTGGCAAACATACGGAACGCGGGGTGCGGCCGAATGACACGCCGCTGGTCCAGCAACGTCAGGCGCCCAGACACTTCCAGCACCCTCTGGATGACGAACATGACGTCGGGACGGCCCGCATCATACTCGTCGAAGCACAGAGCGATGTTGTTCTGAATCGCCCAGGGCAGCATTCCGTCGCGGAATTCCGTAACCTGCTTGCCGTCCTTGAGCACGATCGCATCCTTGCCGACAAGATCGATGCGTGAGACGTGGCTATCGAGGTTGATGCGCACGCAAGGCCAGTTCAGACGCGCGGCGGCCTGCTCGATATGCGTCGACTTGCCCGTGCCGTGATAGCCGGTGATCATCACCCGGCGGTTGAAAGCGAAACCCGCGAGAATCGCGAGCGTTGTGTCCCGGTCGAACAGATAGTCCGGATCGAGATCCGGCACATGTTCCTCGGCCCGCGAATAAGCCGGGACCTCCAGATCGGAATCGATGCCGAAAGCCTTTCGCACTGATATGCGCGTGTCAGGCAAACCGGGCGCAGGTTCTGATCCCACTAGGGCTTTTATTGAATTCATAGGCCCTCCACGCTCTTCCGCGCGCGGAAGAGAGCGTCCTTCTCATACTCGAATTCTGGGCGCGCGCAAAAAAGCGGGCCCGTCTACGATCACGTTCTTTCGGCTTAACGGCGCCTTATTTCGCGAACGCCAAACCGTATTTCGCGAGGGCCAGACCCAAATCAGACGAGCTTGTTCGCCCGCAGATAATTGTAGGCCTGGATGATCTCGCGCAGTCGGTCTTCCGACGAGCGATCTCCGCCGTTTGCGTCCGGATGGTGGCGTTTGACCAGATCCTTATACCGCGCCTTGATCTTCGCTGGGGTCGCGTCGCCACCCAGCTCAAGCGTCATTAAGGCCTTGATCGCCAAGGCGTTATAACGCGGCGGGGGTTCGTTCTGCGGCGGCTTGCCGCGCGCTCCGCGTTTTCGCGCCGCGCGCGCCTCGGCAAAGACAAATTCGTCGATCGGCTGGCCTGTGGCGGCGGCTCGGGCGCCCATCTTCCAGGTCGGACGGTGTCCAACAGCGTCAGCTTGACGGAACCTCGCCATTGAGGCGTCGTCCATGCCGCGAAAATAGTCGTAGGAGGCGTTGTATTCACGCACGTGATCGCGGCAAAAGCTGAAATACTCGCCCTCGCGCTCGCGACCCTTCGGGGCGCGGAACACGCCCTCGGCCGTGCAGCCAGGATAAGAGCATGGCGTCGTCGGCGCCGCCTTTTCCGGCGCGCGCGCGGCGGGCTTGACCCGGATGCGGTCGAACAGACGAGAATTCAAATCCATGTCCAAGACCTTTATGACCGGCGACGCCATCGGGCAAGCGCCAAAACGTTCGACGCATGATAGGAGCCACCGGCGGTGCACGCGGATCGGGATATGGAGTTCCCGTCCCAGCATAGGATATGTAGGCGCCGATCCGCTTAATGGGAGGTTTCGACAGTGACTATGCAGGAGCGAATCGTCGCGCGTTTGACGGCGGCGCTCGATCCCATTCTTCTCGATGTCATAGACGAATCCGACCGACACGCGGGACATGCCGGCGCGCGCGAAGGCGGGGGCACGCATTATCGCGTCCGGGTGGTGTCGGGCCAGTTCGAACGACAGAGCCGCGTCGAACGGCACCGTCTGGTCTATGGCCTCCTGTCGGCCGAATTCGCCGATGGGCTGCACGCTCTCGCGTTGGTCGCCAAGGCGCCCGGTGAGCCATGACGTCCGACGTCGCCACCAATTCGTTCGGACCCTATGCATTCACGCTTTCACCCGCCTGAAGCCGAAGCCGCCGCTGCTCGCTTAGGCCTGCGCATGGCGCTTAAGGGCGGCCTCATCGCCAGTCACGTGGCCCCGCTGACCGCCTTCGCGCTGATCATGGCATTTGCTTCCGTGGTGGCGTTGACCGGGTCTCATCAGCCGCCGCGCCGGCGAGGCGACGATCCTTCTGGCCGCCGCCGCGTTCATGATCCAGCGGCTGGCCACTCATTGGCGAATTCGCCGCGCACGCAGCGACGGCCAGGCCGCGATCGCACGGCTTCAATCCGCGGGCGCGCTCACGGCGACGTTCGACAACGAAACCATGTCGCTGGACGTCGACGGCCGTACGCTGTGTGTCCGTTACGCCGATTGCGAAGACGCCGAAGACGTCGGCGGGCTCATTTACGTATGGCTGCGCGAAGGCGGTCCAATTGTCGTGCCGACGCGCGCGCTTTCGGACGCTGGCGAGGCGGCGCGCCTCGTTTCCCGCCTGTCGAGCCACACAGGCGTAGGCGCGTGGGTTTCGCAGCTTAGCCCGACGGCTATTGCGCGGACACTGGCGCCGTTTTCGACGAATCGGGCGCTTCCGCCGGACTATCGGCGAGGTTCGGGCGCGTCGGCGGCGTCGGCGTCGCATGCAGCGAGGCCAGATGCACATCGTCGCGGCGCGGCGGCAGCGGCGCGTTGGGAATCGCTTGATCGGCATCGGACGCCGCGGCGGCGTCAACTGGCGGGGGCGCCGGCTGCTCGCCGCCAAAATGGAGCCATTTCCCGACGTTCTTGGCGCCACCGGTCAACCCGCCGAACATTCCGCCGGATTGGCTTGCAGGCGCCGCGGCGCTGGCTACGTTCGTCGGAGCTGGCTCAGCCGCCCCAGCCTCGACGGACGCGATGCGACGTCGCGGCGGTCGCCGTGCGCTTCTTGTCCGCGTAGGCCGCGGCGACCTTCACCACCGCCGGCGCCGGTTTCGCCCGATCGTTGAGAACGATCTCTTGCGGTCCGCTCACCAGCGCGTCGGGATCGCTCGTATCCTTGTAGCCGACGAAAACCGGATTTTGGCCGCCGTCGGCATAAACCAGACGCACAGGCTTGACGCCGGATGCCGCCAGTTCGGCGACCTTGGCGTCGTCCTTTTCGGACTTTTCCGCGACCAGCGCCTCGACCAGAGTCATCGCGCTTAAGCGCGGGACACGGTTCGCTGCCGGAAACCTCGTCCTTCGCGGTCGCGTCGAAGACATAATGCTTGCCGCAGACCAGGACGGACGGCTCGGCCTTGGTGACCTCGAAGTGGTCGGAGCCATCTTTCAGGTTTTTCCAGAAATCGATGTTGGGATCGAGCCGGAACTTGGCCATGTTCTCGGCCGTCATGTGGAACGGATAGGACTGGAGCTGGATCTCGCGCTGGCCGCCGTTGAAGGAGTCGCGAGCGATCGCGTAAATGTCGGCGACCTGCTCGTCGGTCATCGAGAAGCAACCCGCGGACGAACACACTCCGTGCACCATCACATTGCCGCCGGTGCGGCCATAAGCCCGGTCGTAGGCGTTCGGGTAGCCGACGTTGAACGCCAGATAATAGTGGGAGTTGGGGTTCATCTGCCCTGGCGCGATCGAGTAGAAGCCCTCCGGGACCTGCATGTCGCCTTCGCGCTTCTTGGGGCCGAGCTGTCCCGACCATCGGCACATCGGATAGGTCTTGAGCAGCGCATATTCGCCGTTCGACTTCATTTTCCAGATTTCGAGCTCAGCCTCCTTCTTGTAGGTCCGGATGAGCGTCGGCGAGGACGGCGTGGTGTCGAGCTTGGTCATTTCCTCGAGCGTGGCGCTGGAAATGGGCTGCTGGGACCGCCCCGGGCCCTGGTCGAGATAGGAATCATCGCAGCCGGCAACCCCTGCACACACTGCGATAGCCAGACTAACGGCGGTCCCGCGCCGGATGATGGAACTCATCAATGTCCCCGCATTTGACCGATTCTTAGGCGCGCCGGCGCCAAAAGTCCACCCGGCGAAGAAAAGCCGCTTTGCTTACCCGGCCGTTAACAAACTGTATTCCAGACCGGAATTGTGACTTAAAATCAAAGCAATAGGTTAAATTGCCCGCGGGCGAGGCATCCTGCCCTCGTCGCGGTCACCAGCGGTCGGAAAGCGGCGCGGAATCGAAGATCTCGGCGAGCCTCGCTCTAGTCGCCCTGGTCGTTCCTTCCGGCAGCGCCGACCGTGGGAAAAAACGCGCTTCGAGGATTTCCCAATCAGGCGCGCGTTCGCCTAAGACGCGGAAGTTTCGGACCACATACGCCGCCACGTGATCGCGCTTCGATGTCTGAGTGTTGAAGAAAAGACCGTGCAGGACCGGCGGCCCTTCGATCGCGATGCGCGCCTCCTCCTCGAGTTCGCGTGTCACCGACTCGACGCAGGTCTCCCCGACCTCGACGCCGCCGCCCGGAAAATGCCAGCCGGAGACGTAGCCGTGTCTCACCAGCATAACTTCGTCGTCGGCGTTGATCACAATCCCGCGAACGCCAAGCGATATCGGCCGCGTCAGGAGGAAGCTCCAGTGCAGCAGGCGCACCCTCAGCCTTTCTCCAACTGACGCGGCCATAATGCTCGTACTCTCCGACCCCATCCCAGGGTTGTCTTTCCGTTCAAGCAATCTTATTGCCGTCCGGTCAATGGCTCGGGGCCTCTTCGCCTTGGCAGGCCGCCGGAGAGGGCGCTTGAGCATGAGCTTCACCATCGCGCACATCACCGATCCGCATTTGAGCCCGGCGCCCCTGCCCGGCTTCGCCGACTTGCGGCTCAAGCGCGTGATGGGGTTCATCAATTGGAAGCGCGGCCGCGAACGGCTGAACGACATGGCGCTCCTGAAGCGCCTGGTCGATGATTTGCGCGCGCAACGCCCTGACCATGTCGCTGTCACTGGAGACTCTGGTCAATATCGGCATGGCGGCGGAGTTCCAGCGGGCGGCGCTATGGATGGAGACGTTGGGCGAGCCGGCCGACGTCAGTTTCGTGCCCGGAAATCACGACGCCTATGTGCGCGCGTCCATGCCATTGCTTGAGACCACGTTCGCGCCGTGGGCCACGAGCGACAATACGCAAAAGAGTAAGGCGACCTATCCTTACCTTCGCGTCCGGGGCGAGATCGCGATCATCGGCTTAAGCTCAGCGGTGCCGACAGGTCCGCTGATGGCGACTGGCAAGCTCGGCAAGGCGCAGGTCGAAGCGTTCGCTGAATTGTTGCGCGAAACAGGGGCTAAGGGCCTAGCGCGAGTCGTGCTTATCCATCACCCGCCGCTCGCCGGGGTTACCCCGCCATTGCGCGGCCTCTCGGACGCGCCTGCGTTTGAGCGCGTCGTGCGCAATCTCGGCGCCGAAGCGATCTTGCACGGCCACATTCACCGGCAGGCCGTTCGCTCCCTTCGGTCACGCTCTGCGCGCACGATCGATGGCTCGGTCCCGGTCCTCAGCGCGCCCTCCGCCGCTGCCGCCGCAAGTCACCCGCGTTATCGCGCCGCGTATCATTTGGTGCGGCTCGCTCGCGAGGGCGAGCGCTGGCGGGTCAGCGCGCGCGCCCGGGGGCTTGGTCCGGAGAGCACAGCGATCGGCGAGCGCGAGGCGCTCGGCGTGTAAGAAGAGGCGACAAAGCCTTATGGCGCTTTGCCTTTGGATGGAGTCGGTTTGGCTCCTTCCGGGCCGCGACGCGGGTCCGGTCGATTTGGGTTTTCTTGGCCCTCTACCGTTTCGGTTCCGAACACCCCGCTCATGCGGGTTGGATTTCCTTGGATTTCCTTGGATTTCCTTGGATTCTCTCGTCAGAACCTAGACTTTTCAATGGGTTACGAGGATTTTTCGCAGAAAAAATTTTTCCTCACGCTTTTTCCATCGCGATCGCACTCCCGGAACGGGACCATGCGGTCGAGGCCATGCGGAAGCGCCGGATTATTCATGGGGTCAAGCTTAACCTGGCTTCTGATTTTCTGCAATAGATTGTCGTCCGCGCCTTTCCATTTCGGCGGCCCATGCAAAAGCAATTCGCCGCTCGCCCTCGTCGGGAGGACCCCGCTCCACGGCCCCTCTTCACCCTTACGCCGTGCGATTTGCGAGGCGTCGGGCATCTTCGACGCCTCGTTCTGGATTTGAGCGACGCGGCTCGCCTGACCCGAAGCCCGACCTTGCCAGCGCAAGCGGGGCAAGTGAAAAGCACGCCAGTGATTCGTGGGAGGCAAGCCATGTCTGAAGCCACCAATTCCGCGGTCGAGGCGAAGGAAAAAAGTCAGGCGGTCGCGCTCATCATCGCGATCCTTGCGCTTCTATTGGCGCTTGCCGAAGCCGGCGCGAAGAACGCCCAGCACCTGTCGACGGAAAAGAATATCGAGTCCTCGGACCTCTTCAATTTCTACCAAGCCAAGCGCATTCGCTCGACCGTCACGGAAACCGCCGCCGCCATGCTCGAGGCGCAAAAAAGCGCCGTGACCGATCCGAAAGCGCAAGAGGCGTTCGAGAAGCAAATCGCCGATTTCAAAGCGACCGTGGCGCGATACGAAAAGGACCCGAAGAAGCCAGAAGACAGCATGGATGCGATCCAAGATCGCGCCAAGGAGGCCTCGGAAGCTCGGGAATTGGCCAATCGCCGGCTCGGACACTATGAACTTGGAAGCGGCCTGACCCAGATCGCCATCGTGCTTGCGTCCGCCGCCATTATCACCGGGATTACCGCGCTGGTATGGCTCAGCGTCGCTCTCGGGGCGGTCGGCGCGGCGCTCATCGCTTTCGGATTTTTCGCGCCGATGGTGTTGACGTTCATCGGCTGAGCCGGGGCGGCGCCCTCAAGGCAGCGAGTGTACGATCACCGGCCCGGCGGTCGCGCTCGCCTGTCCGATGACCAGGGGCCCAAGATTCTCCTCGATGAAGGCGAGCGCCCTTCGATTGGATTCCTGCGCTTCCGCAACGGTGTTGAAGACACTGATCGCCGTCACCATGTCATCCGGCGCGTAGACCACATAATAGCCCATGAAGCCGGAGACGTCGCTAATGATGGAGATCGCCTCCTTGATCTTCTCGGCGAGCGCGTCGGCCGAGCCAGGCTTGGCCTTGAACTGACGAATCGCGGCGTACATGGCGTCCCTCCCCTCGGGCCGATCGTTCGCAGCCCGCTGGCGCTGATCTTAGAGCCGTGTTGCGCAAGGTGCGCAAGGCAACCGAGACGCCGTTCAACATGGTGCTCGAGGCGCGCCCCTAGTCGCGGCGCTGGCGAGCGCGGTCAGGCGCTCGAGGCCAACGCGCCCGGCAAAGCCGCGCGGAGGCGTGAAGGCGCGGTGGGAAGAAGCTTCTTCACCGCAGCCGACGCGGCGATCTGGCCGCGGTTGACGAACGCCTCGTGATTGCGCTCGATCTCGTCGAGGTTATAGAGATAGTTGACCATGATCCCGAAGGACTCGGCGAGCCCCTTTGGCGATAGGTCCCCCTCCCAATTGATGCGCTCAAGGCGCGCGCCGTTGCCGAGATGGAACCGGGCGACGGGGTCCAGGACCCGGCCGTCCGGGCGGCGCGCTTTCAGAAAGTAATAGGCGGCCAGCGGCTCGAGCGCGGCGCGCAGCTTAGCCGCGACGCCGTGCGTTGGCCAATTGTCCTCGACCGCCAATTGCAATGCCGCATTCTTCAGCGGCGTGATCGCTGGATCTTCCGTCGTCTCGAGCCAGGTCCGGAATCCGGGAACTGGCGAGAGCGTGACGAAAGTCTCGATCGCCGGCAGCTCGCGCCGCATCTCCTCGACCACCTGCTTGATGAGGAAATTGCCGAAATTGACCCTGGCGAGACCCTGTTGGCAGTTGGAGATCGAGTAGAACGAAGCGACGCGCGCCTTCTCCGGCGCAACATGAGTGCGTTTTTCCGCGAGCAATGGGGCGATCGCCGCCGGAGAGGCGACAGTCAGCGCGACTTCGACGAAAATCAGCGGTTCGTCGATCAGCCTCGGGTGGAAGAACGCGTAGCACCGCCTGTCGGCCGGGTCGATGCGCCGCCTGAGGTCGTCCCAGTCGCCAATTTCGTGCACCGCCTCGTAACGGATGATCTTTTCCAGAAGCGCGGCGGGCGAGGACCAGTCGATGCGGCGTAACACCAGAAACCCCCGATTGAACCACGAACCGAACAGATGCAGAAAATCGCGATCGACAATGGCGAGCAATGGGTTTCGGTTCAGGAGTTGCAGTAGGTCCGCGCGCATCCCGACCAACGCGGCGGTGCCCCCCGGCGCGCGATTGATCCGCCGGAACAGCTCGTGACGACGCGGCTCGGAGGCATAGTGGATTTCGCTCGCCGCCGCTTCGTCGTCATCGGACTCGAACTTGGCGACCGCGTCCCGCACCCGATCGCGATCAGGCCCGAAATTGTCAGCAAGCGCGGTGAAGAACGCCACATGATCGCTCGGATCAAGCGCGCGATAGCGCCCAATCACCTCGGCGGCGAGCGCCACTCCCGACGCCTCGCCCCGCCCTTCAACCAGAGCTCGGCAGTCGTCAATCAACTGTTCGACGCTCTTATCCGCATCCTTCGGCCAAGGCTTGATCTTGAGCATGGAGCGGCCGCGCTCGGCGACCGAGGCCAAGAGATCGTAGAAGAAGGCGTTGCTCATGATTTTTCATCGGCCTTAGCCGCGGCCAGTGGTCGGACAAGGTTTATTGTCGCGCGGGGGCGGAAACAAATCAATTCCGTGTTCGCGATCGAGCTCATTGTGAAGCGCCGCTTAAAATGGCGGCGCGCCGATCCAGTGAGCCCAAAGGTCACGGAGACGCACGGTCCAGGCCCAGTAGCCGCCAATCCCAAGCAGAAGCGCGAGCGTGATCGACCCCAGAAGCATCAGGAACAGGCTCAACGCATCGCCAAGCCGTCGTGCGATTCCGCGCCTGGGTCGCGCCCTCGGCTGCTCGGCGGCGGCAAGCGGCTCGCTCGCGCCGGCAGGGGGGAAGTGCAACGCGCGCGAGCGCAGTTTCGCGATCGGCCATGTCGCTGGCCCGTTCGCTTCTGCCGGTTGTGGACGCGGCTCCTCGGCCAAGCGCGGGTCTGCGGTCAACGCGCGCTCGCGCTCGACCAGACGGCGCGCGACATAATCGGCGACAGCAGTGACGATCGTCTCGGGCGATTGGCTTTCGGCCATCAGCACGCGGCCATGGCGCGTATCCTGAAAAAACCGATAAGTGCGCTTATCGTGCGCCATGTCGATAAACGCGATCATGTCGAGGAAGAGACGCGGATGCTCGCTCTGCGTCAGCGCCATATCGAACAGGTCGACGCCCTGAGGCGCCTGGTCGACGACCGGCTCCAACGCGCTCTCAAGCGCTTTGAGACGGACAATCTCGAGTTCGCGCGCCTCCGCGATCGCATCGGCGCGTTCGGCGTTCTCGACCCGAGCCTGCCGGATCGACGCTGCGAGGTCCGGCTGGGCCGGAACGTTCTGCGGCTTGTCGTCCATCGACTTGTATTTTGTCCGTTCCTTCGGCGGGAAGGTAGCGCGAATCCGCCAGACCGCAAGCATCTCGCGAGGCGGCCTTTTGGGCCGGCGGCCCAGTACCATTGGCGCCATTGATCACGAGACAGAGATTGCCGATAACCTCGCGCCGGCCGTTTCGCGGCCGCCCGCGACGAAAGTGACGAGCGATGAGCGCCGTGGATCTCATGGATTTTTCCCCCGAGGTCGCCGAGGCGCGGTCGGCCAGGAAACCGCTCGTCGCGCTCGAATCGACGATCATCACTCATGGCATGCCCTATCCCCGAAACGTCGAGACCGCGCTTGCCGTCGAACAGGCGGCGCGGGAGATGGGGGCCGTTCCGGCGACGATCGCGGTCATCGAAGGCCGCTTGCGGATAGGCCTCGACGGCGAGGAGATCGACCGGCTCGGCCAGCTCAGCGGCGGCGTCGTGAAGGCCTCACGGCGCGATCTGGCGCTCATCGCCGCGCGCAAAGGCTCGGCCGGCACGACAGTCGCGGCGACAATGTTCATCGCTGGCCTCGCGGGCGTCGAAATCTTCGCCACAGGCGGAATCGGCGGCGTGCATCGCGGCGCCGAGGAGACATTCGACATCTCCGCCGATCTCGTCGAGCTTTCGCGCACCCGCGTCGCGGTCGTGTGCGCCGGCGCCAAATCGATTCTCGACATCGGGAAAACGCTCGAGTTTCTCGAAACGCAAGGGGTCGCCGTCGTCGGCTACCGCACCGACGAGTTCCCGGCCTTCTACGCCCGCTCCTCCGGTTTCAAGCTCGAACATCGCTGCGACGGGCTTCACGATCTTGCCCGAATGATTCGGCTTCAGCGCGAGATCGGTCCGGGCGGTCTTCTCATCGCCAATCCGATTCCACAGGATCACGCGCTCGAAGAGGCCGCAATCGAGCAGCGCATCGCCGAAGCGGTGGAGGAAGCCAAGACGCAGGGCGTCGGCAAGAAAGAGGCGACGCCGTTTCTGCTTAAGCGCGTGGTCGAACTCTCTGGCGGGAAAAGCCTCGAGGCCAATATTGCACTGATCAAGAACAACGCCATACTCGCGGCTCAAGCGGCGGTGGAACTCATGAAGCTGTGAACTCTGCCCGCGTCAAAGAGATGATCTATTCTCGCCCGGAAGGAACGGCAGCCGCTGTGCTATGACTTCAACGGCTTACGCCCCGTCGCGTTGACGGGCCGCGCACGCGCGCGTGCGATCATCCAGGCTAATCTCGCCATCGCGAGAAATCCTGATTGCGGAATCGATGATCGCCCCGTCCGAGATCAGCGTCGCACTTCTACTCGCCGAGCTCTATGAATGCCTTGTCCTCCAGCCGGAGGAGGAGGCTGATCGCTAAAAGGACAATCGCTCAGCCGCCCCAGTCCACTCTCTCAACGTCGGAGGCTTGGCCCATGCAGAAAGAAGAAGGGATTGTCAAAATTCCGAGCCATCATTCCGTGGACGAGACGGTCGACAAGCTGACGACAATTCTCAAGTCCAAAGGCGTGACGCTCTTTGCGGTGGTCGACCACAGCGGCGAAGCTGAGAAGGTCGGAATGAAAATGCCTCCCACCAAGCTCTTGATCTTCGGCAGTCCGAAGGCCGGCACGCCGCTCATGCTTGCGGCTCCAAGCGTCGCCATCGATCTTCCGCTGAAGATTTTGGTTGCGCAGGATGCGCAAGGCAAGGCGTGGATCTCCTACAACAGCCCCGCGTACCTGAAAGAGCGGCACGGCTTGCCGGACAATCTCCTGCCGAATATCGCCGTCGTGCAGGCGCTGGTGGCTGCGGCCACGGAGTAGTCGGCTCTATGAAGGCTCGCCTTTCGAACCGTCATTGAGCCGGCGCCTCCCTGTGATCCTTGCCGGGGGTCTCGTTGCTGCTCGGAAGCCGGAAACCATTGTCTTTGAATGACAAGCCGGTGTTGTTCAGCCTCGGGACGCCGCTGTGACAGAAACTGCAATTCTGGCCGGTCTGCCTGGCAAACTTGGGCGTAGCCTCAGCGTTCGGCGACGCCAGGATCAACGCCAGGGCGAGGGGCCTCGCGGATAACGCGCTTCGCAGCGCGATGGATGTGATTTTAAAAACACCATTGTTGGCGGAGCCGCGTGCGAGCCCGGTTTTGGCGACAAACGTCTTCGCTTTCGGTAACATTGCGTGTCCCTCCCCATCAGGCGACTCGCCGACGCGGTGTTTGAATGATTTTGCGCGCTGCTCGCGCCCTTGTCATCGGCGACGTGATGACGGACGTCGTCGTGCGGCCGGAAGGGCCGATCGCGCGCGGCTCGGACCGGCGTGCGTCGATCACGCTTCAGCCCGGCGGCTCTGCGGCCAATCAGGCGGCGTGGCTCGCCTATTTCGGCGCGGGCGTCGATTTCGTCGCCCGCGTCGGCGCGGCGGACGTCGAACGCCAGACGGCGCGGTTCGAAGCGATCGGCGTTACGCCGCACCTCGTCGGCGATCCTACCCATGAGACCGGGCGGCTGATCGCGCTCATCGACCCGGACGGCGAACGCAGCTTTCTCACCGATCGCGGCGCCAACGAAGCGCTCGAAGCGCGCGATATTCCGGACGCGCTGATCGCCTCCGCCTCTCACATCTCTCTCTCTGGCTATTCGTTCTTTGCCCCCTCCCCGCGTGCGGCGGTCCTCGACGTCATGCGGCGCGCGGGAGATAAGCAAATCAGCGTCGATCCGGCCTCGGCGGAATTCCTGCGCGAGGTCGGGGCGGACAATTTCCTCGCATGGACCCGAGGCGCCGCGATTCTGTTCCCCAACGAAGAGGAAGCCGAGGTTCTCGCCGGCTCGACCGATCCCGAAACCCAATGCGCGCGGCTCGCCGCTCTTTACCCGCTGGTCGTCATCAAGCGCGGCGCGTCCGGCGCCGAGGCCGCGGAAGGCGCGCGCCGCTGGCGCATCAAGGCTCGAAAGATTGAGGCGATCGACACGACCGGCGCGGGCGACGCCTTCGTCGCCGCCTTTCTCAGCCAGCGGCTCAACGGCGCGGACATTCAGCCTTCGCTCGAGCGCGGCGCCGCAGCCGGCTTCGACGCCGCGACGATCGTCGGGGGACTGCCGAGGAGCGCGAGCGTTCATCCCGACCGATAGATCCAATCGCTTCTTTTGATAGACTTGCGGCGATCGCCGCCTATACCTATCTTCGCCGCCAGCAGGGCTTTCGGAACTAAGAACCGGCCAAACTTTTTCAGCTTCAAAACTGGGTGAGCGGCAGTATTCCGGAAGTCCCATCGATCCGAAGTTCGATCAGGAGGGCAATCATGTCCATTCGTCCCGTCAAGCGCGTCAGCCAGTCCGTTCCGACCATGGAGGGGGCGGGCGTCAAGCTGCGCCGCGCCTTCGGCTTCGGCGACACCTCTGATTTCGACCCGTTCCTCATGATGGATGATTTTCGCGGCGATCGGCCCGAGGATTATCTGGCAGGCTTCCCGTGGCATCCGCATCGCGGCATCGAGACCATCACCTACGTGCTGGCGGGCGAGGTCGATCACGGCGACAGCCTCGGCAACCGCGGCAAGCTCGGCTCTGGCGACGTGCAGTGGATGACGGCGGGCAGCGGCATCCTGCACCAGGAAATGCCGACGGGCGACGCCAAGGGCCGCATGCATGGCTTCCAGCTGTGGGCGAACCTGCCCGCGCATCTCAAGATGGTGAAGCCGCGCTATCAGGACGTGCCTGCAAGCGCGATCCCCGAAGTGATCGACGACGACGGCGCGCGCGTGCGCGTCATCTGCGGCGAGTTCTGGGGCAAGACCGGTCCGGTCGACGGCGTCGCCGCCGAGCCGCGCTATCTCGATGTGACGGTGCCAGCCGGCAAGAAGAAGCGCCTCAAGGTCGAGGGTTTCCGCCAGGCGTTCGCCTATATCTTCGAAGGCTCGGCCACCTTCGCCGACTCCTCCGAACCCTTCGGCGTTTTGCGCGAAGCGCAGGTCAATGGCGAGGAGGTGCTGGTGCGCGACAAGGTCGGCAACCGATCGCTGGTCGTGTTCGGCGCGGGCGACGAGATCGTCGTCCAGGCGGGCGACGAAGGCGTGCGCTTCCTTCTCATCTCGGGCCGACCCTTACGCGAGCCGATCGCCTGGCACGGGCCGATCGTCATGAACACGCAGGACCAGATCCGTCAGGCCTTGAGCGATTTGCGCACCGGCGCGTTTATCAAGAACTAGGCGCAATCGGTTCGGGCTGCGACTCACGCGGCTCGAACCGGAACGGCGGACATCGCTCCAAATCGAGGTCCGGCCGGAACCGAGCTTTAATCTTCGCGTTTTAGATCGTGGGCGCGGGCGCGCCTGGACCTGCTGAGCCAAACGAACATGGCCAACTCGACGATCTCGACGCAGTGCTGCATCGCCGGCGGCGGCCCCGCCGGAATGATGTTGGGGTTCCTGCTGGCTCGAGCTGGCGTCCACGTGGTCGTGCTGGAGAAGCACGCCGATTTCTTCCGCGATTTCCGCGGCGACACGGTTCATCCGTCGACGCTCGAAGTGATGGTCGAACCGGGTCTGATCGACAAGTTTTTGCAATTGCCGCTTCAGAAGGTCGAGACGCTGTCCGCCCAGATCGGCTCGGAACATGTCGAGGTGGTCGACTTTCGCCATCTGCCGACGCACTGCAAATTCATCGCGCTGACGCCACAATGGAACTTCCTCAACTTCCTCGCCCAGCACGGCAAGCGTTACCCGACATTCGACCTGCGGATGCAGGCTGAAGCGACGGATCTCATTGAAGAGAACGGCCGCGTTGTCGGCTTGATCGCCAAGACGCCGGATGGGACGGTTGCGATCCGCGCGGACCTCGTGGTCGGCTGCGACGGGCGCCATTCGACCGTGCGCGAGAAAGCAGGCTTCGAGAGCAAGGACTACGGGGCGCCGATGGATGTGCTCTGGTTCCGATTGCCGCACAAAGGCGGGGACAGCTCCGACACGTTCGGCCATATCGAGGCCGGCAAGATGATGATCATGTTGGACCGCGGCGACTATTGGCAGTGCGCCTACATCATCCCGAAAGGCGGCATTGAACGCGTGAAAGCCGAAGGCCTCGAAGCCTTCCGTGCGCGGGTCGTCGAGATGTCGCCCTTCGTATCCGACCGGATCGAGGAGCTGAAAAGCTGGGATGACCTGAAGCTGCTCACCGTCACGGTCGATCGGTTGAAAAAATGGTGGCGGCCTGGGCTCATATGCATCGGCGATGCGGCGCATGCGATGTCGCCGATCGGCGGCGTTGGGATCAATATGGCGGTGCAAGATGCGGTCGCCGCCGCGAACAGGCTCGCCGAGCCGCTCCGCAGCGGACGATTGACAGATCAGGATCTTCAGGCCGTCGAGGAGCGGCGCACTCCGCCCATGCGGTTCACGCAGCGGCTGCAACTCATGATCCAGCAACGGGTTATCAGCCGTGTCCTGGCAAGTCATGAGCGTCCGAAGCCGCCTTTCTTCTTGAAGCTGTTCGGCGTCTTTCCGATTCTGCGCCGCATTCCGGCGCGCCTGATGGGCCTCGGCATCCGCCCTGAGCACGTGCAGACGCCCGAAGCGGCGCCGGTGTTGGGCGGCGTGGTGCCCCGTCAGCGCGAGAGCACCTCGGCGTAGACGCCAAGCGTGTCGCGCGTCATGCGCTCAAGCGAATAGGCTTCGGCGATTTTGGTCCGCGACCGGCGCCGGTGGGCGTCGCGCTTCTAATCGCCTAAGCGTTGCATGCGGTTCGGCGGCGGCGTCCGGCGTTGTGATATTCCATCAAGCCCAGACCCGCGAAGCCGAGCAGCATCATCGCCCAGGTCGAGGGTTCCGGAACGGCACCGGCGGTTACGATGACGAGCGTGAAGTTCTGGTTCGGTCCGGCACCCCACGTCCATTCGTAGGTCCCGGGCGTGGCGCCGAGGCTGCTGAAGGTCTGGTTGTCATAAGTCGCGGTGTCCGACAGGGGACTGTCGGAGGCGTAACCTTGTGGCACAGCAAGAGCGTGCGAAGAGATGCCGACAGGGTCTCCGGTGGCGCTACTGGCCTGGGTTAGGCCCCCGCTCCCGAAATTCGCTGGTCCGGTGGCGCCATTGTAAAGGTCTATTGCCCCAACCCGGTTTCTATCCCGCTGGCAGCGGTCGACAGTGGGGCGGGGGCAACATAAACTCGTGGGGGATTATCTGCGCGGGGCCGCCGCTACTGAAAGTATTCACGAACGTCAGGCCGGTCAGGTCGATTGCGCCGCTTCCGGTCGCGACGACGTCGGCCCCCTGTTGCGTGAGGTCCACGATATATCCGGCCTCAGCCGACGGCGCGGACAGACCAATCAGCATTGCCGCGCCGACCGCCGCCGCACCCGCTATCCTCTTGACAAATGTCATTGCGTCCCCCCTTTTCGGTAAACGGGACATTCCTGTCCGATCGCAGACCAGCCCAGTCCTCTGCGGCAATTACGGCTTCGTTCGACTTGAATGAGGCCCCCAGCCTCCCACGGCCTACAATTGTAGGTTTGACCACATTCTGCCGGTTATCAAGCAGTTTGACGCTGCGGAATACGATCGAGCCGAGTCGCTAAGCCGCTCGCCGACTGACGCCGGGGCGAGCCGGTCTTATGGCGAACAGGTCGAGCGCGAGCGTCCATTCCGCTCACCCCTCCAGCGCCTCGGCGTAAACGCCAAGCGTGTCGCGCGTCATGCGCTCGAGCGAATAGGCTTCGGCGATCTTCATCCGCGACCGGCGCCGGACGGCCTCGCGCGCCGAGGCGCCAAGCGAGAGCGCGGCGTGGATCGCTTCCGCAAGCGCGGCCGGTTCGCTACGCGGAACGAGCCAGCCGGTGCGGGCCTCGGCGTCCGTGTGTGGCGGCGCGGCGATGATTTCGCGAGCCGGTCCGACGTCGGAGATGATGGTGAGCGCCCCGATTGCGGCGGCCTCGATCGCCGTGCGCGTCACGCCGTCGGCGTCCGCGGCGGGAAAGACCACAACCGCCGCGCCGATAAACGCCGCTGGCGGATCGGCCGATGCGCCGACGCGCGTGACGATGGACCGAACGCCGCACTTGGTTGCGAGCGCGTCAAGCTCGCCCGCGAACACTGGCTTCGCCGCGTCGCCCGCCAACACGAAACGGACGTCGTCGAGGCCTTGGCCTTTGATCAGCGCGGCCGCCTCGATGAGCATATCCTGGCCCCGGCCGGGCGCGAGTCGCGTCGGCATTAAAACGACCCGCTCATGCGCCGCGGCGCCCCAGCTCGAGCGAATATCGGACACTCGCCGCCCGCTAACCCGTTCCGGCTGAAGTTTGGAGAGATCCATCCCCGGACGGACGACTCTGAGCCGCTTGGGAGGCATGGGAAAGAGGGTTTCCGCGCGCTCAGCGGCGAACTCGGACGACGCGATGACAATGTCGCCCTCCGCGACCGCCGTCTCAAAGCCGGTGCGCGGGCGCGCGCCGCCGTCACCGGGAAGCGAGGTGACGAGCGGGCGCTTCGCCTTGCGGCAGGCCTTGACCGCCGCCCAGGCTGCCCAACGCGAGCGGGCGTGGACAAGGTCGACGCGCTCCGACGCGATGATCCGCTGCAGGCGGCCCGTGTTGAAGGTCATTGCGATCGGGTTCTTGGTCGCCGCTGGAAAACGGATGAAGAGACCGCCGATCGCTTGCAATTCGCCGGCCAACTCGCGCGAATCCGTCGCCACCAGGGCGCGAGCGCCCGTCTCCTTGAGCGCAGCAGTAACCGCGAGCGTCGCGCCTTCGTCGCCGCCTGCAGAGAGCGGCGGAACGATCTGGAGGATAGTACGACCGGCGAGCGGCGCGTTCGCCCAGCGTCCGAACGGGGAGAGCGCGTCGATGCTCACGGCGCGCCGCGCCTCAAACGGAAAAGCGCGTAGGGCCGCCGGTTGACTCGCGCCGAAGGCTCCGCCAAGTCCGCTTCGTCCTGCGCGTCCAAGTTGGGATCCATCCCGGCGCCGTCCGCGGGTCGAATGATCAGCAGCGAGCTCAATGTGTCGGACGGACAGCCGCAGGTTTTCATCGTCGGGAAGGCCCCGAATCAACGGCGTATCGCCTTTCGCCGCCGCGCGCCAGTGCGCTGCGGAGCGCCAGGCGTCATTTGGCTCAGCGGTTTTCGCTCGGACATGGACTCGACCAAAGCGACCGCCCTCGACGCCGAAGCCGAGCGGCGCGGTCTCGGCCTGCTGCGGTTCGACTATTCCGGCCACGGCCGCTCCGAGGGAAGGCTCGAAGAGGGGACGATTTCTCGCTGGCTCGAGGAGACGCTCGCTCTCATGCAAGGGATGAGCGAAGGGCCGCAAATTCTGGTCGGTTCGTCCATGGGCGGATATTTGGCGCTGCTCGCGGCCCGGGCGCTCAGCGAGGCCGGCGAGAGGGAGCGCGTCAAAGGCCTCGTTCTTATCGCGCCTGCGGTCGACTTCACCGAAGCGCTCGTCTGGGCCAAGGCGCCGGACGAGGCGCGGCGCGCGATCACGGAGCAAGGCGAATGGCGAAGGCCCTCCGCCTATTCGAGCGAACCCGACTGCTTCACCCGGAACCTGATCGAGGACGGGCGCAAGCACCTTCTGCTCGGCGGCATGATTCGCACCGGCGCGCCAACCGCAGTGCTGCAAGGCATGCGGGACGAAGACGTGCCGTTTTCCCATGCGCTGGCGCTGATGCAACGCTTCGGCGGCGACCCGGCGACGCTAACGCTGGTGAAGGACGGCGATCACCGCCTGTCACGTCCTCAGGATCTGGAGCTCTTGTTCGCGGCGCTGGAACGGCTGGTGTGACAAGCGAACGTCATCGCGAGGAGCGAAGCGACGCGGCGACCCAGCAGTCGCAGGCCGCCCTGGTTCCCTGGATTGCTTCGTTGCGCTCGCAATGACGACCGGATTCGGGCCCATCGCATCAAATCGCAGTGGAGCGAGGGGTCATTCCCAAGTCGCGCCGAAACGATGCAGGCTCGCGCCATGAACCTTGAGCCAGAGTTCGGCGCGGTCGGTTCCTGGGTGCAGGCGGCGCGCAAGTTTCCAGAACAGGGCCGAATGATTCATGTGCACGATATGCGCCACCTCATGCGCGGCGAGGTAATCGAGCACGAAGGGCGGCGCGAGAATCAGGCGCCACGAGAAATTGAGCCCGCCAGTCGACGAACACGAGCCCCAGCGGCTCACCGTGTCGCGTAACACAATGCGCCGCGGCTTGACGCCGAGCTGCTTCGAGTGGCGGACGACCGCAGCCTCGAGGTCCTTGCGCGCCTCGCGCTTGAGGAAATCGGTGACGCGACGCGCCACATGCGGCCGCTCGCCAGAAACGCAGATGAGCGGCCCGCGCTCGCTCAACTCGAGCCAGACTACGCCGCGTTCGCTCGGCCGATGCACGATGCGATGATCGACGCCGCGCAATGGCATGACCGCGCGCGGCTCGAACGCAACCGGTTCAGGCAGGCGCGCGAGTCGCGTGCCGATCCACGCGGCGTGACGCTCGGCGAATTCGCGCGCCGCTTTGAGCGATGAGCGCGTCGGGATCGTCAACACCACGTCACGCGTCGCAGTGCGAACCCTCAACGTGAAACGGCGCGACGTCGCGACGCGTTTCAGCGCGACGCGATAAGTCTCGCCGTCATGCGCAATGTCGAAATGAGCCGCCTGCTCCGGCGCCCGGCGTTGGAAGAGACGCAACATCCCGCCAAGTCCCCAACGAACGTCTTGAAGTGAAGGCCGGCCGCCCGCGCAGCCGGCAATCCCCGTCCACGGACGCAAATCCTAGTCCAGGCCGGCCCTAAGTCGCCAGAAGTTTTCTTGAGGAAAATGCGGTGCTTCAGCCGAATTGCACGCTCGGGGTTGCAGCAGGCTTCAACTGGAGCGGGAATCCCGCCGCGACGAAGATCACCGAGTCGCAGGCGGCGCCGATTTCACGGTTCGCCCGACCCTGCCAGTCGCGAAACTCGCGGCCGAGTTTGTGGTCCGGCACCAACCCCATGCCAACCTCGTTGGATACGAGGATCGCCGGACCAGCCAGTCCTTGAATGGCGTCGGCGAGCGCGACAACCGCCGGACCAGGGTCCCGGCCGGCCAGCATGAGGTTGCTGAGCCAGAGGGTCAGGCAATCGACGACCACCGCCCTGTCACCTTGCGCGTGCGTCGCGAGGGCCGCGGCGATCTCGAGCGGCTCCTCCAGCGTCGTCCAGCCTTGGCCCCGGTCGCGCCGATGACGAGCGATACGCGCCGCCATTTCCTCATCTCCGGCCGTCGCGGTCGCGAGATACAGCCGCTCGCGGCCATGGGCCTCTGCGAGCTTCTGCGCATAGGCGCTCTTCCCTGAGCGCGCGCCGCCAAGGATCAGCGCGCTACGGACGGTCGTCCGAGGCTCACTCCCGGCGCGCCATCCCAATTCCCGGCCGCGTCAACCTGTGCGGCGAGCCCAGCAGGGGCCCTTCCTTCGGCGGAGGTCGGTTTGCTTTCAGGCAAGCCGTTCGGCCGCTTATCGGGCGCGCAAACCAGAAAGCGCTCGTTCGGCATCCACCACACCTCGTCGGGGCGATATTTTTCCACCGCGCTCCAGTCGAAGCCGCATAACCGGTGGTGCATCCAAATAACTCGACCAGCATGCGCCAGCAACATCGGAGGAAAATACAAACCGGTGAAGGAATCGCCCAGAATCAACACGGTTGGGCCTGGCTTTTCCCCAGTTTCAATGAAGTCGCCAAGGATATCGGCAGATATCGGGACTTTCTTTCCATGCGGAAGCGTCAGGTCCTCCGCATATTCCGAGACGCTGTCGGAGACGCCGAACATTCGCGCCAGGTCGCCGCCTTTGCGTAAGGTCGGCGGGCTTAGCGCCGCGCCCGGCTCGATGCGCCAGTCTGGGTGCGAATCCGCCTCGACGGCGGCATTATAAGCGGCCAAGGCGCCGCGGGCCGTCCAATGCGTATCATGCATGTAGAAGACCGGACCCGCCGCCCGGGCTTGCTTGACCGCCGGCCGCAGATCTACAGCGGGAACGCCCCGCGCCGCGAGGTCGGCGAGAAACAGGTCGTATTCGGTCCGCCTGCCGGGATTTTGCGCCCAAAGGGGCAAGTCCTCCTGGTAGATTGTCGATGCGTTGGGCGGCGAAGCGACCAGGAAGCGGACGCCACGCGCCCGGAGCTCCTCGTACATGCGCTGAACGATATCAGCCTGGTCGGCCACCCTACGGTCCCGAAGGACCAGCCCCGCGCTTTCACGCACCGTCTCCTCGCCGAGGTAGAACATGCGCCCGTCACGACCGATCAGCACCGAATTGTTGCCGACCCCGAGCAACGGGCGAGTGATATCCTTGTGCGCGCGGATCAAGACCTGACGCAGGCCGAAATGGTCTCGTAGGTAAGCGTCCGTCTCCTTCGGAAGCCCCAGCCAATCGTCTGCGCTCGCGGGCGCCGGCGGGAGAGCCGCAAGGTAGCGCCCCTCCTTCAGAATCGCCTCGGGGCCATCCGGCCTGACGATCCCGACGACAAGCGGCGTGACCAGCAGCCCGAACGCAAGGAGCGCGAGATAGCGGCGGTATCGGCGCAGCACGCGAGATCAGGAACGCGCGCGTTTCCGGCGATTGCGGGCGCAGCGCCGGCTCTTTCGGAACGAGGTTGAATTCACGAACGCACCTTTATCAGCCGCCTTTCAGATTCGGAAGCTGCAATCTCAATCTCATTCGACCTCGAGCGCTCACGACCTATGCCGCAGCGCCCAATCCGGCATCGCGCGGCAATTCGATCCCGCCCCGGCTTGTCTTCGTTGGCCCCGTGATATTGAAGGCGGTTGGGTTCATTCGACTTTGTGGGAGCGAACGGAATGCGCGCGGCGATTGAACTTGGCGAACTTGGCCAATAAACTTCCGGAGTTCGAAATGTTGAAACGCCTCAAAAGTCTCTGGACGAAGGCCCGCGCCGGCGATCCCGATGAAACGACCGGCTCTCCCGGCGTTCCGCCTGCTCACCTCAGGAGGAGAAGTCCACGGCACAGCCGACATAGCAAGCTATGAAAACGTTGGGCGAATCCTCGCAAACAATGTTTTCAGCTGCCTGAACGTGAACGGCGGCGCCGCTCCCTTTCGTGGTCTCGACTTTGGATCGGGTAGCGGCCGGGTGCTCGTCCCGCTTCATGAGCTTTGCCTAAAGCATTCGACATCGGTCAAGCCCGTCGAATGGTTCGGCTCAGACGTCGATCGGCAGGCCATCACATGGGCTCAGAAAAATCTGGGCTCGATCGCAAACTTTGTCGTCAACGAGCCTATGCCTCCACTTCCCTTTCAAGATGAATTCTTCGATTTTATCTTTTCGATATCGGTATTCACGCACATTCCCGAAGACATGCAGTTCGCCTGGCTGGCTGAACTCAGCCGCGTCTCGAAGATCGGTGGATCGGCCCTTTTCTCGACCCTTTCGCTGGACCTTATCAAAAATAAACTGAGCGACGCCGAGTTTCACAAAGGGTTCTACTACATTGACGGCGGCAAAGGCACGGACGGATTGCCGAGATTTTATCGAGACACTCACCACAGCCGGGAATATATCGAAAGAGAATGGTCGCGTTATTTCTCAATCGAAGTCTTCAAGGAGAAAGGAATAGCAGATCATCAAGATCTGATTTTGTGCAAGCGCGTTAAGTGAGGCGGAGCGCTCCGAGCCAAGCCTGCCACGGAGCCAGGCGCGGCGAGCATCCCGCCTATTTGGCCGAATCGGCGGCAAGCACGCTGGGCATGCAGTTGAGAAATCTCTCTGTCGGCATCCACCAGACCTCGTCTGGATGGTACTGCTCAATCATCGCCTGCCAGTTGAAGTCGCATTGGGTGTGATGCGCCCAAGCGACCTTCCTGACATGCGCCAACAGCAAGGGCGGAAAGAGGGACGCGGTGAAGGAGTCTCCAATGACCAGCACCGTTCCCGTCGGGTGGTCGCTGGTCTCCGCGAAGGATGTATAGGGTCTGGAGGTCCATTTGTCTGCCGGGACCCGAGGCAATGTCATTTCTTCAACCGGCTCGGTCACCCCAGTCTCGGCCGATAAACGATGCGAGGTCGCCGCTGCGCCGAATGGTCGGCGGACCCAGGACAGCCGCGGCGCTCATGCGCCAGTCAGGATGCCCATCCGCCTCCACGATCGTGTTGAACGCCGTCAAGGCCCCGCGAGGCGTCCAGTGCGAGTCATGCCTTAGATAGAATTCCTCCCTCTGCCCGGGCCGCGAGCAACACGGGCCGCAAGTCGATGGCGCGCACCCCTCGCTTCGTAAGCTCCGCGAGAAGCAAGTCGTATTCGGTCGTCTTTCCCGGGTTGCGCGCCCATGACGGAAGCTCTTCCGGATAGATCGTCGCCGTGTTGGGCGGCGAGGCGACCAGGAACCGGATCCCGCGTTGCGCCAGGGCGTCCTTCTTTGCCGCTAGATATTCAGCGGTGCCCCTGACCATTCGGTCGCGCATGACAATGCCTGCGCTCTGCCGAACCGCCTCGTCTTGCTCCGCGTACATGCGCCCATCACGGCCTATGAGAACTCTCCCGTTCTCATTGCCGTGGTCCGAGGAAAGATTGTCCACCTGTAAGGCTAGACGTATCATTTCCTTCCGCAGGCCAAATCGATCTTTGAGATACGCGTCGACTCGTCCGGGAAGATCGACGCCATCTCTCCATATCGACGGCGCGGGGGCGGGGTCTCGTCCTTCCGCCCGGACCTTCGCCGCCTCGTCTTGACCGAACGCGCCGACCACGAGCGGCGTGGCGATCAGGATAAAGGCGATAAGTCCAAAGTACCGCCTGTATCCCGATAACAGGCCAAGGGATTGCGTCGCGGGGGAAAAGACCGGCGAGGTCTTGAGCGCGCCAAAAGATCCTGGGTCTGGGTAGGACAGAGGCGGAACGGCGGCCGGCCGCATACGATTTGGTCCCGTGAATAGGTGAGGATCTCGATCAGGCATTGTGAAGATCAACAGTCCCCGGAGCCGGGCTGACGGCCAAACAACGCCTGTCCGGTTTCGCCGTGGCGCGCGCCGACCGAACGACCACAGCGGCTAGGAGAAGCGTCCCGATCGCAATCCAAACGCTGCCAAGCCGAAGAAAACCGCTCTTGAACGCTTCGACCCATGGGCGCGGCGCCTCGACCGAAAGCAACGCTGGCGGCAGGGAGGAGCGAATCTCCGGCGTGTCCAGCAACTCGCGCAGTCGCTTTGGGAAAAATGAAGGAACCTCCGCCGCCGGCGCGCGGAAAATAAAGGAACTGTCCCCGGTCGCAAGATAGCTCTGCACATTTCTCGATCCAGTCGCAAGCATCGTGCGCCATTCCTCGATCTGATCGGGTAGATGCCGCTGCGGATGCGTCAGCGACAGCGCGAGGGCGAAAAGCCACGCGGCGAGCGCAAATGACCGCCAATTCATAAGGCTTGCGTTTTGGCGCATCCCGTTGAAAGAGCCAAAAGGCGCTCACAAAGTTGATCGTCGTTCCGATGAGGAGGATATCGAAATAGCGGTTCTGAAGGGGAAGCAAAGCCCGCCCGACGGCGAGCGCCAGGATCTGGGACACGACCCAGCCGAACATAGCGACATTGAACCAGCGCGGATCGCCCAGCGTCGGACGATCGGCGAGGGTGCGCGAGAGGAACACCAAGGTCGGCAATATCAAGACCAGTCCGAGGGCCGTGTGGGCGGGCCAGCTGATCAGTCCAACAAAGGCGGACAGGAATTGCCCGACGGAATGCGCCTTGTGGGCTTCAGCCTCCGGCACGTGAGGAATCGTAGTCATCAGCAAGAGAGTCACGAGGACGAGGACCGCGATGCCGAGAGCTTCGCGAAGACCGGCTCTCCTACCGCACGCCATCTGCAAGAGCTGCGCGGCGCCTGCCGCGGCAAATGTCAAATTCCCTGAGGCCAGACATAAAGACGACCCGACCGCGCAGAGAACCCCCGCCCCCCACCGCCACGACCATGCCGGACTATCAATCAAAAACCATAGAGCCCCGAAGGAAAACGTCAGAAGCAAATAGAAATGCGTGTTGAAGCCGAGCACCGCGTTGTCGTACCCGAAAGGCACAGCGTTGATCAGCGTCGAGAGAACGATCGCTACGACCGCCAACCCTCCACGAAGGACGCGCGAAAGCATGTAGGCGATTGCAATGACCGTAGCGGTGTCCAGGACCGAATTGACGATCATCTGCAAGACGACGTCCCAGTAGCCTGAGACGTTGAAGATCAACAGGACCAACAGCTTGGTGAAAAAGATCCGGTGCTCGTTGATCGGTATGAACAAGTCTGAGATCGTGAGCTTTCCCTGGATATAGGGCTCCAGGAGAAGCGCCCCGTCCGCCTCCCATTCGTCCAGAAAGGGCGTTGGACTTCCAGCATAGCTGATGAGAACCGCCCGTGTTCCGAGGAGGATAAGGAACAGAGAAGCGAGCAGGATCGGCGTGCGGTTCTGATCGAGCGCGTCGAGCAGCGTTCGCCAAACGCGCATGCCCAGGTTCATTTGAATGATCGTCCGCCCGCTGCCCTTTGAACTCGGCGGCACTTCAAGATCGGATCAGGCGCGAGCGTCAAGGGCGCAAAGCCGCAAAGAATTCAACCGCACAGCCAAAGATTGCCCCGGCGCCTCACTCATCCCCATTCGACCCTCAGCGATTCGAGCCCGTGAAAATGAAACGAGTTGCGATAGCGCGGCGGCTCGACGAGGCGCAAGTCCTTGAGCCGCGCGAACAGGACCGGCAGCGCGACCGCGAGCTCGAGCCGCGCCAGAGGCGCGCCGATGCAGAAATGAATGCCGGCGCCGAAGCTCACATGCGTATTCGGCGTCCGGGCAGAGTCAAAGACGTTGGGGTTGGGGAAGCGATCAGGATCGCGGTTGGCGGCGCCCAGCAGAAGGCCGATCTTCTCGCCTCTTCGCAGGTGAACGCCGGCGAACTCGACATCTTCCGCCGCATAGCGGGCAAAGAGATGCAGCGGCGGGTCAAGCCGCAGCAATTCTTCGACCGTCGCTCGCGTCGCGCTTTCGCTCGCGAACGCCTCACGCGCATCGACCCTCTGCTCCAGCATGGTCTTCACGCCGTTGCCGATCGCTTGGACGGTCGCTTCGTGACCCGCGTTCAATAGCAGGATCACGGTTGAGACGAGCTCGTCCTCGCTTAGCTTACCGCCGTTGCTTTCGGCGATGAGAAGCTGACTGATGAGGCCGTCGCCAGGATCGCCGCGCCGCGCGCGAGCGAAGCCGCGGACATAATCGGCGAAAGCGTGGGCCGCATCGGCCGCCCGATCCTCGACCGCGCGTGTCGCTCCGAACTGGTAAGTGGCGACCATGCGGTGCGACCAGTCGACAAGCTGAAACCCCATCTTGCGCGGAACGCCGATGAGATCGGCGATCACCGCGACCGGAATGGGGCTGGCGAACTCCGCGACAAGATCGGCCGAGCGTTTCGCGGCGAAGGAGTCGATTCGCTCGTGCGCCAGCCTTTCGATCCCCGGTCCGAGCCTTTCGATCCGGCGAGAGACGAAGGCGGGATTGACGAGGTTGCGCAGCCGCGTGTGCTCGGGCGGCCCGAGCTCCAGCATCGAATGGCGCTCGAGCGCATTGAACGGCTCAAGGTGCTGTCTCGAATCGCGCGGGCCCGGTTCGACGAGAGTCCGGCCGAATCGGGGGTCGCGCAGCAGCGCCGAGACATGAGCGAAGCGCGCGAAGCACCGGAACCCGTAGTCCTCCCAGAAGAACGCCGGCGCCGCGTCGCGGATCGCGGCGTAGGCTGGATACGGATCGTTGAAGAAATCGGCGTCGCGGGGGTCTAAGCGCACGCGCCGCCTCGCGGCGTCGATGAATAAGGCCATGCGCCGCCTCTAAAGCGTTCCGGCGTTGGGGGAAACCGGCCTTAGTTTCATTTTAGTTTCGCGCCCCTAATGTTTTCAGTCTCTTAGGACCCCGTTTAGTTCCGCGCTTGAGGGTTGCGCGGATGCAAGCTTCGCGGGCAAGAGGCCAGGTTGGCGCTATTCACATGATCAAATGAAATATTTTAGCCCAGCGGATAAGCCGCCTCGACGACATAGGGTCCGCCGCCCGACCCGTCGCGGGCGGAATAGAGCACGAAGCGTTCTGCGGTGAACGATTCCGCGCAAAGCGCGCCGCGCGCCGCGAGATAGCTCGCGACCGACGCCTGACCGACGCGGCGCAGATAGGCCAATGTCACGTGGGGCGTATATTTGCGCGTCTCGGGCTCAACGCCGATCCGTCGCAGGCGCCGCTCTTGTTCGGCCTGCAGATCCATCATCGCCGGCTCCGGCTTCACCTTGACGACCAGCGCGCGCGGCTTATCGCCGCCGAACCAGCTCAGTCCCTCGAAGCGCACGAGGACCTTCGGCCGGCGCGTATAGTCCAGCGTCTCAGCGATATCGCGAGCGACGCCGCCATCGACGTCGCCGATGAATCGGAGCGTGATGTGATAGTCGCCCGGCTCAAGCCAGCGCGCGCCGGCGACGCCGCCGCGCATAAGCGCGAGCTGGCTAATGACGGCTTCCGGCACTTCGAGCCCGGTGAACAGACGGGGCATGGAACCGCTCCGAGCAGGTTCGGCGAATCGGGCGAGCATTTATCTCGCGCGGTTTGGTGGCGAAGGGATGAAGCCCCGCACGGTCGCAGGCAGCTCGCGATTTCCCGGGCGACGCGGAAAGCGACCGGCGGCGAGCCGCTCAGATCTAACGAATTCGGCCGACGTCTACGAAGTGATTCGGGCCTCGCTCCGCGCCGACAGCGACGGGATGAGCGACACTGAAGCGTCCTCAAAGCCAGTGGCAAACTCGCGGAGCGCTTCTATGGGCGCTCCCTGGCACACAGGCGAGCTCACGGCCACAAGGGTAAGTCCCCGTCATCTCCTCGGTCCCATACATAGTTCCGGATTTCCAAACATCGCGGCTCGCCGCAACAGGGTCTGATGGGCAAGACGCCGCCACTGACGGGCGCGTACAACAGCCCCACGACAAGGTCGCCGCAGCCACCAACGCGAAAACTTTCACCCTGGTCCCCTTTTCACAGCCCGAAACAGATTACGTCGGTCGCGATCCTAACGCAACTGCACCCACGTCGGTCTCGGTCGAGCCGCGCGAGCGATGCGCGGGGGCGCAACGGCGCGGCGCGAACGGCCGCCGTCCGGAAGGGCAAGCCGCGGCTCGCCTCGAAGCTTCCACGCCAGCCCATCGGCCGCCTGAAATCAGCCCCGCTCTTTCGAGATGAGCTGGCGAAAGCGGTCGGAGGTCGAGCCGGAGAAAAGCTCCTGCGGCGGCCCTTCCGCCTCGACCAGCCCCTGATGCAGGAACATCACCCGGCTCGAGACGTCGCGCGCAAAGCTCATTTCGTGGGTCACGACCAGCATCGCGCGGCCCTCCTCGGCGAGCGCGCGCATCACGCGAAGCACCGTGACGATTCCTTTGTCCGGATTCTCAAGCAGATTGATGCAGCGGAGAAACGTGCCCTTGCCTGAGCCGAACGAGCCAAGGATCGAGATCACGTCGCCCGTCGCTGGCGGTCAGCGACACGCCTCTCAGCACTTCGAGCTGGCCGAAGCTCTTGTGCATCTTGTCGACCGTGAGCGCTGGCGTCGCTACGGGCATACGCGTCCTTCAGGTTGGCCGGGGCCTGAGATGCGGCGTGAGGCGCCGCTCAAGGGCGATGAAGCCTGCGCCAATGATATAATTGACGACGAAATAGATCGCGCCCGCAAGGATGAGCGGCAGATAGGTGACGAGCGTATCGTTGTGAATTTTGAGAGCGACGCTCAACACGTCCCACAGAGTGGTGAGCGAAACGAGCGCCGTCATCCGCGAAAGGGAAGCTTAGCCGGCGCCCAAAATCGCGGCGCGCCAGCTCGTGTCGCGCGCAATCTTGTGTCAGGCGGCGATCACGACCTTGAGCGCCTGCGTCTCCGCCGCTCGCGAGAACGTATCATAAGCATCAAGGATCTGATCGAACTTGAACCGGTGGGTGATGAGCAGCTTCGGGTCAATTTTCTTCGACTGCACCGTCTTCAAGAGCATCGGCGTCGTGACCGTGTCGACGAGGCGGGTGGTAATGACGATGTTGCGGTCCCACAGCTTCTCGAGATGCAGGTCCACCTTCCGCCCATGCACGCCGACATTGGCGATTATTCCGCCCGGCGCCACGATGTCCTCGCAGGTAATGAACGAGGCGGGCACCCCGACCGCTTCGATCGCCGTGTCCACTCCGCGCCCATGGGTCAGCTTCATCACCTCTTGAGACGCCTTGTCGCCCACGGCCTGCACGGTCGTCGTCGCGCCGAAGCGCAGCGCCGCCTTGAGCCGGTTCTCATCGGGATCGACCATGATGATCTCGGCCGGCGCATGAAACTGCGCGGTGAGCAGCGCCGCGAGGCCGATCGGCCCCGCGCCCACGATC
This sequence comes from uncultured Alphaproteobacteria bacterium, assembly GCA_963730555.1. Lineage (GTDB taxonomy): Bacteria > Pseudomonadota > Alphaproteobacteria > Rhizobiales > Beijerinckiaceae > Roseiarcus. The sequence continues at coordinate 115,539 of CAVSSS010000038.1, read as the reverse complement.
GCGACGACGTGGCCGGGCTCGACCTTGCCGTTGAGCACCCCGCATTCGAAGCCGGTCGGCAGGATGTCGCTCAGCATGACGAGCGCCTCTTCGTCGGCGCCCTCCGGGATATGATAGAGGCTCGTGTCGGCGTGGGGCGTGCGGACATATTCGGCCTGCGTGCCGTCGATCCGGTTGCCCAGGATCCAGCCGCCAGTCATGCAGTGCGAATACATGCCCCTCCGGCAATATTCGCATTTGCCGCAGGAGGAGATGCAGGAGACGAGCACGCGGTCGCCCGCCTTGAACGCGGTCACGCCAGATCCAGCTTCGTGCACGACGCCCACGCCCTCATGCCCGAGGATTCGCCCCGGCTCGCAGGTGGGAACGTCGCCCTTGAGGATATGGAGGTCGGTGCCGCAGATCGTGGTCTGGGTGATCTTTACGATCGCGTCGGTTGCATCCTTGATCTTGGGGATCGGTCGCTCCTCAAGCGCCTTCTTGCCAGGGCCGTGATAGACGAGCGCCTTCATGGGGTCCCTCCCTCCCGCTTTGGTTCGAGCCAAGTCTGCGCGCCCCTCTGTGGCGTCTAAAGACAAAACCACCGACTACGACGCTCCACGACGGCGGTCGTCCGTTCGGACTGAGACGTCCCGAGACAGGCCGTCGCACGCCGCCTTTGATCGAGGCGACTTCACCCCTCTCGTTTATCCATTCCGGCGAAAGACACATTGATTTCGATCAAGCGCCTGGGGGTAGCGCAATGTCAGCGTAAGCGTTCGATGGAAGCTGGATGGGGTCTGATGAGACTCCACCTTCATTGACGTGATCCGTGGCGACGAATCGCTCGGACTCGAGCTGACGCTAGCCACCACGAGGCTTCCCGCGTTTCGGTCTCCTGGAGCAGGTCCGATACGGCCGAGGACCCTCCTCGCTTTCCTGCGTTGGGGGACACTTGCGGCGCCCGCCCGCCTAAAGACGGCGCTGGCGTTTCCGTCCCTCGGCTGCGAACTCAGACCCCGCAGCGGCAAAGGAAAAGCGAGCCCCGAGCTTGCGCCGCGAGCGCCTTATGGCGCCCGCTCAGCGCCCCTGGAGCAAATTGCGCTTGGGTCGAACTGGAGTCGTCATTGCGAGCCTTAGAGCGTCGAAAGACGCCCGTCCTTCCGGACGGGCTAAGGCGAAGCAATCCAGGGGAACGTAGGGCGCCTCGCAACTCCTGGATCGCCGCGTCGGCCCATGGCCCATCGACAAAAGAGCGCCTCGCGATGCCCTATGGGCCTCCTCGAGATGAGGATTCCATCAGTACGCAGACTGCCCTAAGCCGCCGCTTTGATCGACGCGCCGACCTTCTCCATGATCTCGCCGATCTCATCCTCGCTCACGATCAAGGGCGGGGTGAGTTCGATGGTGTCGCCGGCCGGACGGATCATGATGCCCGCATTGAAGAACGAGTGCTCGAGCGCGCGAAAGACGCGCTCGCCGGGTTTCCCTTCGACAGGCGCAAGGTCGATGGCGCCGGTCAAGCCCACGCAGCGAATGTCGACGACATTGGGCAAGCCTTTCAGGCCCATGATGGCGTCATACCACTTGGGCTCGATCGCCTTGGCGCGTTCGAACAGCCGCTCGTCGCGATAAAGGTCGATCGTCGCCAGCGCCGCGGCGCAAGCGAGCGGATGGCCCGAATAGGTATAGCCGTGGAAGAGCTCGATCACATGCTCGGGCCCGTTCATGAAGGCGTCGTACACGTGCTTGCGCACCATGACGCCGCCCATCGGCACTGTGCCGGACGTCACTCCCTTGGCGAAGGTGAGGATATCGGGCTGGACGCCATAGCGCTCGGCGGCGAAAGGCGCGCCGAGACGGCCGAAGCCGGTGATGACCTCGTCGAAGATGAGCAGGATGCCGTATTTGTCGCAGATCTCGCGTAAGCGTTTGAGATAGCCCTTGGGCGGCGGCAGGACGCCGGTCGAGCCCGCCATCGGCTCGACGATCGCGGCTGCGATGGTCGAGGCGTCATGGAGCGCCACGATGCCTTCGAGCGCGTCGGCGAGATGGGCGCCCCATTCCGGCTCGCCCTTGGTGAAGGCCTGGTGCTCGCGGTTGTAGGTCGCGGGCAGATGGTCGACGCCCGCCAGGAGCGAGCCGAAGTGCTTGCGGTTGTTGACCATGCCGCCGACCGAAATGCCGCCGAAGCCAACCCCGTGATAGGCGCGCTCCCGGCCGATCAAACGCTGGCGCGAGCCTTGTCCTCGCACATTTTGATAGGCGAGCGCGATCTTGAGCGCCGTGTCGACGGCCTCCGAGCCCGAATTGCAGAAGAACGCATGGTCGAGATCGCCCGGCGCGAGCTCAGCCAAGCGGGATGCGAGCTGGAACGCCAGCGGATGAGCGAACTGGAAGGTCGGTGAGAAGTCGAGCTCCGACGCCTGGGCCTGGATGGCGGCCACGATCGACGGCCGGTTGTGCCCGGCGTTGCAGCACCATAGGCCCGCCGTGCCGTCGAGGATCGCGCGGCCCTCGGGGGTGAAATAGTGCATGTCCTTGGCGCGCGCGATGAGCCGTGGCTTCTTCTTGAAGGCCCGATTGGGCGTGAAGGGCAGCCAGAACGCGCTCAGGTCGTTGGGAACGTCCGCGCGCGGGGCGGGCTTCACGGCGGCGACGGTGTTCATGCGCTCGGTCTCCTGGACGCGTTTATTGGCGCGGACAATGGCGGCCGCGCTCCTCTTTGTCCAGTTTTCGTTGTCGATCGCCCGCCTTTTCCTCAAAGCCAGCGCCGTTCCAGGTCCTCGACTTAAAGAAAGGAGGCGGCCCCCGATTCGCGGGCGCGCCGCCCGCGAGTTCGCTCCGTTGCTTCGTGACAAATCCTGACAAATTCCCTATTGCCAGACGCCAACTTTTGGTTGTACTAACCATGTTATACAACCTGGAGATATCCGACGACGATGATGGAGCGAGGGTCTTACGGGGGTCTCGGACGCAGGGGAAGCAGCGCTTTCGCCAGGTTGAGCTGCAACAAAAGTAACGGAGGGCGTGGACATGTGGACGGATGCGGCGATTGAAACTCTCAGGCAAATGGCGCTCGAAGGAAAAAGCGCGAGCAGCATTGCTGCGGCGCTCGGCGCGCCGTCGCGCAACGCCGTGATCGGCAAGGCGAACCGGATTGGCGTCAAGCTCACCGGCAACATCCATTGTTCAGCGACCCGCCCGCCACGCTCGATCATCGAGCGGCCGCGCCGTCCCGCGATCGCGCGCACCAATTCATTGGGGAAGCGCGCAATTGTTCCCGCCGCGCCGCGCGAGCGGAAGCAGGCGTGGCTCTTCGCCGAAGCGCAGGTCGGCGAGATGCTGAAGGTCGGGTTTGAGGAGATCCGCGAGGACGCCTGCCGGTGGCCGATTGGCGATCCGACGAGCGAAGAGTTTGCTTATTGCGGCGTTCAGACGGCGAAGGGCCGCTCCTATTGCGCCGGCCATTGCCGGATGGCCTATAGACCGCCGAATTCGCGGGTCTGGGACGGCGAGCGCTACGTCGCGCTTGAGTCCATGGCCGCCTGAAGCCGCGCGCGGCTTCATTGCACGGCGATCGAGGCGAACGCCGCGCACCGCGCGACCGGCGAAGCTTTCGCGAGGGCGACTTGTCCGTCGCTCTCTCCAGGATGAGGCCGCCTCGTTCTAAGATCGCCGCCGGGCGTTTTTTCAGGAGCTAACAATGTCGAACGCCTCCTTCAGCCGCCCGCTCGGAACGGCCATGGTCGGCGGAGCGGTCGCCATGGCGACGCTCGAGGTCCTTGTCCAAAAGAACGTGCTCAGCCTTGACGATGTGCAGGCGGTCTTGAAGACGGCGCAAAGCTCGCTCGTCAACGCCCCCGCCGTCCAGGGTTCGCTGGACGGCGCAAGGATCATTGGCGAGATCAAGGACCTGTTCTTCGGCCGCGAGCGTGGCCACTGGAGCGAGCGCCGCCGTTAGTCAGACCTTAGGTCGAGCAGGAGCCTATTTCGTCGAAAGCGCCGGCCAGCCGACGAGCGTCGTCGGACACCAACGGGCCTTTCTTCTCGCGATGCGGCCCTCGCGATCCTCCGCGCTATAGTCGCGCGGCTCGGCCATGCGCGTGAAGAGCGCCCGATCGTCGAGCGCATCGACATTGATGACGCTCCACACCCGATCTCCATCGGTCAGAGTCATTGCGACACAGACGCCGCATCGTCGGCAGATAATCTGTTCCGACGTTCGCAGACCGAATGTGTATCGTTGAAGCTGCTCGGGATCGGCCGCGGTCAGCGTCACACGCGCCTTGGGATCGGAAAACGCCCGCGCGTTATGCTTCCGGCAGAACGAGCATTGGCAGGCGCCGAGCGCCTGCTCGTCTGGCGGCCGGTCGGACACGAGCTTGACGCCGATCGCGCCGCAATGACACTGGCCCTTGAAGATCAAGCGCGCTCCTATCCTCTCCGATGTGCGCTCATATCAGATTGAACGCCGCTCGCTGGCCCAAACCGGGACGCCGTGCCCTCACCCTTGGTAACCCCCCGGCAACCTTAAGCGCCGATAAAGGAAATGGTTCGCATTGTGGGCTTTTCATTAAGCCGCAGCGCGGGGATGTGAAACCAACGCACGGGCGCTCGTTTCGGGTATGGGTCGTTCGCGTATCGGATGGGCTGTTTCGGTCGCCGCGCCCTGGTGCGTGGCCTTCGCGGTGCTTGTCTCGATTACCGCGGAAGCCGAGCAGGAGCCGACCGAATTCACGAGCGCCTTCGCCCGCAGCCAGTTGACCAGCGCCTCCGCCATTCTCGAGCGGCCAATCGCAAGGCGCCCGCTGCGCGCGGTGGATGAAGACGGCGCGCCGTTGCCGATCGTTCAGGCCCGCAATGAGGCGGGCGATAGCGATGCGCTCACACCGGATTCCGATGAGGTCGAGCCGAACGCGGCGCTGAAGGGGACCGGACGCGCGTTTCCCGCCGTCGATCGCGGCGCCAAGGGGGATCCGCTCATCGGTCCTCCGAGCTTCAACGCCAAACGCCTCAACGAAAGGCGCGCTCAAGGCGCGCCCTACGCGCTCAATTCCTGGCCGCACGAGCTTGAAGATCCGCGCGACGATGAATTCGATCCCGGCCATACGATGAGCCCGCCCCGGCCCGCCGATGGCGACGAGCCGGAACCGGCGGCGACCGCGTTCGAGGATGGCGCGACGCCGGCCGCGCCGCTCGAATTTGCGCTCAACTCCTCTTCGCCGACGTCCAGCGACGGCGTCGTCGTCGTCGTCGAGGCCGATGGCACTGGTGTGACGACGGTCCCGCAAATCTCCGATACGGACGGGAAACCGGACTACGCCGCGCTCATCGACCCGAAGGACAACGCACGCCAGATGCGTTGCCTCGCCGAAGCCATCTATTTCGAGTCCCGCAGCGAGCCCGAAGACGGCCAGGCCGCCGTGGCCCAGGTCGTCCTCAACCGGGTGCGCAGCGGCATTTATCCAACCACGGTGTGCGGCGTCGTCTATCAGGACCGCAACCGCCCGTTCGCGTGCCAGTTCACCTTCGCCTGCGAGGGCAAGTCGCTGCGCGTCGAAGAGCCCGGCCCATGGGCGGTCGCGACTCGCATCGCCCGCGATGTGGTGAGCGGCGCGAACTACAATCCCAAGGTCGGCGTCGCCGTGAACTATCACGCCAATTACGTCGCGCCATTCTGGGTCGGCTATCTGAAGCGGGTCGACCGCATCGGCGCCCATATCTTCTACGCCATGCGCGACGGCGTGAACTGGGCGCCCGGCGCGCTCAACGGACGCGGCGATCGCCCACCTCTCGCCAACTGACCCACGCAGTCGCACGCTTTTGCTCGAGCCCGCGGATGCGTATGCTCACGTCGCCATAACCTCTCGCTCATGCTGAAAAGGCGCGAACGAGGCGTCCGACGCAATCGGTTCGTTAACCGTGCGTCGGCGCTTAACCGATGAGGAGCATCAGCATGGCGACCCCCGATACGCTTCGCTATACGAAGATTCCTCTCAACAATGGTTCCGGCGCCATGCCGGCGGTCGGGTTCGGCACGTTGATCGCCGATCCTGTGGTGACCAAACAGGCGACAAAGACAGCGCTCGAGGCGGGATACCGGCTTCTCGACTGCGCCGAACGCTACCGCAACGAAGACGTGGTCGGCGAGGCCATGCAAGAAGCCTTCATGGCGCGGAAGCTTCGGCGGGAGGACGTCTTCGTCACCACAAAGCTTTGGAACACCAATCATCGTCCGGAGCGGGTTAAGCCCGCCTTTGACGCCAGCCGCAAGCGGCTGCAAATCGACGTCGTCGATTGCTATCTCATTCACACACCCTTCGCCTTTCGACCCGGCGACAAGCAGGACCCGAGGGATGAACGCGATCAGATCATCTATGATTCCGGGGTGACCTTGGTCGAGACGTGGCGAGCGCTCGAGCGCCTTGTGGACGAGGGCAAATGCAAGTCGATCGGTTTGTCAGACGTGACTTTGGATCACCTGCGGGAGATTGTCGCCGCTGCGCGGATCAAGCCTGCGGTGGCGCAAGTCGAATGCCATCCTTACTTCCCGCAATGGGACCTGCTCGAATTTTGCCGGGAACATGGGATTGTCGTGCAAGCGGGCGCGCCATTGGGACATGGCATGGATCCGAAGGTTGTGGACGACCCAGTGATCAAAGCCATCGCAGAGCGCGTCCATATGACGCCTGCGCAAGTTACGCTTGCCTGGGCCGTCCAGCGCGGCACAGCGTTTCTCGTGACCTCGCGCACGGATTCCCGGATCGAAGAGAACTTTGACATTTCGAGCCTGCCGGAAGACGCGATGCGCGAGATTCGCCAGGACATAACGGTAAACCTTAGGCGCAACCCCGTTGTGGAGACCGGAGTGCCGGGCTTTATTCCGCGGACCCGTTGAAACGCCTCGGCGTCGCGTGGAAGACTCGGATCGCGGAGATGATGGTTTGACGTCTCGAAGGCCGGGAAGGCTCGATCGTGACGCTCATCTGCGCTCCAGGCGAGCGGTATCTGAGCACCTATTACAATACGGACTGGATCGCCCGGGAAGGCCTCGACCCCCGGCCCTACTGCGACTGGCTCGAGCGCTTCAGCCGCTAGCTAGGCGCTCGGAAGCGGGCGGCTATCTCGGCTTGGCCCCCGTCTTGATGATCGTGCCCACATGCTCGCCGCGCAGCGCGGCCGTGAGACGGCCGGGGACGAGCCCGTTCACAACCTGCACCCGTTCGAGATGGCGCGCATTCGCCATGATGTCGATCATCGCGCGGTCGAATGGCAGCGACCCCTTATGCTTTGCGAGCTCGGATGCGCTCGTCTCGCGCACGAGCTTCGCCTTCTTCCCGTCGGCACCCTTCGGATCGGAATCGTACACGCCGTCGACGTCCTCGACGATCGTGAGCCCCGCCGCGCCGAGCGCGTCGGCAAGCAGAAAAGCGCCCGCGTCGGCCCGATGAGGCGGGAGCCGTGAGCCCGGGAACTCATGATGATGGTAGGGAGGAAAGGCGCTGCTCACGACGGCGCGGGCGGCGGAAAGGTGGATCGCGAGCTGGTTCGCGATCGTGCCGTGCTCGATGTAGGAGACGCCTTCCGGCGCTAGCAACGCAGCGAGGATATGGCCATTCTGGCCGGCTTCGCTTGCGGCCAGGGGAGCGAGGGAACCAACCGGAAGGCCCAGGTCGAGGGCGACGCTGTAAAGGTGACGCGCGCGGATGCCTGCGCCCGTCAAGATGAGCAAGCGATGCTCCTGCAGAAGCTTGCGCAATTCGTCGACGATGGGAAGAATCGCCTCGGCGCCGCGGTCCATGATCGAGCGGCCGCCGATCTTCACAACCTGCACCCAAGGCAGGAGCCGGATAGGACGCCCGCCCGCGACAGGACGGGTCAGATCGGCATCGAGCAGGGTCTGGCGCGCGAGCGGCGAAGCGACATGCTTGGCGGAGTTAGAGCGTTCGGGCATGGGCGTCGGCCTCACTTGGCGGTGATGTTCACTTGGCGGTGATGATGGTGCCGACGTGCTCGCCAGCGAGCGCGCGGGTCAGGTTGCCGGCGACGAGGCCGTTCACGACCTGCACCTCGTGGATGTGACGCGCGTCCTTGAGAAAATCGAGCATTGGGAACTCGAGGATCGAATCGTGCAGCCCCTCGGCCTTCATCTCGTCGACCGTGATCTTCGGGATAAGTCTTGCCTTCTTCGACGTTTTTGGGTTCGCCGTGTAGAGGCCATTCTCGTCCTTGACGAAGATCATCGCCTTGCAGCCGAACTGCTCGGCGACGAGGAAGCATCCGGCGTCGGTGCGATAAGGAGGGATCACCCCCTCAGCCGCGGGCCGTGTCCACAGGCCGTAAGGCGGCATGCCGCTGAAGACGACCGCGTTCACTTCGGTGAGATAGAGCGGCACAACCGAAAGCCCTGCGCCTCCCACCGAAGAGATGCCATGTTTCGCCAGGAGTTGCCCCAACATTTCCGCGTTCTGATCGGCGACGGAGGCGCCGAGTTGCGAGAGCACGCCGGCCGGCAGGCTCAACCCTGCCGCAATCGAGTAGAGGTGGCGCGCGCGTGTCCCCGCGCCAGTCCCGATGAGCATCTTATGCGTCTTGCGCGCGGCAAGGATCTCGTCCACGAGCGGAAAAACCGCCGCGCGACCGCGGTCGATCACGCTCTGCCCGCCGATCTTGACTACGGTCGCGTCCGGCAGGATTCGGAAGTCCGCCGCTGAGTCCGCCTTCGCTTGCAATTCGGCATCGCTGAGCGATCGCTCCATGAGGAGCGCTTCGAGGTCCGATGCGGCGTTGGTCATGGGATCCTCCCTCTAGCCGCGGGAAGCCATGCACAGCTCGGGAACGGGGCGCAAGCCCCATGGAGCCGCTTCGCAGGAGCGGAGCTTGAGGCAAATGTTGCGGCTCGCCTTGGCAACCCGCGTCAGTCTCCCCTAAAGTCACGGCCGAAACGAACCGGAACACCCATGCCGAAGCTTTTCTCCTACGGGACCCTGCAGCAGGAGGACGTGCAGCTCGCGACTTTCGGCCGCCGCCTGACAGGCGTCAGCGACGCTCTCGTCGGCTTTTCGCAGTCGATGGCAGCGATCGACGATCCCGAGGTCGTGCGCACAAGCGGCAAGACGCATCATCCGATCGTCGCCTTCACGGGGCGCGCGCAAGATCGCGTGCCGGGCGCCTTGTTCGAGATCACGGACGCCGAACTTGCCCACGCCGACACATACGAGGTCGCGGCTTACGTGCGGGTCAAGGCGCCGCTCGCCTCGGGCCTCGAAGCGTGGGTCTATGTCGACGCCCGCGGCAAGCCTCCGCCGGCATAAGCGGCGAGCTTCACGCCGATTAGGTCAGAAGTGGTAGTTCACGCCGGCGGTGATCACATTGGCGCTGAGGCGCGACGCGTTCGAGATCGGCGGGGTCAAGAGATAGGTCGCCGTGCGGCTGCCCAGATCGAGATAAAGATATTCGATTTTCGCGCTCCAGCCGGGCGCGAATCCGACTTCGACGCCACCGCCGAGCGTCCAGCCGGTTCTCGTCTGGCTATGATTATTGGTCGCAACGATTGGGCCGGCCGCCGCAGTCGCGTTGGTGTCGACTTGGCCGAGGGCGCCGCCGCCCGTGGCGTAGAAGAGCCAGTTCCCGAGCGCATAACCGACCCGCGGTCGCAGCGTTCCGAACCAGGGGAGGCTCTGCGCGTAGCTCGCCGCGAACGCCCCGCAGAGAGGCGGGAGGCAGGGCGCCGTGCGGCTGCCGCGCAAGCCGCTCCCCTCGAAGTTCGCCTCGAGCCCAAGGACCCAGGGACCCGTCTGCCAGTTGTAACCGGCCTCACCACCCCCAACGACGCCCGTCAAGCGGCGTGTTGAAAGTCGGAAGCCCAAATCCCGCGATGTTGAAGGCGTTCCGGCTTGAGCCGAAGGCGCCGCCGACATTGAGCCCGGCGTAAAAGCCGGTCCAGACCGGCTGGGCTTCGAGGGGCGGCAGTTGCGGCGCCGGCGGCAAGTCTGCCGCGCCCGCGGCGCCCCCGAGCGCAAACAGCGACACAGCGGCGGTGAATATGCGGCGCATCGGAACTCCCTCTCGCCCCCACTTTACGGGCCGGAGGCTTAAAAATCTGCAAACATGGCTAACGAATTGCGAAGGGCGGAGCTAAAGCCCCAGACCTCGTGCCTCAAGGAGCGGCGCCGAAGGCGGCGCGTCTCGAAGGAACCGGCCCAGCACCAGGCGCGCGCGCTGGATCATCCTTCGAGACGCCCGCTTTGCGGGCTCCTTGAGGCATGAACGAAAGGCTCGAAGGGATGGGATCACGTGAATCCGATCCTAAGCAAGTTAGCTTAGGACTTGGCGGCAGGCACGGTTCAGTATGTGAGCCTGATCGGGACCGACTGGGCGCCGCCCGAATAGTCGAAGGCGGCTGACGCGAAGGCCGGCGCACCCATATGCGAGGGCGGATTGCGGGAGAATCCATAGCCTTCCTTCGGCTTGCCGAACATGCCGTACTGCATCTGCGTCTCGTTGTTCTCGGCGTGGAACGCCGCGACCGCATAGGTTCCTGGCTTCAGGCCATTGAAGACACAGGTCGCCTGCCCCCCTTTGATCTTGGCGATGACCCCTCGGCTTTCCTGTCCCGCCTTGGGGAAGGCCTCGGCTCCGGCGTAAAGCCCGCAGCGCACGACGCCGTCATCGCTGCGAAGCCCTGAAACCGGCACGGAGACCCGGTCCGCCGCTTGAGCGCTCACCGCGCCCGTCACGGCGGTCAATCCGAAAAGAAGGGAAGCGATGACGAAGTTGCGCATGGAATGGCCCCGGCCTAAGTCCAACCTGCGGTTGTTTTAGCCCGCCCCGATTTCGAAACCGTGAACAGGGCTTCGACAAAACGCGGGCGTCGGAGAGCGTGCCGACGACGAGGTCGCGGCTTACGTGCGGATGAAAGCCGCTCGCCTCGGGCCTCGAGGCGTGGGTCTATGTCGACCCGCGGCTAGGTCGCGGCGGCGAGCGCTTTTGGCAGGAGAACGCTGACGATCAGTCCGCTCGACCCGGGGGACGCGTTAGCGAGCGAAATCCGCCCGCCATGCGCGAGCACAATGTCGCGAGCGATCGAAAGGCCGAGGCCTGTGCCGCCGGTTTCCCGATTGCGCGAGGATTCGAGCCGCTGGAAGGGCTCGAAGGCCTGATCGAACGATTCCGGGGGGATCCCGGGTCCATCGTCGGCGACGGTGACGATCCAGTCGCTCGCATCTTCGCGAAGCGATACGCGCGCCGCGCCGCCGTAGCGCACCGCGTTGTCGATCAGATTCGAGACCATCCGGCGGATCGCCGTCCGCTTCCCGAAAGCCGTCACATGGTTCGGCCCGTCATACTCGGCTTGGGCCCCCGCGTCGGAGGCCTCGTCGCAAAGGCTGATGAGGATCGACGCGAGATCGAACGGCGCCGACGCATCGGCGCTTGCATCGCCTTCCACGAAGCTCAGCGTCTCCGTCAACATGTCCCGCATCGCGTCGATGTTGGCGAGCATGCCCTCGCGCAACTCGTTATCCGCAATGTACTCCGCCTGAAGCCGAAGCCGAGTGAGCGGCGTGCGAAGATCGTGCGAGATTGAGGCAAGCATCTGAGTTCGCTCGCTCACGAAGCGCTTGAGGCGCTTCTGCATCGTATCGAACGCACTATGAATGGCCGCAAACTCGCGGACCGCGGGCCGCGGCGTTTCAACAATTTCGGGCGACCGCCCAAGCGCGTCCGCCGCCGTCGCGAGCTGCGACAGAGGCGCAATGAGGCTGCGCGCGGTGAGAACCGCGATCGCGGCGATGAGCAGCATGCCAGCGAACAAGAAAGCAAGCGACAGCATCAACCGTCTGCGCTGAGTTCCTGAAGCTCGGCTCAATCGTGAGCCAGCGGCCGTCGTGCAGATCGGCGGCGATGAGGAAAAACGGAGGCGTGAGCAAGTCCTCGCCGGACTGCAGAGGTCCGCTTGGCATGGTTGCGGAGGCGTCAGCCGGCACAACGGAAATGGCCTCTTCTGGCGGACCCATTCCGACAGCCTCCACGGCGGGAGCGGCGGGTCCGCCGAGTTCGCTTCGAACGGTCGCCAGCACCCTGTTCAGGGGCCAGGGAGGGTCGCTCGACGCGCGGGGGGCGGCGCGCGGTCGAAACGAACCGTGAGCGACTCCCCGTTCGGCAGATTTCCCAAGGCGCTTGCTGGCTCTCTAGCCCCCGCCATCGCATTCTTGATGATTTCGACCGCCGCGCCGCTCAGCCAACGCGCGCTGTAAAGGGCGTGAAGGTTCGGCGGGTGCAGCACGAACACAAGAGTGACAAGGATCTGAATCGCGATGACCGCCGCCACAATCGCGGCGCAAATCCGTGCGGCAAGACCAAGCCGCGCAAACGCCTCTTTGATCACGCCGGCCGCCTTATCGATTGCACCTGGCTCGTGAAGACATAGCCGCCGCTCCGGATCGTCTTGATGATCGCGGGCTCGCGCGGGTCGGCCTCGATCTTTCGCCTGAGCCGGCTGATCTGCACATCGATGCTCCGATCGAAGGCGGCGCTCGACCGCCCCTTCGCGAGATCGAGCAATTGGTCTCGGGTCAGTACGCGCTGGGGCCTCTCGACGAAGGCCATGAGCAGGTCGAACTCGCCGCTCGTAACGTCGACGACCGCACCAGTCGGGGCGCGCAAGACGCGACCGGCCGGCTCCAACCGCCATCCGTTGAACTCGTAGGCGAACGGCATGTCGTCCGCGTCCGGCGGCGCCTTTGCCGCGCGACGCAGGACCGCCTTGATCCTTGCGACCAGCTCGCGCGGACTGAACGGCTTCACGACGTAGTCGTCGGCGCCAATCTCAAGCCCGATGACGCGGTCGACCTCCGAGCCCATCGCGGTCAGCATGATGACCGGGGGCCCGTTCTGCGCGCGCAGCTTTTGGCAGAGGACGAGCCCGCTGTCTCCCGGCATCATGAGATCGAGGACGACGAGGTCGAATCGGCCGACCTCGATCGCGTTCATCATCTCGCGCCCATTGGCCGCCTGGGTGACCCTGAAGCCATGTTCGCCAAGGTACTTGCCCACGAGCGCGCGCAGTTCGCGATCGTCATCGACAACCAGGATGTGACAGGCGGCGCCAGTGCTCAAAAAGGCAGCTCCGAACCAAACAAATTCCGGCCGCAATTAGTCGATGCCCAACATTGAGGCCAGAAGGAATTTGTAACCGAACATTTCAGGCGCCCGCGCGACCGCGCCTTTTGTCATCGTCCGCAACAATAAGGAGATTTGCCGGAAACATCGCGCTTCTAGTCCCGGTCGGACCACCTAAGTGCGAACCGGAGTTTCTCATGCCGTTCCTATCCGCTCGGGCGACGCGTACCGCGGTTATTGTTCTCGCCCTTTCCGGCGCAGGGCTTTGGGCGCTCCACGCCATGGATGCGAGGGCGGATCCGCCGATCGTGGACGACAGTTCGCCGTGCGCGGAAGGGCGCGCTTTGTTCGCCGCGAAGCTCGCCTATCTCGAGGCGCGCATCTCGCCCGAACCCAGCCAGGAGGACGCCTGGCGACATTTCGCGGACGCCATGCGCGCGTCCGCCGGAGAGGCTGACCGGGCTTGCGCCGAGGAACCTCCGCGCCCGCTCGCGGTTGACGCGGGCGAACGCCTGAAGCGGATGGAAAAGCATGCGGCCGCCATGCAGGCGATGTTCGGCGCAATGGCGAACGCCTATGTGGCGATCGCGCCCAATCTGACCGCCGCCCAGCGCGACATCCTGTCGCGGAACATCGTTCCCTCCCCGCCGTTCCCTCCCGGACATGGGCTGCCCCACGGAGACGTGGCGCTGACTTGCGGCCATGGCGGCCCGGCCCACGATTGGGCGCCTTGGGGAGCCGCGCCGTTCTGATCTCTCGAATTGCCTGCCCCTTTTTTCAGATTGATGGATTACGCGGTGACCCTTGTCCTCGGAAATGACGTCAGGCGAAGAACCGCGCTCTTTGCCGGATTGGCGCTTTTCGCGCTGAGCCTCTTCCTCGCGGGTGCGATCATCGGCGCGTGGGCGGGCGTCGTCCGGATCTGGCCGGTGCGCTATTCGCTTCTGATCCTAGAGGGACCGCCGAAGCCATTTGTGAACACGCCAGAGTTGCGACCCATCGCGGTGGACTCCGCCGGGCGCCTCATGAAATACGCCGGCAAGATCGAGGTGCCGTGCCCGAAACAGACGCAAAGGACGGCCGTGCTCCTCATCGCCGGACAGTCCAACGCCGCCAACAACGCCGCCCAGCGGCATGAAACCCGCCATCCCGACCGGGTTCTCAATTTCATGGGCGGCCGCTGTTACGTGGCGGCTTCTCCTCTTCTTGGCTCGAACGGCTTTGCCGGAGAGCCCTGGACCTTGATGGCGGACGAGCTCATCGACGCTCGCGCTTTCGACCGCGTGATCCTCGCCCCCGTCGCAGTCGGCGGCTCCACCATCGCGCAATGGGCGAAAGGCGGGGCGCTCAACACGTCGATGATCCCCCTCGTCCAGGATCTGGTCACGCACTATCGGGTGACCCACGTTCTCTGGCACCAGGGCGAGTCCGACTTCGCGCTGAAGACCGATCCCGTCCGATACAAGGAAGAGTTCCTGTCGTTCGCGGACACGCTCCGCGCCAATGCGGTCGACGCGAAGATTTTCGTCTCGACCGCGACCCGATGCCTGCCCGGATGGTCCGAACCCAACGCCATTCAAGCGGCCCAACACGAGCTTGCCGCGGGCGGGCCTCGCTTCGAGGCCGGGGTCGACACCGACAAGCTCCTGTCGGCTGAGGATCGGTATGACGACTGTCACATGGCGGATTTGGGCGAGGTGAAGACCGCAAGCGCCTGGGCCGCGATCCTCGCGCAGCATCCGTGAGAAGCCAGAGCCCCGAAGGGAGGCGGACCGCTTCGACGACTACCACGACTCCGCGGCCTGCAATCACGAACCGACTGGTGAGCCGTAGAGATCCCGCATTTCCTTCGCGACCACGGACTCGGGAGCGTAGCGAACGCCCTGAGCCCAGAACTCGATGGGCGTGCCGGTTTCATCGCGGACAAGCTGGACGGGCTCGCCATGGTTGGCATAGCCGGCGGCGAGAGCGACACGGCCCTCATTGGGGCCGCTGACCTCGATTTCGGTGGCGTCCATGACGGGATTGAGGAAGCCGGGGACAGCAACAAGGACACGATTGCCCGCGGGTAGCAGATCGAAAGCGCCCCAAGCATTCCACCAGCGGCCGGTCCAGCCAAGAACATCTTCGGCGGGTTCTCCCTTTTGCGCGAGAGCACGGGCAACATGGAGCATGCCGTCGAGCCAGGACCAGGCGAGCCCGTCCGAGGCGTTGGTCAGCACCGAGATGGCCAGGTTCCGTTCCGGGACGACGGCGGTGCGTGAGATGTAGCCGAGCAGCCCGCCAGAATGCCCGAACCAGCTCCAGTCGCCGAGGGCGCCGCTGGAGGTTCCAAGGCCGTAAGTAGTGACAAGAGCGGTGTCGGGGTTTTTCCATTGACCGCGCGTCATCTCGCGCCGGCTGTCGGGGGAGAGGGGGCTCGCGGCGGCGTTGGGCGAGAGCTGGGCGTAGAAGCGGGCAAGGTCGGCGGCGGTGCTGACGAAACCTGCAGCCGGCGTGAGGGCGTTCAGCCGGTAGTCGCCGGAGACAAGTTGCCGACCGAGCAGGGATTTGCCGGTATGGCCGCGGGCGAAGGGCGTGCCCGGCGGGAGGGGCGTGTCGGGTTCGGTCTCGCTGAGGCCAAAGGGCGCGACCACCTCGCGGCGAATCCAGGCCGGGTAGGATTTGTTGGTGACAGCTTCTATGACGAGGCCGAGCAGGGCGAAGCCGTGGTTCGAGTATTTGAACCGGGTGTTGCGGTCAAGAACAGGCGGCTTGGCCAAGTCGGCGAGAAGCTCTGCCTTTTCGACGAAGGGGCGAAGGCCAGCAAATTGGTTGCCGGCGCTGCCGTCGCGGGTGAGGCCGGCGGAGTGCGACATGACCTGGGCAAGGGTGGCCTGGGCGACGTCGTCGTGCAGTCCCGGAATGAAGGCGCCAATGGTGTCGTCGAGCTTCACCAGGCCCCGTTCGCGGAGGAGCATGAGGCCGGCGGCGGTGAAGCTCTTCGAGTGGGATGCGATGCGGAAGCGGTGACGCGGGGTGAGCAACTCGCCGGTGGCGAGGTTGGCCGAGCCGGCCGCGTATTCGAGCACGAGCTCGCCTTCATGCACGATGGCGAGGAGACAGCCGATTTGCTCTGAGCTGCGGAGCTGGTGGTCGATCCAGCTGGGGATGTAAGTAGCAGTGCGCTGCAGCCAGCCTTCCATCAGATTTTCCCGCCGTAGGTGTTGGAACTGTGGAACTCGGAGCGCGGGCGCGCAGCGACAAACCTATCCTGCCCTTCTACAACGACAAGAGATTGTCAGAGAGGCGTTTCCGCGCCTTCAGCTATGCAAAAGGTCGCGGCGCGCGTCGCCCAAGCTATGACTGACCGCCCATGGCGACGATGTCGAAAATAAGCGGTTCCCCTGGCGGCAGGTAACATTTTCTTGCGCAAAGCAGAAGGCAGCGCTATCATCCTCGGCGATGGCGAACTCGTTGCCGATCCTGGCCCGGTGGAATGGGAGGAGCGAAACGGTCGTTGAGGTTAGAGCACGGAGTCAGTTGGGACTCTCGACATACAGCCCCAGATAGAACGGCAGTTTTTTATTTTTTTCACCCGTAACCCATTGAAAAGTCGAGATTAGCAAAAATAAATGGCGATTATCCCTTTGACATAGGTCCGCACATGTGCTAGTGTCCCTCAATAGAAAGGGACTAAGGCCATGTCGATCGATATGACAAATCCAGTCTTCAACGATGAGGCTAAGGCGCGCGAGCACCTTGAGGAAATTCGTTGGCCAGATGGTCCCTTCTGCCCTCATTGCGGCGAAGCAAAGAAAGTCTACCGCCTGAGCGGTGGGTCTCATCGTGATGGCCTAATTCACTGCAATTCTTGCGGCGGATCGTTCACGGTGCGGACGGGGACTGTGCTTGAGTCCAGCCACGTTCCATTGCACAAGTGGGTCCTAGCTTATCGCCTGATGAATTCGTCTAAGAAAGGTATCAGCGCTCATCAGTTACACCGGACTATTGGCGTAACCTATAAAACGGCGTGGTTTATGGCGCACCGCATTCGCGAATTGATGCGGCAAGACGATCTCGCACCTATGGGTGGCTCGGGCGGCGTTATCGAGATCGATGAGACATACATCGGTCGCAAAAATGGCTTCGAAGTAAAGCGCGGCTTCGGCCACAAGAATGCGGTTTTTACTCTTGTTGAGCGGGGCGGGTCGGCCCGCTCATTCCACGTCGATGACGCCACCAAGGAGACGATAATCCCAATCATCCGCGAGAATATTGACCGCGAAAGCCACATTGTGACCGACGAAGCAAATCGCTATTCAAGGATCGGTAGCGAATTCGCTAAACACAATGTCGTGGATCATTCGCGCGGCGAATACGGTTACACCGACCGCGAAACGGGTGCGAAAATCAACACGAATACGATTGAAGGCTACTACTCGATTTTCAAGCGCGGTATGAAAGGCGTCTATCAGCATTGCGGCGAACGTCACCTTCACCGCTATCTTGCCGAGTTCGATTTTCGCTACTCGAACCGCACTAAGCTTGGCGTTGACGACACGGAACGCACCATCCGCGCGATTAAGGGCGGCCACGGCAAGCGCCTAACCTATAAACCGGCTAGTTCAACGCAATCGGCGCGAACGCGCCATATCTAAGTTGCGCCGCCTTCTGGCGCTTTTGGAGCGCTCTTAGAGCGCTTCCTCACTCCATTGGAAAGGACTCGCCTTTTCTTTCCGACAAGCTCACGTTGAGACTTGTATGGCGTTGTCAGAGCGTGGCGCAGCGCCTCCGTTGCACGGCGCTCTGCCTCTTCATCGCTGTAGTGGTCGCTATCTTTTTTGGCCATTTCGCGATTATATATCAGGATCCCAGGGGTGGACAAAATTGTCTTTATAGGTCGTGTTCTACCAACGCCAGTTAAGATCACGATCGAAACGCCTGACCTAAATTGGCCACTTGACGACAACAACACTCTTTCCATTAGAGTTGCCATAAGTCAGTCGGAAGTAACGACATCCTGCTCAACAGCGCACTATCATCATGCGATGTTTGATGATGTTTTCGCTAGATGTCTTGACATAACTAAAGCAGTAGTCAATCTTTTTGCATTTACAACTGGCAAGGCGCTTTTAGTTGTGTTTGACGATGTTATCTACCCTCACGGTGTTCGAGCCCAAATAGTCCCAGAACAAAGTAACATTGTTGGACTGTGTCAGTCGTATTCACTGGACCGTGTCGATAGGTTTAATGAAGTGCTGATGTTTGTAGGTACTGATCCGCATTTATTCTTGGCGCTTAATGATCTTATTGCATCCATATCTTTTCATCATCAAGCCCCGATAAATTGCGCTCGGGTTATTGACGCTATCAAACACATGATCGCAACCCCCGGAGGGTCGGATTCAGAAGCATGGCAACAAATGCGAGATACCCTTCATTTGAGCAAGGACTATGTCCAATTTATATCAAATGCGTCTAAAGATATTAGGCATGGTCGCAAAGTGTTCGTCCCTGGGCCAGTTGTAGCAGAAATTGTAAGAAGAACTTGGATTATTATGGACCGCCTATTTGAGTACAGAAGGCGAGGGGGCTCATTGCCCCCCAGTGATTTTCCATTTCTCACCGAGTGAGGTCGACACCATCTCTTGCCACACTCCTAGCGCATTTTCTTCATGTGCGGCCCAATAAGCCGCTTCTAGCATTCCCGGCGTTGGGGTACACGGAACAACAGCGTAATTATTCGCGCGCAGCAACTGCAACGTGCGCTCAGCCCCATCTCTCCCTAGGGCTTCAGACAAAAGTTCGAGAGGGGTGCTCATCGCACGCCCTCCCGAGCGGCCGGCCTGTCGCCGCCTCTACAACATGTAGCGCTACCTTTGTCAAAGGGATAATCGTCAAATAAATACAACTAAATGAAAGGAAATTCGCTTGCATTTGTTTGCGTTTATTTGCGCGAACTCGCGCACCCAGGTTGCATCCGCCGCCTCCGTTCGGGCGTCACGCGGCGGCGGTCACGCCGCGAGCACGGTCTCGGCCGGGGTATAGGCGAGGCCATGGGCCGCCGCGACCGGCTCGCAGGTCAGCTTGCCGTCGTGCACGTTGAGGCCCGCGCGCAGATGCGGGTCGTCCTTGAGCGCCTTGCGCCAGCCCTTGTCGGCGAGCGCGAGGGCGAACGGCAGGGTCGCGTGGTTAAGCGCAAAGGTCGAGGTGCGGGCGACGGCGCCCGGCATGTTGGCGACGCAATAGTGGACGATCCCGTCCACGACATAGGTCGGATGCGAATGGGTGGTCGGCTTCGACGTCTCGACGCAGCCGCCCTGGTCGATGGCGATGTCGACGATGACGGCGCCCGGACGCATGGTCTTGAGCATGTCGCGGGTGATGAGCTTGGGCGCGGCCGCGCCCGGCAACAGCACCGCGCCGATGACGAGATCGGCGCTCCTGACGAGATCGGCGATCGAGGCGCGGGTCGAATAGATCGTGCGCAGAGCCGAGCCGAACTCGGCCGAGAGCCGCTTCAAGGCCTCGTGCGAGCGGTCGACGACCGTGACGGACGCGCCCATGCCGACCGCGATGGTCGCCGCATGCGTGCCCGAGACGCCGCCGCCGAGCACGAGCACGTTGGCCGCCGCCACGCCCGGCACGCCGCCGAGCAGCACGCCGCGCCCGCCTTGCGCCTTTTCGAGCGCATGCGCCCCGACCTGCGGCGCGAGGCGCCCGGCGACCTCCGACATCGGCGTCAGCAGCGGCAGGCCGCCATAGCGCGCCGGTCACCGTCTCATAGGCGATGCAGGTCGCGCCCGAGGCGATAAGGTCGCGCGTCTGCTCGAGATCCGGCGCGAGATGCAGGTAGGTGAACAGGATCTGCCCGCGTTTGAGGAGCTTGCGCTCTTCCTTAAGCGGCTCCTTGACCTTCACGACCATCTCCGCTTCGAGCGAACACATCGGCGCCGGTCGGCGCGATCTTCGGCTCCGGCGCGGACATATTCCTCATCCGGCGAGCCCGAGCCGAGGCCGGCCGACGTCTCGACGATGACGCCATGCCCGTGATGGACAAGCTCGGCGACCGCGGCCGGGGTCATGCCGACGCGGAATTCGTTGTCCTTGATTTCCTTGGGAACGCCGACGAGCATGGATGACCTCCGAAAGCGCGCTTTGAAACCGATCCGCACGAGGTTATCGCAGGAAATTCGCCGGCGGGACACTCGCTTTGGCTCTGCGCGTTTCTCTCTGTTATAAGCGGCTTTCGACTCGGCTCGCGGCGGCGTTGGCCCCATGAATCCGCAGGCAAATCAGAGAGGGAAGCGCATGAGTTCGATCGGACGGCTCAACGCGTTGTCCTTCGCAATAGCCGCGGCGCTGGCTCTGGGATCAGCCGACGCTGGAGCTCTTGACAAGGCGCGGCAAAACAAGCCCCTCCGCCTCGCCTTCCGCGACGACGCGCCGCCGTTCTCGTTCACCGACGAGGCGGGCCTTCCTGCCGGATTCATGATCGACCTCTGCCGTTCGGTCGCCAAACACATCGGCGAACAGCTCAACATCAACGATCTCAAGGTCGCTTATGTGCTGGTGACCGCCGAGAACCGCTTCGATGCGATCGTAAACGGCAAGGCCGACCTTCTCTGCGAGCCGACTTCGGAGACCCTCTCCCGCCGCGAGCATGTCGACTTCTCGATTCCGACCTTCGTGGACGGGGCGAGCCTGCTTGTTGGCGCCGATGGGCCCAGCGACTTCGCTGCGCTCGCCGGCAAGAAGATCGGGGTTCTGGCCGGCACGACGACCGAAGAGAGCCTGCGCAACACGCTGGCGAGCGCAGGTCTCGTGGCGGAAATCACGCCGGCGAAGACCCACCAAGAGGGGCTCGCCATGCTCGACAAGGGGGAGGTCGTCGCCTATTTCGCCGATCGGGCGATCCTCTCCTATCTCGCCTCCAAGAGCAGCGACCCGAGCAAGCTCCGTCTGGCCGACAACTATTTCTCTCTCGAACCCTATGCCCTGGCGCTGCCCCATGGCGATGAGGATTTCCGGCTCGCGGTCGATCGGGCGCTGAGCCACATCTATCGCTCGGGCGAGATCGCGATCGTTTTCGCGCACACCTTCGGCAACGCAATGCAGCCAAGCGACGTCTTGAAGACCCTTTATTCCATCGCGGCTTTACCCGATTGATGCGACATCTCAGGGGTCGAAAGGCGGCGTCGTGACTGAGGGCAATCCGGACATCGCGACATTGCCGTTCGAAGCGGCGCTCGCGGAGCTCGAACAGATCGTCGATCAGCTGGAGAAAGGCGCGGTCGCGCTGGACGAGTCGATCCGGCTCTACGAACGCGGCGAAGCCCTGAAGAAGCGCTGCGATGAACTGCTCAAGAACGCCGAAATGCGCATCGAGAAGATCACGCTTGGCGCCGACGGGGCGTTCAAGGGAGTGATCCCCCTCGACGAAGATTGACCGGAGGGTCGGTCGCATCGCGCGACGAAACTTGGGCCCCAAAGCGCCGAACGGCGCGTCCTGCTAAACGGCTTGTTAACGCCTTTGCGCTTCAACTTGTTGAGCATTCCTTAATTCCAGCCCCGGCTTTCATCGCAAAACCGGGGCGATCCTCTCAGGTGCTGAACGCGCAAAGCCCATGCGGACGATAGCGTTTGTGAGTCAGAAAGGCGGGTCCGGCAAAAGCACGATTGCTTCATCCCTGGCCGTCGCGGCGCATGAACTGAAAGAGAACGTCTGCGTCATCGATATGGACCCGCAGGGCTCGCTCATGAACTGGGCGAGGGTCCGCGCCGCCGGCGATATCGAGGTTCTCGCGTCTGGAGCGGCGCGGCTGCTTGCTCCCTCGCTGACGCTTGCGCTCCCGACACGCCTGGCGCGGAAGGGCGCGTCCTCGGCCGCGATGCAAGCCGCCGACCTGAATATCGTCCCGTCCCGCCCAAGCCTGTTCGATTTGCGAGCCAGCGCTCGAACGCGCGCGGCGCTCGAGGAGATCGGCGGCGAGTTTGTCTTTCTGCTCAACCAATGTCCGCTCGGCCAGCAAGCCGCCCGAGTTCAAGACGGCGTCGAGGCGCTCGAGGAAATGGGCAAGCTGATCTCGCCGCTGATCCTTGCGCGCGTCGACTACCAGGAAGCCGCGCGCCGCGGCTCGGGCGTGACTGAGCTCAATCCATGCAGCGCAGCTGCTGAGGAGATGCGCGGCCTTTGGCAGTCCATCGAGAGCAGGCTGGGCCGCGCCAAACTTGGGCGCGCCGCCAGGGAGGCGGCGTAGCTCCGAGCCAATCGAGTCGGCTTGCGCTGGCGAAGGCATCCGAGAGGCAATCCTCCCTCTCCTCCGTGCACAACGCGTCGCCCAGCGGCTGAAAGCGCTCGCGGTTGCGAAAAACCCGGGAACAGAATAGGAAATGACCCGTTGGGTCTAAGTCGGCCGTCTTTCGAGATCGCCGGCTCTCATGACATTCTCCAAAGGGTTGCGTCTTCGCCTGGAGTTTGCCGCGTTGTGGCTGGCGATCGTCCTTGCACGCGCGATGCCGGTGCAGACAGCGTCTTGGCTTTCCGGGAATATCTGGCGCCTCATCGCGCCCCGCCTGGGCCGGCAAAAGCGCGCTCTTGCGAATCTCGAACTCGCCTACCCCGAAAAATCGCCGGCTGATCGTAAGGCGATCGCCGCCGCGATGTGGGAGAACCTAGGGCGAACCTTCGCTGAGAGCCTTCACATCCAAGCGCTAACGAAGAGTGACCGTATCGTCTTCGAGCCGGCGCAAGGTTTCGACGAAGCAGCGCGCGGCGCAAAGCCCTTCATCGTGTGTGGCCTTCACTTGGGAAACTGGGAGATTCTGGCGCATGGCGGCCAGCGGCTCGGCGTTTCCCTCATCGGTGTTTATCAGCGCATGTCCAACCCGCACGTCGAAGCCCTGCTGCACGGCATGCGCGAGCCGCTCTACAAGGCGGGTCTGATGCCCAAAACGCCCATGACTGCACGCGCCCTCTTGCGCGCCATCAAGGATGGCGCCTGCCCGTGCTTCCTCGCCGACCTCCGAGACGACCGCGGAACGTTTGTGCCCTTCTTCGGAAGGCCCGCGCGGTCAACCGTCTTTCCCGCGCTCCTCGCCCGCACGATGGGAGTGCCGCTTTATGCCGGCGCCGCATTCCGGCGTCCGGGCGCGCGCTTCAGCATCCGCATCGCGCCCATTTCAATGCCGCAGACGAATAACAGCGCGGCGGACGCTCTCGCTGCGACGCAAGCGCTGCAGCGTCAGTACGAAGCTTTCATCCGCGAGGCGCCCGAACAGTGGATGTGGGCGCACCGAAAGTGGGACTAATCGCGCCACCGTCATCACGCATCAGGGGCTTGGTCCGGACCGCCAGCTGCAATCCTATCTAAGCCAGGTTGCCTCTAGCCGCCGAGTTCGGTGCGGATTGTCTCCCCGCCGCGCTGGATGGTCAGATCCCAGAGCCGCGCTCGTTCCGCGCACGCTTTCTCCAGATCGCGGGTCGTTGCGATCTTCTGGCCGTTGACGGCGACGACGACGTCCCCTTTTTGCACGCCAACTGCGGCCGCGGTCGAATTGTCTCGCACCGCGGCGACCACAACGCCCTGGGAAGCGCCTTCGAGCGACAGCTCCTCGGCGACCGCGGGCGACATGTTCATGACCTCCGCGCCCTCGAACGGCGAACGGCTCTTGATGGTCAAGGCGTCGCGAGGCGGAATCTCCGGCGCGGCGGCGAGTTTGAGCGGCAAGCTCAGCGAGCGCCCATTCCGCAGGACCGATAGCCGCGCCGAACCGCCGAGGGGCTTGACCGCGAGCCGGAAGCCGACGCCCTCGGCGTCATCAACGCTTTGGTCGTCGACTGCGGTGATGAGGTCGCCGCGCTTGAGACCCGCGTCGGCTGCTGGACCAACCGCGGCGACCGTCACGACCAGCGCGCCCGTGGGGCGGTCGATGCCGAGATTGTCGGCGATATCCTTGGTTAAACTTTGCAGCGTAGCGCCCAGCCACGGGCGTTTGACGGTCGCGCCGCCATGCAGCGCCGCGGCGATGACGCTTTTGACCATGTTGACGGGAATGGCGAAGCCGATCCCGATGCTGCCGCCCGTGCGCGAGTAGATCGCCGAATTGATGCCAACCAGCTTGCCGTCGAGATCGACCAGAGCGCCGCCCGAATTACCGGGATTGATGGCGGCGTCGGTTTGAATGAAAAAGCCGTAATCGCTGATCCCGACCTGGGTGCGCGCGAGCGCCGAGACGATGCCCTGTGTCACTGTTTGCCCGACGCCGAACGGATCGCCCACGGCGATGACGAAATCGCCGACTTCGAGAGCGTCCGAATCGCCAAGTTCGAGCACCGGAAAATCTTTGCCTCCCTTGAGTCTCAGCACGGCAAGATCCGTGCGTGGATCGCGCAGCACGATCTCGGCTTCAAATTCGCGCCTGTCCGAGAGCGCGACCTTCACCTGGGTCATGCCTTCGATGACATGGTAGTTGGTGACGACAAGACCCGATGGGTCCACGATGACGCCCGAGCCGAGCGCTTTTGACACCCTGGACTCGTCGCCGCCGCCGAAAAACCGGCGAAAGATCGGATCGTCGAACAGCGGATTGCGCGGGGCCGTCTCGACCCTCGAAGCGTAGACGTTGACGACCGCGGGAGTGACCTTTTTCACCACCGGCGCGAAGGAGAGGCGCACCTGGCCTGGACTCTGCGGCGGAACTTTGAGCGCTGTCTCGGCGAACGCGGCTCCCCATATGAACGTCAGGACGAAAACGAGCGCCAACCTGATCAACCTGAACCTCCGATCTTTCCTGCGGGCCGCTGATATAGGCGGCCGTCCCTCGCAGTGCAAAGCATCGCGACGCCGCGGGGCGAAACCCGTCCTGACCATCTGGCGAGGTGGGCGCCGGCTACGTTGACGGACATCTTAGGCGGAAAAGGAGATTTCCCATGTCAGACCAACCCGCGTCTTCCGTTCTGCTCGCCTTATCGACGGGGCTCGCCGCTCTCGTCCGCGACGTTGCGCCGAGCCTCGTCTCCATCCAGTCCGCACGCTCGCGGCTCAGCGGCTTTTCCTGGCGCCCGGGCCTCATCGTCGCGGCCGAAAACGCGCTCCCCGACGACGACGAGCATTCGATCGTCGCGCATGACGGCGCGTCAACGCCGGCCCGCGTCGTCGGCCGCGATCCATCGACCGATGTCGCCCTCCTGCGGCTCGAGCGGAACGATCTGCCGAGAGCGCCGTCTGCGGCCGGAACGCCGACGGCAGGGGCGCTCGCCCTTGTCGCCGGCGCGCGCGAGGGCGCAGCGGCCGCCGCCATGGGCGTCGTGTCGTTCGTCGGTCCGCAGTGGCGGAGCCTCCGCGGCGGCCTCATTGACGCGCGCATCGAACTCGATGCTGCGCTTGCACGCTCAAGCGAAGGCGGCCTTGCGCTCGATGCGTCAGGCCAAGCCCTGGGCATGGCCGTTTTTGGCCCGCGGCGGCGCACGCTGGTCATTCCGATGACGACGATCGCCCGCGTCGCGGACGTGCTGGCGACAAAGGGCAGGATCGCCCGCGGCTATCTCGGCCTTAGCCTGCAGCCGGTCAAGCTCGACGCCGGGGGGATCGGGGCAATGGCGACCAGCGTCGACCCCAAGGGACCCGGCGCCGCAGCGGGCGTGCGGCAGGGCGACATTATCGTGGGCTGGGATGGCGAGCCGATCCGTGGCGTCCATCAGCTCGTGCGCGCGCTCGGACCCGACAGCGTCGGCGCGAGAGCCAAGCTGACGCTGCGCCGAGGCGGCGAGCCGATCGAGACGACCCTGACAATCGGCGAACGGCCTGAGAGCCAATGACCGACGAGGCGCCGGTGGTGATCGCGATCGCGATCGGCAAGCCGGAGCTTGCCGATCGGCTCTCCGCGCTGCTGGCCGATGTTCCGGGGGTGAGGCTCGCGGCGCCCGGCGAGCCCGCCGACGCGGCGCTCGTCATCCCCGACGAGCCTGAGCCGGGCCCTGACGTCGCTTTAACACCGCGCGAACTCGACGTGCTGGCGCTCATCGCCGAGGGAGCGTCGAACAAGGCGATCGCGCGGCGCCTCGCGATCTCGGTTCACACGGTGAAGTTTCACATCGCCTCGCTGCTCGACAAACTCGACGCGCAAGGTCGGGCGGAAGCCGTGGCGCAAGGCGCGCGGCTCGGCGCGATCCGCCTTTAGAGCGCGATCTGGTTAGACTGAAGCATATCCTGCGTTTTTGAAGTAGTTTGCGCATTCTGTCGGGGTGAAGCAGTTGAGCAGGGCGCCGATGGTTCGCCAGGTCTCGTCGATAGTTCGCGCGTCGGCCTTGCGTAACAAGGTCTTCATTTTGGCGAAGGGCCTGCTCGATTGGATTGAGGTCTGGCGAGTAGGCGGGCAAGAAGAAGAGCTTGGCTTTGGCCGCGCGGATGGCGGCGCGAACGGCGCGGCCCTTATGGCTGCCGAGGTTGTCCATGACGACAATGTCGCCCGGCGCGAGGATGGGTGCGAGAACTTGCTCGACATAAGCGCGGAAGCTCACGCCATTGATCGGTCCGTCGATGACGCAGGGCGCGGTGAGCCCATCGCGACGCAGCGCCGCCAGGAAGGTGAGGGTTCGCCATCGGCCGAAAGGCGCTTTGGCGACGAGGCGTTCGCCTCTGGGGCATCGGCCATGGGCGCGCGTCATGTTGGTCTTAGCCCAGGTCTCATCGATGAAGACAAGCCGCCTCGGATCGATCCTCGCCTGACGCGCCTTCCACCGCTCACGCCGCCTGGCGACGTCCGGTCGGTCCTGTTCGGAGGCGCGAAGACTTTTTTTTGAACGTCACGCCTTCGTGCTGGAGAAAATGCCAAAGCGCATAATAGCTGACCACTAGGCCGCGGTCGGCCAGCTCTCTGAGCAAAGCGCGCAGTGTCAGGTCAGGCTTCTCAGCGATCCGCGCCAGAACCCAATCGCGCTCGCGCGCCACAAGGTAGGGCCTGTGGCCGCCCATCTTCCGCGCCGCCGGACTACCGAGCGCGCGCTGGCGCTGCGACCACTTCACAACGCTGGCGACGCTGACCATGAACGTCTTGGCCACCGAGCGGCAGGACTGTCCCGAAGTCGCCGCCGCAACCACCCGCTCCCGCAGGTCCAAAGAATAGGCTCGCGCCATCCCTGCTAGCCTCCAACCCAGCCAGCAGGTTGAATTCGAACTCGCGCCCCTTTGGGAATCCCCTCGATTCAGTCAAACCAGATCGCGCTCTAGACACCCAGCTGGATTGGCCTGGCGATTAGAGGAGGGAAAGACGCGTGAGAAGCTGCACGCGTTCGCTGACGTCTCATCCGGCCAATTCCCAGCCACGAAAACGTCTGGGCCGAACCGGAAGGTTTAGACCCGCTTAGGCGGCGCTAGTCTAATCCTGGAGGCGGCCAAACCCGGACGTCGCCACATCGGCTTCCGAAGTCCTAATGCTTCGCCATCTTCCGACCGAGGACCTTGGCAGGATGGCGATGGACAAGGTTAGCAGATCACGCGACTGCCGCCCCACACGCCTAAGCCCGGCAAGGTCGCGACGCGGCTCAAGAAGAAACGCGGGGGCGCGCAATCGTCTGCCGCGCTTGAACGCCGATCAGCCCTCGGCTTGCCGCAACATCTCGTGTCGCCGCCCTCAGACGAGCTGGGCGGCTGCACTTCGCCGTCGACGCACAGCAGCAACACCAGCGATTCCGCCGAAGCCGATCAGCATCATCGCCCAAGTCGCGGGCTCCGGCGCCGACGGCGGATCCAACACCGGCCCGGTCAAAGAGTCCGTCAACCGTACGTCGCCGAACCACCCCCATCCTATGCCATTTGTCATGCTCGAAAGAAGGATCTCGATTGGAGCGCCTGCGTCCGCGGCTGTCGCGGTATAGGAAGCCACGAAGTCGTACCAATTCCCGCTCAGCTGCATTTGCGCCCGGGTCAGACCGTCGGACGGAGCCGCGTTTGCCAACACCTGATGGCCATCAACCTCAAGAATGATGGACGCGTTATCAGTATGGGTAATGTCAAATCCCAAATCGACATTCAGCGTATAAGTTACACCGGCCACGGCCTTAGTCGAAACAACCTGGGATTCGGTCGCGTTGATCACGCGGGCGACGATGGGCTCCGGTGTCGTCCCACCGATCATCGGATCGCTCTTGAATGTGAGCTTATTCTGCGCCACGCCTGTTTGCCATTGGCCAGAGATTCCTGGCCCAAATGTTGAGGATGGCGTCCAGCCGACGATATTGTCGTCCGCGAACGCGCAGCCGGTCCCACACGTCTTAAACCACAAGTATGTAGCGGCAGTCGTACCAACCGTATACACCCCGTCAAAAATCGAAGGCGCTGGGAAACTCGTCGAAATAGGGGTTTACGACAGGCACCACATTGGCCTTCGCGCCCAATCGCGCCAGAACCGCGGCGCAAAACACCGCAGTATTCAAGGTCTTAAGAAACTTCATTTCAGTATCCCCTCGTCCACTGGATGGTTAAAAGGGCGCAACCCCATCGCCGAGATACTACAATAGACGTTTGCGCGTAATCGTCAAGCTATGTGATTGAGGCGACCGGATTGCAGAGCCGTGACCGCTTACTGACTGAGAAAGAATGGCCTCGGCGCCCAGTGGCCGCGCTGAGGTGATCTCCGTTGGTTGGTGATAACTTCTTCTTCCGTTCTGGCGGTGGCGTCAGCAGGCGGGAGGCCGCCAAAAAAATAACCAATGAAGAACTTAAGCAGGGTGGAAGAATTATTGCCCGCGACCCCGAGATGGTGCGGATCCGCGGGCTCCGTCGTTCCTGCGCGCTCAGCTCTCGGCGGCGGCGGGCTGAACCGGGCCGGAATCCTTGCCCTTGGCCTCGACGTCGCGATCGACGAATTCGATCACCGCCATCGCGGCGTTGTCCCCGGGGCGAAATCCCGCCTTCATGATCCTCGTATATCCGCCATTGCGATCCTTGTAGCGCGGACCCAGCACATCGATTAGCTTTTTGACCAGATCGGCGTCGCGCAACCGGGAGATCGCAATCCGGCGCGCGTGCAGATCGCCGCGCTTGCAGAGCGTCACCAGCTTCTCGACCACTGGGCGGAGGTCCTTGGCCTTTGGCAAGGTGGTCGTGATCTGCTCATGCTTGATGAGCGCCTGCGCCATATTGGCGAACATCGCCTGGCGATGCTCGGCGGTGCGATTGAAGCGCCGTTTGGCGTGTCCGTGATACATTTGGCTTGTCTCCTATTCGGGTCTGCGGCCGCCGCGCCACGGAACGGCCGCTCTTTTCTCCCTTCTCCCGCCGGGAGAGGGGTCTCGGGGTGAGGGAAACCCTCATCCGTCAGCCTTCAGCTGACACCTTCCCCCAAAGGGAGAAGATTAGTAGTGCTCCTCGAACCGCTTGGCGAGATCCTCGATGTTCTCCGGCGGCCAGCCCGTCACCTCCATGCCGAGGTGAAGGCCCATCTGCGCCAGCACCTCCTTGATCTCGTTCAGCGACTTGCGGCCGAAGTTCGGCGTCCGCAGCATCTCGCCTTCGGTCTTCTGGATAAGATCGCCGATGTAGGTGATGTTGTCGTTCTTGAGGCAATTTGCGGAGCGGACGGACAGCTCGAGCTCGTCGACCTTCTTGAGCAGCGCCGGGTTGAAGGCGAGCTCCGGGATCGCGTGCTGAGCCTCCTCGCGACGCGGCTCCTCGAAGTTGACGAACACGGCGAGCTGGTCCTGCAAGATCCGGGCGGCGTAGGCGAGCGCGTCCTCGGGCGACATCGCGCCGTTGGTCTCGATCGTCATCGTCAGCTTATCCTTGTCGAGGTCCTGACCCTCCCGCGTGGCCTCGACACGGTACGAGACCTTCTTCACCGGCGAGAACATGCTGTCGATCGGCAGGAGCCCGATCGGGGCGTCTTCCGCCCGATTGCGGTCAGCCGGCACATAGCCCTTGCCGGCCATCACCGTGAATTCGATCCGCAAGTCCGCGCCCTCGTCGAGCGTACAGATGACGAGGTTCGGGTTGAGGATCTGGATGTCGCCGGTAGTCTGGATGTCGCCGGCGGTGACCGCGCCCGGGCCGCGGCGCTTGAGGACAAGGCGCTTGACGCCGTCGCCCTGCATCTTGACCGCGATGTCTTTGACATTTAGCACGATGTCGACGACGTCCTCGCGCACGCCCGGGATGGACGAGAATTCGTGCAGCACGCCGTCGATATGAATCGAAGTGATCGCCGCGCCCTGCAGCGACGACAGCAGCACCCGGCGCAGCGAGTTGCCGAGCGTCTGGCCAAAACCGCGCTCGAGCGGCTCGGCGACGACCGTCGCCACCTTACGCGAGGCTTCGCTCAGAACGATATCGAGCTTCTTCGGCTTGATGAGTTCTTGCCAATTCTTCTGAATCACGGCGGGTAGCCTTCTTTCTCGACCATAAGCGGACTCGTTGGAGCGCTGATCGAAGACGCTCGCATCCGCAATACGCGCGCCCTGACTGATCGGCGCGCAGAAACGCGGTTAGACGCGGCGGCGCTTGCGCGGTCGGCAGCCGTTGTGCGGGATCGGCGTGACGTCGCGAATTGAGGTGACATTGAAGCCGGCCGCCTGAATCGCCCGCAGGGCCGATTCCCGGCCCGATCCCGGACCTGAAACCTCGACCTCAAGCGTCCGCATGCCGTGCTCGGAGGCTTTGCGCACAGCGTCCTCGGCGGCGGTCTGGGCGGCGAACGGGGTCGACTTGCGCGAGCCCTTGAAGCCCATGGTGCCGGCGGAGGACCACGAGATCGTGTTGCCTTGCGCGTCGGTGATGGTGATCATCGTGTTGTTGAACGTCGAATTCACATGAGCGACGCCCGACACGATGTTCTTTCGTTCACGACGGCGGACACGGGTCGCATCTTTTGACATTCTAGACTATCCTTCAATCGCGCTTCAAAGCGCGTCCTGATCCGAAATGCGTTGAAACGATGCGGCGGTCACTTCTTCTTGCCGGCGATGGGCTTCGCCTTGCCCTTGCGGGTGCGGGCGTTGGTGTGGGTGCGCTGACCACGCACTGGCAATTGCTTGCGATGGCGCAAGCCCCGATAGGCGCCCAGATCCATCAACCGCTTGATGTTGATGGCGACCTCGCGGCGGAGGTCGCCCTCGACCATATAGTCGCGGTCGATCGTCTCGCGGATCTGAAGCACTTCCGCGTCCGTCAGCTGAGCGACGCGCCGCTCCGGCGGGATATGCACCTTCTCGACGATCTCTTCGGCCTTCTTCGGCCCGATGCCGTGGATATACTGAAGCGCGATGACCACGCGCTTGTTGGTGGGAATATTAACGCCTGCAATGCGAGCCATTCACCCATCTCCATTTCGGCGGCCTCGACGCACAAAGTCGATAAGCCCGCGGGAATTGTCTCGACGTCCGGTGGAGGCCGGCCCTTGCCAAGAATCCGTAGGAACGCAAAAAATCCCACGCGCTCGAAAACGGCGCCAGGACCCAGAACGACTTCAGGATGGGCGGGATGTAGAGGGTAATTTTCTCCTGTCAAGAGAAAAGTGGAGCTCGCGCGCCGCAAGCCACAGCAAAGTCATTGCGGCGTCCGGCTTGGCGTTCGAGCGAAGCCGATCGCCAAGGCGTCGCCGAGATCTTTCGTTGCCGGGTTTTTGCGGGGCCGCCCCCTCGTTATCCCTCGCAATATCGCCCGATTCCCTCTATAGCCGCGCCCCAAGTAGACAACAATCACGGGCGACAGCGTTTCGCTCGCCTCAGAGGAGTCCCCCATGACAACCATCTTTTCCGGGCGCTCGCGCGCGGCCGTCGCTGCGTTCGCGCTCGGCCTTGGCGCAGCGCTGAGCTTCGCAGGTCACGCCCAAGCCGATCCGAAGGTGCTGGCCAAGGTCGATGGCCAACCGATTACCGATGAAGACGTCGCCGACGCGATGGTCGACATCGGGCCCGGCCTGCCGCAGAAGCTCGAAGGAGCGGCGCGGGAAAAGTACGTGCTCGACTACCTCATCGACCTCAGGCTCGCGGCCAAGAAGGCCGAGGCCGACAAGCTGACCTCCTCCCCGGAGTTCGAGCGCAAGCTTGCCTATTATCGCGAGAAACTGGCGATGGAGGAACTGCTGAGCTCGATCGGCAAAGCCGCTACGACCGAGGAAGCGGAGCGGAAGGCCTACGACGAAGCCGCCAAAGCTGAGCCGCCGCAGCAGGAGATCCACGCCCGCCACATCCTGCTGCCGACCGAGGACGAAGCCAAGAAGGCGCTCGCGCGGGTCAAGGGCGGCGAGGACTTCGCCAAGGTCGCGACCGAACTCTCCAAGGACCCGTCCGGGAATGGCGGCGATCTAGGCTGGTTCACCAAGGACCGCATGGTTCCGGAATTCTCCGACGCCGCCTTCAAGCTGAAGGAGGGCGAGATTTCCGAGCCCGTCAAGACGCAGTTCGGCTGGCACATCATCAAGGTCGAGGGCGTGCGGACCAAGAGCTTTCCTCCATTCGAGCAGGTAAAAGACCAAGCCGCCCGCTACGTCTCCCAGAAGGCGGAGCAGGATGCCGTCCTCCAGCTCCACAACTCCGCCAAAATCGAGTTGTTCGACGCCGACGGTAAGCCGCTGCCGCAGCAGGCGTCCCCTATCGACCCGACCAAGGCGGCTCCCGCCGAGGGCGACAAGCCGAAAACGCCCTGACCTAACCAGGTCTTCGCAAGAGCGGGCTCGCCCGCTCTCTTTCCTGCCTCGGAAACGCTCATGGCCGCTCCCGCCCCGCTCTCGCCGCTGGCGCCGAAGACCTACCCCGCTTTGCCGCCGATAGCCGGCGTTCGTTTTGCGACGATCGCGGCGGGCGTGCGCTATTCGGGCCGAACGGACGTCATGATGGCGCTGTTCGACCGGCCGGCGGCGGTCGCGGGCGTCTTCACGCGCTCCAAGTGTCCCTCGGCGCCGGTCGACTGGTGCCGGGCGCATCTTAAGGAGGGGAAGGCTCGGGCGCTTATCGTCAATTCGGGCAACGCCAACGCCTTCACTGGCGGCGTTGGCGCAGCTGCGGTGGCTGAAGTCACTGAGACCGCCGCCAAGGCGATCGGCGCAGGCCCAAACGAAATCTTCATGGCCTCGACCGGCGTCATCGGCGAGCCGCTGGACCCTCAGCGCATCACGCGGGTGATCGACGCGCTGGTTAAGGATGCGCGCGAGGACGCGCTCCTCGCCGCCGCCAAGGCGATCATGACCACCGACACCTATCCAAAGATTGCGACCGCCCGCGTCAAGCTCGGCGACGGCGAAGTCGTAATCAACGGCATCGCAAAGGGCGCAGGCATGATCGCGCCTGACATGGCGACAATGCTCGCCTATGTGTTCACGGACGCAGCCATCGCGCCTCAAGCGCTGCAGGCGATGCTGTCGAAGTCGGTCGAAAGCTCCTTCAACGCGATCACCGTCGACAGCGACACCTCGACCTCCGACACGCTGATGATCTTCGCCACGGGCGCGGCCGAGCGCGCGCCGCGGATCGAGGACGCCGCCGATCCGCGCGGCGCTGAATTTAAGCGCGCGCTCGACAAGCTTCTGCGCAATCTCGCCCATCAGGTGGTGCGCGACGGCGAAGGCGCCCGCAAATTCATTACCGTGAAGGTCGAAGGAGCGGCGACGCGCAAGGCGGCCAAGCGCATCGCGCTCTCGATCGCCAATTCGCCCTTGGTCAAGACGGCTTGCGGCGGCGAGGACGCCAATTGGGGCCGCGTGGTCATGGCGGTCGGCAAAGCCGGCGAGAAGGCCGAGCGCGATAAGCTCGACATCTTCTTCGGCAAGATCCGCGTCGCGCACCAGGGTCTGCGCGATCCCGTTTACGACGAAGCGGAGACCTCCGCTTACATGAAACGCGACTCGATCGAGATCACCGCCGATCTCGGCATCGGCCGCGGGCGCGCGACGGTATGGACCTGCGACCTTACCAAGGAATATGTCGCGATCAACGGCGACTATCGCTCGTGAGGCTGGTGCTCGTCGTCGCTGCGGCGCTGATCGACGCCGACGGACGCGTGCTGCTCGCGCAAAGGCCGAAGGGCAAGGCGCTCGAGGGCCTGTGGGAGTTTCCTGGCGGCAAGATGGATGCGGGCGAAGGACCCGAGGACGCGCTCATCCGGGAGCTCAGAGAAGAACTTGGAATCACGGTCAAAGCCGACTGCCTCGCGCCGCTCACCTTCGCCAGCCATCCTTATGACGACTTCCATCTCTTGATGCCGCTGTACGTCTGCCGCCGCTGGCAGGGCTTCGTCCAGCCTCTCGATGGACAGGCGCTGAAATGGGTGCGCCCGAAGGATCTGCGGACCTACCCCATGCCGCCGGCCGACCCGCCGCTCATTCCGCACCTCGAGGAGTTGCTGGGGTGAACGCCTCGATCCGTTTGGGTTTTCTTGGTTCGTGACCGTTTCGTTGCAAAGACCCCCGCCCGGACGTGTTGGATTCTCTTGGATTTCCTTGGATTCTCTCGTCCGAATCGAGACTTTTCAATGGGTTACACGGATTTAGCAAGAAGAATTTTTCTCGCGGATTTTCCCGGGGTTAAGAGGCGCGGGGACGGGAGCCGCCGATCGAGGCCACGCGGAAGTGCAAGGATTGTTCATCAGGTGAGCCTAACCTGATTTCTGATTTTCTGCAAGAGATTGTTGTCCGAGCCGTTCGCTTTCGGCCGCCTTCAATCGAAAGCAACCCGCCCGCCCGCGCTAAGGCGACGTCGTCCAGCCCTTGTACTCATCGTCGGATACGGACGCGGATTTCTTGACGAAGGCCACCACCGACCAGAGGTCCTTATCGGAAACTCCGGCAAGGCCGAAACTCGGCATGCCGGTGAGCTTGATGCCGTTCTTGATCGCCCAGAACAGTTGAGAGGCGGTGCGCTCTTTCGCCATGACCTTGAGATCGGCGGGCACCGGCTTCAGCCCTTCGGACCATTTGGCCCAGTTGGCGTCGGGCGGCCCGCCGTGACAGTTCACGCAACCGATCGTCGCATATATGCGAGCGCCGGCCTTAACCGTCTCCGAGTCGTCGAGATTGGCCGGCGGGGTCTCGGTCCCGCGCGCGACGACCGACGCTCCCCGTACGCTCGCCAGCGCCCAATCGACGATCGCCGGATTGTCCGCGGTTTCGGCGACATTGTAGAAGCCGCCGAAGAAATAGACCGCCGCGGCAATGGCGGCGATGATCGCGAGCGCCCCAATCAAGGCAAGGAACCGCATCGAACCGCCTCCAGCCCGTGTCGATCGCCATTGCCCAGTTCGCCGACGCCCGACGCCCTTGGCAACCGCAACCTTAAGCATCCGCCGAGGCGGCGCCGGGGGTCAAGCCCAGGACCGAGCCGTCGACGAAAAAGCTTAGTATTTATGCCCCTCGTGACGGCTACCCAGAACCTCGTCAAGCGTCGCCTTGCCGGATGTCCGCCTCAGCTCTTTTAGTCGCGCGATCGCCTCGGCGAGCTCGGTGGCCCGCATCTCTCCTTCAGCCGCCGGCAGATTATCTTGCCCCGCGCGGTGACGCGAACCGCGCCGCTGCGCTTTGCTTCGTGTAACAGTTTCACCCATTTGGCCTTGGCCCTCGGATGCTCGTTATTCCAAAACGTGCGTCGTTGTCTCGAACGGTCAGCGGATTAGATTGGTTTCGCGCTTCGCGCCAGCGGCAGATCCCGGCAACGGTCGCTTAACCTTTCCATGGCGCCATCCTCCCCATGCGTGACCCCGCCCCGTCCGCCGAGCTTGCCGCCCTCCCCGCCGCGCCCGACCTCGCCGCGGCTGCGGCGGCCTGGCTGCAACATCTTGCCCACGAGCGGCGCCTGTCGGGGCGCACGATCGAGGCTTATGGCCGCGACGCCAGGCAATTTCTCGCTTTTCTCGCCAAGCGTTTCGGCGCGCCGCCCAGCATCACCGACTTCACCGACCTAGCCCCAGGCGATTTGCGCGCCTTTCTCGCCAAAAGGCGGGCCGAAGCGATCGAGGCCCGTTCGCTGCAGCGCGCGCTCTCCGCCTTGAAATCGCTCGGCCGCCATATCGCGCGCGAGACGGGACAAACAGCGGCTGCGCTCGGAGCGATCCGCGCCCCCAAGGCCGGGCGCCGCCTGCCGCGGCCCTTGAGCCCGCCGGACGCCAAAGCGATGACCACGACTGCATTGCGCGAAGGCGAGGCGCGCGAGCCATGGGTCTTGGCGCGCGACGCCGCGGTGCTGGCGCTCTGCTATGGCGCGGGCCTGCGCATCTCGGAAGCGCTTTCGATCCGGCGCGCCGACGCGCCCATCGGCGAAACGGACGCCGTCACGATCGTCGGCAAGGGAGGGAAGACCCGCTCGGCGCCGATCATTGCCCCGGTGCGCACGGCGATCGCGGACTACTTGTCGCTATGCCCCTATGCGCTTAAATCCGCCGGCCCTTTGTTTGTCGGCGCAAAAGGCGGCCCGTTGTCGCCGCGCATCGTGCAACTCGCGATGGCGGCGATGCGCGGCGCGCTCGGCCTGCCCGACGATGCGACGCCGCACGCGCTCCGCCACTCGTTCGCCACTCATCTTCTGGCTCGCGGCGGCGACTTGAGAACCATCCAGGACCTGCTCGGCCACGTTTCGCTGTCGACGACGCAGGTCTATACGGGAGTCGACAGCGCGCGCCTCCTCGCCGCCTACCGCTCCGCCCATCCGCGCGCTTGAAACCGCGCATCCTCCTATCGACGACCTCGGGCTCGGACTTTAAGAAGGCGGCGCAACAATCAGGGGATCGTCCATGTCTGGCAAGCGCATTGTGTTCACCGGCGGAACCGGCAAGGCCGGCCGGCACGCCGTTCCGCATCTCGTCGCCCACGGCTACTCGGTCCTCAACGTCGACTTGAAGCCGCTTGACCTGCCGGGCGTGCCGACGCTGATCGCTGACCTCACGGACAATGGCCAAGCGTTCAACGCGCTCACCACCCATCCCACCTTCGCCAGCTTCAACGATGGCCGCCCGCCGAGCCCGCCCGACGCAGTGGTGCATTTCGCCGCCATTCCGCGCGTGCTGATCGAGCCGGACAACG
The DNA here is from genome assembly GCA_963730555.1 of uncultured Alphaproteobacteria bacterium. GTDB lineage: Bacteria > Pseudomonadota > Alphaproteobacteria > Rhizobiales > Beijerinckiaceae > Roseiarcus. Next base: position 78,450 of record CAVSSS010000038.1, on the reverse strand, counting down.
TCACCTTCACGACCAACGTAACGAGCACCTACAACGTGATCGAGGCGGCGATGAAGCTCGGCGTGCGCAAAGTCGTCATCGCCTCGAGCGAGACGACCTACGGCGTCTGCTTCGCGGAGGGCGACAAGGATTTCAAATCCTTCCCGCTCGAAGAGGATTATGACGTCGACCCGATGGATTCCTACGGCCTGTCGAAAGTCTGCAACGAGAAGACCGCCCGCGCCTTCGCCATGCGCTATCACGCCGACATCTATGCGCTCCGTATCGGCAACGTGATCGAGCCGCATGAATATGGGCCGTTCAAGGGCTATGCCGCCAACCCGCCGGTCCGCAAGCGCAACGCCTGGAGCTATATCGACGCGCGCGACCTTGGCGAGATCGTGCGCCTGTGCCTGGAGAAGGACGGGCTCGGCTTCCAGGTGTTCAACGCGACCAACGATACGATCACGCTCAACATGTCCACCAAGGAAGCGCTGAAGCAGCTCGCGCCGAAGACGCCGGTCACGCGCGAGATGGACGAATTCGAGGCGCCTTTGTCGAACCGCAAGATCCGCGAAGTGCTCGGCTTCAAGGAGGCGCACAACTGGCGGAAACACGTAAGCGGTTGAATCCGGCGCTTACAGCAAGTTCTCGGACGCCCCAGAGTTTTTGCCCTTCCCGACCAGCCGTCCTCGGCGAAACCAGGGATTTTCTCGATCCTGGACCCGCTGACGGGAAGGAAGTTTGTAGATCCCTGGTTTGACCTTCCCGTCATGACGGCGATACATTCGCGTGGTGGGTTGTATTCGGTGCGACCATTTCAATATCGCTTCTGGCTCAGGGGACGCCGCCGATGAGTACGGTTTGGGAGAAGCTGTTTAAGAACAACGCTGAGCCGGCAAACGACTCCCGAGCGCTCGTCGTTCGCTATGAGCCGGGAGAGGAAGCGCCTTCCGCCGCTCCGCCCGGCATCGCGAATTTGGGGGCGCTCGCTCCCAACGATCAGGGCCGCACCGGCGACGCAGCCCCGAAGTCGCTGAAAGTCGCGCGCACGTTCGACTCGATTGGCCGGCGCAACGAAGCTCTGCGCACGCATCTCGACGGCATTGAGCTCTCGTTCCGAAATATCGAGACCATCCATTCCCAGTTCTACGAGGCCTTGGGTCCGATTGATCAAACGCTCATCGAGATCGAGCGAACGAAAGTCGCCCACCTCGAAACGGAGCGCAAGTTCGAGGGATTGAGCGAAGCGCACGACCGTCTTCGGGCTGACCATGCCGTCCTGACGCTCGACCGGAATGCGCTGGGCGTTCGACACCAGGAACTGTCGGAGCGTGTCAAGGATCTCGAGAAGGCGCTCGGCGTCGCGGAGGCCGGCGCCTCAGAGGCTCGCGCCTCGCTCAACGAGCGGAAGGCGAAACTGGAGCGCACCGAACGGGAGCTCGAGGACAACAAACGGCGCCTCCATACCGTGAGCGAACAACTGCCGGCGATTCGGCGGAGTTCGGGGCCAAGGAGAAGCGCCTGCAAGAGGTCGAGCAGCAGCGGGCCGCCTTGGCTGACCAAAATGCTCTCATGGCGCAGGAGAACCGGACGCTGCGGGCGAGGAGCGAGGAGTTCGTGGCCAACGCCTCGAAGCTCAACCGGCAATTGAGCGACCTCGAGGGTCGGCGCGACGACCTGACCCGGCGCGTGGAGGAGCTTGAGGCGACGCTGGCCCAGGAGAGAGCCGCCCACGCCAAGCTCAAAACCGCTCACCTCGACGCCGCCGAATTGCACCGGCTGACCGCGTCGAACCTGCGAGAAGAGCTGAGCGCAATGGCTTCGCGTTCGGAAGCGGCCGAGAAGTTTCTGACGGAGGCGCGCGGCACTTTACGCGAACGCGAAGCTGAAATTCGAGGGTTCGAGCAGCGCGCAGTCGAAAGCGCGCTCGCCGCAAAATCCAAAGATGCGACGCTTGCCGACATGGAGAAGGATCTAACCTCCGCGCGCGCGTCGTACGCGGAAGTCGACGCCATCCGCGCGACGCTTGAACAGCGATCGGCCGAGCTCGCCAAGGCGTTGGAGGCGAAGGGGGCTGCGTTGCAGCGCGCCGAACAGAAGATCGTTTCGGTCGAGAGCCGCATCGCCGAGCAGGAGAAGGCGATCGAGGCGGAACGGGAGGAGCTCCAGGCGAGGCTCGCGAAGCTCAAGGAACAGCTCGAGGCCGAACAAGCGGCGCGCTCCTTCGCAGAAGGAGCGTTGCAAGCCGCGCGCCAGGAACGCGGCGCGCGGCGCCACGAGGGGGACAGCGCGGCTCCGGCGACGCCAAAAGAGCCGCCGACCCCGCCCGGCGAGGGCGCGCGCGACAAGATCACCCGCCTGCGCGGTTAAGACCGTCGGTCCAGTCGGTCATCAAAGCCGAGATCAAGACGGGCGCGGCGGCGCACTGGGTTGGGTATTTTGAAACCGCAGAGCGTATGCGACGAAATGCAGTAGCTCCCTAGCGGCCCTGAACGTTGCAAGCCTCCTTCCGTCGGCCTCAGCCGGCCGGCCGCGCGCATCGATAGGCGCGTGTCGCTCACGGACGAACGCGGATGATCGTCTTCCCGCTGTTGCGCTCGGTCGGGTTTAAGGCGGCGACGGCATCGCCAAGGGTCGAGACGTTGCCAATGTTCGTCCGCAGTCGTCCGTCCCGCACCCGCTGGACGATCTCACTCAGTTGGGCACGGTCGGACTCGACAACGAAGTCGACCGCCAGGCCGTCGGCGGGCCGCGCCTCGGCCGGCCCGACACGGACACCAGTGTTCCTCCAGCTCGAATCAAGCGTGCGGACCGCTTCTGGATGTTGCCGCCGATGACATCGAACACCAGATCGATGCCGCCGACATCTTCCAGCGCGTCGTTGTCGAGGTCAACGAACTCCTGCGCGCCGAAGTCGAGCGCCTTCTGACGGTCGGACGCGCGCCCGGTGCCGATGACATACGCGCCGGCCTCGCGCGCGAGTTGTGTCACCATCGTCCCGACCGCGCCGGCAGCGCCATGCGCAAGGACACTCTGTCCCGCCCGAAGGCGGCCGTGCTCGAAAAGTCCCTGCCACGCGGTGAGGCCCGAGATTGGCACGCTCGCGCCCACTGTGAAGTCAACGTCACCCGGCAGCGGCGCGAGGTTGCGTGGCTCGATCGCCAAATACTCGGCCAGGGTGCCGTCGCGATGCCAGTCCGCAATGCCGAACACTCGCTGTCCTACAGAAAGTCCGGTCGTGCCGTAGCCGAGGGCGGTGACCACGCCGGCCAGTTCGTGGCCGAGGATCGACGGTGTTCGGTCACGGTCGCGGCGATCGGTCCAGGTCGAAGGCCACGCCAGCTCAGTCGAGACGAATCCCGACGCATGAACCTGAACGATGACGTCGTTTATCGCTGCCGACGGCTCGGGCCGCTCCACCAGCTTCATCCCGGCCATTCCCGCCGCCTGGTCCGTCACAACGATTGCCTTCATCGTTCACCTGCTTGTGTGGTCACTACTAAGCACTGTGATCAGGCGATTTTGATGAGTTGCGGCCAGCGTTGCAAAACCGCTCGTTTCGCCCCAAAAGCATTCCGTTCGCTTTTGCAGAACTGAGACGGGACAGTAAGGATGAAAAAGTTGCGCGAAAGCGCAGCTAGCTTTTGAAATAATTTACACGCGTAACTTTGTGCGGGGCGCCGGAACGGCCAGGCTCAAAGAGAGAATGGGCCCCGGCGCGCTAGGGCGGAAACGGGGCCCTGTTTCGCGGTCAGCGAAACTTCTGGGATGCTGCAGATGATAATTCGGCTGGCCGAACCGCTTGGCCTTCGCTATCCGGCGCCGCAGATGTTCGTTAACGATGTTCAGAACGCTTTTCCGCTCTGGCATGTCGAGCGGCGACGGCGTTTCGACCCTGGTCGCGCCAGGGTCATCCCTCGTCCGGCGGAGTCATGGCTACCCCGTCTTTCTGTCGCCCTTGGGGCAGGGCGACGTCTGCGTCGCCTTCACGCTGCCTGTTCATGACGACGCGATGAGTTTGTGCCTGCAAGGCCCTGGCTGTCAAATCACAATTCGCGCCCCGCGCGATCCGGAACGCGGAGAAACATCGCCGGTTGGCTGGCGGCTTCTGCAGCGGCGATCGCCGTCATGTTGACGATGCCACGCGCTGTCACCGTGGGCGTCAGCACGTGCGCCGGCCTGGCCGGGCCAATGAGGATCGGCCCAACGGGCAGGGCGTCGGCGATGACTCGGGTTAGCTGCAGCGCCGTGCTTCCCGCATCGAGGTTCGGAAAAATGAGCACATTCGCCTCGCCTTCAAGGCGCGAGTGGGTGATCACGCGCTGGCGAGCGACCAGGGACAGCGCGGTGTCGGCCTGCATTTCCCCATCAACGTCGAGGTCGGGCGCGCGCTCCTGCAACAGACGCAAGGCCTTCCGCATTTTCAGCGCCGACGGCGTATCGGCGGAGCCGAAGTCGGAATGCGAGACGAGCGCGATCTTAGGGACCAAACCGAAGCGGCGCACATGCGCCGCGCAGGCGACCGCCGTCTCGGCGATCTCTTCCGCGCTCGGGTCGTAACGAACGTGAGTATCGGCCAGGAAATAGACGCCCGCCGAAGCGATGACCAACGACAGCGCTGAGAAATCCTTCAACCCCGGCGCAAGCCCGACGATATCGCGAATATGGTCGAGGCGCGATGTGAAGCGTCCTTCGAGTCCGCAGATCAGCGCATCCGCTTCGCCGCGCCGCAAAGCGAGCGCGCCGATGACGGTAGGCGAAGAGCGCACGACGATACGCGCCACGTCCGGGGTCACGCCTTTTCGCTCCGCTGCTTCGAGATAGGTTGCGACATAGTCGCGATAGCGCGGGTCATCGCCTGGATCGATGATTTCGAAGTCTGCGCCTGGACGAATGGTCAAGCCGAACCGCTTGATGCGATCCCTGATCACTTCCGGCCGGCCGATCAGAATGGGTTTGGCGAGCTGCTCCTCCAGCACCACCTGGGTCGCCCGCAGAACGCGCTCGTCCTCGCCTTCAGAATAAATGACCGTCTTCATCGCCGCCCGCGCCTTGGCGAACAGCGGCTTCATGACGAAGCCGGAACGGAACACGAAGCGGTTGAGCTGATCGGCGTAGGCGTCGAAATCGGCGATCGGCCGGCCGGCTATGCCGCTCTGCATCGCGGCGCGGGCGACCGCTGGCGCGATCCGCAGCATGAGCCGCGGATCAAACGGGCTTGGAATGAGCGAAGTTTTCCCGAACAGAACCGACTGGCCGTTGTAGGCTTGCGCCGCGATCTCGGAGGGGGTCTCGCGCGCCAGCGCCGCGATCGCCGCGACCGCGGCTTTCTTCATCGCTTCATTGATCTCCCTCGCGCCGACATCGAGGGCGCCACGAAAAATGTAGGGAAAGCACAGGACATTGTTGACCTGGTTGGGATAGTCGGAGCGGCCGGTGCAGATCATGGCGTCCGGCCGCGTCTCCAGCGCAAGCTCCGGCATGATCTCCGGCGTCGGATTGGCGAGCGCCATCACCAGCGGGTCGCTCGCCATCTGCTTGAGCATCTCGGGCTTCAGCACGTTGCCTGCCGACAGGCCAAGGAAGATGTCCGCGCCGGGAATGGCGTCAGCTAGCGTGCGCGCGCTCGTGTCTCGAGCGTACCCCTCCTTCCAGCGGTCCATCAGCTTGTTGCGACCTTTGTATACGACCCCCTCGATGTCGCAGACGATGATGTTGTCTAGGCTCACCCCGAGCGAGACGAGAAGATTGAGCGACGCGAGCGCGGCTGCGCCGGCGCCCGAGCAGACGATCTTGACATCACCGATCTTCTTGCCCGTGAGCTCGAGCGCGTTGACGATTGCGGCGGAAACAATAATCGCCGTCCCATGCTGATCGTCGTGGAACACGGGAATGCCCATGCGGGCCTTCGCCTTCTCCTCGACCTCGAAACATTCCGGACCCTTGATGTCCTCGAGATTGATTCCGCCAAAAGTCGGCTCGAGCGCGACAATGATGTCGACAAGCTTGTCGACGTTCAATTCCGCCACCTCTATGTCGAACACGTCGATGCCGGCGAACTTCTTGAACAGCACCGCCTTGCCCTCCATGACAGGCTTGGCCGCAAGGGGGCCGATCGCGCCGAGGCCCAAGACCGCAGTGCCATTGCTGAGGACCGCGACGAGGTTCTGGCGCGAGGTGTAGATCGCCGCGGTGTGAGGATCAGCCGCGATCGCCTCGCAGGGAAAGGCGACCCCCGGCGAATAGGCGAGGGCAAGGTCGCGCTGGTTGGCGAGCGGCTTGGTGGCGACGATCTCCAGCTTCCCCGGACGGGGCATGCTATGAAAGTACAGAGCGTCCGCCTTGAGATCGGCCTCGCCTTCCAAGGGCATCAACGCCTCCCGTCAATCTCGATGTTGGGACTGTCGCCGCGTCGCGCTGAGAACAAATGCGCGTGCAAAAGGTTCGGCGCGTCCTCTACTGCGCTTGATTCGACGCGGCCAAGTCCGGCTGCTGGTCGACCGCCGGTTGCACGGCGGCTTGCTGCTCAGCCGGAGGAGGCGACGGCGGCACATTGGGCTCCGCCAGTTGCTGGGCCACCGCCTGCACTATCGTCGGCTGCCGCGCGCCCGACGGCTGCTCGCGGAGGAATGCGTCCCACTGTTCCTTCGTGCCGTAGAACACGTCGCGGTCGACGGCGCCGTTGATCCCGGGCGTCTGCCCGTCGGACTGATACTGCCAGAAACTCCAGGCGCGCGACCCGTACTTCACCGCAGGATGGTATTTCGTCGACCGCACCCAGATCGGATAGTCGGAGAAAGCGCCGTCCGACAAGATCGCCTCATAGAAGTCCACGGTCGTATAGATGATCGGCCGCTTCCCGTAGTGGCGCTCCATTTCCTCCAGCATCACCTTCATGTCGGCTGCCGCGCTTTGCTGGGTGAGATGACGATGGCAGGTCGGCGAGGTCGGCGTGGCCTCGACGTCGAGCACCGGCGGCAGGGCGTCGTCTTCGACCGGCGCATTCTGCTCGAAAAAGGCCATCTCCTCCATCGGCGACCGGCACCAATAGACGAAATGATAGGCGCCGTGCGGGACTCCGGCGCTTTTCGCCCCGCTCCAATTGGCCTGGAAACGCGCGTCGACGCGATCGCCGCCCTCGGTCGCCTTGATCCAGGCGAACTTGACCCCGCTGCTGGCGACCGCGTTCCAGTCGATGTCGCCCTGGAACTTGGAGACGTCGATCCCGTGAACGGGATAGTCGTGCGGCTTGGGAAACTTTGAGTTAACCATGCCTCTAGGAAGTTCGGCGACATCAATGGGCCCAGCGCCGCCGCAACCTGATAAAGCGGCCGCGATCGCGAGGGCAGCGAACGAAAGTGAACGGGAAAAGAAAATCTTGCCGTCCCGCATTGTCACCGCGTCCCAATCGATCCGCAAATTGAACTCACGCCGGACGACCGAATTAGAGCGATCCTCGTAACGCTTCGTTAATGCACATCGTTAACGCGGCACAATCGCCATGGCAGCCTGGGCGACCCACGCATCCCGCTCCGAACCCCTGTATGTCTTGCCGACTGGACCTGTCAATGCGGGCGCCTTGAACGCCACAGGGTCGTTTTGCCGACGCGCAGGAAGCAACCGACGGCGGCGCCGCCGCCCCACTTGCCATCGCCGGTCTAGATCGGCTCGGGCCCGCGCGAGATGGCGGCGACGCCGGTGCGCGAGACCTCAACCAGCCCGATCGGGCGCATAAGCTCGACGAAGTCGTCGATCTTGCGCGGCGCGCCGGTCAGTTCGAAGATGAAGCTCTCCGTGGTCGCATCGATCACCTTGGCGCGGAAGGCGTCGGCGAGCCGCATCGCCTCGACCCGGTTCTCGCCCTTGCCGCTGACCTTGATCATCGCAAGTTCCCGCTCGATCGCGCGCACGGTCAGCGTCAGGTCGTTCACCGTATGAACCGGAACCAGCCGCTCGAGCTGATGGCGGATCTGCTCGATGATCTCCGGCGTGCCGGAGGTGACGATGGTGATGCGCGAGAGATGCGCCTCGTGCGCCACCTCGGCGACCGTCAGACTCTCGATGTTGTAGCCGCGGCCCGAGAACATGCCGACGACCCGAGCGAGCACGCCAGGCTCGTTGTCGACCAGAACCGAGAGCGTGTGGGTCTCGATATTGGATTTCGCCGTCGGCGACGAATAGGGCGAAAGCGATTGAAGGATCGAGGTCTTGCTCATGCGCGTCATGTCCTTGTTCGCGCCAACCTCAGCGGCGGCGCATCGTCTTTCATTCACGCGGCGACGGCGTTCGGCGCGTCCACGACCCACCGCCGGAAGAGGTCGAAGTCGATGTTGCCGCCGGAGAGGACGAGCCCGATCTTGTGACCTCTGAGCCGCGATCGCTCCTTGACCGCTGCCGCGAGCGCCGCCGCGCCCGCGCCCTCGGTGAGGTTATGTGTATCAGCCCAATAGGCGCGCACGGCCGCAGCAATCTCGTCGTCGCTCACCAGCGTGATCCGCGCCACGCCCTTGAGGATGACTTCGAGCGCCTCCTGGTCGGGAACGCGCGTCGCCAAACCGTCAGCAAGCGTATCGGCGCTGTTGGTGGGCACGACGCGGCCGGCGGCGAACGAGAGTCCGTAGGCCGGCGCTTCGGTCGATTGCACGCCAACGATCTCTGTGTTGAGACCCAGAGCGTCGCGCGCCGAGATGCAGCCGCAGATACCCGATCCCTGGCCGATCGGAACATAAAGCACGTCGAGGTCGGAGCGCTCGCTCAGGAGCTCGAGCGCGTAAGTTCCGACGCCGAGCGCCAGATCGCGGTGGAAAGAGGGAACCATGTGCAGGCCACGGCTCTCGGCAAGCCGCATCGCCTCCTCGCGCGCCGCCTGAAAGTCACGCCCAAATTCGATCAGTTCGGCGCCGAGCGCGCGCATGGCGGCGTTCTTCTCGCTCGAATTGCCTTGCGGCGCGAAGATCGTCACCCCAAGGCCGGCGCGCCTCCCGGCAAAGGCGAGACTCTGGCCGTGATTGCCACGCGTCGCCGAAATGAGCCCACGCGTGGCCGGCTGGCGCTTGATGAGCGCATCGACATATGTGAGGCCGCCGCGAACCTTGAAGGCGCCGGTCGGCAGATGGTTCTCGTGCTTGACGACGACCTCGGCGCCGAGCCGCTGGTCGAGCAACGGCCAATTGAGAGCCGGCGTTGGCCGCAAGGCGCCAAGCACCACCTCGTGCGCCCGGCGCATCTCTTGCAAACTGAACATCGTGAAAGCCCTCACCCCTGCCCCTAATCGAGAACCCTTCTCCCCACGGGAGAAGGTGGCGCGCAGCGCCGGATGAGGGCCTTCAGACCAGCATCTTGCCCTTCTCGTCGATGATGTTGTCGAGCTCGATGCCGGCATCATCCTCGAGCTCGGCCAGGATCATTTCGTTATGCGCCTTGCCTGACGGGATCATCGGAAAGCAATTCTCCTTCTGATCGACCAGGCAATCGAAGATGACCGGTTTCGTCGTTTCAATCATCTCCATGATCGCCGCATCGAGCTTTGCGGGATCTGCGCAGCGAATCCCATGCGCGCCATACGCTTCGGCGAGCTTGACGAAGTCGGGCAGCGAGTTGGTGTAGCTCTCGGAATAGCGTCCGCCGTGCAGAAGCTCCTGCCATTGGCGCACCATGCCCATGTACTGATTGTTGAGAATGAAGATCTTGATCGGCAGCCGATACTGAACCGCCGTCGACATCTCCTGCATGTTCATGAGGATCGAGGCTTCGCCCGCGATGTCGATGACCAGCGACTTCGGATGCGCGAGTTGGGCCCCGATCGCCGCCGGCAGCCCATAGCCCATGGTCCCAAGACCGCCGGAGGTCATCCACCGGTTCGGCTCCTCGAACGCGAAATGCTGCGCGGCCCACATCTGGTGCTGGCCAACCTCCGTGGTGATGTAGACGTCGCGTCCCTTGGTCAGCTGGTAAAGTCTCTTCACCGCGTGCTGCGGCTTGATGATCTTCTCGGAATTGCGGAAGCCGAATGAGTTGCGCGCTCGCCAACCGTCGATTGCGTCCCACCATTTGGCAAGCGCGGCGGGCTCGGTTTGGTGCGGATCCGTCCGCCACAGCCGCACCATGTCCTCCAGCACATGCGCGCAGTCGCCGACGATGCTGAGATCGACCTTGACATTCTTGTTGATCGAGGACGGATCGATGTCGATGTGGATCTTCCTCGACTTCGGCGAGAAGGCGTCAAGGCGGCCGGTGATGCGATCGTCGAAGCGCGCGCCGACGCAGATCATAAGATCGCAATCATGCATGGCGTTGTTGGCTTCGAACGAACCGTGCATGCCGAGCATGCCTAGCCATTGCCTGTCGGAGGCGGGATAGGCGCCAAGCCCCATCAGCGTCGACGTGATCGGAAACCCGGTCGCGCGGACGAGCTCACGCAGCAGGGCGGACGCGTGGGGACCGGAATTGATGACGCCGCCGCCCGTGTAGAAGACCGGTTTCTTGGCCGCCGCCATCATCTCGACCGCATGACGAACGCGCTCGAGGTCACCCTTGAGCTGCGGCTGATAGGTCTTGTGCTGGACATTCTTCTGGAACGTGTAGGCCCCGCTCGCGAATTGGACATCCTTCGGAATGTCGACGACCACCGGACCCGGCCGACCGTGCGAAGCGATATAGAAGGCCTCGTGCAAGATGCGCGGCAGGTCTTCGACCCGACGCACGAGATAATTGTGCTTGGTGCAGCTGCGGGTGATGCCGGTCGTGTCGCATTCCTGGAAGGCGTCGGAGCCGATGAGATGAGTTCGGCACCTGGCCGGTGATGCAGACCAGCGGAATCGAGTCCATGAGCGCGTCGGTGAGCCCCGTGATGGCGTTGGTCGCTCCAGGGCCCGAGGTGACGAGGAGAACGCCGACCTTGCCGGTCGACCGCGCATAACCTTCGGCGGCGTGGGCCGCGCCCTGCTCGTGGCGCACGAGGATGTGGCGAAGCTTGTTCTGGTGGAAAATGGCGTCGTAGATCGGCAGCACCGCGCCGCCCGGGTAGCCGAAGACCATCTCGACGCCCTGGTCCTTCAGCGCCTCGACGACCATCTCCGCGCCGGTCATGTGCTTGGCCATAATCCCAACTCTCCGCCTTGTTCTCGTCAGTTTTGAATCCGAGGCAACAAAAAAGGCCCTCGGAGGGCCTTCGGGTAAGCGCTAGCGGAACGGATGCAGATCTATGTCTGCCCGCCCTCCAGCGCCAAAGGTACAATAAGCTTCGCCACGATGTGTCGCCTCGAATTCAAAAACGCCGCTAGGCTAGAGAAAGCGGGCAGCGGCGTCAAGGCCGCCGATCACGGCATTTTGTCGCTGAAGGCGCCCGAGCTTTGAGTTGAGCTCCGACCACCCTGGTTTGCCGATTGTTTCTGACGCAATCCCGGCTAGATTGTCGCCGTGACACGCCTCATGCTTGCTCAGATCCGTCGCGATTATGTCATCAATGCCCGCAGGCTCGATGCGAAGACAGAAGCCGCGTTGAGGGCTGACCCGCGTCCAGGCGCCAAGACAATTCTGGACGCCATCGCGCGGCGGCGCGCCGAAAACCGCTCGGAGGGGCAGCGACTGCGCAAGCTGCTGCAGTTCGAGAACGCGCTTTGGGGCGCGGGCGTGCTGCACGTCGCCGGCGTCGATGAAGCCGGCATGAGTCCGCTTGCGGGGCCGGTGGCCGCTGCGGCGGTCATATTCGAGCCACGGTCGCGGATCCCAGGGGTCGACGATTCGAAAAAGCTCGATGCGGTGACCCGGGACAAGCTCGCAATCGAGATCAAGCGCCGCGCTGTGGCCTGGGCGGTCGCCTTCGCTGAGGTCGAGGAGATCGACCGCGTTAATATCTACTGGGCGGGCATTTTGGCCATGCGCCGCGCCGTCGAAGCGCTGTTCCCCGCCCCGCAGCACATCTTGCTTGACGCACGCCGCCTCAAAGAACTGACGACGCCTCAGCAGGCCATCGTGAAGGGCGACAGCAAAAGCTTGACCATCGCCGCCGCCTCGATCCTGGCCAAGACGGCACGCGACGCCCTCATGTGCAAGTTGGATGCGGAACATCCCGGATACGGCTTTTCAAAGCACAAGGGTTATCCCGTCCGCGAGCATTTGGCTGCTCTTGAACGGCTCGGCGCCTCGCCTATTCATCGCCGCTCTTTCGCGCCGGTCCGCACCGTCCTCGGCCTGCCGCCGCTCCCGCCATGGCCGAATGCGGAGGCCGTCTTGGAGAGGGCGCAAGAGCCCGCGCAACCGGGGTCCACTCCGGGCTTGTGAAGATTCTGCCTGGCCGCAGAAAATGAGATGCTTGAGACCACCGGGAGCCGGTTCGGCGTTTCGCTTATCTCCATAGCTGTTGTTTGGACTTTCCCCCAAGGCGATTTCGAGGACTCGGATGCGGCGGTCCTGCCGCCCGTAAGGTCGTAGCCGACATTTGATAACGGATAAGCCAACATGCCCGCGACCCTTCGTACGATCAAAGCCGGCCCTCTCGACATCGCATACGAAGAGAGCGGACCCGCGTCCGGCTGGCCGTGCATTCTCGGCCACGGTTTCCCGTACGACGTGCATGCCTATTCGGACACAGCGCCAATGCTGGCCGAAGCGGGGGCGCGGATCATCGGATACCACGCGACGAAATTCGGCGATCCCCACGAGCATCGTATATTCAGGGCGCCGGCCACAACTGCCGCAGGAGCAGCCGGAGGAATCGGCGCGGGCGGTCATCGACGCGCGAGAGATGGCGAACGCTCGAGGAACAAAGTAAAGTTGGCGGGCGTTCACTGAAAATCGAGGGGGCTTCCGATTGACTGCGATCGATCGTCCGACTGCCGAGGAAATCAAGCAGCCGGACCGGCAGCGGCTCGCCGACGTCCTCGGTCCAGGCCTCGTCACCGGCGCTTCCGACGATGATCCGAGTGGAATTGCGACCTATTCGCAGGCTGGCGCTCAATTCGGTTACAGCCTGATCTGGTCTTTGCTTTTCACCTACCCGTTGATGTGCGCGATCCAGATGATCAGCGCCGATATCGGGCGGGTGACAGGCCGGGGCCTCGCCGCGAACATGCGGCGCCATCATTCGGCGTGGCTCCTTTATCCGCTTGTGGGCCTGCTCATCCTCGCCAATGTGATCAACCTCGGCGCAGATCTCGGCGCGATAGGGGCCGCCATCGGATTGATTCTGCCTGGCCCGCACTGGCTGTACATAGGGGCCTTCGCCCTCGCGATCGCTCTCATGGAAGTCTATATGCGTTACGCGCGTTACGCTTCCGTGCTGCGCTGGCTCACGCTCTCCCTTCTCGCTTACGTGGCTACGGTGTTCGCCGTCGGCGTGCCCTGGCCGACGGTGGCCCTCAACCTTGTCGTGCCACGCATCGAATGGACGGGAAGCTATCTCACCGTGCTCGTGGCCGTGTTCGGCACGACGATCAGCCCCTACCTCTTCTTTTGGCAGGCCTCGGAGGAGGTCGAAGACGAGAGGGAGGATCCCGCGGCGGAGCCGCTTCTCACGGCGCCCGCCCAAGCGCCGCGGCAGCTTGCGCGAATCAAGCTCGACACGCTCGTTGGCATGGCGGCGTCAAATATCGTCGCGCTGTTCATCATGCTGACGACGGCGGCGACTCTTCATGCGCATGGGGTCACGAACATCGAGACCTCCGCGGACGCGGCACAGGCGCTGCGACCCATCGCTGGCGAGTTCACCTTTGTCGTCTTCGCGCTCGGCATCGTCGGGACCGGTCTGCTCGCGGTCCCGGTTTTGGCGGGGAGCGCCGCCTACGCGCTGGGCGAAGCGTTTCACTGGCGCGTTGGCCTTGCAGAAAAGCCGGGTCGTGCGCCGGCGTTCTATTGGGCGATTGCGGCCGCTGTTCTCGTCGGCGCTCTCCTCAACTTTTCGCCGCTCGACCCGGTCAAGGCGCTGTTCTGGAGCGCCGTGGTCAATGGCGTCGCCGCGGTTCCGATCATGGTCATGATCATGCATATGGCTTCGCGGCGCGCCGTGATGGGCGAGTTCGCCCTCAAGTCATGGCTGAAGACTCTCGGCTGGATCGCGACCGCGGTCATGGCGGCGGCGGCTATCGGCATGTTCGCCACCTGGAATGACTGAACTGGTTCGCGACGAGTTCGATACAAACTACGTCCGGCCGTCCGAGGATTTCGCTGCGCGAAACCGTCGGCGGACGAGACGCAGGGCGGCGATCAGGAACAAAACGACCAGCGCGATGGCGAGAGTTGGCGCGGCCAGCGCCAGAAGAGAGATCAGGGCCGCGCCCACAAGCTCCGCAGGCGCGATGATGGAGTTCCCTAAGCCCCCAGTCAGAACGGTCGAGTGCGCCCTGAGAATCCCGGTCATGCCTTGCGTCAATCCGGCGATGCCGCCGCCCGCGATGACCGCCGCCGTCCATTTCACCATCGGCGGGGCATCGATCATGACGGCTGCCGACACGATCGTCCCGGCGACGAAAGCGGCGGGCGTCGCCAACGTGTCGAGCAGGTTGTCGACCACTGGAATGTAATAGGCCAGGACTTCTGCAACAGCCGCTACACTCAGCATGACCAGGGCCGCCGGAGTCCCGAGCCAGGCGAAGCTGCTGTCCAACTGGAGGTGTCCAGTGTAGGCCGCGCCACTGACAATGAGCATCGGCAAGAACACCCGGAAGCCGGTCGCAGCGGCGAGCGCTATGCCCAAAACAATGGATAACGCCAAGTCCGACATGGGAGCTAGCTTATAACATCTCGACGGCGATCGGAGGCGCGCGCGGCGCCGAACCTGGGCTTGCGGCGTCTCCCACCCAATCCGCCTGATCGATTTCCTTGTCATTCCCGACGGCCGCAGGGCTGCCGATCGGGAATCCCGTAGCGTCCGTCCCAAATCGTCTGAAACGACCGGATTCCCGGTCAGACCTTCGGTCCGCCGGGAATGACAACGAGGCGGCTGAACAGAGCCGCGCCCCGGACCCAACGGCGTTTACCCGACTTGAGCCATTTGCGTCTAATATTCGTTGACACGTATATTCGTTCATGATTATATACGGGAATGAACCCCGAAACCCTCGTCGCGCTGGGCGAACCCAACCGACTTCGGATCGTCGAGCTGCTTCGCGCCGGACCTCGGCCAGTGAACGACATCCATGGCCGCCTCGGGCTCCGACAATCGCAAACGTCGCAGCACCTGAAGGTTCTCAAGGGTGCGGGCTTGGTGGAGATGGAGCCGCGCGCGCAGCAGCGGATCTACAGACTGCGCGCTGAGCCTCTGAAACAGCTTCACGAGTGGCTCGATCGTTATCGGCACGTCTGGGAAGAGCGTTTCGAAGAGCTGGACACAATCGTCGAGGAACTCACGCAAAAGGAACAATCGGATGCAGCAGGCGAGGACAGTAGGCGCCACATGAAACGAAACGATCGTCGAGCGCAGCGGCGATCGTGAGCTCGTCGTCACCCGCACGTTCAATGCGCCGGCGCACGTCGTTTTTGACGCATGGACGAAGCCCGAGCTTTTGAAACGATGGTGGGCGCCCAAGTCCTTCGGGGTGTCGCTCTTTGAATGCGAACATGACCTGCGCGTGGGCGGCGCCTACCGCTTCGCATTCGGGCGCGACCCGAAGAACCCGGAAGTATTCTCGGGGCGATATCTGGAGGTCGATCCGCCCTCGCGGCTCGTCCTCACGCAAGTCTATGAGCGGATGGCAGACGTCGGCGAGGTCGTGGTGACGGCCACATTCGAGGAGAGCCAGGGCCGGACCCGTCTGACGCTCGGCCAGCTCTTCCCAAGCGGGCAAGCGTTGGAAGGCGCGCTGGCCTCGGGCATGGAGCGCGGCATGCGGGTGACGCTCGATCAGCTCGACGAACTGGTCGCCTTGATGTGATGACCCGCGCGGCTCATGTCGTTGGCCGCGCAAACTTGGTCGTTAAGGAAGCGAGCGCGGCGATCAGTTTTTATGCACCTGATTTCTGCGCCGGATAACCCATTGATTTCATCGGCGACGGTTTGCGGTGCAAAAATCTTGAGTTTCGCACCACGGGCGCAGCCGTGTCCTAGCCTAGGGGCCGAGCTGGCGGCCGCCAGCGCAAGTAGCTTGCTCCAACCATCACGCCATGCAGCTTCAAAAATCCTGCGCCGCATTTCCACGCCGCGACAGGAGCAACAAGTCGGCTGCTTCCTCGGCATCCTCGAGAAGCGTCTTGCGCGGCGCGCCTATCTGCGCACGCATGGTAAGGCCACGAGCAAAATCAGTGAGCTGGCTTGCGCGGACGGCTACGGGAAAGTCGGACGGGATTTCGCCCGCGCTGATCGCGTCCCGGAACCGACCTTCCACCAGCGCTGCCGCGCCAGCGGCCGCGTTTTGCAGGAACTGCCGGACCTCAGGGTCGTCCACAAGTGGCGCGACGCACAGGAGAAGACACCCCCGAGCAGACCCTTTCTCGGTCGCACTTTCGACGGCGTGCTTCAGGAAACGGGCGAGCGACTCGCGAAGCGTCTGCGGCGACAGCAGCGCCTTGGCGGCGCGAGCGCCCTTCTTCTCCGCGTACGCTTTGAGGACGCGCAAGAACAAGGCCCGCTTGTCGCCGAAGACGGAATACAGGCTTGGCCGTCCCACACCCATTCCGTCGACAAGATCGTCGATCGTGACGCCGTCATAGCCTTTCGACCAGTACACCTGGATCGCCCTTTCCAGCGCCTCCGTCTCGTCGAAGCTGCGCGGCCGTCCGCGCGGCTTAGGGGCATTCTGAACCATTCAGTTAAAAACTCCTTGCAAGGCACCTTCGATTGCGCCAATATATAACTGAACAGTTCGAAATTATCAAGCTGGTCCTGGCCTCGCGGGGCCTTACGAGTTGACCTTCCCCTTTCATCACGGAGCCACCAATGGAACATTCGATCGCGCTCGTCACCGGCACCACCTCCGGGCTCGGTTATGCGGCAGCCCGCACTCTCGCCGGAGAGGGCTGGCGCGAGATCATCGTCACCGGGCGCAGCCTGGCTCGGGTCCAGGAAACTGCCGCTCAGCTTGCGGCGGAGACCAAAAGACAGGTCTTCACGCCGCTGGAGCTCGATCTGAACGCACCGACCAGCGTTCAGTCTGCCCTCGCCGCGCTGGTCAAGCGAGGCCGGCCGATCGATTTCCTACTGCTCAATGCCGGGCTGGTCCCTACCAAGGCGCGCGTGATCACTGCGGCGGGCGTCGAGGCGTCTCAGGCCCCGCTGATCGGCCATCATCAACTGACTGTCGGGTTGCTCCGCGCCAACCTGCTGAGCCCCAACGCGCGGATTGTTATCGCCGGTGCGGAGCCAGCCCGAGGGGGCGTCCCCATGTTCAAGTACACCGACGTGCCAGCCTTCGCGGCCAAATACCACCAGGGCGACCGAACCGCCGCTGTGGAAGCCCTGATTCGCAACGGGCCGAACGTGAAGTACGTGCCCAACAATGCGTATGCCGACGCGAAGCTCATTATCGCTTGGTGGGTCGCGGCGCTGGCGCGCCGGCTACCCTCCGGCATGGCCGTGTACGCTGTCTCACCCGGCGGGGCGACCGACACCAAGGTGGTGCGAAACGCTGGCCCGATGTTGAAGTATCTGTTTATCCCAATCGTGAACCTCATTCCCGGCATGAATCAGACGCCGGAGACCGCGGCCCGTCGGTACCTCCAGGCGTCGGAGTTCGGAACCGACGTCTCAGGGCAATTCTTCGCCTCGGCTCAAGGGAAGTTCTCAGGCCCAATTGAGGCGCAGCGCCACCCACACCTCCACGATCGCGCCACCCAAGAAGCCGCGTGGCAGGCCGTCGTCAAGGTCTCCGGTATCGACTTGTCTTACCCAGCATCCTTGAGCGCGGTGTCCTGAGGAGAGCCGGTCGCGGCGAAATGATCGCGGTGACCAGAATAAGCAGGCGATTGCGGAGCTACGTGATCGTCCAAAGGGCCCCAGGGTACTTTTGAAATAACTAGTTCAAAAATTCCTTGACCGCACCCTCTGCGCCTGATTATCATACGAAACAGTTCAAAAATTAGCAAAGCGACCCAGACATCGCAAGGAGAATACGCATGCAACGATACGAAGCGAAGCGGGCGGTGATCATCGGCGGCACCAGCGGCATGGGGCTCGCGACGGCGAAGATGCTCCTCGATGGCGGTGCGCGTGTTCTGGTGACGGGGCGGTCGCAGGCCGGCCTGGAATCGGCGCAGAAAGAGCTTGGAAAGGACGCCCTCGTGGTTTCGAGCGACGCGCGTTCGTTGACGGATATCGACGCCCTCGCCTCTCGGGTGAAGGCCGAGTTCGACACCTTCGACCTGCTTTTCGTCAACGCCGGGTTCAGCACCCGAGCGCCTCTCGGGAGCGTGACCGAAGCCGTATACGACGAGATGTTCAACCTGAACGCCAAGGGGCCGTTTTTCGCGGTGCAGAAGCTCGCGCCGCTGATCAACCGGGGAGGCTCCGTCGTCCTCACGACCTCGATCGCGAACGTCAAGGGAATGCCCGGCAACGCCACATACGGAGCCGCCAAGGCCGCCCTGCGATCCTTCGCTCGTGTGCTCGCCGCTGAGCTTTTACCTCGGGAGATTCGCGTCAACGCGGTGTCGCCCGGTCCCACCGACACGCCGATCATCGACAAAGCGTTTGGCGATACGGCGGCCCAGATTAGGGAGCAAACGGCCGGCATGGTTCCCATGAAGCGCTGGGGGACGTCGGACGAGATCGCCAAGGCCGCCCTCTTCCTCGCGTTCGACGCGACCTTCACGACCGGCGCGGAACTTCCGGTCGATGGCGGGTGGTCGCAACTGTAAAGGTCGCACACCGCTGCGCCAGCGAAGAGTTTCCGATGACAGACACAGCGAGCCATCTGGTGCCAGAGCAAGGGAAATTTCGTCGCGCGCTCGCGGCCGTCTTCTCCTGGCTGCAAGCGATGGAATCCACTAGCTTCGACTACACTCTCGATCGCATCGAACACTTGGAGCGGGAGGTGGAACAACTAAGGAAGGAACTGCGCCAAGGCCGCGATACGGGGCCCGTCGATGCGTAGCGCCGCTGGGCTCGAACATTGACGGGACCGGTGAGTCGCTTCGTTCCGCGCGCGTCGCGGACCAGAACGGGCCTGTCTCAAAAATCTTGATTTTCGCACCACTCGCTACGCCCGGCTTAGAGTCGAAACCAGCCGACGCTGGTTGAGTTTTAGCCAGCCGCCGCCTCAGTTCACCATCGCGCCCGGCCCCGGAATCGCGCCGGGCGGGCATTTGCCGAGGATGATCATGCCGAGCACCTCGTCCTTGGTCATGTCTTCGACGCGGCCCGTCCCGACGACCTGGCCGTTCTTCATCACAGTCACCCGGTCGGCGAGGTCGAACACGTCATGGATGTCGTGGCTGATGAGGAAGATGCCGAGGCCTTCCGACTTGAGCTGTTTGATGAGTTCGCCGACCTGCGCGGTCTCGGCCGGGCCGAGGGCGGCCGTCGGCTCGTCCATGATGAGGACCTCGGCGTCGAAATGAATCGCGCGAGCGATGGCGACCGACTGGCGCTGGCCGCCGGAGAGCGCGACCACCGGCTCCTTGAAGCGGCGGAAGTTCGGATTGAGCCGGCCCATCACCTTGCGCGCCTCCGCCTCCATCGAGGCGTCGTCGAGCGTGCCCCAGCGCGTGAGCAGTTCGCGGCCGAGATAGAGGTTCGACGCCGCGTCGACGTTGTCGGCAAGAGCGAGCGCCTGGTACACCGTCTCAATGCCAAAGTGCTTGGCGTCGCGCGGGTTATCGATCTTGGCTTCCTGCCCATTGATGAAGATCTGTCCGGTGTCGCGCTTGTACGCGCCCGACAGGATCTTGATGAGGCATGACTTCCCCGCGCCGTTGTGGCCGAGCAGGCCGACCACCTCGCCGGGGTATAAATCGATATAGGCGTGGTCGACGGCCTTGACTCCGCCGAAGGCGATCGAGATGTCCTTCATCTCGACCAGCGGGGTTTGGGCGTTCGCGTCCATGGGCTTAACCCTTAGCGGTTCTGCGGCGGTAGAACGTGTCGATGCCGACCGCCCCAACCAGCACCAGGCCGACCACCATCTGCTGGAAGGCCGAGTCCAGCCCGAGCAGCACCATGCCCGATTGGAGCGACTGGATGACCAGCGCGCCGATGAGCGCCCCGTAGATCGTGCCGACGCCGCCGGCGAGCGAGGTGCCGCCGATGACCGCCGCCGCAATCACGTAAAGCTCGTCGAACTGTCCGAGCACGTTGGTCGCCGAATTCGAGCCGTGCAGAATCGATGCAGGCCGCGATCCCCGCCAACGCGCCCATAAGTGCAAAGACCATAATCGTGATCTTCTTGGTGTTGACGCCGGCGAGCTCGGCGGCTTCCGGATTGCCGCCGGTGGCGTAGACATAGCGGCCAAACCGGGTGCGCCGGGCGAGGAAGGTCATGACGACGCCGGTGACGAGCGCAATCAACACCGGAATCGCATATCCGGTGGAGATGAACATGCCTCCCTCCGGCACGGGAATGTTGTTGGCTTTCGCATAGGCTGCAGCGACGCGCTCAGGCCAGGGATAAGCGTTGACGATCGCGGTCGCGCCGAGGACGACGAAGCAGCCGACGGCCGCGATGACGTATTCGGCCCACATGGGCCGTTGCGGGAAACGAAACCGCGCTCGCCGCTGGCGGCCGGCGTAGAGGCCGAACACGATGCCGGCGCAGCAGATGGCGGCGATGACCCAGCTTGCCGTGGCGCCGATCGAGCCATGCGGGCCCCCGCCCATCAGCGCGAAGCGGTCGTCGAGCGGCGCGATGGTCTGACCCGTCGTCACCCACCAAGCGGCGCCGCGCCAGAACAATTGGCCGCCGAGGGTGACGATGAAGGACGGAATGCCGATATAGGCCACCAGCGAGCCTTGAAAGGCGCCGATCGCCGCGCCGACCGCCAAGGCGATGATCACGGCGATAACCCAGATCGCCGGATTGTCGAGGCCGAGATAGGCCGGCAGGATATGGACCTGCGCCACCCCAATGATTGTCGAGACGAAGCCGATGATCGATCCGACCGAGAGGTCGATGTGGCGCATGACGATGACGAGCACCATGCCGGTCGCCATGACTGCGATCGACGACGTCTGGACGCTCAAATTCCATAAGTTGCGCGGCGTCAGGAACAAGCCCTCGCCAGTTTGAGCCCAGGTGATGATGTTGAAACCGATCCAGATCAACGCCAGCGCGCCGATCATGCCGAGCATTCGGGTGTCGACCTCGGTGGCTCTCAGCAACCTTCGAATGGCCAACTCGTTCGGAGCCGCGCTCGTGGCGCTCGGCGCCGCAGAGGTCATGATCCCTCCCGATCTTCGCGTCTTACGCCGCCGGCATCAAGGGCGGGCGTTGCACAGAAAGCCGCGCCGCTTTGCAAACAGCGCGGCCCTCTTTTGTTTCACTCTGTGCTTGAGGGGTCAACTCAACCGCAGAACTTCACCGTGCCCGGCTTCACCCCGGCGCAGACTTCCGCCTTGGTGATCCAGCCCTTGTCGACGATCACGTTGAGGTTGGCCCGGGTGACTGGGAGCGGGGTCAGGAGGATGCCGTTGACCTTGATCCCCTTGGCGCCGCCGGTGAACGGCTTCACGTCGGGAATGGCGGTCATCTTCTTGCCGTCGCCCAGGTCAACCGCGGCGTCGCCTGCGGTTTTACCGAGGTCGCGCGCGTCCTTCCAGATCGAGACGGTCTGGGTGCCGAGCGCGATGCGGTTGATCGCCGCATGGTCGCCGTCCTGTCCCGAGACCGGAACGGAGCCCGCCATGCCCTGCGCGGAGAGCGCTGCGACGACGCCGCCGGCCATGCCGTCGTTCTCGCACACCACTGCGTCAACCTTATTGTTGTTCTTGGTGAGGATCTGCTCCATGTTCTTCTGCGCGTTGTCTGGCTTCCATCCATCGGTGTAGGATTCGCCGACGTTCTTGATCTTGCCGGCCTTCATTGCGGGCTCGAGCACTTCCTTGATGCCGGAGAACAGGAAGTCTGCGTTGGGATCGCCCTTGTCGCCCTTGATGAAGGCATAATTGCCGGCAGGCTTGGCTGCTTCAATCGCCTTGGCCATCATCCGACCGACCTCGACGTTGTTGAAGGTGATGTAGAGAACATTGGGGCTCTCGATCAGGCGGTCATAGGCAATGACCGGAATACCTTCGTCGCTGGCCTTCTTGACAGCCGGAAGGATCGCCTCCGAATCCATGGCGAGAATGATGAGCACATTGGCGCCCTTGGAGATAAGGTCCTCGACGTCCGTCAGCTGCTTGGTCGGCGAAGCCTGAGCGTCGGCCGAGATGTACTTGGCGCCGTGCGCTTCGAGCGCCTTCTTGATCGCGGCCTCGTCGGTCTTCCAGCGCTCTTCCTGGAAGTTCGACCACGAGACGCCGACCGTCAGGTCTTTCGCCATCGCGAGCGATGTCAGTCCGACGGACGCGAATAGCGCCGCGCCCAACACCAGTATTTTTGCAGTTTTCATTGTTTTCCTCCACCTGAGGTCCAACAGGACCGACTAAAAACTTGATTGGACTGCTAATAACACGGCGATCGGACGGCGAGACGAGCCTATTCGTCGATCGAGCGCCGGCGCAATTAGCCAAGAGTCGCATTGGAGGGCTCCAGCTTCAGGGCAAATTGTCCCTCATGATAATATCGATGGTGATCTTTTCCTGCTCGGCGAGGATCGGTTCGCCGCGCATCAAGGACAAGAGAACGCGCATCGCCGACCTCGTCTCATGCCCCGGATCCTGAGCGATGACCGCATCCATCACGCCGCGAATGAGGCACTTGCGGGTGACGCTGCTTAAATCATGGCCGATGAAGGTCATGGTCTGCTCGCGGCCCGCGTCAGTGATCGCCTTGGCGACCCCGGGAACGCCGGCGCCGACATTATAGACCCCGATCAGGTCCGGATGATCGTCCATCAATCTCGCCATGAGAGCTTCGCTCTCGCCGTCGTGATCGCTTCCCTCAACCGGACTCAGGATGTCGAGGTGCGGATACTCCAGGCTCATCACCTGATTGAAGCCGAAAATCCGCTCCGCGTGATCGCGCAACGACTGTGACCCGGCGATGACGCCGATCTTGCCGCCCTGCCTCTGAACGAACCGTCCCATCAGCGACCCGGCGGTTCGCCCCGCGGCCACATTGTCGACGCCGATGTAATGATGGCGGCGCGAGCCGGGCACGTCGGAAACGAGCGTCACGACATAGGTCCCGCCGGCGACAAGATCGTCGATTGCGGCGCGAACGCTCTGGTGGTCGAGCGCCACGACGGCGACGCCGTCATAGCGGCCGGCCAGGGATTCCAGCGTTTCGGCGAGCGCCGCCGGGTTGAACACATTGGTCTTGGTCGTCTCGGCGACAGCCCGCCGGGCCGTCAGCCAGCCCGACATGTCGGCGATATTGTCGAGTATCATCGACATGAAGACGTTCGAGCCTTCCGGCATCACGAAAGCGATCTTGTGGGGACGGCTCCGCGCCAGTTCGGCGCCCGCCGCGAAGGGGCGAAATCCGTGGCGGTCGATCGCCTCCCGGACTCTACGCGCGGTCTCTTCCCGGACGCCGGCCCGGCCATGCAGCACGCGATCGAGGGTCGCCACGCTGACGCCTACCTCCCGAGCAATGTCTTTCAGAGTGAGATGGCTCGCCGCCATATCGCTACACATTGACGGCTTGCGTAGCAATCAATGCTGAGGGGTGCAACTCAAATTTTGAGGGCGATGACGTTCCGGTTTGGGTTTCGCGCTTGCAACGAGGGCTTCGATCATGACAAATAGCAAAGTCAACGATCTCCTGCTGTCAGCGGCGAGGCGCGAGGGAAATGAAACGTAGCCGGGGAGCGGCTTTCGCGTTGGGCGCGTCGGCTTGGCTCGTCGTCGGCGCCGCACCGGGCGCAAGTTGGGACGAGCGCGTCTTTCCCCCCGGCTCCCATCTCGATTTCGACACGGTCGCCACGGCGGGCCCCGCGGCTCTACCCGCCCTCATCAACCGCGGGCGGGAGCTGTTCAAAGCGAAATTCACCACCGTCGACGGCGCTGGACGGCCGAAGGCGACCCAGGCGATCATCCCAACTAAGCGCAAGAACGGGGTCAATCCGCCGTTCAGCCGCACCAGCGGGCCGGATTCGAACTCTTGTTTCGGCTGCCACAATGATCCGGTCATCGGCGGCTCGGCCGATGATGTCGCCAACGTGTTCGTGTCGGAAGGTTTCGAAAGCGCCCAGTTCAACTCCATCGATCCGTCGTTCTCGAGCGAGCGGCACACCATAGCGCTAATGGGCGCGGGTCTTGTCGAGCTTCTGGCGCGCGAGATGACTGCGGACCTACAGGCGATCCGCGCCGCGGCGATCGCCGAAGCTTGCGCTTCCGGTAAGGACGCGCATGCAGACCTCGTAGCCAAGGGCGTGCGCTTCGGCTCGATTGTCGCCCATCCTGACGGCATCGTCGATCTCGACTCTATCGATGGCGTCGATTCCGATCTCATCGTGAGACCGTTCAGCCGAAAGGGCGTGTTTACGTCGCTGCGCCAGTTCACCATTAATGCGCTCAATATTCATCACGGCATGGAGGCGGTCGAACGATACGGCGTGCGCTGGACCGGCAGCCACGACTTCGCCGAGAGCGGCGTGCCCGATTCCATCACCGCCGGCGACGTATCGGCGCTGGTGGCGTTCCAGGCGACGCTGCCGCCGCCGACGGTGAAAGCCGATCTGCCCGACGATTGGCGGCAGGCGGCCAAGGCGGGCGGCCAGACGTTCAACGAGATCGGCTGCGCTTCCTGCCACATGCAGACCTTGCCACTGAAGTCGCTCGTCTTCACCGATCCGGCGCCTTATGACATGGCCGGCACGTTGCGCCCGGGCGAGGTCAAGGCGCCGATCCGCATCGATCTTGGCGCCCTGCCCTTCGCTAAGGCGCTTCAGAAGAACGACAAGGGCGAGTGGCTGATCCCGCTCTATAGCGATCTCAAGCGCCATCTTATCGTCGACCAGACCGTCAACGCGCTCGGCAACGAATTGCAGGCGCAGCGGTTCGTGGAGCGCGACGTGTTCTTAACGCCGCGACTCTGGGGCGTCGGCTCGACCGCTCCTTATGGCCACAACGGCGCCTTCCGCATGCTCGACGAAATCATCGCGGCCCACGGCGGAGACGCACGGTTCGCACGCGATGCGTATCAAGCGCTTGAGTCCGGGAGGCGCGACGAGGTCATCGCCTTCCTCCGGTCGCTCGTCATCGAGGCGCAATGATGCGGATCGTCGTCTGCATCCTCGCGCTTCTCATCGGCCTGGCGGGAGCGCGCGCCGGCGAGGACCGGCAGAAGCCGCTAGGCGATGTGCCCCTCATGCATGAAGAGGCGGAGGCGGCAGGCCTCCACAGCGTCTACGACGGTCCGTGGGAATTCTTCGTCGGCGGCGGCGGGGCGGCGTTCGATTGCGACGGCTCGGGCTTTCCCTCGGTGTTCCTGGCGGGCGGCAAGAATCCGGCGAAGCTGTTCGTTAACAAATCCAAGGCCGGGGGCCCGCTCAAATTCGAGGAGAAGGCGCTCGACATCGGCGCCGATCCGAAGCTGCTCACCAATGTCATCGGCGCCTATCCGATCGACATCGACGGCGACGGCCATATGGATCTGTTTGTGCTGCGAGTGGGCGCCAACCTCATGCTCAAGGGCGGTCCCGACTGCACCTTCACGCTCGCCAACCACGAGTGGGATTTCGACGGCGATACAGGCTGGACGACCTCGTTCGCCGCCGAATGGGAGCCGGGGCAGAAATTCCCGACGCTCGCAATCGGACACTACGTCGATCGCGACGCGCCCGGCTCGCCCTGGGGCACCTGCGCGGACAATTCGATCTATCGCCCTCAAGCTGGTGACAAGCCGGACTATTCGGTGCGTACGCCCCTTGCGCCCGGCTTCTGCGCGCTCTCGATGCTGTTCACCGACTGGAACAAGTCGGGCGAGCCCTCCCTGCGCGTCTCCAACGACCGGCAATATTACCGCGGCGGAGAGGAGCAGATGTGGCGCATCGAGCCGGGCAAGACGCCCCGTCTTTACAGCCGCGCGGACGGCTGGCGACATTTGTCGATCTACGGCATGGGCATCGCCGAAGGCGATCTCGACGGCTCGGGCTACCCGCAATATTTCCTGACATCAATGGGTGACGAGAAGCTGCAGAAGCTCGATCCCGAAGCGGCCGAGCGCGGCGAAGCGCCCGTCTATCGGGATATCGCCGGCGAAGTCGGCGTGACCGCGCATATTCCCTATGCAGGCGGCGACAAACGGCCGTCGACTGCCTGGCACGCCGAATTCGCCGACTTCAACAATGACGGGCTCAGCGACATCTTCGTCTCCAAGGGCAACCTCGACCAGATGCCGGACTTCGCCGCCTACGATCCAAGCAATCTGCTTCTAGGCCAATGGAACGGCAAATTCGCCGAAGCAGGGGACGAGGCTGGCATCGCTTGTAACGCCAAGGGGCGCGGCGCGCTCATCACCGACTTCAACCTCGACGGGCGGCTCGACATCCTGCAGATCAATCGTGGCTCGAATGTTCTGCTCTGGCGCAACATAGGCGCCAGGAATGGCGACGGGCCGCCGCTGCCCATGGGCAACTGGAGCGAGATCAAACTCGTTGAGCCCAATCCCAACCGCAACGCCGTCGGGGCGAGGATTTCGATCAGGACAGGGACCCGCACCCAGACCCGCTTCGTCGACGTCGGCGGCGGCGACGCCTCCGGCCATTCGGGCTTCATCCATGTCGGCCTCGGCACGGCCGAGCGCGCGGAAATCCGCGTGCAATGGCCGGACGGCGACCAGAGCCCATCCTATCGCGTGTTCGCCAACCAGTTCGTGGTCGTCGACCGAACGAAACCGCAGGCCGCCTACTGGTACCCGAACTCGTTGAACGAGCGACAGTTGCGTCGCGAATGGCGACGCTCCAAATTCCGTCCTTAAGAGGCCCTAGACCTCAGCTCGCCATCACCTCGTTCACCTGCATGATCGGTTCGATCTTCGTGTAGTTGGGGACGTCGCCCATGATCTCGGCGCCATGCTTGGCGAGCGCTTTCTGGAGGTCCTCGACGGAGTTGAACTTGAGATAGGCGATGGCGAGATAGGGCGGTTTGCCGCCGGCCGGATCGGACACGCCCTTATCGAATTCGCAGCTTACCATCCCCTCCGGCTTCCATCGAGTGACCAGGAGCTTGTGATGCGTCCCGAAATAATAGTCGTAGTTGAAGGCTTCACCGTCCTTTGCGGGATAGAGAACCGTCAATCGAATCATCGTTTCCTCCTCAATGTTGAATCACCGGACGGTCAGGTGATCGTTCGTCGCCGCAAGCCCACCGTCCGATCTTAGCGCTCGCCGCATTGCGAACGCCACTCATTGCTTAGCGCAAACGATCACCGCCTTGGCGCCGCCATCGCAGCTTGCGCCCCTTATTCCATCGATGCGCAGGTTGGCGCCGCCCGCGCAATAGGCGCTGGCCATGATCTCGCCCGCGCCGCAAGACGCCTGGCCGGCGTCGCTGACCACCCTGAGGTTCGCGCCGACGCCGGCCGGCCCTTGCGGTCCGGGCGGCCCCGCGGGGCCTTGAGGGCCAAGCGGCCCCATCTGCCCCTGGGCTCCGACGGCGCCGGGGGGGCCTGGGGGCCCGGCCGGCCCGGAGGGACCTATGCGCCCCGCCGGCCCCTGAGGGCCGATCGCGCCGGCGATCCCGGCCTCCCCCTTTGGCCCCGCCGGTCCAACCGGCCCAGGCGGTCCGGCCCCGCCAGTTTCGCCCTTGGGCCCGGCCGCTCCCACTTCGCCCTTGGGCCCGGGAGGTCCCACGGGTCCCGCTGGGCCAACCTCGCCAATCTCACCCTTCGACCCAGGGGCTCCGACTTCGCCCTTCGGCCCAGCCTCGCCCTTTGGGCCAGGCGGTCCAGGTGGTCCGGCCAGCCCGGGGGGCCCAGCCGCTCCGACTTCGCCCCTAGGCCCAGCCTCGCCCTTTGGGCCAGGCGGTCCAGCTGATCCGGCCAGCCCGGGAGGCCCGACTGCGCCGACTTCGCCTTTCGGACCAGGCGGGCCGACTAACCCTCGAGGTCCAGTCGCGCCAATTTCGCCTTTCGGTCCTGCCGCTCCGGCCTCGCCCTTGGCGCCGGAAGGCCCTGAAGGCCCAGGCGGTCCGATCGCGCCGACCTCTCCCTTCGGTCCGGCCGCGCCGACATCGCCCTTGGGCCCAGGAGGTCCCGCCGGCCCCCGCGGACCGACCGCACCCACACCCCCCGCTTCACCCTTGGGCCCAACCGGTCCAGGCGGCCCCGCCGGCCCTGCCGCGCCTGAATCGCCCTTGGGTCCTTGAGGCCCGGCCGACCCCTCGAGGCCCGGCTCGCCTTTGGGTCCCTGCAAACCGGGCGGTCCGGCGGCGCCGACATCGCCCTTCGCCCCCTGCGGCCCGTCGGGACCCGGGGGACCCGGAGGTCCCGGCGGCCCGGCCGGCCCGGGTTCGCCTCTCGCGCCGGGCGGACCGTCAGCGCCGGTGTCGCCCTTCGGCCCCTGCGGCCCAATCGCGCCGACCGCGCCTGGCTCGCCCTTCGGTCCGGGAGGCCCGGCGGGACCCTGCTGTCCCGGCGGCCCGGCCGAACCTTGCTCGCCCCTGTCGCCCTTGGAGCATGCCGAAACCGCGAGCAGCGCCGCAAGAGCGACGCCGACGATAGTCAAGCGCATTCGCTTCTCCCCCTCATGAGGCGCCTTCCAGCCTCTTAGACAGCATTGGCCCCGGATCGTAATCGGCATGTGTAGACGAGACGCGCCGCGTTGCGCCAGAGCCAAGCTTTCTATTCTGCTTTGGAACGAACATAGCGCCGCGCCTCTTGAGAGAGGCGCACCCATTCTTCAACGTCGGACGGGCCGCGCCATCCAAGCGCCTCAATCATTCGGCGGATCGCGCGCACCACGATTGAGGTCAAAACATGCGTCGTCTGAGCCGTCGTTCATTCCTTGCCGGCCTCGCGGTTACGGCCGCGTCCGTTCGCGCGCGCGCAGCACCCTCAGCCGAAGAGCGCCTGAACCTTGCCAACAAGCGCCTCGCCGAGATCGAGGCGCGCGAGGGCGGCAGGCTCGGCGTCTTTGTGCGCGAGACCGGCGCCGGCGCGACGATCGAGCACCGCGCCGACGAACGGTTCCCGATGTGCAGCACGTTCAAGCTTCTCGCAGCGGCCGCCACGCTCAAGCGAGTGGACGACGGCGCCGAGCGCCTCGATCGAAGGATCGCCTACCGGATGAGCGATCTGCTCGACTACGCGCCAATCACCAAGGCACACGCAGCCGAGGGAGGCATGACGCTTGCCGATCTCTGCGCCGCGGCGATCGATTGGAGCGACAACACCGCCGCAAACCTCGTCCTGCAGGCGATCGGCGGCCCTGCGGGATTCACGCAATTCGCGCGCTCGCTCGGCGACAACGTGACGCGGCTCGACCGCAATGAGCCCACTCTCAACGAAGCGGCGCCTGGGGACGAGCGCGATAGGACGAGTCCGGCCGCCATGGCCGAGGACATGCGAAAGGTGTTGTTGGGCGATGCGCTGTCGGATCCGTCCCGCCGTCAGCTCCAGACGTGGCTCATCAACGACAAGGTCGGCGACAAAAGGCTCCGCGCCGGACTCCCGCCTTCATGGCGCATCGGCGACAAGACCGGCAGCGGCGATCGCGGATCGACGAACACGATCGCGATCCTATGGCCGCCGGAACGCGCGCCGATCATCGCCACGGCCTATTACACCGAGTTCGTCCGCGCCAATGGACGCGCGCAACGCAATCCACAAGGAAGTCGGGGCGCTGATTGCGGAGACGTTCAGCTAAAAAGGGCCGGCGCGAGGCCGGCCCCCAGTTTGCTGTTGCTTCGTGAGGCTTAGCTGCCGCCGCCGACGCAGGTGTCGGCCGTCTTCGGCGTGCAAACGTCAAGGCCGGTATAGGTCGGATCGGAGGGCGGCGCTTTGCCGTCCTTGATGTCCTTGAGGAAGTACATCGCCTTGTATCCCATCTCGAACGGACGCTGCCCGACCTGTCCAGCCGACAAGCCCTTCTTCATCAGTTCGATCTGGACCGGGAGCGTATCGGCGACGACGAGCGCCAACTGGCCGGAAGCGATCTTGTCCTTGTACTTCGTGGCGGTCTTCTCATAGGCGTCCGGCAGGAACTGCGGGAACCCGCCCGTCGGCGTGAAGGCGTCGAGGTCCGGATACTTGTTGAGGATGTCCTCCATCTGCTGATTGGCGACCGTAAAGTCGTCATTTGTGTAAAGCGGGCAGCCCTCGGCTTCCTTCCAGCCATTCTGTCCGGTCAGGCGGACGCCGGGTGATTTCAGCGCTCTTCTGACCCGCAAGAGTGTCGCGAATGCCCTGCATGCGCTCGTTATGGTTAGACGCCGCGGCGCCGCCGGACTGGATGCAGATCGTGCCGCCCTTGGGCTTGATCGCCATGACGAGCTTGGCGATGTTGACGCCGATGTCATAGTTATGCGTGCCGACATAGGCGAGGCGCAGCGCCTTGTCCTTGGGCAACAAGTCCGAGTCCCACGTTAAAACCGGGATCTTCGCGGCGGCTGCGCCCTGCAACGCATTGGCCATGGCGGGCGCGTTCGCCGGAGACACGGCGATGCCGTCGACTTTCTTGGTGATGAGGTCGGCTACGATCTGCGCTTCCTCGTCGCCGCCGCCGTGTTCGCCCGGCCCGATGTAAAGGCACTTGACCGCGCCCTTGAGCTCCTTCTCCGCCTTCTTGCAACCCGCCAGCGCCTGGTCGAAGAATGGGTTGTTGGTGTTCTTCGGCACGAGCGCGAAGGTGTAGGCGTCCGCCGCCCGCGCGGAAGCTGAGACCGCAAGCAACGCCCCGGCCGCGACAGCGCCGGTCAACATTAGTTTCAACATTGTTCTTCCTCCCTGCTTAGTACGGCCCAGTGGGCCTGGTAGACGCGGGTCCCCGATGGGGTCACTCGCGTTTCGCTCCTCGAAGCTTCCCGAGGTAAACCGCTCCGATCAAGAACAAGCCGACGAATGTTCCTTGCCAATTCGAATCGACGCCCGCCATCAGAAGTGAATTGCGGATCGTAAAGATGAGCGCCGCGCCGATGAACGCGCCATAGGCGCTGGCCTCGCCGCCCATCAAGTTTGCGCCTCCGATAACGGCGGCCGAGATGGCGAGGAGTTCATAAGTTGCGCCAAGGGCGTTGATCGCGGATCCCGCCCAGCCAACGGAGAGAATTGCGGCGAAAGCGGCCGTTAGGCCGGAGAACACATAGACTTGCACCTTGATGAGGTTGACCGGGACGCCGGTGAGGAGCGCCGCCTGCTCGTTTCCGCCGATCGCCAGCACGTGGCGACCCCAGCTTGTCATCTTGTAGACCAGTCCAACAATGAATGTCAGGACGATGAGGAAAAGGAGCGGATAACTTAGTTCGAAATGCGGCGTGATGTGCCATGCGCCGCTCCCAAGCGCTTTGAACCCCGGTCCGCCGGGACCAAAGTTGTAAAGCATGCGGTTGCCCGACAACACCACCGCAACCGATCGCGCGATTGCCAGCATTCCGAGTGTTGTGACGAAGGGCGACAGGCCGAGATAGGCGATGATGACGCCGTTGATGAGCCCGGCGACGCCTCCCGCGAGCAGGCCGACAATGACGGCGGCCCAGGCCGGGTAGCCAGCTTCGAGCACGAGGCCGCACGAGACAGCGGTCAGACCCATGATCGAGCCGACCGAGAGATCGATGCCGCCCGTCGCGATCACCGCGGTCATGCCAAGCGCCATGATGCCAATGAAGGAAAAATTGCGCGTCGTGTTGTAGAAATTGTCAGCCGTGGCGAACGACGCCGGCTGCAGCCAGCTCATCACGATGCAAATGATGATGAGCGCGACCGTCACCCAGAACGCTTGCGAACCCGTGAAGCGCTGCCAGAAACTGTGTTGCTGGATGTCCAGCACCGATTCGATCGAGACATTGGCTTGCGGTGCTTCGCTTGCCATAGAAGGCTCCTCAAGCCGCGTGGATTGCGCCGGTGATCAAGCCGGTCACTTCTTCCGGGCTCGTCGCATGAATCGCCTTGTCGGCAACCTTATTGCCGCGCCGCATTACCATGACCCGATCGCAGACGGCGAAGACGTCCGGCATACGATGGCTGATGAGGATGATCGCCATGCCGGCGTCCTTCAGCCGACGGATAAGCTCCAGCACCTCAGCCACCTGTCTCACCGAGATCGCGGCTGTCGGCTCGTCCATCAAGACGAGCCGCGCCTTCGAGAGGCGAGTGCGGGCGATGGCGACAGCCTGGCGTTGACCTCCAGACATCTGACGCACGAGGTCCCGGGGCCTTGTCTCGGACTTCAGCTCGCTGAACAATTCGCCAGCGCGCTTTGCCATCGCCTTATGGTCGAGCCAGCGAAACGGACCCGCGCCGCGCTTGATTTCACGCCCAAGGAAAACGTTGGCCGCGGCCGACAGGTTGTTGCAGAGCGCCAAGTCCTGGTAGACGACCTCGATCCCCTTCTCGCGCGCCTCGACAGGCTTGTGAAAGTGCACCGCCTCGCCGTTGAGGCGGATCTCGCCGTGGGTCGGGGGAAAATTGCCGGCGATGACCTTGACCAGGGTCGACTTGCCGGCGCCATTGTCGCCCATCAGGCCCAACACTTCGCCGGACTCGAGCGCCATGTCGACTTCGTTCAGCGCATGAATCGCGCCGAAATGTTTCGACACCGCGTTCAATTCAAGAATCGGCAAGCCTTGCTTCCTTCGCGCTCAACCCGGTTGCTGCTGACGTTTCGCTCGTCCGCCTGTTCTTCTGACATGTCACCACCACAGATCAGGACGAAGCGCAAGGGGGAGCCGGTCGAAGGCAACTGGTCCAATGACGCCAGCCATCGGCCGGAGTTCGCTGCGCAGGATGGGGAATTCCGCGTCGGACGAGGTTCGCCTCGGCGGCTGTCTCAGCGCCACATCGCCCGCATGCGCGCCTGAAGATCGACCCGCGGGCCGTCCATAGCGGCTGCCCGACCTCCCGCCGGCTCGGCTTGAGGCCAGGTCTGCCGGTCGAAGTGCTTGAGCAGAGGCGGCGGGATGAAACGCGTGCGGCTCGCGTATACGGTGCGGTCGCCATTGCGCGGCTGCCCGTGGACATAGAAGCGCTGCGGCGTGAGGAGCGCGAGATCGTCCTTCGCCCGCGTCATCGCGACATAGAGCAGCCGCCGCTCCTCCTCGATCTCTTCGGACGAGCCGGTCGCGAGGTCCGAGGGAATGCAGCCGTCGACACAGTTCAGGACGAACACCGAGCGCCATTCCTGGCCCTTGGCGGAATGGATGGTCGAAAGGATGAGAAAGTCCTCGTCCGTCAGCGGCGGCCCCGCTTCGTCGCTGGTCGCGTCCGGCGGATCGAGCGCGAGCTCGCTCAGGAAACGCTCGCGCGACGGGAACGAAGCGGCGATGCGCTCGAGCGCCTCGAGATCGCCCATCCGCACACGCGCGTCGTCGTAGCGGGCCTCCATGAGGGGCATGAGCCATGCGACAGCGTCGCCGATCTCCGCCGGCCACGGCGCTGCGCGCGACGCAAGTCGGCGCATGAGATCAGCGAAGGCAGGAAAGCCGTCGCGCGCTCGGGCCGGGGTCGACAGCGCGGCCATCGTCGCGAAGCCATCGTCGGCAGCCGCGGCCGCGACGATGGTCTCGGCGACCTTTGGGCCGACGCCGGGCATGAGCTGGGCGACGCGAAAGCCCGCGATTCGATCGCGCGGATTCTCAGCGAAGCGCATGAGCGCGACCGCGTCCTTGACATGCGCCGCGTCAAGGAACTTCAAGCCGCCGTATTTGACGAACGGAATATTGCGACGCGTGAGCTCGAGCTCGAGCGCGGCGCTGTGGTGGGAGGCGCGAAACAGCACTGCCTGAGCCTTTAGGGAAGCTCCAGCCTCGCGATTGGCGAGCACGCGGGTCGCGACGAAGCGCGCCTGGTCGGCATCGCCGGGAACGGCGACCAGCATGGGAAGAGGGCCGTGCGGCCTTTCTGTCCAAAGGGTCTTGGCGAAGCGCTCGGGCGCGAGCGCGATAACCGCATTGGCGGCGGCAAGGATAGCGCCGCTTGAACGGTAGTTGCGCTCGAGCGTCGCCACATGCGCCGGCGGATCGAAAGCGCAGGGGAAGTCGAGGATGTTGCGCACCGTCGCGGCGCGGAAGGAGTAGATCGCCTGCGCGTCGTCGCCGACAACGGTCAGGCCGCGCCCATGAGGCCTGAGCGCCAACACGATTTCGCCCTGCAGCGCGTTGGTGTCCTGATATTCATCGACCAGCAGATGATCGAAGCGCTCCGCGATCTCGCTCGCGATCGCCGGCTCGGCGAGCATCTGGGCGAAATAGAGCAGAAGGTCATCGTAATCGAGCACGTTCTGGCGCTGCTTCATTTCGACATAGGACGCGAAGAGCGTGCGCAGCGCGTCCTCGTGCGCGGCGACCCAAGGGAACCATTTGCCGAGCGTCGCCTTGAGATCGCCTTTCGCGTTGATGACCCGCGAATAGATCGCAAGGCACGTCGATTTCGTCGGGAAACGCAGCTTCGCAGCGCCGACGCCCATCTCGTGGCGCCCCCAATTCATGAGGTCGGCCGAATCCTCGCGATCATGGATGGTGAATTGCGGATCGAGGCCAAGTCGCGTCGCATATTCGCGCAGGAGCCGCGCGCCAAGGCCATGGAACGTTCCCGCATAGGCCGGCCTCGCTGCCGCGGCAGCCTCCGGCGCAAGACGGCGGGCGAGCAGGCGTTCGACGCGTCGTCCAAGCTCCGCGGCCGCCCGACGTGAAAAGGTCGCGAGCATGATGCGCTTCGGATCGGCGCCCGAGAGAATGAGCGCCGACACCCGATGCGCCAGCATCGCCGTCTTGCCCGAGCCCGCGCCGGCAATGACAAGCAACGGCCCGGAACCTTGCGGATCGCCAATTCCATACTCGACCGCGAGCTGTTGCTCCGGATTGAGATCGACGGCCAGGCTCGAGCGAATCAAGGCGAGCGACATGGGTCGACGCAATCATGTTTCGCGCTTTGTTCGCAAGGGCGATAGACACACGCGGCGCTCTGAGAGGCGGGCTGTGAACGCCTCGCCACCCTGTACAGCGATTGGCCAATCGTCATTTGACCGTGGTAACCATCAAGCGAGGGGCTCGCGGGGCGGCGCAATGCCGGGAGCGGAATTGCACTACGTCCATCGGACGGCCTGGCTGCGGGCGGCCGTGCTCGGCGCCAACGACGGGATCATTTCGACCGCAAGCCTCATCATGGGCGTCGCGGCGGCTTCTGGGTCGCGGGCCGAAATCCTAACGGCGGCGGTCGCGGGATGGGCGGCCGGCGCAATGTCGATGGCGGCCGGCGAATATGTCTCGGTCAGCTCACAGGCCGACTCCGAGACCGCTGATCTCGCGCGCGAACGGCGCGCGCTTCGGGCGCGGCCGACCGAGGAGAAGGAGGAGCTCGCCCATATCTATGAAGAGCGGGGTCTGAAGCCGAAGCTCGCGCATGAGGTCGCTGGCCAGCTCATGGCCAAAGGACCCACTCGAGGCCCATGCGCGCGACGAGCTTAGCTTCAATGAGGACTCACAGCCCAAACCGATTTAGGCCGCCTTCGCGTCGGCCCTCGCCTTCTCGGTCGGCGCCGCGTTGCCGACGCTGGCGGCGTTTCTCGCTGCGCAAGGCGCCGTCGTCAAAGTCGTGCCGGCCGCCGCATTGGTTTTTCTGGTCGCGCTCGGCGCGCTCGGCGCCTGGGCGGGCGGCGCTCCGATGATGAAACCCGCGCTGAGAGTCGGCTTCTGGGGCGCGCTCGCCATGGCCGTGACAGCGGGGATCGGCGCCTTGATCGGCAAGGCGGTCTAGCTTGCCGACGCGAGCGCGAAGTTAGCCCGCCTTCTGCGTCTGATGCGGAAACAGATGCCGCTTGGCCTCGTCGTCGAACTCTTGCTTGAAGGCATGCTTTTCCTTCAGTTTGTTGACCCGGGCGACGGCCGGACGCTGATTGATCTCGTCGATGAGCCGCTTGACATTGGTCATCTTTGACCATGTCTCCGCGCCCAGGAGGAAAGGAGCGGCTGAACTCCAGCCCCAAACCGACATGTCCACGATCGTATAGGTGTCGCCGAGCACGTATTTTCGCCCGCCCAGCCGGTCGTCGAGGATCTTCCAGTGCCGGTGCGTTTCGAAATTGTATCGATTGATTGCGTATTCGATCTTCTCGGGGGCCGCGACGTTGAAGTGGAAGGACTGGCCGGAGAACGGGCCAATTCCGCTTGCGACGAAGAACAGCCACGACAGGAGTTCGCCCCGCGCCTTGGGCGTATTCTCGGGGAGGAAGCGCTTCGTCTTCTCGGCGAGATAAAGCAGGATCGCGCTCGAGTCGAAGATGGTCGCTTCGCCGTCCACGATCGCGGGCGTCTTTCCATTCGGATTGATCGCCCGGAAACTTGGCGAGTGCTGTTCGCCCTTGCGCGTGTCGACTGGCATGAGTTCGTATTCGAGGCCGGCTTCTTCGAGGAATAGAGCGACCTTCGCCGGGTTTGGCGACGGGTGATAATAGAACTTGATCATGCCGATGTTCCCTATCATGCGGCCGCGCCGCCAGAAGGCGGCATTAGCGTAACAACGTCGGTTACGCAATGTCACTTGGCGTCCACGGGCCCGCGAGTTGATGGGTTTTCGCGCTCTGCGTGTCGCTGCTTCGCGCAAGCACGGCGCTGGCTATGTCGGCAATCGTGGCGCGCGAAAGCTCCGCCTCAAGAGCTTCGACCGCCGGCGCCGTCGCCTCCCGCAGAACAGGAAGGATATGTGCGCCCACCGGACAAGAGGCGCTCGGCGGCGACCGGTGCTCGGTGAAGAGTTCGCCGCTCTCCAACGCGGCGAAGACATCGCGCAAAGTGATGTCGCTCGCCGGCCGCGCCAATTCAAAGCCGCCTCGCGGACCGAGCCGGGCGCGGATCAATCCGGCGCTTGTCATGAGCGAGAAGAGGCGGCGAACCACGACCGGATTGGTGTTGGCGCTATCCGCGACATCCTCCGAACGCAGGACCTTGCCTGGATTGGCGGCGAGCGCCGTCAGCAGATGGACGCCAACGGCAAATCGGGTGCTCATTCCCATCGCTCAGTCTTCGCATGGCGGGCGTCGATCTTGCAAAGCCGCGGATTGCCCCGGATTCAGGTTACGGTCTCGGCGCTGTAGCGGGCGATGAGGCCGTTGCGGATCACGGAGCGGTAAACGGAGAAGAAGAACAGGCAAGCGAGCACAAGGTAGACTACCGCGAGCGAGCCGCCGATCGCCAGGCGATCCCAGGGGAGACCCTGTCCGGCGACGACGGATCGCATGCCTTCAAACACGTAGGACGGCGGCAGGAGGAGGGCGATCGCCTGCATCCAACCGGGCAAAACCGTGACGGGATAGAACACGCCCGCGAACGGCGAGATCAGCATCGGGATCGGCCAGATGAGCCATTCGGAGGCGGGCCCGAGCCTCAGCACCAAGGCCGAGGCGGCGACGCCAAGAGCGATGCCGGTGACGAACAGCACCATGAGAAAGGGAGCGATCGCCAACCCGTAAGAGAGAAAGGACAATCCGAAAGCGATCTGCGCAAGAACCACCATCGCGACAAGGCTCAACCCGCTGGTGATGATTGCGACGATAAGGAGGCCGATCAGATATTCGGACGTTCTCAAGGGGGAGGCGAAAAAATTGAGGAAGTTTCGCGTCCAGACATCCTCGAACAACGTCATCGTGATTTGCTGCATCACGCGCGTCAGGAAATCCCACAAGAGCACCGCGCCGAGCAGCGCCGGCACAAAATTGAAGTCCGCGTGCGAGACGGTATTGAGGTAGCGGGTGAGAAAGCCCCAGACCAAAATATCGATCGCGACAACGATGAAGATGGGAAAGACGCGCTGCGGGCTGCCGCGATAGAGATAGAACATCCGCAACACGACGGCGCCGATGCGCGAGGCGTTCATCGCCCGCCCCCGTTGTGCAGCGCCTCTTGCGCGACGTTGACGAAGAGATCGTCGAGGCTCTCGGCGCCGTGTTCCTTTGGCAGCGTTTTCGGATCACCCTCGAGCACGATCCGCCCATGCGACAGGAACAGCACGCGATCGCAAACCGCTTGGACCTCGTACATGTTGTGGCTGGTCCACAACACGCCGCACAGGCCGTTGTCGACGAATTTGGCGATGCCGGCGCGAATGTCGCGGGCGCTAGAAGGATCGATCGACGCCGTCGGCTCATCGAGAAGGAGCAGCCGCGGGCGATTGAGCATCGCCTTGGCGAGGGAGAGACGCGTCTGCTCGCCGGACGACAGAACGCCCGCCTTCGTCCGCCGGTAACGCACGAGATCATAGACCTCGAGCAGCTTCTCGATGCGAGCCGAGAGATCTTGGACCGCGTAGAGCATGCCGAACACGCGCAGGTTCTCCTCGACAGTGAGATTGCCGGGCAGCGGCGCATAGACGGCGGCAAAGTTGGTGCAGGACAAAGCCTTGCTGCGGTCGGCGGCGAGGTCGATCCCCTCGATCTCGATGCGACCGGCGCTCGGTTCGAGAACGCCCAAGATCATGCTGATCGTCGTCGTCTTGCCGGCGCCGTTCGGTCCGACCAGCCCGACGATCTCGCCGGGCGCGACGTGAAAGCTCACGCCGTCCACCGCCCGCACGTCGCCGAACGACTTTTCCAGACGCTCGACCTTAAGTACGCAAGGGGCGGGCGGAATCATCCGCCCGTCCTATCAGGTTGGGCGGTAGGCCCGTCAAGCGCCTGACGAATGCTCAGCTTCCTTGCGGCGCTCTCCGCCGAGCGCCAGCGCTATCACGGCTGCCCGCTTCCTCCGGCGGAGCCATAGACTTGCCCAGTCGCAAAACTCGGATCCCCCATGGCCAGTTGGACATAGATTGACCCGAGTTCCGCAGGTTGGCCGGGCCGACCGAGTGGGGTCTGGCCGCCGAACTTCTCCACCTTTTCCTGCGTCGCCCCGCCGCTGATTTGCAGCGGCGTCCAGATCGGCCCCGGAGCGACCGCGTTCACTCGAATGCCCCTCGAGGCGAGCTGCTTCGCCAGCGACTTCACGTAGTTCATGGTTGCCGCCTTCGTCTGCGCATAGTCATAGAGATCGGGCGAAGGGTCATAAGCCTGTTCGGAAGCCGTCCCGATAATGGCCGAGCCGGGGGGCATATGCGGTAGAGCCGCCTTGATGATCCAGAAGGGCGCGTAGATGTTTGTCTTCATCGTCGCGTCGAAATCCTCGGTCGAAACATCGAGGATCGAGGGTCGGCTCTGCTGGCGTCCAGCATTGCTGACAAGGATATCGAGACCGCCCAAACCGCGAACAGCCTCATCGACGAGACGCTTACAGAAGGCTTCGTCACGAATGTCTCCGGGGATCGACAGCGCCTTTCGACCTTCGGCTTTCATAAGCTCAATGATTTCACGCGCGTCCGGCTCCTCCTCCGGCAGATGGTTGATCGCCACATCGGCGCCTTCGCGCGCAAACGCGATCGCGGCGGCGCGTCCCATGCCAGAGTCCCCGCCTGTCACCAGCGCTTTACGGCCAGCGAGGCGGCCTGACCCGCGGTAGGACGTCTCGCCGTGGTCCGGCGCGGATCCATTCGGCTCGCAAGCCCCGGCCAAGGCTGCTCCTGCCGGCGAAACGGCGGTTTGGGATATTTGGTGCGGGGATCCTGCAGTCCTTCAGGCTCCGGCGTCTCGTTTTGCTTCGAGAGGGGTGGCTCCTTCGAACTTTGGGCAAAGGCCGGCGCCGCGGCGGCGACGAGGCCCATGCCTCCGACGCCAACGATTGCGCGGCGGGAATAGGGGAAGCGTCCGTCTGAACTCATGTGCGATCTCCACGTTTTCCAGGAGAACGCCCACTTCCGTCGTTTGTTGCGGGTCCGCGGCTTGCGATGAATCGACGGCGTTAACCGGCCACCGGGCTCTCCAGAAGATCGAGCGTGAACAGTTCCTGCGGCTTGCCGACCCCGCGCAGCGCGAACCGCCCGACCGAGGCGAACGCGCGCTGCTGGTCGGGGCAGGACTCCGCGAACGCCGCCGACATAAGAATCGGCTGGTCCACCGACCGGCACATCGCCGCGATGCGGCTCACCTCGTTGACCGCCGGCCCGACGACAGTGAAATCGAGCCGCTCCTTGCTGCCGATGTTGCCGTAGAACACCTCGCCGATATGGAGCCCAAGATACATCTCCGTCGCTGGCAGGCCCTTCTCGAACCGGCGCGTGTTGAGGGCCGCCACTGCCTCCTGCGCCGCCCTCGCGGCGTCGAGCGCCGCGGCGCAGGCGCGGCTCCGTTCCTCGGCGGGAAAAATGGCGAGGACGCCGTCGCCGATCAGCTTCAGGACGTCGCCGGTGTTCTGGTGGATCGAGGAGACGACGGCCTCGGCGTAGTCGTTGAGAAGCGGAATGATCTCTTCCGGCGCCGAGGTTTCTGAGATGCG
Organism: uncultured Alphaproteobacteria bacterium; assembly: GCA_963730555.1. GTDB lineage: Bacteria > Pseudomonadota > Alphaproteobacteria > Rhizobiales > Beijerinckiaceae > Roseiarcus. The sequence goes on along the minus strand of CAVSSS010000038.1, from coordinate 37,991 downwards.
GGTATAGTTGCGCAAATCGCTGAACCACAGCACCGTCTTGATCCGGTCTGTCACTCCTCGTTCGATGCGGCCTCTCAACACCCGCCGGCCGGCGTCGCGTCCGAGATAGGTTTCGACCAACGTCTCCGCGATGCGCGCGAGGGACGCCGCTTTGATCGCAAGCCCGAGGAACGGGGTGAGGCGCTTCAGCGCCCCGATCTCATCATCGGAAAAGCCTTCGGCTCGATCCGTCGTCCAGTACGAATACACGCAATCCATTTCGCCGATCACGCCGTCTTCGGCGAAGCGGTTGATGATCGCGACATAGTCTGTGAACTTCGCTTCGCGAAACTCGGCGAAGGAAGGAAACTCGGCTTCGGTCTCCGCGGTCACACGGAGGCGCAATAACGATTCGCCGCTCGTCGAGAGCCGGTAGAGGGGGCTCGTCCGCCAGCGTTCGGCCGCCTCCCCTTCGGCGGTCCGCCCGTACTCGGTCAGCGTCGCTTCCGGCTTTTCCTTTTCCCAGCGGAACGCCCGCCCCTCGTGGATGGGGTGAAGTGTGTCGACGAGGAGCATCGCGCGCACGAGGGGCAGCCCGCCCGCGACCGCGCGGCTGCAAAAGCCCTCGACCAGAACGGTCTCCGCCCGTCCTTCTAGGCCCGCTTTCGCGAGCCAGGTCGCAAGCTTGGCGATCTCGGCTTCGGTCATGCGAGCGATCATAAATCGTCCGGAACGGTAAGGCCAACGTGCGGCGGCCGACGCTTGCGCCTGTACTTCGGGCGCCGTAACGGTCGCCCGCCGGAAAGGCGCGCACGTCGTCGTCCGCGCTCGGCCGCCTGGGTGCTGTGCTTTTAATTTGACAAGTTATATAATTGTACTGGACTTAACGAGCGCTCAAGGAGGACTCCATGGCTCTTCGCATCAACGACACCGCGCCCAACTTCACGGCCGAGACGACGCAGGGACCGATCGATTTCCATCAATGGATCGGCGACAAGTGGGCTATCCTGTTCTCCCACCCCAAGGACTTCACCCCCGTTTGCACGACCGAGCTCGGCTACATGGCCAAGATCGAGCCCGAGTTCACCAAGCGCGGCGTCAAGCTCATCGGCTTGAGCGTGGACCCGAGCGAGGCCCATGCGCGCTGGCTCGACGACATCGAGGAGACTCAAGGCGCGAAGGTTAACTACCCGATCATCGCCGATCACGACCTCAAGGTCGCCAAGCTTTACGAGATGCTGCCCGCCGAGGAGTACGGGACGTTCGAGGGCCGGACGCCCGCGACCAACCAGACCGTCCGCACGGTCTACGTGATCGGGCCCGATAAGAAGATGAAGCTCCTGCTCGCCTATCCAATGACCACGGGACGCAACTTCGACGAGATCCTGCGGGTGGTCGATTCCCTGCAGCTCACCGCCAGGCACAAGGTCTCGACGCCGGTCAACTGGAAGCATGGCGAGGACGTCTTCATCGCCGGATCGGTCAGCGACGACGACGCCAAGAAACTGTTCCCGGCGGGCTGGCGCTCGCCTAAGCCCTACATCCGCATCGTCAAGCAGCCGGGCTGAACACGCCGCAACCGCAGATAGAAGGGACTTCGGCGGCGGCGCGTCGTGTTGCGCGAGACCTGGAGTGGCTTACGTGAGGTTGGCCAAGACTGTCCTCGTTCTCGCGCTCTTCGGCGCCGCTCTTATTTTCTCTAGGACATCGAAGGCCGATGAGGCGGCGCTAACTGCCCAATTGCAAGGGGTCGTCGACGCCTATGTCAAGACGCGCGGGCCGATCGAAGGGCTCTCCGGCGCCGCGTTGCAGGTGGACCGCGGCGCCGGCCACCCGATCACCTCGGTCTTCGCAGGCGACGATGGGCTTGCCGACGCGAAGCCGATCGGCCCCGACACTTTGTTCCAGATCGGCAGCAACACCAAGGAATTCACCGCCGCGCTGATCCTCAAGCTCGAAGCCGCAGGCAAGCTCAAGCTCGACGACACGATCGGGAAATGGCTGCCGCAATACCCGGCATGGAAAGACGTGACCATCCGCTCGCTGCTCCAGATGACGAGCCCGATCCCCAATTATTCGGAGACGGTCGCGATCGGCGAGGTCCAGGCGGCCGACATCCACCATCAGTTCAGCGCCAAGGATCTAGTCGGCTCTGTCGATCCCGGCAATGGCCAGCATTTTCCGCCGGCCTCGGGATGGTTCTATTCCAACACCAACTACATCCTCGCTGGCCTCATCATCGAGGCGGCCTCTGGCATGAATTACGAGCAGGCGCTGACGACGATGATCCTCGAGCCGCTCGGGCTCAACGACACATTCTACGCCGACGGACCGCATCCGGGGCCGGCGGCCGCTGCGCCTCAGCTCGCGCGCGTGCCTCGCGCTCTCTTCCTGCTCCGGGACTGCCTCATGTACCAGCCGGAGCCATGCCACGTATCGACGCTCGCGCCGCTCATCGGTAAGGACATGCGGACGGGGAACTTGTCCTGGGCGGCGGAGGCGGGCGCCATCATCTCAAATCCGCGCGATCTCGGTTCATGGATCCGCGCGCTTTTCGGAGCGCGCGTCATTCCTGCACAGCAATTCAAGGAGATGACCACGCTGGTCTCAAACAAGACGGGCGCGCCTCTATCCGAGGTCTCCGCCGATGAACCGGTCGGCTTCGGCCTTGGCCTTGGCCGCTTCTATCGAAAGGAGCTGGGCGGCGCCTATTGGCTCTACGAGGGCGAGACGATGGGCTTCCGGACGATCTTCGCCTATTGGCCGCAGTTCGATCTCCTCATCACCGGAGCGGTGAACAGCCGGCCGCCGAACGGCGAGGACAAGTTCGGTCCCGCCGTGATCGGCGGAGCCTTCATGGCTTTGCATGAGGCCGGGCTCCCGGACGGCGCTTCTAAACCCGCCACAAAATAACTATAACGGTCCGTAAAGACAGCCGGTCGTCGGGCTGCGCGATAAGGAGGGGCCGATGATCTTCCGGCAATTGTTCGACAGCGTCTCGAGCACCTATAGCTACGTGCTCGCCAGCCGTCGCGGCGGCGAAGCGCTCATCATCGATCCGGTGCTGGAGAAGGTCGACCGCTATCTCAAGCTGATGGAGGAGCTCGATCTCAAGCTCGTCAAGGCCGTCGACACCCATCTGCATGCGGACCATATCACCGGACTCGGCGCGCTGCGTGACCGCACGCGCTGCATTACGATCATGGGCGAGCAGAGCAAGGTCGATGTCGTGTCGATGCGGATCGCCGACGGCGACAAGCTCGGCGTCGAGGGCTTGAGCCTCGACGTGTTCTACACGCCCGGCCACACCGACGATTCCTACAGCTTCCATTTCGGCGACCGCGTGTTCACCGGCGACACGCTGCTCATTCGCGGCACCGGCCGCACCGATTTCCAGAACGGCGATTCCCGCGCCCAATACGAGAGCCTGCAGCGGCTGATGCGGTTGCCGGAAGAGACGCTCGTCTTCCCCGCGCACGATTACAAAGGCGACACCGTCAGCACGATTGGCGAGGAAAAGCGCTTCAATCCGCGCCTTCAGGTTCGCGACGCCGACGCATACGCGAAGCTGATGGAGAGCCTGCACCTGCCCGATCCGAAAATGATGGACGTCGCCGTTCCCGCCAACATCCATCAGGGGCTGCATCAGGAGGACGTGGCGCGCAAGGGCTGGGCCTTTTCGGCTGAACAGGCGAAGGGGCTCGTCGGGCGTCCGGATGTCACGCTGATCGACCTGCGCGAGAAGACGGAACGCGAGCGCACCGGCGCCATTCCCGGTTCGCTTCACGCGCCCTACGGCGAGCTTCAGGACCATATCGGCGAAGGCGGCCTCATTCACGGGCTCGCGCAGTCGGGCAAGACGATCGTCTTCTACTGCGCCTTCGGCGAACGTTCGGCGATGGCTGTCCAGGCGGCCCAGGACCAGGGCCTCGCCTCAGCCCGCCACCTGGAGGGCGGCATGTCGGCCTGGAAAAAGGCCGGGGGGGCCGCCAGCTGAGCCTCCTCACATCGGCGCGGTTTACTTCGCCGGCTCAGAGAAGTGTCAACGGACTATCCGTTGACCTCATTCGGCGCCAGGGCGTAGCGTCGCGCGCATAGGCGGTCTGGGGAGGCGTCCATGCCCAAGGTCAAGGTCAACGACATCACGATCAACTACGAGAGCCAAGGATCAGGCGAGCCGCTCGTGCTCATCCCGTACCTTGCCGCCGACAACGCCTGCTACGCCTTCCAGGTCGCCGACTACGCCAAGCATTTCACCTGCATTTCGCTCGATCCCCGCGGCGCGGGCGAGACCGACAAGCCCGGCGGGCCATATTCCACCCAATTGTTTGCTGACGACGTCGCCGCCTTCATGCAGGCGATCGGGGTCGAAAAGGCGCATGTGAGCGGCCTGTCATTGGGAGGAGCGGTTGGCCTGTGGCTCGCCAGCAAATACCCCGAGCGGGTCAAGACGCTGTCGCTGCACTCGTGCTGGCCGAAGAGCGATCCGTTTCTGAAGGTCGTCGTCGGCGACTGGCAAATCATCGCCAAGGCGCTTGGCAGCGCCCAGGAAATGATCATCCAGGGGATCTTTCCATTCTGCTTCACGCCCGAGCTTTACGCCGCCAAGCCCGAATATATCGACCAGCTCGCCGCCTTCGTGCGGAGCCGGCCGAAGCAGCCCCTCGACGCCTTCCTTCGTCAGTCGGACGCCGTCATCGCGCATGACGCGCTCGCGCAGCTCAGCAAGATCACGGCGCCGACCCAGATCACCTTCGGCCAGCACGATATCGTGACCTCGACCCGGTTCGTCGAACCGTTCCGGAGCGGCATCAAGAACAGCGAGCTCGTCATCTTCGAAATGTGCGCCCACGCCCCGATCTACGAGAACGTCAGCAAGTTCAACGAAGAGACTTTAGCCTTCCTCAAGCGCCATATCGGCTAGACGCGAAGGATGTTGGGCGCTCGAACCCAGCGTCGACGCCGCAGGCTCCAAAGTCTTGGTTTCGTGATCGCAATCGCGGTCGTCCCATCCTTAGCCGCAGCTGACGACGCCGAGCTTTCCAAAACTGGACAGTCCAACAATCCCTTCTATGCGCTCGACACCAAGAACCTGTTCGGCTTCCTCGAGGGGGCGGACGTGGGCGAGCAAGGCGATCGGTCGCTCGAATTCGAGACCACCGGTTCCTTCGGCAGGCAGCAGGGCGTCTACAATTCGATCGAACAGGAAATCATCTTCGAACCCACGCTGACCGATTCGCTCGGAGTCGAGTTCGGAGCGCACGTGCTCGGCCAGGACATCCACGGCGTGCCCGGGCTGCCCGATTTCGCCGGCGTCAATTTCATGGGCGCCTCGGTTGAGCTCCGCTACGTGGTGATGCACCGGACCGCCGATCTTCCGATCCAGGTTACGGTGACGGCGGAGCCGGAATATAATTCCATCGCCGACGCCGGACAGCAGGCCGCCGATTTCAGTACGGCGTTTCGCGCCATTGCGGACGTCATCTCCATGGATCAGCGCCTTTATGGCGCGGTCAATCTCGTCTACGAGCCGGACGGATCCCGGTTTCCGGGTCAGCCACGGCAGAACACGGCTCTCCTTTCCGCCTCAGCCGCGCTCTCCTATCGCACGACGCCGGCGCTGATGTTCGGCGCGGAGGCGGACTATGATCGCGCCTATGGCGGCCTCGTTCCGCGCGGATTCGAGGGGCAGGCTTTCTACCTTGGGCCGACGTTCCACTATCAGATCAACGAAAAGATCGATCTGTCAGCCGCCTTCCTCGCGCAAACGCCTTTCGGCCGGCTCGACTTCGACGAATTCCCGCGCCAGCTCGCCAAGCTGAGGCTGGAAGTTGAGTTCTGAGTTTGGCGGTGATTGCGTGGACATGTCACGCAATCACTCGAGATCGACGCCGCTCGCTTGTCGATTGCGCAATTCGTCGACCAGCACCCGCTCGTTCTCCGAATAGTCGATCGGCGTCGACACCAGATGCGCGCCGCCGCTCGCGAAGGCGGCTTCAAGCGCAGGCGCGAGCCCGCCAGCTTTCTCCACTCGGGCGCCTTCGGCGCCATACGCCTTTGCATAAGCCACGAAGTCCGGATTGCCGAAGGTCATGCCGTAGTCCGGGAACCCATCCACCGCCTGTTTCCATCGGATCATCCCGTAGGCGTTGTCCTCTAGCACCAGCACGACGAGATTAAGCTTGAGCCGCACGGCAGTTTCGAGCTCCTGCGAGTTCATCATGAACCCGCCGTCGCCGCACACGGCGAGCACGCGGCGGTCCGGATTGAGCAAAGCCGCCATGATCGCCGAGGGCACGCCAGCGCCCATCGTGGCGAGCGCGTTGTCGAGCAGAAGCGTGTTCGCGACATGGGTGCGGTAGTTGCGCGCAAACCAGATCTTGTACATGCCGTTGTCGAGACAGACGATGCCATCCTCCGGCATGACTTGGCGCACATCGTGGACGATCCGCTGCGGCGTTGGCGGATAGCGGCTTTCCTCCGCCCGGTCGGCGATGTGAGCGAGAATGTCCTCGCGCAAGCCAAGCAGCGCCTGCGCTCTTGGCAATCGATCCTGAAGGCGATCGGCCAAGAGCGTCAGGCTGGGGCCGACATCGCCGATGAGTTCCGCTTGCGGAAAGTACACTTCCTCGACCGTCGCTGGCAGATAGCCGACATGCAGCACCGTCGGCCCGTTCGGCCCCATGAAGAAGGGCGGTTTCTCCACCGTGTCATGGCCGATGGCGATAATCAGGTCCGCCCGATCGATCGCGCGATGGACGTAGTCGCGTTCCGATAGCGCAGCGGTGCCCATATAGAGGTCCGAACCGCCGGTGACGGCGCCCTTCCCCATTTGCGTGTTGAAGAACGGAATCTGCACGCGCCTGACGAACTCCGACAGGGCGTCGGAAAGCCGCGACCGGCTCGCCGCGGCGCCGAGCATGATGAGCGGCCGTTTCGCGCCGAGGATAAGCTGAGCCGCTCGATCAAGCGCGGCGCTGGAGGCGATTGGCAAATCAATTCGGTGAGGCGGGATCGGCGCCATGTCGGGCGCCGCCGCATGCGCGATGTCCTCCGGCAATTCAAGATGAACCGGGCCCGGCCGTTCGAGCTGCGTGACGCGGAACGCTTCCCGCACCATGGTCGGGATGGTCGCGGCGCTCACGATCTGATCGGCCATCTTGGTGAGCGGCGTCATGGCCGAAACGATGTCGACCACCTGGAAGCCCGCCTGCTTGCGGCTCAAGATCCCCTTCTGTCCTGTGATCATCACCATCGGCATAGCGCCGAGCAGCGCGTAAGCGGCGCCGGTTGTCAGATTGAGCGCGCCAGGGCCAAGCGTCGTGATGCACACGCCAGGCCTGCCGGTGAGCCGCCCGTGCGTCGCCGCCATGAAAGCCGCCGCCTGCTCGTGGCGGGTCAACACAAGCTTGATCTTCGAGCGGCGTAGGGCTTCGACCACGTCGAGGTTCTCTTCGCCGGGAACCCCGAAGATCTGCTGCACGCCCTCGTTCTCGAGCGCGGCCACCATGAGTTCGGCGCCGTTCATCGCGCGGCTCCTTTCTTCATTCGCTCCCCACAGGGCGTTCGGAAAAGCGCCCGCCTCTGGAACTCGCACGCACGAACTTGCGCAGGTGAGCGCAGACTGCGGCGCTCGTCGTCGCCGCTCAGGCTGCGAGCACACGCTCCGCCGCCCGACGCACGCGAAGCGCAACCGCCTCTTCACCTTGCGCCGCGGCCGTAGCCGTCATGGGAACCTCCAGCGCGACGGGAATGTCCTGAGGCATGTGCCGCAGAATGCGGTTGATATCGATGCCGCCTTCGCCTGGCGGCAGGCGCTCTTCGCGGCCCGCATGCAAGAGCTCTTCGGTCGTGTAGGTCGCCTGCACCGGCGCGTCGGCGACGTGGACGAAGGGGAAGCGCGATGCGGAAATCCGGTCGAGGTCATCTAGGGTGCTTGTCGATCGGTTGAAGTGAAGCGTATCGACCAGGATCCCGAGCTGGGGCCGCTCGACCGCCTCAACCATCTTTAGGGCTGCGCCGAGATCAGGAACCACGGTCCACGGAAAGAACTCGAGCATCGCGCGCAGCCCATATCGCGAAGCTAGGTCGCTGACCTCGGCCAGCCGGTCCGTGAACCTGCTGAGATCGGGGTCGTAGGCGGACGTGATCATGTATTTGGCGCCCAGCTCCGCGCCGGCCGCTGCAAAGGGCTCAAGCGACGAGACGTCAGTCTCCGGCGTGATCCGGACGAACTCGATATCGAGCACGCCGACGCCTGTCGCCGCCATTGCGGCCTTCGTGGCGCGCATTAACGGCTTGTCGTCCATCAAAGCATAGGCCGGCGTTATGTCCGTTCCGCCGATCAGACGCAGCCCGACCGTGTCGTAGCCCGTACGGGCGGCCACCTCGATTACCCCCGGGGGGCCAAGGCGGATCACTGTCAAATGCGCGAGTGAAAACCTCGGTCTCACGGCCCGCCTCCTCCTGACGCTCGGGTCGCCCCGCGCTCCGCACGCGACGTGTGGCTATCGCCGCGCGCCTGATCTTCGTGCTGGACAAAATTCAGTCCCTTGATCGTGCACGTTGGGGTTCACTGCAACGGGATAGTTATAGTCACACCACCATCCGACATAGCAATAAGCCTCGTCCGTAGTGCAGGCGAACCCGGGAACGGTGCCGCCGCAATCGGCATAATCGAAGCTGTAGTTGCCCGATTCTTTACCGGTGGCCAGCAGAGTCTGACCATGCTTCCTGACATAATCCTGGGCCTGGGCGCAGGTCATGTTGAGAGAATTGGGGCGGGACGCGGCTGAAGCCTGACTTGTTGCGTCCGCCCAGGCGCTCGCGCCGACGACGGTCGCCGCCAATAGAATTGACGTAAAATTCTTCATCCGGGAATCCCTGGTTTTTGAGCCGGAATTGGCCGCGATCGACCGCGCAGCAGCGTCTTCGCGGGCGCGGGTTCGGGGACGACTTGAACGCTTGGGGTCGTCGTTGATGGGCGAGCGCTACCCTGGACGGCCGTAAGGATTCGATATCGGTTGCGAGGGTTCCCCCTAAGGAACGTATAAAGTGGCACTTGAAGCGCTCGATTCGGCGCTTCAAGCATCCGTGGAGCGGGCGCGCGCGCGTGGCGGCGCTCGTTCCCGCGCCGGAGTCACCATGCGGTCTCGTCTGCTCGCTCTTGCTTTGCTCCTCCTGCCCGCTTCCGCGCTGGCCGACGTCAAGGAGACAATCGCGACGCTCGCTCCCTCGGCGACCGTGCTCGTGGTCGACGCCAAGGGCGATGAGCTCATCGCGCAAAACGCCGACGCGCCTTTCGTCCCGGCGTCCGTCACCAAGATTGTGACGGCCTGGCTGGCCCTGGAAGTTCTGGGCGCCGACTACCGCTTCGAAACGCGCTTCTATCTCGACGCCAAACGGGTGCTCTATGTTAAGGGCGGCGGCGATCCTTACCTGCTTTCCGAGGAATTGGCGGCGCTTGCGGCCGCGCTCGTCGCGAAGATTGGCAAGGCGCCGATCACCGGCCTCGTGGTTGACGCCAGCTACTATCCTTCGAACCTACGCATCCCGGGCATCGAGGATGATGACACGGCTTACGACGCGCTGAATTCGGCGCTGGGGGTGAATTTCAACACGATCTACGCGGAGCGCATCGGCAATCAGGTGCGCTCCGCGGAGGAGCAGAACTCCAATCACCCCGACCGCGGTCGATCGGTTCCGAGAGAAGGGCCCCCCGGACGGAGAAGGCCGCATCAGTCTTGGCCTGGACCCTGCGGTCGGCCTCCGATATGCCGGCGAGCTGATCGCCGCGTTCATCCGGCGGGCGGGCGGCAGCGTGAAAGGCGAAATCTCGATTGGAACCGTGCCCAAGGGCCTGGAGCCGATCTACGTTCACCGTCAGTCGCGCACGCTCTCGGAGATCCTGGTCGGACTCCTCCTCGACTTCGAACAATTATACCGCCAACCAGGTCTTCCTGGAGATCGGCGCGCATGAGCTGGGCGGGCCGGTCAGTCTCGAGAAGTCCTTGAAAGTGGCGAACACGCTGCTGGCCCAGCATGGCCTTGCCGACGCCATCCATCTCGAGGAGGGCTCCGGCATCAGCCGCGACACCCGGTTCACGGCTCGAGGCCTCGCCAAGGTGCTCGAGCTCTTCGCACCCCATGCCGACCTGCTCCATGGCCATGACGGCGGCTTGAACAAGAGCGGAACCATGGCCGGAATCCGCACGCTCGCCGGCTATGCCGACACCTCCACCCACGGACGGGTCTGTTTCGTAATCTCGCTCGCCAGCGATGACGAGACGCGCTTCCAGCTCCTCCAAGCGATCAAGTCCGGGCTATAGCTTCGACAAAGCCCAGAGCTCGTCGGCGATTTCTGGTCGCTTTTTTGACAGCTCTTTCGGCGTCGGCGTACCGTGCCCGCAAACACGGGGGAGTGAAAACGCACATGCGCGCAGTATCCAATCGGGCAATCACAATCACGCTGTTCGGCGCCGTTTCGAGCGCCGCCCTCTTGTCCTTTGGCGCGGAAGCCGCGCCCCCCAAGGGTCCTTGCACGGTCTCGAAGCAGGTGGACGTGCCTGCCAAAATGCGCGACGGCGTCACGCTGCTGGCCGACGTCTATCGCCCGACCGAGGCCGGCAACTATCCCGTTCTTCTCATGCGACTGCCGTACAACAAGACGACCGCGCAAACCTATGTCTACGCCTCGCCCGAATATTACGCCTCGCAATGTTACATCGTCGTGATCCAGGACGTGCGCGGGCAATATGCTTCGCAAGGCGTGTTCTACGCTTTCAAAAACGAGATGGAAGACGGCTACGACAGCGTCGAATGGGCAGCGGCGCTCCCCGACTCCAATGGCAAGGTCGGCATGTACGGCTTCTCCTATGTGGGCGCGACGCAGTGGCTCGCGGCGGTCATGCGGCCGCCGCATCTCGTGGCGATCTCTCCCGCGATGACCTCGTCGGACTACTATGACGGCTGGTCTTATGAAGGCGGCGCATGGTCGCTCGCCTTCGAGGAATCCTGGCCGATCCAGACGATCGCGCTCGTCAGCGCGCGCCGCACGGGCGAACAATCCGCGGTCGCCAAGATCAATGAAGCGACGGGGATGATTGCAAAGACCTACGACTACCTGCCGTTGCACGATTATCCCTGGCTCTCGCCGGGCCTGCCCGCGGTCGCTGGATATTTCTACGACTGGATCGCCCACGACACCTGGGATGATTATTGGCGGCAGTGGAGCATCCGGAAGGATTATGGGCGCGTCGAGGTTCCAGCACTCAACTTTGACGGCTGGTATGACGTCTTCCTCAATGGCGCGGTCGAAAACTATGTAGGCATGCGCAAGGACGGCGGGTCGGACGCCGCCCGCTCAGGCGGCCGCTTGGTGATCGGCCCCTATATGCACCTCCCGTGGAAACGGAAGGCGGCTGACGTCGACTTCGGATTGGAGGCCGATAATCCCATTGAGGATCTGCAGGTCGCCTGGTTCGACCATTACCTCAAGGGCAAGGACAATGGCGCGGACAAGGCGCCTCCGGTCCGGGTCTTCGTGATGGGAGCGGACCGTTGGCGCGACGCCGACAACTGGCCGATCCCCGGAACGCAGTTCACGTCCTACTATCTGCACTCATATGGCGAAGCGAACTCGAGCGGAGGCAACGGCCGGATCAGCACCGACAAGCCTTCCGCCAACGAGCCGCCCGATCGCTATGTCTACGATCCCGCGAATCCAGTACCGAGCCGGGGCGGTCACTCCTGCTGCACGCCCGACGTCGCGCCGGTTGGCCCCGCCAATCAGGCGGACGTCGAGACACGCGCTGACGTTCTCGTTTACTCGTCGACCACGCTCGACCACGCTGTAGAGGTGACCGGTCCCGTCAGCCTCACGCTGTACGCGGCCTCAAGCGCGGTCGACACCGACTGGACCGCGAAGCTCGTCGACGTCTTTCCGGACGGCCACGCCATCAATCTCAACAATGGGATCGTGCGCGCGCGGTTTCGCGCGTCGCTCGAGCGGCCGACACCCATCACGCCAGGCCAGATCTACAAATACGAGATCAATGTTTGGCCGACGAGCAACGTCTTCTTACCGGGCCATCAGATCCGCCTCGAGGTTTCCAGCAGCAACTTCCCGCATTACGATCGGAACCCGAACACCGGTCATCCGTTCGGCGTCGACGCCGCCATGTGGCCCGCATTCCAAACCATCTACCACGACCCCGACCATGCGTCGGTGCTCACATTGCCGATCATGCCGAAACCCATGAAACCGCTAGCGGCCAACTAGTCGCGTCTTTTACCCTCATGCCCCTGCGCATCGAGCGGCGGATGAGCCGTGTCGACGCCTGACCTTCGTCGCCGTCAGGAAACATGGAAATGACCGATTATCCTTTCACCGCCCACGATCTCGAAGCGCTCAAAGCCTGGGACACGCCGACGATCTGCAACGGGCTCGAGATCGTCTCACCGGAGAGGCGCGCCATCGGTTTCACCGTCGAGCCCATGGTCGTCGTCGACCGCAAGCTGCCGCCGATCGTTGGCCTCGCACGGACAGGCATGATCCGGGCGAAGGAGCCGCCGCGCGCACCCATTCCTCCGCGGGAGGATTGGTACGACTATGTGGCGGCGGGGGCCATGCCGACGATCGCAATCATCCAGGACGTGGACGACCGTCCAGGCTTCGGCGCCTTTTGGGGCGAAGTGCAGACGAATGTGCACGCCGCCCTTGGCGTTAAGGGCTGCGTGACCAACGGCTCGTTCCGCGACATCGACATGCTGGCGCCCGGCTTCCAGATCGTCGGCGGCCGCATCGGGCCAAGTCACGCGCATGTGCATATGGTGCAGATGAAGTGCGACGTGACTATCTTTGGCATGCTTGCGCGCCACGACGATGTCATTCACGCGGACGTGCATGGCGCGGTGGTCATCCCGGCGGAGGCTGTGCTCGCGCTGCCCAAGGCGATAGACCTTCTGACCCGGCGCGAGAAGGTGATCCTTGATCGCGCGCGCGCTCCCGGCTTCACGAGCCGCGATATGCGCGAGGCGCTGAGTAAATCTCGCGAAATCCACTGATCGAATCGAGGAGCGCCGCCCTAGGTGTTTAGTCCCGGCATTTGCTGGAGCGGGTTCTGTGTAAATTGTTCAGGCTCGGTTGTTCATTGTTTGCAGACGAACTCGTAGGGGGTGAGGCCATTAAGGGTCTTCAGTCGCCGGGCGAAGTTGTAGGCGGCGAGGAAGTCGGCGAGATGGCGAACGAGTTGATCGTGGGATTCGTAGTGATATCGCTTGACGGTCGCGTCCTTGATCGTCCGGTTCATCCGCTCGACCTGTCCATTGGTCCAAGGATGATTGGGCTTGGTCAGCCGATGCTCGATCCCGTGCTCACGACAGCCGCGGTCGAAAGGGTGGCCGCGGAGCCTGGCGGTCGGACCTGATCGGTTCTTCGGCAGGTCGGTGAACTGGATTCCGTTGTCGGTGAGCACGATCTCGATCCTGTAAGGCACGGCGGCGACAAGGGCCTCCAAGAAGGCGCGCGCGGTCTGCGTATTGGCCTTGTCGACGAGCTGAGCGACCGCGAACTTGGAGGCGCGGTCGATCGCGACGAAGAGATAGAGCTTGCCTTGCGCGGTCTGCACTTCGGCGATGTCGACGTGGAAGAAGCCAATCGGCTAGATCTTGAACTTGCGCTTGGGCGAGGCTTCGCCCTCGACTTGCGGCAGCCGCGAGATTCCATGACGCTTAAGGCAACGATGCAGCGACGAGCGCGTGAGGTGAGGGATTGTCGGTTGAAGCGCGTAGAGGCAGTCGTCAAGCGGCAGCAGCGTATGCCTTCGGAAGGCGACAACGATCGCCTCCTCTTCAACAGTCAGGACGGTTGATCGGGGCGTCTTGGGGCCTGTCCGAAGATCGGAAACTGAGCTCCGCCCTTCCACTTGGCGATCGTCTTCGGATTGACGCCATAGCGCTTGGCAAGCGCCCTCAGGCTCTCTTGATGGTGTGGACGGCGCCCGCAACGCCTGCTCCCCGAGGAGGCATGTCAAGATGCGCTGTCGAACACTCATCGAAGGAGCGCCACAAATGGGCAAGGCACGCGTTGACTTGAACTCGGTGACGACCGTTGGTCTCGATCTGGCGAAACACGTCTTCCAGATTCACGCGGTGGACGCCGATGGCAAGGTTGTGATGGCTACCTCGTTAAGGCGCAAGGACGTACTGTCGTTCTTTGCCGCTCTACCGCCCTGCATCATAAGTTTGAGGCCTGCGGCTCAGCTCACCACTGGGCTCGTGAATTGGTCAAACTCGGGCACGTCGCTCGACTGATGCCACCCAATTACGTCAAGGCCTATGTTCGCCGGCAGAAGAACGATGCGGCTGATGCGGCTGCGATTTGCGAAGCGGTCACTCGGCCTTCGATGCGATTCGTGCCGGTCCGGTCGATCGACAATCAAGCCGTTCTTATGCATCACAAGGTGCGTGAGATCCTGGTGTCTCAACGCACACAGCTCCTCAACGCATTGCGCGGCCATCTGGCGGAGGTCGGCGTTATCGCTGCACAGGGACCGAGCGGAGCCTACGCATTGGCCGCAGCGATTTTGGAGGGCGATGGCTCCATCCCGCTTTGCGTACGGGACGCGCTCGCGCCGACCATCCGTCAGTTGCAAACCCTCAACGGTGAGATCGCCGCGATCGACCGCGCCATCCTAGAGCTGGCGAGGACGGATCGGACAGCTCGACGGCTGATGAGTGTCCCCGGAATTGGCCCCATAACGGCATCCGCGATTGCTGCGAGTGTTCAGGATGTTGGCGCATTCTCGGGCCCGCGGGAGTTCGCAGCGTTCCTCGGACTGGCGCCGAGACAGAACTCGTCGGGGGGCAAAGAACGCCTTGGACGGGTGTCAAAAATGGGGAATCGCTACCTCCGAAAGCTGTTGGTCGTCGGCGCTCGCGCCGTCCTCTTCCACAGAAGGGCGCACCAGGATGGGCTTAGAGGGTGGGCCGGGAAGCTCATGGAAACCAAACCGTTTAAGCTTGTCGCGGTAGCCGTGGCGAACAAGCTCGCGAGGATCGCCTTCGCCATTATGCGCGATGGCTCCATCTACGGGGATGCCGTGGCCTGATAACCCAGCGTCCTCGGGTCTATCGAGCGATCACTGAATTGAGGGTGACTACGTAGTGATGCGAACGCGCGAGAAATTGGTTCGGGAAGCCTGGAGCATAGTCGGAGCGCCAAGCTCGTTCTCTTGATCAGGCAAACGAACCAGCGGAAACCATCAGGGCCAGCGGGACCCGTCCCGCGCAAAAAGGCCGGAGACATGACCGCACCCGCGAGCTCCACACCACATCGGATAACCCTTGATCTGCGGGCGCCGTCCAGACATGACTATGCTGTATCGCTCGACGGACCGCCTCAGTCGTTGTGGCGCTCCCATGTAGAATCTGGCCCATAGCGCATCCTTCGAATCACTCGACAAGGATGCCCCATCAAAGGCGAGACCAAACACCTAGAGCATGCTGCGATGGGGTCGAACCAAGCTCGTCATTGCGAGCGCGCACTGGCCACGACCCTGCAGGCATTCTTCACGGATCGCCTGGTCCGTCAGCGCCAAGCCAGCCCGCATACACTCGCTGCGTACCGGGACACTCTCCGGTTGCTGCTGGTCTTCGCATCGACCAAAAAAGGCAAGGAACCATCCAAGTTGGATATCGACGATCTCGATGCCCCGCTCATCGGCGCCTTCCTCGACAACCTCGAGCACCAGCGAAAAACGGCGCGCGCACCCGCAACGCTCGGCTTGCCGCGATCCGCTCGCTGTTCCGATACGCCGCACTTCGCCATCCCGATCATGCCGCCGTCATCGAGCGCGTTCTCGCCATCCCTCCCAAGCGCTTCGACCGAAGGCTCGTGACCTTCCTGACCGAGCCGAAATCAGCGCGCTGCTTACCGCCCCCGATCAGTCGACCTGGACCGGGCGACGTGACCACGCGCTGTTCAGTCTCGCTGCCCAGACTGGCCTGCGAGCATCCGAGCTGATCGGCATTCGCTGTGCCGACGTGCATCTCGGGGCCGGCGCTCATGTGAGCTGCCACGGAAAAGGACGAAAGCAGCGAATCACCCCGCTCACGTCGGGCCTGGTCACCGCCCTGCGCGTTTGGCTTACAGAGCGAGCCGGTCTGCCCGGGGACCCCCTCTTCGTGACGCGCTCGGGCACGGCGCTCAGCCGTGACGCTCTTGAACATAGGCTCGCCAAATACGTCCAGATAGCCGGCGGCGTCTGTCCGACGCTGGCTCAGAAATCGGTGACCATGCATGTCTTGCGGCATTCCGCAGCAATGCGATTACTGCGGGCCGGTATCGACACGTCGGTGATCGCGCTCTGGCTCGGACACGAAAACGTCGAGACCACTCAGGTCTACTTGCATGCCGATCTGACGATCAAGGAACGCGCATTGGCCAGGACAACGCCCGCGGAAAGCCGACCCGGCCGCTTCCGCCCCGCTGACAAGCTGCTCGCCTTTCTGGAGGCGCTCTGATTATGCCGACATCCTTCGCAGCGTTCACCGCCTCCCAGGCTGATTTGGCAGCGGTGGTCGGCATAATCCGGAGGTCGGCATAATGGACCTTATGCCGACGTCGGCATAAGGTCCACAAGCATCGCAACCTGCTGGCCCACGCGCCCGAGCGCCTGCACGAAGAGATCACCGCCGACTACAACGACATGATCTACGCGACGACGCGTGAGGAGATCGAAACCCGCCGCAAGGCCTTCATCCGCAAGTGGCGGCTCAAGCACCGCGCCGTCGCCGACAGCCTGGAGGAAGCCGGCGAACGCCTGTTCACCTTCACCCGTCTGCCGCCGAGCCAATGGCGCAGCGTGCGCACCACGAATGCGATCGAGCGACTGCACGAGGAGTTCAAGCGAAGGATCAAGACGCAGACCGTGCTGCCGTCGGCGGAAACCGCCGCGATGTTGTTCTGGGCGCTGCTCGCCTCCGGCCAGATCAACATGCGCAAGGTCGATGGTTGGCAGACGCTCGCCACAAAGCCCATCGATCAGCCAATTGACCTCGCAGCCTGAAACGATACCTTCATGTTACCGGAGATCGCGCCACACCGAATTCCAACCACATTCCGGACGGCACCTCAGGCTGCGCCTTTGCCGAGACAAAGTCAAGCGAAATGGCGGTTTATTGCTCTGGATGTGGTCCTAACTGAAATCGTCACATTTCAAATGGGTCGCACCAATCAAAAGGCGCAGGCATTCGACCCTAGGTCTATGTGCCCTATCTACACAGTCACAGGCTTCAATGGCGCTCGCTGAATTTCGCGCATATCCCCATGGTGCACTCTGGCAACCTGACCGTTATCCCAAGCGATTGTAACGCATCCCAGCCATTTCGGTTATACGGCCTCGGTCATTGGCATCACCTCTCCAATAAACGCGATTGCCCCTCTTCGAGGCCTTTAGATTGGCGGCAGTCATCAATCTTTCCTTATTTTGCTTTCTCTTCATCAGGTGTGCTTTTAGTTTTTGTTGTGCGTTCGGCTTGGCGTTGCGCAGATTTTTCCTCTCGCTTTCGTTGCTTTTCGTCCCTCCTGTGCCTGCGCTGCTCGGTTGCGATCAGCGCGTTGCATGCCGTAATTCGGTTTGAACGCCATGCAGTTTTCCTTTCGAAATTGAACGCCTTTGAATTAACGAGCTGCCGGGTCGGGGGACGCTTTCACCTCAAACAGCAAGAGACTATAGGCGCTAAGCCCCGTCGTGCCACTGCCTGCACAAAATAGAAGTCGCTGTCGCTCTCAGGCCTTCCGAGATCGAGGGAATCGACCTGGGTTAATCCGATGGCATCGGTGAAATTATGCGAACTTTGCGCGGCCTGCCGGAACACCTCGGTCAGGCGGACCACTGGCACGGCGCTTGTGGGACAAACGTCACTGGACGCTGATGCCCCGCGGACAGACCGGCTAATCCGGACAGCAAATTAGCAGTCTCACTTGAAGAGTGCCAAAAACACACCAATTGATTAAGAGAGGCTGCTTTCATCTTGCGATCAGTGTGCCTCTGCTTTTCTCGTCCGAAAAATTAACAGCAACAGGTACTTAGGAGGATTGATATGAAATTTCGACCGCTTCACGACCGCGTCGTGGTTACGCGCATCGAAGCCGAGGGCAAGTCCGCAGGCGGAATCATCATTCCGGACACCGCCAAAGAGAAGCCTTCTGAGGGAGAGGTGATCGCCGTCGGTCCAGGTGGCCGCGACGAGGCCGGCAAGCTCATCCCGATCGATCTGAAGACAGGCGACCGCGTGCTGTTCGGCAAATGGTCGGGCACTGAGGTCAAGATCGACGGCGTCGAGTATCTGATCATGAAAGAGAGCGACATCATGGGCGTGATCGAACAGACCGTCGCCCGCAAGAAGGCCGCCTAAGGACTGTCGCGTCAAACATAACGGAGAACAAAAATGGCTGCCAAAGACGTAAGATTTTCAGTCGATGCGCGCGACAGGATGTTGCACGGCATCGACATTCTCGCCAATGCGGTGCGCGTGACGCTCGGCCCCAAGGGGCGCAATGTTGTGCTCGACAAGTCGTATGGTGCGCCGCGCATTACCAAGGACGGCGTCACCGTCGCTAAAGAGATCGAGCTCGAAGACAAGTTCGAAAATATGGGCGCGCAGATGGTGCGCGAAGTCGCCTCGAAGTCATCCGACTTCGCCGGTGACGGCACCACGACCGCCACGGTTCTTGCGCACGCGATCGTACGGGAAGGCGCCAAAGTCGGTAGCCGCCGGCATGAACCCGATGGATCTCAAGCGCGGCATCGATCTTGCGGTCGAAGCGGTGGTCGAGGACCTGAAGAAGAATTCGAAGAAGGTCACCTCGAACGAAGAAATCGCCCAGGTCGGCACGATTTCCGCCAACGGCGATTCCGAAATTGGCAAGTTCCTTGCCGATGCGATGAAGAAAGTTGGCAACGAGGGCGTGATTACGGTCGAAGAAGCAAAATCCTTGGAGACTGAACTCGAAGTTGTCGAAGGCATGCAATTCGATCGCGGTTACATCTCTCC
Organism: uncultured Alphaproteobacteria bacterium; assembly: GCA_963730555.1. Lineage (GTDB taxonomy): Bacteria > Pseudomonadota > Alphaproteobacteria > Rhizobiales > Beijerinckiaceae > Roseiarcus. Next base: position 18,953 of record CAVSSS010000038.1, on the reverse strand, counting down.
CTACTTCATCACCAACGCCGACAAGATGCGCGTTGAGATGGAAGATCCCTACATCCTGATCTACGAGAAGAAGCTCTCAGGCCTGCAGGAATTTTTGCCGCTGCTTGAGGCGGTGGTGCAGACCTCGAAGCCGCTCGTCATCATCGCCGAGGATGTTGAGGGTGAAGCTTTGGCCACGCTCGTCGTCAACAAGCTGCGCGGCGGCCTCAAGGTCGCGGCGGTGAAAGCACCGGGCTTCGGCGATCGCCGCAAGGCCATGCTTGAAGACATCGCGATCCTCACCGGCGCTCAGGCGATCAGCGAGGATCTCGGCATCAAACTCGACAAGGTTACTCTGAACATGCTCGGGCGCGCCAAGAAGGTGACGATCGAGAAGGAGAACACCACGATCGTCAGCGGCGCCGGCAAGAAGGCCGACATCGAAGCGCGTATCTCTCAGATCAAAGTGCAGATCGAGGAGACAACGTCTGACTATGACAAGGAGAAGCTGCAAGAGCGGCTGGCGAAGCTTGCTGGTGGCGTTGCGGTGATCCGCGTGGGCGGTGCCACCGAGGTCGAGGTGAAGGAGCGCAAGGATCGCGTCGATGACGCGATGCATGCGACCCGCGCCGCGGTCGAGGAAGGCATCCTGCCGGGAGGCGGCGTCGCCCTGCTCCGCGCGAGTCGAGGCGCTCAAGCGCGTTAAGACCGAGAACGAAGACCAGAAGCACGGCATCGATATCGTGCGCAAGGCACTCTCCTGGCCGGCTCGCCAGATTGCGATCAATGCGGGCGAGGACGGCTCCGTCATCGTCGGCAAGATCCTGGAAAAGGATCAATACAACTTCGGCTTTGACGCCCAGAACGGCGAATACGGCAACCTCGTCACCAAGGGCATCATTGACCCGACCAAGGTTGTTCGGGCGGCCCTGCAGAATGCAGCGTCGATTGCCGGGCTTCTGATCACCACGGAAGCTATGGTCGCCGAAAGGCCGAAGAAGGACAGTGGGGCCCCGGCTATGCCTGGCGGTGGCATGGGCGGCATGGACTATTAAGCCCACTACCCTCAACCGAAATGACGAAGGCCCGGGAGACATTCCGGGCCTTTTTCTTGCGCCGAGCCACGGTAGATTATTTGTCGTGCCACTTGCCCGCTAATAATCCACTCTACGATTTTGGGTATCCAGAAATGGGGGAGATCCGCAATGTCAGAGTCAATATTTCGACCGTTGCCCTGGGCGCGCGCCCTTTATTTTGTGATCGCGCTGTGCACACTTACGCAGTCGAGGGATGCTTGGGCTCAATGCGCAATTCAAGACATGCCGTCGTGCAATGTCTACAACGCGTGCTTCGATAGATATTGCCGGTGCACGGGAGCTGACAACTATTTTATTAGTTACGGTCAAAAATACTGTAATCGTTTTTTGAACGAAACCGGATGGTCACCCGCGGGCAAGCGATGGCGAGACAAAACACTCTTATGCTTGCAGAAGTCAATTGCTGCAAAGCTTTCCCTGCAAAGCCCGGCAACCTGCAGCTGCCGAGAGATGAAAGAATTTGCGTTCCAGACACATATCAATTGTTACGCGCAAAATGCCGCGTCAGTATGTAATCTCCCCATCTCTGATTGGAGGCGGATTGTGAGCATTATCGATACGGCGGATTTTATTGACAGTTACGGAGCCAGTCAGGTTTTGGCGACGCTCGAAATTTGCCTATCGAATTACAGCAGTGAGGTCACCGAAGACATTAAGGCAAAATGGAATGGGGCTAAAGCCAAACTATTGAGCTTGATATCGGGCTAGAACCGGCGGTCTTTTAGAGACCGCCCCGTGCGAGGAACGGGGCGATGCGTCCGAAATCTCGGTGAGCAGCTTGTTGGTCATCGCCTCGGCGAAGGTGTCGAAGTTCACAATCTGCAGCACAAAGGCGCCCGGACCGCCGATCACGTTATCGCGGTAATAGTTAGGCAGGCCTCCAGGCGGGTGTGTGTGTGTATAGCGAAACGTTCCGGGCTCACCGCTGGTTTTCTCATTGATGATAGCAAGGCCGTTGATAGTGATACCCTTCGCCACCGCCTCGTCCCGCGCCTCGGTCACCAGCCGGCCGGAATTATTGCTGCCGTCGCCAGACACATCGATGATCCGGCGCTCGACGTTGACACCGTCCGCTTCGAGTTGCGTAACCGCAAAATCGATGCCGGCGCCAATCGCGGTGCGGCCCGCAGAGGACCGCGGCGCGTCGAGCAAGATCTTGGCGAATTCGGACGCGTCTTTCCCATCGCGAATTACCATCCATTTCGCGACGACTGCCAATTGATCGGATCCTGCCCATTCAAGGAAGCACAAGGCAACAGCTCCATGCGTGCCGGCCTTAATGGCTTGCATGAATTGGGGATCGGTTATGGCTGCAGCGTAGCCTCGACGCTGGAGTTTGAATTCCTCATCGTCGATACTGCGCGAAACATCTGCTGCAAGCGCGATTGCTGCATCGACGGTCTGTGCCCGCGCCACTGATGGTAGCGTTGCTATTTCGGCGAGCGCTACGGTCGCCGCAAACAAAACGAGCTGCCAGTGTCGCATAGGCGTCCATCAGAAAAGCCTTTGGAAGAGCATATAACCACGCCGGCGACCACGAAAGACGCCAGCACAGTGCCGCCTTGACCCTTCTCAGTATGTAGGCATATGCCCTATCATGCCTAGAATCATAGCATTCATGGCAACTCTTCAATCCTCTACTCAGTCGGCAACTGCGTGGGAATGCTTCAAAATGTGCGCGCCATCGCGGGGCTAAAGTCTGATTGAAACCGATGAGCGCAAATCGAGCCATCACTATCAACCGCGCTCCGGTTCTGACCTTGTGGGCCGCAGTCGTCGCGGAGCGGCTAGGTTTTCTTCGCGATGAGGCTCTGACTCTCGGTCGCGCCATTGCTGGCCTTAATGCCTATTCGAAAGGGGTATCGCTCGGGCTGTTCCATCCATCCCCGAAATCCGTGAAAGAGCGCCATAAACGGCTGACGCGCGGCCGACGACTGAAAGTCGATTTCCTGCACCGCGCTGTTCCTGTGGTCCGGGCGCCAGATGGGCTCCGGGCCTTAAGCGGTGGTAGGCCGATTTCCCCGACAAGCGTGCAGCGATATTTACAAGGCAAGTTCGGTGATCACCTTCCAGCAGCCCGTGCCGCCATGCGGGGCCTTGCCCCGTCAGTACCGCCGAAAACTTTGGCCGCCAGTGGCTACCCCCTTTACGTCAAGTTTCGTCCGAGCGTGACGACTGGTGTTAAGGGCTGGGGTGCAAAGGGGACGCTTGATCTGAAATTAATCCGGCGACTTACCAAACCAAGACGATCACGCAACTCGTGAGGTTTGGCTCATTTGCCATAAGTCGGCGGGCATTATCGGTTAGATACGTTGGAAGGGCGTCGAGGCCGTCGAACCGGCCCACTCTTTTTCTTTAGAAGAATGTCGCTATCTCATGCAACGTCTTTTTCTCCGTCGCATGGAGTGGAATTGTCGCATTCGACGCTGGATATCCTACGACCAGCAGGATGTACGGCTTGTCATTCGGAGGACGCCGACAGATTTCATTTAAAAAACCCATTGGATTTGGCGTATGGGTGAGCGTCGCAAGGCCAGCATGATGGAGTGCGGCAATCAAAAACCCAGTCGCGATAGAAACGGACTCAGGCACATAGTAGTTTTTCCGCATAATGCCGTCGGCACTTGGGCTTTTCCGTGATCCAAAAATGCAAATGAGCCATGGTGCAGTTTCAAGAAATGCTTTGTTGGCATCGGTGCCCAGTGGCTTGAGAGCATTCAACCACTCCTGGCCGGCTCGGCCGGAATAAAAGGATTGTTCTTCCTTCTCTGCTGCATCGCGAATAATTTTCTTCATCTTAGGGTCACCGATAACGCAGAAATGCCAGGGCTGATGATTGGCGCCGCTCGGTGCTGTCCCTGCAGTGAGAAGGCATTGTTCAATGATATCGCGGGGAACTGGCTTCGATGAAAAATCACGCACTGTGTGCCGCTTGCGTATCACGTCATAAAATGCTTTGGCGCGACGGCGCATTTCGTCAACTGGCACCTCAACGTAGTCAAACAATTGAATTGGTTTGTATTCGTTGGTGAGGCTTGTCGTCATCAAGATGGCCCCTGCTCTAAGTCGCCTTTATCGCCCGAGCACATAGTACAAAGGGCGCCCGTTGAAGGTCTCGGTACATTTTCCACCAAAATCTCTTTAGGCGGCAACTGCCTGAGCTAAGAGAGTTTTTAAACCAACGGGATAGAGATTACTGCTTTGCACTCACTCCGATGGATCGCTTGCCAGGGCCTTTCACATGTCGGCATTGGAAATTCCGAACTGTCGCGCAATTCTTGACGGTGTAACTCCAGCTTTGAAGGCAGCGCGGTGAGGTCTACGACAGAGGGCCTGTCATCCGGCTTAGGTTTTTGACACACATTCGGGTCCGGTGGCGTGACTTATCGCGCGCACCGGCGCGATAATTGCGGCCCAGCACCTGCTGAGACCGCAATTACGCGTTCCGCTTCCAACCGCGCGTGGCGTCAGAGCGACTCCGTGCGATAGTCGATCGGGGCCGGGTATTGTTTCGGGGCAAGCTTACGGATCACCTTGGCAAACCCATCGCTTTGAATCTGAGTCAGATAAAGGTCGACGAACGCTTGGTGATCGGCAGCCCGGATGGTCGTGGAGCCCTGCGGGAAATCATCACTTTCCTCGAGCTTCATGCCTTCCATGGCCTCGATCATCTTGAGATTGTCGGCCTTGCTCTTCCAGCCTGAGGCTTCGACAGCCTTCTTGATCAGATTCACGTGAGTCCACGTCACCCAATAGTAGGATTCGGTGAGCCATCTGATTGCCGCCGATCTCCTTGCCGTTCTCGTCAGCACCGACGGTCTGGCGAAGAAGCGGTTATGGGGGGTATTCTTGTCTTTAAGCCGGCGCGGGCAGGCTTTCAGGAACATAGAAGCCGGCGGCCAGCTTCAGAACGTCCGGCGATATCCCGGCGGCCAGACCCTGCATCCCCATTAGCTTGAAATTAAAGCCGAGGGCTTCTCGCTGCTGAATGAATCCGACCGCATCCGAGGCGAACAGCGCGACGACGCACGCCTGAGTATCTCGATGGATCTTGGAGAGGTATGGCACCAGGTCACTCGCGCCCAGCGGCATTGCGACCTCGCTCAGGATCTTCAGCTCCATTGCGCTTTAGCCGCTCGCGCCATACGCGGGCATGAGATTGGCCCCAGGCGTAATCGGCGTAGAAGATCGACCATTTCGACCCAAGCTCAGAGGTCAATTCCTTCGTCGCCGTAGCCTCGCCTTCACTTTCCGACTGCGAGCTGACCCGAAACACAAACCGATTGCCGGCAGCCCCGGTTACCTCCTCGGCGTGCGCCGCGGAGAAGTAGAGAGTATTTAAGCTCTTGCAGATTTTCGTGCTGCCGAGCGCAATGCCCGAATGCAGGCGCCGAGGATGAAGTCGCTCTGCTCCCGGTTCACCAGCTTTTCGATCGCCGCCAACCCCTGTCGACTTTCGAGGCTGTGTTCTCGACCACGTATCTGACCTGACGGCCGTCGATGCCGCCGGCCTTATTGATGCGGTCGATAGCGCCTTTCGCGGCTCGGTCGTACCAAGGCGCGTATACCGCGAGGATCCCGGTCTGATCGAGCTGATGGCCGATCACGATCGGCTTGTTGGCCGCCTTCAAAACGGTGGGGCGCCGATGGCCGCATGCCGCCATCGCGACGCCGCCGGCGAGGATGAGCCGACGCCTGGTCAGTTCTGTTCCGATGGCTTTACGTTTCTTTACCACGGTCTCTTGGCCCTTCTTGGTCATGCTCAGACTCCCTCGAACTGAGTTCGAATTCAAGCGTGCATAACGACGGTCTATACAGCGTGCAAGCGAATTCCAAGGTGCCTTTCGAGAATGGAAGGATCTTGCTTCAGAAGTTGCGGATGGCAATGGACCCGGATGCTGCCCTTTTCCATGATGTGAATGTCCTGCGCCAAGAGCGAGAGCTTCTTCAATGTCCTGCTCGACGATCAGTATGCGCATGCCCTTGTCGCGTGCCTCGATAATTGCATGGCGGACGACCTCCACCATGCCCGGGCTCAGGCCCTCCATTGGTTCGTCCATCAGAATGAGACGGGGCTGCATGGCGAGCGCGCGGCCCACGGCGAGCATCTGCTGCTCGCCGCCGCTAAGGCTCCCACCGGCCTGCTCGAGACGTTCTTTAAGTCTCGGAAACAGAGAGAAAATCCAATCCAGCGTATCTGGCTTGACCCGTCCGGTCCTCGTGCCGACTCGCAGGTTCTCCATGACCGTGAATTCGGAAAAAATCCTGCGGCCTTGTGGCACGAAGCCGATACCCGAGCAGGGCAGCGGACGGGCCGGGAGGCACGTAAGATCGTGGCCATCGAATAGGATACGCCCGCTCTTGACCGGCACCAGGCCCATGATTGCATTGAACGTCGTGGTCTTCCCGACGCCGTTGCGACCGAGCAGCGCGACGATCCGGTTCTCCCCGAAATCGAGGTCGACGTCGTTCAGCACATGGCTGTCACCGTACCCTGCGTTGACCTTCTCAAGCCTCAGCACGGGCATGCCCTTTCAAATAGACGCGATTGACGACCTCATCAGCCATAATCACGTCTGGCTCGCCGATCGCGAGGCAAGTGCCCTGGTGGAAGACTGCCACGCGGGTAGCAAGACCGAGTGCCACCTCCATGTCGTGCTCGACGATTACGATCGTGAGTTTCTTGTGCTCCCAGATATCGCGAAGGCGACCCGTGATGTAACGCGTTTCCATTACGCTGAGCCCCGCCGTCGGCTCGTCCAACAGGAGAAGCTTCGCCTCGACGCTTAACGCCAGCGCGATATCGACAAGCCGCTGGTCGCCATGGGAGAGGTTAGCGCAAATTACTTCAGACATTTCGCCAAGGCCCACAAGCTCGACGATCTCAGCCGCGCGCCGCCGCATCTCGTTGATCGGCAACGACCCGACGCGCAGCATTTTCCACGGAGCGTGCTGTGCCTGGATCCCGATCAGGACATTGTCGAGTACGGACAGTCGAGGAAAAACGCTAGTGATCTGCATCGTCCTGGATATTCCGATCATTGCTCTTCGGTACGGCGCATAGGCCGTAATATCGGCGCCTTCGAACAGAATGCGGCCGGCGGTTGGTCGCAGAAGTCCGGTCAAGATGTTGAAGAACGTCGTCTTGCCCGCGCCGTTTGGTCCAATGATGGCGAGGCACTCACCACGAAACACTTTGAGATTTACGTCCGTGAGCGCCTTTAGCCCATCGAAATGCTTGGCGACGCCGCTCGCCTCGAGGATCACGCTCTCGGGCCTGCGCTGTCACGAACGCGTCTCCGCTGATGCTCGCATCGTCAGCGATCGAGGCTCTCGGCCTTGTTGTTGGATCGAGCGCGACGCCGTGTTTTGATCCGCTCGATCAGACCGACGATGCCTTGCGGCGCGAACAGGACGGTGAGCACCAGGATGACCCCGATAGCGAAGTCGGCGTAGACAACGAGGGTCCTGAGATAATCCGAGAAGAGGAAGATGAACGTCGTCCCAATAACCGGGCCGAGCATTGTCCCGGCTCCTCCCACCAGGACAGAGGTCAACGGGTTGATGGACACGGTGATCTGGAATACTTCGGCGGAGATATGGAAGCTGAGAAGGCTGAACAGCGCTCCCGCCAGCCCGCTCAGCGCGCCGGAAATGCCGAAAGCAGCCAGCTTGTAACGCTGGACGGGGTAGCCGAGGAGCGTTGCCCGCATCGGGTTTTCTCGGACCGCGCGGAAGGCTAGGCCGAGGGTCGAGTTATTGATCCAATTGAGCATCAGGAACGTCAAGAACAGGGCGGCGATCATGACCCAGTATTTCGTATTCGCATTGCGGAGGTCGAGCTCGGCGAAGCCGAACGGAACGCGATTAAGATCGAAGCTCAGCCCATCCTCGCCGTTCGTGATCCACTTCTGCGAGAAGGCCACCAGTTCGAGGATAGCGCTGAAGATGACCGTGATCACAACGAAAGCGTGTCCGGTCACTTGGAGTGCGATTTTGCCGAGCACGAGCGCGAACAGCCCGGCCAGAATGATCGCGGCCATGATCGCCGGCCAAAATCCCCAACCCAGGGTCAAGACGAGCAAGGCTAACGCGTAGGCACCCACCCCGAAGAACATGGCATGGCCGAAGCTCAAAAGCCCGGCTCGACCAAACGCGAGGTCGTAGGCCAGCGCGAAGATGATCCAGACGCAGAGCGTCGACCCGAGGTACTGACCATAATTGCCGAAGACGACGGGAAGTGCGGCAAAAAGAAGCGTGCCTGCGAATAGCCATAGGATCTGTCGTCGATAGGGCACTTAGATCACCGCTTCCCGACGCGCCCGGAAGATCCCCTCGGGTCGCAATAGCAGAATCAGCGATACCAGTACGAGCGTCATGATCCGCGCTTCACTCGCCGGAAAGTATGTCGTGAAGACGCCGTCCATGCAGCCGATGACGATCGAGACGACGATCGATCCCATGATGCTCCCCAAGCCGCCGACCACGACGATGATAAAGGAGTACGCTAGGATCTTGAGGCCCATCTGGTACTCGATAGCCACGATCGGCCCGGCCAGCACCCCACTCAAGCCGGCGAGAATGCCCCCGAGCGCGACAGTCGACATGTAGACAACCGAGACCGGTATTCCCATCGCGGTGGCGATCTGCGGGTCCTGCTTTACGGCCCGGATCCACAGTCCGTACTTGGTGCGGTTCAAGAATACCCAGACGACAAGCATCGTAGAGATCGAGACGCCGGCAACAAACAGTCGATAATAGGGATAGTGCAAGCCGAAGATGGGCATCGCACCGCGGATGGGGGTGGCTATGCGTTGCAGCCCACCGCCAAAGGTCGCAAGCACCGTATCCTGGATGATGAAAAGTATCCCGAGCGTGGCAAGTATGCTCAAGACGAAGTTGCCGCTGATCGGGCGAAGCACAACCCTCTCGACCGCGACGCTCACCAAGCCGACGAGCAGGGGCGCGATTACCATGGCGGCCCAGAAGCTGCCGGTAAATTGGATGACCTCCCACGCCAGAACGGCGCCCAGCATATAAAGTGCGGCATGGGCGATGTTTATGATGCTTAGGATGCCGAAGATCAGCGTCAGGCCCAGCGTGATTAGCGCCAAGATCAGGCCCCAGACCAGCCCGTTCAGCAGTTGGAAGATTAAGCTTTGTAGGGCCATTTTGTCGCCGACAAAGTCTAAAGACTAATCGGCTCTTCCAGATAGCGTTTGTAAGACTGAGACTTTGGTTTGTCTTTGTCCTCTGGCCGCACATAAGTGATCGTCGATCTCCCCTTGTATTCCTCCGGGACGATCATCACACGAACGAAGCTTGAAAGATGTTTTTCGGAGGCTTTCGCGTAGACCTGATCCGGACCATGCTCAACCCAAGTGTCGCCCGGCCACACGCGGTAGCGCTTACCGAGCGAATCGATCAATAGACTTCCGGTACGCTGACAACGAACGCCGGGAGCAGCATGAATGTGCGTCAATGCCTCGCCGCCGAGCGGGAATTCCACACGATCCAACCGCATTAAACGTTTAACCGAGGTATCGAGCTCGATCTTGTAGTCACCGGCGTTCGTGCTCTTAATTCCCTGGCACTGAATTTCGCCAGCGGCTGCATTTGGTTGCACAAGTTCCCAACGCCAAAGACACGCACCTTCTGACCCTCCTCGCACGACCACTTTCTGATTGGAAAAAAAGCCCTCATCCTCGCCGAGCTTTACGTTGCGACCTTCGCTTGAAAGTCCAGCATCCCCTGCAACGCAGTAAATTATGCGACGTTCCGGCGCCAGCGTCGACTGTCCACCTTCGACCAGATGGTCATGATACATTCGCAACCGAAGCGATGCTGTTGTCATTTTCTTTCCTATTTCACCGTTAGTGTTTGATTTCTTTCACGCTCAGCGCGCGCGAACCGCCGCAATCACTTCCAATTCCACAGGCGCGTTTCTGGGCAAGGCCGCGACTCCGATCGCCGATCTGGCGTGCCGGCCCTCTTCGCCGAAAATATCAAACATAAGCTCGCTGGCCGCATCGATAACGCTTGGCTGTTGGTGAAAGTCTGATGTGCTCTGGACGAAACCAGTCAGTTTAATAATCTGCACAATTTGGTCGATAGAACCAAGCGCCTGTTCAAGGCATGCGAGCGCCTGCAAGCCGCAGATGCGCGCCGCATCCTTTCCCTGGTCTAGGGATATGTTGCCACCGAGGCACCCGACCGTTTTGATCTCGCCATCCACCCAAGGGAGCTGTCCGCTGACAAACGCCAATTCCCCCTGAATTGCGACCGGGACATATTTAAAAGCGGGCCGGGCCGGCGCCGGCAGGCTCAACCCGAGTTCAGCTAACCGCTGGGACGGAGTCATCGCCAATGTTCCCTCATGTCCATTCTTCGGCGCGCCAGTCATTGTGCCAATGACCGTTGCACGCATAATGCCGATGCCGCCCTCGGGGTTGGCGGCGATTTCCTGCTTAGAATTCCAGCCCGTTAGGGCGGTGACATTGATTTTCATCAAGAAGCAGGGGTTTGCGAGGATCGGTTGACCTCGCCATTGGTCGTCGCACGCGCCGTATCGCTCGCCAGACGCCGTTTGCCGGCCTCTAGGAACTCCTTGGACCAGGCGCAATAAAGGCTCTCCGTAATGCCCTCACGGCGGCATAGCTCGGCGATGCTGGACTTGGCCCGCCCAGGCCGTCCAGAACGATCCGGATCTTCTCTTCGGACCAATGGCGCTTGCGGGTAGCCCCGCGGATGGTCGTTACGATCCGCTCGGACGGCGATTCAGGGTGCACGGATTACCACGCGAAATTTTGACTGCGTAATTACGAATTTGGGGACCACGCCGGCCGACTTCGATCACGAAGTCGATTCGGGGCAGGTTGGCTGGACAGATCGGGCCTCATGATCACGCAACTTGTGAGGTTTGTCTCATTTGTTAATGAGTTCCATCACTCGGAGAGCGTTCCCTTCACACGGGAGAGGTCGAAGGTTCGATCGCTTCAGCGCCCACCATCTAACGACCTGATTTATATCGAAGACTGATTTTTGCTCTGTCGACCCAGGTTTTGCGTCCATGATACGGCCCATGGAACGGCATGGGATTGCAAAAGATGATCGCAAAGCGTCAGTGCCATAAGCACTAAAAGCGTAAAATGGGTGCTATGGCATCCGATCGCTTGAAGGTTAGAGCAATGACTGCCCGCCTTTATCATTTCACCACTAGCGCGCATCTCCCTCGGATCGTGCGCAGCGATGAGCTGCGTCCAATCAGTTTTGCGCGAGGGCCGCGTGACTTTGTGCACGCAACGGATACCCGTGCAGGCAGAAACTCTATTGCGCAGGCTGGTATGCCCAGATGCTAAGTGGGTCTTTCGGGCACCGATCGATCTGGTCGAGGGCACCCGCAATACCAGCAGGCTTTGGTACGAATTGGTTGTGAAAAGGTCGCGCATCACATCCGTGCAGCAAAACCAATCTACGCGCGACCAAGATTGTCCAAGCACATATATTGGACCCATATTAGAGTCTTTTTAGATTGATCTGACTCGCATGGGGATTCCCTGGAAGGCTTTTCCGGTTCAGGATTCGTCCGTCTTGATTCGGAGGCGGCGATGACACGGGCCTATTCGTCTGATTTACGCGAGCGGGTGATTGGTGCGGTGGCGGGCGGCCTGTCGGCACGCTCGGTTTCCAGGATATTCGCGGTGAGCGCCAGTAGCGCTATCAAATGGGTCCGGCAGTGGCGGTTTGACGGACGAACGGCGCCGAGCCCGGTTCGCGGTCACCGTCGTGCGGTTCTCGAGCCCCATGCCGCGTGGCTGCTCGATTTGATTGGGGTACAGTCGGATATTACGCTTGAAGAAGTCCGGGCTCTGCTGCGCGAGCGCGGTATCGTGGTCAGCGTCGCAACCGTGTGGAGCTTCTACGACCGACACGGCATCAGCTTCAAAAAAACCATCTCGGACAGCGTCCGCCTGTGGGCGTAGAAACGGTTGAGGTCTATCCTCTTGGTGGAAGGGAGCGGCCGACGGCTTTTTGGTGGCATTCTACCCCGCAAAAAAACATGGTCCATGGGTTGTTGCGCACGTGAGAGTGGTGACGCCTTCCGGCGATCCCGTTTAGGAAATTGATCAACAGCGCAGCCCAGCCCTTCCGCCTTAACTGGAGGATTGGCGATGAGTCGGAACAAATCGACAGACAGGGTCCGCCGCACGATAGCGGTGGTCCATCCAAACGCGGCCGCGATTGACATCGGGGCCACCATGCACATGGCTGCCGTGAATGCAGATCGCACGCCTGAACCGGTGCGCAGCTTCGGTACCTTCACGACTGATCTGCATCGGCTGGTGGACTGGTTTGCAGAGTGCGGTGTCGACACGGTCGTCATGGAATCGACCAGCGTCTATTGGATCCCGATCTTTGAGATCCTCGACGCCCGTGGCTTTGCGGTGTTCCTCGTCAATGCGCGCGATGCCAAGCACGTACCCGGACGCAAGACCGACGTCAGTGATGCGCAGTGGCTGCAGCGGCTTCACTCCTTCGGTCTGCTGCGCGCAAGCTTTCGGCCCAAAGGTCAGATCGCCGAGCTGCGTGCCTACCTGCGTCAGCGTGAGCGTCTGCTCGAGTATGGGGCGTCACATATCCAACACATGCAGAAGGCGTTGACCGAAATGAACGTGCAGCTCCACCATGTCGTCACCGATATTACCGGTGTGACCGGCCTGCGGATCATCCGCGCGATCCTAGGCGGCGAGCGCAATCCGGCAGTGCTGGCGCGCATGCGGGATCGGCGTTGCCACGCCACTGTCGAGACGATCGAGAAGGCGCTGGCCGGCAACTACCGCGCCGAGCACCTGTTCGCCCTCGAACAGGCACTCGCCCTCTACGACACGTACCAGCAGAAGGCATCTGCCTGCGACGCCCGGATCGAGGCCGTGTTGAAGGAACTCAGCGCCCATCGTGGTCGCGAAGCAGGTCCGTTGCCATCACCACGGCAGAATAGATCCCGTCAACAGAATTCATTGCTCTTCGATGTCCGCACAGCGCTCTTCGCGCTACTCGGCAAGGACCTTACCCAGATCAACGGCCTCGGCCCCTATCTCGCGCTTAAGCTCATCGCCGAGTGCGGCGACGACCTCTCCGCTTGGCCGAGTGCGAAACACTTTACCTCCTGGCTCTGCCTAGCGCCGAGCAACAAGATCTCAGGCGGCAAGGTGCTCTCGTCGCGCACGCGCCGCTCTGGGAGCCGGGCGGCGTCACTGCTGCGGCTGGCCGCAGTGACGGTCGGACGAACCGACACGGCCCTGGGCGCCTTCTACCGGCGGCTCTCGGCGCGTATCGGCAAGGCCAAGGCGGTCACCGCGACCGCGCGCAAGATAGCGGTTCTCTTCTACAATGCCGTGCGTCACGGAATGGATTACGTCGACCCTGGCGCGTCGTCGTACGAGATCCGCTACCGCGCGCGGGTTATCGACAATCTGCATCGGCGCGCCAAGGCCTTCGGCTTCATCCTCCAGCCCATGGCGCCGACCCCTGGAATAGCCGTTTCTTAGGAAAGCGTTTACGCGACCGAGCAGGATCGACCCGACGTGGCCATGGCCCGTTCCGTCTGGAAGGCGCGCCAAAGGCTGCTTGATCCGGCGCGCCTGGTCTTTATCGACGAGACCGGCACCTCAACCAACATGGCGCGGTTGCGTGGTCGCTGTCGTCGCGGCCAACGTCTGATCGGTAAAGTGCCGCACGGTCACTGGAAGATCACCACCTTCGTTGCTGCGCTGCGCCACGACGCCATCACCGCCCCCTTCGTCATCGACGAACCGATGACCGGCGAGATTTTCCGCGTCTATCTGGAGCGATGCCTGGTCCCAACTCTTAAGCCAGGTGACATCGTGGTGATGGATAATCTGCCCGCCCACAAGAATGATGAAGTCCGACGTATCATCGAGGCCGCCGGGGCGCAGTTGCGCTATCTGCCGCCGTACTCGCCCGACCTCAACCCCATCGAAATGGCCTTCGCAAAACTCAAAGCACACCTGCGAAAGGCCGCAGAACGCTCGATCCCAGCCCTCTGGGACAGGATCGGCTCGATCCTCGATCTATTCTCCCCACGCGAATGCTTGAATTTCTTCAATCACGCAGGTTATGCGTAATCTCAATCCAAAATGGCTCTAGCAGTTTGCTGAAAAACACATGGCCACGGCGATAATTTGATGATTCAGTTTTCTATGACGAATCGTTGGAGGCTGGCATGCGGGGAGCATTTGAGGATCAAGGCGGGTTATTTTCTTACATCTCGCCGGAGGCGCGGATTCCGGCGGGCCACCCGCTGCGGAAGATCCGGGAGCTTGTCCGAGAGGTGCTCAGTGATCTGAACCGCAGCTTGGGCAAGCTCTACGCAAGCGAAGGACGACCATCGATCCCTCCGGAACAATTGCTGAGCGCCTTACTGCTGCAGGTGTTCTACGGCATTCGCTCGGAACGGCAGCTCATGGAGCAGTTAGACTACAATCTTTTGTATCGCTGGTTCGTGGGGCTTGCGCCAGACGATCCAGTTTGGGACCCGACCAGTTTCACGAAGAACCGCGAGCGGCTACAGAACGGCGAGGTGTTTACGAAGTTCATGACCAGCCTTCTGAACCATCCGCAGGTCAAGCCGCTGCTGTCGAACGAACATTTTTCGGTGGACGGAACGCTGATCGAGGCATGGGCTTCACAGAAGAGTTTTCGTCCCAAGGACGGCAGCGGCGATGACGCGGGTACGAACTTCCATGGACAGAAGCGCAAGAACGATACGCATGCGAGTACCAGCGATCCCGACAGCCGTCTTTACCGCAAGGCCGCCGGGCGCGAAGCCAAACTCTCCTATATGGGCCACGCCGTCATGGAGAACCGGCATGGGCTGGCGGTCGCCGGCATGGTCACGCACGCCAATGGCACCGCCGAACGCCGCGCCGCGGAGAGAATGCTCAAGGCCAAGAGCAAAGCTGCTGGCCGCCGCATCACAGCCGGCGAGGACAAGGCCTATGACACCACCGATCATGTCGCCAATCTGCGCGCCAGCAACGTCACACCGCATGTAACGCAGAACAATGGCCCCACCAAAACCGGCAAAAATCGCCAGAGCGCCATCGACGAACGCACCACCCGACACCAAGGCTATGCAATGTCGCAATCGCGTCGCGCCATGATCGAATGCATCTTCGGTTGGGGCAAGCAGCACGGAACGATGCGCAAGACCAAACATCGCGGCATCTGCGGCGTCGCCGCCGACTTCATGCTCAATCTGATCGCCTACAACCTGATCCGCATTCCAAAACTCGTTGCGGCGTAGGCGAGCGCCTGGTCAGACCACAAAAGAAGTCTCGAACAATCGAACACATCACCAGAAACCCGAGACCTTGGAAGAGAAAAAGATGAAATTTCCAAGTTTTTCAGTAAACTGCTAGGACCAGATTGGACAACAATCGATAAGGGCCTATGTCGGGGCCGAATGGGTCCGCAGCGTTTGATCCGGAGCTGACGTTATTTCCACTCAACTCATTTTTCGGATTATTTGGTGTTGCGCGAGTCCAAAATTTACGCCCCCCGGTGCACAACAGCCACAAATTTGTGCACGACGGGAGCGCAGATCTTCATGACGCCGGCAGACCTGGAATTGGCACGCCTAACATTTGCGCGATCAGGAAGAAATTAAGCAGCAAGACGATGGTCGTACCAACCAAGGCCGAGATTTGCGTTAATCGGTTATTGGCAAACTGGCCCATGATGTCGCGTCGGCGCGTGAACATCAGCAGCGCGATCATCGGCAGCGGCAACGCAATGCTCAAGACCACCTGGCTCACCACCAGCGCCTGCGTGGCGTTCACGCCCCAGGCGACGACGGCGAAAGCCGGGATCATGGTGACGACGCGGCGCAGCCAGATCGGAATGCGGAAGCCGACGAAGCCCTGCATGATCATCTGCCCCGCCATCGTCCCCACCACCGAGCTCGATATGCCCGAGGCGATGAGCGAGAGCAGGAACACGCCGGCCGCGCCGATACCCAGGAGCGGCGCCAGCGTGTGATAGGCGGTTTCGATTTCGGCGACGTCGGGATGGCCGGCGTGGAAGGCGCCCGAGGCCATCATCACCATCGCCATATTGACCAGGCCGGCGACGGCGAGTGCGATCAGCACTTCCCAGTTAGAGATGCGCACCACGGCGCGTTTCTCGTTATCATTATGGGCTGGAATGCGCGTCTGCGTCAGACCGGAATGCAGATAGATCGCGTGCGGCATGACGGTCGCGCCGATTATGCCGACGGAGATCAGCAAGGCGTCCGCATCCGGGATTTCCGGCTTGAGCGAATGATAGGCCGCCGCCGCCCAATCGACATGCGCGATGAAAACCTCGATCAGGTAGCAAAGCCCGATGATGCCGACCAAGCTGCCAATGATCAATTCGACCGGGCGAAAGCCACGCCCTTCGAACATCAGGATGCCGTAGGTGATGACGGCCGTGACGCCCATGCCGGCAAGCAGCGGCATGTTGAACAGCAGCGCCAGGCCAATCGCGCCGCCGAGAAACTCGGCGAGATCGGTGGCCATGGCGGCGACCTCGCTGACTACCCACATCCCCCAGACGATCGGTTTGGGGAACTGTTCACGGCACATTTCCGCTAGATTGCGGCCGGTAACGATGCCGAGCTTGGCCGACAGCGCCTGAAACAGCATGGCGATCACATTGGCGAGCAGCACCACCCAGAGCAGCGTGTAGCCATATTTTGCCCCGGCCTGGACGTTGGTGGCGAAATTGCCAGGGTCCATGTAGGCGATCGAGGCAATCACGGCCGGTCCGCCAAATGCCAAATACCCGCGCAGTCCGCGAGGCCCACCAGTCAGCACATGACGCGCCGCCGAAACCGTGCGTTCGGTCAGCGACCCTTGTTTGGGCATGGTATCGGAGGCGGTCGGGGGCATGCAGCACCTGCGCTAAAGTGTAACCGTGGCTACTTTCGTAGGATAGCAATGGGCCTTGAGATGTCAATCTACAAAGTGTAGTCAAGGAACAGTTTCGCAGAAGATTGAAGGCCGTGTTCGGTCGGCGCAAAGTGAACTGCGCTATTGTCGGAAGGCGCGGAGGCGTGATGCTAAACTTGAAGGAAAAGCGGGGGCGGATTGCTAGAGAGCTTCCGCCTGAGCTGATCCAGGCGCGCCGGTTTGGGAAAACCCGTTCGGCACAATCGGCAGCGGTGCTTGAGGACTACGTCGAGCTTATTGCGGACCTCTTGGCCACCAGCGGCGAGGCGCGTCCGACCGATGTCGCCCGCCGTCTCGGTGTCTCCCACGCAACTGCGATCAAGACGATCTCCAGGCTCAAGCGAGAGGGGCTGGCAACGGGGCGTCCCTATCGCGGAGTGTTCTTGACGGAAGCTGGACAAGCGCTTGCGGAGCGGGTGCGAGCCCGCCATAGGCTCGTTGTTGACATCTTGCTTGCGCTAGGTGTTCCCGCCGAAGCCGCCGAAGCCGACGCTGAAGGAATCGAACACCACTGTTCGGAGTTGACACTCAAGGTATTCGCTCGATTTCTACAATCGCGAAGCTAAATGCAGAGACGAGCTGTAGCGAATTATGAGCATCTTGAAGCGAAGTGAATCCGCGACCAACAACCGGCCCGAAATCATTCGTCAGGCATTTCTGCTTGAGTATCTCACGCTTGCTTGGATGACCGTTGAAGCCGTAGTTGCTATTGCTTCTGGCATTGCTGCGAACAGCCTGACCCTGGTCGCCTTCGGCATCGATAGCATAATTGAGCTCGCTTCGGCCGGCGTTTTGGTTTGGCGGCTTACGGTCGAACTTCGGCACGGACAAGAGTTTGCCGAAAGTGCAGAGCGAAAAGCATCGCGAATTGGCGGCGTTTTACTGTTCATACTCGCCGTTTACGTTGTTGCCAGCGCGGGTTGGAAGCTCTGGACACACCAAGGCGCAGAGTTCTCGCTCCCTGGCCTCATTCTATGCATCCTTGCTGTTCCAATAATGTATTTCCTTTCGCGCCGGAAGCTTGACCTTGCCGATACGCTTGGTAGTCGTGCGCTCAGGGCGGATGCAGTCGAGAGCATTACTTGCGGCTGGCTCTCCCTTGTCGTGATCGCAGCTCTCTTCCTGCAGCTTGGAATAGGTGCTTGGTGGGTGGATGCAGTAGCTTCCTTCGGTATTGTTTGGTTTCTTGTTCGCGAAAGTCGCGAGGCCTGGAGCGGAGATGAGTGCTGTGCACATCACCACTGATCCGAATGTCCTTGTATGAGACATCTACAAAGTTGTGCGCCATAATCTACCGCCAAAGTTCCATGTGTGCCCCTTATCACAGGGTCAATTCGCGGATCTGTCGTTGGCACAAAAGGCGCATTGTCCCTTGAGTTCGATCACACCGGCCTCGACACGAAATCCATGTTACTTCGCGTTTGCTTTGAGGTGCCGCGTCAATAAATCGCCCACCAATTCGTCGACACGGCCGCACTCTCGGCATATCGCAAAAGTTACGGGGCATGCAAATGATTATGGCTGCTGCAACTCAGGTACGCATTGATTGATTCCAGCGATGCACGTCCCCTGAGTCTATCAGTCGTTTCAAGGCGCGATAAACCGTCGTCGGCGAGTGGAACCCGTTTTGCCGAAGCGCGTTTAAGACTTCGTACGCTGTCATTGGTGCGCCAGTGGACTGCAGCACGCGGAGCACCAGCTGGTGATTGGCGGCGTCACGCTCGGGAACTTCCCGTAGTCTGCTACTCTTTATTACGGCCCCGTAAAGGTGCTCACCTTGTAATCTGACGCCTTTAGCGAATATTGTAGCGAATGGGCACACCACTGCGATTTCCGCACCGGCGAGTTCGGGTGGTGGTGGCGG
>CAVSSS010000037.1:0-73768 GCA_963730555.1 uncultured Alphaproteobacteria bacterium | reverse complement strand
GGCAATGTTAGTCCTCGCGGCAAATTGAGAGACCAGCTTCCACGGCGAACACCGGCGTGGTAATCAGACTGATCAGTCGAAATGGTTATGCGACTGATCAGTCGGAAAAGCAAGGGGCTAGGTTTGACGCGGAAAAAGGAAATTGATCGGGATCGGATTCTGGATGCCGCCGAGCGTGTGATCCTCGAATCCCGAGGCCGAAATTTCACGCTCGATGCCGTCGCCGAGCGCGCGGGGATCAGCAAGGGCGGTCTCGTCTACAGCTTCGCGACCAAGGATGGATTGGTCCGCGCAGCGTTAGAGCGGGAAGTAACGCGCTTTCAAGAAGCCGTGCGCCAGCGGCTTGGCGGCAGGCCGGTTGAGCCTTTCGAATTGGTTCTAGCCCACATCGACGAAGCGCTCGATGAGGACGACGCCGCGACGCGCAAGGCGGCTTTTCTCGTAACCGCGTTGGTGCACGCCCCCGATATGATGGAACCAGCAAGACGGTATTATCGCGCGCTGCTCGATCCGCTCCTGTCTGATTCCGGCGGCACCCATCGCGTTCGTCACGCCCTGCTTGCCGTTGAGGGAATTTTCCTGCTCCGGGGACTAGGCTTCGTCGAGGTCTCGGCGGAGGAGCACAAATCCGTCCTGCTCCACGCGCGAGACATCGTCGCCGGGGTGCTGGCCGGACGTTAAGCGTCATGAGGCCGAACATCCGAGTTAGGTCGGAAGCCGCCCCTGCGCCGTGCATAATTCTATGCACCATAGCGACAAACCGTGCGGGGTCTTTCGCCCCGCTCGCCGCGCCGTCGCGAATGACCGCTGTTTGCGCGAAGCGGCCTCCCGCCGATTGGCCGCGTGGAGTTCACAAACGGCGGCGGCCGGGCGCGCGGCTGAGGAAGGGGCGCTAAAATGCCCCTCCGGTTTCAACCAACGCGAGAATGACGTCCGAGAAGCTCTCGCCGGGCCCGCGCAGCGCCCCTTAGCCGGTCGACAACTGCCCTGTCGAGCCAGATGAGCCTTTCACCGTGCTCGTTGCTCGCGTTCTCGAAGCCCACAGACCCGAGCGGCATGGTGGCCACGATGGCGTCAAACGCGGCCTGGCTGATGGCGATGCGGACCATGCGGTCAGGCTCCCAGCACCCGCGCTTGCCCGATCAATCGGCCTGGGGGAGCTTCAAGGCCGCTTGAATCGAATTCATCTGATGCGCACGGCTGTCGTCAGTCAAAGCCAGAGAGTTGGACAATCCGATCAAACCGCGGCTTGCCTTCCGAAGATCATATCCTTGCTTGGAAAGGAACCACCGCAACGGAAGGAACACCAGCCAGAGCGATGATATGCTGACGTTTTCGTTCATTGCCTGCACCTTAGCCCCGAGACGACGCAGCAATTCGACAGCCCTTGAGTGATCCGCAACCATCGGGCCGATGTTCCCCGTGAAAATGATCTCCTCATGCACTTGGCTTCTTAGGTTCAGAAAATCGAGCAACGGCTTTCCGAAGAAGTTGGTCACAATCCATCCGACAACTGCGAAGAAGATCGTTACGACGATTGCCGACCACATAAACGGCTCCAAAAACGGGAAATCGCGTCGAGCTCTTGCGCCTAGCCTCCCGCGCGGTGCCGGCGCCATGAGGTGCGCTCCCGGGAAGCGAGGCGCGCCACCTCTCTGATCGCGCAGTCGTTAAGCCTCTCAGCCACTCTGCGCCAAGCGTCCCGCTCCTGGCGCAGCCCGTCCCGCTCCTGGCGGAGTTCCTCGCGGTCCTCCCTGACCTGAGCGAGCACCATCTTGAGGCATGTCAGCTCGGTTTCGACCGCCGCCAGTTGGGCCGCTAGGTTGACTGGTTTCATCCAGTCCTCCGGAGAAGCCGGCGCCGCGCGGCCTCGACGCTGCAGCCGAGCCTGCCGGCGAGCTCGCGATAGGTCAGCAATTCCCCGGACATGCGCGCACCCGGACATCAGACGCGGCGACACTGACGTGTTATGGCTGACGAATGGTAAAGGTTCGCGTCGCCCGAATAGAGAAGGGGGCAGCTTGCGGCGACCATCGATCGCGGGCTCTCGTCCAGGCGCCCGGGCGTGCGGCTGAGGAAGGACCGCTGACATGCCCCTCCGCTTCACCCGCTGCGGAATGCACCAGAAAATCCGGATCATCGCCTCTCTGGCATTCCTGGCCGCAAGCCCCGAAGCGAGAAGCGCTCCAGCCAATACGCTCCCCGATCTCTGGCGCGAACTCAGCGCTTGCGTGAAATCGCCGGGCGATAGTGCCGGTTCCGAACTCACGATCATCTTTGCCCTGAAGCGTGACGGCTCGCTGCTTGGCAAGCCCAGAATAACCCATTCGCACCTACTCGGTGACGCCGATGCTCAAAGCGCTTTTGTCGCGGGCGCCATCGGAGCCCTCGCCAAATGTCTGCCCATCAGCATCACGGAAGATCTCGGTGGTGCGATAGCAGGGCGCCCGTTATCAATCCGCATTGGCAGACTGCCAAAGCAGACCAACACCTAGGCGCTCGAGTCCGCCGGCGTCATCTTCGTTGCGGAGAACGGTGACGGGCCTGGCGTTCGGCTACGGAAAAGTTCCCCGCGGGAGTCGATTCCGAGCGAAGATCTCAACGCAAGCAACGACGAGTGAGGGGCCTTCAGCGCGCTTGAGACGGGCCCTTTAGAACGGGGTGCGGTGATGATGGCGCACCCATTCCGCGCTCTGGCGCGCTTGATCCTTGCTCTCGTTGCCCTTGTTCCAGGAGCGCTCGAAAGACGAATGGGGATGAGAATTGGGCCTCGTGCCGTAACCTGTCTGAGCGACAGCGACGACTGGCGGGAGCGCGAGAACCGTACCGAGAGCCATAATGGCGATTGCTTTGAACATTTGCGCCTCCGAAGCAGCACTTGGGCTGATAACCTGCAACTCGGTTAAAGGCTCCCGATTGAAGGGTCCGCGCGCTCGCACGGGGGTGAGACTAGCCGCCGGCGTTGAGTTCACGAACGGAGATCAGCCGGGAGTTAGGCTGAGGAAGAGCGCGGGCAATGGATAATGCTAGGACGCTGTTAACTGGCGTGCAGCAGCGCAAATGGCCGAGGAGGATCTGATGGGCGGGATACTTACGCTGTTGGTGGTTCTTTATCTGGTTGGCATCGGCGTCGTTCTGGCGCCGACGGTCCAGGGAGAATGGAATTCCGGCACGGCATCCGAATTTTTCGGAAGCATCGTACAGGAGTTGCCGGTGGCCGCTGCGTGGCCGGTGACCCTCTATCATCGCATGATGGATCGGTCGCCCGGGTAGACTTAAAACACTGAGAGCCCACGGACCTGAATCCTCCGCCGGCGGCGAGTTCATCGCGAAGAAAGGCGGTCGGCCCATAGGGATTTAGGACCGAATTCTTTGCCAGGAGGACGCTTTATGTCGCGGCCGATACCGGCGTCGCCAGCTTACGTATCGCGGCGCGGTCTGCACGGTCGACTTAAGGACGGGCCTCGTTAAGTCGGTCGCACGGCCATGACCGAACGGGCGAGCAATGCCCGCCTGTATTTGCTGGCGGCGTGGCTTGTAGCGGGGAGCGCCGCGGGGGTCGAGTCCACGAATGGCAAGCGGCCGGGGTGAAGCTGTGGAAGCCATGATGGCCACTGGCAATGATGGCCATTCGTGCGGGCCGGGCGTGAGAACCTGAAGGAAAAAGCAGCCTAGGGCGAGCGGGCATGAGCGCCGCGCTAAACTGGGGCCGCGACTAGGGTCGATATAGCTTCCCTTTCAGATTAGCGTTACAAATCACTGTATTAGTAGGCCATAGTGGCGGCTCGGTCATCCGCAATATGGTTGCCAGTGGTTTTGGACAGTGGACGGCCAATGCGCGCGCGCTTTGCCAGTAGTGCGGGGCCAGGTGCCATTTGCGAGTCCCAATCGAGCCCTTTCAGTGGGTTGCGGCGCGATTTGCGAGTTGCTCGGCGATCGGCGATCACACGTCTGCCTGGGCGCCGCAATGGGAGCTTCGCGCGCATCCGAGCGACGGCGGTAGCGCGATTGCGGCGTCACCCGCAGACTAATCTGGTGGATGAACGTGCAGACCCGTCAAGCTGTGGACTAGATTCGCGTCTTGACTATCAAGATAGTGCGACTCTATGTGCAGCTTAACAAACAATATTGCTAATGCAAGTATCCGGTCTTTGGAATGATATTCATTGTAAAGCTCATCAAGGCGGGTGATCGTGGACCTGAGTTTAAAGAAATGATCCCTGCGGAGGCGAGCCTCCGAAATATCTAAGTACCCGCAAAGCAGGCGAATTGCCTTTACAAATCTAAGATGTTGTTCTTCGTCAAGATTTTCGAAGTCCGGTAGAGAATTCTCAAACTCTTGAAGTAGACTGGGTCCTCGGGATTTCTCCGGGTGCTGCGCGGCGCCTCTGGGCATATTGTCACCTGCGTAAGTCGGTGCATCCCCCTTACGTCATTGCTAAGCCCGCATACCTAGAAAACCGTTAAGATCAGATCTCGGGCTGCTCGGGTTTGACCCCTTTACCTCGCGTTCTCGCGCCCTCAGGCCTCGACCTTGTCCTTCTTGTACGACCGCCAGCGTAAGGTCCCGTCGCCGGACTCGGACTCCGCCATCGCCGTCGCCACGATCCGCTCGTGATGCGGCGACTTGTGGCAGGCGGGATCGGTGTTGCGTGCGTCTCCGGTGAGCGCCAGCGCCTGACAGCGGCACCCGCCCCAGTCGATCTCGCGCCGATCGCAGGAGCGGCAGGGTTCGGGCATCCAGTCCGTGCCGCGGAAGGCTTTGAAGGCGGGGTTTGAGCCCCAGATGTCGCCAAGCGAATGATCGCGAACGTTCCAGAATTCGAGGCCTGGAATCGACTCGGCGGCGTGACAAGGCAGCGCCTTGCCGGTCGGCGACACATTGATCGCGACCCGCCCCCAACCGCCGGCGCAGGGCTTCGGATAGCGCGCGTAATAGTCGGGGACCACCATGTCGATGACGAGCTCGCCCTTGAGACGAACGCGAGCCGCCTCGACCAGCGCGATCGATTCCTCGACTTCCCTTCGCGGCGGCATCAGCGCCGCGCGGTTTGCGAGCGCCCAGCCATAGTATTGCGTATGCGCCACTTCGAGACGGCGCGCGCCGAGCTCGACCGCAAGATCGATGAAGGCGCCGACCTGATGAAGATTGGCGCGATGGATGACCGCATTGATCGTCAGCGGCAGGCCCGCCTTGATCACATAAGCAGCGAAGGCCCGCTTCCGCTCCCACGAGCCTTTGTAATGGCCAAGCCGGTCATTGGTCTCCTTGTCGGCGCCCTGGAAGGAGAGCTGCGCATGGTCGAGCCCGGCGTCGGCGAGTTCGCCGGTCAGCTTCTCGCTGACTCCGATCCCCGAGGTGATGAGGTTGGTGTAGAGCCCGCTTTGCGAGGCGTGACGGGTGAGGTCGACAATATCGCGCCGAGCCGTCGGCTCACCGCCGGAGAGATGCACATGCAGCGCGCCGAGCGCGGCGGCCTCGCTGAAGACGCGCTTCCAAGTCTCGGCGTCAAGCTCATTGCCGGGGCGCTCGAGGGCAACGGGGTTGGAGCAGTAGAGGCAGCCGAGCGGGCAGCGATGGGTGAGCTCGACCAGGAGCCCGATCGGCGGGGCGGGTTGGGGCTGAGCGTGGACGTTCATGTCTCGAGCACTCTCTTCGCCTTGAGGTCAGCGAGCATGACGACAACATCCTTCTCGATCACGGCCGGCGGCGCAGCGTAGCGCGCCGCGAGTTCGGCGACGATTGCATTGAGGTCGCGCTCGCCATCGCAGAGCCCGAGCACCGCGGCCGCGGTGTCGTCGACCTCGAAGATCCGTTCGGGCGCGAGCAGCGTCCATCGGCCGCGCGCCTCATCGCGTTTGAGCCTCACTCCGCGGGGGAGGTGCGGTCGCGACTGAGCATGGATCGCCGTTGTGTCGTTCATCGCCTTCAATCCGGCTGGAACGCGCCGGGGGGGATCGCGCCGTCGACATAAGCGTGATGCAGCGCGTCGAGCTGCGCCCACAACACATCGGTCTTGAACGTCAGCGCCGCAAGGGCGCCCCGCTGCTCTTCGACGGTGCGGGCGCTGCGCTTGACGTAGTCGAGCGCAAACTGGGCGTCCTTCGGCGCCTGATCGAGCCGGCGGCGGAAATAGGCGATCACCTTCTCGTCGATGAAGCTGTAATTCGCGAGCATGCCGGCGATGCGGCGCTTGTGGATCGACGGAGCGAAGAGTTCTGTCAGGCTGGACGCCACCGCTTCGACCAGCGGCCGCTCGCGCACGAAACGCACGTAAGCTTCGACTGCGAACTTGGTCGCCGGCAGCGCGCCTTCCTGTGAGATCACATAATCGCGATCGAGCCCCAGTCCGTCGGTGAGGGTGAGCCAGCGCTCGATGCCGCCCTTGTCGTCGCCGTAGCCGTCATGGTCCATGACGCGATGCAGCCACTCGCGGCGCAACTCGCGATCCTCACAGCGCCCGATCAGCGAGGCGTCCTTACGCGGAATCGCCGCTTGATAGACGAAGCGGTTGAGGGCCCAGGCCTGCACCTGGCCCTTGTTGAGCTTGCCATCGTGCAAAAGGCCGTGGAACGGATGCAGGTCGTGATAGCGCTTCGGGCCAATGGCGCGCAGCGCAGCCTCGAGTGCTTCGGGGGTCATCGGCTCCGCCGGCGCATGTATGTTCATGGGGTTACCTCCATTCCGTCGAAGGCGATCACCCAGCCAGCCGCTTTCACCTTCGCTTCTTCAGGCGATCCCTCGATGAGAATCGGGTTCGAATTGTTGATATGGATCAGGATGCGGCGCACATGCGCGTGGCGCGAAAGCGCGTCCAGCGTTCCTCCTGGTCCCGACACGGGGCTATGGCCCATGCGCTTGCCCGTTTTGTCGCCAAGGCCACCCACGATCATTTCGTCATCGGCGAACAAGGTGCCGTCGAAAAACAACACGTCCGCATTGGCGATGCGGGCGTGCAGATCCTCCGTAACACGGGCGCAAGCCGGTGCATAGACGAGCCTCTTGCCCGCCGCTTCCACCGCGATCGCGACCGTTTCCTCGCCGATCTCGTCGGTGCTGATGTCTCCCTCCTCGAGCCAGAGCGGAACCTTGCCGGGAACCGCGAACAATTCGAGCTTAACGCCGGGCAGCGGCTCGAAGGGTTCGCTTAAGGCGACGGCGCGGCGCGACGCGACGGCGGGGTCGACCACGTCGAATATGCGATTGGCGCCGATCGCGTCCAATGTCGCTTGCGTGCCAAAGATCGCGAGCGGCTGACGCTCGCGCAAAGCCAAGAGGCCGGCCGACGAATTGACCTCGGCGTTGGTCAAGACGACGGCGGCGATCGGCGAATGGCGCCCCGTACCTCTGGGATGCAAAGCTGGGGTCGCCAGGATCTGCTGGCGCAAATCGATCGAGGCGTTGAGCAAAACCCAGTTCGTCCCGTCGACGGTGAGCGCCACGCCCACTTGCGTGCGCGGCTTCACGCGCTTGTCGCCGCTCCAGGCGAGCTGACACACACGACAATTGCAATTCCATTGGGGCACGCCGCCGCCCGCGCCTGACCCCAGGACGACCGCTCTGAGCGAAGGGCGCGCGGCGTCAGCGGGGAACATAGTTAAAACTCGTCGCGATATGAGCCGAGCCCCCAGGCGGCGGGGGGAAATGAGCCCCCTGGACCAAGGAGCGCGCCGCGGCGTCAAGGTCGCTATCGCCGGAGGATCGGGTGATCGCGAACGAGCTCACCCCGCCGGACGAGCCAATCGTGAAGCTGACGCCGACGACCCCCTTCGCGCCACGGGCCCGTGCGGCGGGTGGGTAGAAAAGACGGCTACGAATAGCGGAGCTCACCTCCCCTATATAGGCCGAAAGCGACGCGGCGCTCGCAGGCGCGCTTGGCGAGGAAGCGCTTGGCGACGAAGAGCCGCGCGACGCTCGAGCGGGAGGCAACCGGGTCTCAGCCGATCGGGCCGCGGCCGGCTTCGGCGTTGGTCTCGGCGCTTCAACTCGCGGTGGCGGTTTGAGCCGAGGAGCCTCGACCGGCTTCGGAGGGGGTGGCGGAGGCGCGAGCTCGACTGGAGCCGGAGGCGGCGGAGGCTCTGGCGGAGGCAGAGGAGGCGGCTCCTCTACGGGCGGCGGAGGCGGCTGCTCGACGACCGGCTGTGGAGGGGTCTCCGGTGGGGGAAGCGGAGGTTGCGCCTCCACGGGCGGGGGCGGAGGCTGCTCGGCAACCGGAGGCGGCGGAGGAAGGGGCTGCTCGGCGGGAGCCGGGGTGGCCTCCTGAGCCGGAGGGGGCGCGGATTGTTCGGGCGGCTTCGGCTGTTCGGCCGGCGGCGCGGGCGGAGCTTCCGCAGGCGGCGCCTCCTGCTGAATGTCGACGGTCACTTCTTCCGGCGGTTCGGGCGGCTTCGCCGGCTCCAGATAGACAATCGAGAGCGCGGCGGCGTGAAGCGCGACGACGATGGCGATGACAAGAGGGCGAAGCCACGCGGGCCTTACGGCCGGCGGCTCGAAAACCCGTCCGTCCAGGGTCGCGGCGGTCACGGCGCCCGCGCGTTGGGAGCCACGGGGCTGGGCGTGTTCGTCGCAGGCGGAGTTGGCGAGCCGGAGCGGCGCGGGCCGGAGACGATGGCGATGCGGCTGATCCCGTTCGCCGCGAGCTCGTCCATCACCGACACGATGTCGCCGTAAGGCGCGTCGCGGTCGCCGCGCAACTGGACGACTCCGTTGGAGTCGCCAAGCTTGGCCTTGACCGTCGCCGCAAGCTGGTCCGTGGACACCGAGTCTCTTCCAACCGACAATGCGCCGTCTTTGGCGACAGAGACGGTCACCGGCTCCTTGTTTTCAAGCGGCTGCGCGGTCTTGGCGCTCGGCAGGTTCACTTTGATGCCGGCGGCAAGCATCGGCGCGGTCACCATGAAGATGATCAGCAGAACCAACATCACGTCGACGAGCGGCGTGACGTTGATGTCGGCGAGCGGCTGATAGAGGCCCTCGCCGATCTTGCGTGGACCGAGCGCCATCAGGGCGTCTCCGCGCGGCGTCGCGGCGCATCATCGCGCGCGACCTCGGCGGGACGGGCAAGCAGCGTGAGCGCTCGCTCTTCGACGAACGAGGCCATGTCCTGTCCGAGCCGCGCAAAGGCCGCGCCGATGCGATTATAGCCGATCGAGGCGGGAATCGCCGCCGCCAGGCCATAAGCCGTCGCGGCCAGTGATTCGGCGATGCCGGGCGCAACCGTCGCCAGCGACGTGTCCTGCGCCTGGCCAATTGCCGCGAAGCTCGACATGATGCCCCAGACTGTGCCGAACAGGCCGACAAACGGGGCGACCGAGGAAATGACGGCGAGATTGGGCAAGCCGCCCTCCGAGCGCGTCAAGAGTTCGCGCGCGGCTCGCGCCATGCTCTCCGAAATGCGCGATCTCAGTTCGCCGACCGTCTCGCCGGGCATGCGGCGGCGCGCCTCTTCGTCGCCCGCGGCGGCGACGCCGAGAAGCGGTTTCGCGAGCGGTCCGCCGGCGCGCGCCTGACGCACGGCGCGGCCAAGACGCACGACGGAAACCGCGCCCTCGATGATGAGCACCCAGCACCACAGCGAGGCTAGGAACAGAACGCCCATCACGGCCTTGCCGACGAGGCTTGCGCCCAGGAACAGGCCGACGGGCGAGAGGTCCAAACTCTGCATTCTTCCTCCCGGTTTCTGACCGATCGCGTCTTCTTTGAGCCGCGTATCGGAGAGGCTAGCGCGCCCGCAAAAGACGCAAAAGGACGCGGCCGGCATGCGTACGCGCTTCCTTCGCGTCCACCGTTCCGTCGCTATCCGTATCAGCACGTTTGAAGACCGTTTCGACGTAATTGAGGTATTCGTCCTTGGTCAAAGTCTTGTCGCTGTCGGGATCGGCGACCGCCCAATCTTGATCGAGAACGCGGCCTCTAAGCTCGGCGCGATCGAGCGTGCCTTCGTGGTCATGGTCGAGCTGGTCGAAAACCTTTCCGGCAGCCGCCTTTCCTTCATCGAGGCTGATCGTGCCGTCGTTGTCCGTATCGATCCCGCTGAACACCGACGCCGCAAGCGCGGGCGATAGCGCCGACGTCCAGGCCAACGCCAGCAGGAAGGCCCTTCGTCCGATGGTTTTCACAATCATGTCCTAGTTTTGCGTCCTTCGTCCGCTTCTTGCGCATTACAGTGTTATTCGCAACCCGCCGTAGATGGCGAAGGGCCTCGCCGGCCCGAGGCTCGTTGGGTTGGTCAGGGAGGGCGCCGAGTTGGGCAGTTCATTGATGTCGAACAGGCCGCCAGCGGTATAGTACCGCTGATCGAATAGGTTCTGGATGAGGCCATAGGCCTGCACCTGTTTGGCAATCTGGTAGGACGTGTGCAGGCCAAAGACCGCGTAGCCCGGGACTTGCGGAAGCGCGCCGTTCTCGTTGCCGAAGATGACCTGACCCGACGCAGCGACCATATCGACGCCGACATGCCATTTGTCGGTCACGGCGTAGTCGACGCCCACCTTCACCGTGTTCTTCGGGATGCCGGCGATCGGCATGCCATTCGTGATCGGAATAAAGCCGTTCGCATCGGCCAGCGGATTGAACGGCGACGATTCCTGAAAGGTCGTCAGATAGACAGCGTCGATATAGGTGTAGTTGGCGTAGGCCGACCAGCGGTCGCCGGTCCATTGGACGCTGAGCTCCGCGCCCTGTCGCAACGTGGTTCCGACATTTGCATAATAGCCGAAGCCGCTAACAGCGCTCTGCTGCGGCAGGATGTCGTTATTGAGCGTCGTGCGGAAGAGTCCAGCCGACCATTGCAGCTTGCCCCATTCAGGACCCAGACCCAATTGGCTTAGGGCGTTCTGCCCACGGAAGCCCAATTCGAAAGTCTGCCCGACCACCTGCTTAAGTTTCGGGTCCGAGACAAGAAAATTGTCGATGATGCAGGGGTTGTTGGGATCGGCGCAACCGAGCTCGAGCGGCGTCGGCGTGCGATTGGTCATCGCATATCCCGCATAGAAGTTGATGTCAGGCGTGAGCTTGTAGGTGAAACCTAAAGTCGGATTGACATGGAAGAAGTTCGAGAAGCCATTGAGAAGCGCGCCGTTCGCGCCCTCAAGATCGATCCCCGCGTAATTGAACCGTCCGCCGGCGGTCACCGTCAGGCGGTCGGTCGCGCTATAGGTGTCGAGCGCGTAGACACCGGTATAGGTGTTGTTCGCATGGACCATGACCGGGCTCAGGAAGCTGTCAGGCTCGTTGATAATGAAGGGGAAGCCGATCACGGGGAACGAGGTGTTGTTGTCGTTGAAGATCGTGCCCAACTGGCTGTTGCCGTTGAAGCGCGTCCAGCCGTAGTCGAGCGACGCGCCGACGGTCAGCGTGTTGTCGTGGCCGGCAAGCTTGTCCGTGTCGACGGCCTGGGCGCTGGCGCCCAGAGAGCGCGACTGCGTCCAGCTTCGGTCGATTTCACCGAGATCTGTGGTCCCGCCGTTTGATAGGTCGGGAATGACGTTGCCAAACGTATCATGCACCGGGTTTCCGTTCAGGCACGAGACTGGCGGGCAGGGCTCCACGCCGGTCGGGTTGCCGTCGACATGCGCCTGATTGAATGCGCGGAAATAGGCGTTGCCCTGGAAGCTCAGCGTGGGCGAGTAGGCATAAGCGCCGCTCCAGGAGACCATCGCTATCTTGTTGTACGTCGTCTGGGGAACGGTGAAGACGCTGCCCCAATTGTTCTGCAGCAATTGGAGCGGCGTGAAAGCGGCGGCGCCGAGCTGGCTGTCTCCCGCGGTGAGCTGCAGATGCGACTTAAAGCCGTTCGCCTTGTAGCCGACATCGCCATAGAAATTGGTAATCTGTGAGGCTCCGTCGACCCGCCAACCGCCGTCGTTGATCTGTGTCGCCGCCGCGTAGACCGACCAGTCGCCAACCTGCTTGCCGTACTGAAGCTCCTCCTGCGCGCGACCGAATGAGCCGCCGCGCAGATCGGATTCGAAGCCCTGCCAAGTGAAGCCGTTCTTCATTGTGACGGTGACCGCGCCGCCCAGGGCGTTCAGTCCAAAGATCGGATTTCCGGCGACGATCGCCGTTCGGTCGATCGCATTTTCGGGAATGAGCTCCCAATTGACCGTGTCGCCGAACGCCTCGTTGATGCGCACGCCGTTCTGATAGACAGCGAGGCCGATCGGGGTGCCGGTGACAGCGGTGGCGTCGAAGCCCCGGTAGCTGAGGTCAGGCTGGAAGTCGTTGCCTGACACGTTGCCGACGGTGACGCCTGGGGCCTGACGCGCCAGGGTGTCCGGGAGCGTTGTGTCATTGAAGGTTTGAATGTCTTGTGAGCTCGTCTGCCAGACGGCGAAGGGAGACTTCGCGACGTCGATCTCGCCGCCGCCAAGCGGCGTTGTCGCGACCACGTCGAAGGTGGGAAGTTCGATTGTTTGGGCCCGAGCGCCGACCGCCGTGAGCGTCAGAACAACGCCCGCCGTTGCAATGCGTCGGACAGCCTTACGCGACATCCCTTCCCACCCCTTGTTTGATTTTATTCTCTTGGCAATACGGAGTCGCGAGCGTGCCCCCCCGGGAGAGTTTGAGACGCTGAGCATTTTCTGAGCCCACCCGCGACGAAGTCAGAATAGCTGCGCGCGGCCCCGCAAGTAATTTCAATGATTAGAAGGTCGCCCACGCCGGCTTCCCAAATGAGCCGGGAAATATTCCTGCTCGCGGGCCAGTCGCGCCGTTGCAAACCGCGCTTCCACCACAACCCCACCGGCTTGAGGCGACTCGATGCCGACAGATCCGCCCATGAGCCTGACCCGGTCGCGCATGCCCACAAGGCCCATCCCCGGCTCAGCCTCCCCTTGCAGCCCCCGGCCATCATCCACCACGCGAATGATAAGCCCGGCGAGCGCTGGATCGCGCAGGCCTGGCGTCTCAACCGGCGTTTCGAACTTGAGCGACGCCTCAATCCGCGTCGCGCCGGCATGACGGAACGCGTTGGTCATCGCCTCTTGCACGAAGCGATAGGCCATCAGACCCGCTCGCTCGCTTAAGGTTTCGACTCGCGGGTCTACCTCGAGCGTGACCGCCATCTTGGGCTCGGCCCGGCGCCAATAGGCGACGAGCGCCTCCAGCGCCTCGGTAAGGCCGAGCTCCTCGAGCGTGGCGGGCCTGAGATCGGCCAGAATCCGCCGGTTCTGGCCTTGCAGCTCTCCGACCTGGGCCTCGATCGCGCTCGCAGCAGCGCGCGCGGCAGGCTGATCTCCGACTGTCTTCGCCAGCACCGCAGCGCTTGCGCGCAAAGCGAAAAGGTGAGGGCCAAACTCGTCGTGCAGCTCGTGCGCGATGAGCTGTCGCTCCTCGTCGTGAGCCTCGAAAACACGCTCCATCAGTGCGTCGTTGGCGCGATTCAAGCCGTCAAGCGTGTCCGCGAGAGAGTTGATCTTGGCGTTGAGATTGCGGATCTCCGGAGGTCCGTCCCTTTCCGCGCGCGCGGTATAGTCGCCGGCTTCAAGTTTCGCCAGCGTCGCCCCCGCGACACCGAGGGGCTTGACCGCGCGCCCGACGAGAAAGCTGGTCACCCCCATCGCTACAAGCGCCAGCAGTCCGCCCTCGAGCGCATTCTCTCGCGCTTCGTCCCAGACTTCGTCGATCTCGTCCGCAGGATCGGCCACCAGGACAATCGACTCGGTCCTGCCGCTCTTCAGCGCAACAGGAATGACAGCTGTCTGGGCCGGCGCGCCGGCAAGGGCGCGAAACCAGCGGGGCGCCTCGGACTCCTTGTTCGCCTCGCTGAGAATGGAGACGGCAAGCGACGGATCGCCAATCCCCGCGCGCACATGCCGCAAATGCTGCAGACTGCCGACGAGGTTCTTGACCACCTCCGGCTCCGGCGCGTCGGTTGAAAGCGCAAGCGTCGTCGTGACGAAATCCTTGGTCACGCGCATCGCGCTTTGCGTCTCCGCGCGCGCTCGCCCGCTCGCCTGCCAAACGTCATGGATCGCGTCGGCGACAAGCCAAAGAGCGAACAACGACGCAAAGATGAGATTGAGCCGGCTACGCAGGGAGATTGAACGCCACATCCATCTGACGCCTTTTTTGCGCTTCAACCGTTGATTTTGCGCGGCCCGGTGTCAATGCTGATAGAGAGATGGCGCCTGGACCGCATTTTCCCTGCGGCGCGGGCTGGCTCATCGGGCTCAAGGTTCGACCGGGAGACTTCGGCCGGTGCGGGTTCTCATTGTCGACGACCATCCGATCATTGTCTCGGGATGCCGGTCGCTTCTCCAGGGTGAGCCGGACATGGACATCCTCGAGGCGCAGGATGGCGCGGCTGGCTTCGCCGCCTTCTTCAACGAGAGACCTGACGTCGGAGTTATCGACATCAATTTGCCAGGCTATTCTGGGCTCGAGCTTTTGCGCCGCATCCTCGAGCGTGAGCCGGAAGCTCGGCTCGTCATCTTCAGCATGAACGACGATCCCACCGTCGCCGCGCGCGCGATTGAGGCTGGGGCCAAGGGCTATATTGCGAAGAACGATGATCCTTCCCTGTTTGCCGAGGCGATCAAGACAGTGGCGAACGGCGGCCGTTATCTGCACCCCGAGATGGCGCGGCGAATCGCGTTTCTCCGCGTTGATCCCAGCCCTGACGCGCTCTCGAATTTGAGCGCGCGCGAGCTCGAAATCCTTCACCTTCTGGCCGCCGGTCGCACGATGGCGCAGATCGCCGATCTCTTGAACGTCTCTTACAAGACGATCGCCAACAACTGCACCCAGCTCAAGCAGAAGCTGGGCGCACGCTCGGCGATGGACTTGATGCGCATCGCGATCGACGCGCGGAGCTAGGCGCAGGCCAAATCAGGGCACGCAGGAGAGCATGTCTCCCGCGTGCGGATCGATTCGGGATCGGCCGCCCGATCAGCTCAGGGGCTGAACGGGTGCTTCGCGGAATCGCGCTGAGCGACGACCTCCGCCGGCGTCGGCTTGCCATTGACAGCCCGCTCGATCGATTCCTTGGTGGCGCGATAATTGAAGTCGTGGATCTTCTTGTCGTCGGTCGCGTCCCAGTGGATGAATACGCCGACGCAGATGAAGACGTCGTCGGCCTCCGCTGCGGGAATCGTGCCGTCGGCGACACTGTCCGCGACCGCCTTTGCGACGGCGTGCTGCGCCGGCCCGAACATCTGCACCGCCTGCTTGGCGCCCTTGATCGTGACCTTGTTGAACAAGATCGTGGACGGTTTGACCGCCAAGTTGGGGGCTACGACCGCGAGAAGGGCTGTGAAACCGTCTTTATTGTTGGTCAGAGCGGTGGCGAAAGCCGTTTCCGCCGCGCTGCCCCGCGGCCCAATGATGAGATCAATATGCGCGACTTCATTGCCATCGCCGACCAGCGACTCGCCAACCATCAGCTTGTGAAT
Source organism: uncultured Alphaproteobacteria bacterium (assembly GCA_963730555.1). GTDB lineage: Bacteria > Pseudomonadota > Alphaproteobacteria > Rhizobiales > Beijerinckiaceae > Roseiarcus. Next base: position 58,375 of record CAVSSS010000037.1, on the reverse strand, counting down.
CTTAGCCATGCCAATTCCTCCCTGCGATCAAGCCAAACCACATTCGTCCCCAGATATTTAACACCCGGCGGACTGGCTATCCTTGTTGTCAGCACCCCGCGGAGGCGGGATCGGTTGGCCGGATAGTCGAGGGGCGCGAGCCCCTTAGGCCCAACTCAAGCATCGTTAGCGCGTAAGGGCAAGATGGCGGAAGCGCATTTATCGCCATGGACGCGCCTGAGAGAGGACGCGAACAAGGTCGCGACAGTGAGATCCGCGCTCGTTCCGGGGTTGATCCCGCGCGATTTGAGCGCCGCATCCCAGTCGAGCAAGCTGTCGGCGATCTCCTCCGGATGTCGAGCCACGGCGAATGCGTCGCGCCAGCCGGCGGCCTCGCGGCGGACAACCTCCGCCGTCGCCGCATCGAACTTGCGCACGATATGCGTGTCGGGCAGCGCGGCGAGAAACGTCAAATAGACGGCGAGCGTCGACCAGCGAGCGTCAGCATGCCAGCGGCGCCCCGCCGCTAGCGCCGGAAAGCCGAGCGAGAAAATGTCCTCATAAGCCGTGACGTATTGCCGCGCGATGCGGTCCCGCCCCGCCGCCTCCTCCATGGCCTCGCGCAGCGTCACGGCCGGGGGAGCGTTGACATCGTGCCGGGGGGCGCGTCCGAGGCCGCCCGGATTGGCGGCGCCTATGGCGGAGAAGACATCAGCGGCGTCGGACAAATCAAGACCATCGAGCACCCGTGCGAGCGCCAGGCGCAAAGGCGTATCCTGGGTCTCCGCGGCGGCCGCCAGCGGGGCGCATAGGAGTATGATGCCGAGATTGGTGTTCTGACCGACCGCCTTCAGCGTCTCGTCGACGGCAGCGCGGACGCGAGTTCCCACTCGAGCCCCCCTTGACGCGATTGGGGCCGCGCTCGCCTCGGCGCTTCGAACAAAATCTTCGACCTCCATGCGGTGGCCTGGCGCGAATTGATGCACGTTGCCTGGTTTGGGCGCGTCGAGCTCCGCAAGGCACGCCTCAATATAGGCCGTCGCCACGAGATCCTCGGGATAGCTCACGGAGCGCACCCTTGCATGCGCTGGCGCATCAGCTCATCCATCAGCGCCGATGCGATCGCCTCAGCGATGTTGCGCTTGCTCACCTTTTGCAGGCCGCTCCAAGCGGGCATGCTGTTAACCTCAAGCACGGTCGGCGCGCCATGAGCCGTGACCAGCACGTCGACGCCGGCGATTTCGGCGCCGACGGCTTGCGCCGCGGCAATCGCCAGACGCTCCATCTTGGGATCAGGCGCAACGGCCAAGGGCTCACCGCCTTGCTTGACGTTGGTGATCCATGTCGCGGCCCGGCGCATCATCGCGGCGATCACACGGCCACGCAGGACGAACAGCCGATAATCCGCAAAGTCCTGAGTTCGCGTTCGATTGAAACTGCTGCAGATAATAAACCCCTGCCATATCTTCGGGATTGGGCAAGTCCTCCGGCAGTCGAATCAGGCGTAAACCCTTTCCTTGCGCGCCGAACAGGGGCTTAAGCACGAGCGGGCCGCGCGTCGCCTCATGTTCGACCAGGGCGCGTGCGGCTTCTGCGGATTCCGTCGTCCAAGTCGGCGGCGTCGGCACGCCGGCTTGGCCGAGCAAAAAGCTTGTCATCGACTTGTCGACGCAGCGTTCGATGGCGCGCGCGTCGTTCCAGACGACGACTCCAAGTTTCGTCAGCGCGTGCAGCACGCCGAGTTGTTTCGTGACCGCCTCGAACGAGCCTGCCGACAGCGTGCGCACATGCACGGCGTCGGGCAGTCGCGACCCCAGCACCGGCAACGACAATCCGCTTGGGCTAGACGTGTCGAACCCACAATCGGCAAGGTCGATGCGCTCGACGCGCGCGCCCGCCGCTGTGAACGCAGCTTCCATTCGGCGCGCATGCCAATCACGCTGATCGCTGACAAGAAAGACGGTAGGCCCGTCGGCTAGCCGCTCCGCCATGTCAGGCGAACGAGGCATCGAGCAATGTGTGATGCACCGCTCCGGCGTGAAAACTCTCGCCGCTTTCGACCGCCGTGACGATGACCTCAGCCGGGCTGAAAAGCATGGGATCGATGGCGTAGAAATCGCCGTTGAAGCGCCTGAAAATCTCGGCGAACGGAGCGCCGAAATCGCGCGAGGCGCGAGAAGGAAGCGCCTCCGCGAGACCTTTCGCATCCTCGGCCGGCCCGGAGACGTAAAGCTGCGCGCGTCCGCCGTAGATGATTGCATCGTTGGTGCGGCCCATCGCAGTGACAAAGTCGGGATGCGGGGGGCTCAAGGGCGCGGCGCCCATGCCATCGATGATGCGCTCGAGCGGAAACTTCAGCTCGTGCGCCTTGTGCAACGCCACTTCCAGCACCCGCGCGACCACCTGAGCGCCCCCAGTCAAGCTTTGAGTCGGCGCATAAATTACTGTCAACGCCGAAGGCGCGACTCCGCAATCGCTCGTCACCTTGTCCAAAATTTCCGGCGGCGGAGAGCGGCCGCTCTCGATGACTAGAGTCGCGACATCGGCTTGGTCCCGATAGCCGATGTCTTTGAACAAAGCCTCTTTTTGCGCCAGCGCGCGAGCCGGGCCAGAGCCGAGAGCGAAGAATGCGTCTTTGCCGGTCCCGTGCGCCAGGCTCCAACCCGCGTATTGACTCGCGAGGCACGCAATCACCGGCTGCGAGGAACTGACGGCAATTGTCCACGGCCAGCGCGGCGTTGCGTTGTCGGTTGTGAGCCGCACAGCCCCGAGTCCGCCCATGCAGATCTCCGCGATGCGCAGTCCGGCTTCAACGCCGCCGCGCTGCTTTGCGCCCGCGTCAATCAATGTTTCGCCGAGCGGCCCGCGCGCAACGCCGAGGTTCAATATCATCGCGTCGCCTCGCAGCGCAGTCGTCAGCGCGGCGGCGCGTCGATTAACGCTTATAGTCTCGGCGGCGCTCAATGCCCCTCCTCCTGAACGAGAGCGACGATTTTTCGCCCCCGCTCGCTGGCGCAGGCGCGCGCCAAATCGACGGTCGCGCCAACGCCAAGCGTTGTGCACAAGGGATCGCCGGCGGCGATGAGCGTTCCGGGCGCCGATCGATCGACCGCCCAATCCGGCCAATTCCCTTGGCCGCGCACGACAATGTCGTGAGGGGCGTAAACAATTTCGGCCGCTTTGAACGTCATGCTGCGAGAAGCCGGCGTGAGGCATCCTTCGCATGCGGCGATGTGACGCGCAAACAACGGAGCCTCGGTCGATTCGAACACGTCCAGCGTCGCCCCGGGCCGGGGGTTGATCTCCAGGAGCCAGACCGCATCATCCGAGACCAGGAAATCGGCACTGTTAAGGCCAACGAGGTCGAATTCGGAAGCGATCAGGGCGACGGAGCGCGCGATTTCTCGCGCATGGGATGGCTCAATGTCGATGGGTCCGGCTGCGCCGCCATATCGAAACGGCGAGGCCCGCGTTGGCGCAGTCCATTGCATGCTGAGACCGATGATTTCCGCTTGTTTCTCACTCGCGAGGAACAAAGCCGAGATGCTCCTTCCGGCGACGCGCCGTTGAAAATAAGAATCGGGGCGAGGGCGGCTCGGGGTTTCCACGGCAGCGATATGAGCGCCTCCCGCGCCACCGCGCTTTTTTCTAAACCAGAATTCGGGTTCGTCCGGCGCCGAAAACTGAACCTGCGGATGACGAACGCCATGCGCCGCGCAAACCCGCGCCAGCACAAATGGATCCTTGGCGCGCCGCAGGATCTCGGCCTCGTTGCCAAATACACTGACCTTACGGGCGATCGCGGCAATCGTTTCCGGCTGATGCTCGAAACCCGCGCCGTAGACCAGCCCAATCGGATCATGGGCGCCCATGAGCCTTTCTACGACGCTCATGACCTTGTCGAGCGTCAACCCATCCGCTAATCCGCCTTCTAGCTTCACCGAAGCCAAGCTCATCGCCCTCATGTCATCATCGCCAAAGACATCAATCGAGAGCGGATCAAACCCGGCATGGCTGGCGCAGGACGAAAGCGCGCGCGCTGAATAGGCCACGACGATGATCGCCGGATGGTCAGTCATCAAACGCGCGCTTCATCTGTTCGAGAACTTGGCGACAAGGGCTAGGCATTTCCTCGGGCTGCGCTATTGTTTGTCGCTGAGCTGCGAAAAGATCGCGATGCGATTGAACCCGCTCGTTTGGGATTTGTCCAGTCGGGTCGCAAATCCCCGACAGCGCTTGCAATTGCCGCCATCGGCTGACGGGAGCGAAACGAGCGGAGCGTATGTCACTGAAAGATTTAATCGGCGCCGAAGCGGTAGCATCGATCGATGGCGCGCCTGCGTCGCTCGACGACGCGGGCGCGACCGCCGCTCGCCTGTTGGCGCGAAGCAATCAACCGCTCATCGCGGGATTGGGCGCGGATATCGAAGGGACGAGAGCAGCGATCGCGCTCGCCGAACGGGTCGGCGGCGTCATCGAGCATACGCATTCTGCGGCCTTGTTGCGCGATCTCGATTCGATGCGCGAGACTGGCGTCATGCTGACCACGCCGGGCGAAGCGCGGATGCGCGCCGACGTCGTGCTGCTTGTGGGCGACGGCTTGACGGAAACCTGGGCCGCCCTGAACGAGCGGCTGCTGCGTCCGCCGGCCAGGCCGGAAGGCGTGGACGTCGAGCGGCGCATTGTGTGGCTGGCGCCGAATGCTGACGTGAGAATTGCGGGCTTCGACGGCGACATCGAGGTTTTAGCCGCCGGCGCCGGGGCAGCGCTCGCCGGCAACCTGGCTGCGTTGCGCGCGCGGGCCAAGGGGCGGCCAGTCGCACAGGCGCAAATTCCTTTGACCGCGCTCGATTCGCTCACCGCCGCCCTGAAAGGCGCGCGGTTCGGCGTCGCGGTTTGGACGGCGGGGAGCCTCGGCGCGCTCGAAATCGAGATGCTCAACGGGCTTGTGCGCGACTTGAACGAAACCACGCGATTCTCGACATTGCCGCTCGCGGCGCCGGACAATGGCGTGGGCGTGCTTGCCGCTTGTGGGTGGACGACCGGCTTCCCGATGCGAACCGGATTTGGGGCGGGCGTCCCGGTCCATGATCCATGGCGGTTCGACGCCGAGCGACTTGTCGCGTCGGCGGAGACCGATTGTGTGTTGTGGATCTCCGCTTTTGGAGCGGCCCCGCCTGCTTGGCTGAGCGCTGCGAACGTCATCGCTTTGTGCGAGCCGACAGCCGAATTTGCCGAAGAGCCAAACGTGCGCATCGCAATCGGGCGCCCCGGCGTCGATCATGATGCGGTGATGCATTCGTCCAACGCCGGGACCCTGATCGCCTTGGTCGCCTCAGCACGCACCGCCGCGCCGAGCGTCGCTGAGGCCCTCGAGCGCATCGCCGCCGGCCTCGCACAAGCGCAAGCTGCTTCATGCTGATCCGTATCAAAGGCGCGCATATCGTCGATCCCGCCAACGGCCATGACGAAATCGGGGATCTCTGGATCCGCGACGATACAATCGTCGCGCCGCCTCAAAGCGCTCGAGCAGACGAAACGGTCGACGCGAATGGCCTTATCGCGATGGCCGGCGGCATCGACATCCATTCGCATATCGCCGGCGCGAACGTGAATACCGCCCGCCTGATGCTGCCCGAACAGCATCGGGCGCACGCGCGCCGCCCCGCCGTGACGCCGCTCTCCCAAGTCGGATGGACGACGTTCGAGACGGGCCGACTCTATGCTCAAATGGGCTTCACGACCGTCGTCGAACCGGCAGTCGCGCCGCACAACGCGCTGCACGCGCATCTCGAGCTGGCCGACACGCCGATCATCGACAAGGCGATTCTGACGATCCTCGGCAATGACGATTTTGTGCTCGGCCTCATGCGGTCAGGAGAAGGGCCAAGCGCGATCCGCGATCACGTCGCCTGGACATTGCAAACGACGCGCGCGCTCGGGATCAAGGTCGTCAACGCTGGCGGCGTGGCGGCGTTCAAGGATAATATTCGCAACTTTTCGTTTGACGACGTCGTTCCCTATTACGGCGTGACGAGTTGTGCGATCGTCAAGGCGCTGCAGAAGGCGGTCCACGAGGCCGGCGTGCCGCATCCGCTGCATGTTCACTGCAACAATCTCGGCCTGCCCGGGAACTTCGAAACGGCGCTCGCGACGATCGCCGCGGCTGAGGATTTGCCGCTGCATTTGGCGCATCTTCAGTTCTACGGCTACGGCAAAGAAGGCCCGCAGGGCTTTTCCTCCGCCGCGCCGCAACTCGCCGAAGCGGTCAACGCCGCCAAGACGGTCACCATCGACGTCGGTCAGGTGATGTTTGGACAAACGGTAACGATCTCGTCCGACGTCCTGCGGCAGTTCTCCGCTCGCGGTCAGGCGCGGCCGAAGAAATACGCGATCGCCGACGGGGACTCCAACGGCTTTGGCGTCGTGCCTTACGAATATCGCGCGGGCAGTTTTCACAACGCTCTGCAATTTGCGGTCGGATTGGAGCTGTTCCTGCTTATCAATGACCCCTGGCGCGTGTTCTTCACCACCGATCACCCGAACGGCGCGCCGTTCACCACCTACCCCGAGATCTTCGCGCTGCTAATGGACAAGGACGTGCGAGCGGAGTGGGCGGCCCGCCTTCCGAAGGATGCGCTCGCGGTGACGACGCTGCCTTCGCTGACGCGCGAATATGCCTTGAGCGAAATCGCGACGATGACGCGCGCGGCGCCAGCCAAACTGCTCGGCCTGCCAGATCGCGGCCATCTTGGCGCAGGGGCGCGCGCCGACATCGCGCTCTATCGCCCTGGCAAGGACATTGCGCAAATGTTTCGCGCCGCGGCGCGCGTCTATAAGGATGGCGAACTCGTTGTGCGGGACGGCGAGGTGACGCAGATCCGCTATGGCCGAGCGCTGCATGTCACGCCGGCCATCGAGGCCTCGATGCGACGCCGCATGACAGAATATTACGACGAGCTTTACGGTCTGCCGTCCGATTTCATGCGCGTGCCCGAAGGCGCGATTGGGCGGCCGCAACCGTTCGAGGCGGTCGCATGCCGGAGCTGACAGCCAACGGGGTCGCCATCGACGACACATTCGCGGAAGCGTTCGACATGCGGGCGACCGCGATCCTCATCACGGCGCCGAGCGAGCGCTGGGCCGCCCAGGCGGCCGAGACGATGACGGGTTTCGCCACTTCGGTTATCGGCTGCGGCTGCGAAGCGGGCGTCGACAGCGTTCGGTCGCCGGAACAAACGCCGGATGGCCGGCCCGGCGTCCGCGTGCTCCTGTTTGCCGTTTCGACCGCTGAACTGCAGAAGCAACTGCAAAACCGCGTCGGGCAATGCGTGCTGACGAGCCCCGGTTCGGCCTGTTACGCCGGGATCGACGCGGGGGATGACAAGCTCAAGCTCGGCGACGCGATTCGTTTCTTCGGCGACGGCTGGCAGATCGCCAAGCGGCTCGGCGCCCGGCGGTATTGGCGCGTGCCGGTGATGGACGGCGAATTCGTCTGCGAGTTGACCACCTATCTCACCAAGAAAGCGGTCGGCGGCGGCAATCTCATCGTCATGGGGGAGAGCCCGGCGAAGACGCTTCACGCGACCGAGGCCGCGGTGGAGGCGATGCGCAAGGTCGCCGACGTCATCATGCCCTTTCCCGGCGGCATAGCGCGTTCCGGGTCGAAGGTGGGCTCGAAATACAAGGGCGCGAGCGCATCGACCAATGACAGCTACTGCCCAACCTTGAAAGGCGCGGTCGACAGCGCTCTTTCTCCTGAGATTGGGTCGGTGCTTGAAATCGTCATCGACGGGCTCACCAGCGAGGCTGTGGCCAATGCGATGCGGGCGGGACTGGCCGCGATCGTCGAAATGGGCGCCGACCGCGGCGCATTGCGCGTCGGCGCCGGCAATTACGGCGGCAAGCTCGGCCGGCATCACTATTATCTCAAGGATCTCGTCCCGTGAGTTCGTCGAGGTTTCCATCCAGCGGCGACACCGACACTCATCGCGGCAGGCTCGGCGGGCGCCACTACCATCTCAAGGATCTGCTGCGTTGAGCTCGCTCACCTTGTCGTTGCGTGCGCCCCCGGCGCAGCGCCTCGATCTGTCGCCGTTGACCCCGCAGAACCTTGCCGGCAAATCGGCCGCCGAGGTCGCGACCATCGAACTGCAAACCACCCGCGTGCGCATCACGACAGGAGACGTCTTCCGCGTTCGCGAGGGCGATCCCGCCACCATTGTCATCGAAGGCGGCAGCACCCGTTTTGATCGCGTCGGTATGGGGTTATCAGCGGGCTCAATCCGCGTCGAAGGGGATGTCGGCGTGGAAGCCGGCCGCCTAATGTCAGGCGGACAATTGACGGTGCAGGGCGCCGCCGGCCCGTTCGCAGGTTCCGGCATGAAGGGCGGGACGCTCACAATCGAGGGTGACGCGGGCGAACGACTAGGAGGCCCGTTGAGTGGCGAGACGGTCGGCATGAGCGGCGGCGTCTTGCATGTGCGCGGCGACGCGGGGGAACGCGCGGGCGACCGGCTGAGGCGCGGATTCATTCTGATCGAGGGCAGCGCAGGCGCCTACGCCGGCAGCCGGATGATCGCGGGCACCTTGGCGATCGGCGACGAAGCGGGTCATCTGCCCGGCTATCTAATGGGCCGGGGCACGATCCTGCTAGGTCGAGGCGCGGCGCTTTTCTCGCCGACCTTCGGCGATTGCGGCGAACATGACCTGGTGGCAGCGCGGCTTCTGGCCGACTACATCGCTCAAACCAGCGCCAAGCTGGGGGACCTGCTCCGTCGGCCGCTGCGCCGCCTCGCAGGCGACCTCGCCGCGCTCGGCAAAGGCGAGATTTTGCTCCCGCGCGCTTAAAAGAGCGCAGTACGTCGGCTTGCGCTTGCCAGCGCGAGCGCTATCCTTGGCTGACCGGGGGACGACCTTGGAAGGAAATTGGCATGACCGCGGTGGTCCTATCGCCGGAACCGGGGCGCACGTGGTCCCCCGCGGATCGCGCGCCTCTCTTGCGCTGGCTCATCTTTACCGGCGCGACCATCTTCGCTGCGATCCTGCTTTGGCGCTATGGCCTCCTTCGCTTGATGGTCGCCTCGGACCGCACGTATCTCTCATCGGTGATCGCCCTGATCTATGTTGGAGCATCGCTCCATTGCCTCTGGCGAACGATCGTCATTTCGCGCGAAGGCGATGCTGGACGTGAGGCAGCGGCCCGCATCGAAAGCGGAGGCGCTGACGTCGCCGGGCTCGACCCTTCGGCCGCTCTCCCTGCTGGCCTCATCGCCGACCACATCCGCGATCTTGCCCTGAAGGCGCGCACGCAAGGGAGCGGGCGGCTCGATCAGACGCTGCTGCTCCGCTCGCTCGCTGATCGCCTGCGCGGCTCCAACGGCTTCGGCTCGTTCGCCAGCGACACGGTCATAAAGCTTGGCCTTCTTGGGACGATCATCGGCTTCATCATCATGCTCGCGCCCATCGCCGGGCTCGACGCGAGCGACAAATCGATGATGAAATCCTCGATGGGGCTGATGAGCGATGGAATGGCGGTGGCGATGTACACCACGCTCGCCGAACTCGTTGGCTCGATCCTGTTGAAGATCCAGTATTATATGCTGGACAGCGCGACCGCGAAGGTGTTCTCGCGCGCGGTCACGCTCACCGAGACGCGGGTCGTCCCCGCCTTGGAGCGCGCCCACGATCTGGCCGAGCGCGCATGATTGACGAGTTCGGCCTTTACCCGCGCGAAGAGCCGTTCGATCCCTTCAGCGTGATGTTGTTCAAGGCGCTGCAGGTGGTCGCGTTTCTCTTTTTCCTCGCGCTCTTGGCGATCTCGCCCGAGGCCAAGGACGGCAAGATCGACACGAAGGCCGAATTCATTGTCACCATGGATTGGCCAGACAATCATCCTGACGATCTTGATCTGTTCGTCCAGGATCCGGCGGGCAACATCGCATGGTATCGTCATCGCGAGGCGGGCTTCATGGTGCTCGACCGCGACGACCGCGGTGGGGCCAACGACTTCATCGTGGTCAACGGCAAGAAGATCTCGTCGCCCATTCGCGAGGAGATCGTGACGATCCGCGGCGTAGTCGCCGGCGAATACACCGTCAACGTCAGCCATTTCGTGGCCACGACCAATGCGCCGGTGCCCGCGAAAGTGAAAGTGCAAAAGCTCAATCCGACTGCGCAGGTGATTTTTGAGGATACTGTGTTCGTCGATCACACCGGCGACGAGAAGACCGCCGTGCGCTTCACGCTCGACGCCGACGGCAAGGTCATCGACGTCAACAGGCGGCCGAAATCGCTGATGGAAACCTTCCGCAACGTGCGCCGCAACGGCGCTGATAATGACCCGAAAACCGGCTATGTGAAGCAGCTGTGAGCACCCTTGCCGACGTCATCATCTGGCTGTCGATCGCTTATGCTTTGCTGGGCGTTCTTTTGCTCGTCATCTGCGTGTTCGCCAGGATCCCCTGGCCGGTGAAGGCGGCCGCCATCGTGCTCACGAGCGCTTTTTACGTGGTCAGCTTCTTTGCCACGCGCGGTCTGCTCGGATGGTCATCGACCGATCCTCTGCCGCCCAAATTCAGGCTTTTGGGCGCCCGCATCGTGGAACCGCATTCGCTCGAGGGCGATCCAGGCGCCATCCATCTGTGGGTCGAGGCGCTCGATGACGACAATTTCCCGAGCGACGTGCCTCGCGCCTATCGTCTGCCGTATGACGCCCATCTGGCCGAGAGGACAGAAGCGGCGGTCCGGGCGAGCGCCAACGGCGTGCCTCAGGGCGGTCGCACGGCGGACTTCGGCAACGGCCAGGGCGCGAACGCGCAAGCGACTGCGCGCGAAGCCACGCCGTCGACGATCATCACGACAGGCGGCGGAGATCCATCGTCCGGCGGTCCGATCGACCCGCAGATGGATCAACAACAGGACCAGGCCATCAGTTTTGCGCCGCTCGCCCCGCCACGTATGCCTCCGAAGGGCAGCCAATAGGCAGCCCTTCGCCCGGGGCGCCCCACCTCAAGATAACGAATGCGCCGAGGAGCAAACCTCGATCAGATCTTCTCGTCGGCTTGCCCGAGGTAAGCGCATCGCCACTTGACGACGCGCGTCGCCGGATGCTCACCCGACCACTCGGCGATATAAGGCGGCGCCTGCATCATGCACTGCATCAGCGACTCTTGCGAAGCGAACTGCAGCCGCTGTTCGTCACACTGGTTCGGCGCGTTGAGCGCGCACACCGTCAGAATCAGCTCGATCATCGCCCACCTGTCTTCAAGCGGAGCCGCGCCATCCCCCCTATCAGGCGAGTGTGGCATTTTGAACGGGCCGCAGCAAGATTGCGATGGGACGCGCTTCGCGGGACGGACGCGGCGGGCGGGTCGCATCGCCGAGCGCGCCATATGCAATTTGTCGTGTTCGGCGCTTGGCAAAACGGCGGAAGTTTCGCAATGTCCCAACGAATGGCGAGCTCGCAAACGGCGAATGAATCGAGGAAAAGAGGCGCGCGTTGAAACGCGTTCAGGTCACGACAACGGCGCGACTGCATCTGGGTTTTCTTGATCTCGCGGGCGATCTTGGCCGCCGGTTTGGATCGATTGGCCTCGCCATCGACGCGTTCGAGACCCGCGTTGCGCTTCGCGAAGCGCCGAGCTTTGAAGTTTCCGGCGAAGAGCGCGAGCGGGGTGTGCGTATTGCGCGCCGCATCGCCGAGGGCCTTGGCCTCGATACCGACAAGAAGCTCACGATCTCGAACGCCATTCCCGCACACGCAGGGCTCGGTTCCGGCACTCAGTTGGCGCTGGCGATCGCGGCGGCGTTTCGCAAGCTTGGGCGACTGCCGGCCGACGCGCGAGCGGACGCTCGCCTGCTCGATCGCGGCGCGCGTTCGGGCGTTGGCGTCGCCTTGTTCGAGCGCGGCGGCTTGGCCGTCGACGCAGGCAGAGGACCGGAAACCGGGATCCCGCCGGTGGTTGCGTGGGTGAGCTTTCCCAAGGACTGGCGCGTTCTCCTACTGTTGGACCCGCGCATTGAGGGCGCCCATGGCGAGGCCGAGAGGCGGGCATTTGCGGGATTGCCGCGTTTCCCTGCCGACGCGGCGAGCGAGATCTGCCGCCGCACGCTCATGCAGATTCTGCCCGGCGCGGCCGAAGCGGACCTCGAGGCTTTCGGCGGTGGCGTCTCCAGGGTTCAGGAAATTCTCGGCGACCATTTCCGGCCGGTTCAGGGCGGCGGCCGGTTCATCAGCATGCACGTGAGCCGAGTCGCCGCGAGATTGAACGCCCTCGGGGCGCATGGGATTGGCCAGAGTTCCTGGGGGCCGACCGGTTTCGCCTTTGCATCCGACCCCGACCATGCGCAATTCCTCGCTCGGCGCGCTTGCGCCGAGGGCGAACTCAGGGTGCAGATCAGAATCTGCGGCGCGCGGGATCACGGGGCCGAGATCTGCGAGGAAGAAGACGTATCAGTCCGATGACCGCTTCGGGAGGAACAATGGCCAAGAACATCCTGCACATGATCACGCCGCTCGCGCACATGAGCCCCTTCGACGTCAATATGGCGCTCGACGCCGGCTACGACGCGACGGCGTCCTACACCAACGTCTCGCTCGACGAGGTCACGGGTCTCGTTCAGGACGCCATGTTCTCGCGCTCGCCGCGCGACGCGACGCGGACCGGCGTGTTCATTGGCGGCAAGGACGCGCTTGTCGCCCTCGACATGCTCGACGCCGCCGGCAAGGCGCTGTTCAAGCCGTTCGAGATTTCGCTGTTCGCTGATCCTGCCGGCTCGTTCACCACCGCAGCCGCGATGATCGCCGTCGTCGAAAAGGCGCTTAAGGAGAAGAAGGATCGCGCGCTTCGCGGCGCAGCCGTCTCGGTCTTCGGCGCGACCGGCGTGGTGGGAACTGCGTCGGCCGTGATCGCCGCGCTTGAGGGCGCGTCCGTCACTTTGGTCGGCCGCGAGGGAACCGACCGCACGGCTCGCCACGCGGGCGACGTTAATCGCAGGTTCGGCGTCAATCTCGCCGTCGCTGACGGCTCATCGAGTGAGGCGAAGGCCGCGATTCTCGCCGCCACGGAAGTGGTGCTGTGCGCGGCCAAAGCTGGCGTGCGCGTGATCGACGCCACGGAGATCGCAAGCGCTCAGAAACTGCTGATCGCGGCTGACGTCAACGCGGTGCCGCCGTCCGGCATCGAGGGGGTGGACGCGCAGGCCAATGGCGCACCGCTCGGCGAGCGCGGAGCGCTGGGGATCGGCGCCCTTGCGATCGGCAACGTCAAGTACCGAACCGAATCGGGGCTGTTCAAGCAGATGACGGAGAGCAAGGCGCCCCTGCGTCTTGATTTCCGTCAGGCGTTCGATCTGGCGCGCACGCTCGCCTGAGGGGCGTCGAGCCGGCCGCGGCTCAAGCGCCTCGATCGACGGCGCCGATGGGACGCACGTCAGCCGAGCCTGAGGCGCGCTCGCGGCGGATTTCGACCCCGACTGCGCCATCGATCACGTCGAGCTTGCGAATATTGACGCGAACGCTGCGCACCCGCGCATGCTGCAGCAGGGCCGCAGCGACCTCTTCGGCGAGTGTCTCGACGAAATCGACATGACCGCGTCCGACCACGAGACGGATGGCGTCGAGAATGACGTCGTAGGAGAAAATCGAACGCATGTCGTCCGAGTGAGCACCGGCGCGCCGCACCAGAGCCTCGACATCGAAGACGACGCGCTGACGGATGGAACGCTCGAAATCATAGGCGCCGATCGCAGCGGAAACGACAAAGTCATGCACGAACACGCGGTCGAGTTCCCCTTCTTGGTCTCGTCCGCCAATGAGGCCGCGCGCCAGCAGCCGCCAATCGATTTTCGGCGAAGCGTCTGGGTCCGTTCTCTCGCGCGGGATCAGATCGCGGATGAGAACGACCGCGGCCGGGTCGATCGCGCCTCGCCGGTCGTGGGCATGACAAAGGGCGCCTCTAAATCCAAGGACATCGGGGCGTACAAGCAACAGTCGCGGAACGTCGGGCGCCTCGAGCGATCCCGCCAAGCCGCTCATGAGCTTGAGCGCGCGGCACTGCGAGCAGAATTGGTTGAGCTGAACGACTTCGAGATGCGCGAGAAGACGGCCGCGAGTCTTGTCGCGCGTGTCGAGCATTGCGCCCTTGAAGCCCAGCTCCTTGAGTTTAGCGAGAAGAGCAAAATCAGGCTGTTCGTCGGCGAACATCATGCCGACGAGGGCGACGTCGCGCGCGAGCCTCATCAAGGAATCGCCAATCCGGTCGAGAGTCGGCGCGTCCACGGCGAGCTTGAGGTAGTCGACGCCGATGGCGGCCAACGCGCGCGCGGCCACCAGCAATGGGTCCTCATCGTAGGGCGGATCGCCGAGCGCCGCGCTCGTTTCGCATCGTCCCGCGACAGCGGCGATCGCCTGGCGCGCAATGTCGAGCGAGACAGCTCCGAGCGCGCCGCGCCGGGCGTCCTTCAGATCAATCACGTCGGCGCCAAATTGCACGCCAACACTAGCCTCGGCGGCGTCGGCGACACTGGCGAGCATGCGCGTCATAACGTCGCGTCCTTTTCTCTGGAGCCGACGAAGATCCAGTCAGGACGCGCACTTGCCGACGCTGAGCGGCGCCGCGGGCGACGCAATCGTGAACCTCGGCGGCTTGATTGGCCGCAGGCCCAATCTTATCATTGCGCTTGAGAGGAAACGCAAATGCATCTTCCTGCGGCTCGCGCCGTTCTCGCGATTGCGATTGTGGCCTTACTCACGCCGCAGGCGCTCGCTCAATTCAAAGGAAAGACCGATCCGGACTGGCCCTGCCAGCAGATCAAGACCCCAACCCTTTCGCTCGCCTCCGTCTGGGCCGGGCCTCAGCTCGATCTCAACTCGCAGGACTGGCGCAACGAGAGCGACGTCGCGGACTTGATGGCACAAATGGCGCGGCGCCGCGTCGCAATCGCCGACGTGGAGGCCGCGATCGCCGACGTTCAAAGCGAAGGCGGGGCCCGATGCGAACGCCAAGCTTCTGCGCGCCTTCGCCGCAGCGTTCTCGGATTTGTCGCAGCAACGCTCCCAAATCATCGAGGGTCTCGATCGGATTGGCCGCAGACAGAAGGCTTTGGCCGATCGCATCCGGGCGGAGAACGAGGCCGTGGAAAACGCTTCGGACCAGAACCGTGACGCCCACGCGCCGCCCGGCGCGGGCGGCCAAGAGCGGCTGCTGTGGGATCTTCGCATTTTCAACGACCGGCGTCAGACCGTCACTTATGTCTGCGAGGCGCCGACGCTGATTGAGCAGCGCATCGGAGAGATCGCTCGCGCGGTGCAAAAGGCCGTATCTCCGTAGACCGGGCTTTTGGATGCGCTCGCCTCATTCTCAGGCGTCACGCGACAGCGGGGCCTCGAAGAATGCTCCAATTGGCGCTGCCGGCGCCGCGCGCTGGACCGTCCTTCGAGTCGCCGCGCTCCGCGCGGCCATCAAGACGAGGCCGAGGTGGCGCGCGGTTAGGGCGAGATCGGTTTATCGTTCTCATCAAGCAACGGGACTCCATAAGAGCGCAAGATCGCTTGAATTTCGTCTTGGTTCTCGGAGATCAGCTTGTTGAGGCCACGCTTCCAATTTTGATCGGAGTGGCGCACCCCCATGACGATCCGATAGACCATGCGGGTGTCGCCCTGGTCCTTCACAAGCGGGACCACTGCAGTCGGCGTCTTCGCCTTCATCGCGTAATAGCCGGCGATCGGACCCCAGAGCAACGCAACGTCGATCTCGCCACGCTCCAGGTCGTCCATCATTTCGTGGGTCGGCGAATCGTAGCGCGTATCGACGACGAGGGCGTAAGACTTGATGTGGCCAAGCAGCCCATTCTCGGCCAGCACGGTCGCCGGCGGGGTGCCCGCGACGATCCCGATCTTCGCATTTTTGAGGCGCGGATCGCTCAGGGAATCCAGGCCCTTCAGGGGACCATCCTTTTGATATGCGGCGGCGTAGCTCGTCCGATAATAGGGGCTGGTGGGCTGAACCATGTCGTCGCCTTGAGCAATTCCCAAAACGACGTCGCAACGATGGGCGTTCAGCGTGTTGCGGATGAAGCCAGTCGCATCGGGATAGAACGTGTAGGCGACCGACTTGCCGAGCTTGTGAGCCAACAATTCGGCGATCTTGTTTTCGAAGCCTTCGCCAGCCTCGTTGGAGAATGGAAGATTGCGCGGGTCGGCGCACGCCCGGAAGACATGCGGGTCGACCAGCTCGATCGAGCCCTGCGCGTCCTGCGCGCCGGCGCCGCCTGGGGTGGCCATGCCAACGAGCGCGAGGCATGCGAGTCGAAGCGCGAAAAGACCACCCTTTGACAGACGTCGATCGACTGGACAGCATTGAGTCGCTAGTCATCAACCGGGCCCCATGCATTTGTCTTCCGCAGCAGTGAAGGCCGCGGGCTTGGGAGCATGTTTGTCGGGCCGTCCGCGCCCGACGGCTCCCGTCGAGCGCGCGCGCAGATAGACGTAGATGTCATTCAAGTAACACATCACATTCTTGTTGTCGCCGAAAGCCGGCATCACGAGGTCGTTGCCGTTGGCAAGGTCCTTTCGCCCGCCGACGACGGTCCCGAAAAACTCGGCGTAGTTCATTGTCTTGAGTGAGTTTGCAAGCGCCGGCGCATAGCTCGATCCCGCGCCATCGGGGCCATGGCAGACGATACATGCGGCATTGTAACGACGGAAGCCTGAAAAGGTGTTCCAGTCGACGGTTCCGTCCGGCCCGATCTTGAAGGTCGGATCGCCGTCCTTATCGTGCCACAAACCTTGATCGTCCTGAGTAACCGCGGTTGGATCTCCCGGCGGATCGGCGCGGGCGGCGAGCGGCAGAACCAAGGCGAGCGCGAACCCGAGGCCGAGTAGAACTTTGGAAATCGTCACGTTGGTTTCTCAAGCGATCTGGATCAAAGAAAAGGCCCGGCGCGCGTTTTGTTCCACGCGCCGA
The DNA here is from genome assembly GCA_963730555.1 of uncultured Alphaproteobacteria bacterium. Lineage (GTDB taxonomy): Bacteria > Pseudomonadota > Alphaproteobacteria > Rhizobiales > Beijerinckiaceae > Roseiarcus. Next base: position 41,429 of record CAVSSS010000037.1, on the reverse strand, counting down.
GCCCCGGTTTATCCCCGTGGAGTCGGTCCGTCCTCAATCGCTCGGGAGAGCAAACACGGTGAGCGTGCCGCCGAGCGCCGTGTAGTTCGACAGCGCCGCATAACCGCCGACCGCGCCCAGACCATCGGTCGGCTTGGTCAAGCCGGCCGCGAGGCCGATGCCCGCCCAACCGCCGACACCCGACAGGATCGCCACATACTGGCGACCGCCGTGCTCGTAGGTCATGACGTTGCCGATGATGCCCGACGGGGTCTTGAACTTGTAAAGCTCCTTGCCGGTCTTGGCGTCGACCGCCTTCAGATAGCCTTCCAGCGTGCCGTAGAAGACGACGCCGCCCGCAGTCGCCAGAGCGCCCGACCAGACGGAGAACTGCTCGGGATCCGACCAGACGATCTTGCCGGTCTTGCCGTCCCACGCGATGAAGTTGCCCATGTTGCTGTCGCCCGGGGGCGGATACATCGACAACGTCGCGCCGACATAGGGCTGACCCGCGGTGTAGCTCACCTTGAACGGCTCGTAGTCCATGCAGACGTGATTGGTCGGCACGTAGAAGAGCTCGGTCTGGGGCGAATAGGCCGCCGGCTGCTCGTCCTTGGAGCCCAACGCCGCCGGGCAGATGCCCTTGGAGTTGACATCCTCGCCATTGGCCTCAGTCGACATCGCCTTGACGCGGATCGGCTTGCCATAGTCAGGCGAAGACTTGTCCATATTGATGCCGGTCGCCCAGTTGACCTTCGGATCGAATTTGTTGGCGACCAGCAACTCGCCGGTAGCGCGATCGAGCGTGTAGCCGAAGCCGTTGCGGTCGAAATGCGTCAAGAGCTTGCGATCCTTGCCGTCGATCTTCTGGTCGGTGAGGATCATTTCGTTGACGCCGTCGTAGTCCCACTCGTCGTGGGGCGTCATCTGATAGACCCACTTGGCCTCGCCGGTGTCGGCGTCGCGAGCCCAGATCGTCATCGACCACTTGTTGTCGCCGGGCCGCTGCTTCGGATTCCAGGTCGAGGGATTGCCGGAACCGTAGTAGATCAGGTTGAGATCGGGGTCGTAGGAGTACCAGCCCCACGTATCGCCGCCGCCGATCTTCCATTGATCGCCTTCCCAGGTCTTGAGGGAAGAATCCTTGCCGATCGGCTTGCCGAGCGCCGTCGTCTTCTCGGGGTCGACGAGGAGGTCCGAATCCGGTCCTTCCGAATAGGCGCGCCAAGCGAGCTTGCCGTCCTTGATGTTATAGGCGCTGAGCCAGCCGCGAACGCCGAACTCGCCGCCGGACACGCCGATATAGACCTTGTCCTTGAACACGTGCGGAGCGTCGGTGCCGGTCTCGCCCTTCGAAGGATCGCCGTCCTTCACCGACCAGACGACCGCGCCGGTCTTCGCGTCGAGCGCGACAAGCGTCGTGTCCGCCTGATGCAGGAAGATCTTGCCGTCGGCGTAGGACAAGCCGCGGTTGACCGTGTCGCAGCACATGACCGGGATAACGTTGGGATCCTGCTTCGGCTCATATTTCCAGAGGATCTTTCCCTCGTTGTTGAGGTCGAGCGCAAAGACGGTGTTCGGGAACGGCGCGTGGACGATACATCACGTCGCCAACGACGAGCGGCGCGCCTTCATGTCCGCGCAAAACGCCGGTCGAGAAGGTCCAAGCCGGAGCGAGCTTGTGGACGTTCTCGGTGTTGATCTGCTTGAGTTCAGAAAAGCGTGTGTTGGCGAAGTTGCCGGCAGGCATCACCCACTGGTTGGGGTCCGCAGACAACTTCATCAGATCGTCGTTGGCGACGGCATATCCGGCCGTGAATAGCGCCGCGACGCCAAAGCAGCTTGCAAGCAACAGTTTGCGCATTTGTTTCCTCCCGGTTGGACATCTCACGAAGCGCACCGCAAACCCGACAAGGGTCACAGCGGCTTTACAGCGGCAGTCTCATTTTGGGACGGCTTCGGCAGCGTGTCACAACAAAGCGAAACGAGCCGACGCTCGCGGGCATTCGCCTTGCCTCCGATTAAGCGCGCCAGGGCTCCCGTTCCCCAACACTCGTGCAACCGAAACCGCCGGCACGATATGCCGTTCAAATCTCAAGCGCAAGTAGGAAACTTGGCGAATGTCATCGCAGGGTCATGGGTGCTATGCAGCCGGATTGGGCTTCACGTCTTCGTTCGGTTTCACAGGCCCGTCAGAAGCAACGCACCTCACCCTCCGCCTGAGCGCGCCGCAACTGGGCCAGGGCGTCGCGCGCGACCGCAACGCCCCGGAACATGCCGCCGATCTGCCCAGGTTCCTGGTTCATCGACGCGACAGTAGCCGCGGCCACATACGCGTCGTAGGGAATCAGCGAGGCGATCACATCGATCGAGCAGGAGCATTGCTCGAGCGCCTCGCGCGTATCGCCGTTGGTTTTCATGCAGGCGAAAACATAGTCGGCGCGAGCAGAGGTCGGATAGTCATTGGCGGCGGCGGACCCGCCGGCGACTTCAGCAGCGCTCGCGAGATGAGCGCCGGCAAACATCAATAACGCTACGTTAGCAAAGCGTATCATCGGCTCTCTCTGCGCCCCTTTTATAGATTTACAACGACTTCGACCTCAGCGGAAGCGCTTGCCTGTTTGCGCCAAGCAAGGCGACCGCGACCGCAGGCGCGCAATGCGAGGCCTCTGCGGGGGCTGCGATGAGCGACGAAAATCCTAGACAAGGCCGGCGTAGGCGCCGCGCTGCTTCCGCCGCAAGGCCTTCCCCGACGCCCGCCGCAACCACCGGCGCCGAGGCCGCCACATCGTTGCGGGACAGACGGAGCAACGCCGCGTCGGTAACCTGACTTATCTGCGCGTCCGCGAACCAGGCCGCGAGTCCCGTCCATTCCGAATCGTCGCCTTCGTCGGCCTCGCGCCCGATCATCCGCGCGAGGCGCGCCCGGGAAGCCTCGACCGTCTTCTCGCGTCCGTCGGCGGTCGCCATTTTATCTGCGCCGTCGGGCAAATCGCCCAGAATGCGATGAACGTCGGCGCTAGAGGCGAAATACTCGTTCATCAGCGAAGTCCAGGCCCCGCGAAACGGCGCTCGGGAGGCTAATGACATGACAAAACTGCGCGTCACTCCTGTATAGATGAGTTCGCCCGAAGCGAGCCTTTCCGCGTCGCTGTAGCCGACGGCGGCGACCTCGCCCGCGATGACTGGAATGATGTCGGTCGTCGTCGAGCCGATGTCGATGAACAGCGCGTCTCGAAGCTTGAGCGCGACCACCTCGGCGCTCGCGCGCCAATTGGCCGACGCGATGTCGGCGGCATGGGAAGCGGCTTCGCCAAGGTCGACGAACCCCGCCCGGCCGGCGTAGAGGCTTAGGGCAGCGGGGGCGAGATGATTGGCCGCGATTGCAGCGAGACCCGCCACGCCCTCCCGGCGCGACGGAAAGGCGTCGCAGAGTTCACCGGTCATGGTGATCACATGGCGATCGGCGCGGCCGAGCTCAGCGCGAAGCGCGTCGAACGCGGCGTCCAAACTGTCGAGCCCCAGCCAGAGCGGCGTCGCCGCCTGGACGACCGCTTCAACGTGCCCGTGACTTCACACGCGCCGCCTTCAGATGCGCGCCCCCGATGTCCCAACCGATGACGATGCTCACCGTTCCTCCCAAATGTTCCGAAGCGATGCTCAATCCTACCAAATATCGAGGCAAGCAAGCCGCTCCTCGACAGGATGTCGGCTCGAACTCCTAAAGTAGCGTCGGGCGCGCGCCCGGTGATTGATGCGAGGGATTCTGGTCAAGGTCATAAAGCGGGTCGGAGCCCGCTCCTCGCGCTCACGCCTCGCCATCGTGAAGCTGGGCGGCAGCCATGCGACCGGGCCGCATCTCAAGGATTGGCTGACGGCGATCGCGGCCGAGGCAGGCTCGATCGTGATCACGCCTGGCGGCGGCCCGTTTGCGGACGCAGTGCGAAGAGCTCAGGCCTCGATGGGCTATGGCGATTGCGCCGCACATGCCATGGCGCTGATGGCGATGGCGCAGTTCGGCTGCGCGCTTGGGAGCCTCAATCCGGCCTGTCGGCTGGCGGCGTCGCGCTCGGCGATCTTGCGGGCGCTCAAAGAGGGCAAGGTTCCCGTCTGGTCGCCCGAACCGATGGCGCGCGCCGCGGCGCTGCCGGAAACCTGGGACCTCACTTCCGACAGCCTTGCCGCATGGCTGGCGGGCGCGCTCGGCGCAAGCCGTCTCGTGCTCGTCAAGCATGGCCGCTTCGAAGGCGTGGCCATCGACGCTCACGACCTCGCCGCACGCGGCGTGGTGGATCCGCTATTCCCGAGCTATCTGAAGGAGAGCGGCGCTCGCGCCTGGCTCGCCGGGCCAGCGGACAGCGCAAGGCTCGCCGACGGGTTGCGGGGAAGAATGTTTCCTGAAATCGTAGCGGCGACCTAAAAATCGACCGCCGGCAGTCAAATGATCAAACGCCAAACGCCGCGCTGGGGATGGGCGCTCACGGGATCCGGCCATTTCCTCAAGGAAACGCTGGCCCTGATCCATGAGCTCGAACATGTCGACCTCTTTCTCAGCAAGGCGGGAGCCGAAGTCCTGCGCATGTACAAGCAGGAGCTCGACTTGCCGCGCTCCGTGCGCCTTTATCGCGACACGTCGGCGAGCTCGGTGACTGTCGGACAATTCTATTATGGGATCTACCATACGCTGATCGTCGCTCCCGCGACTTCGAACGCGGTCGCCAAATTCGTCTACGGGATTTCCGACGACTTCATCACCAACGTCTTCGCCCAGGCGGGAAAATGCCGCGTCCCGACCATTGTCTTCGCCTGCGACACGGCGCCCGAGCTCGAGACGGAGGCGCCAAAGGGAATGGTGAAGGTCTATCCTCGGCCGATCGATCTGGAGAACCGTGAGCGCCTGGGAGGTTTCGCCGGGGTGACGACAGTCGACTCGATCGCCGAGCTTCACGAGACAATTGCGAAGCGACGAAGAAAAGTCGCGGCATGAAGGAACGGATCCTGTTTTTGACCGGACGCCTCGCTGAGAAGCGCCTCGAGAAGGTCTTGCAGGGTATGGAGCCAACGGCGTTCGACTGGTCGATCCTCAACGTGGGCGTCAAGGTTGCGGCGCTGATGACCGAGGCCATCCTGATGCGCAGGCTGCCACGCCCGCTTGAAGCCGATCGGGTCGTCGTCCCTGGCCGCTGCCGCGCCGACCTTGCGCATCTTGCGCAAGAATTTGCTGTTCCGTTTGAGCGGGGATCCGATGAATTGAAAGACCTGCCGGCGTTTCTTGGCAGGGCCGGAGCAGCCCTCGATTTATCCCGCCATGCGCTCAACATCTTCGCCGAGATTGTCGACGCTTCGCAGATGAGCCTCGAGGCGATCCTCGCTCGCGCCGAAGTCTTGCGCGTCGAAGGCGCCGACGTCATCGATCTCGGGTGCCTGCCGGACACGCCCTTCCCCCATCTCGAAGATACGGTGCGAGAATTGAAGGCGAGGGGATTGGCGGTCAGCGTCGATTCGGCCGATCCGGACGAGCTGCGACGGGGCGGCCACGCCGGGGCGGACTATCTCCTCAGCCTCACCGAGCGCAATCTCGCCATCGCTGAGGAGACCGGCACGCGTCCCGTGTTGATCCCGGCCCAGCACGGCGATCTCGCCTCGCTTTATCGCGCCGCCGAGGAGGCCAAAAAACGAGGTCTCAAGGCCATCCTCGATCCCGTCATCGATCCGATCCACTTCGGCTTCGCCGAGTCGCTCTCGCGCTACCGCGACGCGCGCCTACGCCTTCCTGACGCGGAAATGCTGATGGGCACCGGCAACCTGACTGAACTCACCGACGCCGACTCCGTCGGCGTCACGACTTTGCTGCTTGGGATCTGCTCGGAACTCAGCATCGCCAACGTGCTCACCGTCCATGTCAGCCCACACACGCGCCGCACGATCCAAGAGCATGACGCAGCCCGGCGCATCATGTACGCGGCGGCGGCGGACGTGAGCTTGCCGAGAGGCTATGGGCGGGCGTTGTTGCAAGTGCACGACAAGAAGCCATTTCCTTACTCCGGCCAGGAGATCGCGGAGTCCGCGGCGCAAGTGAAGGACAAGAATTACCGCATCGAGGCGGCCGAAGATGGGATTCACGTCTACAACAGCGCCGGCCATTTTGTGGCTCGGGACGCGTTTGCACTGTTCGACAAACTCGGGGTCGAAACGGACGGCGCACACGCCTTCTATCTCGGGGCCGAGTTGACGAAGGCCGAAATCGCTTTTCAGCTGGGCAAACGTTACGCCCAGGACGAGCCGCTGGATTGGGGTTGCGCAACCGATCGGCGGGCCGAGGACAGGACCAAGCTCAGCGAAGCGGGCCACACGCTGCGCTCGCGCGCCGCGAACGAGTAACCTCATGCCGCTGATCCGCGAAGCGATCGTCACCACGGTCAATGCGCAGGGCGAGCCTCATATCGCGCCTTTAGGCCTGATCGCCGAGGGCGAGGCATGGATCCTGGCGCCGTTTCACCCCTCGACGACACTCGACAATCTGCGCCAGGCGCCGTTCGCCGTCGCCAACTTTACCGACGACGTGCGCGTCTTCGCCGGATGCGTCACCGGACGTCGGGACTGGCCGCTGACGCCGGCCGCCCTTGTCGCTGCGCCGCGTCTCAAGGCGACATTGTCGCATCTCGAACTCGTCGTCGTCGAGGCGCGGGAACATGAGCTGAGACCCCGCTTCGTGTGCCGTGTCGCGCATCAGGCTTCGCACGCGCCGTTCCAGGGGTTCAATCGCGCGCAAGCCGCGGTGATCGAGGGCGCGGTGCTGGTGAGCCGCTTGCATCTCTTGGCCCGCGCCGAGGTCGAAGCCAAACTGGCCAGCCTCGAAATCACCGTCGGCAAGACGGCCGGACCGGCGGAGGCCGAAGCTTGGAGCTGGCTCAAGGACAAGGCGGCGCAGGTCTACGCCGCGGCATGACGCCTTGAGAGAGGTGGCTGAACGGGCGAGTCGAGAATCACGAATCTCGCGAACATTGTCTTGGTAAAGTCAGAATTGCATGCTATAAGCTTTGACTTGTCAGGTCAGAGCGAGCAGGCGGCTACTTGAGGAGAAGGATGGGGAGACAAGGGTTGCATCCGTTACCGGACGCAACCTGAGACGCGAGTCGAGGCCGAGGGAAATTTTTTTTATTTTTTTCGCTCGTAACCCTTTGAAAAGTCTCGATTCAAAAAATAAACGCTAGGAAACGCTAGCGAATTTACCAGCGTTTGTGCTCGTTTATCGCCGTTTTGCTTTCATTTGCTTTTACGCAACTCGACCGGAAGTTGTGCCGAGGCCCGGTTTGTCCGATTGTCGCCCGACGCGATCCGGCGCTCTCACGGTATGGGACAAGGCAAATCCTTCCCCTCTGTCACCAAGCCTCGGAGGCCGCGTTGCGGGTTATCCCAGTCATTGACCTCATGCATGACCAGGTGGTCCGCGCGCGAAAGGGCGACCGGGCGTCTTACCAGCCAATGGAAACGCCGCTCTCGCCAACCAGCGACGCGGTGGATGTCGTGCGTGGGTTACTCACGGTCTATCCCTTCCGGACGATCTATGTCGCCGATCTCGACGCGATCCAGAGCCACGGAGACAATGTCGAGACGCTGCGCCGCATTCGCGACGCGTTTCCGGCGTTGCAAATATGGGTCGACAATGGCGCGGCGGCCTCCGCCGCAATCGAGGCGCTCATCGGCGCGGATTTGGGCCAGCCGGTCATTGGCAGCGAATCGCAACGCGACAGCAAGCTGATCGCGCACCACAAGGGCTCGAGGCGGGTTGTGCTCTCGCTCGACTTCCGCGACGATATATTTCAGGGCCCGCAGGAGATTTTGGCCGAACCCGCGCTTTGGCCGCAGCGGGTCATCGTCATGACGCTCGCCCGGGTCGGCAGCGGCGCGGGCCCCGATCTCGGCGCGCCTTGCCTCGATCCGGTCAAGCGCCCGCTGGCGCGAGATCTACGCCGCGGGCGGCGTCCGCAACGCGGACGATCTCCGCACGCTCAAACAGGCAGGCGCGGCCGGCGCGCTAATCGCAACCGCGCTGCACGATCGGCAGATTGTCGCAGCTGATCTGGAGGCCTTGTAAAGCCTCCAGCCCGCTCAGATCTTCTTGCCGCCCGGACCGAACTGCTTGAGGTAGGCAATGACATTGGCGACGTCGTCGTCCGATTGCAGGCCGGGAAACACCATCTTCGTCCCCGGAACGACGCCCTTCGGATCCTTGAGGTACTTCTTGAGCTCCGCCTCGTCCCAGGTGATGCCGGATTTCTCGTTGGCCTCGGAATAATGGTAGCCGGGATACGAGCCCGCCTTCCGGCCAACGACGCCGTTGAGGACCGGGCCGACCATGTTCTTGGCACCCTCGCCGATCTGGTGACAGATCTTGCACTTGGCGAAAACCTTCTCGCCAGCCGCGGAGTCCTGCGCCATCGAGGCGCCCATCGAAGCAAGGAGCGCCGCCCCCGCAAGCGAAAAACTCATAAGCTTCACATTGTCCTCCCGGATCTGGATATCCCGAGCCGGCCCCCATGGCGAAGGGAGCCGTCGCCCGGACCCGTGACTTAGCAATTGCGCCGTTCCAGGGATAGGGGCGCCCGTTGCTCGCCTTCAGGGGTTTCCGGTCTTTTGTCGCAATGTTTCAAGGGACGTGACGCAGCGGGCGAGGAATGCTACGTTTGCTTTGTGGGCCTGACCCACGAGGAGAGAAACTCAAGGAGTTGAAGCTATGGCTTGGAATGTCCCTGTCGTTGTCGAAGTTTGCGCCGGCATGGAAGTGACTGCTTATCTCTCGGCGCAGATGTAACAGTCTGTTCGCCTGTAAAGGGCGGACGAAGATGGAGAGAAGGTCGTAGGCGAGCCTAGTGCCCGTGCGCGAGCCGATCTCCATGGCGTCGAGTCTAGCTATCCCCGGTTCCCGGGTGATGAACGCCTCGACGAGCCCGCCGAGCAGGTGCGTCGATTTCTCACGAAACCTACCTACCGATGAGGCCGGGGGCCGCGGGGGCTTCTCGCCGGGAGGAAGCATCTGTCTGACCATCGCCTGCCTCGAAGCGGTGGCAACGCCCGGGTTTAGACCTGGGCAAGCCGCTTCGATGATAAGGATTTGCCCCGCGGAATGTTCACGTTTCAAGCAAAGCTCAACCGCTCGTCTCACGGTTACTCGGGGGGCTTCGAATTGAAGGTGCTTTGCGCCGTTCTCGTCACTGCTTTCGCCCTGCTTGCGGCGACGGTCCAGCCCGCCGTGGCAGACCCGCTCACGGTCAAAGTCGGCGTCATTCGCGAAGCGCGTTCTCGCGAAACGATCTCTATCCTTGACATCCCTCCGGCGGACGACTTCGTCGCCGGCGCACGCATGGCGATGGACGACAACAACACCACCGGCCGCTTCCTCGACCAATCCTTCTCCGTCGTCGACGCCAAGGTCGCCCCTGGCGAAGATCCGGTTGGGCCGCTGAAGGATATGCTCGCCGACGGCGTGCGCTTCTTCATCGTCGATCTGCCAGCGGCCGAAGTTCTCGCAGTCGCCGACGCGGCGCGGCCCTCAGGCGCGCTCGTGTTCAATGCCGGCGCTCCGGACGATCGCCTCCGCGAGGAGGACTGTCGCGCCAATGTGATTCACGTCGCTCCGACGCGTTCGATGCTTACCGATGGCCTCGCGCAATACCTGATCTGGAAGCAGTGGAGGCGCTGGCTCCTGGTGGTCGGATCGCACCCGGAGGATCAACTGCTCGCCGAGGCTTATCGACGGTCGGCGAAGAAATTCGGCGCGAAAATCGTCGACGAGCGCGTGTACCAGGACACCGGCGGCGGCCGTCGCTCGGACTCCGGCAGCGTCCAGGTTCAGCGGCAGATGCCGGTCTTCACCCAGAACGCGCCCGACTACGACGTGCTCGTCGCGGCCGACGAAAGCGAGGTTTTCGCCGGCTTTCTGCCTTATCGCACCTGGAATCCCCGCCCGGTCGTGGGCTCCGGGGGATTGCGGCCGGTGAGCTGGGACCCGTCGCACGAATTCTGGGGCGCGGTTCAATTGCAGAACCGCTTCCAGCGCCTCTTCAAGCGCGGCATGAACGCGCGCGACAATCAGGCCTGGGTCGCCATGCGCTTAATCGGCGACGCCGTCGCGCACACCAAATCAGCCGACCCGAAGACGATCCATGACGAGCTTCTGTCGCCGAGCTTCACACTCGGCGCTTTCAAGGGGCAGGGGCTTACCGTGCGCGACTGGAACCAGCAGCTGCGACAGCCGATCCTGCTCACCGACGGCCGGGGCACAGTTTCGGTTTCGCCTCAGGAAGGTTTCCTGCATCAGACCTCGCAACTCGATACCCTTGGCTTCGACAGGCCGGAGACCAAATGCAAGCTTCATTGAAGCGTCTGGCGCGCCGCGCCGGCGCGCTCACCCTTCTCGCGGCCCTTGGGCCCTTTTCCGGCCCGGCCCAGGCGGCGACCGCTTACATCACCAACGAGAAGGGCAATTCGATCTCGGTCATCGATCTCGACAAGCTCGAGGTCACGCGCACGGTCAAAACCGGCCAAAGACCGCGCGGTATTGCGTTGACCAAGGATGACGCGCTGATGTTCGTTTGCCTCGGCGACGACGATACGATCGCCGTCATCGACACCAAGACCCTCAAGGAGGTCGGCGAACTTCCGTCCGGTCCCGATCCCGAGCAATTGCGCGTGAGCCCGGATGGGAAGCTCGTTTTCGTCGCCAATGAAAACGATGCGCTTCTGACCGCGATCGACGTCGCGACCCGCAAGGTGGTCAGCGAATTCCCGGTTGGCGTCGAACCTGAAGGCGTGGCGGTCAGTCCCGACGGCTCGGTCGTCGTCAACACGTCCGAAACGACCAGCATGGCCCACCTCATTGACTGGCGGAACAAGAAGATCGTTGGCCAACATTCTTGTGCCTCCTCGTCCGCGCTACGCCGAATACACCAAGGACGGCTCGGAGCTGTGGGTGTCGTCCGAGGTCGGCGGAACGATTAGCGTCATCGACCCGGTCAAGCACGCGATCATGCACACGATCACGTTTGAGGTCCCGGGGCTCGCGAAGGAGCTGATCCAGCCGGTCGGCATTCGCTTCAGCGCCGACGGCAAGCTGGCGTTTGTCGCGATGGGTCCGGCCAATCGCGTCGCGGTCATCGACGCGGCGACCAAACAGGTGCTCAAATATCTGCTGGTCGGCCAACGGGTCTGGCAATTGGAGCTGACACCGGACGGCAAATACCTCTTGACGACCAACGGCGTCTCGAATGACGTCTCGGTCATTGATGTGGCCGCGCTGAAGGTGATCAAATCAATTCCGGTGGGTTCGTTTCCTTGGGGGGTCGCGATCTCGAAACAATGACTGTCGTTGCCGACGTAACGCCGAAGGCGGCGGTCAGCGCGCTGTCGGTCGAGAGCGTGTCGCACGCCTATGGCGCGCGGATAGCCCTGGACAACGTGAGCTTCGCGGTCGCGCCGGCCAGTTTCACCGTGCTCTTGGGCTTGAATGGCGCGGGCAAGAGCACGCTCTTCTCGGTGATCACGCATCTTTACGTGAGTTGATCGGGGACGGTACGCATTTTCGGCCGCGACGTCGCACGCGAGAGCGGGGCCGCGCTCGCGCTGCTCGGCGTCGTGTTTCAGCAGCGCACGCTCGATCCCGACCTCAGCGTCGCGCAGAACCTTGCCTACCATGGGGCGTTGCATGGCATTGGCGGGCGTGAAACGCGCGAACGAGGCGCGGTGCAACTCGGCCGCGTCGGCCTCGCCGATCGGGCCCATGACAAGGTGCGCTTCCTCTCCGGCGGTCAGATGCGGCGGGTCGAGATTGCGCGCGCGCTTCTGCACCGTCCACGCATGCTGTTGCTCGATGAGCCAACAGCCGGCCTCGATATCAAGGCGCGGGCGGAGATCCTCAAGGTGGTACGGGGCCTGGTCGCGGACGAGGGAATGGGAGCGCTCTGGGCGACGCATCTTGTCGACGAAATTCGGGACGATGACCACGTCATCGTTCTCCACAAGGGGCGCGTCTTGGCTGACGGTCCGTCTCGCTCCGTCGTCGGCGCGGCTGACGCGCGGTCGATTGGAGAAGCATTCACGTCGCTAACCGGCGGGCGGGAAGGAGGAAATGGTGACCGACGCCGTTCTCGATAGCGAGCGGCCCTTCGGCTGGACCGCAACGCCTGATCTGCCTTTACGGCATCGTCTGGCGCGAGAGCCTGCGGTTTCTTCATCAACGCGAACGGTTCATTTCCGCGCTGGTGCGGCCGATGGTTTGGCTGTTCATTTTCGCAGCCGGCTTTCGCCAGACGCTGGGCGTGTCTATCATGCCACCCTACGACACCTACGTTCTCTACGAAGTCTACATCATGCCGGGGCTGATCGCGATGATCCAGCTTTTCAACGGCATGCAGTCATCGCTGTCGATGGTCTACGACCGCGAGATGGGCAGCATGCGCATGTTGCTGGTCAGCCCAGCCCCCCGCTGGTTTCTCCTGACGTCGAAGCTGATCGCGGGCGTCGCTGTCTCCATTCTGCAGGTCTATGCGTTTCTTGTCGTCGCCTATTTCTGGGAGATCGAGCCGCCGACCTGGTGGGGCTATCTGACCGTGCTGCCGGCGCTGGCGCTGTCTGGACTGATGCTTGGCGCGCTCGGCATGCTGTTGTCGTCGCTCATCAAGCAGCTTGAGAATTTCGCAGGCGTGATGAACTTCGTCATTTTTCCGATGTTCTTTGCTTCCTCCGCCCTCTATCCGCTATGGCGCGTGCAAGAAGGAAGCCCATGGCTCGCGACCGTCTGCCAGCTGAATCCTTTCACTCATGCGGTCGAACTCATTCGCTTCGCCTTCTACCAACAGATCAATTGGCTGGCGCTCGCGGTTGTGGCGGGATGCACGGTCGCGTTCCTCGGCGGCGCGGTGATCGCCTACGATCCGTCGCGCGGCATGCTGATGCGCCGGGGCGGGTGATGCGCGGCCGAGGTCAAGGAATCCTCATGATCACACGCGTGCTTCTCGCCGTCCTCGTCGTCGCTGCGAGCGCCTGTCTCACGTCCGGCGCGGAAGGCGCCGACCGCCTGCGCATCGCGATCCAGAAAACCGGAACGGCGTCTTGGGAAATCGAGGTTATCAAAGCGCATGGGCTCGACAAGGCCGCGAATCTGGACATTGAGACGACCGAACTGGCCTCCACCGAGGCGGCCAAAGTCGCGCTCGCGGGGGGCGCTGCCGACATGGTCGTCTCCGACTGGCTCTGGACGGCGCGCGAACGCGCGCTCGGCGACAAGCTCCTCTTCACACCCTATTCGAGCGCGCTGGGGGCGGTGATGGCGCCAAACGATTCGCCGGTCCATGCGATCGCCGATCTCGCCGGTCGATCCGTTGGCGTCGCTGGCGGACCGCTCGACAAGAGCTGGCTCATGTTGCGGGCGGCGGCGCTCGGCGCAGGTCTCGACCTCGTCAAGAATGCCCGGCCGTCATACGGCGCGCCGCCGCTCATCGCCGAGAAGCTTGTCCAGGGCGAGACCGAGACGGCGCTCGAATTCTGGAATTTCGCCGCCGATCTCGAGGGGCGCGGCTTCCGCCGCGCGATCGAAATGGCCGATGTCGAGAAGGCGCTCGGCGCGAGCGGCCCGGTGGCGATGACCGGCTATGTGTTCGACGAGGCCTTCGCCGCTTCGCACAAGGACGCTCTCAAGCGTTTTTTCGCCGCGACGACCGAGGCGCGCAAAATCTTGGCCGAAGACCCGAGCGCCTGGGCGCAGATCAGGGCGCGGCTCCGCCTGAAAGACGAAGCGGCGCTTGAAATCTATCGTCAGCGCTATCTTGAAGGCGTGCCGAAACGGACCGTCGTGGAGGAAGCAGCCGACGCGCGTGTGCTTTATCGGCGATTGGCCGAGATCGGCGGCGAGGAGCTGGTCGGCAAGGCCAAGGAACTCGACACCGCGCTCTTCTACGATCCCGCGACGAGCGAATAGGACGTGACGACCCGTCTCATCTCGCTCGTCGCGCTCATTTGCCTGTGGCAGATCGCAGCGCATTTCGCCAATCCGCGATTGCTGCCAGGTCCAATGGCCGTGCTCACGACTATGAGGTCCGAGGCCGCGTCCGGCGCCCTGTTCGCGGCGCTCGGCGTCACGCTCGCGCGTGTCGCGGCCGCCTTCCTGCTCGCGATGGCGGCCGGATCAGCGATCGGCTACGCGATGGGACGCAACGCGCTCGTCGATCGCGTCGCCGACCCATGGATCATCGTGCTCTTGAATCTGCCTGCGCTCGTCATCATCGTGCTTGCTTATATCTGGGCGGGGCTGAACGAAGCAGCGGCGATTGGCGCCGTGGCCCTCAACAAACTGCCCGTCACGGTCGTCACCATACGAGAGGGCGTACGCGCGCTTGACACAAGGCTCGACGAAATGGCGCGGGTGTTTGGCTTCTCCCCAGTGAAGCGGCTCGCCCATGTCGTTGCGCCGCAACTCGCGCCCTATTTCGCCGCCGCGACCCGCGCGGGCCTGTCGCTCGTGTGGAAGATCGTGCTGGTCGTTGAACTCATGGGCCGGCCGAACGGCGTAGGGTTCGAAATCAATACCGCCTTCCAGCTGTTCGACGTGCCCTTGCTGCTCGCCTATGCGCTACCCTTCACTGCGATCATGCTCGTCATCGAAACGCTTGCGGTGCAACCCTTTGAACGTCACGTCTCCCGTTGGCGACCGCGTGCGGCTTGAAGCGCGCGTCGCTGAAAAATCCTTCCGCACCGCAGCGGGACAGAGCGTTCCTGTCATCGCCAATCTTTCGTTCGCGCTCGAGGAAGGCGAGACCGGGGCGTTGATCGGGCCGTCTGGTTGCGGCAAGTCGACGCTGATGCGCATTCTCGCCGGGCTCGATCGCAATTTCGACGGCTCGGTCCACATCCCGACCGCACGGGAAAGTCGGCATGGTTTTCCAGGAGCCCCGGCTCCTCCCGTGGCGCAGCGTCGAGGACAATGTGCGTCTCGCCGCTCCGCATGCGAGCGAGGCTGAAGTCACGACCTTGTTCACCGCGCTCGGCCTCTCCGAGCATCGCGCGCATTTTCCAGGCGAGCTCTCGATTGGCCTTGCGCGACGCGCAGCGCTGGCGCGCGCGTTCGCCGTTCGCCCGACCCTGCTCCTGCTCGACGAGCCATTCGTGTCGCTCGATGCGCCGCTCGCCCGGCAATTGCAGCGCGATCTGGCGAGGCTCGTCGAGAGCCGCCGCATGATCGCGGTGCTTGTCACCCATGACGTCGACGAGGCGATTGCTCTCGCCGATCGCATCTTCGTGCTTTCCGCGCGCCCTACGCATGTGGTGGGCGAGATCTAAGGTCAAGACGCCGCGCGGCGGCGATGAGCGGCGAAGAGCGGAAAGCGATCGCGGCGCGGATCGAGGCCCTGCGGGAGGCAGGCTGAATCCGCGCCTTTCACCTCAAGCGGAGGCGGGCCGTTTCGAGTCTGTTTTGAGCAATTCCAATACGTTGCAGCCCAATTTACAGTCGCTTTCGCCATATAACGCGCATAACTTGTATTTCTCGGCGAAACCCGAAGCCCATGATTCTCCACTGGCTTCCGCCGATTTTAGGCGGAAGTTCCAACACCGACAGGCTCACTTGTCGTCGTACTTGATATAGGCGAAACGCTGGTCGCCAGTCGGCGTGCCTTCGAGCGCCCCGCCCTCCGTGCTGGGGCGCCAAGAGACGAAGTCCTCGATCTTGCGCGCGAGTTCAAAATCCTTGTCGGTGATTCCCTTGGCGCTGTGGTTTTGCAATTTGACTTCGACCCAAGCGTAGGACGCGGCGATATCCGGATGATGCCACGCGGCCTCCGCGAGATGGCCGACCGCGTTGATCACCATCAGCGTGCCCTTCCAGCTCGAGGTGCGGAAAGTCCGTCTGATCCAGCCATTTTCGTAGCGCCAGTGGGGGAGATCGCGTTTGAGCCGCGCCTCGATCTCGTCCGGCGTATAAACCCGCTCTTTCAAATCCTCGCGTCATCGTGTTCCTCCGGTCAGCAAGCGTCCGTCACTTCACGAGCTGGCATCCGCCTTGGTCGAGCGGCCGGAAGGCGGCTTCGGGCGGAATCGTTTCGATCAGATCGTAGACGTCGAACCGGCATCTTCGATTGTTGCGGCGACTTGACCTTGAACACGTACATCGCGTGCGTCGCGCGGCCGTCGGCGCGCACCACGACATGGCCGAAGAGCGGATCGTCGATCGGCGACTTCTTCATTTCGACTAACCACCTTGTCGCCTTCGATGGTTCCCGCTGTCTTCACCGAGCGCAGATACGCGAGCGTCGCCGAGTAAGCCGCCGCCTGATCCTCAGTCGGCATCTTGCCGCCCATCCGCTCGGCGAAGCGCGCGGCGAAGGCGCGCGTCGCATCATTGAGATCCCAATAGAAGGCTTCAGACAGGATAAGGCCCTGCGCGGCATTGAGGCCGAGCGCATCGATATCGGTGATCTGCAGGAAGAGCGCCGCGAGCCGCCTGTCAGGCCCCGACGATTTGGAACTCCGCCGCCTGCCGGATGGCGTTGATCGCATCGGCGCCGGTGTCAGCGAGAGCGATCACCTTGGCGCCCGAGGCTTGCGCCTGCAACAGATACGAGCCGAAATCGGTTGCGCCGAGCGGATGCGAGACCGAGCCGACCACCGATCCGCCCACCTTGACGATCGCCTCGGTCGCGTCGCGTTGCAGAGCCTTGCCGAGAGCATAGTCGAAGCTGATGAAGAACCAGGTCGAGCCACCCATTTTGGTGATCGTTCGGCCGACCGCGTTTCCGAGCGCCCAGGTGTCGAGGGCCCATTGGACGGTGGTCGGCTGACAGAATTTTCCGGTAAGGTCGGAAGTCGCGGTCGCGGAAGCGAGCATCGCGCGATTCTTCTCATGCATGAGCGTGTTGACGGCGAGACCGACTCCGGAATTGGCGAGGTCGACGATCGCGTCGACGCCCTCCTCATCCACCCATCGCCGCGCAATCGCGACTCCGATGTCGGGCTTGTTCTGATGATCGGCGAAAATGATCTCGACCTTCAGGCCGCCCGCCTCCTTGGCGAAGTCCTCGGCCGCGAGCTGGGCGCCGACCAGCGACCCCTTGCCGACCTGATCGGCGAACGGACCGGAGAAGTCGCTCAAAACGCCGATCTTGATCGTGTCGCCCGGAATTTGCGCCGACGCGTCCGTGGCCAAGCCAGCCAGCCCGACGGCGAAGGTGGCGCCCAGCAGGAGCCGCGTGAACCTTGGGGGCATGGGCGATCCTCCGCTTTTTTCCAGACCCAACACACCCGATAGCGCCGGACGAAGGTTTATATTGCGATGGACCGGCCGACTGGACAAGCGCCCGGATAAGGATGAGCGATGCAGGATTGGGAAACCAAAGCGGCGTCTGGATTCGCGACCCGCGTCGGTCGCGGCCTCCGCCTCCGCTGGCGGCGCGCTTCGCTCGCCGCATTGGGCCTTGCCGCGCTCCTCAGCCTTGAAGCCGTTGGTGTTCCGGCGGCTGCGCCGGCGCCGTCCGACCCGCCCAAGAGCGTCGCCTTGCTCAACGTCCAGTTCCTGAACGACCACGGGGATCTCGAGCCCACAACCAGCGCGGAGCAGGCTCGCCTCGCGTTGATCGCGTCCCTCTTCAAGGCGAAGCTCGAAGCCTCCGGCCGGTATCAGTTCCTCTCCGTTCCCGCCGACGCTCAAAAGAAAATCGCCGCCGGCCCTGAGATTGGCGCGTGCGGCGGTTGCGAGTTCTCTTACGGCAAAGAACTCGGAGCCGATTACGCCGTCTGGATCGTCGTCCAGAAAGTGTCTGACCTTATCCTCAACATCAACGTCTATATGGCCGACGTCGCGGCTAAGAAGATGGCCTTCTTCCATAGCGTCGACATTCGCGGCAACACTGACAAGTCCTGGACCCACGGCCTCACTTATCTGGTGAAGAACTACCTCCTTCCGGCTCCCTGACGGACCGCTTCTTCCCTCCGTGCCCCGTTCGCACGGCAGCGTCGAGCGCAGATGCGCCGTCTCGACCCCACTCAGAGGTTAAATAACCGTCGTCGTACGTGTATAAGCGCCTCTTAAATGCGCGTAAACGCCAGCTAGGCCATGTGGATGAATTTTCGCCAGTCGACGCTTTTGGGATTCCCGCGGTGAATCAGGCATAATTCATAGGTCTCCGACCGAATCAGAGGCCGGAGTCAATGTCGACAAAGATGGATGAGGACGATTGGGCGCACACGCTTGCGGTGTTCCGCGCCTGCCTGCCTCGGCGTGGACGGAAGGCCGCCGACGACCGCCGCTTCCTCGAGGCGCTTCATTTCTTCACCGTCGAGAACGTTCGCTGGCGCGCTCTGCCAGAGCGCTTCGGTCATTGGAACAGCGTGTGGAAGCGCTTCGATCGCTTGAGCAAGGCTGGCGTCTTCGAGGCCTTCTTCGACACGCTCGCGTCCATGAGCTCCACGGCCCATCTTATTCAGATGTTCAACTCCACCGTCGTGCGCGCTCATGTGTCGGCGGCTGGAGCAAAGGGGGGCAAGAAGGCCAGGCGCTCGGGCGCTCGCGTGGCGGCTTCACCACGAAAATCCACGCAAAATCGGACGCCTCCGGGGATATCATCGCCTTCGACCTGACCGGCGGCGAAGCCTTCGACGGGCGTCACTTCGAAACCCTGCTCGATATCGGGCCCGACATTCAGCCGCGCGCCGTCATCTGCGACAAAGGCTACGCCAGCAAGGCCAATCGGGACGCCGCAAGAGCGCGTGGCATCGCTCTGGTCATCCCGCACAAGGCCAACGAAAAGAACAAGCCAGCCTTCTTCGCCCGCACCCTCTACAAAGCCCGCGCACGCATCGAGCAGGGCGTCGGACGGCTCAAGCGCTTCAAGCGCGTCGCGCTCCGCTGCGAAAAGACCGAACGAAACTTCAGATCAATCGTCAGCTTCGCCGCCGGCCTTTGCTTGATCAAATTCGTCCACACGGCCTAGATGCGCATAAACGCTAGTAAAAGTCCTGGCGTTTACTAGCGTTTGTTTTTCGAATCGGGACTTTTCAATAGTTTACGACCAATTCAAATAAGAAAATTTGGCCCTTCTCGGTCCCAAACGCCTCGACGTCATGTCGATCTCCTCGGCCTCCTCCGCCCCGGCAAGACGGCCAAATTCGTCCATAGGAAAAACGATAGCACAAATTCTGAATTTCGTAAATCAATTTCGCCGATTTTTTGCGGCGCCCCGATTGCATTCGCCGAAACATCCTGTCGGGTCCTGTGCGCGGCACCTTGGACCGATAAACCGGCTCGAAACGCTGTGAGACCGGAGGAACGCCTCGGCCCGCCTTGCCACGCCCTCTTTGCTATGGCAGGAAGCCGAGCGCTCTTTAAGACGCGCTCGGATGCTGCAGTAGCTCAGTGGTAGAGCACTCCCTTGGTAAGGGAGAGGTCGAGAGTTCAATCCTCTCTTGCAGCACCATTAAATCATCTAAATCATCGAGAGTTTTTCCGTAAGTTACTTCGCGCGGCGAGCGCATGGATCAAGAAGACCTCATCGCCTTTTCCACATCGCTGTCGTTGAGGAAGCGATGATGATCGCCGCCATGCGGGAAAAGACCTGATCCAAGCCGTATTGAACAACTTGCCTTGAACGTCAGGGACCTCGGGCGCGTGCTGGGCGTCTCGCGGCGACAGGCGAAATTTAGCGCTCCGATAACCTTTGCGCGCGATGATCCCCCCATGTCGGACGCAACGGCAACGCCCGCGCTTAGGCAGCACACGTCACTCTTCACGCGCCTGCGCATCGTCGAGGCGGAACTCGAGGCGTTGAAGGCCCTGGTCGCCGGCCTCAAGGAGGATCATGAGGCCCTGCGCGAGGACCGCGACGAATGGCGCTGGCGCGCGGAATATCTTCTGGCGGAGCGCCAGAAGGGATTTTTCGACCGATGGGGCCAGCGGCTCGCCGAAGTCGCGACGCCTTTCGCTCGGCGCCTGAACGCGCTTCTTTAAGGCGCCCCTTGCCCCCGCTCTGCGGCGCTTTCGGCGGCAGCCCTACTTCGCATCACTCGCCCGGAGCTCGACAAGCCGAAGGATGACGGCGCTATAACTCTCGCCGGGTCGCCGCATCGCCCTCATGCGGTCAACCACAGCCGCCTCGACCTGGATAAAACATTGATCTCCGTCGCGCTGCATGGGCCATCGCGCCGAACCTTTAGGCAGCGTCGAGGCGATGGCGTCGTAGGTCGCGTCGGAAAGAGCGATACGAATCATCGCTTATCATCTCAGCCGAGTCAGGTGGTGGTTTCATGGCGGGATGGCGGCAGCCTTGCGTAAACCCGATTGCCGAAACCACCGCGTTGCCGCGCCCAAACGGCGTTCAAGCTCTTGCAGCAGGCTGCCGCCACGATTTCAGCGAAAACAGCACCAGCGACGCGGCGATCAGTCCTGACCCGAGAAAGAAGGTCACGTCGATCACAAAGTGCAGGTCGGCGATCCAGTGCGACAGTGCGAGCGATATGAGGGCGGTCAGCGCGGGGACCAGATTGAGAAACATGGTGACAAAGCCGTTGTCGCCGCCGGTGACGGTCAGCGCAATCTGATACATCACGCGGCCGAGCGACGCCGCGACAATCGTGCCGAAAATCATCAGCAAGATTGGTCCCAGCTGATCGAAATTCAGCTCATTTCGCCAAGCGAGAAAGGCGAGGCAGCCCGGAATGAGGATGACGTTCGCGGTGAGAAAATTGGCGGCGATCGCCGCGGATTCGTCATAAGAGCCGAGCCATTTGCCGACGAGGGTTCCGCCCAATGCCGAGCACAATGGCACGGGAATCGCGTAGATCCAGCTGCCGTGAAGAAAACTGTCCGTGAGCTCGCTGATATTGGACTTACCTGTGTCGCCGAGCTGGCTCCAGGCGACCGCCATGGCGCCGATGAAAGCCCCGGCGAAACAGCCAAAAAAGGTGGCTCGTGAAATCGGGATCGGAACGCTGGCGAGAATGAGCGCGACCAATGCGGCCCAGAACGGTGAAAGATTGAGGATTGCGGAGATGATGATCGGGTGAGCGTTGCTCAGGCCGAAGTTGTATAAAAGGAGGCCGGTCATTCCTATTGCGAAGATGACCGCGAGATAGGCGTAGTTAGGGAGCTTTCGAAATAGGGCGGCGAAATCCCGGCGACTGGCCGGTCGACTGAGCAAGAGTGGAATGGATACGAGCAAGGAGACCTGGGTGAGCGCTACGAATTGCAAGGTGTTGAGATGCTTGGCAGCGGGAAAGGAAAACGGCTCCTGCTGCGCATAGAGGAACGCGGTGATCAGCGAATAGAGGCTGCCCAGCTGGTAGTTGATCGAAGATTGTCGCATGTCGGGCGCCCTTCTTGCGAGCAAACAAAGCCTGTGGCCCTCGTCTTCAGCTACAGATCAGGGCGTGTGCGCTATTGATAGCGCCTTCGCACCCGATCCTACCGAAGCGGACCGCGATCGTCAGGATCCTCTCGCACTCGCTCGCGGCGATTGCGTTTCCTATAATCGGATTCGGCATGGACATTGGAAAGACGGACCTGGGGGCGCTGTGCGGAGGGCGATCGTACGCGAGGATCAGCGTGCCGACCGGGGCGTCTCCCTACGTTGAACTCGCCGCCGATGGCGTCACTGGGCCATTCTTGCTGGATTATGGCGCAACCCGCAGCTCGTTATCGGCGGCGGTGTTTTCGGGTCCCGACGGGTCAATCAAAACGGCCGCGGTTTCGCTTCCGGGGATTGAACGAGCGGATTTTCACCTCGCCCGGTACTACCTCATGCTTCAACCCGGAAAAGGACAGCTCGGTGTCATTGGCGATGATCTTCTGTCCCGGCTTACGGTTCAGCTCACAGAAAGCTCGGCGTTCTTGAGCACGGAATCCTGTCGGCCCGAGGCGCTGCTCGCGTACGGCTTGACCCCGATCGCCCAAAACGGCTTTTTCTCTTCGGACCCTTCCAAGGTCAGCGCCGGCCTCCCCAATGTTCCGGTCGTCTTTTTGCGCTTAGGCGACGTTCGCGTCTGGGCGCAGATCGACACCGGCTACGAGGACTTCGTCTACTCGCGCTCGGTGGACATCAATCAAGCTCTGTTCGACCGTCTCGCCGCGAGCGGCGCGAAGCTCGATCGGGTCGAGGACATCGACATCTGGACATGCGACGGACGCGAGCACCGGCCCGTCTATCGGGTCAAGGGCTGGCCGCTGACGATTGAAGACCAAGAGGGAAAAAAGATCGTCGAAACAGAGGAGATCCATTTGGTTGTGAAGTCGGCAAACTCATGCGGAGGAATCGCGGACATGAAAGAACCCGCCGCCCAACTCGGCGCCTCGTTTCTCAAACTTTTCGGCACCGTCATTTTCGATCCGAGAAACACGACCGTTTGGCTCGGAGGCCGTCGCGCGCCCTCAGCGGATCGAGCAGACCGCAGGTAGAATAGAACGCCGACCTAAAGTCGGCGGGTCAGTGCGCTGTTTGCGCCGCGATTGTCTCCAGCCGCGCGCCGACCGCCTCTAAAAGCAGCTCATGCGCCCTCGCGGCGATATCCTCCATCGAGGGCGAGTTGGCTAGCAGCGAACGCGCGCGGCCCACAATCTCCGCTTTCGTCGGAATGTGGGGCAGATTGAATTCGCTGAAGATGTCCATGGCGGCGAAGGGCTGCGACTGGGCGAGCCGAACGCGGAGATCCGCCAGCCCGCTGTTTCCCAGCGCGGCGGCGACCGCGGCCGCGATACGGTCGGGATAATAGCTGTCCGCGACCAGCGAGGCGGCGCGGCTGATGACGCGACTTCCGAGCTTGTGCTGGTTTTGCATGACCTCGGCGGTAGGGCGCTTCAAATTCCACACCAGTCCAAGGCGCTCTAGCAGTTTCAGGAGATAGAAGGTCGGGTCATATTCCCACCAGTAAAATCCCTGGCGCGCGCTGCTCTGGTAGGCATGATGATTGTTGTGCCACCCCTCGCCCATGGTGATGATGGCGAGCAGCCAATTGTTGCGGGAATCGTCGCCGGTGATGTAGCGCCGGCGCCCGACAAGATGGGCAAGCGAATTGACGCAGAACGTCCCGTGATAGACGGCGACGGTGCTCCAGAAGAAGCCGACTATCAGGCCTGGCCAACCGGCCACGGCGAAACAGATGACGGCGAGCGCGAAAGCCGGCGCCAACTCGTAGCGATGGAGCCGCATCAACTCGGGGTATTTGGCGAAATCCTCCACCCGGTTGAAGTTCGTCGTGCTTTGACCGCGGGAGAAAATCCAGCCCACATGGCTATAGAGAAAGCCCATGCGCAATGGCGAATGAACGTCGAGTTCGGTGTCGGAATGGAGGTGGTGGTCGCGATGGTTGGCCGCCCACCACAATACGCTCTTCTGCGCCGTCGTTTGCGCGAGCACTGCGAGGACGAACTGGAAGGCGCGACTGGTGTCGTAAGCCCGGTGGGAAAAGTAGCGATGGTAGCCAGCCCCGATGGCGAAAATCCGGAGCCAATAAAGACCGACGCCTAGCGCCAGCGCTTCCGCGGTGACCCCCGTCCAGACCGCGGCGAAACACGCCAGATGCACGATCAAAAACGGTATGGTCGACGGATAGACAATATCGGTCGACGAAGTCACGGTCCGTGGACGGCTCCAAGCTCGAACGGGGATTCTGGCTCATGGGAACGAACGGTCCGATTCTGCGCGGGTGATCGACGCCCCGCTCAATGTCAATTCGAAGCATAACACACGCGCGACGGGTGGTGCCGACAAAATAGGCCACCGGCGGCCACTGTCAAAGCACGGCCGCTCGCTGCGCTAAT
This sequence comes from uncultured Alphaproteobacteria bacterium, assembly GCA_963730555.1. Classification (GTDB taxonomy): domain Bacteria; phylum Pseudomonadota; class Alphaproteobacteria; order Rhizobiales; family Beijerinckiaceae; genus Roseiarcus. Next base: position 17,656 of record CAVSSS010000037.1, on the reverse strand, counting down.
TGATGACGCGCAGGATGCGATTCGAGGGATCGACGAGCACCTGATGACCGCCGATGAAGGCCGAGCCCATCCCCCCCGGTCGCGGCGTGATCTGCACATTATCCGGCACGACCTGCCCGGGCGTAACCGCGCCCGTATAGCCTGCGGGATGGCCTGAGGTAGAGGGAGGGGAATAGGCCCGAGACGAAGGGAGTGTGTTTGGCTGCGTCGTCGACGTGCTGAGATCCGAGCCAACCCTGCCGCCCACAGGTCCATCCTGCTGCGCGTAGCCGACGGATGGGACGGCGAAAAGGGCTGCAATGACGGCGATGTGGGAAGCGCGCATCAAAGACCTCCTCGTGAGATACCAGAGTGAAAAAAACGAGACCAGTTCACCATCGGTTCCGATCGTGGGAGCGGGATAATGTCGGGACAGGTTAATCCCAACCTGCGGTCGAATTGCGGCCAAAAAGCCCGCCTCACCGAAAGCGGAAGCGGAATACGCCAGACCGCTTGATCTCGCAATCCTCCAGTTCGCGCGTCACCGGCACGGAATATTCGGTCACGCAGTCCAGACGGTCAAGCGGAAGGTAGGACCGACGCGGGTCGCCAATCAAGACGGTCGCCCCACGGCGCGCAAGCGAGGCGAGCCAATCCATCGCCGCGCCGGCAAGCTCCTTTTCATAAGCAATGTCGCCGGCCAGCACGACCTCCCAGCCGTCATCGGCGCCGATCATGTTTTCGAGGCGCGGCCGGACGGCGGCGCCGTTCTCCCGCGGAATTGGCCTCAATTGCGGCGATGGCGAAGGCGTCGATGTCGGAAGCTGCAATCTCCGCCGCTCCGGCTTTGGCCGCCGCGATCGCGATGAGCCCCGAGCCGGAGGCGAAATCGAGGACCCGCTTGCCCTTAACGAACCCCGGATTGTCAAGCACATAGCGCGCGAGCGCCTGACCGCCCGCCCAAGCGAACGCCCAGAACGGCGGAGGCAAACCCATCGCGCCGAGCTCCTCCTCGGTCTTCTTCCAGATCGGCACGGCCTCGTCGGCAAGCCGAAGTCTGACCTCGGGAGTCAGCGGCGGGGCGATGAGCCGGGTGTTGGCGAGGATGAAGTCGTGCTTTTCGTTCATGGATAGTTCAATTGACGAGTCCGGATCACAGTCCGGGAGCGTGACGCCTCGGAGCCGCCGTTGATCTCTTTTCCCACCCGCCAACAGGGAGCCTATAGGCCAACCGCTGGGCTTCGTTGGGCTCGCGTTCGCCTGTCGACGCGCAGAAGGTTGCGGCGATCGGCTCGGCGCAAAAAGAAATGGCAGTCTCGCGGCCGACCTTCTTCTCTCGCGGTCACATCCGCCAGCGCAAAGCCGAAACCAGCGCGAACAGGCGCCGAGCCGTCGTCTGGTCGATGTCGATCGTGCCGGCAAGCCGCTGGGCCATCAGATCCGCGCCTTCGTTGTGCAGCTTCGTGCGTTCGCGCTCGATCGCCTCGATCTGGCGCGGGCTCGAGGCCCGGATCGCGGAATAATAGGTCTCGCAGACGAGAAAGTAGTCCTTGAGCAACGGCCGGAACGGCGTCATCGACACCACAATCGTGGCCGCGGTCTCGTCCTTCGCGGTTCTGACCTCGAAGGTCAGCTTCGAATTCCTCCTGCGAGATCTTGAGCACGTAAGGGCCATCGTCGCGGCCCGGCACGCCGAAGGAATTTTCCTCGATCAGGTCGAAGATCGCCACCGTTCGCTCGTGATCGACATCGGGCGCGCCGCGCGGGATCGTCGCTTCGTCCAGAATCACCTCGGCGAGGCGATTGGGACTTTTGGCCGGTTTGGGGCTCATGGGCTATTTGCGCGAAGCCGCAAGGCGACGGAGCGCGCGTGCGCATCGAGCCCTTCCGCTTCGCCGAGCGCAATCGCCGCCGGGCCGAGCGCGTCGAGCGAGCGGGCGTCGCACTTGAGCAGCGACGTGCGCTTCATGAAGTCGAGAACGCTCAAGCCCGACGAGAAGCGCGCCGAGCGCGCGGTCGGCAGGACGTGGTTCGATCCGCCGACATAATCGCCGATCGCCTCGGGCGTATAAGACCCAAGGAAGATCGCGCCGGCGTTCGAGATTTTGTCGCTCAGCGCCTCGGCGTCATCCGCCATGATCTCGAGATGCTCCGGGGCCAGCCGGTCAATGAGGGGAATGGCGGCCTCAAGCGACGGGCAGAGGATGACGGCGCCGTTCAAGCGCCAGCTCGCGCCCGCGATCTTGGCCCGCGGCAGGCTCTCGAGCTGACGCTCCACTTCCGCTTCGACCGCCCGCGCGAGCCCTGCATCGTTGGTGATGAGGATCGATTGCGCCGCCTCATCGTGCTCGGCCTGCGCCAAAAGATCGGCGGCGACAAAACGCGGATCGGCGTTTCTGTCGGCAAGGACCACGACTTCGCTCGGCCCTGCGATCATATCGATGCCAACAACGCCGAACACCCGCCGCTTGGCCGCCGCGACATAGGCGTTGCCGGGGCCGACGATCTTATCGACCGGGGCGATCGTGTCCGTCCCATAGGCGAGCGCGGCGATCGCCTGCGCGCCGCCGACCCGATAGATCTCATCGACGCCTGAGATGCGCGCCGCGGCAAGGACCAGTGGATTGATGTGGCCGTCCGGTGTCGGCATGACCATCGCCAGGCGTCGACAGCCCGCGACCTTGGCAGGCACGGCGTTCATGATCACCGAGGACGGATAAGTCGCCGCGCCGCCCGGAACATAGAGGCCGACCGAGTCGATCGGACGCCACCGCCAGCCGAGCTCAACCCCAAGCGAGTCGGTGAAGAAAAGGTCGGTGGGTTTCTGGCGCACGTGAAAATCCATCACCCTGGCGTGCGCAAGCTTGAGCGCTTCGAGCGCTGTCTTGTCGCAGGCGCCAATCGCCGCCTCGGCCTCGGCGGCGGCGATCTTCAGTCCAATCCTTCCGATTTCGATGCGCTCGAAGCGTAGCGACAATTCGGCCAGCGACACGTCGCCTCGGTCGCGCACGTCGTCGATGATATCGGCGACGGTGAGGTCGACGTCGGCCGATGTCTCGCGCTTGGCAGCGACTAGCGCCGCAAAGCGCCCATCGAAATCCGCCGCCTGCATATCGAGCCCCATGGACATGGCTAAGCGGAACTCCCCAACCTGGTCGCGGCGCTGACCCTCATCCCGCGCCCCCTCTCCCTCCAGGAGAGGGTCGGGTATGAGGGGCTCGGGCCTCATACGCGAACTCACCTCACTGCGCCAAGCGCTAGTCACCCGATGTGGCGGTGAGGGCGTGGCCGGGGCAGGCCTGGGCGGGTACCCGATGCTCCATGTCACGGAGTTCGACCTCGACGCACTCGACTTCGAGACGCACCAGCGCGCCATCAGCGAAGGCCAGGATGATAATGCCGGCCGGCGGATCCGTTTTCTCGAACGTGACGCCCAAAAGATTGAGCGTCGCGTCAAAGTCGATTTCTTTCAGGCCGAGATGCGAGACTTTCAATACACGGTCGAATCTGAGCACGCTGGAGACGCGCTCTTCCGGCCCGGTCTTCGCGCCCACCCAGTCATAGCGCATCCCGGCGAGGAGAAAGCGGCGCTGCCGCGGCAGCCAGGTCATGTCGACACGTTTGACGCAAGTGTCCTGAATATGCGCGGATATGACGCCCAGACCCTCGCGGTCGAGCGCGATAAGCTTGAGCGCCTGCCCGACACCCGCCATCGACTAGCTCGCGAGCCGCGTGATGTCGGCGCCGCACGCGCCGAGCTTCTCTTCCAGCCGCTCGAAGCCACGGTCCAAGTGGTAGACCCGGTTGACGATCGTCTCCCCCTCCGCCGCGAGGCCGGCGATGACGAGCGAAACCGAAGCGCGCAAATCGGTCGCCATCACCGGCGCGCCGCGCAGACGCTTGACGCCGCTGACGACCGCAGTGTCGCCCTCGAGCTTGATATGCGCCCCGAGGCGGGCGAGCTCCTGCACGTGCATGAAACGGTTCTCGAAGATGGTCTCCTTGATCCGCGAGACGCCCTTGGCGCGCGTCATCAGCGCCATGAACTGGGCCTGCAGATCGGTCGGGAACCCGGGAAACGGCGCCGTCGTGATGTCGACCGCGCTGATCCCTGCGCCGTTTCGTTTGACCCGCACCCCGCGGTTGTCGCTGCTCACCGTCGCGCCCGCCTGGGTCAGCGCCTCGAGAGTCTCATCCAACAGATCCTCGCTCACGCCCTCAAGCACGATATCGCCTCCGGTCATCGCCACCGCCGTCGCATAGGTACCTGCTTCGATCCGGTCAGGCAGAACGCGGTGATGGGCGCCGTTGAGCCGGGCGACGCCGTCAATTTCGATCGTCCGCGTGCCTGCGCCGCGAATGCGCGCCCCCATCTTATTGAGGCAAGCCGCAAGATCCACAATCTCCGGTTCGCATGCTGCGTTGCGGATCAAGGTCGCGCCATGCGCGGTCGACGCCGCCATGATCGCCAGATGCGTTCCTCCAACGGTGACCTTGGGAAACTCAATCTCCGCTCCGCTCAGGCCCTTTGGCGCCTTGGCGACCGCATAACCCCCGTCGATTTCGATCTGCGCGCCGAGTTTCTCCAGCGCCATGAGCAACAGGTCGACCGGCCGGGTGCCGATCGCGCAGCCGCCAGGCAGCGAAACGCGGGCCGCGCCCATCCGCGCGATGAGCGGCGCAATGACCCAGAAGCTGGCGCGCATCTTCGCCACCATCTCGTAAGGAGCGGTCGTGTCGACAATTGTGCGGGCGCGCAAATGCGCGGTCTGGCCGGTCCCGGCTTCCTCGCCGATGCGCTTGCCGTCGACCGAATAGTCGACGCCATGATTGCCAAGGATATAAGCGAGCTGGGCGACGTCGGCGAGACGCGGTAGGTTCTCCAGGGTGAGCGTCTGATCAGTCAGCAGCGAGGCGATCATCAGCGGCAGCGCCGCGTTCTTCGCCCCCGAAATCGGAATCGCGCCGGTAAGCTTCGCCCCGCCGCGAATTTGTATGCGATCCATCCCCGGTCCCTCTCACTCAAACTCCCCCGCCAAGGGAGGTCACCGCCCGCGACCTCCCATGTCAGTCCCGAGGCCCGCCAGGCCGCGCCGCCGGATTATCCGTCGGCTCCGCCTCGACGTTCCGCGCCCGGCCCTGCGCTTTGCGGCGCTTCAAATTCTCCCTCAGCGAAGCGGCGAGACGCGCCCGCCGGAGATCCTCGCGCTTAGCTCGGGCTTCATCCGGGCTCATGCCGGGTCCTTACTCGGCTGGCGCCGCGATTCGCGATGCGCGCCTCTTGGCTTGATAGGGCCAAGGTCGACAGCGAGGCAAGCGTCGATATCCTGATTGTCCGGCCGTCGCTCGGCCTTCTCGATCAGGCTCAAGGCGGCGGCGCGAGCCTCTTGAGTGATTTCTGCGCCGGCGAGCATGCGAGCGATCTCCTCTCGCCGCTCGGCGGCCGCGAGCCGCGAAACGCCGGTCGCGACTCGCTCGCCCCCGCCGACATCGCTCTTGACGATCCGATAGTGGTTCTGCGCCCGCGCGGCCACCTGCGGCGCATGGGTCACCGCGAGCACCTGGGCCCGGGCCGAGAGCCGCGCCAGGCGCTGACCCATGGCGTCGGCGACGGCGCCGCCAACGCCGGTGTCGATCTCGTCGAAGACCAGGGTCGGTGCCGTGCCGCGCTCCGCCAATCGCACCTTGATTGCGAGCAGGAACCTCGCGAGCTCGCCGCCCGAGGCCACTTTCATCAGCGGGCCAGGCCGCGACCCGGGATTGGTGCGGACGAAGAACTCAGCCCGGTCGTATCCGCTCGGCGAAACCAGGCTGTCGTCGCGCCTCAGATCGACGCTGAACTCGGCCCGGTCGAGCTTGAGCGGCTTGAGTTCCGCATTCACCGCCGTCATGAGTTCCCGCGCGCTCGTCTCGCGCGCGGCGCTGAGAGCGCTTGCCGCGGCATGGTAAGCCTTGGCAGCGCTCTTCACGCTCTCCTCGAGGCGGCCGACCTCGCTGCGCCCGGCGGCCAGAGCGGTGAGGTCGTCCGCGAATTTTTGCGCCAACGCCGGCAGATTTTCGATCGGAACATTGTGCTTGCGGCCCATCGCCCTCAGCGCGAACAGGCGCTCCTCGCAACGCTCGAGCTCCTGGGGATCGAAGGCGCTCGCGTCGAGCGCGTCCTCGACTTCGCGGGTCGCGCGCTCGAGCGCCTCGATTGCTTCATCCAGCGCCTTGACGCTCGGCTCGAGCAGCGCCGGCGCCTGGGGCAAGCGGCGCTGCAGTCGGCGCGAGAGGGAAAGCAAGAGCGGCAGGATCGCGGTTTCGCCGGTCAGTTGATCGCGCGCGTCGCGGATGTCGGCTGCGACCTTCTCGCCCTGCATCATCGCTTGCCGGCGCTGAGCGAGCGTCTCTTCCTCGTTGGGCTGGACTGCGAGGCGGGTCAGCTCCTCATGCGCATGGGCGGCGAACTCGGCCTCGGCCTCTGCGGCCTTGACACTCGCGCACTCTGCGTCGAGAGCGCGCTCGGTCTCGCGCAAGGCGGCGCAGGCGCGCTCGGTCTCGCCCGCCAGCGGCTCGAGCCCACCATAGGCGTCGACCAACGCGCGATGAGTTGAGGGGTCGGTCAGCGCGCGCTCGTCGTGCTGGCCATGGATCTCGACCAGCGCCGAAGCGAGCCCGCGCAGCGCCTGGGCGCTGACGCTCCGGTCATTGACATAGGCGCGGGTGCGTCCGTCGGCGAGCTGCACCCGCCTTAGGATCAGCTCGTCGCCGATCTCGATGTCTTGCCCTTCGAGCAGTGTGTGGGCGGCGTGTCCTTGCGGCAATTCAAACGTCGCCGTCACCTGGCCTTGCGGCTGACCATGCCGCACCAGGCCCCCGTCGCCGCGCGCGCCGAGCGCCAGCGACAGCGCATCCAGAAGAATGGATTTGCCGGCGCCCGTCTCGCCGGTGAGGATGGTCAGCCCGGGCGAGAACTCAAGATCCAGCTGATCGATCAACACCACGTCGCGAATGGAGAGGCGCGAAAGCATCCAGTGGCCTGATCAGGATGGGACGATCGTGTGCCAGATCCCCGAAATCCACGAGCCGCCAAAAACGTGGGGCGAGAGTCCCTTGCCCTTCAACAGGTCATAGGCGTCATGATACCATTGACTGTCCGGGAAATTGTGTCCGAGCACGGCGGCTGCAGTCTGCGCTTCTTCGGTGATCCCCAGACCGAAGTAGGCCTCGACCAGCCGGTAGAGCGCTTCGGGCGCATGGCGCGTCGTCTGGTAGTACTGCAGCACGTTCCGAAAACGATTGATGGCGGCGGTGTAGTTGCGGCGGTTGAGGTAGAATTGCCCGATCGACATTTCCTTGCCGGCCAGTTGATCCTGGGTGACCGTAATCTTGTATTTCGCGTCGTCCGCGTATTCGGACTTCGGGTATTTCTGCACAACCGCCTGGAACGTTTCCAAGGCTTTCGCCGTCTTCTCCTGGTCACGCGATATGTCCGGTATCTGCATGTAGTAAGCATTCGCCTGGAGATATAAGATGTAGTTCGCCTCCGGGGAGTTGGGGTAGTCCTTGAGATAACGCTCGGCCGACGTTTCGGCGCTGGTGTAGTCGCCGCCCTGATAGTTCGCATACGTCGTCATCAAGAGGCCCTTGCGCGCCCAATCCGAGCTTGGATATTGCTTGCCGAGATCAGTGAATTTCTTCGCCGCCTCGCCCGGGGAACCATTGGCCAGCTTCTCTAGGCCTTGGTCGTAAGTCTTACTGGCCGGAACGTCCGGCGTCACCTCCATCTTGTATTTTTCGCCGCCGAAGGGATTGAACTGGTCGAACATCGAGCAGCCCGAGCCGGAAAGAGCGATGACGATCAACGCCGCGGCCGCAAACGAGCGGCGCGCCGCTCTCTTCCGACCGTTTGAGCAAAAGGCGCCAGCTTCGACGTCGGCCATGCTTTAAAGACTCGAGTTTGAAGGCGGGGAGCGCCATTTGCGCCATTGGGCGACGAAGCGGCTCATTAGCGCACTCGCGGGGCGCGCGCCAGATTTTCGGCCAAACGAAGATGGCTGCCGACGGCTTATTGAGGCGACAAAACTGGCAAAAGCTCGGCTGACACCAGGTCGCGGCGCGGTCAATCGGCGGCGGCGAACGCCGCGGCGCCAGCTGGCACATGCGCGCCGCCAGCCATCCGCGCCCGGATTGGCGCCGGCGCTTCAAGGACTTCATAGGCGGAGCGATACTCGAACAAGGCTTCGAGCGCCATCGCATTGAGCTTGTGTCCCGGACGATAGGTCCGGTAGAGACCAATGATTGGCGCGCCCGCAAGCGACAAATCGCCAACCGCATCAAGCGCCTTGTGGCGCACGAACTCGTCAGCGTAGCGCAACCCTTCCGGATTGAGGATGGCGTCGCCGTCGATCGCGACGGAGTTCTCGAGAGAGGAGCCCAGTGCGTAGCCGGCTCGCCATAACGCCTGGACGTCGCTGACGAATCCGAAAGTGCGGGCGCGGGCGATGTCGCGCCGGAACGTTGCCGGATCAAGATCGAACACCCGGCGTTGGCGGCCGATCGCCGGGGATTTGAAATCGATCTCAACGTCGAGCCGGAACCCGCTTTCGGCGGGCAAGAATTCGGCGAAGCCACCCTCATGATCCACGCGCACCGGCTTGACGATTTTGAAGTGGCGACGGGAACGCGTCTGCTGGACAACCCCAACCGAATTGATAGCTCGGACAAAATCGACCGCCGATCCGTCCATGATCGGGGTTTCTGGCCCGTCGATCTCGACGAGGACATTGTCGATGCGGAGACCCGAGAGGGCGGCCAGGAGATGCTCGACGGTAGAGATGCTGGCGCCCGAGGCGTCGCCGAGCGTGGTGCAGAGCGAGGTCTGCGTCACATTGGCGCGCTTGGCTTCGAGCAGACGCTCGCGCCCGCCGGGCAGCCCAGTCCGCAAAAACGTGACGCCGGTGCCGACATGGGCAGGGTGAAGAACCACTTGAGCCGGCGCCGCGGAGTGTACGCCGACGCCCTGGACGACCACACGATCGCGCAGCGTTGTCTGAGACCCAAATCGCATCAACCCCATCCGGACTTTCGCCCGGCCCTGATTCGCGCCGCCGGCTGCGATGCGAAGCGTCCCAGCTCCACACCGCATCGCTACTCAAAGCCGCCGATCGTCGTCCGCCCGCCGCCGCCAAAAAGCCTGGCCACGGCTCCTGAAAAGTCAGACTAGGGGCGGGGGCCCCCCGGGACAAATCACCTTTAGTGAACAAAAGTTACAACGCCCGTGTAAACATTGTCTGAGATTTTTCAACATCTTATTCATTTACCAAGGGTTAACCGTACGCCAGGATGACACCTTCAGAACATCCCCGGTCGCGGAGCCGAGGCGTCACAAGACGCCGAATCAGCTCTGCTGCCGACGCAAAAAAGCCGGGATGTCGAGATGATCGTCTTCCGACACTGGAGGACGGGGAATGGCGCGGCCATGGGGGTCGTATGGGCTCGAGGAGCGCGCCGGCTGCGGGCGGGGCTGAGCGCGGCCAGGTTCGCCCGAAGGCACGACATGGGGCCGCTGAAGCGGAGTCACCGGCGCCGGAGGCGCCGCGACGTTCGCTGCGGGCGCGGCTTCGCCATCGTGCCGCGTGATCCCGAATGCGGCCAGCTTCTCCAGGAGCGACCGGCGGCGCGTTTCCGGGGCGGGAAGGCCGTTTTGCGCCTCACGCATCGCGCGCAGCTGGTTCTGCGCCAACTGCGGCAGGTCTTCGATCTGCGGCATGCGAGGCGCCCGAGCGACCGGCTGCTCCGGGGCGGGCGGAATGAAGTCCTCCTGCTCCGGTTCATCAGCTTCCAGGCGGGCCTCGATCGGATCAGGGAAGCCGGCGAGGGTCGCGACAGCCTCTTCCGACATCCCCGCCGGGTCGGGCTGAGCCAGCGCTGGGCGAGCCGGACGCGCCGGCGACAAGCTGCGCGGGCGGGCGAAGGCTTCCGCCCTCGGCTGGGCGCTGACCGGCTCGATCTGTTCGATCGCCTCCTGATCGATGCCAGTGGCCACGACGGAAACGCGCACCACCCCATCGAGCGCCGAATCGAAGGTTGCGCCGAGGATGATGTTGGCCTCCTCGTCGACCTCCTGACGGATGCGGCTCGCCGCCTCGTCGACTTCGTACAATGTGAGGTCGTTGCCGCCGGTGATCGAGATCAACAGGCCGCGCGCCCCCCGCATCGAGGTCTCGTCGAGCAGCGGATTGGCGATCGCCGCTTCGGCGGCCTGCACCGCCCGCTTGTCGCCCGCCGCTTCGCCGGTGCCCATCATCGCCTTTCCCATTTCGCTCATGATCGAGCGGACATCGGCGAAATCAAGGTTAATGAGCCCCTCCTTCACCATCAGGTCCGTGATGCAGGCGACACCTGAATAGAGAACCTGGTCGGCCATGGCGAAGGCGTCCGCGAAGGTCGTCTTTTCGTTGGCGACTCGGAACAGGTTTTGGTTTGGGATGATGATCAACGTGTCGACCGCCTTCTGTAGATCGGAGATCCCCGTCTCGGCAATCTTCATGCGCCGGCCGCCCTCGAAATGGAACGGCTTAGTGACCACACCGACGGTGAGAATGCCCATTTCGCGCGCGGCCCTGGCGATGACCGGCGCGGCGCCGGTGCCAGTGCCACCGCCCATGCCGGCGGTGACGAACACCATGTGGGCTCCGGCGAGGTGATCGCGGATCTCCTCGGATGCTTCCTCCGCGGCCGCCCTGCCGACCTCAGGCTTGGATCCAGCGCCGAGGCCCTCAGTCACCTGAAGCCCCATCTGAATGATACGCTCCGCCCGCGAGGACGTCAGCGCCTGCGCGTCGGTGTTTGCGACGATAAAATCGACGCCCGACAAGCCGGACACGATCATGTTGTTGACCGCGTTGCCGCCGGCGCCGCCAACGCCGCAGACCATGATTCGGGGCTTCAATTCCCTCAGTTCCGGCGCCTTCAGATTGATCGACATGCTAGCCTCATTGGTTGGACGCCCGCCGGCGCCGATTGGAATGCGTGTTTTCCCTTCACCCACGCCCTCGCCTTCGGCGAGCGCCTCATACGCGCCTTAAAAACTATCCTTGAGCCATCGTCCCACCCGCTTCGCGTAGCCGACTTCACCCTGATGATGGGCGCCGTGCGAGCGTGTGGTTGCGAAATATTCGAGCCCCGCCATTTGCGGATAGACCATGAGGCCGACCGCCGCGGCGAAGGACGGGCTCTTGCCGGATTCCGGCAAACCTTCGATCCCAAGCGGCCTCCCGACGCGGGCCTGGCTCGAAAGCGTCGTGCGCGCCAGTTCCGGCAGCCCGGTGAGCTGACAGGCGCCACCTGTCATCACCAGCCTGCGGCCGGCCTGGGCGGCGTAGCCTGACGCCCTGAGCCGGTCGCGCACCAGTTCGAGGATCTCCTCCACCCGCGGACGGATGATTCGCACGAGCTCCGACTTCGGCAGATGGCTTGGGTGATCGTGGTCGTCGCCAAGCCGATGAACGGTGATCGTTTCGCGGTCGTCGGACGACGACGCGATGCAGGCCCCGTACAAGGTCTTCAGGCGTTCGGCGTCGCTGACCGAAACATTGAGACCGCGGGCGACGTCCCGTGTCACATGCACGCCACCGAGGGCGACCGCGTCGACATGGATGAGCCGCCCCCCGGAGAACACCCCGACCGTTGTCGAGCCGCCGCCCAAATCGACAACCGCGGCGCCAAGCTCCGCCTCGTCGTCCACCAGCGTCGATAGACCTGCGGCGTAAGGCGTCGCCACCATCGCCTCGACCTTGAGATGGCAGCGTTCGATGACCAGCATCAGGTTGCGGGCGGCCGCCGAATTGCATGTGGCGAGATGAAGATCGACGCCAAGCTCGTGGCCGACCATGCCTTTCGGATCGCGCACATCCTTGGTCGCGTCGAGGCGGAAGGCGGTCGGGAGCGCGTGAAGGATTGTCCGCCCAGGCTCAGCATTCACCAAAGCTGCAGCTTCGAGCACGTGATGGACGTCATGCTCGGCGACTGTCTTGCCGCGCAACTTCACGTCCGCGCCGTGGCGACGCGAGGCCAGCCGCCCGCCGGACATGTTGATGATGACGCCGCCGACCTCAACGCCGGCCATGCGCTCCGCCGCGTCAATGGCTAAGCGCGCGGCCTGCTCCGCCGCCTGAAGATCGACGATGGCGCCAGCTTTGACGCCGCTGGAGCGCTGATGGCCGATGCCGAGCACCTTGCATCGGTGGGTTCGCCCGCGCAGCGCCCCGGACGGCTCCATCGGAGTTAAGCGGGCGATCAGGCACACGATTTTGGAGGCGCCAATGTCCAGCACCGAGAGAATGGCGCTCTTGCGGGCCGGAATCTGGCGCATTCGCGGAGCGAGCGATCTCAGGCTCATGGCTGGGCGCCCTTCTTGGCCGTGTGGGCTTCCGCCCAGGCGACGGCCGCATCTTCTGTCAACCGGACGAACACCCGGCCTGGAACGCGGAAGTCGAGCGCTAGCGCGTCCTTTTCCAGAATCCGGGATTGGCGTTGAAGGGTGAGAAGCTCCGCGATTGCGGCTTGAGGATTGTCCTCGGGCAGCTTTACATCGACGCCGGACTTCAGCCGGAGATTCCAGCGCCGCTGGCCGACGAACACTCCCGCCTCGACGCGGGGCTTCAGTTCGTCCATCGCGTCCAAGAGGCTTATATATTCGCGCACGCGCGCGTTCGCGCCTTCGCCGACCACGAATGGGAGATCGGAGTAGCGGCTGTCCGCGACCTCATCGATCGGCGCCCCATCGGCGGCGATTGCGCTGACGTCTCCATCCCTTTGCCAGACGGCGTAGGGCGTGCGCTCGACGATCTCGATGACGACCTGGTTGGGGTAGAGCTTGCGCACGCTCGCCTGCTTGACGAGCGGATCGGCCTCGAGCCGCGCCTTCGCGTCGGCCACATCAAAAAGCGGCAAAGACCGGCTCGCATCGATGCCGGCGATGGCGAGGATCCTGGACTCGCTCATATGGGTCGCGCCGGAGACCGTCACCACAGCGACGCCAAGGCCAAGTGATCGCCCGAGCCAATCACCCGCATGGCTCGTCTGCGCGATAACCCCATCGAGCTGGCCGCCTCGCGCCGCCCCCAGAAGCCCCGCCGCGAGGAGGACGAAGAGCGTCAGCGCGACATCGAGTCTATGCGGCGCGGGCCGGTCCAGCCGAACGCGCCCTCTCAGCGACGCTCTCGCCGCCCGTTCGGCGCGGAGCAGCACCTTGGGCGGGGACGGTTCGGGCGCAGCGGCGGCCAGCCGCCGCCGCGCCGCCTGACCCCATCCGAGCATTTCGCTCAACCTTCGCACGACCCGTCCTCGCTCGCCGTCCTGCGGAGAAAAGAGTGGGCGCGATTCCTGCCGCGACAACTCAAGGCCAAGAGACCCTGACGCGAAGTTGTGGGCCTTATAGTAAATATTCGGTTTAAAGAATCCGCGACGGGATGGCGTACGAGTCGCCCCTTGAGTCTTTTGCGTCATTTTCGACGAACGTTTGGGAAACAAGAGGGCGACAATCTGGAGCGATTCGGCTCCGCGAACGTCCGGACGGCCATGATTTGCACCGAGGAGCGCCGCCCGCTCGGTCCGCCGGTCAGTCTCGGTGACCGCGAGTGGCTTCATCGCCCGCTGATTCCTGACCTTGCGCACCGACGCAAAGTTAAAGCACGATTAAGTCCAAGGACTTAACGATGCGTTAACCTCAGCAAACCAGGGAGCGGAAAACGGGGCGCGCGAGCGCCCATTGTCCACAAGAATTGGCTGCCGATTGTCCATAAGAATTAAGCTTGTGCCGCTAGCGTCGGCGCGCGCCAGCTCCTGGCGAGCCCCGGCTCTATCGACGGAAGTCCATGTCCGAACAGCTCGACTTTGCGCTCAATCCCGGGGCCCAGCTGGGAGACAGCGCCTTCTTCCTCAATTCGGGGCGCCACCAGCTCGCCTTCGATCCCTTCCCCGGCCGCGCCATTGCGCTCGCGTTCCTCGGATCGGCAAACGACCCGGCGGCGGAGGCGACGCTTGCGGCGCTCTCGGCCGACCGGCGCCTGGTCGACGAGGGCAAGGCCGCGTTCTTCGCCGTCGCGCGCGAATCCGGTTTGGGGCCGGAGGTCGCGCTGGAGGCCCGATTTCCCTCAATCGTTTTCTTATGGGACGGCGACGAAATGGCGCGCGCCTTCGGCGCCGCGCGATCGTTGGTCATCCTCGACCCGATGCTGCGCGTCATCGAGGTCGCTCCCCTGGACCAGCCGGATCGGGCGTTCGACGTTTTGCGGCGATGGTCGGTTCAGAACGGAGCTTCCGCCTACCCTCCGGCGCCCATTCTCACGCTGGCGCATGTTTTCGAGCCGGAACTCTGCGCCCATCTCATCACCCAGTTCGAGCGCGACGGGGGCAAGGACACCGGATTCATGCAGGATCAAGGCGGCCGGTCAGTCGAGAACTTCGACGGGACGTGGAAACGCCGCCGCGATTTCCATCTGACCGACCGACCTCTCATCGCCAATCTCAGAGCCCGCATCGGGCGAAGGATCTGTCCGGAGCTCAAAAAGGCGTTCCAGATGCGCCCAACCCGGATCGAGCGCGACCTGGTCGCGCGTTACGACGCCGAAACAGGCGGGCATTTCGGTCCACGCGACGACACGGGAAACGCGATCGCGCATCGCCGGTTCGCCGTTTCGATCAATCTCAACACGGATTTCCAGGGTGGCGAGATTTCGTTTCCCGAGTACAGCCCCCAAACCTTCAAGCCCGCGCCAGGAACCGCGATCGTTTTCTCCGCTTCGATCCTCCACCAGGTGTCGCGCATGACGCGCGGTCGGCGCTACGTGTTCCTCACCTTCCTTTTCGACGAGGAGGCGGAGCGAGTGAGGCAGGCGAATTTGCGAGCCGTCCAACAGGCGCAACGCCAGCCGCAACTGACCGGCGCATAGACGCGGAGGCAGTCGCGGCCGTGCGACTAGAGCAGGCTGCGTATTGTTAGAATGTCATCGCGAGGAGCGAAGCGACGCGGCGATCCAGGAGCCGCAGCGTCCTACGCCTTCTTTGAAGGCCCCCCTTTCCCGCCAGCGGCCGAGCGTCCGGCGAAAACCCATCATAGCCCATGACCGGGAAGTCTATCGCCAGCGGAACCCTCATCCAGCGCATGTTCGCCAGCGCTCAAGGACTTCCGGCGCATCGCCACACGCTACGACAAGCTCGCCCGAAACTACTTGTCTGGCGTCCTCCTCGCCGCCGCCACGATCCGGTGGACCTAATTGATCCCGGACCCTAGTCTATGCGGGGCGTTCAAGCTCGCTTGCGAGTGCTCGCATATCCGCCCAGGCAAATCGCTTGTGCGCCGGTTGCCGCAACAGGAAAGCGGGGTGGAGCATAGCGAGCGCGCGGATCTCGCGCCCGTCTGGACGGCAATAAGTGAACCAAGACCCACGTGTGCGCATAATCCCTTTCCGGACCCCCAATATCGTGCGCGTCGCCGACGCGCCAAGACAAACAAGGTATTTGGGATCCGCCAGGTCGATCTGTCGCTGAATGAAAGGGAGACATATCTGCGTCTCCTGAAGCGTCGGAGTTCGGTTGCCTGGTGGCCGCCACGGAACTACATTCGCGATGTAAACCTTCTGTCGATCGTCCGATCGTGCTCAGCATGCGATCCAGCAGTTGTCCCGCTCTGCCGACGAACGGGCGCCCAACTTGATCTTCACCCTCCCCCGGGGCCTCGCCGACAAACATGACCCGTGAGCCAGGGACGCCGTCCGCGAACACAAGTTGCGTCGCCGTCCTCTTGAGTCCACAGCCGTCGAATTCCGCCATAACTGATCGCAGCATTTCCAGATCAGTCGCCGCTTGGGCGAGCGCGCGAGCCGAACTCTCGGCGGCGTCGGGCGGCTTGGCGGCGTCTTGACGCGCGGGGGGCGCAGTTTCTGACCCGGCGTACGAAGAGCGGCGCATCGACTCCGGCGCGCGCGGCGCGCTGCGCTCGTCCCCGTTTCCGGTCACGCTGTCGGCGAAACGATCATGCGGCAGATCATCAAGCGCATCGGTGACGCCGGCCCGAATCCACCAGTGGAGCGACTCGATTGCCTCGAGCGGACCGAGTTGAAGGTCCATGGAATCCTTCGTCGAAGCCATTTGGTCCCCGCCTGATCTCCCGAGCGCTTGCGCGCCCGCGCGAAGGCAAACTATCATATTGAGCCTTGAACGGCGCCGCGCCGGGGTTGGAGCTGGCCAGGGAAAGGCAAAGGTGCTTGCGCCCGAGCCATGATGGCGAAAGGGATCATGCCCCCAAGAGTCGACATTACCCGCGCGGAAATGATGCATTACGACGTCGTTATCGTCGGCGCAGGGCCCGCCGGCTTGGCCGCGGCCATCCGTCTCAAATCCTTGAACCCTGTCGACATCTCTGTAGTCGTCGTGGAAAAGGGCTCGACGGTCAGGGCGCATATCCTTGTAGGAGCTGTCATCGATCCGATTGGGCTTGACCGGCTCATACCCGAATGGCGCTCGGATCCGGGATCCCCCACTCAAAACTCAGGTGGCTATCGAATCGATTCTTACTATCTGACCGAGACGCGCGCGACGCCGCTGCCCAATTGGGCGATGCCGAAATTGATGAGCAATCACGGCAATTTCATCGGCTCATTGGGCGCAGTCGCGCGCTGGCTTGGCGCGCGCGCAGAGGCGCTGGGGGTCGAGATCTACCCAGGCTTTGCGGCGACGGAGCTGTTGTATGGCGACAAAGGGGAGGTCGTAGGCGTTGCGACGGGCGACATGGGCGTCGACCGCGAGGGTCGCCCGAAGCGGGGATTCACACGAGGCATGGAGCTTTTCGGCAAATATGTGGTCCTTGCTGAGGGGGGCGCGAGGGTCTCTGTCGAAACAGGCGGTCGCGCGCTATGGTCCCGATTCCGCCAGCGGGCCTCAGAAGTATGAGGAATCGGGGCTCAAAGAGCTGTGGCAGGTCTCCGAGGACCATTTTTGCGCCCGGCCTTGTTCAGCATACTTTTGGCTGGCCTTTGTCAAAAGGCGCGAGCGGTGGCTCATTTGTCTATCATTACGGCCACCGGTTAGTTTCGGTCGGATTTGTAGTCCATCTCAATTACGAGAACCCAACACTCTCCCCATTCGATGAGTTTCAGCGCTTTAAGACGCATCCGCTGATACGTGGGACTTTTGCCGGAGGCAAGAGGATAGCCTATGGGGGCAGCAGGGTCATAGCGTCCGGAGGCTGGCAGTCGGCGCCCAAATTGGTCTTTCCCGGAGGGGCTTTGAAGGATCGGCTGCTCGGCGGGTTTTGTGAATTTTGCCCGCATAAAGGGGTCTCACAACGCGATCCTGTCGGGAATGCTGGCCGCAGAGAAAGCGCGTGAGGCGCTGGCGGCGGGTCGGGCCAACGACGAACTGAGCGACTACGAAAGCTCTTGGCGAGACTCAGATCATCGGCCGCGATCTTCTTCAAGGTTCGCAATGCCAAACCACTCTGGTCGCGATTTGGTCTTCTCCTCGGCGTCAGCCTTGGCGGTTTCGATATGTGGACGAACGAATTGTTCAAGGCCTCGATTTTCGGCACGCTTAAGCACGGCAAGCCCGACAGCGACACTCTGAAGCCGATATCCGAGGTGGTCCCCATCGTCTACCCGAAGGCCAACTTGATCTGTATGCGCGGCATCGT
>CAVSSS010000036.1:0-12603 GCA_963730555.1 uncultured Alphaproteobacteria bacterium | reverse complement strand
ACGCTAAGTCGATCCGGGTCTTCTGGCAGCCTGGCTGTTCCGCCTGCGTCAAGGTGAAGAGAGTCTGACCGGCCTCGGCGTGCCGTCGAATCGGTCGACGTCCTCAACGACGCGGAAGGGGCGGCCGACCTTCGGCGTCTTGGCGCGAGATCGCTGCCGGTCGTGTCGCGCGGACGCGAGTTCGTCTTCGCGCAATCGCTCGATCAGGTGGCGAGCTTCGTCGGCGTCAAAGCCAAGAGCGCTGAGCGTTTGCCGCCTGCCGAGCTTGTCGCACGCTGGCTGGAGGTGCTCGCAATCGAGAGGTCGCTCGTCGCGCAGATCCCGGTCGACAAGCTCGGCCACCGCCCCATCCCGAACCGCGGCCGCACGCTCAGGGATCTCGCCTACCACACCTATCAGGTCCCCGCCGTCTTCGTGCGCAACGTCGAAGGTGAATTCGAGGACTGGGCGCATTACGTCAATCTGCCGACGCCCCCGGAGATCAGGACGAGCGCCGAGATCATCGCCTTCGGCGATCAGGCTGCGGCGGACCTCGCAAAATGGTGGCAGGGGGTCGACGACCGCAAGCTCATCTGGACGGTGAAGCCCCACTATGGCGAGCGGCCCGCCTGGGAGTTGCTCGAACGCCAGACCTGGCATTCAGCCCAGCACATGCGCCAGTTGCAAGCGGTGCTGGAGGAGCTTGACGTTCCCCTGCCGCGCAAGGCGGACGCAGCGCTCTACGCGGGTCTGCCGCTGCCGGCCGGCCTCTGGGAATAATCCTCCGCCGCTCCGAGACGGCCCCGATAGCCGCCGCTCGTCGCGCCGGCGCGGTCGACGATGGCAAATCTTTCCTGGCGATCCGGAACGCACCCGCGGCGAAGCGCGATTGCTGCGCCGTCATGGGCCATGCTAGACGATTTTCAATGGCGCCGGAGACGTCTTGGGAGCCCGGAGGAGGTAAGGTGAACCAAGCGGCCGGCGTGCAAGTCGTCGAGAGCGGCTTCCAGAATATCGTTCGCCTCGAGGGCGTGCAGAAGTTCTTTGGCCCGGTCCAGGCGCTGCGCGACATTGACCTCGCGATCGGCAAGAATGAGATCGTCGGCCTGATCGGCGACAACGGGGCCGGCAAGTCGACGCTGATCAAGATCATGACCGGAGTGTTGCCGCCTTCGTCGGGCCGCATTTTCGTCCGTGACAGGGAGCTCAGTCTCGCCGACTATTCGGTCCGCATGGCCCATGACCTCTCGATCGAGACGGTCTATCAGGACCGTTCATTGGCCGACAAGCAACCGCTGTGGCGCAATTTCTTCTCGGCGCCAGATCACCAACCGATTCGGCTTCATCGACATCAAGCGCGAGAAGGAGATCGCCCAAAAGATCCTGATCGACGTCATCGGCTTCCGAGGCATCGGAATCACCGTTGATTCGACCGTCGCCAATTTGTCGGGCGGCGAGCGTCAAGGCATCGCCATCGGCCGAGCCATGCACTACAACGCCGACCTCATCGTGCTCGACGAGCCGACGGCGGCGCTCGGAGTCGCCGAAGTGCGTAAGGTGGTCGAATTCGTGCGGCGGATCAAACAGTCCGGGCGCGCCTGCATCTATATCGAGCACAATCTCGCGCACGTCCATGAAGTGGCGGATCGCTTGGTCGTGCTCGACCGCGGGCGGGTGGTCTCCGAGATATCGCCGAAGGATATGACGGTGCCCGAACTCACCGAATATCTGATCGCGCTGCAGCACCAGGCGTAAGGGACGAACGAAATGGCTCAGCGGTCAGGCGAGTCGATCTTGCAGCGCTTCGAGGCGCTCCCGATCATCATCGTTTTCGTCCTGCTGCTCCTGCTCTTCATGTATCGGGCGCCGGAGGTCTTCCTCGCGCCCTATATCTACACGACCTTCCTTTCCACCCTGCCCCCGCTCATTCTTCTTGCGACCGGGCTCACTTTCGTGATCGGCGCAGGCGAGATCGACCTGTCCTTCCCCTCGATCATCGCCTTTTCCGGCTTCGTCTTTGCGGTTCTGTTCAAGGAATACGATCTTGGCTGGATCGCGGTGATCGCCGCTCTCGCCTCGGGGGTTTTGGTCGGTTTCGTCAACGGGATTATCATCGCTAAGATCGGTATTCCGTCGTTCATGACGACGCTCGGCACGCAGTTCTTCTGGGCCGGCATGGCGACCGTGCTCTCGGGCGGCAAGTCCTACGCCTTGCGCGGGGCCGAAGAGAGCTCGGTGTGGCAGTGGATCGTCGGGCGTCCGTTCGCAAGCTCGACCGATATCGCGTGGCTTCAGCAGCTGTCGATCCAGGGGCTTTGGACGGCGGTCATCGTCGGCTTGCTCTGGCTCGTCCTCAACCGCCACCGCTTCGGCGAGCACACTTTGTTCATCGGCGATTCGAATGACGTGTCGCGGGTCGTCGGGATCGACGTCGATCGCGAGAAGATCAAGATCTTCACGCTTATGGGCTTTCTCGCCGCTTGCGCAGCGATCATCCTTACGCTGGAGAACAAGAACTTCTTCGGCAACCAGGGCCAGGGCTACCTGTTGACAGCCATCGCGTCCGTGCTGATCGGCGGCACGTCGATCTTTGGCGGTCAGGCGACCGTGCTTGGGACGGTGTTCGGCTGCTTCATCATCGGCATGGTCGAGGCAGGCCTGGTCGCTGCCGGGCTCACGGGCGCATGGGTGAGAACCGTTCAGGGGCTCATCTTCCTGGTTTCAATCATCTTCTACATGTATGCCGACGAACCGCAGCGGCGGCGCGCTTTGTTCGCCAATCTGCAATCGTCCGGAAGATTCGGCAGTACAGGGACTTCTAAAGAAGGAGAGGTTCGCCGATAGAGGCGACCTGAACATATGAAGGGAGAAACGAACATGCGTTTAGTTCATATTCTGCTGGCCGGCGTCGGCGCGGCCGGGCTCGCGGTCGCCGTGGCGCCGGCATCGGCCGATCCGATCGGCAAGGGGCTTGTCATGTACATGCAGATGGGCGGCAACCCCGGCGATGGCGCGACGCTCGCCCGGCAGACCGGAGCAAAGGAAGCCGCCGAGGCGCTCGGCGTCGATTTGAAGTCGCAATTCTCGGCCTGGGCGCCGGAAACGATGATCAACCAGTTCAAGGAAGCGGTGGCGGCCAAGCCGAATTGCATCGAGATCATGGGCCACCCCGGCTCGACCGCCTTCCACGACCTTGTCAAACAGGCCGTTGACGAGGGCATCGTCGTCACCTCCGGCAATTCGCCGCTGACCGATCTTCAGAACGAGTTTGGGCCGAAAGGCTTCGGTTATGCGGGCGTCGATCTCTATGCGGGCGGGGTTCTCACCGCCAAGGCGATGCTGGCGCAGGGCTTGAAAGCCGGCGACCAGGCGATGGTCTATGGCGTTTTCAGCCAGGCCGAACGCGGCCAGTCGGAGAAGGGCCTTGCCGACACGCTGGAGAAGGCTGGCCTCAAGGTCGACCGGCTCGAGATCACCCAGGAAGCCAACAGCGACATGTCGCTGGCCGTGCCCGTTCTCGCAGCCTACATCCAGGCCCATCCGAACCTGAAGGCCATCGGCACCCAGCACGGCGGCGCGACCGGCGAAATGAAGGAGGTGCTGGAGAAGGCCGGCAAGAAGCCCGGCGACATCGTTGTGGGCGGGATCGACCTCGCTCCGTCGACGATCGATGGGCTGAAGTCGGGCGCCGTCAGCGCGACGCTCGACCAGCTGCTCTACATGCAGGGCTTCTTCCCGGTCGTGCAATGCGTGATGAGCGCCAAATACAAGATGCCGGGGCTGTCGCTCAACACCGGCGCCGGCGTCGTCACGCCAAAGACGATCGATGCGCTGACCAAGCTCATCGACGCCGGCATCCGTTGATTCCGCGCGAAACTTAGACGCGACTTCTAAGCCGCCCTTCAGAGGGCGTCCGGAGAGGACGCCCTCTCCCCAGGTCTTAGAGAAGCGCGGGGCCTATGCGCCCGGCTCGCTTTCCGAAGGTGCGTGGCGGCTCGGCTGCCATCGCCCGATCGAGTGGCGTAAAAGGCCAAAAAGGCGCCTCGGGCGGCTTTTCTGCAAGGAGCGGGCGTCATCCAATTTCAGTGCCCGCCTCCGCCCGCGCCCGCGGCGACCGGGCGGCGCATCACCGCGGCGAGGCCGACGCAGGCCAGGAATACGAAGGTGAGCGCCAGAAACACGTCCGCGAGCGCCATCACCTCGGCTTGTCGCCGCACGATCAGTGCAAGTTGCCGCGTCGCTGCGAGCTCGGCGTCCGACCCCCGCGCCGCGAGCGCCGCCGTCATGCTGGCCAGCGTGTCCGTCGCAACTTGGCGTCCCCAATTGACCGACTCGCGCAGCATCTCGAGATGCAGGTCCATGCGCTTGTCGAGCAGGGTGTTGATGAGCGCAAGGCCGACCGCGCCGCCAAGGTTGCGCATCAGGTTGAAGAGCCCCGAGGCGTTCTTGATTTTCTGCGGCGGCATGGTGCCGAGCGCGAGATTGTTGATCGGCACCATCGACAACATCAGCCCGACGCCGCGGAAGACCTGCGGCCACAACAACTCCCAGAAGTCCCAGTCGACGGTCACGTAGGAGGCCTGAAAGGTTCCGATGGCGAACAGGATGAACCCGGTCGCGATCATGATCCGCGGGTCGACCCGCGTCATCAGCCGACCGGCGAGGGGCGCGGTGAGAAACATGCACAAGCCCGTCACGAACATTGTCTTGCCGATCATCAGCGACGAATAGCCGCGCACCACCGCCAGATAGACCGGATAGATATAGGTGAGGCCGTAGAGCCCGATGCCGAGCACGAAGGCGAACATCGAGCCGGTCCAGAAATTGCGGTCGCGAAAGGCGGTGAGATCAACGATTGGCTGGCGCGCCGTCGCCATTCGCCAGAAGAAGGCCACGCAACTGACCGCCGAGACGACGATCGCGATCGTAACCGGGGTGCTCTCAAACCAGTCCTTCGACGGCCCCTCTTCGAGGGCGTATTCCAGAGCTCCCAGAAAGCCGGCCATCGTGAGGAGGCCGACATAGTCGAAGTGCGTCAGAAGAGAATAGTCAGGTTCGTCAAAGTCGATCAGGAGCCAAGCCGCGATGGTGACGATGACGCCCGGACCGAGATTGACCAGGAACAGCCAATGCCAGGAAAACCAGTCGGTGAGATAGCCGCCGACCGTCGGACCGATCGTGGGCGCAAGCGTCGCCACGAGGCCGATGATCGGCGCGATGAGCGGCTGCTTGTCGCGCGGAAAGATCGTGAAGGCGGACGCGAAAACGGTCGGGATCATGCCGCCGCCGATAAAGCCCTGCAGCGCCCGCCAGAGGATCATCTCCTCAATCGAATTGGCGTGGGCGCACATGAAGCTCATGAGCGTGAAGCCGCCGGCGGAAATGGTGAAGATGACGCGCGTCGACACCACCCGCGACAGGAAGCCTGACAGCGGAATCATGATCACTTCGGCGACCAGATAGCTGGTCTGCACCAAGGTCACTTCGTCGGACGAAGCCGAGAGGCCGGCCTGGATCTGCGAAAGGGATGCTGAGACGATCTGGATGTCCAGGATCGCCATGAACATCCCGAACACCATGAAGATGAAGGCCGCGACGCGCTGCGCCGAGAAATTGCGTTGCGCGACCGCCGCCGGCGCGACGATGAGATCGGTGGCCGGCGACCCCCCGCCTGGCCGTATCGCCGGGGCCGCGCTGGTCACGGCTTGTCGGCGCGACTGGCGGAGGCTTCGAACCCGAGCGCGCTGAGCAGCGTTGGCTTCGGCAGTGCCGGATCGCGGGTATGAACGGTCGCGACGACCGAGAGCCCCGGCCGGAGCGCAACTTGCTTCAGAACCTCTTCAGGGAAGGTCACGCGCACGGCGACTCGCTGCACGACCTTGGTGAAATTGCCCGTCGCGTTGTCCGGCGGCAGCAGCGAGAACTGCGCCCCCGAGGCTGGAGAAATCGACGACACCACGCCCTCGACCACCTTGCTGTCGAGCGCATCGATGGAGACGTCCACTTTCTGTCCCGGCTTGACGTCCGCGAGCTGGGTTTCCTTGAAGTTTGCGTCGACATAAGAAGCGTCGAGCGGCACAAGCGCCATCAGCCGGGTCCCCGCCTGCACGAAGTTTCCGACCTGGGCCGCCTTGTTGCCGATAGTTCCGTCAAAGGGAGCGAGGACGCGGGTAAAGGAAAGATTGCGCTCCGCCATCGCCAAGGCCGTTTCGAGCTCGTGGCGGGTGCGGGCGGCCTCATCCTTCTGCGCCTTGAGCACGTCGAGATTGGCCTTTGCGCCGTCCAGAGACGCGACAGCCGAAGCCTGGCTCGCCTTGGCGGCGGCAAGGGCGGCGACGGTGCGGTCACGGTCAGCTCTCGCCTGCTCGAGACGCTGCTGCGAGCCGAAGTTTGTCTGCGCGAGCTTGAATGACCGGTCATATTCCAGCGCCGCCCGCTCGACCTCGGCCTCTGCGCTCTTCTCCTGCGCCGCCGCGGAAGCGACCTGGGCTTCGGCTTGAGCGATGATCGCGGCCTGGGCGTCGATCTGCCGGCCGAAGCGGGCGATGGTCGCGTCCTGAGTGCCAATGCGAGCCCGGGCCGCATCGACTGCGTTCTGATAGTCGCCGTCATCGATCCCAGCGAGCAGGTCGCCCTTGTGGACGATCTGGTTGTCAACCACCGGAACCGCGGTGAGATGGCCCATGGCCTTGGCGGCGATGATCGCTGTGTCGGCGCCGACATAGGCGTCGTCGGTCGAGACCAGGAAGCGACCCTCGACGAAATACTCGTAGGCCGTTTTGCCGCCATAACCGAGCGCCGCCAGGATCAGAACCGGGACGATGAACCGGCGCAGGCTCGGTTTCTTGGCCGGAGCAGCCTTAACGACCGGGTGGCCGCCAACGGGTACGACCGGCGCGCCCATCGCTGGCGCGTGGGCTAAAGCGCCCGGCGAGCTTGCCGCTGTGGAAGGCACGTTAGCCGAAGGGTGAGCGTCCCCCGCCGGAGACGTGGTGGCCCCCGCAGCGGACTCTAGGCCCTTGACGTCATCGACCATGATAAAGCCCGCTCTGACCCATCCCAGACCGAACGGTTCGGTCATTCTTCGTTGACATAGCTTAAGCGAGAGCGTATTGCAAGAAGAATAGAACCGAACGGTTCGGTCATCTCCCGCGAGTCGGAAGGGCAGGCCATGGAATCGGACGCGTTGGAGCGGGATGCTGCGGCCAATGACGGCAGCGCGAAGCGACGCCAGATCATGGACGGAGCGCGACAGGTGTTTTTAAGCGCCGGCTTCGACGGGGCGAGTATGAACGACATCGCCCGCGCCGCGGGCGTTTCCAAAGGCACGCTCTACGCCTATTTCAACTCCAAGGACCACTTGTTCGAGGCGATCATTCGAGGCGAATACGCTCAGTCCGCCGAGCGCCTTTGCACGTTCCGCCGCGAGGGCGACGCCCGGGACATGCTCACGGACTTTGGCGTCCGGCTGATCAGCCGCATGGCGGAGCCGGAAACGCGTGCGCTCGCGCGGGTGGTCATCGCAGCGGCGGAGAAATTCCCCAATATCGGCCGTGCCTTTTATGAAGCGGGTCCTCTTTACGGCGCGACCCGGCTCGCCGCCGAGCTCGAAGGTCTGGAGAAGTCGGGCGCGCTGATAGTGCCCGATCCGGAGCGCGCCGCCTGGCAGTTCGTCGATCTCTGCCAGAGCTATGTCTACAAGCGCCTCCTGTTTGGGGTGGTGGACTCGATCAGCCGCGAAGATATCGAAGCCTCGGTCGAGGCCGGCGTCGATGTCTTTCTCAAGGCTTATGGCGCTTAGGGCTTAAGCGCTCAGCGCGGGGAAGACCGGGAGGCGGCTCCTCGCAGATGCGGCCGACCAACGTTGCTAGGAATCGACGAACGAGGCAGGGGCCCTGATTTGGCTGAGCCTGAGTGTCACAGCTTGACTTATGTCTGATAAATGATAAAAGATAAAAATCATCATTCCTCAAACATCAATGCAATGGCCATGGCGGAACGGCGAACGCCCGAAGAGACCCGATCATGCATCCTCGCGGTGGCCTGGGGCCTCTTCCGGCAGCTCGGGTCGCGCACGACGATGGCCGACGTCGCCGAGAAGCTGGGGATGTCGAGCGCCAATGTCTATCGCTTCTTCCCCTCAAAGCAGGCGCTGAACGAAGCGGTTTGCGAGGGCCTTCTCGGCGAGCTCTTGAAGGCGGCGCGAAGCGAGCTTGGGGCGCCGGGAACGGCCTCCCAACGCATCGCCGGGATGCTGCTGACCATTTATCGCCTGATGCGTGACCAAATGACCGATCAGGCGCGGGTGCATGAGGTCGTTCAGAGCGCCTGCGACGAAGTCTGGCCGCCGATTGTCGACTATCTCCACAAATGCGCAGCGATGCTCGCCGATGTGATCGCTGAGGGCCAGTCCACCGGCGAGTTCGGTCCAGGCGACCCGAAGGAGCTTGGCTGGCGGACGCTCCAGGCCTGTGTGGTCATCCTGAATCCCACCATGATCGCTCAATGCCCGGCGATCCGCCCTGAGGCGCGGCCGGAGGACGCGGTCGAATTCGCTTTGCGCGCGCTCTCGAACAAAAACCCGCCTGGACCGATCGCGGCAACACCAGAGCCATGAAGCCGCATGCGTCTCTTCTGGCGATTGGCTTGGCGTTGCTTGCGGCCGGCTGCAACCAGACGCACGAGGCGGCCAAACCCGCGCAGGTGCGCCCGGTCCTGGTCGCAGACGCGCATTTCGCGCCCCGAGAGGAGGCGCAGGTTCTGGCCGGGGTGATCAAGGCGCGCGTCGAAAGCGACCTGTCCTTCCGAGTCGGCGGCAAGATAGCCGCTCGGCTTGTCGACGCGGGCGCTTTCGTGCGCGAAGGCGACGCGCTGGCGAAGCTCGACGAGACCGACTTTCGCCTGCAGCTCGAGGAAGCCGACGCGGAACTGAATTCAGCGAAAGCAGCGCTCGTTCAGGCGGAGGCGGAAGAGCGGCGCCTGACCACACTTTCCAGGCAGGGTTGGGCGGCGAACGCCGACTTCGACCGGGTGCACTCCGCCGCCGACCAGGCGCGCGCCGCCGTCGCGCGCGCCGACCGCGCGGTCTCTCTGGGGCGCAACGCGATGGACTATACGACCCTGCGCGCCGACGCCGACGGCGTCATCAGCGCCGTCATGGGCGAACCCGGCCAGGTCGTCGCGGCCAGCGCGCCGATCGTTCGGCTCGCTCACACCGCCGAGCAAGAGGCGACGGTCTCCATCCCCGAAACGCTGCTTGATCGGGCCCGCTCCGAGCCGGCGCGGGTTGAATTCTGGGCTCTGCCCGGCGTTTCCGTCGCGGCCAATCTGCGGGAACTTTCACCGACCTCGGATCCCGCCACGCGCACCTATCCGGCGCGCTTCACGCTGATCGGCGCGCCGTCCGACGTGCGGCTCGGAATGAGCATCACCGTCTCGCTAAGCGCACAGGCGAAAAAGGTCGCTCGGATGCCGGTCGCCGCTCTGTTCGACATGGGGCAAGGGCCTAGCGTCTGGGTGGTCGATCCCGCCGGGGAGACGGTACGGGCTGCGCGAGTTGCGCTCGCGGGCTACGACGCTGAGCAGGCCTTCATCAGCGCGGGTGTTCCGGAGGGGGCGAAGATCGTGGCGCTCGGCGTCCATAAGTTGTCGGAGGGGGAAAAGGTCAGGGTGGTTGAAAACCTCGCGGGGTTGTAATGGGCCGGTTCAACCTGTCGAGCTGGGCGATCCGACGTCCCCAGCTGATCGCGTTTCTCATCATCGTGATCGGCCTCGCCGGTGCCCTATCCTATTCACGGCTCGGCCGAGCCCAAGATCCCAATTTCACCATCAAGGTCGCGATCGTCACTGTCGAATGGCCCGGCGCGACCACCGAGGAGATGCAGTCGCAGGTCGCCGACCGCGTGGAAAAGAAACTTGAGGAACTCCCCTGGGTCGACAAAATCGAGACCTACAGCAAGCCTTCCTTCGCCTCCATTTCGCTGACGTTCCGCGATTCGACCCCGCCGCGCGAAGTGCCGATGCTCTTTCTCGAGCTCCGCAAGAAGATGGTCGACGTGCGTCCCGATCTGCCCGACGGGGTGGTCGGGCCCTTGGTCAACGACACTTTCGGAGACGTCGACTCGGTCCTCTATACAATCACGGGCGACGGCGCCTCCCACGCCCAGTTGAAGGACGTCGCCGAAGCGTTTCGCAAGCGCCTCCAGCGCGTTCCGGACGTCACCAAGGTCGATCTCTACGGCGATCAGCCGGAGCGCATTTTCGTCGAGTTCAGTCACGCCAAGCTCGCCACGCTCGGCGCCCCACTCCAGTCCCTTTTCAATTCGATCGCCAAACAGAACGCCCTTGCTCCCGCCGGCGAGTTTCAGACCGACGCGCAGCGAATGCCGGTCCGGGTGACCGGCGCGCAGCAGGCGGCCAAGGCTGTGGCGGAGACGCCGGTCTTTGCCGGCGGGCAGACGTTCCGTCTCGGCGACGTGGCGAATGTCTATCACGGCTACCAGGACCCGCCGTCGTTTCTCATCCGCGCTCAGGGCCAGCCCGCGCTTGAAGTCGGCGTCGTCATGCAGAAGGGCGGCAATATCCTGGCGCTCGGCAATGCGCTCGACGCGACGGTCAACGAGTTCGAGTCGGAACTCCCGCGCGGCGTGACGATCGCACGCATCGCCGATCAGTCGGCGGTGGTCGACAAGGCGGTCTTCGAGTTCACGCGGTCGTTTGTCGAGGCGCTGGCGATCGTGCTCGCAGTCAGCTTCCTTTCACTCGGCTGGCGCGCCGGTTTCGTGGTCGCGACCTCGGTCCCGCTCGTGCTGGCGATCGTCTTCGTCGTGATGGCGCTGATCGGCCTCGACCTCCATCGGATCACGCTTGGCGCGCTCATCATCGCGCTAGGGCTTTTGGTCGACGACGCGATCATCGCGACCGAGATGATCGTGGTGAAACTCGAACAGGGCTGGGACCGCGAACGCGCAGCCTCCTTCGCCTGGACCTCGACCGCTTTCCCGATGTTGACCGGGACCCTGGTCACCGCCGCCGGGTTCATGCCGATCGGCCTCGCGAATTCCGCGGTCGGCGAATATGCCGGCGGCATCTTCTGGGTCGTCGGGATATCGCTCGTCGCTTCGTGGTTTGTCGCCGTTCTCTTCACCCCCTACCTCGGTTTCAAGCTGCTCCCTGACTATGCCGGGCGCGGCCGTCGGCGGGACGAAAAAGCGATCTACTCTACGCCGTTCTATCGAACTTTCCGCAAGGCGCTGGAGTTCTGCGTCTCTCGTCCGCTCGTCGTCATCTCGGTCGCCGCGGCGCCCCTGGGTTTCGGCTTGAGCCAGTTCAGCAAGGTCCAGCAGCAGTTCTTTCCTTTATCGGAGCGGCCCGAGTTATTTCTTCGAGCTGCGGCTCGCGGAAGGCTCCTCGATGCAGGCGACCGAGGCTGCGGTCGAGGAGGCCGAGGGACTTCTCGCCGGCGACAAGGACGCGGCTTCCTACACCGCCTATATCGGCCAAAGCTCGCCCAGATTCTGGCTCGGGCTGCAGCCGGTGCAGCCGAACGAATCCTTCGCCCAGATCGTCATCGTCGCGCGGGACGTCGAGGCACGCGAACGCATCAAGGCGCGAATTGAGGCTGCGGTCGCCAAAGGCGCGCTTTCTCAGGCGCGGGTGCGGCTCGATCGGTTCAATTTTGGCCCGCCGGTCGGCTTCCCGGTGCAGTTCCGGATCATTGGCCCTTATCCGGAGGTGGCGCACGGCATCGCGGGCCAAGTGCGCGACGTCATGCGCGCTGACCGGCGGCTCATCGACCCCTTATCTCGACTGGGGTGAAAAGATGCCCTCGCTCAGGCTTGAGGTCGATCAAGCGCGAGCCCGAGCGCTTGGCCTGACCACGCAAGACATCGCTCAGACATTGCAGACGCTGGTCGGCGGCGCGACGGTGACGACGCTGAGAGTGGGCGAAGAGCGGGTCGACGTCGTCGCGCGTGCGATCCCGAGCGAACGCGCGGAGCTCGATCGGATCGAGGATATGACCGTCGCCTCGCGCGATGGCGCGCCTGTGCCCGTCGCTCAGATCGCGCGCGTCGTCCGCACGACCGAAGAGCCGATTATCCGGCGCAGGAATCGCGAGACGGTCGTCACCGCGGTCGCAGAGGTTGTCGACGGCGAGCAGCCGCCCGACGTCTCGCTGTCGCTGTGGCCGAAGCTCGCCGCAATCCGAGATGCAATGCCGTCAGGCTACCGCATCGAGATGGGCGGCGCGATCGAGGAATCCCAGAAAGGCAACAGCTCCATCTTCGTGCTCTTCCCGGTGATGATTATGATCATGCTGACGGTTTTGATGGCTCAGATGCAGCGCTTCTCGCGGCTCGCCATGGTGTTCTTCACCGCGCCCCTCGGCATTGTCGGCGCGTCGCTCGCCCTCAACCTGGCGGGCAAGCCGTTCGGCTTCGTCGCGCTGCTCGGACTGATCGCGCTCGCCGGCATGGACATGCGCAATACCGTGATCCTGGTTGATCAGATCGAGACCGACGTCCGCGAGCACGGGCTTTCGCGGCGCGAGGCGATCGTGTTCTCGACCATGCGGCGCGCGAGGCCGGTCGCGCTCACCGCGCTCGCGGCGATCCTGGCGATGAT
>CAVSSS010000035.1:0-20841 GCA_963730555.1 uncultured Alphaproteobacteria bacterium | reverse complement strand
TGCTCAGAATTGGGGGTCTTAGCAGCGAAACTTGACCAGCCAAGAAAACCCAAACGGATCGACCGGACGTCGCGGCCCGCCGCCGATAAGCGAGTAACGTCAATACGCGCGAGCTGGACGGACGCGCCGCGCCGCCCTTCCCTCACACGTCCAGGTTCGAGACGCTCAACGCATTGTCCTGGATGAACTCGCGGCGCGGCTCGACAATATCGCCCATGAGCTTGACGAAGATATCGTCGGCCTCGTCGACCTCGCGGATCTTGACCTGCAACAGCGTGCGGGCCTCGCGATCGAGGGTCGTCTCCCACAGCTGGTCCTTGTTCATCTCTCCGAGACCTTTATAGCGCTGGAAAGTGACGCCCTTGCGGCCAGCGGCGTTGACCGCCTCGAGCAGCTCCGAGGGACCCGTGATCGTCGTCGTTTCACCGCGGCGCGCGAATGTCGCCCGATCGGCGAAGGCTTCGCTGAGCGGCCGCGCATGCTCGTCGAGCCGACGGGCATCGGCGGAAGCGAGCAGACCCGCGTCGAGCGCAGCCGCCTGCCGGACCCCGCGCACCTCACGCACGAGAACATAGCCGTTCGCCTCGAGCCGGCCGCTCCAGCCGCGCTCGGTCTCCTCGGCGATCGCGTTCATGCGGTCAGCGAGCAGCTGCGCGCGCGCCGCGCCCTCCGGATCGTCGGCGCTGCTCAAGGGCCGGAGCGCACCGGAAAGCGCCGCTTGTTCGGCCAAAGCGCGATTATAACGCGAGTGGAGGCCGTCGAGCTGCCGGCGCAAGGCGCGCGCCTCCTCGACCAGCGCGCGCAAGTCAGCGCCGGCGCGCGCTTCGCCATTGGCCAGCGTCAGCGTCGCGCCGTCGAGCCCCGCCTCGACCAGATAGTCCTCGAGCGCCCGCTCGTCCTTGAGATATTGCTCCGACTGGCCGCGCTTGACCTTGAACAGCGGTGGTTGTGCGATGAAGAGATGTCCCGCCTCGATGATCGCGCGCATCTGCCGGAAAAAGAAGGTCAGCAGCAGGGTGCGGATGTGCGAACCGTCGACATCCGCGTCGGTCATGATGATGATCTTGTGGTAGCGCAGCTTCTCGAGGTTGAAGTCGTCTCGCCCAATGCCGGCGCCGAGCGCCGTGATCAGCGTGCCGATCTGCTCTGACGACAGCATCTTGTCGAAGCGTGCGCGCTCGACGTTAAGGATCTTCCCGCGCAGCGGCAGCACGGCCTGGAACTCGCGGTTGCGCCCCTGCTTGGCGGTGCCGCCCGCCGAATCGCCCTCGACGATGAAGATCTCGGACTTGGCCGGGTCACGTTCCTGACAGTCGGCGAGTTTGCCTGGCAGGCTCGCGATGTCGAGCGCGCCCTTGCGGCGGGTGAGCTCGCGCGCCTTGCGGGCCGCTTCGCGGGCTTGCGCCGCCTCGACCACCTTGCCGACGACGACCCGCGCCTCCTGCGGATGCTCCTCGAACCATTGCGACAAGAGCTCGTTGACCAGTCCCTCGACAACAGGCCGGACCTCGGAGGAGACCAGCTTGTCTTTGGTCTGCGAGGAGAATTTCGGGTCGGGGCATTTGATGCTGAGCACGCAAGTCAAGCCCTCCCGAGTGTCCTCGCCGGAAAGATCGACCTTCTCCTTCTTGAGCAGCCCCGAGCTTTCCGCGTAGCCCACCAACTGACGCGTGAGCCCGCTGCGCAAGCCGATGAGATGCGTGCCGCCGTCGCGCTGAGGGATGTTGTTGGTGAACGGCAGTACGTTCTCGTGGTAGCTGTCGTTCCACCACAGAGCCACTTCGACGCCGATCTCGTCGCGCTCGCCCTTGATGAGGATGGGCTTGTCGATCAGAGCGGTCTTGGCGCGGTCGAGGTAGCGCACGAAGGCCTCGAGGCCGCCCTCGTAGAACAACTCCTCGCGCTTGGGCTCGGCATGGCGCAAGTCGGTCAATATGATCCGGACGCCGGAATTGAGAAACGCGAGCTCCCGCAGGCGATGCTCGATGGTCGCATAGTCAAATTCGACCATCGTGAAGGTTTTAGGCGAGGGCGTGAAGGTGACCTCAGTGCCGCGCTTCGGCTTGCCGTCGACGATTGGCGCAGGTCCGACCACCTTGAGGGGCGCGACAGCGTCGCCACCTGCGAACTCGATTATGTGCTCGAGCCCGTCGCGCCAGACGCGCAGGACGAGCCGCGTCGACAAAGCGTTGACCACGGACACGCCGACCCCGTGTAGGCCGCCGGAGACCTTGTAGGAGTTTTGGTCGAATTTGCCGCCTGCATGCAGCTGGGTCATGATGACTTCGGCGGCCGACACGCCCTCTTCATCGTGGATGCCTGTCGGAATCCCGCGCCCGTCGTCCGTTACGGTGCACGAGCCGTCTGCGTTGAGCGTCACGGTCACGAGCTTCGCATGGCCCGCCAGGGATTCGTCAACGGCGTTGTCGACCACCTCGTAAATCATATGGTGGAGGCCAGAACCATCGTCGGTGTCGCCGATGTACATGCCGGGCCGCTTGCGCACGGCGTCCAGGCCACGCAACACTTTGATCGAATCCGCGCCGTAGGTTTCAGCGGCCAAAATGTCCGCGGCGAGGTCCTTGCCCTCTTCGTCCAAAATCAAAGCCTTTTTTTGTGATTGGCTCAAGCTACCCCCGTGCGCGATTCGAACCGCCGGCACCTTAGCGCGCCAGCCCCGCCAATGCACGGTTTGTCAGGCAGTGTGCGCACTTTCAACGTTTTCTGCGACCATACAATATATTGGTGTTCAAAGCGATTTTTCCAGTGGCCGGGGGTTCCGCTGCCCTCTGGCGGACCAGCGAGTTTGGTCCTAAGCAGACTCGTTGATCCCACTCCCATCGAAACGACGCGTCCCCGAACGTTGGCTCACCTCGCGCTCATTTGTTAAGCGCGTGATAACCACAAACTCGACCGCTGTTCAGATGCCTTCATTACGCCGAGTTCATTTGAAATTCATCCGGCGAGCCGTCAGCTTTCCCTGCGGAATAGGACCGGGAATTGTGATGAAACGCACACTCCTTGCGGCGCTTTTCGTAGGCTTCGTTTCGGCTCCCATCCTTACTTTGGCCGCGGAAGGTGACCAGCACGCCTCCCGCGCGGAGCGCATGCAGCAATGGGCCGCCGACCGCGAGACGATGCTGGACGCGAAGCTCGCCGGCATGAAGGCGGGCCTTGGGTTGACGGCCGATCAGGAAAAGCTTTGGAGCCCGTTCGAGTCCGCTGTCAAGGACGCGGACAAGTCGCGCATGGACACCATGGGTGAGATGATGCGGATGCGCGCGCAGGGCGAGCGCATGTCGCCCATCGACCATCTTGACGCCATGGCCGACCGTCAGTCGCAGGGCGCCACCAACATCAAGAAGATCGCCGAGGCTGCGAAGCCTCTGTACGATTCCCTCGACGAATTGCAGAAGCACAAGTTTGGCATGCTTGGCCGTATGCTAGTGCCGGAGCGGTCCCGGTTCGCCATGGAGATGATGCAACATCACATGGGCGAACGCGATCGCGACGGCGCCGAGTAGTGCCGAGGTCGTTAGCCTCGGCGTAGAGAAGGCGCGGCCGCCTCCCCTCGGCCGCGTCTTCCATTTTCTGGCGGCTCCAGGCCAGATTCGCAGCCTCGCGCCGTATGCGCCGTCTCACTGGGGCCGCGCGGCGGCGCGAATGTCAAACTCGCCGGCGCCCCTTGACGCCGCCATGGCCGATCAAGGGTTTCGGGGTCTAGCGGCCAGGACACGGTCCAGACCCGCAAGATCTTTGTATATCGTAGGGTCGGCAAAGCCGGATTTCTCCGCCATGGCGCGGAGAATCGCTGCTTGTTCCGCGCCAAATTCGGCGAGCAGCCAGCCGCCCGAGGCAAGCAAGGACCTCGATCCCGGCAGGATTTGTCGATAAGCGACAAGTCCGTCAATTCCCGCCGTTAAGCGCGAGCCAGGGATCGAAGTCGCGGACCTCTCTCGGCAGCCGCGGGAGATCAGCCGTCGGAATATAGGGCGGATTGGCGACGATCAGGTCAAACGGCCCCTCAAGAGCATTCGTCCAGTCGCCAACTTGAATCTTGGTGCGCTTAGACAGGCCGCATGCGTCAACATTGCCAAGAGCCACGTCTATCGCGTCGGCTGAGATATCGACGCCGACCCCGCGCGCATTGGCGAATTCGGTGAGCAGGGCGCACAACAGCGCGCCCGAGCCAACGCCAAGGTCGAGGATACGCAGCGGCTCATCGCGACGATCGCTCAGAATCGATAGCGCGGCTTCGACAACCGTTTCCGTTTCCGGCCGGGGGTCTAGCACCTGAGACGATATTGCGAGCGAGAGGCCCCAGAATTCGCGTCTGCCAACAATCCTCGACAGAGGTTCACCGGCCGCCCTGCGCGCAGCGACCTCCCGAACCCTCGACGCTGCCGACCCGAGCGGTTCGCGCGGCTCGACAATCAACGCAAGTTGCGAAACGCCAGAGGCTGTGCAGAGGCTCAGCCGCGCCTCTCGCGCCGGGTTTTCAATTCCGCGAACCTCAAACTCTTCCTTAAGGGTCGCTAGCGCCTCGGAGCGAGCGGTCGAAGCCTCAAGACGTGAGGTGATCCGTCAAGCGACCTGGCCGTGGCAGTGTTTGAATTTCTTGCCCGATCCGCACGGGCAGGGTTCATTTCGACCGACCCGGCCCCATGTCGAGGGATTTTTCGGGTCGCGATCGACCACATCTACGCCGGACGGCGCCGCCAAGAGACCTACGTCCGCCGCGAGGGGAAGGGAAGCGAACGCATATTCATTCTCGCCGGTGGCGGGATCTAGATGTTGATATTGCATGGGAGGCGGCTCCGGCTCGGGTTGCTGGAACCGCACCTCCACCCGTGAGATTTGTCCGATCACGCCTTCATGCCACTGGGTGATCAACTCGCGGAAAAGCTCGAAAGCTTCGGACTTGTACTCGTTCAAGGGATCGCGCTGCGCCATGCCGCGCCAGCCGATGACCTGGCGCAGATGATCCAGCGTGACGAGATGCTCGCGCCATAAATGGTCGAGCGACTGCAAGATGACTTGCTTTTCGATGTACCGCATGACGTCAGGCGTGTTGCGCTGAACACGGTCCGCGTAGGCGTATTCGGCCGCCTTGTGCAGTCTGGCCGCGACTTCTTCGTCAGCGATGCCCTCTTCCTTGGCCCATTCATCGACCGGAAGATCGAGGCTCAACTTGTTCAGGACCTCGCTCTTCAGCCCTGCGATGTCCCAGGCCTCGGGATACGCATCGTGCGGGATATGCTTCGCAACGATGTCGTCAATTACGCCAGTCCGCATATCCTCAATCGTCGATTTCGAGCGATTCCGACGCCATCATCCTGCGCCGGTCCTCAAATATGACCTTGCGCTGGTCGTTCATCACATTGTCAAACTTGAGGATGTTCTTGCGCATGTCGAAATTGCGCGCCTCGACCTTCTGCTGCGCCTTCTCGAGCGCCTTGTTGATCCATGGGTGAACGATCGCTTCGTCCTCTTTGAGACCGAGCCGCTTGAGCATCGCGTCCATGCGCTCCGCCCCGAAAATGCGCATGAGATCGTCCTGGAGAGAAAGGAAGAACTTCGACCGGCCCGGGTCCCCCTGGCGCCCCGATCGGCCGCGTAACTGGTTATCGATGCGCCGGCTTTCGTGCCGCTCGGTGCCAATGATGTAGAGGCCGCCGGCGTCGATCGCCTTTTGTTTGAAGGCAGCAACTTCCGCTCGAATTGACGCCTCATGGACCTCGCGCACATCCGACGGCGCGGTGGGGTCGATCTCCTGTCTGACCCGCATCTCGACGTTGCCGCCGAGCTGAATGTCAGTGCCGCGGCCCGCCATGTTGGTTGCGATCGTGATCGCGCCAGGAACCCCCGCTTCCGCAACGATGAAAGCTTCCTGCTCGTGGTGGCGGGCGTTCAGTATGGCAAAATTCTTTGACGGCCTGCCCGCGCGAGCCGCCGCATAGAGCGCCTTCAATGCATCAGGCTTGGTGAAATCAATCTTTTTATACCCTTGCCGTTCAAGTACATCGCCAAGCTGCTCGGACTTTTCAATCGATGTTGTGCCCACCAGCATCGGCTGCAATTTGGCGTTGGCGTCTTCGATTTCTCGGACGACGGCGCGCATCTTTTCGTCCGTGGTTCGATAGACCTCATCATCCTCATCAAGACGCGCGATCGGCCGGTGCGTGGGGATTTCGACGACGACGAGTTTATAAATCTCCGCGAACTCGTCCGCTTCCGTCGCGGCAGTGCCGGTCATTCCAGCGAGCTTCTTGTAGAGGCGGAAATAGTTCTGGAAGGTGATCGAAGCCAGCGTCACGTTCTCAGGCTGGACTGTCACGCCTTCCTTCGCCTCGAGCGCCTGATGCAGCCCTTCTGAGTAGCGCCGCCCGGGCATCATGCGCCCGGTGAACTCGTCGACGATCACGACTTCGTCGTTACGGACGATGTAGTCCTTGTCGCGTTGGAACAGCTTGTGAGCCCGCGCCGCCTGGTTGAGGTGGTGGACGAGGGTCGCGTTCGACGCCTCATAGAGCGACCCTTCCTTCATCACGCCAGCCGAGCGCAGCAGGGCTTCAGCGTGCTCGTTCCCCGCGTCAGTCAGGTTAACCGTGCGTTGCTTCTCATCGAGCTCGAATTCCTCGCGCACAAGATGCGGTATGATCGCATTGACGGCAACGTAAAGACCGGAGCGGTCCTCTGAGGGCCCCGAGATGATGAGCGGGGTGCGCGCTTCGTCAACCAGGATCGAATCGACCTCGTCGACGATCGCGAACGCGTGGCCGCGCTGGACCATCTGCGACATGTCATACTTCATGTTGTCGCGCAGGTAGTCGAAGCCGAATTCGTTGTTCGTGCCGTAAGTCACGTCCGCGGCGTAAGCCTGGCGGCGCTGATCGTCGTCGAGGCCGTGAACGATGACGCCGACGGTCATGCCGAGGAATTTGTAGATCTGGCCCATCCACTCGGAGTTGCGGCGGGCGAGGTAGTCATTGACGGTGACGACATGGACGCCCTCTCCGGCTAGCGCGTTCAGGTAAACCGCCGTGGTGGCGACCAGCGTCTTGCCCTCGCCCGTGCGCATTTCGGCGATCGCGCCCTCATGCAGCACAAGCCCGCCTATGAGCTGGACATCGAAGTGGCGCTGCTTGAGCGTCCGCTTGGCGGCTTCGCGAACGGCGGCGAAAGCGGGTGGGATGAGGTCGTCGAGCGCCTTGCCGGCTTTGAGCTCGGCCCGCAACTCTTCCGTCTTGGCGCGCAGCTCGTCGTCGGTCAGAGCCTCGAATTCGGGTTCGAGCGCATTGATGGCGGCGACCTTGGGCCGGTAGCCCTTAAGTCGACGGTCGTTGGACGAGCCAAAGACCCGCTTCATCACGGAGTCGATTTTAAGCGCGCCGAGCATTTTCGACCTTTCCTATCCACCCGTCCGAAGCGGGTGACCCACTTCTCTGCCCGGCCAAACACGAGCGGAGGCGGCGCGGACGATTGCGGCAGCAATAAAAAGCGCGAAATAGGCTAAAACCGCCTATTTTCGCGCAGCTAAACGGAATTCCTGATGAGATAGGAGGCGCGCTCTGCCTTGTCAATGATCGCGGCTTTCGACGAAGACGCAGCCTAGCGCTGGCATTTGGAACAGTAGAACGTGGAGCGCCCGGACTGGGTGATCCGCATGATGGTTCCGCGACACCCGTCCCGCAGGCATGGCGATCCTTCGCGATCGTAGACCTTGAAAACATGCTGAAAATAACCCAGTTCCCCATTGGCTTGCCGGTGATCGCGCAAAGTCGAGCCGCCAGCTTCGACCGCCTCCTTGAGCACGGCGCGAATCGCCTGAGAAATGGCGGCTGCGGCCTTGGTGGGGGCGCCGAGCGCATCCGCCAAAACGCTGGCCGGCCTTGAGGGCGCCAAACCGGCGCGGAACAGAGCCTCGCATACATAGATGTTGCCCAGGCCCGCAATGCGCTTCTGGTCGAGGAGAGCTGATTTGAGCGGCGCGCGGGAGCCAGCGAACAGCCCGGCCAGCCGCACCGCGTCGAATTCGGGCGCCAGCGGCTCGGCTCCAAGTCCTCGCATCCGCGGATGCTGCTCTAACGTCTCAGTCGGCGCGAGGTCCATGAAGCCGAAGCGTCGGGGGTCGTTATAGGTGACGACCCACCCGTTATCGAGGACGAGGACAACGTGATCGTGCTTCGGATCCTTTGATCGCTCGTGATGGAACCTGCCTGGCGTTGACGCCGTGGTCTTTTCCATGCGGAACGAACCGGACATGCCCAAATGCGCGATGAGAGTTCTCGCCGCCGTCCAACTGGAAAAGCAAATATTTGGCGCGGCGGCCCATGTCGACGATGCGCTGGCCTGTGAGCCTCCTCGCGAAAGAAGGGGGAAAGGGAAAGCGAATGTCGGCCCGACGCAACTCGACCTTGTCGATCCGGGCGCCGAGCATTACGGGCGCAAGGCCGCGCCGCACAGTCTCGACTTCAGGCAGTTCCGGCATCGCAAGGGCCTCGCGCTAACCCTAGTCCTTCGACGGCCTGGTCACTCGGAGCCACGGCCGCGTGCCCTCGTGCGCCTCGTCATGCGCGCTGCTCGGCTGATAGTGCAGCGGCGAGCCCGGCAGCCGCCCGGCTTGGAGCGCGTGCAAGGTCGGCGCGTTGGCGACCTCGAAGGAATTGAAACCGCAGCGCAGCATGAGCGGGATTTCGTCGATCAGCACGTCGCCGATCGCGCGCAACTCGCCGCCGAACTGGAACCGGTCGCGCAAGATGCGGGCGTAAGAGAACGACCGCCCATCGGCGAACTTGTCGAAGGCGAGCGCGACCAGCGGCCGGTCGGCGAGATCGGTCAAATGCGCCTGCGCGTCAGCGCCGGCTTCGACCGCGACCCCCACAGGGCCTGCGCGCGACACGAGCGTCTCGCGCTCCGCAAGCCAGCGCTTAAGCGACACGAGAATCGCGCCCTCCTCCGGGGCAGGAGCCTCGTCCCCGAGAAACGCCCACTTGTCTTCGACGAAACCTTCGCGCCGCCACAAGGGCATCAAATGCCCGATCCCGCGTCGAGCGGACCCAAATGGATGCCGCACTCGACCTTCCCTCGGCCGCGCCAGCGGCCCGCCCGCTCGTCCTCGCCGGGCTTTATCGGGCTCGTGCATGGCAGGCAGCCGATGGATGGAAAGCCCTTCGCGACCAAGGGGTGCCGGGGCAAACCCACGTCAGCAATATATTTGAGCACGTCGCTTGCGCTCCAGCCGACCAGCGGGTTGACCTTGATCCGCTCCCCCTCCGCTTCGAACAGCGGCAAGGTCGCGCGCGTCGCGCTCTGAAAACCCTTCCGACCGGTGATCCAGGCGTCATAGCCTTCGATCGCCTCAGCAAGCGGGCGGACCTTTCGGATGTCGCAGCAGCGATCCGGATCGCTGACGAAGAGAAATTTCTCCGGATCCTCCTGCGCGACCGTCTCGGCGTTCGGCTCACCGACAATGACGTTCGTGAGCTTGAGACGCTCCACGAGGTAGTCGCGATAGGCCAGCGTTTCGGGAAAGTGCTGCCCGGTGTCGACAAAGACCACCGGCGTCGCGGCGTCGATTTGCGCGACCATATGCAGGAGTGCGGCGGCGTCCGCGCCGAAACTGGACACGAGAGCAATGCGGCCGGGATAGAGATCCTCGATCGCGAGCCTCAGAAGCGAAGAGGCCTTGAGCCGCGCAAAGCGCGCCTCGAGCCGCGAGGCAGCGATCTGGTCGCCGAACAGCTTGACGTCATGCGCGCTCATCAGATGTCCGATCCGGCGCTTCGCTCGTAAAGCGCCTCCTTGAACGGCGCCATGCCGACGCGGCGGAAAGCGTCAATGAATGTCTCCTGCTCCGAGAGCCTGAGGCCCGTATAGGTCTCGACGATGGTTTCAATCGCCTCGACCACATTCTCGGAGCTGAAGCCGGGCCCGGTGATCTGGCCGATCGCGGCCTTTTCGTCCGCTGAGCCACCGAGCGTTATCTGGTAGGTCTCTTCGCCCGCTCGCTCGAGACCGAGAATGCCGATATGGCCGACGTGATGGTGACCGCAGGCGTTGATGCAGCCGGATATCTTGATCTTGAGCGGGCCAATCTCTTTTGCGCGCTGGCCGTCGCCAAAGCGCTCAGCGATGCGCTGCGCGACGGGAATTGAGCGCGCAGTCGCCAACGCGCAATAGTCGAGACCAGGGCAGGCGATGATGTCGCTGATCGCGCCAGCGTTCGGCGTCGAAAGCTCGACCGAGGCCAATCGATCATAAACCGCGGGCAAGTCGTCCAGCGCGATATGCGGCAGGATGAGGTTCTGCTCGTGCGAGACGCGAACCTCATCGTGCGAATAATCCTCGGCAAGGTCGGCGACAGCGTCCATCTGGTCGGCGCTCGCGTCGCCTGGGATCGCGCCGATCGCCTTCAGCGAGACGGTGACCACGACATAGCCCGGCGTCTTGTGCGGCGCGATGTTGGAGGCGAAGAAACTGGCGAAGCGCGCATCCTTCGCCTTGCGGCGCTCGACCCGGTCGCTGACCGGCTTCTTCGGCTCGAGCTCAGGGGGCGCGAAGAAAGCGCGAAACCGCGCGAGCTCCTTCTCTGGCAAGTTCAGCGCCTTGGGATCGCGGGCGGCGAATTCCGCCTCGACCTCCTCGCGCAGCGCCTCGAGGCCTTTTTCGTGCACCAGGATCTTGATGCGCGCCTTGAATTTGTTGTCGCGCCGTCCTTCGAGATTATAAACGCGCAAGATCGCCTCGAGATAGCCGAGCAGGTCTCGCTCGGGCAGGAAATCGCGCACCATGCGCCCGATCATCGGGGTCCGGCCGAGGCCGCCGCCGACATAGACGCGAAAGCCGAGTTCGCCCGCGTCATTGCGCACGACTTGCAGTCCGATGTCATGCGCCTGGACCACCGCGCGATCATGCGCCGCGCCATTGACGGCAACCTTGAACTTGCGCGGCAGAAAGGAGAATTCAGGATGCAGCGACGACCATTGCCTTAGGATTTCGGCATAAGGGCGCGGGTCGGCGATTTCATCATGCGCGACCCCGGCGAAGTGATCCGCAGTGATGTTGCGGATGCAGTTTCCCGAGGTCTGGATCGCGTGCATCTCGACGCTCGAGAGCTCGGCCAAGATGTCGGGCGTGTCCTTGAGCGCCGGCCAGTTGAACTGGATGTTCTGCCGCGTGGTGAAATGGCCGTAGCCGCGGTCATAAGTGCGCGCGATCTCCGCGAGCTTGCGCATCTGGCGCGAGTTCATGACGCCATACGGCACGGCGATGCGCAGCATGTAGGAGTGAAGCTGCAGGTAGAGGCCGTTCATCAGCCGATGGGGACGGAACTGCTCCTCGGTCAATTCACCGCTGAGGCGCCGCGCCACCTGATCACGGAATTGCTCGACGCGCGCGGCGACGAAGGCCGTGTCGAAGTAGTCATAATGATACATGATCGGTCTCCGTCGGGACCTTGGGCCCCGAATGAGGCGCCTGGCCTAACGCCTGCTTGCCCAGATCGCGCCTGATCGTTGGCCCGGCCGCCCTGATCGCCTCGCGCAGCGCCTTGGGTGCCAGATGGCCGTTACGCTCCTCGACCACGATGGCGTAGGGTTCGACAATAATGTTGTTCGCCTCGTCCTGCTTTGCGCGCTTAAGCGCATCAGCCGTCGCTTGCGGATTCGGCAACGCCGCGGCCCGGTTGAAATCCTCGGTCCAACGACCGTCTACGGTTTGAAACACGACCAAGCCGTCCGTAAGCCGGTTCGCGGTGATGACATCGGGCATTCCGGCCTCGTCGACGGACGTAAGCGGACGCCGGCCCGCCTGCAAGAGCGGCTAGCATATTTAACGGCGTAAATCTATATGTCGTGTCTTATTACATATAGCCATAGCTATTACTCGTTTCGTGTTCCCATCACATTCTGAAAAAGCAATTCGTCGCGCCGTCGTCTTGACGTGGCGCGCATCCTCTGAAAATGCGGCTCGAGTCTAGTCCATCAATTCTCGAACTCCGGGACGCAGAGCGCTTAAGAATGGTTTTTTCATCGATCACGTTCCTGTTCTACTTCCTGCCCATTTTCCTGGCGGCCTACTTCCTGACGCCCACGATCCAGGCCAAGAATGCCGTCACGCTTCTCTTTTCTCTGGTTTTCTACGCCTGGGGAGAGCCCCGGTTCGTCATCATTCTTCTGCTATCGATCGCCTTCAATTTTTGCGCAGGGCTCATGATCGACGCGCGGGTGGGATCGTCCCGCCGGTTCGCCCTAGCGATCGCGGTCGCCGGAAACCTGCTGCTGCTCGGAATCTTCAAATACGCCAATTTCATCACCGCTAATCTGAGTACGCTCATCACTCCGCTTGGGGCGCCGTCAGTCCAGACAAACATTGCGCTGCCGCTCGGCATCTCGTTTTTTACCTTCCACTGCCTGTCCTACATCATCGATGTCTATCGTCGACGGTTCAATGCCAACCGCAATCCGGTCGACATCGCCCTCTACATCTCCCTCTTCCCGCAATTGGTCGCTGGCCCGATCGTTCGTTACAAGACGGTCGCGCGCCAATTGGACGCCCGCAGGTTCACGTTCGGGCGCGCCTCGGTCGGCGCGCGGATATTCATCATTGGCCTTGCCCAGAAGGTGCTGGTCGCCGACGTCGTCGCGCCGCTCGTTCAGGTCACATTCGACCAGGTTCACCACCGTTCTTTGGTCGAGGCGTGGATCGGCCTGATTTCCTACACCGTGCAGATCTATTTTGACTTTGCCGGCTATTCCAATATGGCGATTGGCCTTGGCATCGTGCTTGGATTTACGTTCCCGCGCAATTTCCGTATGCCCTACACCTCGCTTTCGATCACTGAATTCTGGCGGCGCTGGCACATGTCGCTGTCGTCATGGCTGCGCGACTATCTATACATCCCGCTCGGCGGCAACCGTGGCAGCAACGCGCAGACCTACCGCAATCTCGTCATGGTGTTCCTGCTCTGCGGCCTTTGGCATGGCGCGAATTGGACGTTCGTCCTGTGGGGCGCCTGGCACGGCGCCTTCCTCGTTATCGAGCGCCTGGGCCTCAAATCGGTTCTCGCCCGTTTGCCGACGCCAGCGGCGTGGGCCTATGCGCTGCTCGCCGTCATGGGCGGCTGGGTGTTGTTCCGCTCCGCCGACCTTTCAGACGCGATTGGCTATTTTGCGAGCCTGTTCGGGCGAAACGGGATGAGCGAGATCAGCTTCGACATGCACGACGCCTTGAACGATCGAGCGATCATGACGCTCGTCATCGGCTGCGCTTTGGCGGTCGCGCCGAGTTGGCCCGCCAAATGGACTCCGCCGTTCCTGGTGCGCGCCTCGGCGGACGTCGCCCTGACATTCGCGCTGCTCATTTTTTCCATGATCACGGTCGCCGCCGGGGCCTATAGCCCGTTCCTGTATTTCCGCTTTTGAATTGAGCGGGACGCAGTTGGTTCGACCGCCGGCGTCATCGCGAGGAGGTCGAAGGCCGACGCGGCGATCCAGCAGTCGCGGGGAGCTCTACGTTCCCTAGGCGAGCCCTCAAAGCATCGGCTGCGAGCGGGGGCGCGGGCCGAGAGGAAAGGCCGCGTCGATTTTCGCAAGCTCGGCGTCGCTGAGATTGAGCGCGCCAGCGCCCGCGTTCTCTTCCGCATGGCTAAGGTTCGAGGCCTTCGGGATCGCAAATACTGATATGCGCCGAGTCAGGAAACGCAGCGCGACTTGGCGCGGCGTAGCGTTATGCCGGTCGGCGATCGCCTTCAGCGTCCGCCCTCCGGCGGTGTTCGGCCCCGGAAATCCGCCGGCGTGACCGAACGGACTATAGGCCACGACGGCGACTCCGTTCTCATCGCACCATGGGATCACGCCATGCTCGATCGCGCGCTCACGCAGATGATAGAGCACTTGGTTGCAAGCCGGATGGCCTGCTCCCGCAATCGCACGGACTTCGTCGAGATCGTCCACGTCGAAATTGCTGACCCCCCACGATAGGATCTTGCCGTCGGCGCGTAACCGCTCAAAGGCGGCGACCGTATCCTCGAGAGGATGCGACCCGCGCCAGTGGAGAAGATAGCAATCGAGGCGGTCGGTCCTGAGCCGCTTGAGCGAGCGCTCGCAAGCGGCGGCCGTCCCATTCCGCGAAGCGTTGTGCGGCAGAACTTTGGAGACGAGAAAGACCTCATCGCGCCGGCCAGCGATCGCCTCGCCGACCAATTCCTCGGCCGCGCCAGAACCGTACATCTCGGCCGTGTCGATATGCCTCATCCCAAGGTCGAGGCCTCGGCGCAAGGCCTCGATCGCGGTCTTTGCGTCCGCCTGCTCGATGTACCAGGTGCCCTGGCCGATAACCGCGACTTCGCGCCCCGTGGAGCCGAATTTCCGCCGCTCTACGGCTCGGGTGGCGCCCTTTACGGTTTCAGGCGGCATGACGCCGTGTGCTGGCGGCCTTGAACAGC
Source organism: uncultured Alphaproteobacteria bacterium (assembly GCA_963730555.1). GTDB lineage: Bacteria > Pseudomonadota > Alphaproteobacteria > Rhizobiales > Beijerinckiaceae > Roseiarcus. Next base: position 6,395 of record CAVSSS010000035.1, on the reverse strand, counting down.
TGGATCATTTCTCGGTTGAAGACTGGAATGTCATCGGGCTTGCGGCTCGTGACCAGTTTCTGGTCGACGACCACCTCCTTGTCCACCCAATTCGCTCCGGCGTTCTTCAAATCCGTTTTGAGCGACGGCCAGGAAGTCATTTGCCGGCCGCGAGCGGCGCCGGCCTCGATGACGGTCCAGGGCCCGTGGCAGATCGCCGCCACCGGCTTCCCCGCGTCGAAGAAGGCTTTGACGAACGCCACCGCCTTCGGCGCCATCCTGAGCGAATCCGGGTTCATAACGCCGCCCGGCAAAAGCAGGGCGTCGAAGTCTTCCGGCTTGGCCTGATCCAGAGGCGTATCCACCCGGACCTCATCGCCCCAGTCGGTGATTTTCCAGCCGCGGACGCTCTCAGCCTTGGGCGAAACGACACGCGTCTCAGCGCCGGCCTGGTCGAGCGCCTTCCGGGGCTCTATCAGTTCGACTTGCTCGAAACCGTCGGTCACCAGAATCGCGACCGTCAATGCTTTCAGTGTGTTGTCGGCCATGTCCCACCTCCAATGTTGCGCCGCGCTTCGTTTCGAAGCACCCAAAATTCCCGCCATGGCCTCTAACGCTGCGCGGACTGGGGGTGTTCCGGCCAGTCTGCTCGACCCACCGGTCATCCGGCCGACCTTCAAATCAGATCGAGCGTCCAGGTCTGCCCGACGAGATCGTGGCCGAACGAATTGTGCGGCTCTTCGTCGACAAGCTGAAACCCCGCCGCCTGATAGATGCGGCGCGCGGCGACCAGGATGTCGTTGGTCCACAAGGTGAGCTGGCGGTAGCCGAGTTCGCGCGCGCGGGCGATGCACGCGGCAACGAGTTTGCGCCCAACCCCGGCTCCCCGTGCGCTTGGCTCGACATAGAGCAGCCGCAGCTTGGCCACGGCGGGATCGTCGCTCTTCATGAGGAAAATCGAGCCGACGATCGCGCCGCCGCGCTCGGCGACCCAGCCGTCCTCGCGCGCGGCGTCGAATTCCGCGACAAACCTCCCGAGGATGCGGCTGACGAGCCCCTCGTATGTCCAGTCCCAGCCGTATTCTTGGGCGTAGAGGGCGGCCTGACGATGGGTGATCCAGCCTAAGTCGCCCGGTCGCAGCGGCCGCAAGCTCACCTCCTCAGACTGGGCGTCACGGTCCCGCAGCGCCACGCGGATCAAGCGCATCGCCTCGGCGAGGCGATGGCGGCCCGGCGGCGTCGATTGGCTCGAGCAACGCGTTGACCTGCGCCCGGGCGGCGGCTTCGGCCGCAGCGAAGACTTTACGTCCGGCGCCCGTCAGCGAGATCAGCCTGTGCTTGCGATGGTTTGGACTGACCTGGCTTCTCGCCAGTCCGCGCGTGATCAAACGCGCCACGATGCGGCTCAAATGCGCCTTGTCCATCCTGAGCGAGCGGCCGATTTCCGCCGCGGTTCGCCCATCTTCCGACGCCTGGGCCAGTTCGTAGAGAACGCGCGCCGCCGGCAGCGTCAGGTCGGTTGCCGGGAGGCTGCGGTTCAGGAGGCCGATCTCGCGGGTGTAGAACCGGTTGAAGGAGCGGACTTCGTCCGTCAGCGTCATGGCAGGGCCTATACAAGTGTTGTCTCAGACAACACTAACGGCGAAGCGCATCGGCCGCAAGCCCTGGATACCATTCAATGTGCGCCATGCGCGATTGGCCCGCTTCTCGAGTTGCGCAGAATGGCGCCCAGTTTAAGCTGAGGATACAACCAAAGCGGGAATTCCTTCCAAATAAGGGGTAGCAAAACGAAGCTCATGAGCCTAAACGCTAGTAAATTAGCTACCGCTTACTAGCGCTTATTTTTGCGAGTTGAGCCTCTTCAATGGGTTGCGGGCGTTGTAAGTAAGAAAGTCGCTTCCTCGCGTCGGCTCGCGCGACGGGTTGTGGGCCAACGTTTCAAATAGCCGGGGCTTCTCGTCTTCCTGTCCGTTTTCGACGAGCGGGGACGAGATTCCGTCAACGGGAACATGTTACGTGTTTTTCTGATTTTGTCAAAGTAATTCGCAGCTCTTATAGCGTTAGCTGTCGGTTTCAGCCCTTGTCGTCATGGCCGGGCTTGACCGGGCCACCCACGCGGGCAACAAGCCCTTGTCGCGCTCACGAACATTCAATGCGCCGAACCACGTGGATAGCCGGGACGCCCGGCCATGACGCCCTCAGGTCGCCCGGAGCACCCATAGGCCCGATTCCGACGACCAAGCTCTCAGGGCGTTGGCAGGCGCTTCTCAGACGCTCCGGGGCAAGCCCTTAAAGCTCGCTGCCGGCCAACGCCGCCTTGAGCTTATCGGCCGCCTCTTGGGCGTTGTGCCAGTGCGGCGCGATCTCGAGGACGCGCTCGTAGACCTTGAGCGCGTCCTCGCGTTTCTCGCGCGCCTCGAGGATCATTCCCATGCCCATGAGCGCCCCGATATGCTTGGGCTCGCGCTTGAGCGTTTGCGCGATGTCGGCCATCGAGCCGTTGTAATCGTCGTCGAGGTAACGCGCGGTCGCGCGAGCGTTCCAGCCCTCGGCCCAGTCGGGCAGGAAGGCGATCGTCGCGTCGAGGATCTTGAGCGCGTCGGAATAGTTCTCGGTCCCGATTGCTTGCTGCGCTCGCTTAAGCATGAGATCGGCGGTGTCCGAACCAGATTCGGAATAGAGGTGCAGAAGCTGGGTGATAATCCCGGCGGTCTCATCCGCATCCTTCGAGGCGGCAAGCCGCGCGTAGAGATCAGCGCGCTCTTCCGCGGGCGTTTTCGGCGGCGGCTCGTCTTTCTTCGCCTGCGGCACCTGAGCGTCCGGCTTGTCCGGCGCGCCCCGGCTGTCGGGTTGGTCCTGTGGGGCAGGCGACAGTTCAGCCGCGCATATCGGCCCTCCGGCCAGAAGGATCACAATCGCTATGCCGACTAAGGAAGAATTTGCGGAATGCCGCATCGCACAAATATAGCGCGCGAGACGGCGTCCGTCAAAAGTCTTGAGGCTATCCCTGTCGCGCCTTGTAGCGCCGCTGCGTCTTGTTGATGATGTAGACGCGGCCCTTGCGACGCACGAGGCGGTTGTCGCGATGGCGGTTACGCAATGATTTCAGGGAATTACGGACTTTCACTTTCGTCACCAGAAGGTCTTCCCGCGAGGGACGAGCCCATCTGCGGACAATGAGGAGGCGCTCCTATGCCTTAAACCAGGCTCATTATCAAGGGGCGTCGAGCCATCCGACGGCGCCGGCCTTCTTTCAGACCAACTCCGGCGAGAGATTGCGAAGGGGGCGCGAAGAACCTTCGAATGGAGGCTTTCGATGAGGGTTGCGGACGTCCTGAAATCGAACCGGCAGTCTCTGGCGACTTGCATTCCCGAAGAATCGATCACGTCCATCTGCACGCGGCTGAGCGCGCTGAATATCGGCGCCTTCCCGGTCTGTGACGCCCATGGGGCCCTGGTCGGAATCATCTCCGAGCGGGACGTCGTCCGCGCTTTCGCCAAGGACGGGGCTAGGCTCGCGGACATGCACGTCCGCGATCTCATGACGCATGAAGTCACGACTTGCACCCGGGACACGACGATGGTCGAGGCGGAGAAAGTCATGAACAAGCACCGTATTCGCCATTTGCCGGTGATGGACGGCTTGAAACTCGTCGGCATGCTGTCGATCCGGGACGTCATGGTGTGGCGGCAGCAGGAAGCGCGAGACGAGGCCAATGTCCTGCGCGACGCCATGATCGCCGTCAGGAACCGGTGAGCTTCTCGCTTGACCTATTAAGTTTGCATCGGTTGGAGCCAGATAGGTTCAACCGCCTGAAAGGACCCAGCAGGCTCCAATCGCCACTTCAACGGGTGCATTGCCTTGATCTGCATCAAGGAACGGGCCGAGACTCGTGTTAGCGAGATTATGGGAAGCCCGCGAGTTAAGGAAATACTGAAATCACCTCGGAGGTGAGATGCCGATCCAAAGCGATGAACTTGAGCGACGCTCGCGGCTGATTTCGCTGGCCTATGAGGTGCTCCGGGATATGGAAACGCCGGCAGACGAGGCGACGAACATGACGGTGTTTTCGGCCCTGTCTCGGGCGTTCTTTGACAAGGCGACCGCGGCGAGCTTCGAGGCTGCCGTGTCTAAGATGCGCCGCAAGTCGGTCATGTATTCTACGCCTACGAACTGATGTCAGGCGAACCGCGCGCCCTTCACCCCCTCACCGCTGGGAGCTGTTGGGCGCCTTCAGGCTTTCCATTAACCGCCGGTGCGCGTCGGGTATCGGAACCGGACGGTTCGCGCCCCGCTCGACATAGACATGGGTGTAGCCGCCGGCGGCGGCGGCCTCATTCGCCCCGGCTTTGAACACGGCCAGGCGGTAGCGCACAGACGACCGGCCGAGGCGCTCGACCGCGACGCCGATTTCCACCTCCTCGGGATAGCTGAGGCTGGCGTAGAAACGGCAGTTGCTTTCAACGACCACACCGATGACCGGGCTCGAAACCGGATCGAGCAACCCGGCCTCGATGAGGGTCGCGTTCACCGCGGAATCGAACAGCGCGTAATAGACGATGTTGTTGAGGTGGCCGTAGGCGTCGTTGTCGCTCCAGCGCGTGGCCATGGCCACGAACCGGGCGAAAGCCGCCCGCACGGGCGGCCCCTCCCGGCCGGAGCCCTCGGTCATCGCGGCTCGCGCCAACCTCAGGCGCGGCTCATCCGCACCGCCGTGCTTCTGCCAGCGCCGACCAGGGCCACTGCGAGCAGGGTCTTGACGATCGTCGCGAGCGCGAAAGGCGCAACGCCCGCGGCGAACGCCTTCTCCGGTCCGATGAATTGGGAGAGCCAGACAAAGCCAAAGGCGAATACGACGGCGTGGCCGAGGCTGAGCGAGAGGAGAAGCCTGATCCAGGAGCGATCCCACCGCCAGTCGGCGGCAAAGCCGATCATCGCCGCCGCTGCGAGGAATCCTACGAGAAATCCTCCGGTCGGCCCCGCCATGTAGAGAGGTCCAGCGACCGCGCCGGCGAAGACCGGCATGCCCGCCAGACCCTCGATCAGATAGAGCGCGACGGCGGCGGCTGCAAGCCTCGCGCCAAGCGTCGCGCCGATGAGGAGCACGACGAGCGTCTGCAGCGTCAGCGGCACCGGATAGAAGGGAACCTGAACCTTGGCCGAAACGGCGAGCAGGAGCGATCCACCGAGCGCGAGCGCGAGGCCCCGTCCAATCAGTTCCGCCGACGACGGGATGGCGGCTCGCGCCGTGTGAAAAGTCATGGGAATGTCCTGTAAGTTTTGGCGCGAAGCGGCGCTTCGCCACATTGCCCGACGCCGGCTATCATGACAAGCCGGCGAGGCGATGCCGCGGACGGAAAGCAAAGAGCGCGCGATGGCCGATGACGAGAACGAGTCCGAGCTTTTCGCCGCCACGCGCGAGCCGCCGCCGCGCGCTCTGACCAGGGTTTCGCCGCTGGTGCGCCGCCTGGTCGCGCCGAACGCCTCGCCCTTCACCTTCAATGGCACCTGCACTTATATCGTTGGCCAAGGGGAGGTCGCGATCGTCGATCCGGGGCCTAACGACAATTCGCATCTCTCGGCGTTGGTCGCGGCGGTCGATGGCGAGCGCGTCGACGCAATTCTCGTCACTCATACGCATGGCGATCACAGCGTCGGCGCAAAGAAGCTTCGCGAGGCAACGGGCGCACGGGTAATCGGCGCCGCGCCGTTCACCCCCCGCGGCGATGGGTCGACCGGCCTCGATTCCGCACATGACCGCGACTATTCGCCTGACACGATTCTCGCCGACGGCGAGCGCTGGCAAGGCCCCGGCTACACGATCGAGGCCATCGCCACGCCCGGGCACTGCTCCAATCATCTGTGCTTCGCGCTTCTGGACGAAGGGGCGCTGTTTTCCGGCGATCACGTCATGGCCTGGTCGACGTCGGTCGTCGCGCCCCCGGACGGCTCGATGCGCGCCTACATGGACTCGCTGGAGAAGGTGCGCGGACGCTCCGAGACGATCTATTGGCCCGGTCACGGCGGCCCTGTCGTCGAACCGCAACGGTACTTGCGCGCGCTGATCCATCACCGGCGGCAGCGGGAGGCCTCGATCCTGAACACGCTGGCGGAGGGCCCGCAGACAATTCCGGCGCTCGTCGCCAGAGTCTATGTCGGCCTGAACTCGTCGTTGACCCACGCCGCCGGCCTTTCGACCCTTGCCCATCTTGAGGATTTGAGCGAGCGCGAAATTGTGGTCGCGGAGGCGGTGGGCGGCGAGCAGCGTTTCCGCCTCGCCTAAAGCTAATCACGTTTTTATAAGGTTATTTTGCGTCGCCTCTCTGAAGGGGGTCCCGACGTTGGTCGATTTGGACTTTCTTGGCGCGTGGCCTTTTCGCGACGAAGACCCCGTTCGGAGGTGTTGGTTTTTCTT
>CAVSSS010000034.1:0-219832 GCA_963730555.1 uncultured Alphaproteobacteria bacterium | reverse complement strand
TCCCTCCTGGAGGGGGACCATCCCGTGCGGGAGCCGCGCACGCCGGGGGAATTCCAATCAGAGACGCGTCCGCGCGTTCAACTTTTCAACGTCTAGGCCATGAATGCAAGGCAACGTGAGCAAAGCTGAGTTTGGCCGCCAGGTTGGCGTGACGCGCTCCCGCGTCAGTAAATGGATCGCGAGCGGCGAGCTCAGCGGCGACGCGCTCGTGCGGGACGGCAGGACCGAACGCGTGAATGTCGATGCGGCTCGGCGGCAACTGGGCGCGCGAGTGGATGTCGATCAGAGAATCGCGCCCACTCGCGGCGGCCGCGGCGATACGCTCGACGCGATCCAGCGGCAGAAACTGGCGGCGCTTGAACTGGCGAACGAGAGGGCTCGGCTCGAGGCCGCAACGGACACCGGCCGCTATGTGGACGCCGGCGCCGCAAAGCAGGAGATGGGAAAAATTGCCGGCCGGATGGTCGCCGCTTTCGACGGGATCCTTCCGACGCTTGCCGACGCCATCGCTGCGGGATCTGACCTATCCTCCCGCGATGCGCTGCACTTGTTGCGGACCGCGTGGCTGTCCTGCCGCAGCCGCCTGGCGGGCATGGAAGACAAGGCCGCTGTCGCTGAGGCTCCGACGCCGGAGGCCGCCCTATGAGCATCCTCGCTAATCCTCGCCGGCTTGCTCATGAGGCGGTCGCAGCAGCCTTGAGGCCTCCCGAGCCTATCGATTATCTACAATTTGCCCAGGCCAATCTCGTCTTCGGGCCTGGCGAGCCGCGGCCTGGACCCTTTGACCGGAAGGCGTTCCGTTATTTCGACGCCATCCTTGAGGCACTGGGGCCGAACGATTCATGTCGGATCGTGACGCTGTGCGCGTCGGCTCAGATTGGCAAAACCATCCTTGGAAATGTGTTCGCTCTTGGCAGTGTCACCATGGGCCGGGGAACGGTCCTGATCGTGCATCCGAGCCTTGAAAACGCGGCGCGCTGGAGCCGGATGAAATTGCAGCCAATGATGCGCTCGATCACGCCGGTCGCCGCGCTGTTTCCGCAGCGTCCGCGCGACGCGGCCGATGCGGTTCTATTCAAGGAAAGGATCGACGGCCTTGGGAACCTGCTCATCTCGGGGTCCAACAGTGCCCCGAGTTTGTCCCAGGTAACTGCGCCTTTCGTTTTGGAGGACGATCTGAGCAAATGGGAGGAGAACAGCGCTGGCGACAGCGAGCAACAGGCCGACTCAAGAGCTCGCGCCCACGCGTTCGCGAAAATCTTCAAGATCAGCACACCGTTGACGTTGCCGGGCTGCAAGATCACCCGAAATTTTGAGGCCGGATCGCGGGAGATGCCGTTCATCCAGTGCGTGCACTGCCAGCATGCGCACGTGCTCGAATGGCACAATTTTCATTGCGAGCAAGTCGACAATCCATATTTCAGTTGTCCGGCCTGCGGCGGAGTATTGGAGCAACGTCACCGCCAAGCCATGCTCGATACCTTTCAGTGGCGGGCGGAAAATCCCGCGGCCGCTCGAACGCATCGGTCGTTTTGGCTTTGGTCCGCCTACTCAGTCCTGCAGGACTGGTCTCTGATCGCCGCCGAATGGACCCGAGCGCAAGGCGACAGCGCCGGTGAGCAAGTTTTTTCGACCGACGTTTTGGGCAAGGCCTATCAGCCGAAAGGTGAGGCGCGCCCGCCGCAAGAACTCGCGGCTCGCGCGTCTCGGAGCCATTACGCCCGCGGCGAGGTCCCCGAGGGCGCGCTCGTCCTGACGCTCGGAATCGACGTCCAACTCGATAGGTGCGAGTGGCAACTGCTCGGCCACGGCGAGCAGTATCAGCGGTTCGTGGTTGACGTTGGGGTAATCGGCAAACACATCAGCGAGCCAGACGCGCATCGCAATCTCGACCTGCTGCTGCAACGCCGATGGCGCAACTTCCGAGGGCGTGAGCTTGCTATTTCCATGACGGCAATCGACGCCGGCTACAGCACCGACGACGTGCTCGCTTACTGCAACCGTCATTCGTCCGCGAAGGTAATCGCGGTGCGCGGCATTGCTGGCGACGCAACACCGCCTTGCGCGCGTGCAGCGTGAGAGAAGCGAAAAGACCGGCACAATCCTAAAGTACAGCAAACGGTTTTTTAACGTTGGCGTTTATCAATTCAAGGCGGCCTTGTACCGCGACCTTGCGAAGGATGACCCGAAGGAAAAGGGCTACGTAAGTTTCCCCAACAACCTGCCGCTTTCCTATTACGAAGAGCTCGTCTGCGAGCGGCGTGTCCCATACAAGCGGATGGGCGTCCTCGCGTACCGTTGGGAGAAGCCCGACAAGCAAGCGAACGAGATGCATGACACGTTTTTATACGCATCCGCCGCCGCGATTAAATATGGCGTCAACTTCATTTCGGATCAGGGATGGGCGCAGCGGCGCGCCGAGTTTGAAGCCCCCGAGAGCGCTGGCGGCGGCCGGTTCGCCGTGACCGAGCCGACGCCGATTTGGAAAATGTTGGCGGGCGCGAATCAAAGCGCAAGCGCGGCGCCGCAAAGCCCGTCGAGTGAATTTAAAATTGTTGACAGGCGATAGCACATGACACGCATCACACTTTTCACATCAGTGATCGGCGACGGCCCGGCGAGACTCACCGTCGCGGTCACTCGACATTTCGATTCTTCGGATGCGTTCAAGGTCGGGCTCGGCGCCGATGCTTGGCCGTTGTCGACCGGCGACGCCGAGCGCCTGGCCGCGGCCGGTCGACGAATTGAAGGAGCGCTCGACTACGCGGCGCAGCGGGGCGAGCCCGTCGAAGAGGCGCCATTCTTCCGTCGCCAACTCGGCGACGCCAACGGCCGCGGGATGACATTCGAAATAGGGATCGACGCATCCGGTCCGCTTGCCTGCGTTTATCTCGAGTGGTCCGGCAAGCGAATTATCGACAGCACTGGCCGTCTCCTCAAAGCGCTTTCGGTGCTCGGCGACGCGACGGCTACCGTTCGGCGGGCGTCGGCGTCGTCGCGCGTGCAAGACATAAGAATCAACCCTGAAACTTTTCGATCACCGTATGGGTGGAATGGACAATGACGAACGTCGTTCAACTTTCCCCCCCGGCTCCTCCCGCGCCCTCGGATCACGATCTGCTCACGCAGACGATCAGTCTCGTCGTCTCTCTGACCAGGCACACCATCGAGCAAGCCGCGCGCATCGCCGCGCTCGAATCGCGCGTGCCGCCGCCGCGTTTCGAAGTCCCGGAGGGCTGGGTCGTTGTTAAAGAGGCCTCTGGCCGATGCGGTTATTCGGCGCCGACGCTCTACAGATGGGTCCAACTCGGCAGAGTCGTTGGCGCGCCGTTCGGCGGAAATATCTACATCGATCCGAGCACGTTGCCGGCGAAGGGTCTCGGCGTCAGCAAAACGACAGAGATAAAATGACTCTTTGATTTATCACGTTTCAGCGCGCTCTCCTTAACGATAGGAAATTGAGGAGCGCGTAGTGGTCGAGAGACGAAATCCTTTTGCGGCGTGGGCGCAACCGTCGCCCGCGACTGCGGTTTCGAACCTCGAAAAACGCGCCGAGATGGCGGCGCGAGCGCTCGAACAGGCGGAGCGTGACCTCGCAGCGGCGCGCCAGCGAGTTCCGTCCGACGATGACGCCGAAAAAAAGAAAAACTCGCGAAGTGGGAGCGCCAGGGCGCCCTCGCGGAACGCGAGCGCATCCGATTGATCCTGACATCTCCCGCCGCTGCGCGACAGACACGGCTCGCAGACGTTTATGCATTCGAAACTGACACGCCCGCCGCCGACGCGATCGCGATGATGGAGACGGCCTCCGCCGCCGCTTCGCAGCGCAGCGCCAAGGAAACTTCTGACCTCATTGTTCTCGCGGGCAGACGGGCGCGCGGCGAGCTCCCCTGTGAGGTGACGGCCGGCCCCAAGGTTTTCGTCCGAATGACCCCGGAAGAAATTATTTCGGCTGCCAAAAAGGCCCGCAGCCAAGACTGACGAATATCACGACCCAGCAGAAGGATTTGAAAATGACTGAGCGCACCGAAGCCCAACTCTTTGAAGACTACGAGGAGCAGCGCGCCGCGTTGGCGAATGCGAAGGATGAGATCCGGGCGATGGAGCAACATCGCCTCACGCTGTTGAAGACCGGGACGCCCGAAGATGTCCTGGCGCCGGATGCCGAGATTCGGCTCGAAGGTATCAAAATTGAGATTGCGAACGCGCGTATGAAGTCGCTGAAATTCGATCTTGATTTGGTTCGACGCGAGAACGCCAAGTGGATCGGCGTCGGCATGCCGAGCGCCGATGAACTCGACAAGTTGCTATCGATCGTCACGGCGGCCTACCCGGATCTTACGCTTGCCCGCGAGCAGGGGCGCTTCGATATCGCAACGCGCGACCATCGCGACGAATTTCGACGTGCATTTTTCGCCGTCGGCCGCATGGGCAGGATCGCCGAGGCGTCACCTGATAGATACTTCAGCGCCATCGTCGACGACGTGAACCGAGTATTGAGCGCACATCGCCACAAAGCGGTGGAAGGTGACGCGGCTATGTGCGCAATCCTCGCGTGGGGAGATGTCCAGCACAGACCTGCAGATGCTGCGTTCGGTCAGATGACAGAAGTGGCGATCGCTCGAATCGGCCAAGGCTCGCCTGCTCGCGCTCGCTGGCGTGAAATCTTGAATGGCGCGCCGTTGCTCGAGCCGCTCCCGCCCCGCGGCATGCACGCAAGCTCGTCGACGTACCCAACGCGGCCAGTGCGAATTTACGAAAAAGGCGCGGACGGTCAGATGCACGAGACAGATCCGGTCGCGCCGTCGTGGGTGCAATGATTTGCGACGTGTGTCGCAACGAGCCGGCCGGCGCGTTCAGCCTCGCGCGCCTGGCCGATGGGCGACGCAATCGGTACCGCAACCGGCAGCGTCACCCTCTGGCGGCGTCGGAGTTCTCCTTCGGCTTCGGCGTCGCCCTCCGATTTTCAGAGCCAGATGCGGCGGGCGCGCGGTCCGGCGCATTCTGAGGGGCGGTGAGTTTGTCATGGTGTCGCGAACTCACCGCCCTCACCTTTTGAGGTGACTTAATTGGCTGATGATGTCCTCTCGCTGAGTGCGGTCGTCGTCGACCGCTTTTCTCAGCCGATCAAAAATATGCAAACGCAGTTGCGCGCGCTGACCGCGGAAAACGCGAAGAGCCACGCGCAGGGCATGCAGCTAGCGAAGGGTCACGCCGATTCGTTCACAAAATTACGCGAGTCCGCCACGAAAACGGCGGACACTTTTCGGCGTGAATTCACGCCAGTTTTTAAAGAATTTGCGGAAACAGCGACCGGGCTGAGATTTTCTCTGACGGGCATAGGCGGCGCCGCGGCGGCGGCCGTTAGTGGCGCTTCGGCGATGGCCTTTTCCTTTGCAGGGACGGCGCGCGCACTGCGCGATCTTTCGCAGTCGACGGGAATGAGCGCCAACGACCTTCGCGTCTTTGAGCAAATTGGGCCGCGCATTGGCTCGAGCGTGGAAGCCATGGATTCTGGCTTTCAATCGTTGAATGCGCACCTAGAGCGACTTCAGGCGATTCCCGTCCGCTGAAATCGCAGACATGCAAAAAACGATGTTCCCGAACGTGGCGAGCCAAGTCGCCCAACTCGCGAATCTCCCGCGCCCTGAGCAATTCGAACGAATTCTCGAGATCGTTCAGAAAATCAAAGAGAACCCCGGCCGTGGCGGCGGCGAGCCGCAGGCGCGCAATGTGCTTCGTTACTTCGGGTTGCCAGAGCAACTGGCCGAATACAGCGACCGCGTGCGGGACATGGTTGCGCAAATTCGGCAGAACCTGAAGCCTTTGACCGCGGATCAAATAATGATGGGCCTCGAGGCCAACGTCGCGTGGTCGAATTTGCAACTCAAGATGAAAGGTTTCAGCGACTACATCGGCGCAACATTCGCACCGGTCGTTACGCGGGCGATTGACGGAATCAGCACCGAGTTTAACGCGCTGGAATCCGGCGCGACTAATTGGTTCGCCAAATTGAAGGCGGATCCTAGCGTCGCTCGCGATTGGAACGATCTTTCGACCCGCATCGGTGCTGATCTTAAATCGATCGTGGGGTCGTTCTCCGACTTCGGTGGCGCGGACACGCAGTTGGCCGTCAAGAACGTGATCGGCGGCGTCGACAGCGTCGTTAAGACGCTAAATTCGATAACCACCGATAGAAAGCTCGATTGGGAAAAGTTGTTCAACCTGCCCGTGATGCAGGACCAAATTGCCAAGCTGAAAGACGATGCGAAGGCGATTGAGTCCATTTACGAGAAAATCCCGGGCTACAAGGCACTTCAAGAAACCAAGGGCGCGCCTACGGAAGCCACGCCGATCCCGGGGCTTAGCGGAATCGGCGCATGGCTGAAACGCTTGTGGGCGGGCTCGGCAGTGCCGCCGACCGCGCCGACTGCGCCTGCAGAGCCGCTTCATGATCGGCCGCCGCCGCCGAGCGCGCCCCCGCCCGCGCCGTTCGTGCTGCCCAAACTCGATCAATTCCCCAAGACCGAAACTGCACCGGCAGGCCCGCGCATGCCGCGGCCTATGTTCTCGCCGATCGCCTTTCGCCCAGACGAAGGCATTGGGGCGCCCGTGGCAGGCGCTTCATCATCACGAGGCGATGCAATCGCGATTATCGCCGCAGGAACCCGCCGTGGCGTCGCCGATGGAATGTACGACTTTTATCAAACGCTGAAGGGCATGAAGGACCGCGCCGGCATGACAGGCGTCACACCTGCCTCATACGAGACGGGCGGCCCTGGCGTAGGCGCTGGCGGCCTTGGCGGCTCGTTGCGTGGCACAGGGGCCGGAAGAGCCGGCGAGGGCGCTGGTGGCCCGGCTGCGGCGATTGGGCGCGCGGTTCGCCGTCAGGCCCATGGCGGCAGCGGGAGCGGCGGAGGCGGTCCGGAAGCCACGCCGGGTGTTCCGTACACGCCGGGCGACATCACCAAGACGATGGGAATCACGCCGAAACAATATCAGGCGTTCACGTCCGGCGTGGCTCAGATCGAGGGCGGCCGATATGACAAGATGGGAGGCGCGGGCGGGCACTTCGCCGGTCGCTATCAGTTCGGGCGACCCGAGATCACTGAGACGGCCAAACAGCTTAGCGAACCGAATCCGACGACGCAACAATTCTTGCACGACCCAAAGATGCAAGAGCGTTTTATGGAAGCGTATTCGGCCGAACACTATCGTCAGTTAATGCGCGAGCCCAAATTCCAGGCGCTGTCGCAAACCCAGAAACTCGAAATGATGGGCTACGCGCACAATCAGGGCGTGGGCGGCGCGCTCAAATATCTTCGAACCGGGCAAGCTGGTCGGGACGCGTTCGGCACGTCGGGAACCGCATATTTCGATCCGATCAAGAAGCGACTCGATGCCTTGGCGAAAGAGCCTGGCGGAAATCAGGTTGCGGGTCCCGGTCGCTCACTGAGCGGGGCCGCCGAGACGTCCATATCATCGACGCTGGCCAAGCACGGCGAGGCTTTGCGCAAGATGTTCGGCGAGCGTGGGCCGCAGAAAGCGCTGAGGATCGACCGACCAGCGTTGCCGGGCCAACAAGACGTGTCGCTTCGTCCCGGCGATCTTCAGCGCCGCGAGCCGGGCGCGCTTTTGCGGGCCTCCAGTCAAATGCAGGCTGAGGCGATCAAGCACAGTGTCACCGGCGAAGCTTCGTTGAAAATCGCCCTGGCGAGCGGGCTCAAGCCTGTCGGGGGCGTCAAATCGAGCGGGAATCTTTTTAAGCAAATTCAACTCGACCGCGCGTCGCCGTTGCCGCGCGCGAATACGACAGGTTAGTGCGATGGCCTTGGATAACCTCGCTCTTGAGGCGACCATCGTCGCCAACGGGAAAATTTATCCGGGGTGGGAATTGATCGAGATCTGGCGAGAGTTCGGCAACCCGACTTCGTATTGCAAATTTACCGCGGCCGAAGATGAAAACTACTCTGCATCTTACGCGGTCACGCCCGGCGACACGGCGCAAGCTTTTCTCTGCGGGCTGCAAGTTCTCGACGGCTACGTGATGTCCCGCCAATTCGCCGCGGACAAAAACACCCATGCCGTCGAGATTGTGGTCGCATCAAAAACGCAATCCGCCATCGCGGCCACGGTCAAAAACAATCCGGGTCAATATAAGAATCAGACCCTTTCGCAAATCGCATCGTCAGCGGCGGCGACGGCGGGTCTGAATTTTCGCATGACGGGCGACACAAGCGGAACAGAGATTCCGTTTGACCGGGTGAGCGAGCATATCGGTGAGCGCTTAATCGACTTCATCGGAAGACTGTGCACGTGGCGGAATATGCATCTCGTCGACGATTCCGATGGAAACCTTGTTGCCACGCGCGGCACGATCGGAGGCGCGGCAGCGGCGATGTTGGTCGAAGGCCAGAACATCGAATCGATGCGACTCACTGAAGACTTTAACGCGCTCGTCGACCGCGCCGGCTTTACTGGTCAGCAACCGGGCAACGATCAGATATGGGGCACGGCTTCGAGCCAAGTGTTCGCTTCGACGACCCTATCGAACTACAAAGGCCCTCCACGCCAGGCGTTGTATACCGCCGAGCAGCCAGGCTCACAGCAAGAGATCCAATTGCGATTGGATCACGCCGTGCAAGTTTTGCAAATGGACTCGTTTGAAGCCACGGTCACGGTCCCCGGCTGGCTTCAAGATAACGGGCAGCTCTGGATTTCCTTGATTGATAGTGCGCCGACGCCCGTCACCATCTTCTCGCCCATGTTGTTCCCGTCGACCGGCGGGCAGGGCCCGTCGCCGGGGCTGTTCGTGAAGGGCGTCAAGCATCTCCAGGATAATCAAGGCGGGACCCGGACCGAGGTCATTTGCTGCATTCAAAATGGGTTGGCGAACGCGGACAAGGCCGCTATTTGACCGACCCGTTGTTCGACGACTTTCCGTGAAGACCCGATGGGTTGAGTTGCCTCCGGGTCAGGCATAAGCTGGCCCGGGACTGAAATCCTGCCGACGCATCTTCGCCCAAGTCGCCGTGTGTGCTCAGTTCAGCCTCGGCGGCGCTTTCTCGTTCAAAGCGCGGAGCCGCAGAAGCTCCTGACGGGCCGGTTCGACAAGGTGCTCCCACTGCCGATATCTCTGCGCCCACGCATCGAGATCGCGCATCGCCCCGTCCAGAACCAGATCGCGAAAATCCCCGCTGCCCAAAACATCGTCGGGAACCGTCCGACCATCATCCGATAAGTTCTCCTGATCAATTCCTCCACGGTCCTACGAATTCGGTTTGCAGCGTCCTTGCCGTAAGCCGCGGCAGGCGTCGCTATCCGCTCCGTCCTGGAAACGATCCGCACCGGGGCCGTGACCGGGTCCACGGGCGCGGAATCCGGATCGCGCACATACCGAACAGTAGAGACGACAAGCCGGCGCGAGGTGGTCTCCACCCGAAGAACATTGGCGGCGGACTTAGGTTGGTGGTTGGCCCTGGCGGCCAATGTCGCCTTGACCTCGGCCTTATTGATGACTTCACCAGCATCCGCGCGCGCCATGATTTCGTCTCTGACCTCGACGGGCGCCTTGATCAGCGCCGTGGCTGTGGTCAGGTCCAAATCGGCAAAAGTTGCCGTTTTGCCCTGAAAAAACTCAGCAACGCGCATGTACATACGGGCAGTGCGTTCTGACCAGGAAAACTCGGCCGCCAGCCAAGGCAGGAAATTGCCGTGGCCGGCGATTTCTTTGGCCCTCAATAAACGCTCACCGATTTCCGCGAGGACCGCGAGGTGTCGGCGGGTGGCGCTTTTGATGCCCGCCGTTAACTGATGAAGTTCGTCTCGGTTTGCTTCCGGAACTTCGCCGTAGTCGAAGAAGCTCTCGGGCAGCCCTTCGCCAAAAGCGGCTACCTCTGCGAGTTTGACGCTCACAAAGCCGACCGCGATTTTGACCGCGTCCTTACCCCGCGATGGGGGACCACTGATGAACATTTGCGACACTCCTTTTAGCGCGCAGACGATGCGCAGAGAATCCACAGATGATGGATTGGGGAAGTGTCGCGGCTCGGTTTGGGCGTTGATTGCTGATCGCTGGCCCCGACAGGGCGCTGGATGCTGGATGCTAGCTTGCTGGCCCGAGAACCTGCTCGCGCGACGCTCTATTGCTAGTCCAAAGCCGGCGAAAAGGTCAAGAGTTTTGTCGCTTATCCACACGCCAATCTATCGGGCGCGACTGTCGGCCGGCAGGCTACCTGCCTAGAGCGCGATCTGGTTAGACTGAAGCATATCCTGCGTTTTTGAAGTAGTTTGCGCATTCTGTCGGGGTGAAGCAGTTGAGCAGGGCGCCGATGGTTCGCCAGGTCTCGTCGATAGTTCGCGCGTCGGCCTTGCGTAACAAGGTCTTCATTTTGGCGAAGGCCTGCTCGATTGGATTGAGGTCTGGCGAGTAGGCGGGCAAGAAGAAGAGCTTGGCTTTGGCCGCGCGGATGGCGGCGCGAACGGCGCGGCCCTTATGGCTGCCGAGGTTGTCCATGACGACAATGTCGCCCGGCGCGAGGATGGGTGCGAGAACTTGCTCGACATAAGCGCGGAAGCTCACGCCATTGATCGGTCCGTCGATGACGCAGGGCGCGGTGAGCCCATCGCGACGCAGCGCCGCCAGGAAGGTGAGGGTTCGCCATCGGCCGAAAGGCGCTTTGGCGACGAGGCGTTCGCCTCTGGGGCATCGGCCATGGGCGCGCGTCATGTTGGTCTTAGCCCAGGTCTCATCGATGAAGACAAGCCGCCTCGGATCGATCCTCGCCTGACGCGCCTTCCACCGCTCACGCCGCCTGGCGACGTCCGGTCGGTCCTGTTCGGAGGCGCGAAGACTTTTTTTTGAACGTCACGCCTTCGTGCTGGAGAAAATGCCAAAGCGCATAATAGCTGACCACTAGGCCGCGGTCGGCCAGCTCTCTGAGCAAAGCGCGCAGTGTCAGGTCAGGCTTCTCAGCGATCCGCGCCAGAACCCAATCGCGCTCGCGCGCCACAAGGTAGGGCCTGTGGCCGCCCATCTTCCGCGCCGCCGGACTACCGAGCGCGCGCTGGCGCTGCGACCACTTCACAACGCTGGCGACGCTGACCATGAACGTCTTGGCCACCGAGCGGCAGGACTGTCCCGAAGTCGCCGCCGCAACCACCCGCTCCCGCAGGTCCAAAGAATAGGCTCGCGCCATCCCTGCTAGCCTCCAACCCAGCCAGCAGGTTGAAATCTAACTCGCGCCCCTTTGGGAATCCCCTCGATTCAGTCAAACCAGATCGCGCTCTAGCGCCGCATTAGGCGACATTGCCCGGATCATCGCCCAACGCATCGCGCACCAAACGCTGCGTCTCGCGCTGGCGGGGCCCGTCGAAGAGCCAGAGCAAATCGTTAATGACGGCGTCGGGATGCACGCGCTTGCTTTCCACATACGCCTTCAACAGCCGTTGCGCCTCGGCGATTAGCTTGTCTTGGGCGCGAACTGCGGCTTCGAGTTCGGCGGTTCGGTCGGTCATTGGTGTCACCGGCGATCTAGCGGCCGTCGCAGGTATGACGGGGGATGGCCCCGCATCGGGTATAGTCGGCAATGGTCCACAAAAAAAGCCCCGCACGAGCGGACTCGGACGGGGCAACAGCGCGCTAGGGCTGGGGGGCAAGAAATGGCGCGCCAACGCCAGTGTCGCATTGTTCCCTCGCTCAACGCAAGCGGGCGCCCGGAAAGCCTCAAACCGCCTGCGCTTAGATTGTGGTGTCAAGGTGGTTATGCTTATCCTTGAGCCTCGACGTGGTCGAGGAGGCGATGCAGCACCTCATCATGTGCCTCCAGATGCTCTTCCAACGTGAATGGTAAGATCTTCTTTAGCATCGGTTCGGTCATCTCCAGCACAGTAGTTAATGCCTTAAGCATTATTACCGCGTCGAACATTCCAATCGCAAACACCTTTGGATCTCGGCCATAGTGCTTGGCAATTGCCACAAGATCATTTTCGCGTGGCGTCCTAACGATTGCCTCCAATCCACCAGAAACCTCTTGAAGGTCGGCCAAAGCCTGATCCCAGCACCGCTGGATCCCCCGCAGTCGTTCGTGAAGGTCCTCAGTGGTCATGGCATCATCCTCGGTGCTTACCACGCCTTTCAAAGCCGTGCTGAAGGACTTACAATGCCGCGGTTGTATCACGATGGCCTCGTGCATTAACCGTGTCAACCTCGGATCCGCACTCGAAAGAGCCAAACAAAAAGGGCGGCCCCCGAAAGCCGCCCGGGCGATGTGGGGCGGATTGATCAGTCAGGGATGCTCAACGCCGCCTCATGCGCCTCACAAGGCCGCCTAAGCCGCCTTCGTGCGGATCGAACCGTGCGAACGAATGGGGGCGCATCGTGACCCGCCAACCGAAACCCACGATCGTCTTGACGATGTACAAAAAGGCGGCGAGGCCAACGAGGACGATGACAAGCGTGGTCACGTGCGCGCCTCCTCGGGGGACTTGAAAGGCTCGTCGTAAGCTTTCACCAACGCTTCGGCCATGGCGGCGACGCGCCCGACTAGAAATAACAAGCGGCAGATCTCTTCGTCCTGATCCGCGGTGAGCCCCTTCGGCCACTCGATTTCGTGGGCGTAAAACCGGGCGATCGTAGCCATGCGCGCCACATCGCGAAGTTGGCTCTCTAGACCGGTGTAGGCGCCCCAAAAGTCTCTCGTGACCGAGGTCATCGGGCCTCCTCCTTGAGTTCGACCGCGGTGGCGGCGCAAATGAGCCGGATCTCTGCGGATCGGAGAACACCGACGAACCGTTCGAAGAACTCCCTCGAATGGACCATATCCTCCACCTGACTTCCGAAGGTATCATCGCCAAGCTCTTGATAGACCTTCCCAAGCTCGGCTTTGGTTTTGTACATCGTCTCCCATGCCAGGCGGATGTAGGGGAATACGAAGTTGATGTGGTCCCGCCATTCATCGGCGGACGGGGGCTTCCATTGTCTGGCTTGTGCGTCCACGGCTCGAAATTCAGGGCCGCCCATTGCTCGTCGGTCAACGGCTGTTCGTTCTCGGTGGTCATCGGGCCGCCTCCAAGAGTTCCATGTTGACCATGTCCTGCTTGATGCTGGCCAACGCGAGCAGAATGACCGAATCTCTCCTTGGTCCGATCATAATCTCATCGCCTAGAATGGCCTCGAATGCCTCCAGCTTCTGCCAGAGTTGATCCGGATAGGCTGAGGGCGTGACCATCAATCGGCGCTCGGCGGCGGGTAACGCTGCGCTGAACCGTTCGGCTTCCTCCTCTTCGACCGAGGGGTTTTCGTCGTCGGCTTTCGCGACGAGCCAAGCGTGGTAGGCCTGCGCGAACGCTCGGCTGGTTTCCAACTTCGGGGCCTCAGCTTTCGCGGCCTCCTCCTTCCTTTTCTCGGTGGCCAACGCGAGCCGGACGTCTGCGACAATCTTCGCGGCCATCAGGCGCAGATATTCGTCAGCGGCCGATTCAGGTGAATCGGGCGCGGCAGGCGTGGATTTTGTGGCTTCAGGCAAATCTCGGGCGTCTGCCCGCACGGTGGCGTTGGGCATGGTGGTTGCTACTCTGATCTTTCTATGATACGTAGGTATCAATAGCCAGATGATACCTAGGTGTCAAGCCCCTTGATCTCAGCAGCCCAGATTCGCGCCGGACGCCATCTCGCAAGCCTGTCTCAAGCGGAAATCGCTGAGGCAACGGGCCTGTCTATCCCGACGATCAAAAGAGCAGAGAGCGGACGCAAGGTCCCAATATCCGAGGACTCGATAACCGCCATCCGCTCCGTCCTCGAGGCCGCGGGGGTCGAGTTCACAAATGGCGACGAGCCCGGTGTTAAGCTGAGGCGCGCGCCGGACCAGAACGCCGATGTTCCGCCAGACTTCGCGCCGGAGGGATTTCGAACTCATGTCCCCTCTGGTCCGCGACGCAATACAAAGGTCCGGCGATGACGAGCGACGCCGCCCTCGAAGCCGCCGGCGTCATTTTCGGCGAGGAGAACGGCGACGGGCCGGGCGTTCATTTGAAGAAACGCGGCAAGCTCAAGTAGGAGGATTCAAGTGATGAGTGAAGGGTTAGCGGCTATAATTGGCGTAGTGATCTTGCTTTTCTTCGCATTGCGCGGACGGCAGGAGATCACTGACGCGAAGCTTGGGCGCGTTACTATCGTCAAGGATGCAACGAAACCGCAGAGCGAGCTACAGGCTGAAGCCGGCGCGCTTCGGGCAGAAGTCGAGCGGTTGCGTTCCGAGTTAGAGTTGCGTCCGCAACCCCCGGAAATCGAAGGGACGATCAACAGGGCCTCAACATTTATGTTCGTTGACCGTGCCCCGCAGCAAACGCGATCATGATGCGCAGTTTGGTACGGAAGCGCAGCAAGAGCGCCATCACCGATCGACGTGGCGTGTTGTACAAGTTGCCGACCGCCGGCGCCCACGCCGGGGCGGCTGCATCAACGGCCGCGACCGAAGAGCCGGACGCGATTTTTGGGCTTATAGCGGCCCACAAAGCTGCGTGGGCACAGTTCGTGGAGCTAGATGACCGCGACCACGAAACGTTTGAAGAGGGCGAACGCGCCGCGGACGCCGCGATGGCCGAGCTAATGAAACCACCGCCGACAACGCTCGCCGGAATCCGCGCCATTATTCAGTACCTCGTCGACTGGGACAACGACAGCGGTTATTACTATCTGCCGACACTGTTGAGCTCGCCGCTGTTGGCATAGTCGGAACAAGGATAGCGGCACGTCGTTAGGACCTAGACGGGCGCGGCCAGATGTGCCCCCACGCTTGCTGAAACCATGATGGCCACCGGCGATCAAAGGCCTGACCTCACCGTGAAATCTCGGAAGCCAGCGCGAGGATTACCTCGCCGCGTAGAAAGCGGCCCCAGACGACAATCGCGCCGGGCATCACCCCGCCGCCCAGGTAGGTCGGGTCGCCTCTTACCTCGCGACCGGCGCCGCGCTTGCCATCATGTAATGGGAGTGCGCGCCAAGCTGGGCGGACAGGGACACGATCCCAAACGCCAGCATCCAAACCATCACGATCGTCGCGAAGGCGATCGTCAAGGGGCGTGCGTTCCGATGGTCGATCATGCCTTCATCGTACAGGCCAGGGTTTCCCAGAATTCGCGACATCGCCGCATCTCCATATCCGCCGCCCTTTCTGCTTCCGGCAGCGGCTCATCTCATGCGGCCATTAAACCATAACTTGCCATAAGACGGTGTGATGCGGATCACACTCCCACAGCAGCGCCTCCCCACACAGCGAGCCGATCCCCGCCTAAATCGGGCCAGCTCTATTTCACCAGCGCGAGGATGACGTTGCTGTAGCTTTCACCCGGCCCGCGCAGCCGATTGAGCTTGCCGAGGACATCATGCGGCAGCCAGATCAGGCGCGCGCCCTTCTCGTTGGTCGCGTTCTCGTAGCCCACGCTGCCCAACGGCGTGGTGGCGGCGATGGCGTCAAACGCGGCCTGGCTGATGGCGATGCGAACCATCGGCTCGAGCTCTAGTTGACGCGGGCCGCCTGGTCGACGAAGAGGCGAGCGTGCCGCCATCAATGAAAAAAAAGTCCTACTTGTAATAGCCGACGCCGCAGCCCAGATCGCCAACTCTGGTCGCGAGGCTCACCTTCTGAACCGGCGTCTTGTCAGGGCCAGGCCTAGGAAACATGTAGTTGACTTCGGTTATTTCGCCTTCCGGCTTCTGGTACGCCGCGTAGAGTTCGGCGCCAAAAGGTTTGCCGGTAGCGTCCTTGAGGGTCCTCGCGTCTACACCGATCAATTGCTTGGCATTGGGGTTGCCAATGGCGACGGCCTTCCCGTCGCTGACATTACCGCAAAAAACATAAAGGTCTCTGTCTAGGAACCCGCCTTCTCCCTTGTTGAACATATCGAGCGCTTTGGCCTTGTCCGCTTTCACGGCGGCGACCGCCTTCATCAGCATCGCTTTGGCCTCATCGGCGGTGCCGCCTTTTTGCTGTGCGAAGGCGGTTGGCGAGAACGCGAGGACTGTGGCCGACGCCGCAGCGATCATCAGAGCGCGAAGCATGACTTTTCCTCCTTGGTTGGCAGCCTTTGGTTGGCAGCGCGGCGCGAAAATCTCGAAACGCCATCGCCAGATGAACAGCCCTACCGAGGGTGAGACTGCGGCCATAGCAAGATTTTGACAAGACTGAAATGTCGTTGAGACCCCGCCGTGGCTTGTAGATTACGCTTCGGGGCGGGCGTTCCTATCTGTTCCTCAGCACGCTCAGCGGCGGTCGACGCACGGAAGAAACTGCCTGTTTCTTTGCCTGGCCGGGGCAAATGGTCGGCGGCCGGGCGTGCGGCTGAGGAAGCCATGATGGCCACTGGCAATGATGGCCATTCGTGCGGTTGTTTCCTATCAGATCGCCCGCGCGCGGATAGTCGTATAAAATCAAACATTTGTCGGTCAAGATCGGCGCTATTTTGGCGCTGTTTTCAGACAAGCCTCGGATAAGGCATTGATATTGCTTATCGACCTCCAGGTCTGGTTTGTGCGGGACGGGGATCGTCGAGTATTTTACGGGCTTGCGGACGGGTTCCCGGCGAAGTCACCGATCGAGTTCCCACGTCGGACCACTTAGGTCGCCCCGACACCACCAAACACACACCGTCGCGCAGATGAACACGGCCAACATCGGCCGCGCACTGATCCCACAACCGCATGCGGAAAAAGCGGAATGCTGAACCGTTTCGGGTGCTCGATATGTCTCCGTTGATAGACCGCAATACACCATTGCGTCTCGCACACGCGGCCGAACTCGCCTTCCCCGGCGGCGGAATGACGGCGGCCGGCTTGCGTCGAGAAGCGGGCCGAGGCAGGCTGACTATCGAGCGCGTGGCTGGCAAGGATTACGTCACGTTGGCCGAAATTGAAGTCATGAGGGAGAGATGCCGCAGAGAAGCAAGGGGGCTCGACTCTGGCTCCGCCCGGCCTGGGGCAGCGAAAAATCCGTCTGGATTATCCGAGACGGACGAAAGCGGGTCAGCACTGGCTGCGGCCCAAATGATCGCGGACAAGCTGAAAAACAACTCGCCGCCTATCTCGCCGAAAAGCATCAGCCGTCGCGCGAGTGCGGCCGTGATCCGTCCGAAATTCTCGTCGCCGACGCCATGAGTCTCTACGCCGCAGACCGCGGGCCATCAATCCGCAGCCCGGCAGAGCTAGGGCAGCGCATGACCGCCCTTTTGCGGTTCTTCGGCACAATGAGGCTTGGCGACGTCAACGCCGCTCTGTGCCGTTCCTATGCGGCGCAACGAACATCCAACAGCATGGCGAGACGCGAGCTCGAAGATTTGCGCGCGGCCGTACGAATGCTTTGGACCGAGGGGCTTTGCACGAGGCCCGTCAGCATATGGCTCCCGGACAAATCCATGCCGCGGGAACGTTGGCTGACGAGATCAGAGGCCGCGCGCCTGATTTGGGCGGCCTGGCGCTATCGGGAAACCCAGAAGGGCGTCCAGACCGATCGCAAGAGCCGCCAGCATGTTGCGCGCTTCATTCTCGCCGGGCTCTATACCGGGACGAGATCGGCGGCGATCTGCGGTGCCGCGCTCACGCCGGCCGTCGGACGCGGCTTTGTCGATCTGGATAACGGCGTCCTCCACCGCCGCGCCAAGGGCTCGAGGGAGACGAAGAAGCGCCAGCCGCCAATCAGGATTCCCGAGCGCCTCCTGGTGCATCTGCGGCGCTGGGCCGCCCTTGGTATATCGAAGACGTCAGTCGTCGAGTTCAACGGGAAGCCGGTCAAGAGCGTCCGCAAGGCCTTTGCGCGCGCCGCCGCAGAAGCTGGGCTCGATGGCGTTACGCCCCACGTCCTGCGCCACACGGCGGCGTCCTGGGCGATGCAGGCCGGCGCCGATCCTTACGCCGCGGCCGACTTCCTGGGGATGACGATTGAGACGCTACAGCGCGTCTATGGCCATTTGCACCCGGCGAGCCATAAAGGCGTGGGCGATGCGATCACGGGCAGACGACGATGACGGGCAGTTTCCGGGCATCCTTTCGCGAACGAAACGCGATAATCGATGGCGAAGGTGCCGAAAAACGTCAAATATTTCCGAGATATATGCCGGACCGCCTTATTCGGGACGATGGGGTCGGAGGTTCGAATCCTCTCACTCCGACCACTTTTTAGCCTAACATATTGATGTTCGAATGGTTCACGCGCACTGTCCCCAATCAGCGCCCTAACAGGGCGAGGTTGGGCCTATCCATTACTGCTGTTTCGTTATGGTCGTCCAAGCGAAAACCTTCCCGTCGAGGCGACACGGAAACTGACGGCCGAAGTCTTTCAGGGAGATGAATTGCCAGTCTCGGGCATCGCCGCCTTAGCGAGCATATGAGATCAGGATTTAACGCTGGGGCTCCGACGATGGTTGCCACGAAGGGAAAGACGTTTGTTGAACCATTTCTACGCCAGGCCTTCGAGAGCGCATAACGATTGCAACGATGGTCATTGTCATCATCGCGATTTGCGTTGCTCCTGCATCGGAAGAGTAACCCCGAGAACAAATCGATGATCTTAGAGCGGGCGTTCGAAATCTGTTGGCAGCTGGCCACCTCGGTAATATTGATCAGAGCAACTAGGCCTGCTGCAAAAGAACCGTTTGTAACAATGCTTTGCACCAAGCAGTCGGAGGTCTTCACCATCGGCGGTTTGCTGGCGCGTCGCGGATGCTTTCTGGATCTACTTGGGATGCGCGGCTGCGCTGACCCGAAGCTTACAAGGGCGCGTCCAACTAGGTCTCGATCCCAAGGATCGGAGCTCAGGTCTGCGTGACCGGCGCCACCTTCGGGAGTTGGGCTAGTCTCGACGATCGAGCGACTAGATTAATCCAAACAGCCGATCGTGTTACCCCTGCCCTGACAGCCGACCTGAAACGGGATCCTCTGCACCAGTTCATGGTCACCACGGAACTGAAGTATTGGTATTTTTTTATGGCGTTCTTTGTTGAACTTCGCTTGTCGACAACGACAGCGGAAGTCCTCCATATGTGAGCGTCTTATCCCTGTCCGACCATTGCTTCTCTTGTGCCTTACGATGACGGCAGATACCATTCTCCATCGCGCGGATAAGGCGCGTGGCTCGATCCATCGGTGCCAGCGAAACTGATATTAAAGCCCTTCCCTCACGCGCCCTCACCTCAAGCGCGTGCGCCAGCGGTGGGCGGAGCGCAAACGCTCCACAAGGGGGTAGCGCAACCCGCTAACCCAAGGCATGGTCTCCAGAGCGGTGCGCTCGCAACTCAGCGCGACGACAACGAGACGGTCCATGAACGTATTGGTCATCGACGTTGGCGGAACCCACGTCAAAATCCTCGCGACCGGCCAGAACGATAAGCGTGAATTCGTTTCCGGACCGAAGATGACGGCCCAACAGATGGTCTCGGGAGTCCGACGGCTCGCTGGCGACTGGAGCTACGATGTCGTATCGATCGGGTATCCGGGGCCAGTTCTGCACAATCGGCCGGTCGCGGATCCGAAGAATCTCGGTAGCGGCTGGATGGGTTTCGACTTCAGGAAAGGATTCGGCCGGCCGGTCAAAGTCGTCAACGACGCGGCGATGCAAGCGCTCGGCAGCTACAAAAAGGACAAGATGCTGTTCCTCGGGCTGGGGACCGGACTGGGCTCAACTCTCATCGTGGACGAAATCGTGGAGCCGATGGAGCTTGGTCATCTCCCTTACAAAAAGGCCACTTATGAGGATTACGTGGGCGAGCGAGGACTGGAGCGGCTGGGCAAGAGAAGGTGGCGCAAACACGTTTTTGACGTGGTTGACCGGTTGGTCGCTGCGCTCGAGCCCGACGATATTGTGCTCGGCGGCGGCAACGCTAGGATACTGAAGGAGCTGCCGCCGCGGTGCCGACTGGGCGACAACGCGAATGCGTTCAGGGGCGGATTCCTGATGTGGGAGGACGCCGCGAAATCCGAATCGCCGGCCGTCCAGGCGGGGCCTCCGGCCGCTACGAAGTTGCGCACGACGGCGAAGGCGAAACGGTCCTGAGCCGCGATTGGATCACTCATACGTCTGAAGGAGCCGCACATGCAGCTTGGAATGGTCGGACTGGGGCGGATGGGCGCCAACATGGTCCGCAGGCTCCTGACGGGGGGCCACCAATGCGTGGTCTTCGATATGTCTCCCAAGGCCGTCGAGGAACTGGTCGAGGAAAAGGCGGTCGGTAGCTCCTCGCTTGCTGAGCTGGTCAAGAAGCTGGAAAAGCCGCGTGCGGTCTGGCTCATGGTTCCCGCCGCGGTCGTCGACAGCACCATAGCGCAACTTGAGCCGGCGCTCGAGGCCGGCGACACGATCATTGACGGCGGCAATTCCTACTACGTCGACGATCTGCGCCGCGCCCATGAGCTGGCGTCGAAAGGCATCAATTATGTCGATGTCGGCACCAGCGGCGGCGTCTGGGGCCTCGAGCGCGGCTATTGCATGATGATCGGCGGCCCTGATCAAGCCGTGAACCGCCTCGATCCAATCTTCAGGACGCTCGCGCCGGGCGCGGGCTCTATTCCCCGAACCCCCGGCCGCAAAGGCGACCCCTCGACGGCCGAACTCGGCTACCTCCACTGCGGGCCGAACGGGGCCGGGCATTTCGTCAAGATGGTCCACAACGGCATCGAGTACGGCATCATGGCCGCCTATGCTGAAGGGCTGGACATCCTGCGGGCGGCGAATGTCGGCGAGCAGACGCACGCGATCGACGCCGAGACAACGCCGCTCCGAAATCCCGACCACTACAAATACAACATCAACCTGCCGGACGTCGCCGAGGTCTGGCGGCGCGGCAGCGTAATCGCCTCATGGCTCCTCGATCTAACGGCGACCGCGCTCAGCGAAGATTCCGCGCTCTCCAAGTTTTCCGGGCGGGTGTCGGATTCCGGCGAAGGCCGGTGGACGATCAAGGCCGCCATCGACGAAGGCGTCCCGACGCCAGTACTAAGCACCGCGCTTTACGAGCGGTTTTTTTCGCGCGGCGAGGCCGACTATCAGAACAAGCTCCTCTCGGCGATGCGCTTCCAGTTTGGCGGCCATTTGGAAAAGCCGGCTGGCAAATAAGGCGGACGACCCGCTCAGCGCCCGCGGCCCGCAAAATTATGGGCGGGTCGCCGCGAGATCTTCGGCGCGCGGCAACCGTAAGTCCCGAACGGAGCGGTACGAAAATCGCCTTGTGTCGCCGCGTCGTGGTCGCGACCGGAGAGACCGTCGAACTCAGGCTGCACCTCCCGCGTGACGTTCCTGGCTGGACGATGGACATCGGCGAGGCCTTCACACAAACGCAAGCAGATCGAAAGCGCGAGGCCGACGAATACAAGCCGCGCTACGTCCGGAGAGAACGAACGACGAAGAGCGATGGTCATGCGGCATGCCTTCGTCGGAATGACCTGGAGCCTGCAATTCAACCACTAGGACGTCGCGCGCTCGCTCCACGGCGACAAGGCACCGCCCTCTGAAACGCGGAAGTCCGGGCGGAATGCCGGATGGCGTCATCTAAACAATGAGCACATCATCGCAATGCCGGATAAGTGGGAGTAGCCCTGGTACGCTTCTTGGGATCTCGCTTTTCACTGCGTCCTTCTTGCCCGCACCGATCCGGCGATGGCAAGGGCTGTCTGCTGAGCCTGTTCGCACTCGGTGCCAGCGGCCGGCGCACGGCGTCAACCCCCGCTTCCAAAAGACCCAGTGTGGCGGGGGATTCGCTCCTCTTCCATGAATACGTTCACAGCGAGACCGGACAGGGCCCTCGCGCTTCGCATCAAACCGGATGTACGGCCCTCGCTGGAGTGCTCGTGGTGTACCGCCGGGCTTGCGTCCAAGCCGCAGAGCTTGATCAGCCGACACGTGCCGATTGCCCGCGACACGGGAACCGATTCCCACGCTCCTGAGTTTCTCGAGTGATGGGGCGCTGCCTTGCGCCCAATTTGGCGGTCGGAACTACCGATTTCGGCCAAATTGAGCCGGGACGGAGCCTCAATTCGCAATGCTCACGAGAAAGGAGCATTCGATGGACGCGCACGAACGTCCGGTCGTGACCGAAGACAACAAAGTCGCGGTGCGGGCCGGCTCGACGGGCCATCATGTCCGTTACATACTCATCTGCAGTGTCGCGTTGGCCATTCTGGCCTGGGTCCTGGTCGAGGTGTTTGTGAGACCGTGAGTGCCGCAGGCGACGATAGCCAGCCAAATGACAGACTCGACCGCTTGCGTCGCGAAGCCGCGTCCTGTCGTGCTTGCCCCCTGTGGAAAAACGCGACCCAGACAGTATTCGGAGAAGGCCCGGCTGACGCCGAGATCCTGTTTGTCGGCGAGCAGCCCGGAGACAAGGAAGACCTCCAAGGTCGTCCTTTTGTCGGGCCAGCGGGTCTGCTGTTGGACAGGGCGCTCGCGGAGGCGGGCGTTGATCGCGGGCGCGTTTACGTGACCAATGCGGTCAAGCATTTTAAGTTTGAGCCGCGCGGCAAGCGACGGCTGCACAAGCGCCCCAACGCCAGCGAAATCAAAATATGCCGGCGCTGGCTATCGGGAGAAATCGAACTCATTCATCCGCGGCTTATGGTCGCCCTCGGGGCGACCGCAGCCCAGGGACTGGCGGAACGTGCGATCCCCGTCCAAAGCAACCGAGGCAAGGTCCTGGACGTGGCGAATGGATTGCGCGTCTTCATCACCATCCATCCGTCCGCGTTGCGGCGCCTGCAGGATGACGAGGAGAGGCAATCTGCTTACGCAGCTTTCGTGAATGACCTGCGCGCGATTGAGCAATTGGCCAAGGCTTCGGCAAGCCAATCAAGATCTGCCGTCCGCGCCGCCGGATAGCGCCTCGCTCCAGCGCTGGGCCGTCAGTCCTTAACGTCAGTATCCGGCCGATCGTCCCCGCTTTCCTCTTCCTCATGCCAGCGGCCGGAGCTGTCCTCGTATTCGATCGCGCTGCTTTGGCCAGGGACGCGCTGCTCCAGGGCGGCCCGCTCCGCAGCGGCATGAGCCTCCTGGCGCGTGCGAAAGGTCTCGGAAAAAACGTCGCCGACCTTATAGGCCCATCCGCCGTCGTGCTCGACGACGGTGTAGGTGACATGGCTCATGGTCAAAACTTCCTCTCGTTGTGGTTCGCGCTGAGCCGCCCATAGGTCCACCCACGCCGTAGCGCTCCATCCTGGCGGCTCCGGCGCCCTCTTGCAATCACCCTAGACCGGCGCTCTTCGGTCTGCGAGCGAGAGCAGTGTCACGCCAATGAGGGCAGCCAGGAACGAGGCAACAAATACCGCGATCTTGGCGGCCTCGAAGTCGCCATCTGTAGGCCGGCGACTCGATCCGGTCGTGGATCGCATCGAGCGCGCGCAAAGCCGGCGCGGATGGCCCGTGTTTCAGCACCTCGCCGCCGCGCGCCGCTTCGGCGGCGATGATGACGCTGGCCTGCGTGGTCAACGCGGTCAGGTTTGGCGGCGGCCGGTTGGGAATGAACAGCGCCAGAATATGCCCGCCAGGGTCGGATGCAGCCCACTCGCCTGAACGCACGCCCACAAAGCGACGCCGACCATGACATAGGGCGCGAGCGTGTAAACATGCGACCGGTTCAGGATTGCCAGCAAGCCGATGATGACGGCCGTCGGCGCGAGATAGATGAGGTGAGTTCGCTTGAGTAGAAGATGGCGACCGCCAGGATCGTCCCCAGGTCGTCGACGATCGCCGCCGCGCTAAGGAAGATGCGCAGTTCGACCGGGACGCGCGAGCCCATCATGACGGTGAGCGCACCGTGAAGGCGGTGTCGGTCGACATCGGCACGCCCCCCGTGCGACCAGGGCCCAGTGGGAACGATCAGAAGATACAGCGCCACTGGCGCGACCATGCCGCCGAGCGCGCCGGCGACCGGCAGCGCCGCCGAGCGCCAGCCCGAGAGATGGTCGACGGTGAACTCGCGCTTGATCTCGAGACCTACGACGAGAAAGAACACAGTCAGCGCCCGTCGTCGATCCAACGCAATAGCGACTGTGAAAAGCTGAAGCCGCCGAGCGTGAGCCCGCGGCGAAGGCCGGCCCCAGACTGCTGTTGGTCAAGGCGACGGCGACGGTTGTCGCCACGAGCAACAGGACGCCCGCGGGGGGGGTCCCCAGCTGGCGAAATCGAGCGCGGCCGAGCGCACCCGGTGGCCGAGCGTGCCCAGCATCGCGTCTGACAGCGCGCTTTCGTCCCACGGCCCGTCATAGCGGCGGCCATTGATAGAGAAGGTGGGGGGTGACGATCGCGCCGCTCGCCGCGCGCTGGACCTCGTCCGCATCGACCCGCGCCTTAGCGCGGGTAACCGCGGGATCGTCCAGCGGACCGCAATCGGCGGAGACGCCAAGGTAGCGCGCGACCGCAATGACGTCGTCCTCGGTCAGCGTCTCCGAACGCGTCATCAGCTTGACGTGCGCGTCCCAGAAACTTTTGGGATCCTTGGCCCGCTCCACCAGTTCGGCCGCGCAGCGGGCAAGTTCGACGCCGACAAGAGGCCAATGACGGAAGACATACCGCATCTGGTCGCCGAACTGATCGCGCACTTCGGCGATCCGGTCGTTCGCGGCGCGGCAATAGGGGCATGCGTAGCTGCCGTATTCGACGAGCGTGATGGCGGCGTCCGCCGGGCCAAGAATGTGGTAGGCCCTAGTCATCCACAGACCGATCGAGCCGATTGCCCAACATCACGTCAGATGTGGAAGATTCCAATCCCCGTCCGGCGATAAGAACGATCAGAGCGAGAAAATTTCTTAGAGGCTCAAGCTGCGATCAATCTTGGAGGACGGTCAGTGCTACGATTGACCGCGCCTTGGCTCGCATTCGCGGGGGCATGCGCACATGGTGTCGCCGGAGCGGGACATATCCTCATTAAGGCCATGTTTGGACAGCTGGGGAGACACGAGAATGCGTCGCTCTACGTCCGCGATCTGGGGAGGAGCAGGCCGAACGCTTCGGTCGCGGGCTCAAGGAAATGAGGCCAGACGCGCGGCGCCGATACGAGGATGACATTGGCGCGGCCTATGCGCTCTAATTTCTCTCTTACCATGTGGAGGCGTCCTATTTGCCTGGCGAAGACGCCACATTTGTCTACGATCCGACGTCCTATTATGTTTCCCAAGCTGGCGATGCGGCTCGGAAGATGGCGAGCGGGCCGCGTGGCGATTGAAGGCAAGTCCGGCTCGAGCGGCTTTTGATCATGCAGCGTCGGCGTTGAGAGGAACGGCAAGGAAGGGGCGTGTCGGAATGCGATTGGCGGTGCTTGCGGCCTTGGCGGGATGGGTTGGTTTGGCTGAGCCCGCGTTGGCGCTCGACAAGGTGAAGTTCGCCACCAACTGGCTCGCCGACCCAGAGGCTGGCGGCTTCTTTCAGGCGGCCGCCGACGGCACTTACGCACAATACGGACTCGACGTCACCATCATTCCCGGAGGCCCGCAGACCAATGGGGCGCTGTTGCTGCTGTTTAGCAGGATCGAATTCTTCATGGGCGGCGACATGATAGGCGCCCTCCTGTCGGCTGAGGCGAAGCTCCCCCTGGTCGCCGTCGCCGCCGAGTTCCAGAAGTCGCCCCAGATCTTCATGTCGCACCCCGGCCAGGGGCTCGATAAATGGAAAGACCTGCCGCACGCGAAGTCGACTTATGTCGGCGCCGGCGCGATCAACACGTTCTATGCCTGGATGAAGCTTGTTTACGGCTTCAAGGACGAGAACGTCCGGCCGTACAATTTCAACTCCGCCCCCTTCATCATGAACAAGAGCTCGATCCAGCAGGGCTATCTCACCGCCGAGCCCTTTGAGATTGAAAGGCAGGGCCATTTCAAGCCGAACGTATTCCTGCTCTCCGACTACGGCTATGACACGTATTCGACCCTGATCGAAACTCGCCGCGACATCATCGAGAAGAATCCAGACCTGGTGCAGCGCTTCGTCGACGCTTCGGCGGTCGGCTGGTATCACTACCTCTACGCCGACAACTCCAAGGCCAATGCGATGATCAAGACAGAGAATCCTGACATCACCGACGATCAAATCACCTTCTCGATCGAGCAGCTGAAGAAATACAATGTCATTGATTCCGGCGAGGCGCTTACGCTCGGGATTGGCGCAATGAGCGACGCGCGCTGGAAGGATTTCTTCGACAAAATGGTAGCGATCGGGATGGTCGATAAACAAACCGACTACAGGAGCGCCTACACGTTGCAGTTCGTCAACAACGGGGTTGGGCTCGATCTAAGGCCGAAGTGAGATACGCGTCAGGGCGCCCCGAGCCTCAATTTGACCCAGCACATTTCCGCTGGACTTGATGTTTGAGGCCGGCGGTGCCGTCCTCGTGCGCGAACCCCGGTCTACATTTCATCGAGCCGGTCTCCGAGGCGGTTCCGTCTTACGGTTGAGCGCCTACATTGCACGACGCTGACCGTGACGCTGCAGCAGCATGTCCCGCACGCTCATCATTATCGACCTCGCCGTCGCCGCAGTCGGCCTGCTGTGACCCTCGATCACGCGGCTCGGGCTCGGCCCGCTTTGCCCTGCCTCCATCGAGGGCCTTCGCCATCCTCACCTGCATGGACCCACGGCTCGATCCGGCGAAATACGTCGGCCTTGCGGAGGGGGACGCGCATGTCATCCGCAAAGCCGGCGGCCGCGCGACGGACGACGCCATCGGATCGCTTGTCATTCCCCACAAACTGCTGGGCACGAAGGAGTGGTTCGTCATCCACACACACCAATTGCGGCATGGAGTTGATCTCCGACGAGATCATGGCCTATCTGCTCGACGACGACCTCGCGACAGCCTCGTTCGATGGAAAGAAATGGTCGAACCCGCATCACAAGGGCGGACACGCTGCCGGCCACTTCATCAAGTGGCACACGATCAACAACCAGGAGGCGAGCGTCGCACAGGACGTGCGGCGTATCCGCGAGCATCCGCTCGTGCCTCACAACGTGCCCATCTACGGCTATGTCTACGACGTGAAGACCGACCGCTTGAACGAAGTGAAGACGACGACCGAAGCGGGCAAAGCCCCAGCCGCTTGGTGCGTCAACCGACTATTCGCGCGCCTCGTCGGAACTAGACTAGCGGCGACCTTCGGATTCGCAATAAGCGTCCGCAAGGTGATCGAATAACGCAGGCGGTCGAGAGCCGGGATGCGATGCTGCCAGACCGTGCGCGCCTGCCCGGAGAGCAGATACGCTGAGCGCGGTTCGACCGTGAGCGAGGCGCGGTCCCACGTCTCGTCCGCTTTCCGACGAAAGCGCAGGGTGCAGGGCGCAAGCAGCGAAACGCCGACGACCTCGTCGAACTGCGCCTTGTCCCGGTGCCAGCCGATTCCCGCTCCAGGCCGATACTCGTTGATGAGGATCTGGCGGAAGGATTCCGCCGGGCGATCGAAAAGTGCAGCCACCTTACCCCGCAGCGGTTCGAGAAACGACGGAAACGGCGCGGACTCAACAACGGAGCGGCGGTCGCAGTCGTAGCGGTATCCGAAGCTCACCACCTGTCGGTTCGCCAGAAATCCTTGAAAGTCGAAGGGCTTGAACGGGAGCTGCTCAAGTTCGCGCACTAGCGCCTCCTCTTCTTCCGTGGACAGAAGGTCCAGATGATATCGAAACCCCTCCGGCAAGCGGAGCGGCGCAGCAAACAGATTGGCCTGACCGGACGGTGAGAAGGGCCGGACGCGATGGCGGCTTGGAGCGTTCATCAGTCATAGGTAGGAGACCCCAAAGGCAGTCCAAGACGCGCCTCACTGGGGCCGTGCAAAAGAGCCTTGTTAATCTGTTATTAATGGACTATTATACTATAACAACGTGGTATTATGGATCCCGACCTGAAGCCAAGCCTCCGCTCAGAAGCGACCCTCTTTCCTGAAGACGAAACTAAACCGAGCATTGAAATGACAGGACGCGCGAAACTAAAATGAAAGTCGGGACGCCCAGCGCGCGTCTCAAGAGACCTTCCAACCCCGCCTCGGCTGCCGCGCGGACTTCGCCGGTTCGGCTGGCGTGGCGTTCTCATCGAAGAGTTCGGCCAGCTTCTCCGTCATCGCTCCGCCCAGCTCCTCGGCGTCGACGATCGTCACTGCGCGCCGATAGTACCGCGTCACGTCGTGGCCGATGCCGATGGCGATGAGCTCGACAGGCGAGTGGGTTTCGATCTCCTCGATCACGTAGCGCAGGTGGCGCTCGAGATAGTTGCCGGGATTGACCGAGAGGGTCGAATCGTCGACCGGCGCGCCGTCGGAGATCATCATCAGGATCTTGCGCTGCTCGGGCCGGCCAAGAAGACGCTGGTGCGCCCAGTCGAGCGCTTCGCCGTCGATGTTCTCCTTAAGCAGCCCCTCGCGCATCATGAGCCCGAGGTTCCTGCGCGCGCGCCTCCACGGCGCATCCGCAGCCTTGTAGATGAGATGGCGCAAATCGTTGAGGCGTCCAGGATTGGGAGGCTTGCCGGCCTGGAGCCAGGCCTCGCGCGATTGTCCGCCCTTCCAGGCTCGGGTGGTGAAGCCAAGAATCTCAACCTTGACGCCACAGCGCTCAAGCGTGCGGGCGAGAATGTCGGCGCAAGTCGCGGCGACGGTGATCGGGCGGCCGCGCATCGAGCCCGAATTGTCGATGAGCAGCGTCACCGTCGTGTCGCGGAACGCCATGTCCTTCTCATGCTTGAAGGACAAAGGCTGCTGCGGATCGATGATCACGCGCGGCAGGCGCGCGGTGTCGAGCACGCCCTCTTCGAGATCGAACTCCCATGAGCGGCTCTGCTGCGCCATCAGCCGTCGCTGCAGCCGATTGGCGAGGCGGGCGACGACTGAATGGAGGTTCTGCAATTGCTTGTCGAGATAGTCGCGCAAGCGCTGCAGCTCGTCAGGGTCGCACAATTCGTCCGCGTCGATGATCTCGTCGAAGCGCGTAGTGTAAGCCTTGTAGTCCGGGCCACGCTTCTCCGACGCTTGAGGCTGCGGCGGACGGCTCTCCGCCGCTTCCTCGGCGTCGCCCGCCTCACCTTCGCCCTCGAGTTCCGACGACGGCGCCTCGACCGTGTCGATGACGCCTTCGTCGGCGTCGTCGGTCGCCTCGTCGGCCGCTTCGCGCTGCATCGAATCCTGCGCTTCGCCCTCCCCCTGAGCCTCGTCCGGCTCCTCGGGCGGCGTCTTGTCTTCGGTATCCTCGTCCGACTCTTCGGCGTCGGCATCGGCCTCGTTCGCGAGCCCCAAGGACGAGAGGACTTTGCGCACCAGCTTCGCATAGGCCCGCTGGTCGAGCAGAGCCTCGCCGAGCCGGTCGAGCTCGGCGCCGGCCTTCTCCTCGATAAAGGGGCGCCAGAGCTCAACCAGACGAGCGGCTCCGCGCGGCGGCTCGAGTCCAGTCATGCGCTCGCGCGCGAGCATCGCAACCGCGTCCTCCAGCGGCGCTTCCTCGCGCGTGCGCGCCTCCGCGAACGGACTGCGGTGGTACCGATCGTCGAGCATGGCGGTGATGTTCGACGCGACGCCCTGCATGCGGCGCGAGCCGATGGCTTCGACCCGCGCCTGCTCGACTGCGTCAAACAGCGCGCGGGCCGGCGGGCTGTGTGGCGCGAAGCGCCGGTGGAGCGCATCACTATGGCACGCGAGGCGCAAGGCGAAGGAATTGGCAAGGCCGCGAACGATCGCCGCCTCGCGCGGATTTGGCTTGCCAGGGGGCTCGGGGAGCCGCGCCTTCGAGCCTTCCGTTGAGGTCAGGAGCGACGGTTTGTCGGTCGAAAAAGCGATTTCGAGCCCGGGTTGACGAGCCAACGCTCGGGTGCAGGTGGCGAGCGCCTGCTTGAACGGTTCATTCGCTGTCTCGACTTTGCCGACGGGCTTGCGATTG
Source organism: uncultured Alphaproteobacteria bacterium (assembly GCA_963730555.1). GTDB lineage: Bacteria > Pseudomonadota > Alphaproteobacteria > Rhizobiales > Beijerinckiaceae > Roseiarcus. The sequence continues at coordinate 189,953 of CAVSSS010000034.1, read as the reverse complement.
CTGGTCGGCTTGACGTCGACGCTCGACATTCAGGACCTTCGGAAGGTGGGCGCTAGGAACTATCGCCGAAAGGCTCTCTATAGGCCGCGCGCTAGTGCTGCGGCAAGGCGGACGGCGCCAACGAAAAATGCCGGCCGAGGACAGGATTACGTCAGCGGGCGTGAGCCCACTTGCCCACACGGTATGGTCGCGGCATAGCCTAAATCAATCGCTCCACGTGGCGCGATCGAGAGAGCGCCTCTGCAACAGCCCTCGCTAGTATAGGGGAATCGCTCCCGCCAGCCCTCGAGCGACCACGCGCCAGAGCGAGAAAGCCGCCGGTCATTGCCGATATACCTCTGGAGTTGAATTGCCTGTTCGGCGCCCGTGTGGGAGAACGCGCCCGTCAGCAAGCAAAAGCCAAAGAGCGCGATCGCCGCCCATCGCGTTTTGAACCCGAACACCACCAGCAGGCCGCCGCCGAGTTCGGCCAAAATGACCAACAGCTGCAGCCACCCGTCGGTCCGTGGGCCTGCATACAGTCGGTGACGCCAGCGTAACCTCCAATCTTGCCAACGCCCTCGACGATGAAAATGTAGGCCAACATCGCACGCGCAAGCGGACCAAGCGGCCCATCCCAGCGCGAAAGGAAACTGAGGCCCGCGTCAATTCGATCGCAGAGGATTCGTGAAGGCGGCGGTTTCTTCGACGCCGAAGAGGCATTGACGACTGACGGCGCGCGTGAAATCGAAACGATCATTACGGCTTCAGCGGTGTTAAGAGCGATTAGCCGGCTGCCAGAGGCTCAGCGCGAGACGATCCTGCTGGTCTATGGCGAAAGGATACAGTTACGCCGAAACAGCCGCGGCGCTAGGTGTTGCCGTCGGCACGATTATAAGCAGACTGGCCACCGGGCGAGCGGCGCTGGCTAAACTAAGATAGGAGAGCTGGGTAAGCCTATCAATGTCCGATGATAACGCCGAACTTGTCGCGTTGATCGACAACGAACTCGACGAAAAGCCGCAAAACGGCCCTTTTGGGCTGTCTTGCGGCTGACGCGCGGTTGCGTGGCGCTACGAAGAGTTGCGGCAAACGAGAGCGCCGCTTGCAGCATCGCTTGACGCGCTGCTTGGGCAGGCTCCATTGGCCCGGCTGCGCGCGGCGCTTCCTGCTGACGAAAACGGTCCTCAGCCCTCAAGGCGCTTCAGTGGAATCGTCCTCCGAGAGTTCGCGGCGGGCGTCGCTATCGGACTTCTCGCGAGTGGCGCCATCGCATGGACCGCATTGAGCTCTGGGCTGCTTGGCGGAAAGGAGGACTGGCGCTCGGCGATCGCCGAATACACGCGTCTCTACACGAACGAGACATCAGTCCTTTCAATCCGGACCCGGCGATGCAGGCGGCGGCGCTGAACGTCGTCGGCACCAGTGGGCGCGAGCCTAACGCTCGAAAACGTCGCCCTGCCGGGCTTGCGGTTCGCAACCGCGTTCATGCTTTCCTACGACGGCTCTCCCCTCGCGGTGATCGCCTTTGTCGATCGGTTGGGCACTCCAGTCCTGCTTTGCATCGTCGCCAATAATATGCCCGACGCGCCGACCCGGTCACAGCAACGTGACTATCTTTCGCTCGCTTGGTCGTCGCGCGGCGCACGGACCCATGTGGTCATCGGCCGTATCCCGAGGAGCAGGCGGTCGCCTTGGCGCAAACGCTCGAAAGCGAGTCTAGTTCTCCGGCCGCCTCGCGGCGTTGCGTCGACCCGTCGTAGCGGCGGCAGGCAGTTCGCTCCGGGCTTTGCCTCGCCGCCGCCACGCGAGGCGGCCTTGAAAGCATTCGGGAAAAGGGCGGCGCACGGGCAAAAAAACACCCTATACTAAATCGCGGGAACTGCGGGAGCAAGTTTACCCTATTCGTCGCAGCGAAGGCACTGACCTGTTGCACGAATGTTCTGATGGAAAGAGAGATAGTTGGCAGCCACAAAGGAAGAGAGAACGCCGCAAACGAGTTACGTATTCTTATGTAATTCTTCGTTTGATATTCCGTTTCGAAATCTAAGCCTGCAGGTCGAAAAGCGCGCCCTTGGCTTCCTGTGACAATAACGGAAATGAGGCGCAACGAAGTTCCCCGTCTCGTACGCCCGCTTCCCCCCGTTTTATTTTCATCTGCTTGACCGGACTCTGCGTGCTGGCTGACTTGGCGGCGACGACCTTATTTATTCGACGTCCTCAACCGCCACCGTTCGTCCAGAGAGGCGCTGAGCGAGCGAAGCCTCCATGAACGAGTCAAGATCGCCATCGAGCACTTCGGCAGGCGTACCCGAGACGTGCCCGGTGCGAAGGTCCTTCACCATCTGATAGGGCTGCAGCACATAGGAGCGAATCTGATGGCCCCAACCGATGTCGGTCTTGGACGCAGCGTCCGCATTGACCTTCTCTTCGCGCGCCTCAAGCTCTCGCTCATAAAGTCGAGCGCGCAGCATATTCCAGGCGGTCGCTCTGTTCTTGTGCTGTGAGCGTTCGGACTGGCAGGCGACGACGATACCGGTCGGCAAATGGGTAATGCGTACCGCAGATTCGGTCTTGTTGACGTGCTGTCCGCCGGCGCCAGAGGCGCGATAAGTGTCGATGCGGCAATCGCTTTCGTTGACTTCGATCTTTATCCGGTCGTCGACGACCGGATAAACCCAAACGGAGGCGAAGCTCGTGTGTCGCCGCGCGTTGGAATCAAATGGAGAAATGCGCACCAGCCGATGCACGCCCGACTCGGTCTTGAGCCAGCCATGCGCATTGTGGCCTTTGACGATCATCGTCGCCGACTTGATCCCGGCCTCGTCCCCATCCGTCTCCTCGATCAGTTCGACGTCGAACTTTCGCCGCTCCGCCCAGCGCACGTACATCCGCAACAGCATGCGCGCCCAATCGCAGCTTTCAGTGCCGCCGGCGCCGGAATGCACTTCGACATAGGTGTCATTCGCGTCCGCTTCGCCTGAGAGGAGCGCTTCGAGTTGACGTCGTTCGCCCTCGGCTTTGAGCGCCTTCAGAGCGCCAATTCCCTCAGCCTCCGTCGCTTCGTCACTTTCGGCCTCGCCAAGCTCAACCAGGGTAGTTGCATCCTCGAGATCGCGCTCGATCTTCTTAAGCGAACTCAGCCGGTCTTCCAGCATCGTGCGCTCGCGCATCACTTCTCCAGCGATGTCGGGATCGGTCCAGAGATTCGGATCTTCGGATTTCGCGTTTAGTTCACTGAGACGACGCTGGGCAGCGTCGACGTCAAAGATGCCTCCTCAGCAATCCCACGGATTGCTTGATCGATTCGACCAACTGTTCGGCTTCGGCGCGCATAATTCAACCCGCGACTTTAAGGGCGAAATGTTATTGCGCGAGACCGTCGCTCGGGGACGTGAGTTGTCTTCCCTGTATGGACAGTCAACCGATCGAGCGCAGAAATGGTCCGAAATGAAGCAAGAAAACTTGAGCGCCTCAATAGAGCCCGCCTGTCCCCGATCCGATCGATCGTTCGCTTCGCGACGAGGTCTGAGCCGATTCACCCCACCACCGCCGCCTATAGCTGTCAGGCGGTCCAGTGCCGGGTTTGAACGCCTCCATAATCGAACCGGGACCGGTCGCGCGCATGCCCGAATGAACGTCGACCGAAATGAGTTTGATTCCGGGCGGAATGCGGAACGGCGTGTCGGGCGTGTCCTTCAGCGCCATTTTCATAAAGTCGCGGAAGATCGGCGCGGTGTAAAGCGCGGCCTGCGCGCTGCCGCCAAGAGATCGCGGCTTGTCGTAGCCCATGAACACGCCAAAGGCGAGATTTGGCGAATAGCCGATGAACCAGAGATCTTTGGCGTCGTTGGTGGTGCCGGTCTTGCCCGCAAGAGTCCTGCCGAGTTCCTTGATCGCGATGCCGGTGCCGCGTTGAATGACCCCCTCCAGGATGGAGGTGACCTGATAGGCGGTGAGCGGATCGATCACTTGTTCGCGCTTGTCGATGAGCTTGGGCTCAGGTTGATTGTGCCATGTCGGGGCGTCGCAGCCCTCGCAGATCCGTTCGTCGTGCTTGTAGATCGTATTGCCCCAGCGGTCCTGAATCCGATCAATCAGTGTCGCCTTTACCCTTTTGCCGCCGTTGGCGAACATCGAGTAGCCGGTGATCATGCGCAACACGGTCGTCTCGCCGGCACCGATCGACATCGACAGGAATGGCGGCAAGTTGTCGTAGATGCCAAAGCGCTTGGCGTATTCGACGACCAGCGGCATGCCGATGTCGCGCGCGAGCCTCACCGTCATCAGGTTGATCGAATGCTCAACGCCGAATCGCAACGTACGGGGACCGGTCACCTCGCCTTCAAAGTTGGCCGGAGTCCACAATTGACCGCTGCCGTCGTTGATCGTGACCGGCGAGTCCGGAATGATCGAGGATGGCGTGTAGCCGTTGTCGAGCGCGGCTCCGTACACGAACGGCTTGAACGAGGAGCCCGGTTGCCGCTGGGCTTGCGTCGCCCGGTTGAACTCCGATTCGTCGAACGAAAATCCGCCCACCATCGCCAGCACGCGGCCAGTAAACGGATCCATCGCTATAGCGGCGCCAGAGACTTCGGGGATCTGGCGCAGGCGATATTCGCCTTCGTGGCCCGGGATCGGCTCGACGTAGAACACGTCGCCGGGCTTGACCAAGCCTTTGGGCCTACGGCCCGTCCAGCGCGCCCCTTCAACCGTGACGGTGCCCGTCTGACGATCCGCGACAATCGCGCCGGACTTGTCTCGCTCGGGTTGAAGACCAACCCGGATGGCCGCATCGGTGACGTCAAGCGCAACCGCCAGAATCCACGGCTTAATGTCGCCGTAAGCTGGAATGTCGGCCAGAGGGATGCCCCAATCCTGCCCAATCTCGATCGTCTTGAGAGTGCCATGCCAGCCATACGCCTCGTCGTAGCGCACGAGACCATCAACTAGCGCCTTACGCGCCATCAGCTGAACTTTCGGGTCGAGGGTCGTACGAACCGAAAGGCCCCCCTCGTAAAGCTTCTGCTCGCCGTACCGCTCTTGCAGTTCGCGTCGAACCTCCTCGGCGAAGAATCCCGCGGCGATCGAATTCGGTGTCAACACTCGGGGATTAACCACGAGTGGCTCAGCCCGAGCGTCGTTCGCCTGTTTGGCGGTAATGTAGCCGTCCTCCTCCATACGCCCAACGACGTAGTTGCGCCTTTCGATCGCTCGGTCATGATCACGAAAGGGGTTTAGCGAACTCGGCTCCTTCGGCAAGGCGGCCAGATAAGCAACTTCGGCGATGGTAAGTTCGTGTACGGACTTGTTGAAATAATTGAGCGCGGCCGCGGCAACACCGTAATTGGAGAGACCGAGGTAAATCTCGTTGAGGTAGAGCTCAAGGATTTTTTCTTTCGAGTAGGCGGACTCGATTCTCAGGCTAAGCAGGATTTCGCGAATTTTGCGATCGAATGTCCGATCAGAGTTCAAGAGAAAGTTTTTGGCTACCTGTTGGGTGATGGTCGAGGCACCTTGAATATGACGCGATCCCTGCATGTAAACCATGCCAGCGCGCACGATCCCTTCGGGGTCGACGCCCCAATGGTTGTAGAAGTTCTTGTCTTCGGCGGAGATGAACGCATGCTTGACCAAGTCGGGAATTTCGTCTGACGGAAGGTAAAGTCGTCGCTCACGCGAATATTCGGCGAGCAGGCTTCCGTCCGCCGCATGGACGCGCGTCATCACTGGTGGCTCATAGTTCTTGAGCGAAGAATAGTCCGGAAGGTCTTGTTCGTATTTCCAAATGACGCCGGCAAAAACCGCCGCCGCGACGGTGAACAACAATGTGCCGGTCGCAAATACGAAACCAACAATGCGTGCGATCCCGCGCATCTATCGATCGATGCCTTCCCTTGTACCCCGTCGGCGAGCGCTCGCGGCGCCGAGACGAACTTAGCCACTCGGCCCCGAAGACCCGGACTTTACGAGACCATCGACCGACGTTTCTTACCTGGAACCGGGCCAGCTAACGCGCCGATCTCGACCCGTGTCGTGCTCGAGTAAGGCGAATCTATGATCGAGGTATCTCATCGCCCGACCGGACGCCATTAGCTCGTCTCGCCTGGTACGTGCAAGCCTCTTAATGTGCCGCCGGCCCGGGGACCGAGACGATTGACGACGCAACGCCGCCTTCAGAGGTCGGGGGTATGTCAGGTTTTCCGGGTCCAGCAAAAAATGCGTCTATGGCCTTTACTACGGCTGTCGCCGCCTTCGTGCGCCACGCCGGGGAGGCGAGGGATTGGACATCCTGAGCGTTTGAAAGATAGCCGAGTTCCACCAGGACGGAGGGAAACTCCGGCGCTTTCAGGACGACGAAGCCTGCGGAACGTTCCGGGTTATGGTTCAGCCTCGCCGCGCTACGCAAGTTATCGACGAGGCTCCGCGAAAAAATGTGGGCGTATGTCCGAGTCTCGCGGCGTTTGAGATCAAACAGAATATCAGCAACATCCGGATTGTCTGGCCGCGCGGCACTAGGCCCCCCGCCAGCGGCGTTCTCACGGGCAGCAATTCGGGCCGCCTCCGCATCGGAAGCGCGACCAGCAACAGTATATACGGTAGCGCCGCTTACGTTCGCATCCTCGCTCAGCGTGTCAGCGTGGACGGAGATGAATAGAGATGCATTCGCCTTGCGAGCGATCGCAACCCGGTCATCGAGATCGACGTACTCATCGCCGTCCCGGGTCATTACTGTGGCGTAGCGCTTGGTCACGTCGAGCTGTCGCTTCAGTTCGGCGCAAAAATCAAAGACGAGGGTCTTCTCCTGAACTCCGCGGATGCCCTGGGCGCCGCTATCGACACCGCCGTGGCCGGGATCAACGACGATGACCGGCTGCGAGAAACTGGGGGCTGCAGAGGTGGTTAGGATCGAAACTGCGGACGAGCGGACGAGGGAGGCAAAGGCTGAGGAATTGCAAGGCTTCAGTTCGATCGTGAGCCTGGCCGCCGGTTCGCCTTGAACAATCGGTTTGGCAAAAACCTGGGCGGGACAGGCCGCGCGCGCAAGGTCAAGAACGATCCGGGACCTGCCGGGGGCCAGCAGGCCGAAGCGGAATCCCTTCACAAGCGAGGCGTTGGGGAGCGCCCCGACTCGACCGACCGACCGATCGAGTTGGAAATTCACTTCCGGGATGTCGACGACAATCCGATCAGGCGAGGCCAAGGCGGAAGCGTTCGCGTCGACCATGCGTGACAGGTCGAAAACCAGCTTGGCCGTATTCTGGTCCTGCAAGAGCCGCGCGCCGACCGCGACAGGCGGGCCCGCCTCCCCCGCTAAGCCGACCTGAAGCGGCGTCCCCATCAGCGCGAAGATGGCAAGGGCCGCAAGCCGTCTTATTCGCGCCATCCCGCTTCCCCTCGGCGCCACGCCGTCGCGCTATTAAGGCGAATACCGCTACGGCGCAATCGTCCGGTTTTGACAAAGGTCGCACGGCGCTGGGCTCAAAACGGCGCCCCGCGAAGAAAATGAGCGAACTAAACTCTCTACGTTAGTTAATGGATTATAAGCAGCACTTTCTGGCTCTACCGAAGGCAACGACCCGCTTGGCGTCGATAATAATTCACAGGTAGGAAAAGAGCTTGCCAATGCCGCCCGAGGCGCCTATTTACAGTGCGTTGCGAATTCGGGCCGAGTTCGTGCAGTCGGCTCGCCCAATGTTGAGAGGGCTACGCCGGGACCGTCACACGACGTCTCGCGGGCTGCATAGACTGGTCGAGACGGTTTGTTGAACTCGTCACTCAGCTTGGACTTTTAACTCGCGGGCTGGCGTCCGTACGGAAGCGGTGAGCGGATCGCGGGTGAGAGCCTCGCCGAATTGGGGCAGGCATGGCCCCTCTCGGATCGAAGTTGTGACACCGACGCCAAGCAGCGCCGCTTGAAGGGCGGCGTGCTTAATCACGCTTTGTTTCAGGTTGACGATGTCCCGATGGCAAATCTACTCTGCGGCGGCCGCTCCTCGGCGGCGCGCACTTTTTGCCGCGACGCGGTGGCCGTCTGAACCGTTCGCGCTTGCGGCGCGTGCCGTCCCATTCCCGTGTTTTTGCATCTCCAGCATAGACGCCCCACGCGGCGCGGTCGGGTGGCGCAGTCGCCTCCCGCAGCGCGATTTCGCGCGCGGCGAGAGAGTTTATCATGGCAAACAAAATGATCATCGACGCTTCACACCCGGAGGAAACGAGGGTGGTCGTCCTGCGCGGCAATCGCGTCGAGGAGTTCGACTTCGAGTCAGCAAGCAAGAGGCCGCTGCGGGGTAATATCTACCTTGCTAAGGTCACCCGCGTAGAACCGTCGCTCCAGGCCGCCTTCGTCGACTACGGGGGGAACCGGCACGGCTTTCTCGCTTTCTCCGAAATTCATCCGGATTATTACCAAATCCCGGTCGCTGACCGGCAGGCGCTGCTTGAGGAGGAAGCCCAATCTCAACGGGAGGAGGACGAAGAGGCCACCGGCGAGAAACGCAGCAGACGCCATCGCCACCCGCGACGGCAGGGAATTGAGACCCGCGCCGCGGATGGCGAAACCATATCGGAGCGGGTGCCGATAGAGGAACTTGGCGCGGAGGGACTCAGCCCGACGACGCCTCCCGAGAGTCTGCCAGAGGTTCCCACCGATACTTCGCCGGTTGCGATTTCGGAAGAGTTGAATCAGCCTATCAAGGCTGAAACTGATGAGCCGATCAAGGACGTGGCCGCTGATCTGCCGCTGGGAGCCACAGAGGCTCGGGATTATAGCCCGGCGGACTCTGGGCCGTCCGACGAAGCCACGTTGATTCCCGTACCAGGCGATGAACACGTTGCAGCCTTGGAACTAAGGCACGATGATAACGAACGCTCGGTTGAGGAAGACGTCCATGAAGTCACGACGCTCGAGGGCGGCTCGGAAGAGCGGGTGACAAACGACAAGCGCCGAACGGAAGACGAAGGCGAACCCGTCGAGCAGATTGGCGGCGACGCATTGGAGGAGATTCCGCGACGTCCCCAGCGCTTGCGCCGCCAGTACAAGATTCAGGAGGTCATCAAGCGAAGGCAAGTTCTGCTGGTGCAAGTTGTCAAAGAAGAGCGCGGCAACAAGGGAGCCGCGCTCACGACCTACCTTTCGCTGGCTGGGCGCTACTCCGTTTTGATGCCCAACACCGCCCGCGGCGGCGGCATTTCGCGGAAAATTACTAATGCCCAGGACCGCAGCCGAATGAAGGCGATCGCCGAAGAGCTCGACGTTCCAGAGGGCATGGGCGTTATCCTCCGCACGGCGGGCGCTTCGCGCACCAAAGCGGAGGTCAAACGCGACTTCGAATATTTGTTGCGGATGTGGGAAACCGTGCGAGAGACGACACTTGCATCCAGCGCGCCGACGCTCGTCTACGAAGAAGGCTCGCTTATCAAACGGGCGATCCGCGATCTTTACAGCAAAGAGGTTGAAGAGATCACAGTCGCGGGCGAGGCCGGCTATCGCGAGGCGAGGGAATTTATGCGCCTCCTAATGCCAAGCCACATCAATAGCGTGCAACTCTATCGCGACGCCACGCCGATCTTCGCCAATGCCGGAGTCGAACCGCAGCTCGACGCGATGTTCTCCAACCAGGTGACGCTAAAGTCAGGCGGGTACATCGTTTTCAACCAGACTGAGGCGCTGGTCGCAATCGACGTCAACTCGGGCCGATCCACGCGCGAACACAATATCGAAGATACCGCGGTGCGTACCAATCTCGAGGCTGCTGATGAAATCGCGCGTCAGTTGCGTCTGCGTGACCTTGCCGGGCTTATCGTGGTCGACTTTATCGACATGGAGGAATCGCGCAACAATCGTGCGGTCGAGAGGCGGATCAAGGACGCGCTGAAAAACGACCGCGCCCGCATCCAGGTCGGCAGGATTTCGCACTTCGGCCTCCTTGAAATGTCGCGTCAGCGCATCCGGACTGGCGTTCTCGAAGGCTCAACTGTAACCTGCCCGCACTGCCAGGGCGCTGGCGTCGTGCGATCGACCGCTTCAATCGCTCTGCATGTTTTGCGCGTGCTGGAGGACGCCCTTATCAAGAACTCGACCTACAATCTTACTGTGCGAACGCGCACGCCTGTGGCACTCTACATACTTAATCAGAAGCGCATCAATCTCCGCGATCTCGAACGGCGGTTCGGTGTGGGGATCGTTGTTGACGCGGACGACACGCTGACTGGCGCTAACTACCACGCAATCGAGCGCGGCGAGCCTGCGATTGGCGTTAAGAGCGAAGGAGACGCCGTGAACTCGTTCGCTGACAGTGCGCCGATCATCGCAGGGATAGCGTCGGTTCAGGCGGAGGAGGATGAGACCTTTGAAGCCCCTAGCGAGGAGAATGTAGAGGTCGGCCATCTGAGCGACCGCGGGGGCAGGGCCTTGCTGGAGGAAGGTGAGATCGGTCGCCGTCGTCGCCGCCGCCGCCGCCGCCGCGGAGAGCGGCCGTTCGGAGGCAGTCTCTCGGGGGACGTTCCACAGCCGACGGACGACGGCTTGGCAGTGGTCGCCGAAATCGACGACAATCCCGTTGTGTCGACCGGTGACGACGACGCCTTCGACCAAAAAAGTCTGCGCGGCGGAGAGGAGCGTCATCGTCGATCGAGAGGTTCGCGCGGCGGGCGAAACAGGTTCCGACAGACCGACGGAGAAGCTACGCCAGAGACGTCAGCGCCGGGCTTCGATTCGGCCCCCTCGTTGGCGCTTGAGGAAGAGTTCGCCGGGTCCGAAGCGGACCATTCTACCCCCCCGTCGTCCGGCGGCGCGGTCTCTCATGAAGACACGGCGACCGTACCATCGCCGGTCGCCGAAGCGAAGAAGCATGAGATCGAGGCGCAGGCAACTAGGGCCGCGGCCGTGGAGCGGAGCCTTGCTTCTTTTGCGACGGCAGAGGCTGACGTTGCGTCGGGGGCGCTGGCTGCTGCTCCGTCAGCGACCGAAACGCCTCGCCCCCGCCGTAGCGGTTGGTGGCAGCGAGCACGCGCGAGCGTCATCGGGAAATAGATCATCCGAGGCGCACGCATACAACGGACGCGTCATCCCGGCGAAGCCAGAAAACAGCAGCCGGCTTTGTGCTGGCGGCAAACTTCTAGCAAGCGGAGTTCGTGCGACCTGCAGACGGGTTTGGTAGTTGCGAACCGGTTACGAAAGCGCTCAATCATCGCGGTTCCTCGCGGTGCGTTGCCGACGATCTTGCGACCGCCTCCTCGAGCAGGCGCGCCAACGTCTGAGGCTCCTTCGGAAAGCCCGTCCGGATCCACAGCGCCTGGAAGGCGCGCAAAGCCTGTCCGACTGGGCGTCCTGCCGAGACGCCGCGCGCAATGAGGTCCGCGCCGCTGATCGGGAGCCTGGGCTCGGACGCGTTGGCGAGAAAACGGTCGGCGGCGTCGAAGGCGGCGTCCGACGCAGGTGCCCCGGACTCGGCCTGCGAGAGCATCAGCGCGTCGCGAGCGGCCTCGCGTCCGGCGCTGAACAGGAGGGTTCTGAGGCCGTGGAACGACGGGGGCGCAGTTATCCCGTGCAGGCCGATTAGCGCCGCCGTGGCCGCTCTCGGCCGGTTCGCTTCGGCATTGGCGAGCCGCAGCCGCTCGCGCAGCCGGTCCCCATCCTCCGGGATCGCGACGCCTAGCGCTGCCAGGCGCAGGACGGCGTCGGCGCCTTCGCCCCGTTCCGCCTCGATCGCGACGAGACGGCTGAAGCGTCTCGTATAGCCGACGCCGCCGAGGATCGGCTCGAGAAATCCGCATTCGCCCATCGTTTGCACGACCTCGCTCGCGCGCGGCGCGACGAGGAGCTTCATGAACTCGGCACGCACCCGCTCGCGCGAGAGCCTCGCGAGGCCCCCACGCGAACGGGTCGCGGCGGACAGGCCCTCGCGGTCGAGCCCGTTCGCGGCGTACCGGGCAGAGAAGCGGAAGAACCTGAGAATGCGCAGATAATCCTCGCGAATCCGCGCTTCCGGGTCGCCGATGAAGCACACCCGCCGGGCGGCGAGATCCCCGATCCCGCCGACGGTATCGTGGACCGTTCCGTCGGCGCTCAACGACAGCGCGTTGATGGTGAAATCACGCCGTCGCGCGTCGGCGGCGAAGTCGCGTCCGAACGCCACCTTGGCCCAGCGCCCATCGGTCTCGATGTCCTCGCGCAGGGTCGTCGTTTCGATCGGCCGCCCGTCGACGACGACCGTCACTGTGCCATGTTCAACCCCGGTCAGGGCGACTTTGAACCCTGCTTCTCTTGCCCGGCGGATGACTTCGTCGGTGGTCGCGGTGGTCGTGAGATCGAAATCGACCGCCCGCTCGCCGAGCGCGAGATCGCGCACGGCGCCGCCGACGAGCCGGGTCTCCTCGCCGCCTCCGTTGAGCGCCGAGAGCGCCCGCGCCAGCGGGCCTTGCCTCAGCAGTGTCAGGTCCTTGAGCTTTCCCTCCTTGAGACCTGGAAGGGCGGTCATTCGAAGCGCCCCGGGACGAGGACGCCGTTTTCGACGTGTGCCGGGACGTAAACGCCGCGGCCTCGCGGCGCGAAGGCGTTAACCGCGACGAGGCCGAGCACCGCTGCAGCGAGGCCGATGAGCGTCATGACCGACACGCGCCCGCGGGTCCAATGTTCAACCTCGAGCGGATAACCCGCGCGCAGCGCGAGGTAGAGCGCGTAGACTGCGAACGGGCTCAAGAACAGCGCCAGCGATTCGAGGACGTTCCTGGCCATCAGGACAACAATTTTTCGTACAGATTGCGCAGAATTCCGGCGGTTGCGCCCCAAATATACCGCCCTTCATACGGCATAGCGTAGTATTTTCGCGGCCGTCCCCGCCATTCGCGCTGCTCGAGGCGATGGTTGGCCGCGTCCATCAGAAAGGCGAAGGGCGTTTCGAAAACATCGTCGACCTCGAGCTTGTTGACCTTGAGCGCGAATGAGGGTTCGACCAGCGCGACCAGGGGCGCGACGCGAAATCCGGTGCCGGTGAGATAGGGATCGAGCCAGCCGAGGGGCTCAACGAACCGGTCCTCAAGCCCAATCTCTTCGTACGCCTCACGGAGCGCCGCGTCGCGCGGGGTCTCGCCCGCGTCAATCTTTCCTCCCGGGAAAGCCACTTGACCCGAGTGCGTGCGCAAATGCGAGGCCCGCAAGGTCAAGAGAACACTGAGCCCGCCGGGCCGGTCGATGATCGGCAGAAGCACGGCTGCCGGGCGCGCCTTGGCGAACTCCGCCAGCTCCGGCTGCCGTCCACTGGTAGCGTCGTCGCCTGCGCCAGCTGGCGCGACCCGCTCTAAGTCAGCCAAGCTTAGCGATGACTGGAGCTTCTGATGCGCCAGCGCTCGCAGCGCAGCCGGACGTGAATTTGGTAAGATGTTGGCGCTCAAAGCCCCTCGATTTCGCGCGCCAGGCGCATGGGGAAGAAGAGGCCGGCGGACCGCACGCCGAACCACTCTTCTCTTCCGACCTTCTCCGTCCGGCCGAGGGCGACAAGGTCATAGAACAGCGACCGCTTGACCAGCGCCCAGAGGTCGCCCCGCACCCTCACATAGGGTTTCAGGCCTTCCTTGGCACCCTGCTCGAAACGAAGCGGGTGCTCGGAGTCAACGGCCACCAAGTCGTCGACATTGGTGCGGAACACGATTTGCGGCTCACGCGTTTCGTGTTCAATGTCCATCTCGACGGCAAGAAACGGCGCGTCATCAACCTTAATCCCAACCTTCTCGACCGGCGTCACCAAGACGTAACGATTGCCTTCCTTGCGAATTATCGACGCGAAGAGCTGGACGAGCGGCACCCGGCCAATAGGCGAGCCACAATAAAACCATGTTCCATCGGCAGCGATGCGCATGTCGATATCGCCGCAATCGGGCGGATTCCAGGAAGGCGTCGGCACTTGACCGCGCAATCGCCCAGTAGCCGCCTCGCTGAGTCCCCGCAGGACAGCCTGCGGTGCGCGCGCCAGCTCTGCGTCATTCTCGCGCTTCTTTGTGGGCGGATCTGACATCTGCGTGCTTTGGGCTTGCGCCGCAACGGCGCACGCTCAATCTAGTGCGCCTGAAGATAAAACAAAACATCAAGCCATCCGCATGGCGCAAAGGACGAGCCGATGAATGTGACTAATATCGCCGATGCAGGCCAATTGACCCGCGACGCCGACGGGGCGCTGGAGCGCATCGCAGCCGCGCGAGCGGAGATCGGTGAAGTCATTATCGGTCAAGAGCGCGTCATCGACTTGACCCTCGCGACGTTGCTAGCGGGTGGACACGGATTGTTGATAGGCGTGCCGGGGCTGGCTAAGACCAAACTCGTCGAGACGTTGGGTATCGTGGTTGGCCTGGACGCCCTGCGCGTGCAGTTCACGCCCGATCTAATGCCGACCGACATCCTCGGCTCCGAGGTGATGGAGGAAGGTCACGACGGCAGGCGTGGGTTCCGGTTCATCAAGGGTCCGATCTTCGCCCAGTTGCTAATGGCGGACGAGATCAATCGCGCCAGTCCCCGGACGCAATCAGCGCTGCTCCAGGCAATGCAGGAGCACCACGTCACGGTGGCTGGGGCGCGACACGATCTGCCGCGTCCATTCCATGTTCTAGCGACCCAGAACCCGCTGGAACAGGAAGGGGCCTATCCCCTTCCTGAGGCGCAGCTCGATCGCTTCCTGTTGCAGATTGACGTTGGCTATCCTGACCGGGCGGCTGAGCGCCGGATCCTGATCGAAACGACAGGTGAGCGCGAGGCGCGTCCGAAGCCGGTGATGACGGCGGAGGATCTGATGGCGGCGCAGCGGGTTGTGCGCCGCGCTCCGATCGGCGATCGCGTGGTGGAAGCGATACTCGAGCTGGTGCGCGCTGGCCGCCCGGGCGAAAGCGATCCTGAGCTGACCAAAGGAATTGGTTGGGGACCTGGCCCGCGCGCAGCACAGGCGCTGATGCTCGCCGCCCGCGCCCGCGCGCTGGTCGATGGGCGGCTGTCGCCGTCGCTTGACGACATCGCCGTCCTGGCCGAGCCGGCGCTCAAGCACCGCATGGCGCTGAGCTTCGCGGCCCGCGCGGAGGGCGAGACCATTTCGGCTGTGATCGGACGACTTGTTGCCAAGACCATCCAATGACCCGGGGGCTTTCGGCGCAATGACGCCGCCGCCCTCCATCCGCCGCGACGCGGCGACTCTGTCGGCCCGTCTGCCGAGCCTGGTCATCGCGGCTCGCCGCGTGGCCCAAACTGTACGGCACGGCGTTCATGGCCGGAGGAGAGCCGGCTCGGGAGAGACCTTCTGGCAATTTCGACCTTTCCTCTCCGGGGAGCCCTCTTCGCGGGTCGATTGGCGGCGCTCGGCGCGCGAAGAGCGCGCCTTCGTGCGCGAGCGCGAATGGGAGGCCGCGCATACGGTCTGGATCTGGTTCGATCGCTCACCGTCGATGCAATTCGCATCGCGTCTTGCGCCGGTGTCGAAGATAAACCGGGCGGCATTGCTGACATTCGCGTTTGCGGATCTTTGTGTGCGCGGCGGCGAGCGCGCGGGTTTGCTAGGCCTCACTCGACCGCTGGCGACGCAAGGCGTGATCGAGCGCTTCGCCGAGGCGATTGCGACCGACGAGCGACTCCAGGGTCCCTCGCAAACCCCGTTGCCGCCCTCGCTGCCCGCTGCGCCACGCTCGATGGTCCTCATGATCGGCGATTTTCTCTCCGAGCCCGAAGAGGTCGCCCGCGCGATCGGGGCCGTGAGCGCAGAGGGCGCGATCGGCGAACTGGTGATGATCGTCGATCCGATCGAGGAGACCTATCCTTTCTTCGGGAACATTGAGTTTCTTCATCCCGCCGGCTCCTTGCGCGTTCTCACGCCGCGGGCGCAAAACCTGCGCGACGCCTATCTTGCAAGCCTCGCCATCCATCGGGACGCGATCCGGGCGATCTGCACCCGCTTGGGCTGGGGCATGAGCATCCATCGGACCGACGGGTCGCCGGCAAAGATGCTGCTGGCGCTGCGAATGCGCCTTTCCACGCCCGAACCCGGCGTCGGCCTGAGGAGTGCCTGAGCGATGTTCGGACTGCCGCTCGCCTTCGCCGCGCCTGCCGTTCTGGGGGCGCTGATCAGCTTGGTTGGTCTCTATTTCCTGCTCCGTGTCACGCCGCCTTCTCCTCGCCAGGCCATATTTCCGCCGCTGCGACTTCTCCTCGGGCTTAACCCCAACGAGACGACGCCAGCGCGTACACCGTGGCCGATCCTGGCGCTGCGGCTCGCCATCGGGGCGCTCATTATCCTCGCCATGGCCGAGCCGCTGTGGAACAGCCTGGCCGCGCTCTCCGGGTCTGGACCGCTTCTGGTTCTGATCGACAACGGATTTGCCGCGGCCCCGGCTTGGGACAAGCGAGTCGCCTTTGCCCGCGAACGAGCGGCCTCGGCGGCGCGGGCCGGTCGAACCGTGGCGATCGTGGCCCTCTCTCAGGGCGGACAGGAGATCGCGCCGCTAGACAGATCCGAAGTCGAGGGTCGGTTGCGCTCGCTGGCGCCGGTTCCTTTCGCGCCGGAGCGCGCGGCGGCATTGTCGGCCATTGAGCGGTTTCTCGCCCACGAACCGAAGGCCGATATCCTATGGATCGCCGATGGGGTCGAACTCGGGGGCGCGAACGCCTTTTCGACCCGACTCGCATCGCTCGCACACTCGGTCGAGGTCGTGACCGACAGCCGGGGTGCGCTCGCGCTCGCTGGCGCTGACAATGAGGCGGGAGCACTGACAGCCCGGCTCACGCGGTCGGATACACGCGAGCCAGCAACGGGCGTGGTGCGCGCCCTCGACGTTCAGGGGCGGAAGATTGGCCGAGCGGCTTTCGACTTCGGCGCAAGACCTCTGGTGGACGCCCGTTTTGATCTGCCGATCGAATTGCGCAATGACGTCACGGAAGTCCTCGTCGACGGCGGACGCTCCGCAGGGGCGACTTGGCTCATTGACGAACGCTCGCGCCGGCGTCGGGTCGCCATCGTTTCCGGCGCAAGCGCTGACGTCGCTCAGCCGCTGCTCGCGCCGAGCTACTATCTGAAACGCGCGTTGCAGCCGTTCGCCGACATCAGCGAGTGGCATGATTCCTCGACCGATCCGATCGTTTCGCTGCTCGACCAAAAGCCCTCGGTGCTCGCCCTCGCCGACATGAGCGTGGCGCCGGGACCGGAGCTCGACGCGATCACCCAGTTCCTCGATAACGGCGGCGTGCTGCTGCGCTTCGCCGGCACTCGCCTCGCGGCCGGCGACGACACTTTAACTCCTACCGCTCTTCGCCGGGGTGGACGCCTGCTAGGCGGCGCATTGTCCTGGGAGACCCCGAGGCACATCGCCGCGTTCGAGGCCGGCAGCCCGTTCTTTGGCCTTACGGCGCCGGACGAAGTGACGGTGACGCGTCAAGTGCTCGCCGAGCCGGAGCCTGGACTGGCGGAGAAGACGTGGGCGCGTCTCGCCGACGGAACCCCGCTCGTCACCGCTGAGCGGCGCGGCAAAGGTCTCATCGTCCTGTTCCACGTGACCGCCGACACCACCTGGTCGAATTTGCCGTTGTCGGGTGTCTTCGTCGATATGTTGCGCCGGATCGTGGCGGAAGCCGACGCGCCGGGAGAGGGTGCCACGAAAGCGAAGGTCGGGGAGCATGGAACGGTTCGGCCGCCGTTGCGCACGCTGACCGGTTTCGGCGTTCTCGGTCCACCGCCGGCGAAGGCCGAACCGATTGGCGATGACTTTTCCGGCGTTGGCGACGCGCTTCACCCGCCAGGCTTTTACGGATCGCGGGACTCGTTGCGAGCGGTCAACGCTATGGCCCCCGGGGAGACGCTTGCCCGCGCCAACTATGGGCCCCTTGCCGTGCATGAGGGCGCGCTCGCAGTCGCCCCGCCGATCGATCTGCGCCGATGGCTTCTGCCGGCGGCTCTCATCGGCTTGATGATCGACGCGCTGGTTTCGGTCTGGCTCATGGGCGGCGCGCCCTTGCCCCGCAAAGGAGCGCTCGCCGCCGCCGTTGCTCTCGTCGGCGCGCTTGGCCTCGCCGTTATCCCACAACACGTTCGGGGCGCCGAGTTCGGCGCCGATCTCCGATCGCGATATGGATGTCGCCCTGTCCACCCGGCTCGCCTATGTCGTGACGGGAGATGCGTCGGTCGACGAAACTTCGAAGCTCGGGCTGACGGCGCTAACGCGGGTGCTCGCCTCACGCACCTCGGCGGAGCTCGCCGAACCGGTCGCGCTCGATCCGGCGCGCGACGAGCTCGCTTTCTATCCGCTCATCTATTGGCCGATCGTCGCTGGACTGCCACAGCCCAAGCCCGTGGCGCGCACCCGCATCGCCGCGTTCATGAAGAACGGCGGCACGATGGTTTTCGATACTCGCGATGCGCTGATCGCGCGTCCGGGTGGGCCGCCGACAGCCGAGGCGCTTTGGCTGCGCGCGCTGCTCGAGGGGGTCGACGTGCCGGAGCTTGAGCCGATTCCCCACGACCACGTGCTGACTAAGACCTTCTACCTGCTTGACCGTATCGTGGGCCGCACGGCAATCGGGCAGACCTGGATAGAGGCGCTCCCGCCACCCGATCCGAATGACCGTCTCCAGCGACCCGCGCGCGCAGGCGACAGCGTCTCGTCGATCATCATCGCCTCGGACGATCTCGCCGCAGCATGGGCGGAGGACGCCGACCGGCGCCCGCTCTATCCGCTGATCCCCGGCGGCGCGCGCCAGCGTGAGCTCGCCCTGCGCAGCGGCGTAAACCTGGTCATGTATACGCTCACCGGCAACTACAAGGCCGACCAGGTCCACGCGAAGGACATCCTGGAGAGGCTTACTCGTTGAACGCCTCGTCGATAGCCCTTTCCCCTTTCGTTCCCTGGCCCGCGATTTACGCGCTGGCGGCGGCGGCGCTCGTGGTTTCGGTCGCGCTCGTCTGGCGGGGGGTCCGCGGCGCATGGCTGCGCGTGCTGAGCATGGCGCTCCTGCTGCTTGCCCTGTGCGATCCCAACCTTGTCCAGGAAAACCGACGCCCGCTCAAGGACATCGTCGCTGTTGTCGTCGATCGTTCCGAGAGCCAGGACATTGGCGAGCGGCCACAGCAGACGGACAAGGCGCGCGACGAGGTCGAAGCAAGGGTCAAAGCGCTCGGAGACGTCGACCTTCGGGTCGTCGAAACCTCGCGCGACGAATCGGAAACCGACGGGACCAAACTCTTCGCCGCCTTGCGCGGCGCCCTCTCCGACGCGCCGCCCGATCGAGTCGGCGGCGCGATCGTGATCACCGACGGCGACGCGCACGACATTCCGCAATCTGCGGCCGCGCTCGGCTTCAACGCGCCGCTGCATGCGTTGATCACCGGCCACGAGGGCGAGCGGCAGCGGCGCATTGAGCTCATCGAGGCGCCGCGTTACGGTATCGTCGGCAAGGATCAGGTCATCGAAGCCCGCGTGCTCGACAGCGCCGACCACGGCGAGCCGGTCAATCTCACGGTGCGGCGCGACGGCGAGACGATCGCGACGATCGACGCCAAGGTCGGAGAGCGGATCGATGTGAAGGCGCCGATCGACCATCCGGGCCCAAACGTGATCGAGCTCGAAGTCGCCCCGGTCGAAGGCGAAATCGCCGCTGATAGCAATCGCGCCGTGGTCAACATCGAGGGCGTGCGCGACAAGCTTAGGGTGCTGCTGGTATCCGGCAAGCCGCACCCCGGCGAGCGGATGTGGCGCAATCTCCTGAAGTCCGACGCCAATGTCGATCTCGTGCATTTCACCATCCTGCGCCCGCCGGAGAAAGGCGCCGACGGCACGCCGATCAACGAACTGTCGCTGATCGCCTTCCCTGTAGCCGACCTGTTCGGCCGCAGGATCAAGGACTTCGACCTGATCATTTTCGATCGCTATGCGCAGCAGTCGATCCTGCCTTACGTCTATCTGGACAACATCGCGAATTACGTGCGCGAAGGCGGCGCTCTGTTGATGGCGGAGGGGCCGGAGTTCTCCACTCCCGACGGCCTTTTCTATTCGCCTCTGGGCGCCATTTCGCCCGCCGAACCGAGCGGCAACGACGTCGAGGCCCCCTACCGTGCCAAGGTATCGGACGAGGGGCAACGCCATCCGGTCACCCGGGGTCTAAACGGCGTCAACGTCAACAATGGCGAACCCAGCTGGGGCCGGTGGTTCCGGCTTGTCGGCGCGAAGCCGATAAGCGGGGTCACGGTGATGAGCGGCGCGGACGATAAGCCCCTGCTCGTGCTGTCGCGCGTCGACAAGGGGCGCGTGGGCCTGCTGCTCAGCGACCAGATGTGGCTTTGGGCGCGCGGCTATGACGGCGGCGGACCCTATCTCGATCTGTTGCGCCGTCTGGCCCATTGGCTGATGAAGGAGCCCGATCTGGAAGAGGAGGCCTTACGCGCCAGCGCCAAAGGACGGGA
The DNA here is from genome assembly GCA_963730555.1 of uncultured Alphaproteobacteria bacterium. Taxonomy (GTDB): domain Bacteria; phylum Pseudomonadota; class Alphaproteobacteria; order Rhizobiales; family Beijerinckiaceae; genus Roseiarcus. Next base: position 169,551 of record CAVSSS010000034.1, on the reverse strand, counting down.
GGTAACGGTCGAGCGGCAGAGCGTGAGCGACGCCCCGCGTGACACCTATCTCGTTGCGCCGGACGGCAAGAAGACCAAGCTCGAATTGACGCCCTACGCGCCCGGCCTCAGTCGCGGGCATGTGACCGTGAGCCGGTTCGGCCTCTATCGCGCGGAGGACGGGGAACATGTCGCGCTGGTCAACGTCGGCCAGGAGAATCCGCTCGAAATGCGGGATGTCGTGTCAACTGCCGAAAAGCTCCGCCCGATCGCCGAGGCGACCGGCGGCACGGTGCGTCGCATCGCGACGGGCGCGGGCGATGGGATCGCCGTGCCGCGGATCGTCCGCTTGAACCCGTCTCCGAGCTACGGCGGCAGCGATTACATCGGGATCAAGCGGACGGGATCTAGCGAATTGATCGGCGCGCGTTCGACTTCGCTAGCTTCCGGATTCTTCGGCCTCGGGGTGCTGTTCGGCATGGTGACCCTTGCTTGGGTGAAGGAAAGCGGCGGTTTGAGGCGCGGCGAACGCCACGCGGGTTCAAACCCGCACGGTGATTGACACGCAGCCTTGTCCCTCGCCTGCGCCCGGTGTCGAGCAAGGACGGATTGTCCATTAGAACGAAGCGAGCCAATCGGCGCGAGCTGTCGCCCGTCTCGGAGTTGCAGCTCGTGAGCGGGGCAGGCGAATTCTCCACGCCGGTCGCGAACAACAATCGCCGCCGCCAATAGGCATATTAGTCTAGCGAGTTGCGTCCAGGCCACCACCTTCCGAACGACACCCCAAGCATCGCGGCCCGACTTACGCCCGGCGCCGAGCGCGATAGCTTCGGCCTACCTTATACCAAGACTTGGTGGTCACGACCGATAGGCCCAGTGCCGGAGGCCGATCGAGATGATCCGCCAGGGCGGGTTTATGAGCTTGTTCCATGCTTCGCAGCAGTGATCGACGATGTCGTCGAAGGAATTGAAAATCGGATTTGAGAGGCAGTTGTCGCGCCGGAACTGCCAGATGTTTCCTGTGGGTTAAGCTCTGAGCACTTTGCGGCGAACGGGATCAGGGTGATATTGGGCGGGACAATCAATCTGCCGGACAAATGCCACCCGGCCTTGATCGACCAGCAGCACGGCGTGCGCCCCCGGCGCGATCTGGGTGGCGGCCAGGTGCAGGTTGATCGCCTGGGTGTCGCATCTGGCATGACGAGGGCTGCGCCCTTGCCGCCCTTGGGACAGATCGCGCCCAAGATATAAGCCGAGGCGGTTCGCTGATCTTTGGGGGCGCTTGGACGCGCGCCGCGCTTGGCCCAGCGCCGGGTGATCTTGTTCTTCTGGCTGACGCGCGCCTCGTCGGCGAACCAGATTTCTATGGTGCTGGGCTCGACGTCCTTCTCGCGCCTGATCGCTTCCAGGCGCGCCAAAGAGATTTTAAAATCTTCGCTCGCGCCTGCAGCCTGAGCATGATGGCGGGGACGGGCCTAGAGCTTGCGATAACCCATGGCGCGCAGTTCGCGGCTCAACGCCTGCTTGGCGACGACGACGCGAAACTCCTCGAAAATCCATTACTTCGCAACAAACCGCGAATTTGGCGTCATTGGCTTCCCTCGATCGGATCAAAAACGGGAGTCCATTGGACGGACTCGACCCGTTTGGCACCGCTTACCAACATTATCAGCCGGTCGAAGCCGAGCGCGGCGCCACTTGCGTCGGGCATATCAGACAGAGAGGCAAGAAAATCCTCGTCAACGGGGTGGGAGATGCCGAAAATGCGCCGCTGCTTGTCCATGCTTTCCGTAAACCGACGCCGTTGTTCAACCGGATCGCGCAGCTCGTGGAAAGCATTAGCCAGTTCGACGCCGCAACAATAAAATTCAAAGCGCTCGGCCACGCGCGGATCGTCGGTGCTTACCTGAGCAAGCGCTGCCTCGCTTACTGGATAGGAATATAGGACAGTAGGTCGCCCCACACCTAGATTGGGTTCGACCCGCTCCGCCAGGACCCGGCTGAAGATGTCCGACCAGTCATCATCAGGCGCGACGCGAACACCGGAATCCCTCGCTTGTTGGGCGAACATTTTAGTATCGGCTTGCGCGGTGGTCGACAGGCTGTCGTAAAGGTCGATGCCGGCGTAGCGCCGGAACGCATCTCGCACTGTCATCCGCTCCGGCGGGTCGAATGGACTTGACTTTCGACCACGATACACGAACGTCCTTGTTCCAGCGACAAGAGCAGCGAGCGCGATTACCGCGGCGCAGTCCTCCATAATGCGCTCGATTGGGGATTGCGCCCGGTACCACTCCAGCATAGTAAACTCGGGCGCGTGCAGGGCCGTTCGCTCGCGGTTGCGGAAAACGCCTGTTAGCGAAAAAATCTGCTGCTCTCCCGCGGTTAAAAGCTTTTTCATTGAAAACTCTGGCGAAGTATGCAGATAGGCGTCGTGCAGCGACCCGTCAGGCAAAATGAGCGCGGTTTTGAATCCGTGCAAGTGTGTCTCGTTTCCAGGCGAAACCTGGAGGGCGGCGGGTTGCACTTCAGTGAAACCTTTGGCGCGGAACAAACGCCGCAGGAACGTGGAAATTCGCGCTCGGGCAAGCAGCCAGTCGCGGCGTTCAGCGTATCGAACTTGGTTCCAGAAAGCTCGAGTTGCGGGCGTGTTCAAGAGAAACCGTGACGCGAAGCGAGATAGGATCGAGGTCGGTACCGACTGGCCTTTGGCGCAAAAATTGGTATGTTCCGGGCCACAATCGCTAATCTCCCGCTGAATAAAAATTCGTAATTTCGGGGCCGAAACGATGCCCTTACTTCCGAGGACCCAACGTGAGAGTTATCGCAAGCTCGATCCGCAAGGGCAATATTATCGAGCGAGAAGACGGTCAGCTGTGCGTCGTGCTTTCGGCGGAAAGCTTTCACCCGGGGAAAGGAACGCCAACTACTCAGATCGACATGCGGCGCCTTTCCGATGGGGTCAAGGTGACTGATCGATATAAGACAACGGAGCAGGTGGAGCGCGCATTCGTCGAGGACAAGAGTTTTGATTTCCTTTATGCAGACGCCAGTGGCTATCATTTCATGAATGCTGACACCTACGACCAGATTCAAGTTCCTGCGGACGCCATCGGGGATCAGGCCCAATGGCTTCAGGAGGGTATGAAGGTGACTCTGTCGATATTCAACTCGACCCCTGTCGCCATTCAATTGCCGCCCCGCGTTACATTGGAAGTTACGGAAACCGAACCGGCGATGAAAGGTCAAACCGCCTCCTCATCCTATAAGCCCGCGAGGCTCGCGAACGGCGCTCGGGTAATGGTTCCACCGCACATTGCGGTGGGTGTTCGAATTGTTATTGAGACTGAAGATGGCAGCTATGTCGAACGGGCGAAGGATTGAATGCACCGCAATATCTAGGGTCAGGACTGTGATTGATCACAGCCGGAATATGACGGCTGTGGCGATGCAGATTGGCGAGAAGTAGGTGTGGGCGCAACGGTCGTATGGAGTGTGGATGCGCCGCCAGTCTTTGAGGCGTCCGAACATGTTTTCGATCTTGTGGCGCTGTTGGTAGAGGACGGCGTCATGGGGGATCGCGCGACCTTCCGATTGGCTTTGGAAGGAATGCAGGCGGCGATGCGGCGCTTTGCGAGGGCGGCGCGGAACCAATCGGCGTCGTAACCCCTGTCGGCCAGAAGTTGCTTGGCTTTCGGCATGGCGGACAGCATCAACGCGGGCGCCCCTTGTAGTCGCTCATCTGCCCCTTAGGCCCGGGACGCAAGTCTGCGATACAGCATACGGCCTCCTATTCGGTAGGCGTACTATAATGGAACTTTGCTTGCAGATTTTCTTGAGACAGCCGTGAAAAATTGGTATCTTACCGGGGAGTGCGCACGCGCAGCTAAGGGCGGGAGCTTTAGCGCAGCGTGACTTTCTAAGCTTTGGCGCATGACAAGAAAAACGTCTAGTTTAAGTGAGATACGAGTATCCTCGCTGCATGAAGGCGCGAATAGGCCTTACGATCGGGCCTCTGTGCCTAACCATGAGCAGGCCGCCCTTGTTTCAGGCGGACTGCCAAAGGAATTGGTTTTTCTTGCTGGCCAAGGATTCTCACCTGAGCTGTTAATCGAAGCTGTGGGCGCGACGCCCAGAGCGGTTCGGCCCCTCAATCGGCTATTGAACGATGGTCAAATAACTGAAGAAGCTTACTATCGGGCGTTAGCGAGTCATCTAGGCTGTATGTATTATAGCGCTGACCCTCCTCTTGCGGCTTCTTTTGACGCGGTAAAGGGGTTACGCTGCGGCGTGGGAGCGCTTGAACCAAAAAGCGCAGGGCCTCGAGTGGTCATTGCGCCTTACGCGCAGTTCGTTCCGCGGCTAATTGATGCGACTGTTTCAGGCTCGATTCGTTCGGGCTCTTTTGCGCTGACTTCACCACAGCGATTCGCAAGTCTAGTGCGCGCGCATCGCGGCCCTGAACTCCTCGATGTCGCTCTCGGCCGTCTGCCTGCTAGCCTCACCGCAAGGGAAGGGATTGCTGGTTTGCAGATTGCGACCGTCGGAGCGGTTGCTATACTGGCATTCTTACTAGGCGTCGTAGATATTGAGGTTTTGCGGGCCCTTTCCGCAGCCATTCTCTGGCTTATCTTTTCAGCCTCGGTCGCGCTTCGATCCATGGCCGCGATTGCACGCGGACTAGAGATTCAACCGTCCGAACTTACCGAGGAGGAACTCCCCAACTATACCGTCGTGGTTGCGCTTTATCGTGAAGCGAGTGTCGTTGAGGACCTAGTCAAAGCAATCGATGCATTGGACTATCCTAAGGGTAAACTTGACATTAAGTTAGTTGTCGAGCAGCGCGACGTTGAAACATTAGGTCGGATTGTTGAACTGCGATTGCCCAGCCGTTACGAGGTCGTTGTGGCTCCGTCGGGTGAACCCCAGACAAAGCCGCGAGCGCTCAACATCGCCTTATCTAGCGCGCGGGGCGAATTAGTTGTCATTTACGACGCCGAGGATGTCCCTGCTCCAGGTCAGTTGCGCTTGGCCGCGTCGTGTTTTGCGGTGGACAAAGATCTGGATTGTCTGCAGGCTCGTCTTGCTATCCGGAATCATAGTGAGTCGTGGCTATCCAAACTTTTTGCGATCGAATACGCAGTATTGTTCGATGTTATTAACCCCGGCTTGTGTGCTCTTAATTTACCAATTCCCCTCGGCGGCAGCTCCAACCACTTTCGTGTTCAGTCACTGGTCGGAGTGGGGGCCTGGGACGAGTGGAACGTCACCGAGGACGCTGACCTTGGGGTTCGCTTGGCGCGCTTCGGCTACCGGGTGAAAACACTGGATTCGGACACTTGGGAGGAAGCTCCCTATGAGTTCGGAAATTGGTTTCGACAACGCGTGCGGTGGCAGAAGGGCTGGATGCAAACTTTTATCGTTCACTCGAGGCGGCCGATCTTTTTTTGGAGCGACCTCGGGCCACGACGAGCAGTCGCCGCAACGACCCTGATCGTAGGAGCGATTTTTGGGTGTCTATTTTGGCCAGTTTTCGCAGTTGAAACGATTTTGCGTGTAGTGACCGTCGGTCAGCACGCGATGTCGCCATGGAGGGAAATGAGCGACGTTTTTACTTACATCCTCGCGCTATCCGGTGTTTGGACAATTCTTTTGCCAGCAGTAATCGCCGCGAAATTCCGGCGCCTAAACGTGCCTAGTAGCATATTTCTGCTGCTCCCCGTGTACTACCTTCTCGTGAGTGCAGCGACTTGGATAGCGATTCTTGATCTCGCGTTGCGACCACACTATTGGGCGAAGACTGCGCACGGCAGAAGTCGACAAGGACAAAGCTGCCTCATCCGTCGAACGCAGCTTTCAATGTAGCTCTTCGCTCTCGTCTCATAGGCAGCGACAGCGATCTCGCTTCACCGCCGATTCATTCATTCCCCCAGAGCTCAGCACCAATGGAGAAAATGTCATCGCCAACTTTGCGTGAGGCCGCAGAAACGTCAAAAGCATGGCCTTTCGAAGAAGCGCGAAAGGTGGTCGCGCGCCTTGAGCGCTCCGAACGGAAAGAGGTGATTTTCGAGACGGGTTACGGCCCGTCGGGTCTACCACATCTCGGAACTTTCGGCGAGGTTGCGCGGACTAACATGGTCAGGCACGCCTTTCGCACCCTGGTAGGAGACGACATAAAGACGAAGCTGATCGCCTTTTCGGACGACATGGACGGTTTGCGCAAGGTTCCAGATAACGTTCCCAACCGGGACACGATGCTGCCTCATCTCGGCAAGCCGCTGTCACAAATTCCAGATCCGTTCGGCGAATACGCTAGTTTTGCCGAACACAACAACGCGCGTCTTCGCGCTTTTCTTGATCAGTTCGGATTCGAGTACGAGTTCATGTCTTCGACCGAATGCTATAGATCCGGTCGCTTCGATAAGGCGTTGTTACGGATGCTTGATTGCTTTGACGAGGTGCAGGCCATCATGCTGCCCTCGCTTCGCGCGGAGCGAGCTGCAACCTACTCGCCCTTCCTTCCGATTCACCCGCGAACAGGGGTCGTCATGCAGGCTCCAGTGCTGGAGTGCTGCCCGGACTCTGGCGCGATCCGATGGCGCGATCCTTCGAGCGGCGAGGAGTTCGAAACACCTGTGACGGGAGGGCATTGTAAGCTGCAATGGAAGCCAGATTGGGCGATGCGCTGGTATGCGCTCGGCGTCGATTACGAAATGGCGGGAAAAGATCTGATCGATTCTGTTAAGCTGTCATCTCGTGTAGCGCGGATTCTTGGAGCGGATCCGCCCGCTGGATTCAACTACGAGCTTTTCCTCGACGAGAATGGCCAAAAGATTTCAAAAACGAAAGGTAACGGCCTAACCATTGAACAATGGCTCGCTTACGCTAGTCCTGAGAGTCTGGCTTCATTCATGTTCCAGAAGCCGACGGCGGCGAAGCGACTCTATTTCGACGTTATTCCGCGTGCAGTTGATGACTATCTTGGGTTTCTTGAGGCCTATCGACACCAAGCGTGGAGAGAGCGGCTGGGCAATCCGGTGTGGCATATCCATGGCGGGGAACCTCCGGAGCCGGAAATCCTTACCCATGACGGAGACCGCCAGCCTACGATTTCCTTTGCTATGTTGCTCAATCTCGCCGCGGTTTCGAATGATGAAAATCCGTCCGTGCTTTGGGGCTTCCTTCGCCGCTATTATCCCTCGGTGTCGCCTGGAACACATCCCGGGCTTGATAGGTTGGTTCGTTATGCGGTTGTCTATTTTCGGGATTTTGTCGCTCCGAAGAAGCGTTATCGTCACGCGGACCACGTCGAACGCGAAGTGCTTGAGCAACTTTCATCGAAGCTGGCGCAATTACCACCAGACATTAGCGCGGACCAGATTCAGCACGCGTTATATGATATTGGACGACCGATTCCGCGATATCAGGATCATTCAGCAAAAGGGGCCACGGCAGCGCGGCCCGGAGTTTCAAACGAATTCTTCAACATGATCTACGCCGTCCTTCTAGGCGAGGATCGCGGGCCGCGCTTAGGATCATTCATTGCGATCTATGGGTTAGATGAAACGCGCAATCTTATAGACAAGGCGCTGGCGGGCGACCTTGTCCGCGAAGGTCGAGCGTAACCCGTGCCCCCAACCATTCGGCTCCGCTCTTAGCGTCCTAGACCGTATTTTCGCGGTCTGAAGCATCTGGCGGCCCGTCCCGCGGCATGTCCCATTCGAGGATTGCGTCGGATAGGCCGGCGCAGAGCCTCAGACATGGGGGACGGAGCTGATGCACGATACCATCTTCGTGGGAGTGGATGTCCACGCAGCGACGATTTCGGTCGCGGTTGCTTATGGGAACGCGGCGGGGAGGTGCGCCATCTCGGCAATTTTCTGAACCGCGCCGATCAGATCGGCAAGCTTGTCGAGCGCCTCAGCAAGACTGGCGTTCAGCGACTGCGGTTCTGCTACGAAGCCGGCCCGTGCGGTTATGGGTTGCATCGGCAGATTACAGATCTTGGCCGTGAATGCGCGGTCGTGGCGCCCTCGCTGATTCCGATGAAAGCCGGCGATCGCATCAAGACGGATCGGCGAGACGCGGTGATGCTGGCGAAGCTGCACAGAGCAGGTGAGCTGACCGCTGTTTGGGTTCCTGATGCAGCCCATGAGGCGATGGGGGATCTGATCCGAGCACGCGCCACAGCGGTCAGGGTGCTGGGCAAGGCGCGCCAACACCTGCAGGGATTGCTGTTGAGGCATGGCCGCCTCATAGCGCACACTCGCGGCGACCTCGCTCGGAACCGCGGTCTTGCGCGCCTGGCCGATGCTTGCTCACCGTCCCGTTGATCGCGATATGCGGCTCGATCCCGCGCGCCTTCAGCCCCTCGAAGGCCTCGGCGTCGTAGCCCTTGTCCGCGTCGAGCGTCGCCCCAAAGGGCAAGCGCTGGCTCATGCGCGCCGCCGCCTCGCGTTCGGCTGTTCCGGTCGCCAGCCTCGCCTCGGCCGCCGCCACCAGCCCGTTGCGGTTCTCCATCAAGACGTGGCCAAGATAGGCCAGACGGCTCTCCTGTCCGGCGCCCTTGCGGTAAAGGCGCGCATCCTTGTCCGTCGTCGAGGCGTGCGTCGCGTTCGATCGCTTGGTCTTGCGGAAGTCGACTTCGCCATTGCGCTCCGGAGGCAGCGGCTCGCCCTAGCCGTTCCTTGGGTCTTCGCCAGAGGACAGGCTCTTCGGCTGAAAGCTCTTCATCGACAAATACCGTTGAAAAACTCGCTTGCGTTGCCGACTCGGCTCTGATTCAGTTTTCTTAACGAATCTGGGGCTCACACGATGATGGGCGAGCGGCGGGTGATGCAGGAGGCGCTGTTCTACGGCTTCAGTCTGGAGCGGCGCGTCCCAGACAATCACTTGTTGCGCAAGATCGACCGTTTCGTCGCCTCGTCGGAGGTTCGAGCGCACCTGGGGCCCTATAGCGACGTCGGGCGGCCCTCGATCGATCCCGAGCTGATGATCCGGATGCTCATCGTCGGCTACGGCTTCGGCATTCGTTCGGAGCGTCGGCTGTGCGAGGAGGTCGATCTCAATCTTGCCTATCGCTGGTTTCTTTAGGCGGGCATGGGTTGTCAACTCCGTAGTTTTCGGCTGGCCAGGTGGGAAGCGCTCGGAAGGGTTCAGGCTTCTTTGCGTACTCAACGCCCGGCGGCTTCTTTAGGCGGGCATGGGTTGTCAACTCCGTAGTTTTCGGCTGGCCAGGTGGGAAGCGCTCGGAAGGGTTCAGGCTTCTTTGCGTACTCAACGCCCGGCGGCTTCGGCGGACAGGATGGGTTGAGAAGGGTCGGACGGCCTAGTTTTGCCACGTGACCAGCCGGCAAATGCCGAACCGTCGCAACCAGCGATGCGGGCTCATCCGACCCTCGCCCCCTTCCGGGCGCTCCTTTCCGCCTGGTCGGCGGAACTCGGGTTTTTCGCTCGTGCGCGTCCCTTCTTAAGCTGCGGTCGGCACCGACATTCAGCTCGTGTCAGACCACCGGAAGTCAGTTCCGTCGGTCCACATCCGGTGCATGACCACGGCGAGCCGGCGTGCGAGGGCGACCTTCGCGCCTTTCACGCTGCCTCTCTTCGCGATCCGCATGGCCCAGGATCGGAGCGATGACCATCGGCCATGATGCAGCAGAACGTTCGCTGCCTGATACAAGGCTGTGCGGACCATCTCGTCACCGCAACGACTGATGCGGCCATCATAGTCAGTCTGACCAGAACTGTAGCGTTTCGGGGTGAGGCCGAAATGCGCTCCAACATCGCGCGATCTTGAAAAGCGCTCGGGCGCATCGACGCCCGTCCGATAGGTGAGGGCCACAACCACGCCGACACCGGGAACGGTCATCAGCCTGCGGCAGACGGGATCACGCCGCGCCAACTGTTGGCAGAGGCGATCGAGCCGTTCGAACTCTTCGAGGAGCACTTGGCGAACGCGCAACATTGGCTTGGTGATCGCGAGCAGAATGGGGTCGTCCGCAACGAGTTCCAATGCCCTGGCCTCGAACCCTCGCCGGGCTACGACACCGACCCGCAGGCCGAAAACCTTTAGGGATCCGCGTACTGAGTTCTCGATATCCAAGGCTTTGGTCAAAAGCTGCTGACGGTTGACCAACAGCATACGGGTCCGCTGCGCTTCCTCGCTCTTAACATAGACTTGCCTAAACCAACCGAGGCGAACGAGTTGCGCGATGCCGCGCGCGTCATTGCGGTCGGTCTTGTTCCGCATGGCGCTCAGCCCGGCCTTGACGTGACGGCATTCAAGGCAGATCGCGCCGTACCCCGCCGCACGCAGCTCGCCATAAAGCCAGGACGAGGTTGGCCCCGCTTCCAGCCCTATGCGCTTGAACGGCGAACCGAAGCTTTTCAGCAGATGAACAATGGCTGCTGGCTCGGCTGCGATTTTCTTCTCGAGCAGGACGTCACCTGCGCCATTCACGATGCAAACGTTGATGGTTTCCAGGGACACGTCGAGGCCGGCGAAGTAGTCCATTTTTCCCTCCTTGATGCTTGGCGCCATACAGAGTGCCAGGATGGCCGTCTTGGCTCGACCGCCCGCCTACTCCATCTTTGCCGGCTGGGGCTCGACGGCGACGTTCCGGACCATTCGACGTTGTCGAAGAACCGCCACGGCCGCTTCCGTGAGAGCGATCTGCTGCGCAAGCTGTTTGAGACCGTGGTCGCGCGCTGCATGAAGGAAGGGATCGTGGGCGGCGAGGCCTTCGCGGTCGACGCCAGCATGATCGTGGCCGACGCGCATCGAAGGCGCGGCGTCGCCAAGGTCGAGGACCTTGATCCGACGTCCAGCCGCGCGGTCGCCGAATATCTTTCGGTTCTCGATGACGCGGCCTTCGGCGGGGCAACGCCGGTCGAGCCAAAGGTGATTTCGCCAACCGATCCGGCGGCCCGTTACACCGCTTCGGCCAACTCTGTCGCCGGTTATGCCTACTCCGACAACTATCTCGTCGATCTGAAGCATGCAGTGATTGTGGATGACGAGGCGACGACAACCATTCGCCAAGCGGAAGTCGGCGCGGCCAAAACCATGCTCGACCGAACGGCTGAACAGTTCGACCTCACTCCGTCGCGCCTGGTCGCCGATGGGGGCTACGGCCCGGCCGATATGGTCGGGTGGCTGGTGGACGAGCGCGGGATCGAGCCGCATGTGAACCCGACCGACAAATCCGAGCGCACGGACGGAACCTTCTCCCGCAGCGACTTCGCCTTCGATCCAGAAACCAATCTTTATCTCTGCCCCGCCGGCAAAGAACTAAGAAAATACCACCGCGCTTTCGCCAAGCCGCGTGACGGGCTGACGAAAGACGCCACGATGATCTATTTCGCGCAAAAGCACGAGTGCGGGGCGTGCGCCCTCAAGCCCACGCGCTGCCCAACCGCGCCTGCACGCAAGATCGCGCGCTCCGTTCATGAAGCCGCTCGTGACAAGGCGCGTGCGATCGCCAAAACCGAGGCCTACGCCGTCTCATGTCGCGAACGAAAGAAGGTCGAGATGCTCTTCGCGCATCTCAAACGCATCCTCAGGCTCGACCGATTGCGCCTGCGCGGTCCGAGCGGAGCCAAGGACGAGTTCCTATTGGCCGCCACCGCCCAGAACCTGCGGAAACTGGCGAAGCTCATCCCTCATCCGGCGCCGATCTCCGCCACATGAGGCGGGAGAGGCAGCAATCCACCCAGCTGACAGCGCCTCTCCGATGCGGGCTTCTCGCCATTGTGCGGAGAAAGGATTGTGGTACGCTCAGGGGGCGGTGGCAACCGGAGGCGGAATGGCGAGGATCCTGATCGTGGATGATGAGCCCTTGATCACTGCCATGCTTGAAGACTGGCTGTCGGAACTGGGCGATACTGTCGTGGGCCCGGCGCACAGTCTGGCCAGGGCGCTGGAATTGGCTGCCAGCGACATCGATGCTGCGATCGTCGACGTGTCGCTTGGCAAGGACAATTCTTATCCCGTTATCGAAGCGTTAATCGCGCGGGGCCTACCATTTGCGCTGGCGACGGGCCACGGGCAGGAGAGCATCGAGCCGAGCTATCGTGAGCAAGCGACGCTTATGAAGCCATTCGAATTTGCGACGTTTCGCCAAGCTCTCGACCGACTGAGGGCGGCGGAGCGCGGCATGGGAATAGGTGCGCTAAACTCATCGTCGCCGGGCGCTATCTCAGCGTCGCGTTGATTGCCTCCAAGGCATTCGGCCCCGGGCACAATTCGCGCTCCGTAAGCTCATTGAGCGGCCGCGCGACGGTGCTGAGAACCTCATGCAGTTCGTTGGCCTCATTATCGAGATAGATGAGGCCGGTGGCGATTTCGCCGGCGATCCGGGCGCGCTCGAGCGTGGCGAGCGCTTGGGATCGATCGCGGCAATCGTGAGCAGCGTCGAGCTTGCGAAGGACGATCGTCGAACCGTCGTGCATCGTGACTGCTTGGCTTCCGCCTTCCGCGTAGTTCACCTCGATCGGTTTGCGCCCGGTGATGACGTCGAGCGTGTTGACGGCGATATTGTGCTCGCGCACGTAGTCGAAGCTCTTGGTCGAGCCGAGGTGGTTATTGAACGTGACGCAAGGCGAAATGACATCAATGAACGCCGCTCCCTTGTGCTCAAACGCGGCCTTAATGAGTGGCACGAGTTGCGCCTTGTCGCCGGAAAAGCTGCGCGCGACGAACGATGCGCCGAGCCCGATCGCCATGCCGATGAGATCGATCGGCTGGTCAGGCGCGCCCGAACCTTTCTTGCTCTTCGAGCCGCGATCGGCGGTGGCCGAGAATTGACCCTTGGTCAGCCCGTACACGCCGTTATTCTCGACGATATAGACCATGTTGACGCCGCGCCGCATGGCATGAGCGAACTGGCCAAGTCCGATCGACGCCGTATCGCCGTCGCCGGACACGCCGAGGTAGATGAGGTCGCGGTTGGCGAGATTGGCGCCGGTCAGCACCGAAGGCATACGCCCGTGCACGGAGTTGAAGCCGTGACTCTGGCCGAGCATGTAGGTCGGCGTCTTGGAGGAGCAGCCGATGCCGCTCAATTTCGCGACCCGGTGCGGCGGCAGGCTTAATTCGAAGCAGGCATGGATGATCGCGGCGCTAATCGCGTCGTGGCCGCAGCCGGCGCATAGCGTCGACATCGATCCTTCGTAGTCCCTGCGGGTGAAGCCAAGCGCGTTGATGGGGATTGAAGGGTGATGAAATTTGGGCTTGCCAAGATAAGTCATTCGGCGGCCTCGAGCGGTTGCGGCGCAGTCGGCCTGCGCAGGCGCGCCGCGATTTCGCGATGAATGAAGCGGGCGGAGGTCGGCATCCCGTTGAAGTGGAGGATCGGCGTCCAGCGGTCTGTCGCGACGCCGAGATCGGTAGAGATCAGCGTGCGCATCTGCGCGTCGCGATTTTGCTCGACCACGAAGATCCGATCATGGCTGCCGATGAAATCCTGGACCTCGCGGGTCATCGGAAACGCGCGGATGCGCAGGGTGTCGACATGAAGGCCCTCGTCGGCCAGCATCTTCTGGGCTTCGTCCATCGAGGCGGCGGTCGATCCATACTGGAGGACGCCGACCAGGGTCGGCTTCGTCGCCCGCTTGAGCACCGGCCGCGGCAGGAAGCCGCGCGCGGTGTGGAACTTGCGCTCGAGCCGCTCCATGTTGTCGATATAGGGCAGGCCTTCCTCGGTATAGCGCGCGAAGCGGTCACGGCTGGTGCCGCGGGTGAAATAGGCGCCGCGCGTCGGATGGGCGCCGGGAAGCGTACGATAGGGAATTCCGTCGCCGTCGACATCGTCGTAGCGTCCGAAATTCGGCGCCTTGTCCAACTTCTCGAACGAGAGAACCTTCCCCCGGTCGTAGACGCGGGCGTCATCCCACTGGAACGGCGCGCATAGGTGCGAATTCATGCCGATGTCGAGGTCGAGCATGACGAAGACGACCGTTTGCAGTCGCTCGGCGAGATCGAAGGCGCCCGCGGCGAATTCGAACGCTTCCTTCGGGCCGTCGGGAATGAGCAGTACGTGCTTGGTGTCGCCGTGCGAGGCGAAGGCGCACGAGAGGAGGTCGGACTGCTGGGTGCGGGTCGGCATTCCGGTCGACGGGCCGCCGCGCTGCACGTCGAACACGACGACCGGAATTTCGGCGAAATAGGCCAGCCCAAAGAATTCCTGCATCAGCGAGATGCCCGGGCCGGAGGTCGCAGTGAAGGCGCGCGCGCCGTTCCAGCCGGCGCCGACTGCAACGCCAATCGCCGCGATCTCGTCCTCGGCCTGGAGGATTGCGTAATTCTTCTTGCCCGTCGCGGGATCGACGCGATAGCGCACACAATTGCGTTCGAACGCCTCGGCCAGCGAGGTAGATGGCGTAATCGGATACCAGGCGCAAACTGTCGCCCCGCCATAGACAGCGCCGAGCCCCGCGGCGAAATTGCCTTCCACGAGAATGCGGTCGCCGACGGCGTCGCTGCGCCGGACCCTAACGCCGAGCGGACATTGGAAGCGGCACTTCGCGTCGTCGTACCCGATCTTGAGCGCGCCTAGGTTGGTGGCGATCAGCTTGTCCTTGTCCTTGAACCGCTCGCGGATCAGCGTCTCGATGACTTGAAGCTCGATGTCGAGCAGCGCCGCCAGCGCGCCCACGTAGACGATGTTCTTGTAGAGCTGGCGCTGCCTGGGGTCGGAATATTGGGCCGCGCAGATTTCGGTCAGCGGCATGCCGAGGACAACGATGTCGTCGCGCATGCTCCCGGCCGGCAGCGGGCGGGTTGAATCATAGAAGAGGTATCCGCCGGGTTCGAGCGCGGCGACATCCTGTGCGAAGGTCTGTGGATTCATCGCGACCAGAATGTCTGCGCCTCCGCGCGCGCCGAGCCAGCCTTCCTCGCTCACCCGCACTTCGTACCAGGTGGGCAGGCCCTGAATGTTGGAAGGGAAGATGTTGCGCGGAGCGATCGGCACGCCCATGCGCAGGATCGAACGCGCGAACAGGAGATTGGCGCTTGCCGATCCCGAGCCGTTCACGTTGGCGAAGCGAATGACGAAGTCGTTTACAGCGCTGATTGGCATGTGTGTCCGGCTTGCGCCATTTCGATCGTGAACTTCATCATGTCCCAGGCGCCGGTCGGGCAGCGTTCGGCGCAGAGCCCGCAGTGCAGGCAGAGATCCTCGTCCTTGACCATCACGCGGCGGGTTTTGACCCGCTCGGAGACATAGATCGCCTGGGTGAGATTGAGCGCGGGTGCCTCCAGCGACTGCCTGAGCTCGGGTTCGGGCGCGTTGGGCACGAAGGAGATGCAGTCGATCGGGCATACGTCAACGCAAGCGTCGCATTCGATGCACAAGAGCGCGGAGAAGACGGTCTGGACATCGCAGTTGAGGCACCGCTGCGCCTCGCCCAAGGCCTGCTTCAGATCGAAACCGAGCTCGACTTCGGTCTCAATGTTCTTGAGCGCCACCGCATTCTCGACATGGGGAACCTTGAACCGGCGGTCGAGGGTGATCGCGTTGTCGTAAGACCATTCGTGGATGCCCATTTTCTGGCTCACGAGATTGGTCAGCGCAGGGGGCCGATCGTGCGGATCTGCGCTGCGACAGAAGGCGTCGATCGAGATCGCGGCTTCATGGCCGTGCGCGACCGCGGTGATGATGTTCTTGGGGCCGAACGCGGCGTCGCCGCCGAAGAAGACGTTTCGTAAGCTCGACTGGAACGTGACGGGATCGACCGTCGGCATGCCGTCGCGACCGAAGGCGACGCCCGCGTCGCTCTCGATCCAGGGAAAGGCGTTTTCCTGGCCGACCGCGATCAGCACGTCGTCGCATTCGATGACAACATCCGGTTCGCCCGTGGGCGCGAGGACGCGGCCCCCGCGCTCGTCCTTTTTCGCCGACATTTTCTCGAACTTGACGCCGGTCAGGCGGCCATTTTCATGCGTGAACGCTTTCGGCGCGAGGAAGTTCAGGATCGCGACGCCCTCGCGCATCGCGTCTTCCTTTTCCCACGGCGAGGCCTTCATCTCGGTGAAGCCGGAGCGGACGATGACCTTGACCTCGGCGCCGCCGAGGCGCCGCGCCGTCCGGCAGCAGTCCATCGCGGTGTTGCCGCCGCCCAGCACGACCACGCGCCGGCCGATCGATGAGATATGGCCGAAAGAGACGCTGGACAGCCAATCGATGCCAATATGAATGTGGCTTGCCGCTTCGCGCCGTCCCGGAATGTCGAGGTTGCGCCCGCGCGGCGCGCCGCAGCCGACGAAAATCGCGTCATACCGTTCGCCGATGAGGCACTTGAGGCTGTCGATACGGCGCTCGGCGACGAATTGGCCGCCCATTGATAAGGCGTAGCCGACCTCCTCGTCGATCACCTCGTCGGGAAGGCGAAACTTCGGAATCTGACTGCGCATCATGCCGCCGGCGCGCGAGTTGGAATCGAACACCAAGACCTCGTATCCGATGGCCGCGAGATCGCGCGCCACGGTCAGCGACGCCGGACCCGCGCCGACGCAGGCGACACGCTTGCCGTTCCGGTTCGTGGGCGCGCCGGGCAGAAGCGCTGCGATGTCCTGCTTGTGATCGGCGGCGACGCGCTTCAGCCGGCAAATCGCGACCGGCTGTTCCTCCAGCCGTCCCCTGCGGCAGGCCGGCTCGCATGGACGATCGCATGTGCGCCCCAGTATTCCTGGGAACACATTCGACTTCCAATTGATCATATAAGCGCCGTTATAGTCGCCCGCGGCGATCTGGCGGATATATTCGGGGACAGGTGTATGCGCCGGGCAGGCCCACTGACAGTCGACCACCTTGTGAAAGTAGTTTGGATCCGAGAGGTCCGTCGGTTCGACGACCGTTCGTCCTTTCGCCCGTTCCCGAGATGCTAGCGCGTCGGTGTCCATATCTTACGTCTTACTCTAGCCTTCGGGCAAAATTGCTAAAATCGGGTTGGGGGGGACGACACAAGTTCGTGAAGTGGGGATTTCATCGCCATTTTCGCGTCAACTGAGCGTCCGCGCACCGTGTAAACGCTCAAATTGCCTCCCTCAAACGTGGCCAAGTATCCGCGAGCCGATAGCCGGAAGGCCACGGATCGGCCGGGTCGAGCATATACTGGCTGACGCCGGTAATCCAGGCCCGGCCCGAAATTATCGGAACAATGGCCGGCCGGGACCCGATCGCGGTCCGGCGCGCGATGCGGCAGACGAACTCCGACCCGATGATGGACCGGGCGCGATAGATGTCACCCTCCGCCATCAGCCCGCGCGTGCTCAAAGTCGCCATGCGGGCGCTGCAGCCGGTCCCGGTCGGGGAGCGGTCGATCTTGCCGGGGCGGATAACGCATGCGTTGGAGCCTTGAATTTCGTTCCCCTCGCGAGTGAGCGGCCCGGCGAACTGGCAGAAGGAGATATGATCCCAGCCGCCGGTCTCGGGATGGGAGAAGCCGAGCTGCTCATTGGCGGCGGCAATGATGCGGACGCCCATTTCCGCAAGATCACGCGCTTCGTCGGGCCGAAGCGCGAAGCCGAGCGCCGCCGCGTCGATGATGGCGAAGCTGTCGCCCCCATAGGCAATGTCGATTTTGAGTGAACCCAGGCCTTCAACCTCGAGCGGCGCGTCCAGCTGGTCGGCGAAGGACGGCACGTTTTGGATTGAGACGCGCTCGGCTTTGCCATTGCGGCATTCCGCCGTAACAGCGATGAAGCCGCCGGGCGCTTCGAGCATAAGATGCGTCTCGGGCTCCTGCATCGGCAGAAGAGGCCGGCGTCGAGCAGGACGGTCGCGACGCAGATGGCGTTCGAGCCCGACATGGGCGGCGTGTCTTCGGGCTCCATGATGATGAAGCCCATCTGCGCCATCGGGTCCTTGGCGGGGACAAGCAGATTCACGTGCCGAAAGACGCCGCCGCGCGGCTCGTTGAGGACGAAATTGCGCAGGGCGCCGTCCCTGGCGATGAAGCGCGACTGCTCCCACAGGGTATCGCCTGGCGGCGGAATGACGCCGCCGACGATCACGTCGCCGACCTCGCCCTCGGCGTGGCAGGTGACGACATGGATGATTTTGGACGATCGCATGGGAACCGTTTGGGAGGCCGCGCTAGGCGAAGAGTTTGCAAGCGTGGTTTTCGATTTGGCTGAACTGCGTTCAATGAACAGCCAATTGTCGCATTTATCCAGGCACCATAGTGCCCCGTGATCCCAAAGGCGAGCAGCGCCCCGCCGACATGATCGGCAACGCCGTCCACGTCATGAGAATTGCGACGGGCGACGTTGAGGACAACCCCGCCGCGGCTCAGCCCGCGAAATTTTTATCTGCAATTTGTTTACTAAAAACGGAAGCCATGCTATGGTATTCCCAGTCGCCGAACCGAGCCACAGGGTTGGCTTGGCGGCTGCCCGGGAGAAAGACAGGGAAATGTGCGCTTTGGACGTTTGGCGCACAACCCCGGAGGCGAGTGGAGAGCGAATCATATTTTTTCATTTTTTTCCGCTGTAACCCTTTGAAAAGTCCCGATTACACCAAATAAAACCAAGCAAATCCAAGGATTTTTGCTTGGATTTATTGGATTTGCTTGCGAGGAACTCGCGCTTTGGTTGAATCCGGGCGCCTCGCAGGCCGGCGCCGGTCGAGCCGTCCGGCGCGTCAGGCAATCCGGTCGCAGAAGGCCGAACGCGAGTCTAGAAGGGGTGGTATTGAAACATCCAATTTGGAACAAATGTGCTGGATATAAGTATTTGATTTAATTTGTGTATCCTGTCAGTTAGCCAAGATCCATGATGGCTTTACCCTCCAACGGCGCTCCAACGTAACCGACCGCGCCAGCGCTTCCGGGGTGATATTTGGCGCGTTCGGCCGCCGGGGCGATCGAACACACTTCCGGTTCGGGCTTGGCTTAGGTCTAACAGGTCCACCAATTTCATCGGACCTTCAACGGACCCCTTAGGGGGGACTTTGCCGCCATGGATTTTCGCCGCAAGGGGCCCCCCAAAGTGCATTCTACTTGCCATGTTTAGACATTACACAATCAAGTTCCGCTTAATCAACGCCGATGGAATTCGCGCCCAGCTTTTCAATGGATCGGCGGTTCCTCTCGGCTACAAGATTGTACGCTTGATGATCGGTGATTTTGGTTTAACATTCGATGCATGATAATAATGCAAGCCAAACCAGCTCGCGCTTGCCATTCAGGGGAAGAACATGAGCAAAATGTTGGCGGCAGTCACGCTCGCCCTTCCGCTTGCCGCATCCGCAGCCAACGCAAGTAACTTCACCTGCTCCCCGCCAACAATCGTCGTCGGCTTCACAGGCAAAAACCCAACCACCCAAATTTTCGTGAACCGTGACGTTGCAAACAATTGGAAGCCGGGACCAAGAGGTGTGAAGCTGGCGATTCTCGTCACCGGGGACGAGCTTCACGAATTGAAGCGCTTCGCCATCGACATGGCCGAGGCGTTCGGACTTGATCGACGGATCGAAGCGTATTCGGGCAAAGCGGCCCATCGGATTTTATCGCTGGGATCTTGATTGCGCGTCAGCCGTGATGGACCTCGCCCTGAAAGACCAACGTGCATATCCGGATAAAACATCGTCGGCTTATGCGGCGCTGAAACGGCTGCATGACAGGCTGCAGGAGGAATACCGAAGGATCTGGGAATAAAGGTTTGCCGTGCGTCTGTCACCTGGCCCGGACGCACGGACGTCAAAATCACGCGACGACGATGCCCCATGCTCGTTCATTCGCGAGCCCTGAGCTAGAAGCGAACCTGTGTGAGCCGCACCCTGGCCGTCATCTCAAGCTGGATGGTCGCGGCCCGTTGATGTTTGGTCGATGTTTCATGTTTCAAATGTTTCTGAGGGACCGCGTCTCTGCGTGTTGCAGTTGGGGCCACAAGCTATCGGCTGATTCCGGTGCGGTTGGCTGCGAACTCGGACTCAATCTGGCGGCGCAGCAGACATATGAGAGAAGGTCTGGTAGGCGCCTCCAGTGTGTCGACCGTGCGCTTGGAGTGGGTCACGAGGATCAGGGTTTCTCCCGCCGGCAGCGCCATGACCGCGTCGCGAATGATGTCCGCGTTGGCATCGCTGCCCTGTGCCCCCTCGTCTGGATGTAGCCGGTGGCGTAGCCCTGCGCCTCGAGGTTCGGGGTGGCGTCCGCGAACACCTTCGACCGATCGGCGACGCTTTCCACGAGCAGCCCGCGCACCATCACCACCCGCGTCCCCGGCGCGACGCGGCCGACCGCCACCGGCCGACCGGTCGGCCGCGGTTCGCCGTGCAGGCGCCAGTGCGGCGCTGTCTTCGCATGGCCGGTCGTAAGACTGCTGGTGCTGTGTCGTCCAGCGCCGGCGTCGGACGGCCGCATCCGGAGAGCAGCAGCGCAACCGCGGCGAGCAAAGCGCGCTGCGGCAAGGCTGCGCCGTGATCGCGGCGGACCGCGCAGTAGATTTCTCGGAATTGGCCGCGGCCATCGGTGATGCCGGCCTTCATGTTCGTCAGCACGCTGGCGAAATATCCCGCGCTCGCCGACGGGATCGCCGCCGTCATCAGCGTCTCCGGCACAGTCTACGGCTCGCCGCTCTCCCAGGGGCACGAAAACACCACGGCCGGCGGTCTTCTGCTCTCGCTGCCGAGCAGCCTTCCAGTCGCGAGCGAAGGCCGCCACGCGATTGTAGGAGCCGTCGTAGCCGAGGGCGGCCAGATCGGCGTGCAATTGCTTGGCCGTCCGCTTTTGCTTGCGCGACTTCCCCGCCTCTTGCAGCAGCATATGCGACAGCCTGTCAGCGTATGGGTCCAGCTTGCTCGGGCGATCAGGGATGTTGAACTTCGGTTCGACGCTGTCCGAACGCAGATACTTGCGGACTGTGTTCCTCGACAGCCCCGTGCGCCGCGATATCTCACGGATCGAAAAACGATCTCGATAATGCCAGCGCCGGATGACGCTCAATAACTCCATGTCGATCACTCCGTCGTCCCCCGGATAGGCCAAGGGGGAAAGGTTCGAACATGGGTCAGTTCTCGGTGGAAAAACCCGTGCTGCCCGGGTCAGTTCTCAGTGGAAATCAACACAACACGCTTCGTGTGCAATTGCGCCACCCGACCGTTGTGGGATGGACCATGGGCGGCTCAATTCTTCCGCGTGGCGAAGCCCTCTGAAATCTGTTCTAGTGGCACTGCAAACGACCAATCCCGGATGGGCAACCCTTGGAAACGCCGGAGCTTCCGACACTCAGGTCCTATCACTTCTGGATCGCCAACGAGACAATGGAGGACTACTCCCTGCGGTTTGCGGCGCGCTCGTTTCGCCGCTGGTCGCCTTTCGTAGTCGCCAATACCGCTCTGGGCGGCATTTCTTTCCTCGCGCTGGAGGCCATAGGCGCAACCATCACGCTAAACTATGGGTTCTTCAACGCCGCACTCGCCATCGGAGCGGTGTCACTCTTTATCTTTGTCACCGGCTTTCCTATAGCCTATTATTCCAGTAAATTCAATATAGATCTGGATCTATTAACCCGTGGCGCAGGCTTTGGCTATATTGGTTCAACGATCACTTCACTAATTTACGCCAGCTTTACTTTCATCTTCTTCGCGCTGGAAGGCGCGATTATGGCGCAGGCACTGAATCTCTATGCCCACATTCCCCTCGTTATTGGCTACATCATCTCTTCGATGGCAATAATTCCGGTCACCGCCATGGGCATAACCATGATCTCGCGTCTCCAGCTCGCGACGCAGCCTCTTTGGGTCGCCATGGCGCTGCTTCCCTTCGCGATGATCGCGATCAAGGCGCCGGACAAAATCACCGCGTGGACGCACTTTACGGGCTACGACGCATCGAGGCCCGTTTTTGACCTTGCTGCCTTCGGAGCGGCAGTCGGCGTCATGTGCTCGCTTGCCGTGCAGATCGGAGAGCAGGTCGACTATCTCCGTTTCTTGCCCGAAAAGACGGTCGCGAACAAAGTGGCGTGGTGGTGCGCCGTTGTGCTGGCCGGGCCAGGGTGGATTATTCTCGGCGGACTGAAAATCCTGGCCGGCAGCTTGCTCTCGGTCCTCGTCCTTTCGGACGGGGGAACGCGCGCTGCGGCGCTTGAGCCGGTGCATATGTATCTCGCTGCCTACGACTACGTGTTCAGGTCGCCGTCGCTGGTTCTGTTGGCCGCAGCACTTTTTGTCGTCATGTCACAGGTCAAGATCAACGTCACCAATGCTTATGCCGGCTCGCTCGCCTGGTCCAACTTTTTCTCTCGCCTGACCCACTACCATGCTGGCCGGGTCGTGTACCTTGTCTTCAATATTCTCATCTCGCTACTGCTGATGTTGTTGGGCATATTCGATACGCTCGAGATCGTCCTTTCCATCTACTCCAATCTCGCCATGGCCTGGATGGGCGCGATCCTAGCGGATCTGTGCGTTCTAAAACCGCTCGGGATCAGTCCCGCTTTCATCGAGTTTAAGCGCGCGCACTTGCGCGACTTCAATCCCGTCGGTTGCGGCGGCATGGCGCTTGGCTCCTTGGTCTCGATTGTCGCCTTTACTGGGGCCCTAGGCAAAATGGCTCAAGCCTATTCCGCCCCGCTCTCCTTCATGCTCGCGTTTGTTGGCGCGACGCTCATCGGCTTTGTCACCCGCGGCGGCTATTATCTTGCCCGCTCGCCACTCGCCGCCTTTGGGGGCGCCTCGGGTCCGGCCATACGCTGCGAGATCTGCGACCACAGCTACGAGCGGGACGATATGGCGTATTGCAATTTTTATGAGCGCCCAATCTGTTCGCTTTGTTGCAGTCTCGACGCCCACTGTCATGACTCCTGCAAGAAGTCGAGCCAAACGCTGGAAAGATCTCGGTCGCGCTACTTGGGCGAGACCGCGGCGCGACGCATAGCGCCCCACACCCCCCAGAGGATCCTGAAGGTCGGCGGCCTTCTGATCGCGCTTGCGGTGGTCACCGCGGCCCTGTTTCTGCTCACGTACCACCTCGCCGACCCTCGCGCCGCGACGGCGCAACTCGACAATGGCGCACTGTTGCTGCGCGTGTTCCTCGCTATGCTGCCGCTTCTCGCAGTCGGCTCATGGTGGGTCGTGCTTTCGGCCGAAAGCCATGAAATGGCGCATCGCAACCTCGTGCGTTCACTCGAAAAGCTCAACGAGACTCAAGATGAGCTGGCGCGCACGGAGCGGCTCGCCGCCATCGGTCAGCTCACGGCAACCGTGAGCCACGAATTGCGCAATCCGCTCGGCACATTGATGAGCTCTGTCGCTATCCTGAAGCGTTCAACTCGGCCCGACCCTGCGATCGACGGGGAGTTCGACCGCGTTCAACGCAATATCCGGCGCTGCGTGCGCATCATCGATGATCTGCTCGAGTTCTCCCGCCGCCCCAACGTCGCTATGGCGCCGCTGGCGCTCGATGCGTGGCTTTGCGAGCAAGCGGCCGACCTTTCGGCTCTCGCGCCGGTGCGGCTTGAGTTGGACCTATCTTGCGACCGCATGATCGAGGCTGATGGAGAGCGCCTAAGGCAGGTGCTGATCAATCTCGTTCAAAACGGCATGCAGGCGGTGTTGGAGCGCGCGCCCGCGAGCGGAGGGCGGGTCCTCGTCTCCACCCGCTGCCTCGGCGACGAGGTTTTGTTGAGAGTAGTCGACGACGGGATTGGAATGAGGGACGAGGTTAAAAGCCGTCTGTTCGAGCCGCTCTACTCCACCAAACCGTTCGGCCTCGGCCTTGGCCTGGCCCTCGTTCGGCGAATCGTCGAGCGACATGGTGGTCAGCTTACCATCGAGTCCCAACCAAACGACGGATGCATCGTTGAGATCCGTCTGCCGGCGATGAAGCCCGAACTAGCCTATGTTTCGTGACCAGCGACCGGATAAGATATCACGTCTGCTGATCGTGGACGACGATCAGGACTTCGCCGCGAGCCTCGCGGGGCTCCTCGCGCTGGAGGGGTACGAGGTCCTCGTCGCGCACGATATCGCAACGGCGCTCACACTTGCGCCGCGAGCGGCGGTCGCCCTCGTGGATATCCGCCTAGGCCGCGATGACGGCGTGAAGCTCGCCGCCGATATGTTAGAGCGCGACCCCAAACTCCTGGTAGTAATGATCACAGCCTATGCCTCAGTACAGACTGCGATAAAGGCACTCCGTGCGGGCGTCTACGACTATCTTTGTAAGCCCTTCGAGCCGGACGATCTGTTGGCGACGGTCGGCCGCTGTTTTGACCGGCTGCGGCTTGTGCGCGAGCGCGCTGACGCCGAACGCCGGCTGCTTCTTAGCCGCCGGATGGAGACGATCGGGCGCCTCGCGGCGGCGATCGCGCATGAATTCAACAATCTCCTTGCAGTTGTCGTTGGAAATCTTCGCCTCGCACAGGAGGAAATTGCTCGTGGCGACCGACGTGATGAAGCGAGGCTGACCGAATTGACATGCGACGCACTCGACGCACTGGTGGATGGAATCGCGGCAAACCGCCGGATTCTTGCGATCGGGCGAGCCCAGACGCTCGTGCCACGCATCCTCGACCTCGGGAAATCTATCGAAGGCATTGGGCGGCGTATCGAGCGCGTGGTTGGCAAGCGCATCGCGCTTGAAGTGGCCGTCCCAGCCCAGACACTTTTTGTTCGCGTGGACGAGAGTCAGCTTGAGGCCTGTCTGCTGACCTTGGCCGTTAACGCACGGGACGCCGACGCAGGCCATATTCGCCTCGTCGTCCGAGAGGAATCGCTAAACGCCGATTCCCAAGCTCTCACAGAGGAGATGCGTCCAGGCCCTTATGTCTGCGTAGTCGTCGAGGACGACGGAAAAGGCATGTCGCCGGAGGTCGCCGAACTCGCAATGGCGCCATTTTTCTCCACGAAGTCGACCGAGATCGGCAGCGGAATCGGCCTCAGCATGGCCTACGGCTTCGCCCGTCAGAGCGGCGGCAATCTGGTCATCGATACCGCTGAGGGAGCTGGCGCCCGTGTTACCGTGCTTCTGCCGTCGCTTCCGACAAACGCGGTGGAGGGTGGGCCGCCGCCGCGTTCGGGCGAAAGTCTAACGGAGCGGTAAACACATAACCCTCACCACGCACGGTGCGGATCATTTGTGCGTGACGCCCGTGGTCGCCAAGCTTGCGCCGAAGCTTCCCCACAAGGACGTCGACGCTGCGATCGAGTGGCGCCCACTGGCGGTGGGCGATGAGATCGAGAATCTGGTCACGTGTAAGCACTCGTCCCGGACGCTGGACCAGAGCCGTTAGCAGGCGGAGCTCTTGGCCGGTAAGAGGGATGTGCACACCATCCGGTCCAGCCAGCGTCTGACCGTCGAGATCGCAGCTGAATCCGTAAAAGTAGGCCAGTTTGTCCGGCGGCGACACCGGCGCCCCCGCGTGGCCCCATGAGTCTGCGAACGGCGCAGGATCGTCCGGATACGGGCGAGCAGCTCTCGCGGTTCGAACGGCTTCGTTAGGTAATCGTCCGCGCCGATTTCGAGGCATACGATCTTGTCGATGATCTCGCACTTGCCCGAGAGCATGATGAGCGGGGTCTCCGAGCAGGCGCGCAGCGAGCGCGCAAGCGTGATGCCATCATCTCCGTTCGGGAAGGTCAGATCGAGGATGATGAGATTGAATATTCCGGCGGCGATCGCTTCTCGCATGCCTGCGCCGTTCAGGGCGAACTCCGCCGCAAAGCCCTCGCGCTCTAGGAACTTGGTGACGAAACCGCACATTCGTCGGTCGTCGTCCACGATCAGGATTCGCTGGCGAGCCGCCATTTCCCCCCCTTTGCCGTGGTCCAGGTTCCAGAGGGAACCCTCGTTCTCGTGACCTTATACAGCATCCTCTTTCGCTCGCGGCCCCGCCAGACTGCGTTTACAAAAAATTACAAAGCCGGACGCGGCAGCAAGAATGGCGCTTACATGGCGCCTCTAATCTGTCGCTGGGGTGACGGCGCGCAGCCTGCTTCAAAAGCGCGCCGCAGCGGGCGAAACGCCTGGCCCAACTTTCTTTTGACTGGGAGTGAACGAAATGCCCAAGAACCTGTTTCCACTCGACAATGCCAAGAAGTTCAAGGACCAGAAGATTGTTGGCCACAACCGCTGGCACCCGGACATTCCGGCCGCGGTGCACGTCAAGCCCGGAGACACCTTTCGCGCCGACTGCCGGGAGTGGTTCGATGGCGCGATCAAGAACGACGACTCCGCCGACGATATCCGCCATGCACCGTTGCCAGGGGTGCACGTGCTATCTGGGCCGTTCCATGTCGAAGGCGCCGAGCCGGGCGATCTGCTGGTGGTGGATATCCTAGAGATCGACTCCTGCGACCAGGAGGATTCAGGGCCTTTCTCAGGCATGGGCTGGGGCTATACCGGGGTGTTCGCCACGAAGAATGGAGGAGGCTTCCTGACCGAGCGTTTCCCTGACGCATACAAGGTGATCTGGGATTTTAACGGCGACGTCGCGACCTCACGCCACATTCCCGAGGTTTCCTATGTGGGCATCCACCACCCCGGACTGATGGGGACCGCGCCGTCGGCGGACTTGCTGGCCAAATGGACCGCTCGCGAAAAGGCATTGATCGCCACCGACCCCATGCGCGTACCTCCGTTGGCGCTGCCGCCGCTGCCCGACAGCGCGATCCTGGGCTCGCTGAGCGGCGCCGAATTCAACCGTGTAGCGGGCGAGGCCGCACGCACGGCCCCGCCGCGGGAGAATGGCGGGAACCAAGACATCAAGAACCTAACCGCAGGCAGTAGGATATTTTACCCGGTGTTCGTCCCTGGCGCCAAACTGTCGTTCGGCGACCTTCACTTTTCCCAGGGCGACGGGGAGATCACCTTCTGTGGGGCGATTGAAATGGGAGGCTTCATGGACCTGCATGTCGACGTCATCAAGGGCGGCATGACCAAGTACGGCATTAAGGAAAACGCCATGTTCATGCCAGGGCTGCGCGACCCGCAGTATTCGGAATGGCTGGCCTTCTCCGGAGTGTCGGTGGATTCCAGCGGCAAGCAGCATTACTTGGATTCCTGGCTAGCCTACCAGAACGCCTGCAACCACGCGATCGATTACCTCATGAAGTTCGGCTACACCGATATCCAGGCTTACATGATCCTGGGAACGGCTCCGGTCGAAGGTCGCCTGTCGGGAGTGGTCGATATCCCGAATTCTTGCTCGACCATCTACATCCCGCGCGCGATCTTCGACTTCGACATCAGGCCGTCGGCGAAAGGGCCCCAGCACAAAGTTGCGCAAGGCCTGCAGGTACCGCGTTCGGCCAATTGAGGCGCAATCAACCACGTCGCGAAGTCCCAGCCCCGTCGCGCTGCGACGGAGCTGAATGCGGCCTTTCATCCCGACCAGTTGGCTGCCGGCTACCTGCTCCTGGTCGAAGTCCTGCATTGATGGCGGAGGACAAGATATGCCCCTGTACGACTACTTCTGCAGTGATTGCGGAGCCTTTCGTGAGATGGTCCGCATGACCGACTCTGCGCTCGACCAACCCTGCCCGAGCTGCGGCAGCCAAGCCCCGCGTATGCTGTCGGCACCCTTTTTCGCTGATCGCGGCGACACCGCGGACACGCCCGCCCAGCGTGTCCAGGGTGCCGCCGGCTCGTGGCGCCACATGTGCGGCTTCGGTTGCCGTCATTGAGCGACTTCCGCCCGGCCCGCTCACGTGCGGGCGACGTTCTCTTCGGGATTACGGTGACAGGGTGGTGACTACGCCAGCGTGGTGGATCATCAACGGGAGGGGACTCATGGTTTTCTACGAATACCTATGCCACACCGACGGTGCATTCAACATCATGCGCCGCCTGGGTAAGGCGCCGTCGAAAGCGCCCTGCCCGAGCTGCGGCAGCCAAGCCCAGCGCATGCTGTCGGCGCCGATGGTGCTCAACGGTCAGCGTTCGTCAATGTTCTCGGCCATCGATAGAGCGAAAAAAAGCCGCCACGAACCGGAGGTGGTCACATCCCTGCCGCCGTCAGGGGTGCGCCGGCCGCAGGTGCGCATGACTACAGAGTTGCGGAAACTGCCCCGGCCATAAGGCCTAGCGCAACCGAGATCCAAAATTTCTGATAGATGGAGATCAATAATGCTGCTCGGTCTTGGCCTGCTCTATGTCGGCGCGGTGCTCGTTCTTAATGGACTTTGGCTCCTGGGACATATCGAGGATCGCGAGATCGTTGTCGTTAATGTAGTGTCGGGGACGATCACCCTCTTCATCTCGTTGTTCTGGGCCTTCAGCTCGGGGGCGAACGACGGCTCGATCAAGGGCGCCGCGCTCACCCTTCTGTTCACAGCTACCTACTTTTGGGTCGCATACAATCGGTTCTCAAAAGTGGATGGACGCGGGCTCGGTTGGTTCAGCCTGTTCGTCGCAATCACCGTCGCTCCGGTGGCAGTCCAGTCCCTTCAGACCGCCACCAGTCCGATTGGCTTCTGGATGGGCTGGAATTGGATTGGCTGGGGACTGCTCTGGTTCTGCTACTTCCTGCTGCTTGCCATGAAACAGCCAATCCTGCGCTTCACAGGTGCGTTCACTGTTCTGATCGGAATCGTCACCGGCTGGGTCCCAGGCCTATCGCTACTTCAAGGCTGGGTTCACCCCTAACGCCTGGAGGCGAGGTCGCGCGGTCCACTTTGAGAAAAGCACCATGCCCCCTATACGTGTTACATACGATGAATGCGGCCTATTTGTGCTTGGGCCGATGTCAGCGGCTGCTCAGTGTGCGGGACGCGAAAGAAAGGGCCGCAGCCTGTGGAGTGTCATGATCTACACTATCCGCCAGCTGTATCTCCGAGGGGCTTGGCTGGCCTCGCCGGTCCCTGCCGGCGTTAGCCAGGAAGGAGACATGTCGGGATCGAAATGAACCTAGAGCGGAATCCGAGCTGAGTGAATTGAGGGGGATTCCGCCGATGCGGGCGTTGTGATTCAAGCTTCCTGCCGGATCGGAGGCCGGCAGGCATGTCGAAAGCGCTGTCGCTTGATCTTCGGGTTCGGGTTTTGGCGGCGGTTCAGGCCGGCGCCACGCACCGTGAGGCGGCGGACAGGTTCGGCGTCAGCGCAGCGAGCGTGAGCCGCTGGCGAACGCGGGAGCGCAATCAAGGCGACGCGTGTCCGAAGGCGTTGGGCGGTGACCGGCGGTCAGGGCGCATCGAAGCGCACCACGAAGCGGTGATGGCGGCGCTCGGCCCAGACCGGGACGCGACGATACAGGAGGTTCGCCGCGATCTTGCCGCTCGCGGTCTCACCTTCGGATTCGGCACGATCCAGCGCTTCTTCGCGCGTCACGCCATCACGCGTAAAAAAAGACTGCGCACGCCGCGGAGCAGGATCGTCCAGACGTCGCAGAGCGACGATTGAGATGGTTTGACAGGCAGCTCGACCTCGACCCCGAACGGCTGGTCTTCATCGATGAAACCTGGGCCTCAACCAACATGGCGCGCCGCTATGGCCGGTGTCTGCGCGGCGAACGCCTGCGGGTTGGCGTTCCGCATGGCCATTGGAAAACGACGACATTTGTCGGCGGACTGACGCTGCGCGGCTTCATCGCGCCGTTCGTCCTGGACGGCCCGATCAATCGCGTCGCCTTCGAGACCTACGTCGAGAAGGTCCTCGCCCCAGAGTTGCGCGAGGGCGATACGGTGATCATGGACAATCTCCCGGGCCACAAAGGCCCCAGAGTGCGCCAGCTGATCGAAGCTGCTGGCGCCCATCTCCTCTACCTCCCGCCCTACAGTCCCCACTTCAATCCCATCGAGAACGCCTTCGCCAAGCTCAAGGCGCTCCTGCGTAAAGCGGCTGAGCGAACCGTCGAGGGTCTCTGGATCGCCATTGGCGAACTCATCGACCTCTTCAGCCACAACGAATGCCGCAACTTCTTCACTGGGCTACGATGCAGACTGATCGGATTCCGCTCTAGGACCATGGCGGAACTAGGCACTATTCCTGGCTGTGTGAGCTGGCTCGCCAGAAAGT
This sequence comes from uncultured Alphaproteobacteria bacterium, assembly GCA_963730555.1. GTDB lineage: Bacteria > Pseudomonadota > Alphaproteobacteria > Rhizobiales > Beijerinckiaceae > Roseiarcus. The sequence continues at coordinate 139,617 of CAVSSS010000034.1, read as the reverse complement.
CCCATTGAGTGGGCCGATTGGGGTCCCTCGACCCGGGGCGAAATGGGGTGGCAGCGGTGGCAGAGGTGGCAGCTATTTCCAATCTTCTTGATATATTAAATACACAAATAAATGATTAACTATATAAAGGTGCCACCACTGCCACCCCACATGGCGCGCAAAGGCTAAGTTTTTTACACCCCTGAGATAGCGCGTTTGTCACCATCTGCACTATCAGCCCATCCTTGCGCCACCAAGGCCGGCGTCGGGCGTCGAGCGGATTCCAGATTGCGACGGCGGACGCTAGGGCCGTGGCCGGATTTTTGACATCATAGCCGTCGAACGACTTCAGAACGCGACGGAACTCGCAATTTCGAGTGCGCTCTCCACGCTCTCGGATTTGGAAGCGAAGTCCATTCCTGCCAGTTCTCTAACTGCCTTCCACCAGATTCGGCAGAGACGAGAATGATTGGATGGGCGAACTCCATCTCCCTAAGCGATCGCGAAAATTTGTATCTCGTGGTTATCCAGGTCGATGAAATCACCGACGCGTTTGCCCATCAGACGACGCGCGAGCAGTGAGACATAAGAGATCGAGCCGACGTGGGGATCCGCCTCGTCCTCGCCAACAATCTGATAGGTTTGACGTCGGTCGTCGTCGCGAATGATCGTGACGCGATGGCCGAATGCGACGATCTCGACGGACGTCGGTTCCGGCCGAAGTGCAGCGCTCGCAAGACGTTCGGAGAAATAGCGCGCGTCGCGCGCAGCGAGTTCAAGCGCGCGACGGCGCTCGCTCGCACCCTCTATTAGCTGCGCCGCCCTCAGCGCCTCTCGGCTGTCGGCGACGGCTCGCTCTAGCGCGCGTAACCCCGATTGTGTCACGAGATTGGGATGCGTCGAAATCGGCCGCTCTGGCAGGGTCACTTCCTGCGCCGCTTCCGCACTTTCTTCACGAACGAATGCAACGTTCATGCCGACTCTCCTTCACCAGACGGTGATATAGAGCGCTACCGCGTTGAATCAAACCGACCGTAGATACACACTCCTTCATCTCGTCCGACAAGACCTCCATGATCGATGCGCTTGGCCCCGAGAAAGCGGTTATAGTCAGCCACGACTAGGCGCATAGGTCGCTGGCAGGCGGGGCTCGGGGCGCCCGCGCTCACATTGCCGCTTCACGCTGGATCAAGTCTTGCTTGGGCGGCCCATGCGAAGTTTGGCGCGATGCGCGATAAGCCAAGTCCGGTAAAGCCGAGCACCGTCATCGCCCAGGTCGAGGGCTCGCGAACTGGCGGCTTAGTGACGAACGAGAATTCCGTTTGCCCTCAACCAATTAGAGAAGGGGTGGCGAACGGGTTGCACGGCCGAACAGTTTGAAGTCGCTCCGTCGCGCCTGATCGCCGATGCGGGTTATGGCTCTGCCGAGATGGTTGTGGCTGGTGGACGAGCGCGGAATCGAGCCGCATGTAAAACTGATGGACAAGTCTGAGCGCAGGGACGGAACCTTCTCCCGCAGCGACTTCGCCTTCGATCAAGAGGGAAACCTCTATGTCTGTCGCGCCGGCAAAGAGCTAAAGAAATATCATCGCTCATTCCCCAAGCGCGACGGGCTGACGAAGGACGGCACGATGATCTACTTCGCGCGCAAGCAAGACTGCCACGCCTGCGCGCTCAAGCCCCAGTGCTGCCCGAACGTGCCCGCGCGCAAAATCGCGCGCTCTGTTCATGAAGCCGCTCGCGACAAGGCCCGTGCGATCGCAAAGACTGGGGCCTACGCCGTCTCATGTCGCGAACGAAAGAAGGTCGAGATGCTCTTCGCTCACCTGAAGCGCATCCGTAACCCTCCGGGGAGGGCCGCGGTTACGCGGCGGCGCGCGAGCGGCGGTCGGACATCCAGTTCCAAGGTAGGAGTTTGCCGAGCCGGGTCTGCGGCGTGTCGGCGATCTTGGAAAGAGTGTCGGCGAGCCAAGCCTGCGGATCGATGTCGTTGAGCCTTGCGGTCTGAATCAGCGTGTACATGATCGCGGCGCGCTCAGCCCCGCGCTCTGAGCCGGCGAAGAGCCATGATTTTCGGCCCAAGGCCAGGCCGCGCAGCGCTCGTTCCGCCGCATTGTTCGTCAAGCAGATGCGTCCGTCTTCGAGGAACCGCACGAAGGGCGGCCAGCGCGTGAGCATGTAATCGATGGCCTTGGCGACGGCATTGTGCCGGGAGAGCTTGGCGCGTTCAGAGCGCGTCCACTCTTCGAGCGCGGCGACGAGCGCCGCGCTCCTTGAGCGGCGCGCAGCGAGCCGCGCCTCGGCCGTGACGCCGTTGATCTCGCGCTCGATCTCGAAGATGGCGTCGATGCGTTTGACCGCCTCCAGCGCGATCGGCGAGATCGGCGCGGCGTTCTTACCCCGCCTCGCGTTGGCGGCGATGTCGGCGAGTTCGAAGAACTTGCGTCTGGCGTGGCTCCAACATAGCGCTTCGACGATCGGGCCCGGTTTCCGATCGGGCGGATAAAGTCTGGCGTAGCCGCTGAAAGCGTCGGCCTGGAGGACGCCGCTCCAGTTCGTCAGATGACACTCAGGATGCTCGCCGCGGCGATCGCGCGAGGCGTAGAACAACGCCGCCGGCGGGTCCTTGCCGCCGAACGGCCTGTCGTCGCGGACGTAAGTCCAGACGCGGCCAGTTTCGGTCTTGCCTTTCGCCAGGATCGGAATGGTGGTGTCATCGCCGTGTAGGCGCTCAGCCGACAGAACGTGGCGTTCGATCAACCTGTGCAGGGGCCGCAAGGCGGCGGCGCAGGCGCCGACCTGGTCAGCGAGCGTCGATAGGCTAAGATCCACGCCTTCTCGGGCGTAGCGCTCGCTCTGGCGATTGAGCGGCTGATGTTGACCAAACTTCTCGAACAGGATCATCGCCAGCAGATTGGGGCCAGCGAACCCTCGCGGCGTCACATGGAAGGGCGCCGGCGGCTGGGTGATGGTCTCGCATTCGCGGCATGAGAAGCGCTCGCGCACGGTCTGGATCACCTTCCATTGACGCGGGACAACCTCGAGCGTCTCCGTGATGTCCTCGCCGAGCTTCGACAGCTTGGCCGAGCCGCAGCAAGGCAGCTCTGCGGCGCTGGGATCACCACGCGCGCACGCGGCAGATGATCCGGGAACGGTTTTCGCGCCGGCCGCTTGCGCGCGAAGGATCTGAGCGTGGTGGAGGGCTTCGTATGTTCGGCGGCGAGTTCATCTTCCGCCGCGTTGGCCTCTGCCTCCTCGAGCTGAAGCTCCAATTGGTCGAGTAGCCGCGCCGTGCGCTCGGAGCGAGGTCCGTAAATCGTGCGCCGCAGCTTTTCGATCTCAAGATTGAGATGCGCGATCAGCGCGCGACCCTGCGCCAGTTCAGCGACGGCCGCGACGGCGCACGCCTTCTCCACCGCAGCTTCGGTCCGCGCCGCAATCAGCGCCGCTTTTAACGCGTCGATGTCGTCCGGAAGCGAGGAAAGATCGGCGTCCACGAATCACATGGAATCACAAAATCGGCCGTTTGAGGCGCCCCTTTTTGTGTTTCTTCAGCCGATTTTTCTCCTATCCGACCGCCGTCGGAGGCCATGTCTCTTGCGGCATGCGCCAATCGATGCCCGACAGCAGATAGGAAAGCTGGGCCGTCGAGATCGTCACCGTTCCGTCAGCCAACGATGGCCATAGGAATCGCCCGCGCTCCAATCGCTTTGAGAACAGGCATAAGCCCTGGCCGTCGCTCCAAAGACACTTGATCAGAGACTCGCGGCGGCCGCGAAAAACGAAGAGATGGCCGGAATGCGGATCGCGCCTCAATGTTTCTTGGACGATCAGCGCCAGACCGTCGAATCCTTTGCGCATATCGGTGTGGCCGGTCACTAGCCACACGCGCGCCCCACTCGGGATCGGAATCATCGCCGCCCGAGCGCCTTGACGATCCGGGCCAGCGCCGTCGCGTCGACGTCCGCCCCGACAAGGATCCGCTCGCCCCCGACAAGCATGATCTCCATCCGACCTATCGAGGCCGGAGCTGTGGCGGTCGCAGTCGGCGTAGCCTCCACGACCCTCACCGGCACAATGTTCACTGTCTTGCCGACGTCATTGACGGCCCGTTCTCGCCGTCGCCAGGTGAACAGAATATTGGCGTTCAGGCCATAACCGCGCGCCACCTCCGCAACGGATGCGCCGGGCGCAAAGCTCTCCGCGATGATCCGTTGCTTCTGATCAGCCGACCACGTCCGTCGCCGGCGCTCGCCGCCATTCGCGCCTTGCACCCCGGTGTCAGACATCTGCGATAGTGTCCATTATCGATTAGTGGACACGATCGACGCGTCCACATCGTCGCACTATCGCCGCTCGCCCCGCTTTCGCTAGGCGGCCCTCGCCGAAGGAGTACGCGCATCCTCAAGCTCGGTCGATTGCGCCTCCGTGGCCCGAGCGGCGCGCGCTGTTCATCGATCACGGGCGCGCGGCGAAATATTTCCGCAAGGGAGCGCGGAGCGCTGAACGGGCGAGCCAAGCGCCCGCTTCCAGATCTGCGCGCCGCTCTGCGCGTCGAGCGCGAAAACTTCGTTGTCCTTCGTGCTACGATCAGCTCGCCCTCGCTCGATCCCGGCCGACGCCAAAGCAGCGGCTGCGCATTGACCTTGCCCTGATAAGTGACGTGGAACGAGCGTCGAGGCGCAAGTCCCGTGCGCGCTCATAAGTGAGGCCGGGCACGGCGTATCTCCCGGCGCGGTCAAGCGCGCCGTGGTAAGTCAGAACGGATTGATCGGCGTGCGCCGAGGCCGCAGAAAGGAGCGCAACAGCCATCAGAGTGTTTCGCATCGATAGTTCCAGCTGGCGGCTGTATGTGCCGGCCGCTCGGCGACGGTCGCTCATGGCGCATCCTTCGCCTTCAGAGTGAAGACCGCTTTATAGCGCTGTCCGCCCGTTCATGGGGCCGATCTTGTAGGGCAGCAACGGGTCCGTCTTGACCTCTTCGCCCCGCCCCCCGCTGGCAGGGATTGAGCCCCGTCACGGGCAGATGTATCTCCCACCGTCGGGCGCTTTGAAACAGCCGACCGACTCCGGAAACAGCGTCTTCGGCAACCAGAGCACCGCGTTCGGGAAAAAGATCGCGAAGGCGATCGTTAAGAAGAAGATCACGTAGATCGGCAGCGACGCCCGCAGAGCTGACGAGAAGCGAACCCCGATGAACTTGGACGCCATCAGAAGCGACAGCCCGTATGGCGGCGTGATCAGGCCGAAGGCCAGCGTGATGATGAGCACGATGCCCATATGCACGCTGTTGATCGACGCCTGATCGGTCAGCTGATTGACGACCGGCATGAAAATGATGATCGCCGGGATCGGTTCAATGAAGTCCCCGACGATGGTGAACACCGCAACCAAGAGAAACATGATGGCGCGCGGATCGCCGTGCGCCATATCGCCGATCCACCCCGAGACGACGATTGGACCGCGCAGATAGGCGAGCAGCCAACCGAACGCGGACGCCGCAGCAATGGTGATCAGCGGCAGCGAGTAGATCAATCCGGCTTGCACGAAGTCGCTCCACACCGACCGCATGTGGCGCGGATTGAGCGCCGGAATCACGACGATGAGAATGTAGGCGACGGCGACCACGCCGGCTTCGGTCGGCGTGAACCAGCCGGTCATGATGCCGCCGAGCAGGATCACCGGGATCAGTCCCGGCAGCGCCGCGGCTCGCGCAGCCGCAACAAGATTGAGGAAACTCGAGCGCGGCCGGCGAAAGCCGACGGGACCGAAAAAATAGCAGAACAGCATGAGGCCGGCGCCGATCATGACGCCCGGCAAAATGCCCGCGAGAAAGAGCCCCGCGATCGAAACATTGCCGACCGCGCCATAGACGACCGCCATGATGCTCGGCGGCACCAGATTGGCGATGGTCGAGGCGGCGGCGATGAGCGCAGCGACAAAGGCCGGCGAGTAGCCTTCCATCGCCATCGGGCGAGCCATCGTCCGGCTCAACACCGCAACGTCCGCCGACGATGAGCCCGACATGCCGGAAAAGAACATGCTGAAGACCGTGGTCACTTGAGCCAGTCCGCCGCGAATATGGCCGACCAGCGCCTGCGACAGTTCTGCGATGCGCACGACGACATTCGCCGATGTCATCAGTTCGCCGACCAGGAGAAAGAACGGGATCGCCATCAGGGCTTCAGAATCGACGCCATTGAACGCCTGCCCGACGATCGACTGCAGCGAGACCGGCGTCAGCATCGTGCCCGACGATAACCCCCGCCATCAGCGAGAACGCCACCGGCACGCCGAGGTAACCGAGCGTGAGAAAGAGCGCCGTCATGATCAAAAGGATGGCGCTGTTCGGCATCGGGATTTAGGCTGCGGGCGCGGGGGGCGGAGACTCGAAGCCGTGGCGCAGGCCGTTGACGATCTGCTCGAGGCTGAATAGCGCCACCAGCGCGCCGCAGAGCGGAATGGGCGCGTAGAGATAGGCGATCGGCAGCATCGACGGCATGCGGAAGCTGCCGAAGCCAGTCAAGAAATTCTGCCAGCCATAAACGACGAGGAAGACGCCGACGCCCATGACGACGGCGCGATTTAAGACCTCGAACGCCCGTCGCGTCGGGCCGCTCATCGACTCGGTCAAGGCGAGCAGCTGCAGGTGATCGTTGCGCCGCGTCGCGACCGAGGCGCCGATGAAGACGCCGTAGATGAAGAAGGCCGACGTCACTTCCTGCGGCCAGAGCAGCGGATGGCCCGCGATCCTCGCGACGACGTCGAGCAAGGTCGTCGACGTGAAGCCGACCAGGCACACGCCGCAGAGCTGCATGAGTACGCGCTCGAGCGGGTCCAGCGCCGGCCACTTCAGGTGGCGATCGGCGGCGAGGACGAGGTCCGCGCGCCCGTCCATCGCTATTGGATCGAGCGGCAGACTTGCAGGATCTTCTCGGCGTGCGGGCCGAGCGCCTTGGCGAGCTTGTCCTGCAGCGGTTCGGCGATCTTGATGAAGCTCGCCTTGTCGACGTTGGTGACGACTTTGACGCCGAGCTTTTGTAGCTTGGCGAGCGACTTGTGCTCGAGCGCGATCGCCTGCCGCCGGCTGCTTTGCGCCGACTTCGGCCGCCGCCGCCTGCACCCAGCCCTTCTGTTCGTCGGTCAGCGACGACCACAGTTTATCGCTGACCCAGATGACGCTGTTGTTCGCCTCGTGCTCGGTCATCGACAGCACCGGCGCCACTTCATAGTGCTTGTTCGAAGTCGTAGACGTTGACGCCATTCTCGGCGAAGTCGACGACGCCGGTCTGCAGCGAGGTGTAGACGCTCCCAAACGGCATGTGGACGGTCTGCGCGCCGTAAGCGGGGAACAGCGTGTCCTCAGTCGGCGTCGCCTGGACCCGAACCTTGAAGCCCTTAAGGTCGCTGACCGAGGTCACCGGCCGCTTGCCGTAGAGATCGCGAAGGCCGAGCGTGGCAAGCGCCAGCACGTGCCCGTCCTTGACGGTCGCGTCGAACATCTCCTTGACCGCCGCGACCAGCCGTGGGTCGCCGATCGCCTTGATCAACTGATCTTCCGAACGGAAGAGATAGTGGATCGACAGCACGCCCGATTCCGGCGCGACGGTCGCCGCGTTGGCGGTCGAGCTGATCATGAAATCGATGTCGCCGGTGCGAATCTTTTGCAGCATCTGGGGCTCCTGCCCCAGTTGCGCGCCTGGAAACTGGTCGATCGCCATCGACCCGTGGCTCAACTCCATGAGCTTACTATTGAAGAGGTCCGCCGCGACGCCGTAGCCGGTCGAATGCGGCTGGTCATAGGCGAAACTCAAATGGCGCGTCTGATCCGCTCGCACCGCCGCCCCTCCAAGAGCGGCCATTGCGACTGCGATGAGCGCCGCGCGCAACCGCCATCGGCCCATCCGCTTTCCTCCCGCTCGCCGCCGCATGGGTGAGGCTGCGCCAACTTTTTGGGCTGAGCGTAGCCATATGCGCAACCCGTGTCCACGTCGGCTGAGCGCAGTGATAACCCGCAGGCTCTTCGGAGCGACTTCGACACTGTGGTGCTCAACTCTCGCCGAGCAAGGAACTTCCGCTTTTGGCCCGCGAGCCGACTTCTGATGAAACCGTGCTGTTCGTCCGCTTCTGATGATGTGGACGGCTCTCCCTCCCCTCTCGCAGCATGATCTGCGGGTAAGTCGGAAGGAGAGCGACGATGAAGCAGGTCACGACGATTGGATTGGATATCGCGAAGTCCGTTTTTCTGGTGCACGGCGTGGACGCGGCGGGGCACGTGGTTCTGCGGCAAAAATTGTCCCGAAGCAGGGTGCTGGAGTTCTTTGCCAAACTGCCGAGATGCCTGGTTGGCATCGAGGCGTGCGCTTCGTCACATTATTGGGCCCGCGAGCTTATCACGCAAGGCCATGAGGTGAAGCTGATGCCGGCGCAATACGTGAAGCCCTACGTGAAGCGCGGCAAGAACGACGCGGCAGATGCGGAGGCGATCTGCGAAGCGGTGACGCGGCCGACCATGCGCTTCGTGGGCGTGAAGACCGTAGAGCAGCAGAGCATCATGATGCTGCATCGGGTTCGGTTGATCCTGATGCGCCAGCGCACGCAGCTCTCCAATGCCTTACGCTCCCACTTGGCCGAATTCGGCATTGTTTCACCCATCGGCCGCGAGGGTCTCGACCGACTGCTGGCGATCGTGGCCGACACGGATGATGGGCGGGTGCTTGCTGAGGCTCGCGCGTCGCTGGAAATGCTGGCGGTGCAGTTGGAGGGAGTGAAAGCGCAAATCCTTAAGAACGATCGGCGGATCATCGCCAGCGCACGGGCAACGGAGGTTGGGCGTCGTCTGCTCGAGGTTCCAGGCATTGGCCCGGTGTTGGCCAGCGCTTTCGTGGCCAGCGGGGCCGTGCTCTTGGCGGAGGCAGCCCCTGAGCCGGAGAAGCCGCCCTGGCCCGCGGTCGCACCCGCGGACGCTGACACGCTTGCCGAACCCGTGGAGGTCGCCACACTCGCGGCGCTGGCGTCACCACCCTTGCCGCTGGCGCCCGCGCCGCCTACCGCAGTCGCCGACGGTGAAACGCTGCCGGAACCGGTGGACGTCGCCGTGCTGCTGGCGGCGGCCGCGCCACCGGCGCCGAAAGATAAGTGGGCTGCCTCGGCGGAGCCGCCGGTCGCGGTCGCCGTTGCTGTCACGGTGCCCGATCCGCTGGACGTCGCCATGCTGGCGGAATTGGCTTGGCCGCCCGCGCCGCCGATAAAATCCGAATCCGTGCCGCCCGTGCCGCCGGTCGCGATCGCAGACGACAACACGCCGCCTGAGCCGCTGCCGATCGCGGCGCTGCTTGCGCTGGCGGCGCCGGCGACAATGGCCCCGCCTGAGCCGCCGGCCGAGATGGCGGACGACGACACGCTAACCGAGCCGCTCGCCGTCGCCATGCTGGAGGCATCGCCGCCCCCGTTCTCGGTGCTCCCGGCGATGCCGCCGCCGAACCCCCCGCCATTTCCGCCATAAGATGTGCGTCGGCTTCGGCAGACCCTGAGATAACCGACGTCTGCGCCAAGGAATTCGCGGCACCGCCCGCGCCGCCCGTACCGCCGCCAATGCCGACCCCGCCATTGCCGCCATTGCCGCCGTACGAATGCGCGTCGGCTTCGGCACCCCGGAGACGATCGCTGTCGCCGCTCTCGCGGTCGCGCCGCCGCCAGCGCCGCCGTCGCCACCATCCCCGGGCAATGCCCCCGATCCGCCCGCGCCGCCGTTCCCGCCTGTCACCGTGGCTTGATTCAGGGGATCGCTGTTCGGCGGGGAAAAACCGGCGTCGGCCGTTGCAGACCCACCGGCGCCGCCCGGCTGGCCGCTATCGCCTGGATTGACCCCGTTTGCGCCATTGGCGCCGTCCAGGGAACCCGGCACGGTGGGTACACTGACGATCTCCGCGTGGACCGCGGCGGCACCCGCCATCAGGAGCGTGAGCGGCAGCGCCACGCTCGTTAACAACAGAGGGAAATAACGTCGAGAAATTGAGCGCTCCTTCGACCGGCATCCGCTACATGACGCCTCGTGGAGCCGTCTTTGATTCAGCGCAGCTGAAACCGGCGACTTGTCCAGCTGACGACGCGGGGTTCGTCAGCCATCAACCAATCGGAGGAGTTCCCGAGCCGTCAACATCGGCGATGATGCTACTCGGTTTGCTGGCCTTGTCTTCGCCCTCGTGAGGCGAAGGTCGGACAGGCGACTCTCCCCGGTGCGGGGCGGCTTTTCAAGGGAAGGTCCGGCTCGAGAATGCGCCCGACGGGACAGAGAGCGGCCCGGGTGTGGCGCCCACCTTGATTTCCTCTCGCCACGCACCATCGCCAGGTCCATGAAACAGCGGACGATCGCTATTCAGAACAGTGGGGCTCAACAAATGCGACCACGCGGCAGGCCCTTTCAGCCGGGTCGAAGCGGCAATCCGGGCGGAAGACCGCGAGAACTCCGTGATGTAATCGAGCTGGCGCGGGCCCACAGCCCCGCCGCCAATCTCGATCATGCGGAATGAAAGAGCGCCGACAGCGGCCCGCGTGGGGGCGGCAAACGCCATTTTGGACAGACCCACGGCCGGCCTCCAGAGGCGATTGCTCACGGAATTGCGACATACAATCTCGGCAAATTGAGCGATCACCAATTGGACCTTCTCGAAGAGCTGATGATGGTCGCCTCGACGCCCGCGCGCGATGAACCGCAAGCGCCCGAGCTGGACAACCCGCAGACCAATTGCGACGCTTAAGTAGGATACACTTTGAAGGGGCTAGGGGGGTTGCGGGAGGCTGACCTCCTTGATGCTCGACGAGGATGAGGCGGAGGCGAGGTCTCACTGCCCCGCTAGTCGCCCGATTAAGGTCCGGAGCACTATGATGGTTTTTGAAGTTTCGCTGCGACAGTTTGTCTTGCGGCGACCATAGCGCTCCGGCAGATCGCGCCAGGGTGCGCCGGACCCAAGCACCCAGAAGATGCCGTTCACCACGCGGCGGTCATCGACGCGCGGCACGCCTCGAGGCTTGTCGGGCAGCATCGGCTCGATCACGCGCCACTCGAAGTCGGTCAGGTCATATCGGCTCATGCCGATGCTGAATCACATGCGCGGCATTTGTGGAAAGCCCGCTTCAAGGGGCCTGCTGTTCAGAGAAGGGCAGCGCTACGCCGTGTTCCAGAGGCGTAGTCTTGTAGTGATTGAGGTCAGACCAGAGCGCGTTACGAAGATCATTCAGCTCGTCGAAGCCCGGCTTGCCTCGTCCAACCTCCTTACAGGCGAGGTCTGCTCGCTGGCACAGCATATACAGGCTGTCGCCCTGAACGAGAACGCCCGGAAAGGCGCGGCCAGGATACCGCATAATAGCGGCATTGGTTTGGTCCGAAAATATCTCGAGTTTCTCTCGCTTCGCATCGGTGTCTCGCGGCATGGCTTGCCGCGCTGTCAGAGCACGAGTTCGCTAGCCCCGCAACGCTTTATGAGTTCACGGCCTAAATGCTTTGACGCCAAGGTTTGAGCGACGAGCAAGGTGTTGCCGGAGTTGCCGGAGTGTCAGCACCAGTCAAGCTACCATGACACTCCGGCAACTCCGGCAACAGACTGCATCGTGTGGCGAGCGTACGGTGAATTTCAGGGCGCACCATTCGGAAGCTCCCAGATAACGAAATGCCCATGGCCTTTGCCATGCCTTTCCGGCGATCCGCCGAGCTGTGTTAGCGCATATCTGAGGGTTCGCTCAGGTATGCCCACATGGGCCGCCTCGGCGATGAGTTCCGATGCCAATCGCGGACCGCCCTTTAGTGCCCCGATCAAAAAAGTAACGGCCTCACGTTGGCGCACACCGGTTGAGTTGCCTTCGAATTGCGCCAATATGTCCCGCGCGGATCCCTCAATCGGGTCGCACCACACAACGCGCTGGGCCTCGATGCCCGGCCAACCATCCAGCGGGTGCAACTCCAGCTTATAATCCAAGCCGCCCCAATCTGGACCGTTGCTCACCTTCGCGCGCACGAGCGCGCGTCGCGGGTCGCGCGTGGCGGCGCTTTCATCACGCGCGGCCACCAACACCACCCTCGGCAGGGCTCCGAACGCTAGCGAGCCACTAACCCGATCAAGAGGATCGCCGCACGCCGTGTTCTTGGTGAAATGGTGCACGCCGAGCCCCGCCGCGCCGGTTGCCGCGCATAGGTCGAGGAACGGCTGTAAGCCAATGCGCGTTTCGACGTTCTTGTGACTGTCGCCTGTCACCGCGAGCGCAATGGGATCTAGTACGATCAAACGAACCTCACCACGCTTATCGGCATGAAATCTATCGATGGCCCGCCGAAGCGCAGGCATGTCGGCGGCAGGATTGAACGGCCTTGTACGGCCGCCTTCGTGCAGGCCCTCGATAAACTCCATATTTCCGGGATCCCCGCCGGCGGCAATGAAGCGCGGCAGTAGCGTGGTGCGCGTATCGTCTTCGCCGCTCCAAAAGATCACACTACCGGCCTCACAGACCTGCCCATCCGGCCATTCACCGCCAGATGTCACCGTGGCGCTAAAGCTGAGAGCAATCGTGGACTTTCCGGCTGCGGACTTACCCACCAGCAGGTTGAGGGACCCTCGCTGGAGGTTGTTGCGCCACAACCAGGACACAAGCTCCGGTTGGATTAGTGCGCCATTAACCAACACAATTTCATTTTGCTCCTGTGCGGGCCGGGGATCGAACTCATTGCCCGGCGGTTCGGATTCCTCGTCGGCGCCCGCTCGCATAAGCCGGATGGCTTTGACCGTGGCGTCCAGAACGCTGACCTTCAGTCCCAAGTCTTTTGCCGCCTCCTTTCGCTCTCGCGCGTAGGCAAGGGGCTTGAGGCAAACGAGGTCATCAAGGCGAACCTCGATGGGCGGATCGAATATGAAATTCGTCCGCTCAATAAAGTGTTCAACACTCTCTAGTCCTGACGGATGCTCAAGGTTCATTGCGCGCCTTCTGTGCTCGGCCACGCGCTGTTCGAAGTCTGGTGGAATGTCGATCGATTGAGGATTAGTTCGATGCATTGGGGTCTCCCTCGGGGAGGCCGCCCTTTGCTCGGACGCGCGAGAATGCTAAAGCCGCATCGTTCTTGAATGGCGCGTTAGCGATTTCGGCAGTCCCACGCCGGGGCGGCCGTGTTAATTTGCGCTCTTTAGTAGGTCATCGATCGCGGCGACCGGAACTAGACGGCGCGTGCCAACCTTAATCGTGGCTAGCTTATTTTTCGGAATAAGTCGGTAAATTGTCGATCGGCTTAATCCGCAAGTGCGAGCAGCTTCAACGATCGATAGGGCGCGGCGCTTTTCATAGTCTACCATCTGGCAGGCTCCGAGCATTCGTCGCAACACGACGATATGGTTTCGGATTGCTTCACCGTGCGGGCGCCGCCCGGAAATCCGGTCGTCCGTCGCATAGCGCATAGATATGCAGGGGCTGCATATCACGGATGACAAAAAAACATATCTCGATTTCTCTGCGAGTGCAACCCTGTCTCCTGGACTTTCGCAACTTGCTGGCCTTCGAGGCAGCCGATCGTCCGAGTGCTACTATCTGAGCAGGGCGGAAGTGGCAGAAAGGTCCAAGGGCGCTCGCCAGCGTGCCGTCGGAAGCGTCATGCCCGCCTCGGAAGAAGGACAACATTATTGCTCGCTTCAAGCACGTCGAGCCGATCGGCGAGGCGCCCGACGTACTCGACGCGTTCAGCGAAATAGGTCGCTTGGTCGTATGCGCTCGCCGTAGCGTCGCCGGGCGCGTGTCCCAATGCGGCTGAACCGACATATGGCGGCGCGCCAACCTCGCCAAGCATGGTCTTGAAGGTCCGCCTAAATGAGTGCGGCGTGACGTCGATCCCGAGCCTCGCCTTTATATCCCTCGTCCATTTCGACCAGTTGCCAATCACCGCCCCGCGAGCGCCGGGGAACGCAAGCTTGTCGGGCTCGCCCGGCCCTATTGTCCTAAGCAGCGCGATCAGCCCCATGGGCAAAGGCATGACGTGGTCGGGCATGAGCCGTCCGGGCTTAGTATTCTTGCGCCGCCATCCCGACAGCGTCCATACTCCGCGGTCGAGATCGAACTCGCTCCAAACTGCCTTGCACGCCTCGTTGCAGCGCGCGCCAGTCAGGAGCATCACCCGAACGGCGACACCGCGGGACGATCCGCCGACCGAGCGCAGGAGCTTGCCGACGTCGGCTTGGGACAAAACGAGCTGTTTTTTTGCTGCCTGCGCCGGCCGCTCTAACTCGCCGAAACCCCCGTTCATCAAACCGCGGCGCGACGCCCATTTTGCCAACGGCTTAAAGTAAGTCACTGCGCGGCTCGCCAGTGTCGCCGACCGCGCCCGCGCCCACTTGTCTATGGCGAGTTGGGCGACCGGCGGCGTGAGATCGAGCGCCGGCTTGTCGAGGCAATCCCTGAACACGGGCATGAGCGCCTTGCGCTGGGTCGCGGTGCTCCGAAGCTCGGGACGATGCTCAAAATAGGCGTTGATGACGCCCCGCAGCGTACCAAGGCCCTTGAGAACGTCCCTCTGTCGCAGCTTTTCTGCTGCGCGCGCTACAGCCGGGTCCTTGCCGTCCGCGATGTCCTGGCGCAGACGCTCGCCGCGTCTGCGGGCCTCGGCGAGCCCAATCCCGACGCCGACCCTAATCCAGCGGCGTGTTCCCCTCACACGGACACTTAACCCCCAACTCAGGCCCGCGGCCGTTCTGATGACGCGCAAGCCGGGCACGCCACCGTCTATCAACTCCTCACCCGGCTTGATCCGTTCGACCTGCATTGCGTTGAGGGGCGCCACGCGCTTCGGCATCCTCAGCCTCCAAAAACTTGGTTCACCCTCCAACGGCGCTCCACGGCGCTGCAACGCTATGGGGCACGATGAGATATCGTGACACTCCATATCGCTGATTTGTCAGGGAAAAGCAATAGTTCTGAAACGCGCCGGAACCCACTGAAACAGCCCGGAAGGCTTAGAATGGATGGTATTGAAACATCCAGGTCTCGGTCAGGGTCTCACCGCCAGACTTAAGGAACGCGCGCATTTCGACCGGATCCGTCCCATCGACAATAAGGTCGAACTGAGCGCGCCAATGGCCGGGGACGCCGTCAGGAACGGCTTCGATGAGCTGGTAAGGCCCAAAACTTCCGCGAGAAGCCGACACGACAAGTTCTGGTTTGGCGCCAAACGGGAGGTCTCGCAGCGGTCCGCCCAAGAACTCGACCATGAACTTCCTGACTCCCTTCGGGCGCGGCAGGCCGGGCTGCCCCCCGCGTCCAAGGCGGGTCGCCCATACCGGCGCGAGCTTGCTCGGATAGGGTTCGTTGGCCAGCCAGTGGAGGCGGTAGTTGAGATTGAGCTCAGCGCCGGAGGGAACGGGTTCGGCTGGCACCCACATCGCGACCACATTGTCGTGGATCTCGTCGTCGGTTGGGATCTCGCAGAGCTGGATTGACCCTTTCCCCCAGCCTTCGCCACTCGGACCCGGCAACGGTTCGACCCACAGGCTCGGACGCTTGTCGTAAAAGACGCCATCCAAGTAGTGATCGAACACCCGGTCCCGCTGAAGGAGACCAAAGCCGCGCGGATTGTTATCGACGAACGCGGAAACCGTGATGCGCGGTGGATTGTTGAGCGGCCGCCACAGCCGCTCGCCGTTGCCCGACCACATCGCGAGACCGTCCGAATCGTGGACCTCTGGGCGCCAGTCGATCGCGGTCTCCTTCTTGGTTTCGGAGTACCAATACATGGAAGTGAGCGGTGCGATGCCGAAGCGCGACACCTCTGCGCGGGTTAACATGGTTGTCTGGATGTCCATGACCACGCCCTTGCCGCGGGTCATCAGGAATTTGAACGCGCCGACAACAGAAGGACCCTCCATTAACGCATAGAGAGTGATCGTGTCTCCAACGCCAGGCTCGATATAGAAGTCGGTGAAGTCGGGAAACTCTTCCGGCCGATCGGCAACCGCAACGTCTATCGCGACGCCGCGTGATGATAGACCGTATTGTCCGAGCTCGCCGATTGAGCGGAAATAGGCAGCGCCGAGAAAGGCCACCCAGTCGTTCTTGCGCCAGTCGAGGTTTCCGGCCCGCGCTTCTTGGACGCGCAAACCTGCAAAACCAGCGCCCTTCGGCAGGTCGCGGGCTGGGGAATCCGCCGGCATGTCGAAGTAGGACTGGTCGTAAACGATCTGGCGAGAGTTGCCGGCGTCGATGACATGCATCCTGACTGCCTTCTGGAAAAACAGGCCAAGGTGGAAAAATGTAACCGGAAACCGGCCGGGTCCATTGGCGAACAACGCATAGTCGTCGCGGTAGTGGATCTTCCCCCACTCCTCGTAGTTGATCCTTTGTAGCACCTCTTGCGCGGGACGAGGCGGCGGAACGTAAGGCGCATGGGCGCGGTCGCGCGCCTGTGACTTAAAGAGATCATACGAGAACGGGACTGGCGCATCGAACTGGAGTCCATCCACCTGGGCGCCCAACACTTCCGCGAGCGGATTTCAGCGCGGCAGCGGACGCGGCCGCAGCCTTAAGCAACGTGCGGCGATCAAGGCGTTCGGACATCAAGAACCTCTTCGATCCGGCGGTCGGCTTACGTGATTCTCCTTGAAAAGAGGATCCGCCTTCTTCTCACAGACGCACGAAAGTAAGGTAAACGGACCTCCGGCTATCGAAACGCGCCTTCGCCTCATACCGCGTTGGATGCCATCCGGGCCAAGGCTGGCGCCAATCATCGGCTCGGGCAGCAGTCCAGCGGAAGTGCGGAGAAGCGAGAAAGCGAGAAAGCGTCCAACCGGCATAGTCGTCGATGTCCGTGGCGAAGCGAAACTCGGCACCGCTGCGCATGACGCGCGCCAGCGCCGCGATGAAGCCAACGGAGACAACACGCCGCTTGTGGTGGCGCCGTTTTGGCCACGGGTCCGGATAAAGCATAAATACGCGTGAAAAGAAGGCGCCCGGAACAGCTTTGATCACCGCTTGAGCATCGCCGCGCCGCAAGAGCACATTGGAAATCTCGTCGCGCTTGAGCCCCGCAAGCGCCGCGACCACCCCATTGAGAAACGGCTCGCAACCGACAAGCCCGACATCTGGATTGGCTTTCGCCTGCTCAATAAGGAATTCGCCGGCGCCAAATCCAATTTCCAGCCACACCTCCCGAGGCGCCGGGACGAACGCGCGCCCCGCGGCCAAGCTCTCCGGCGCGAGTGAGAACAGCGGCAACGTCTCGGCGAGGAGACGTTTCTGGCCCGCGCGAAGAACCTTGCCGCGGCCGCGTCCGCAGAAGCCACGAGCCAGCGGAGAGTCTTCGCGTCCGTCGACGGCTGTCATTGGACACAACCGGGGAAGCACCAATTAGGCGAGAGCGCCCAGCGTATCCGCGAGATCAGTCTTTTCCCAAGAGAACCCGCCGTCGGCCTCCGGCGCGCGGCCGAAATGGCCATAGGACGATGTCCGCGCGAAGATTGGACGATTCAAGTTGAGATGCTCGCGAATGCCCCGCGGACTTAGGTTCATGGCGTCCATCAGCGCAATCTCGAGCTTACCCTCGTCGATGCGACCCGTCTCATGCAGATTTGCATAGATCGATAGCGGGCGCGCCACCCCAATGGCATACGAAAGCTGGATGGTGCAACGATCGGCCAAGCCGGCCGCGACTACGTTCTTGGCCAGATATCGCGCCGCATAGGCCGCCGAGCGATCGACTTTGGTAGGATCCTTACCGGAAAACGCGCCGCCCCCGTGCGGAGCCGCGCCGCCGTAAGTGTCAACGATGATTTTTCGGCCCGTTAGGCCGCAATCGCCATCGGGACCGCCGATGAAGAATTTTCCGGTCGGATTGACGTGCCAAATCGTTTTCGGGGTGATCCACCCCTCGGGGAGCGCTGCCTTCACGTACGGACGCACGAGGTCGGCGACGTCCTCGGATGTGAGCGACTCGATCAAATGTTGGTGGGACACGACGATCTGGGTCGCCTCGACCGGTTTGCCATTTTGATAACGGACTGTCACTTGGCTCTTGGCATCCGGTCCTAAGGTCTTCTCTGCGCCAGAGTGCCGGGCCTTTGAGATCCTTCTCAGGATCTCATGGGAGTAATACAGCGGCGCTGGCATCAATTCCGGCGTCTCACGGCAGGCGTAACCGAACATAATTCCCTGATCGCCTGCCCCCTCGTCCTTATTTCCGCCAGCGTCTACGCCTTGCGCGATGTCCGCTGACTGGGCGTGCAATAGCACCTCGACCTTGGCGTTCTGCCAATGAAAGCCGTTCTGCTCGTATCCGATGTCCTTGATCGCATTGCGGACCGTTGCTTCCATCTGTTGGTCAGAGATCTTCGGTCCGCGAACCTCGCCGGCAATTATAACCCGATTGGTTGTGGCGAGAAGTCTCGCAGGCGACGCGAATTTGGTAGGGATCGAGGCCAGTTTTTGAGCCTTCACGAAAGAACAGATCGACAATCTCATCGGAAATGCGGTCGCAAACCTTGTCTGGATGTCCCTCAGACACGGATTCACTTGTGAACTCGTAATTTTGACGAGCCATATGGACCATCTCCTACCGGCGTTTGTCGCCACGAACTTTGCGGCCTACAGGTCGCCCCAGCCGCGCGACGCTGCTTTTGACAGCGGCCGTTCGGTCCGTCAAGCCGTTTTGGCCAGTTTGTTCGATTTATCGAACGGGCGAGTCTTCGACTGCCTCGTCTTGTGGTGACGCCAACGCAATAACAAGATCAACGATGCGCCGTCGCACTTTGGGGTCGCGAATCCGCAGAAACGCGCGATTGAGCTGAAGGCCTTCCGTCGAGGCAAGGAAATCGACGACGTAGGATTGCGATGACTTTTCAGCGAAACCTGGTCCCGCCGAATCCGCCGGCGCGCCTTCGAAGAAATACCCCGGCGAGACTTCGAGCACGCGCGCGGTATGCTGCAGACGACTTGCGCTGATGCGGTTGGAGCCTTTTTCATACTTCTGGATTTGCTGGAACGTCACGCCGAGAAGCTCGCCCAGTCTGCTCTGACTTATGCCGAGCATCGTCCGCCGCATTCGCAATCGCGCGCCGACATAGACATCGACTATGTTGGACATTTTGGACATCATTTTGAGTTCATGCCCCATAGCCATCGCAGCGGCCTGCGCGAGGAATCATTGACCTAAGGGAATGAGATAGCTGACACTCGGATAACGCGCAAGGGCGTAGTTTTGCAATCGGCGGTCTTCGTTTACACCCGCCCCTTTCCCGTGAGAGCGGCCGCCAGAAAGGCCAATCCGATCAGCATTGCGCCAACCGATCCCAAGCGTGACTGCAACGTTGGCGCGAGCGAAACGGGCAATTCGGCGTCAACGACGCCTTCCGCGCCGAGTGGAGCGACCGCGGTTTCACGGCCGAAGCCGTCCAAAACCGCCGAAATTCCTGTATTCGCGTCGCGAATCAATGGAAGCCCAAGTTCGATCGCCCGCAACCGGGCCTGCGCAAAATGTTGATAGGGCCCGGGCGTTAGGCCGAACCACGCGTCATCGGTGACATTCAGGAGCCATCCTGGCCGTTCGGCGCCGGACACGAGATCGCCAAGTTCGATCGGAAAGATCGCCTCGTAGCAGATGAGCGGCATCGCGTCCGGCAAGCCCGGAATATGAAGGATGCGACGGCCCGAGCCGGGCTCAAACCCACCGGGAATGTTGACCATCTGCCCGATATGCGCCCGCTCCAGCAGGCTCGCGAAAGGCACATATTCGCCGAACGGCACCAGATGCTGCTTGTCATAGCGCTGCGCCGACAGTCCGTTCCGGCCGACAATTTCGATCGAGTTGAAGTAGCGCGGCGGCGCGTCTCCGTCCTCGCGCCGCGCCGCGCCGGTGATGAGCGTCGCGCCGTCCCCGAGAAAGTCAACGATCTCGGAAAGCGCCAGCGGGTCGCGCGATAGAATGAACGGGAA
This sequence comes from uncultured Alphaproteobacteria bacterium, assembly GCA_963730555.1. Taxonomy (GTDB): domain Bacteria; phylum Pseudomonadota; class Alphaproteobacteria; order Rhizobiales; family Beijerinckiaceae; genus Roseiarcus. The sequence continues at coordinate 119,688 of CAVSSS010000034.1, read as the reverse complement.
CGCCGATTCGGGCCAGATCAGATGGGTGACGTTGTGAATCCCGGAGCGATCGGGCGAGGTCGCGCGCTCCGACAAGTCGAAATAGCGGCGCAGGATCGCATGCTTGTTCTCGGGCCCAAAAGAGGCGTCGTCCTGGGCGACATTGGGCTGGATGAGTCGCAGTTTCACGCCCGGAATGGTCGCGCTGGCCGGCGCCATGAGCCGGAACTCGCCAAAGGCGGCCATAAGGACCAGCGCGAGAACCGCGACAATCGTCGGCGCCGGATCGAGCCGGCTGTCGCTCACCCGCCGGAGCGTCGCCGGGGCGGCGAAGATTGCGATTGTCAGGAAGGTGAGCCCATGCAGGCCGATGAGCGAAGCGGTCTGCGCAAGCACGAGATTGACGCCAAGCGCCATGCCGAGGTCGTTCCAGGGAAAGCCGGTAAACAGGAGGCCGCGCGCCCATTCCGCCATCCCTAGCCCAAACGCGAGGGCGAAAATCCGCAAAGGTCCCGGTGACCATAGGAGGCGCGCGAGCGCGAATCCGGCGCCCAGAAAGACGGCTAGCGCCGCGGGCAGCGCCACGACCGCAAGCGGCAGGGCCCAGGCGAATTTGTCGGCCTCGACCAGAAGCGCCGATCCGACCCACCAAAGGCCGGCGAGAAAATACCCGAAGCCCATCCACCAGCCGGCCGCGAACGCGGCGCTGAGCGAAGCGACACGCGTCCGACCAGACGCACGGTCCTGCGCGCCGTCGATCAACCAAACGGCGATGGTCAACGGAATCGCGATCAGCGCAAATATCGAAAACGGCGGGAGCGCCAAGGCCCCCAGCGCCCCCGAGATAAAGGCGATTGCACGTCGGCGCCAGCCCCAGGACAGAATGACTCCCTCGATGAGCGAGGCCAGGCCGTTGGCCCGGGGCAGCATCGTGGAATTGGCAACGCTCAAAGAATCGCCTCTCCTCATCGGTCGAATCGCCATTTCCGACCATAGCCCGAAACCGGCCTCATATTCGACTCGGGGCTTGTCGACTCGACTCGCGCGCGACTCTCGAGCGTGAGCCTTGAGCGTGGCCGCTCATGTGTGCAGCCCCGCCCTCGATCCCGCCGTCTCCCGTGCAATCTGGGCGCTTATAACCGTGACAAAAGTAGCGCTATCTGTACGATGGGTTGGTGGTTAGGAGCCAACCATGTCCGCCGACCTTGAAGACCCTCGCTTCACCGATGAAACCGCAGCCCGTGAGGCGCTAGAAACCCTCGTTTGGCCGAACGGTCCTGTCTGCCCTCGTTGCGGGAACGCGGACCAAGTGCGGATTGCCGCCCTAACGACCAAGAGCGCGCGTCCCGGCCTGCGTTATTGCGATGAGTGCAAGGGGCAGTTCAAGCGCGGCTTCGGCCACAAAAACGCTGTGTTCACGCTCGTTGAGCGCGGCGGTTCTGCACGTTCGTTCCATGTCGAGGACGCGACCAAAGAGACGATAATCCCGATCATCTGCGAGAACATTGACCGCGAGTTGCCCGTCATGACCAACGAAGCTAATCGATATTCCAAGCTCTGAGATGAATTTGCCAAGCACGACGCGGTTGGTCATTCGCGCGGCGAGTAGGGCTATACAGACCGCGAAACGGGCGCGAAGATCAACACAAACACCATTGAAGACTATTACTCAATTTTCAAACGCGGGATGAAGAGGGTCTACCAGCACTGCGGCGAAAAGCACCTGCACCGCTACTGAAGTGGACCCTGAATTTGGGGCCTGGGGTTAAGTTGGAGAACGGCCGCTGCGTTTGATATACGGAGCGAACGATGACGAAGAGCATGGCGACGGTCGGCGACCTTGCTCAGCGCTACGAGGTCCATCCGAACCAGATTTACGCCTGGAAGAAGCAGCTTCAGGATCAGGCGGCGGGGGCCTTCGACCCGGTGACGGGGGACGGCGAAGCTGAGCATGAGCGGGAGATCGAGCGGCTGCACACCAAGATCGGGCAGCTCACGGTGGAGCGCGATTTTTAGCCAGGAGGTCCGGAAGATGAGCGCGCCGGATCGAAGAGCGATGCTCGACCGCGCCGACAGGGCGCTGTCGCTGAGGCGGCAATGCACGCTTCTTGGGGTCGCGCGCTCGGGCGTCTATCGGCCGGTGAAGCCGGCCAACGACAACGACGCTGCGTTGATGCGCCGGATCGACGAACTGTTCACCGCCTGGCCCTTCCTCGGCTCGCGTCGCATGACCGTGATGCTGCGCGCCGAGGGCGAGTTCGTGAACCGCAAACGCGTGCAGCGGCTGATGCGCCTGATGGGGATCGCGGCGCTCGGACCGAAGCCGAGGACGAGCAAACCGGCGCCCGGCCACAGGATCTATCCCTATCTCCTGCGCAATCTGACGATCGAGCGGGCGAACCACGTGTGGGCGGCCGACATCACCTACATTCCGATCGGGCGCGGCTTTCTCTATCTGGTGGCGATCATCGACTGGGCATCGCGGTGCTCGGGTGGCGGCTGTCGAACACGATGGACGTTTCGTTCTGTCTGGCGGCGCTCGAGGAGGCGCTGGCGAGTTCGGCAGGCCGGAGATTTTCAACACCGATCAGGGCTCGCAGTTCACCTCGGCCGCCTTCACCGGCGCGCTCGCCGAAGCGGGCGTCGCGATCTCCATGGATGGCCGCGGAAGCTGGATGGACAATGTGTTCATCGAGCGGCTGTGGCGATCGCTCAAGTGCGAGGATGTCTATCTCAAGGGCTACGCCAGCGGCCGGGAAGGAGCGCGTGGCCAAGATCGTCGCAGGCGCGAAAGGTAAGCGCCTGCAATATCGACGGCCTAACGCGCAGCCGATCGCCTAATCGCCGCAAGTGGCTTGATGGCTAGGCGTCTGCCGCTCCCTTTGGCGACGACGCCGTTGCGCCTCCCCCTTTGTCGTTTGTGGCTTGGGCGCTGCTTTATGCGGTTCCGGCGGCAGTTTGACCATGGCCGCCATGATCCGCGAGGCGATGTCAGACTTGTCCTGTCTTGGCTCACGGTCATTTCCTCAAAACAATCACGGGAAGCATCACGGCCGCACAAGCTAAAACGATAATCGCCGTGAGTTCGTCGGCGCGAAGGCACGCAAGGATTGCTCCTATCCCGCATCCCGCTAGGCCTAGGACCGCAATCTTCCCAATGCAACTCTGCGGATCCAGTTTTTTGGATTTGGGTCCACTTCACAGAAAGTCGATTTTTGATGGGGTGGATGCCGGACGGCATTGAAGTGCGCAGGCTGGCGATGTTGCATGACCAGTCACAAGCGGAGAAGGGATCCATGGAGAAGGCTACGATCATTGGGATCGACTTGGCAAAGCGAGTCTTCCAAGTCCCAGGCGGCGGCGAAGGACGGCCGGCGGTATTGCGCAAGAAGGTGTCGCGGGCGCAGTTGCTCGGCTCCCTGGCTAAGCAGCTGCCGGCCGTCGTGGCGATGGAAGCATGCGCGACGGCGCACGATTGGGGACGGGCCATCAGCGGTCTCGGGCGCGACGTGCGGCTGGTTCCACCGATTTACGTCAAGCCGTTTGAGCCCGCCAGAAGAACAACGCCGCCGACGCTGAGGCGATCGCCGAGGCGGCCTCAAGGCCAACGATGCGCTTTGTGGCGTTGAAGACGGAAGAGCAGCAAGCGCGATCCATGACCTTTCGGACCCGCGACCTTTTGGTGCCGCAGCGAACCCAGTTGGTCAACGCACTGCGTGGCCATCTGGTGGAGCATGGAATTATCGCCGCCCACTGGCTTGCCAAGGTGAAAGTGCTGGCGACTGCGATGCGAGACACGGCCTTCCTCCATCCGCTCGTGCGCGAGCTGGGCCAGCGATACCTCGATCACATTGCCCGCCTTGATGCCGAAATGGCGGAACTCGAAAAGAGATTGCGGCGATCCTCCAAGGACGATGAGACGGCTAAGGGTCTTCGGACCATGCCGGGGATAGGACCGATCACCGCCGCGGCGATCGAGACCTTTGCGCCGCCGATGACGAGCTTCGGGCGAGGACGCGAGATCCAGCGGGTCGAACTCGACCCCGCGACAGACTCGGCCGGTGACTTCGGCGGCGATGAGGATCGATCCGGAGCCGAGGAATGAGTTGATGATAAGATCGCCGCGATTGGTTAGGTCGAGGAAAAAAGTCGCGCGAAAGCGCACTTAAGGTCCGGAAAGAATTGAGTTGCGTAAACTTGTGGCGCAGGCTCGAAAAACGGACTCGGGAATGGCGGGGCCGCCAGCTCGCGGTTATTTGGCAGGAGGATCGATCAGGCAAATTCCATAAGCGAGACCCCTCGATGGGGACGAGACCCGGGCTTTCAGCTGAGCCGCACTCGGGTCGACGTCAGGCCTCCATCGACCAATAGGATGTGGCCGGTCACGAAGCTTGCATCGTCGCTACAGAGAAACGCCGCAGCCCCGGCGACCTCCGCTGGCCGGCCCGCATGAGCGGCATGGAGCCGATCTTGCTGCTGCGATACTCGGCGTCGTTGGCGAGCCGGTCGGCCGTCGCGGGCGTCTCGATGAGCCCGGGCGCGACCGCGTTCACTCGGATGCCTTCTGGCCCGTACTCGGCCGCCATCTGGCGAGTGAGCCCGGCGACCCCGGCCTTGGCGAACGTGTAGGCAGCTTGCTTCGCCATGCCGACGATCGCCAAGCCTGACGCCATGTTGAGGATAGCGCCGCGCCGCTTGCGCAACTCCGGCAAGGCGTCCCGACATGGCCGGAATGTGCTCGAGAGATTGGCGTTGATCCAATATTCGAAGTCCTCGTCTGAGGTGTCGTGGGCCGACTTTGAATTGCCGACGCCTGCAATGTTGGCAAGCACATCGAGACCGCCGAACCTCGTCACGCAAGCTTCGATGAGGGGCGCTGACGCTCCTTTCGCCGCGACGTCGCAGAGATGCGGCTGCCAGCGCTCCCCGGCGACCGGCAGCGTCGCCAGGGTCTCCGCATTGCGATCAACCGCAAAGACCGACGCTCCCTCTTCGAAGAAGCGGTCGGCGACGGCGCGACCGATGCCCGAAGCCGCTCCCGTGACAATCGCAATCTTGCCGTTGAAACGTCCATTCATGTGAGAGCCTTAAGGTGAGCATTGCGCGATTTGCGAAGGGTCCCCTCCGGGGCGGAAAGTGTGCCTCCACGGACCGAAGGACCAGTGTGATGGCGTCCATTCTTCTAGGCCCCAATATTGACATTACACGATCAGAAGATTGAGGAGAGGTCGACCAAAGCAGCGGGCCCGGAGTTGGCGTCGCCGAAGCTTGTCCGTCATCACCGCGTGGATCAACGGGAGGAGGCAAGGCCATGCCTACGTTTGTCGCCTCGGCGCGGTACTGCCTTTGCGGCTGGCGCCGTGCGAAGGAGGAGCCGGCTGTCCTCGTTGCTCTTGCATTGCTCGCAACGCAATACCCGACGATAGCCGCGACGCACAATCCTGAATCGCCATCTTGGCGCTTGGCTCAGGTGGCGCCCTCGCCGCCGCCGGCCCCCGCCCCGCCGTCCACGCAACCGAACGCAGCCTCGTCGTCGCAGCCGAGCGCCGCCGTGCCCTCCCCGCAGAACGACGATAAGACCAAGGAGGAGAAGACAAGCGTTCCCGCAACGGTCGTCGACGGAGAGCAGCTTGAGAGCGTTCTCGGCATCGAGGCGCTGAGCTCGGCCGGCGATGACATGGGGCGCATCACTGACATCATCGTCGATCGCAGCGGCCAGATCAGAGCCGCTATCATCGATTTTGGCGGCTTTTTGGGAGTCGGTTCTCGCAAGATCGCCGTCGACTGGCGGTCGTTGCATTTCGACCCCAAGAAGGCTGGTTCTGTCGTCGTGAATCTGACGAAGGATCAATTGCGGGTCGCGCCAGTTTATAAGGTGGCCGAACCGGTGGTCATGATCGGCGGCCCCGACGCAAAGCCTCAATGAAGCCTTAAAGAAGCTGCGTTCGATCGCTCTTTTCGACGCATGATCATCTTTCGGACTGATGCTCCAGAGAACGCATGTCCGATTTCTTAGGAGCCGGACTGCCGAGAAGGAAATCGCGTGGCGACACCGTCGGACCGTCGACCGCGCCTCCGCCGGGCAATCGCCAACCGACGGGCTCTCCTGTTCCGTCCCTTACGAGCCGCCAGGCCCTCGACTGGTTCGTCTTTTTTTTGGCGGACGTGCAGACCGGATTTGGCGCCTTCGTATCCGTCTATCTGACCACTGAAAAATGGACCCAGACCGATATCGGTCTTGTCTTGACGGCCGGCGCTGTCGTCGGCTTGGTCGGTCAGATTCCCGGTGGCGCGATTGTCGACGCGGCGCGCTCGGAGCGCTGGGTGGCGGCGGCGGCCGTCGCCGCTGTTGGACTCAGCGCGTTTGCGCTCGCGATGTCTCCGATTTTTGTCATCGTCTTCTCTTCTAGGATTTTGCAGGCAGGCGCGAGTTGTGTGCTCGGGCCTGCGATTGCGGCGATCAGCCTCGGCCTGGTTGGGAGTAAAGGAATCAGTGCGCGCCTTGGCCGCAACGCGGCTTTCGCTTCAATCGGCTCAGGCCTCGCCGCGGCGGGCATGGGCGCCTCTGCATATTACATTTCAGACCGCGCTGCCTTCATCCTCGCCGCGAGCACGACCGCGCCGGCGCTGTTCGCCCTCTTTCAAATACGAACGCACGAAATCGATCCTGCGAGGGCGCATGGCGGCATCGCAAAATCCGGGCAAGCGAACGCCATAGCCGGTCTGCTTAGCCTATTTGAGATCCGTCCCCTCCTGATCTTCGCCGGTTGTATCGCCCTGTTCCAACTGGCCAACGCCGCCATGCTGCCGTTGGCGGCGAGCATAATGACCTTGCGCTCGAGCAAGTTCGCCACCATCCTCGTCGCCACCTCGATTGTCGCGCCTCAGCTTATCGTCGCTGTGCTTTCACCGTGGGTCGGGCGCAAAGCCGAGCTATGGGGACGGCACCCATTGCTTGTGCTTTGCTTCGCCGCCTTGGCGGTACGCGGCCTGTTATTTGCGTTCCTAGTCAATCCCTATCTGCTGATGGCGGCGCAACTTCTCGATGGCGTGTCAGGCGCGGCGCTCGCGGTATTGGTTCCTCTGACCATCGCTGACGTTGCGGGCAAGACCGGCCATTTCAATCTGGCGCAAGGCGCTGTCGGCTGCGCGGTCGGCGTCGGCGCGTCGATCAGCACCACCCTTGCTGGTTATATTAGCGATCGATTCGACAGCCAGACCGCTTTTCTGATGATGGCGGGATTCGGCGTGCTGGGTCTGGCGGCCGTGGCGCTGGCGATGCCGGAAACCCGCCCGAAAGAAGAGAGGGACTGACGCATCATCCGGAGATCGAAGCGATTCTCGGGCGAAGCGCTGTGGCGCCGAGCAAATCCCGGTAGACCGCCAAATAGTCTTTCGCCATGCGGCGCGCGGTGAAGCGCTCCTCAAAGCGCTTCCTGATCGCGGTGCGTGACAATCGCGATAGATGACGAAGGGCCCCGACCGCGCTCGTTTCGTCCTCAACGACGAAACCTGTCACGCCGTCCTCGATTAATTCCGGAACGGCGCCGCGATTGAACGCGATGACCGGAGCGCCACAAGCCATGGCTTCGATCATGACCAGTCCGAAAGGCTCCGGCCAGTCGATCGGCACGATCAAGGCGATGGCGCGGCTCAAGAATTCGGACTTCTGCGCATCGGAGATCTCCCCGATGAATTCGACATTCGGTTTTGTGAGAAGCGGCTTGATCATCTCCTCGAAATAATCGTGATCGACCGCGTCGACTTTGGCCGCGATCTTCAGCGGCAGTCCGCAGCGCTCGGCGATGTGGATCGCGCGATCAACCCGCTTCTCAGGCGAAATGCGACCCAGAAAAGCAAGATAGGACTGGTCAGCCGGCACGGGCTTGAGGAGGTCCTCGGGCATTCCGTGATGAACCGTGCCGATCCAATGTGCGCTTGGCACGGGCCGCCGTTGCGCGTTTGAAATCGACACGACAGGAACTGTTGGAAAGGTCAAAAAGACCGGCTCATGTTCAGGTAAGTCGAGACGGCCGTGCAGCGTCGAGAGAAAGGGCGTCGACTGCCGAGACATCACCGAAAAAGGGTAATAGTCGAGATGGAAATGCAATAGGTCGAATTCCTTCGCTCGCCTGGCGACGTGCTCGATCATGCTCACATGAAGAGCGTTTGGATCACGCACCGAGCCGTCGAGCCGCAGAGCGGTCGGCCACATCGGCTCAAGCCTGGCGCTCGTGACGGAATCGCCGCTTGCAAACAACGTAACCTCGTGCCCGAGCGCGACAAGCTCCTCGGTCAGCCATGAGATTACCCGTTCGGTTCCGCCATAAAGCTTTGGCGGAACGGCTTCAGTTAGTGGCGATACCTGAGCAATTCGCAAATCTTCCTCCAGCCGGCGCAACAGCGGCGCCTCTGTGATGAACGTTGGTTTTAGGAGTTGGCACATGCGCGCTAAACGATCACAAACGCTTTATGACGGAACAAGTTCCCGCGATAAATCCTTTTTGCGAGTGTGGCGTGGATGTGAGACTTTGGATAGCGGGGTGCTTCGCCAAACTTTGACCCATTTTTGCCCAAACATTTGTTTCCAGATGACCGCAGGCGACGACCTAACCAAATATGGACATCGAACGCTCGCGTTTCTGGGCCGCTATGTCCGGGCGCGCGCGGCGCCTCATGCAGCGATCACCCTTGCCGTGCTTACGGCGGTGGGATGTTCGGTCAGTACGCAATACGGCGTCAAGAAGCTGGTCGACGCACTGTCGGCGCCATCGAAGAACGAAAGTCCGTGGTTCGCCTTTTGCGTCTTGTTGTTCTTCATTGCGGCGGACAACGTATTCTGGCGTGTGGCGGGACTCATCGGCAGCTACACATTTGTACGCGTCACCGGCGACATCCGCGCCGATCTATTCAGGCATTTGACCGGCCACGCGACGGGCTACTTCGCCAAGCGGATGCCCGGCATGCTGACGAGCCGAGTTACCGCGACGTCGAACGCCGTCTTCACCATCGAGAACATGTTTGTCTGGAACGTCGCGCCTCCGTGCCTGGCGACCATCGGCGCGATTGGATTTCTCGCCATGGTCAACGGATGGATGGCTGGCCTACTTGCTGTGGTCTCCTGCGGCATGATCGTCGCAATTTTCCGCATCGCGGCCGCTGGCAAACCGTTGCACCATGATTTCGCGGACAAAGCCGCTGCAGTCGATGGCGAAATGGTGGACGTCATCGGCAATATCTCGCTGGTGAAAGCGTTCGGCGGTCTCTTGCGTGAACATCATCGCTTCGACGTGACCGTGGCGCAGGAGCTGAATGCTCGCCGCCGGCAGCCTGCTTTATCTCGAGAAGCTGAGGCTCACTCATGCCCTCGTTACCGTCATTTTGATTCTCGGTTTGCTGGCCTGGGCGATCCGTCTCTGGCAACGCTATGAGGCAACCGTTGGCGACGTCGTCCTGGTCTGCACGCTGGGCATATCGGTCCCCAGCGCGACGCGCGATTTCGCTGTCGCGCTGGTCGACGTTACGCAACACTTCGCCCGTCTTTCGGAGGCGCTCGTCACGCTGCTGTCGCCGCACGAACTAACGGATCATCCGCAAGCGGCCGCGCTCGCACCGAAGGGCGGGGTCCGCATCGTTTTCGAGCGGATCAGCTTCGCCTATCCCGGGGATCGGCAGGTGTTCGACGAGTTCGCTCTGGCCGTCGAGCCCGGTCAGAAGGTCGGTCTGGTCGGGCCATCGGGCGGGGGCAAGTCCACCCTCCTTGCTCTGCTGCAGAGACTTTACGATTTGCCGCGCGGGCGCATATTGATCGACGGACACGACATCTCGCGAGCGACGCAGGAGAGCCTCAGGCAAGCCATCGCGGTCGTGCCCCAGGACGCGCCGCTTCTCAACCGTTCGCTGATGGAGAACATCCGCTACGGCCGTCCGGAAGCGACCGACGCGCAGGTCTGGGAAGCGGCGGTCGCGGCTCGATGCGGCGAGTTCATCGAAAACCTGCCGGCCGGCCTCGACACCATCGTCGGCGACCGCGGCGCGCAATTGTCCGGCGGTCAGCGTCAACGCGTCGCGATTGCGCGAGCGTTCTTGAAGAACTCACCCATTCTTCTGTTGGACGAGGCAACCTCGGCTCTCGACATCGAGGCCGAGGAGGCGATCCGCGATGCGCTTTCGCAACTTCATGCGGGCGCGGACCGTTATTGCTGTCGCGCATCGGCTATCGACGCTGCGGAATTTCGACCGGATCGTCGTTCTGCAAAAGGGAAAGATTGTGCAAGACGGCGAGCCTGAACGCCTGCTGCAGGTGGATGGCCCATACCGAACGCTCGTGACGCAGGAAGTCAAACGTCTCTCCCGGCAAGCGGCGTGACCGCCCGCATGTCTAAATCCAAACGTCGATGCACGTTTTCATCGTTTGCAATCGCCGACATTGTTGAACTCGGCGCCCGGTCGCGACCCTCCGGATGGGGCCGGCCTCTTTCACGTGCCAAGTCGAGAGCTTGCTCGTCGGCGACCGAGCCAAAGACCGAGAGGACGACCTTCTCGATACCTTCTGCTACGGGATCGCGCCGGCGCTCGGTAATATCGAAAGTTTCTAAGTCAAAGCTGGGGCTCGGAGAACCGGCGCGCACTGCCGCGTACCCGAGAGCTAGTCTAGGTTCGATCACATGCTTGCGGAACCCCGCGAAATTGCCAGGACCCGCGCTTCCCGTGTCGACGCATCTCGTGACCGCGCTCTTGCGCGAGTACATCTCGGCATCGACGCCAAGCGACGTGCCTCCCCAGTAGACATGCGTATAGAGATCGATCAGGCCCGGGGTGACGATGAGGCCCGATACATCCTTGACCGCTGCGCCGTCGCCTCGAGGCGATCAGCAATTGCGGCCACTTTCCCGTCGAAAAGCCGACATCGGCGACACGATCGATCCCTTGCGCCGGATCGATCATCCAACCGTTGCGCAGAACAAGATCAAACCGCATCGACGAAGCTCACAAAAATAGCGCGAGAAGCCGAGCGACCGTCAGTCGTCGACTTCGTCAGTCGTTCCAATTCGTTCACCCGACCCAGTCCCTTAGTTCGTCCTCCATCAATTGCGGCTCAGGCCGAGGCGAGCCCCGCTCTCACGGTCGAAAATATGGATCGCCTGCCGTGGCGCGGCCAGCGTCACCGCGCCCCCGGAGTCAGACCGTCGCAATCGGCGGAAGTCGCCTTCAGTTGGTCGGCGACTTGCACGTCGAGATAACACAGGGGGCCTGCCGGCTCGATGAGCGCAAGCTCGTCACTCAGGTTCAATTCCGAGGCGGTTGCCGGCGGCGCTGCAGGCTCGAGATAGCGCGCGCCGACGCGAATGCTGCTCATAACCTCGAGCCTCAGATCGCGTAAACTATCGTAACCGATCGCCCGGCTGAACCGTGTAACCGTGGGCCAGACACGCCGATCCACGTCACGAGCTCTTCGATCGGCTTCTCGACGAAGGCGGCGATCTTGGAGTGTGAGCGGGACAGATCCTGCCGGTGATCGAGCGGGTACCCCATGACGTTATGTGCGGCGGAGCGAGGAGGAGCTTTTCTCTTAGCTATGTCCGTGTCATCGCGCATCGCTCCAACTCAATCCGAGGTTGTTCGCCGCAGCGGCCCTCAGTGACCAATAAAGTGTACCGAGCGATCAGTGAGCTTCGAGCGAAGGCAGGACACGTCACGGGACGAGGGAGACCGTCATACCGGATGGCGAGGTCAATGCTCACGCCGTCCGCCGCCATCTCGTACTCAGACGGGGGCCGCGTAGGAAGCCACCGGCGGCCCGACGAGCAAACATCATTTCCTTAGCAGGGTTTGGGGCGGCGTCCCGAACGCCCGCTTAAAGCTTCGGCTGAAATGGCCAAGGTCGCTGAAGCCATGCGCAAATGCCGCGTCTGTGACCGAACGAACCTCGCCCTGCAAAAGAGCGAGCCGGCTAGCTTCAAGTCGTTCCGACCACACCCAGCGCATTGGAGTTGCGCCTAGCACGCTGAACAGACGGTTTAGGCTTCGCACAGACATTGCGCCTGCAGCTGCGAGCTCTTCAGGTCCAAGTTCCGGGTCATCGAGATTCGCACGCGCGAACCGCAGGATCCGATCGAGCGGGCCAGAGATTTGCGCGCCCGGCACAATATCGCGTTCAAGATCACAAATGGACGCCACCAAGTCCACGATTTCGTTCGACAATCTTTTTGCAATCCGCGGACCAAGCTCCGGTGAGAGATCAATGTTCAGAGAACGCGCAAGGAGTTCGCTTAAGATAGGCGACAGTGGGTTGCTGCGGCCGATCTTCAGCCCCAGAAAGTCGTCGGGTCGGTCCAGTTTCAACTCAAGAAGTCGCCTCAGAATTTTCACCAAGCGAGTTTTGGCCTGCAACGCGTAATCGAATGTGGCGCCCGCGTTGTAGATCACAAGATCACCCGGGCCGACCCGGGCGGAGCGGCCGAACTGAGTCAACTCGCCCACGCCCTCTTGGATGAGGCTGACGATAAAGACCTCCTGACCGTCATTACGGGACGTGACGAGGCTTCCGCGACCAGAAGTGAAGGGGGCGTCCAGCTCGGCAATGGTGAGGGATCCCAGTTTCCCGGTCGTCAGCGTCCCCGAAAATTCATCTTGCAGGACTTCGGTCTCAGCCGACGCGGAAACGTATTTCTTGCAAACGATCTCTTGCCAGAATTCCAAACGTTCGGACGGCTTTCTGTCGGAAGAAGCAAATTCTTGACCGAAAGTGACTTTTGATTGGGCGCCTGACGGAACGCCTACGCCGTCCCAGGAAGAGCGTCAGAACGTCTTCCAGTCCCCGGCTCCTTCGAATGCGCCTGCGGCGGAGTAGATCGTCTCCTCATCGAAATGCTTGCCGATCAGCATGGCGCCGATGGGCAGTCCGCCGCCAAGCCCACAGGGGACGGTCATCGCGGGATGACCCGTCACGTCGAAAGGCGCGGTGTTGCCGATCATTTCGAACGCGCGCTGAAGGTAGAGTCCGAGCGGCGCGTCCTTCGGCGGCAAGGGCGTGGCCTTGACCGGGAGGGTCGGCATCAGCAGGAGATCATAGGAGTCCAGCGCCTTGTCATAAGAGCCGCGAACCTTGCGCGCCAGATTTTGCGCCTTCGCGTAGAAACGCCCGCGATAGTGGGTCAGGAAAAACTGGCCGACCATCATCGAGATCTTGAGGCTGTCGGAGAGATCGTCGGCCTTGTCCCGCCAGGCGGCGTGAGCGTCTAGAAGGCTCACCGTGTAGAGGCCTTTCCAGTTGAAGCCCATTCCGTTGCCCAGCATCATCTGGGCCTGAAGCCCTTCGAGGGCGATTGGCGTCCAGACCGCGGGCGCGATCAAATGCTCTGGGATCGATACCTCCTCGACCTTGGCGCCCAGCGACTTGAAGCGCTTGGCCGCCTCGCGCACGCTGGCGTCGACGTCCTTTTCGCTATTGGCGTGGCCGAATCCTTCCTTAACCACGCCGATCTTGAGCCCCTTCGCGCCGCGCTTGGCCGCCGCCGGATAGTCTCCCACCTTGGGCGCATATTGACGCGGGTCGAGGCCGTCCGTCCCAGCCAAAACTTCCAACATCAGCGCGTTGTCGGCGACCGTCGCGGTAATCGGACCCGTATGGTCGATCGTGGATTCGATCGGCATGACGCCCGTGTAAGGCACGAGGCCGTGGGTGGGCTTCATTCCATAGACGCCGCAGAACGAGGCAGGCATGCGAATCGAGCCCCCCTGGTCGCCTCCGATCGCAAGGTCCACTTCGCCCGCCGCCACCAAGGCGCCGCTTCCCGAGGACGACCCGCCTGCGGAATAGCCGCGCTTGTGCGGGTTATGGACGGGGCCCAGCGCGCCGGTGTGACTTCCGCCCGAGAGGCAGAAACATTCGCAATGCGCCTTGCCCTTGATCGTCGCGCCGGCGTCGAGCAGGCGGGTGACGATGGTTGCGTCAATATTGGGAATATAGCCCTCGAGCGTAGACGAGCCGTTCATCATCGGGACGCCGGCGACGCAGACATTGTCCTTCACCGCGACCGTCTTGCCTTTCAACTTGCCCTTCGGCGCGCCCTGGATGTCGGTCTTCACGTACCACGCGTTGAGCGGATTTTCCTCTGCGCTTGGCCGATATCCGGGGGTGCGCGGGTATTTGACGACCGGGATGTCGTCCGGCATCTGATCGACAAGATCATAAGCGGCGAAATTGCCTTGCATGAGCGACAGGAACTCGCCGACGCGCTCCTTCGTCATCGTCATGCCGAAGCTCTCGACGATATCCGTCATCTGTTCGAGTGTTGGACGCTTTACGCTCATGACCCGTCTCCTGTTTCCTCTGGCTTGGCGACATCAGGATTCAATGTGGACGACGTCATTCGCTGACGCCAATGAATTCGTTGACGAGGCCGTGCCCGTGCAATTCGTCCGGCTTGGCGGAATGCACGATCGCGCCCTTCTGGATGATCAGGACTCGCTCGGACAGCGCCGCGATGAAGTCGAGATTCTGCTCGACGAGGATCATTGTCAGCACCCCTTTCGAACGAAGGCCTAAAAGCGTCTCCACGATTTCGTCGATGATCGACGGCTGAATGCCCTCTGTTGGTTCATCCAGCAGGATGAGCTTCGGACCGCCGACTAGGCAGCGAGCCATCGCAAGCAATTGCTGCTCGCCGCCCGAAAGCGCTCCGCCAGAGCGATCGATCAATCGCCTCAACCGAGGGAAGATTTCCAGCAGGGACTCGATCGCATCGGCTTCGTCTTTTGGCCGCCCCACAGCGCCCATTCGCAAGTTGTCGCGCACAGTAAGACCAGGAAAGATCTCGCGTCCTTGAGGCACATAGCCCATCCCGGCCCGCGCCCGCCGATAGGGCTCAGCTCGGGTGATGTCGGCGCCTTCCAACACAACGCGCCCGGCGGTTGCGGGAACATAGCCCATCAGCGTTCGGAGCAGCGTTGTCTTGCCCATCCCGTTGTGGCCGAGAACGCCGATGAACTCTCCTTGCGCAACCGCGAAGCTCACGTCGCCCAGGATCGGGATGCGGCCATAACCCGCGGCGAGGTCGCTCACCTCCAGCATCATGCGGCCGCCTGCTTTCCGAGATAGATGTCGCGGACGATCGGGCTATGCATGATGACGTCGACGTCGTCCTCCATCAGAATCGCGCCCTGGTTGAAGACCGTAACCTGGCTGGCGATCATCCGAATGAACTGCATATCGTGCTCAACTACGATGAGCGCCTTAGTCTTATTGATGTCGCGCACAAGCTCAACTGTGCGCAGCACCTCCTGGTCCGTCATGCCCGCCGCCGGCTCGTCAAACAGCACGAGATCGGGATCTGTCGAGAGCACCACGCCGAGTTCGACCCACTGACGCTCTCCATGCGCGAGCTGGCCAACCAGGCGCGAAGCAATAGCCGACAGACTGAGGCGCTCAAGCATACCGTCGACCGCAGCGCGCGCCTGCGCGCCGCGATGCATCCGCGTGACAGCGAGCCAAAAATTCTCGCGCACCGTGAGACCGTCAAAGACGCTTGGCACCTGCGTCTTGATGCCGACGCCGCGCCTCGCGATTTCGTGCGGCTCGGCGTCCGTCACATCCTCTCCGCGCAGCAGCACGGCGCCGGATGTCGGTTTGAGCTGGCCGGTCAGCATCTTGAAGAAAGTGCTCTTGCCTGCGCCGTTGGGACCGATCAGGCAACGGAGCTCGCGCTCGCCGAGCGTGAAGTTGACATCCCGGACTGCGTGCACGCCGCCGAAGCGCATGCCAAGGCCGCGGGTTTCGAGCAGCGGCTCGCTCATCTCGGAGGCGCTTCCTGAGGCCGGCCGACAACAGGGCCCGTCCGCGGCCTTCCGAGCGCAGCCCCGAGGTCTCCGATTGTCGGCACAAGACCCTTGGGCACGAGGAGGACGAAGGCGACCAGGATAGCGCCGAGGATCAACGGAACGTTGCCAATCAGCGCCTGCCAACCTCCGGTTCCGCTCGGCGCGTTCGCGCCCAGGGCGGCGGTCAGCCATTGGATGCCAACACATCCGAGGATCGGGCCTATCAACGTGCCGCGCCCGCCGACTATCACCCAAATGATGATCTGGGCGGATTGCGCCAAGCCAAAAATGGTCGGGCTCACGAACGAGCCCCAGTTCGCGAACAGGCATCCCGCATAGCCTGCGAGCGCGGCGCCGATCGTAAAGGTCGCAAGCTTGTAGGCGCGCGGATCATAGCCAAGCAGCTGCGCTCGCTGTTCGTTCTCTCGGATGCCGACAATTGTGCGGCCGAAATGACTGGCAAGCAGCGCCCTAAGCCCGAAATACGTCAGGATCAGCGAGGTGGTCGAAAGATAGAACATACCTTCGAGATCGACCTGCCAATCCTTGAAGAAGGGCACGTTTAGCGAGGGAATGCCCGGAATGCCGTTAAACCCGCCGAGCCTCGCGGAGCCGATATGAAACTCAGGGCCGGCGGTTGAATTGATGGAATTGAACAGGATCAGCGTTACGGTCAGCGTGATGACGCCGAGGTAGACATCACTAATGCGGCCGTAAAACATGAAATACCCGAGCAACGCTGCAAACGCCGCCGGAACCAAGATGGCGAGAACGAGCGGCGCGGTGCTCTCGCCGAGGTTGAACATCGCCATCGCGTAGGTGTAGGCGCCAAGCCCGAAAAACGCCGACTGTCCGAAACAGAGGATTCCCCCGAATCCCCAGACCAGCGCGAGGGATAGCGCCAGCACCGCCATGATCATATAGACGGTGATGTTGAGGACGACGTCGAGATCGAATAGTTGAGGCGTAAGGACAAGCACCGCGATCCCAACAACGGCGGCTAGGCAAAGCCCAAGAAGGTTGAGGGGCCGCGCGGTCAAAGGCTTCCTCGGAAGAACCGGCCAGTTATTCCTTGAGGAAGTACGCGGATCAGCACGATCGCGGCCGCGAGGAGCGCGACCTCGCCGAAGACCGGCGTCGTCACATAAGTCGCGATCTGGTTGACGGCGCCAAACAGTGTCGAAGCCGCCGTGGTGCCGGTCACCATCGAAGCACCGCCACCGATCACCGTAATGAAGGACTTAGCGACATAGGCGGCGCCGATTGTCGGGAAGACCCCGGACACGGGCGCAATGACGGCCCCGGCGAGACCGGTAAGGGCGGCGCCGGCGCCAAACGTGATGGAATAGACGCGGCTCGGATTGACGCCGAGCGCAGCCGCCATATCTGCGTTCTGCATCGTCCCCCGCGCAATTAATCCGAGCCGCGTGAACCTCAGAATTGCGAGAACTCCGCCGAGCACGACAATCGCGACGCCGATAACGAAAAGCGTGTAGGCGCTTGTTCGGTACTGGCCGATTTCGAAGCTGCCAAGCGGCGCCGAGAGGCCCACGGTAGTATTGCCGAAGATCGCGGTGGTTAAGCCGACGAGAAATAGGCTCAAGCCCCAGGTGGCAAGCATCGTGTCGATCATACGGCCGTACAGCCAACGGATAATGGCGCGTTCAACAATGATGCCGATCGCGCCGACGACGACCGGCGCGACGATCAGCATTGCTATCCAGATGCTAAGGCCGAAGCGGTTCGCTTCGATCGCGGCATACCCGCCAAGCATCAAAAACTCGCCGTGGGCGAGATTGATGACCTTCATCATTCCGAAAATGATCGCAAGCCCCACGCTCATGAGCGCGAGGCCGGCAATCGCGTAGACGACCTGGATCGCTAACAGCGCTAGGAGATCCACGAGCGCGCCCGCATGCTCTGTCCGGGAAGCGCGCTCAGAACTTGATCACATATTGCTGGTTGTCGTTCGGGTTCTTTTTTAGGTCGCAGACCGCAGCGGTGTCCGTCGGCCTTTGCTGCGAGAAGTCTTCAAGGAGATTAAACTTCTTGTCTTTCACCTCAGCAATGTGGACGTCCAGAATGCAATGATGCGTCGGCGGATCAATCGTCACCTTGCCTGAGGGGGCGTCGATGCTGATGCCAGTTTCGAGGGCCTCTATCACTTTCAGTCGGTCCACGCTCTCGGCCTTCTTCACGCCCTCGGCCCAAAGCTTGAAACCTTGGTAGGTTCCCATGGCGAGCTCGGTGACATTGGGGTAGTCCGCGCCAAAGCGCTTGTGGAATGCGTCGAGAAAAGAGACGTTGGCAGGGTTTTTGACACCCTCGAAATAGTTGTAGCAGACGAGCATGCCATTCGCTTCGTCGGGGGAGAGCACGATCTGCTCGTTGCCGACTCCAAATGTCGTTGAGGCCATCGGGATGCTCTTGTTCATTCCAGCCGCAGCCCACTGGCGGTAGAAGGAGATGTGAGCGCCGCCGACCAGAGCTGACCAGACGAAATCCGGCTTGGCGGCCTCAATCTTCGAGATGGTGGAGGAGAAATTTGTCACGTCGAGTGGGAAGAAGTCGATCGAGAGGACTTCGCCTCCATTGTCGATCGTGTATTTCTTCACCCACTGCGAGGTGATTTGGCCATAGTTATAGTCAGCTGCAATGACGTAGACTTTCTTACCCCATTTCTTCATGGCGTACGGCACGAGCTTCTCGACTGTCTGCGCCGGCGTGACGCCAGTATCAAATTGATTGCGATCACAGACGCCGCCTTCGTATTGCGTGTTGTAAAAATATAGAGTCTTGAACTTGTCGAGCACTGGGCGGATGACCTCGCGCGAGGCGGACGTGATTCCGCCATGCACGACCGCGACCTTATCTTTAAGCGCCGCCTGCTGGGCGAACTGGGTGTAGAGCTGCATGCTCGACTGGGTGTCGTAGTTGATGAGCTGAAGCTGGCGGCTCAGCAATCCGCCTGCAGCATTGGCTTCTTCGATCGCGAAGGTGAGAGCGTCGACCATCGGCTTGCCATAAATATCGAGCCCGCCGGAAAGGTCGTGCAGGCTGCCGACCTTGATCGGGTCGGCCGCGAAAGCTGGCGCGCTCAAAGCGCTTGCGCCGGCGACCGCCGCGGCGGTCCCAAGGAATTGTCTGCGATTGATCATGTCCAAGCTCCCATCCGTTTAGCCGCGATGTTTGGCTCCTTAGCGCCACAGCCTGGCGTTCATGCGGAACCACAACCTTGCCCGACGCCTCTTTCACTCAACGACGCGTACGCCCCTGTCACTCGCTTCCGCCTGACTGCATTCGGGGTCAAGGCCGGCGCCACCGACGTTCAGTCGAGATAAGCAGGATCCGCGCCAACCTGAGTCCGCCCCTCTCATACTGTCATACTCTAGCGCCTCTTCGTAGGCCCTGCTTGCCTGCCGCGGCCATATCGCTTGCGCTCTGCATTCCGGTTCGGCCCAGAGCCGAACCCAGAAGGTCGCGTCAGGCGACGGGTGGCCGGCGCTGGTGCCAGTTCGTGACCCCCTGAAACGCATTGCCGGCGCGGACGAGCACGTCTTCGGAAAGGTGGGGACCGACAAGCTGCATGCTGAGCGGCATGCACGCGGAATCGAGGCCGTTTGGCAACGTGAGCGTCGGGCTCCCGCTGAAGTCAAACGGCGCCGTGAAGCGCAGAATGCCAAGTAGCACGTTCGGATCCTCACCATAAGCCTTCATCAGCTCCAGGCTCGGAGTTGGAACGGGCATCGTCGGAATGAGCAAGACGTCGACCGCCTCGAACAATTCGGACAGCTCGCGAGAAAACCGCATTCGTTCGAGCGCAATGTTTGCGACCTCAGTTCCCTTTGTCGCGATCCCCTGGTCGATCAGCTTCGCGAGGTCGGGTCCATATTCGGATCGTCTTTCCGGGTAAGTGTCAATGTGAGCAGCCGCGGTTTCGACCGAGCACATCGCGATCCACTGACTGACAAGCTTCTGGTAGGCGGGGAACTTGACCTCGCGGATCGTGGCGCCAAGGCCTCTTAACACCCGCTCCGCTTCCGTGAGCGCCGCGACGACTTGCTGGTCGACGCCGTCCGTCGCGTACCCTCTGTCGACGCCGATTCGCAGGCCGCGAATGCCATCGCCGATGGCCTCGAGATAGTCTGGGACGGGCGCCTTATAGGTTGTCGGGTCATTTCTGTCGGCGCCAGCGATGACGCCGAGAATGGCGGCGGCGTCTGAGGCAGATCGCGTCATCGGACCGATATGGTCCAGAGTTTCCGCCAGCGGGAAAACACCGTACCGGCTTACCCGGCCCCACGTCGGCTTAATGCCTGTGAGACCGCACGTGGCGGATGGAAAACGGATCGAACCTCCCGTGTCGCTGCCAAGGCTGCCGTAGCAGAGCCCGAGCGAGGTCGCGACGCCGGATCCGGTTGAGGAAGAACCAACCCAGTAGCCTGTATTCCACGGATTGAGGGGCGGCGGCACGTCCGGATGATGCGAAGTATACGCTCCTTCCGTCATCTGCAGCTTTCCGAGGAGGATCGCGCCCGCGTCCTCAAGTCGCTCCACAACGGTGGCGTTGAAGGATGGAACGAAGCTCTTGAAGATCGTGGCGCCAGCGCGAGTTGGAGCGAAGGTCGTGTAGCAAAGGTCCTTGACGGCGATCGGAACGCCATGGAGCGGCCCGCGCCATAAACCGCGCTCGCTTTCCGCGTCGGCGCCCTTCGCCCGATCCAGCGCACGCTCAGCCAACACCGCAGCGTAGGAGTGATATTGTCCGTCCAGCTCCGCAATTCGTTGCAGAATCGCGTTGGTGACCTCGACTGACGACACCTGCTTCCGACGAATGAGGTCGGAGATAGTCGTGAGCGATTTATACGCCAAATCTGAAGACATCGAGAGATCCTTCCTTTGCACAAGAATGCTTCGGCCTGAGCTTGCTGCGGAGCTTAAGCGGCAGGATTCAAAAATATCCTGACGCACAAGCAGAGCTTGCCTCGCGACGCCATGTCGGCTTGCCTCTGGGTGGCGATCGGCGGCAATGTGACCGAGAGGCGCCATCGGGAGTTCGCCCTGGCGTCGGGGGAGCGCCGCCGAATTCGAGGTTTCAACACAAAGTGGATGGCGCGTTTCCTACCGTATATCTGCGATGGCGGGTCTTGGGCAGGTTTATCGACTGCGCGGTTACTCGGTCGTCTCGAACGTGGCCGCGAGGCTGAGCCTCAGTCCCCTGAATCCAATCGTCTGGACAAAGACCATGCTGGCATGGAACGCCGCTACCGATCCAACATGAGCTGCTGCCGCTGTTCAAGAAAGGCGACGCACCGCACATTAACAATATCGAGCTTGGCAAACGCGGTCGTGGGCGGTCCAACGTTTGAACTTATCCCGGCGCCTCGTCGCGGAGCAGTCAACCAAAGACGCATCATGAGCCAGGTCGACGACCAGGATGGTCCGCGGCGTCACGCAGGGTTGAACAATCGATGGAAGCGTCGGTGAACAGCCTGAGAATCGTTGTGGCTGCCGAGCAAAGTATCCACCAGGGGAAGGTTATCGAACTGTGTTCCCCGTCGGCGGCCGCATCGATCCCGGCGTTCTTGCAATTATTCAATATCTCGCCCACAGGACCGACCTTTAAATAGAACACTCTCATAGACACGCTTTCGGCAAAAGCATATGAACGCCTTTATTGCCGTCAACGGTCTGCGTGATGCGAAGATTTCCAACCAGCGAGCACAGCATGTAGGCTTGATTCCGGGTCAGCGAAGTGCGCAAGCAAATATGCTTCACCATTTCACGCACCGCTTGTTTGGCGGCGACTTCGAGATCCTCGTCCAGCCCGATCGACATCAGTTGTGTTTCATTCTCGGCGAACGGCCAGTCGAATTTCAAGTCTTTGCGAACCGTGAGACGAAATGTGCCGCTCACGCCGGTTTCGAGAGCAGTGATGCACACCTCTCCGTCCCCTTGGACCCCGTGGCCATCACCAGCTGAGAACAGAGCTCCCTTGTTGTAGACAGGTAGGTATAGCGAGGTTCCCGGACGTAGCTCCTTGTTATCCATGTTGCCGCCGAAAGAACGCGGCACGGGAGAACCTACGCGCGCCCACCGCGGAGGCGGCGCCACGGCTACTATGCCGAAAAAAGGCTCAAGCTGGATTTCCTTGCCCCATGGCAACCGGCAGACATTCCGCGCGCGATCTATGGTTGGGTGGATCGTCTCATAGGGTAGGAACTCCTCTGGCAAGGTCCCCAACAGAGGCATGATGGAAACGAAGCCCCAATCGTCGTCGACTTTCACATCGAGGATATCGACCTGCAATACATCGCCGGGCTCGGCGTCGTTGATATAGACGGGGCCGGTAATGAAATGCGGGCCGGATCCGCGCTCCAACGTCGCCAACGCCCTCTTATAACCCGGTGAGATAAGACTTTCATCGGGAGGAAGGCATTCCTTTCCCCCGGCGGGAAAGGACGAGAGGGTGACGGTGTCTCCCGAGGTGATTTTCAACACAGGCTTTGTTGTGCTGTCGAGATAACCCCAAACCATCGTCTCAGGTGTCGGCGATATGACATGATGGGTCGCCATGATGTTCTCCGCAAGATCGGGCGTCGCCAGGATTGGCGAGTCGCCGAACACGCCGATCAGGAACCGTTGACGACACTGCAGGCAAGCTCCACGACCGGGTTTTGCCTCATCTGCAGCGTCGTTACGTATCCCAAAGCACTTCGCCGTTACCACCGGAGATTCTTTAAAAAAATAAAATCACCGGCAAAATCACCCACTACAAACTCAAGTGGTGAAGCACGCGGCCGCGCGCTTCATGCCCGCTTGGACCTTCGTCGTCGATCTCGCCCATCTTAAGGACCGCCCAGCGATCGGCGATGCGCAGGGCAAAGTCGAGGTTCTGCTCGATGACTAGCATCGCCGTGCCGTCTCGCGTCCTTTCCTCGCGAAGGACCAAGCCGATGCGATCGACAACGGAAGGCTGCAGGCCCTCCGAGATTTCGTCGACAAGCAGCAGGCGTGGGCGGAGCATCAGGGCTCGGGCGAGGATCAGCATCTTCTGCTCCCCGCCCGATAGCGTGCCGGCGCGCTGCTTCAGCCTTTCTCTGAGGAATGGAAAATAATCAAAGGCTCGTTCCAGCGCTGGACCAAGTTCGGAGTCGTGGCGCACGGCAAGTCTCAGGTTGTCGCGGATGGTCAAGTCTTGGAAAAGCGTTTGCTCTTGCGGGATATAGCTCAGGCCCCAGGCAATCATGCGCGCGGGCGTTAGCCTCGCGCAGTCGATTCCCCCGACGTAGATGGCGCCGCCGCGGAGAGGGACGAGGCCGAGGATTGTCTTCAGAAGCGTGGACTTGCCCATGCCGTTCTTGCCAAGCACGGCGACAATCTCGCCCGGGCGGATAGAGAGCGTGACGGAGTTGACCACTGAGATCGCCCCATAACCGCTCGCGACCTCCCTAAGGCTTAAAACCTCAGTAGCCACTGCTTTAGACACCGCCCCCGCCAGCATAGATGGTCCTGACCGTCTCCGAATTGACGACTTCGTCCACATCGCCGTCCAGCACCAATCGGCCCTGGTGCAAAACCACGATGCGTGATGAGATCCCGCGGACGAAGTCGAGGTCGTGTTCCACTAGTATGATCGCGAATCCACTTCCGACGAGCTGCTTGAGCACCGCTCCGATGGTCGCTCGCTCGGTCTTGCTGAGACCAGCGGTCGGCTCGTCGAGCAGGATGAGCTTCGGCTCTAGCGCAAGCACCATGGCAAGCTCGAGCGCCTGTTTCATGCCATGAGACAGGAGCCGGGCGGGCGAAGCCATAAGGTCGGCGAGGCCGGTGAGCCGCAGAATTTCGACGCTGGAGGCCGGGAGCGTCAATGCGGCAGCGGAATGAATTCCGCTTGGCGTCTCGGAAGTCGTACGCGCGAGCCGCAGGCACTCGGCGACGGTGAGGCTCTCGAAAATGCTCGCAACTTGGAACTTGCGGCCGACCCCGAGCACTACGATGCGGTCTGGTGTCAGTCCCATAATCGGCCTGCCTGCGATCTCGACCGTTCCTTTGAACGGCTCAGAGCCGTCGCTTAGGCATCGGATCAATGTCGTCTTGCCGGCGCCGTTGGGGCCGACGATGCTTACCAACTCGCCGGGACGGATCTCGAAATTGATATCGGTCAACACCGACAAACTGCCGAACGAGCGGGCGAGACTGGACACGCTCAACAAAGGGGCCTGTCCGAGTGCGGCGCGCGGGGCGTTCGCGGCGACTGCGACGGAGGGGCTGCGCGCCTCGTTCGGAGCGTCAAACACGGCGGCGAGGGCCCGACGCGCGAGACCGGCAAGCCCGTCCGGCAAGAGGATGATAATGATGACGAACGCCGCGCCGAGCACGAGCTGCCAGAGAAATGGCAAGTCGCCTGAGAGGCTCGCGCTGAGGTAGTCGATCGCAAGGGTCCCGATAACTGGACCGAGCAGCGACGCACGGCCTCCGAGGGCGACCCAGATCACGAGCTGCGTCCCGAACAGAAAGCCGGTGTTTTCCGGCGCGACGACGCCCGAGGCGTGAGCGAACAGGAAACCCACTGCGCCGGCAACGCCCGCCAGCACCGCCGTCAGAGCGATCTGGACGCGCTTTGGGCTGACGCCGAGATAAGCGCAGCGCAGATCGTTGTCGCGCACGGCGACGAGCAGCTTGCCCGCATCCGAGCGGACGAAGATCCAGGCCGCCACGGTCGCCACGACCATGACGAGTCCGCTGAGGCGAAAGAAGCCTTCGAGGTCGAGCGGCAGCGTGTCGTAGCCAACGAGGCCGCTGCTTGATCCGGTCAGCGCTCCGCCGGAATAGACGAGCTGCGTGACGACGATTGGGAAGACGAGCGAGATCACTGACGCATAGAGCGGCGTCGAGCCGTGATAGAAGGAGAGCCAGCCGACCAGGACGCCAAGAATGACTGGCAGAACGATCGCGAGCATGAGCGCCGCCGCCATCCACACTGGGGTCGACCCGAGGCTTGTCATCGTCATCGCGGTCGCATAGGCGCCGACCCCGAAGAACGCGGCCTGTCCGAACGTGAGGATTCCCGTAAACCCCCATAGCAAGTCGACCGTAACGGCGAGGGTTGCGTAGAGCATCGACCGGGTGAGAACGTTCACCGCGAAGGCGCCGAGCACAAGCGGCGCGAACCAGACAATCAGCGCGCCAGCGATGGCTCCCGCTGAGGGCCAGCCCCACTCAGGGGCGCCCGCCCGAGCGGGGCCGGAGGCGAGGACGGCCGCGTCCTCAGGCACGCGAGAAGCCCCGTGGATTGATGCGCAGCACGAGTGCCGCCAAGACCGCGACCGAGATCCCGCCGAGCACCGGGCTGATGAACGTGCTGACCAGCACCTGCGCGCCGCCGAACACCAGGCAGGCGATAGCCAGCGCAACGTAGGACGTGTCCGCGACCATCACGAGCATGAACGCGCCAATGAGCCACGCCACTCCCATGTTCGGATCGACGCTCGTCAGCGGGGTCAGCAGGACGCCGGCAAGCGCGGCGAGGCCAGCTCCTATCATGAAGGTCCAAAGTCGGACGCGATCGGTGTCGATGCCCAGCGAGCGCGCCAGCGTCTCGTTCATAATTACGGCGCGGGCCGAGAGGCCGAGCCGCGTGCCCTCGAGCGTCAGGGCGAAGAGGAGGCCGATCGCCAGCGCCGCAAACAACATGAACAGCCGATACACCGAATAGTCGACCGACAGCACCCTAACCGTCCCCGACATGAGGCTCGGAATGAGCTGGACGTCACGGCCGAACGCCAGGGTGATGAGTTGACCGATGACGATGCCAAGCCCCCAGGTCGCGAGGATCGCGTCGAGCGGACGTCGGTAGAGCGGACGGATGATCAAGAGCTCCGCCACACCGCCGAGCAGCGCCCCCGCGACAAAGGCGATCGGCAGGCCGGCCCACGGGTTCAAACCGAGCTTCGCGGCGACGACGGCGCAATACGCGCCGATCGTCAGCCACGCTCCATGGGCGAAATTGATGATCTTAAGCACGCCGAAAATGGCCAGGAGGCCGACCGCGACGACGAACAGGATCGCCGCCGTGGTCAGAATGTCGAGACTAAGCAGCACGGCCCGCAACGGAACGGGAAGCGGCTCGGCGGCTTCCCCCTCGCCCTCACTTCAAGTTGGGGCACTGATCCCCCGGGTCGACGTCCTTGAAAGTCGCTGCGACTTTGACCGTGCCATCGCTCTGCACCTGTCCAAGATACATAGTGAGCGGGGCGTGGTGCTGCTTGTTCATCGTGATTGCCCCACGAGGACCGGTGAAGGACACGGCCGGCAGAGCCTCGATCACCTTGGCCGGATCGGTCGTGCCGGCCTTCTCGACTGCGGCCTTGTAGAGGTAGACGGCCTCGTATTCCGGCACGGACAAGTCGTTCGGCGTCTTGAGGTCGCCGCCGAACTTCTTGCTCGCGGCGTCAAGAAACTTCTTGTTCTCTGGCAAGTTGATGCCTGTGACGTAGGACGCCGAGAGGTAGATACCGGTCGCATCGGCGCCCATGCTCTTCGCCGTGCCCTCGTCAACCGCGAGATTGGCGTAAGGCAGATCAATGCCGGCAGCGCGCATCTGCTTGGTCAGCGTGACGTTCGGCGCGCCGCCAGCGGTCGAGGTGATGATCGCATCGGGCTTGGCGTCCTTGAGCTTCGACAGAATGGGCGTCCAGTCGGTGCCATCCATCGGCAGGTATTCCTCGCCGACGACCTTGCCGCCCGTCTTTTCGATATAGCTGCGGGTGAAGCCGAGCATGCCGCGACCGAAGGCGTAGTCGCTGCCGATCAAGAAATAGGTCTTGGCGCTCTTCTCCTTGGCGAAATTGTCGACGATCGGTGGAACTTGCTGCTCTGGCACCCAGGCGTCGACGTAGAGATATTTGTTGCAGGAATGCCCCTCGTAGAAGGACGTGTAGATGAAGGGGACGCGGCCCTTGCTCACGGCGGGCAGACCGGCGTTGCGCGCCGCACTCGTCTCCATGGAGATCAGCGCGTCGACCTTCTTTTGATAGATGAGCGCGTCGAAGGCCTTCTGGGCGCCGGCCGCGCCTGAGGCGTCATCAGCGACCTCGAGCTGGAGCTCGCGGCCGAGCACGCCGCCAGCGGCGTTGATCTCGTCGACAGCGAGCTGCGCTTCTTGCACGACAGACGGGGCGACGACGCTGTTCGCTCCCGATAGGCCGACCGGCACGCCGATGACGATCGGGCCGGAATCGGTGGCCTGCGCGGCCGTGGCGAGTAGCAGGCTCACGGCGGTAGCAGTCAACAGTCTTGCTTTCATGGCAGGCGTCTCCCTCAAGTAGATCACGCCGGGCTGAGGACCGGGGGCTTCCGATGGCGGGTCGCTTGTTCGTATGCAAAAGCGATGCCGAGGAGTTCGGCCTCGCTCCACCGCGGGCCGACTGCAATGAGGTTGAACGGCGAGCCCGAGGCGTAGGATCCGGCAGGAAATGTGACGCCGGGCAAGCCGGCGAGGTTGATCTCGCTAACCGTCGTCTCGTGAATGATGTCTTTGGCTTCTCGTGCGGCGAGCTGCTCGCGCATCTGGGGAAAGACCACGGCGTTCAGCCGATGCAGGGCAAAAATATCATTGAAGATCGCGAGATGCTTTTCCCTGAGGGCGATGAAAGCCGACATGTCTGGCGGCTTGGTCGGATCGGCGAGGCACGCATTGAAAGCAGTAAGCCGAGGCATGTAGGAGAGAACGCCGTTCGGCCCGAACGGGTCCTCAGACTTGGTTGCAGCGGCGAACTCCACGAAAGTCTTGACCGCCGCGCCTGGGCCGAGCCGCTCGAGATATCTGCCAAGATCGTATGGCAGCGACTCAAGGCCGCGCGCGTCATATTCCTCTCCGGGCACGGTCGGCGTCCTCAGATCTGCAAAGCCCGAGCCAGCGAACGGATCCTCGACCAGGATCGCACCCTGCGCCTTTATCTCGCCGAGGGCGCGCGCATAGAGCGCCGCCGCCTCGTCCGAGAGCGGCAGGTTGCGCCACCCCTGTCCGTATGTGCCGATGCGCTTCCCGCGCAAGGCGTCCTGCTTGAGCTTCGACGCGTATCCTCCTGGAGGTTGCCTGCCGAGCCCGGCGATCGTCTTGGGATCGGCCATGGTGAAGCCGGCAAGCGCGTCAAGCGTCAGCGCGGCGTCGCGCACGCAGCGCGCGATCGGGCCGACAACATCGCGCAAGCTCGATAGCGGGAGGACGCCTACGTTCGGCACGAGGGCGAAGGTCGGTTTGATGCCGACGAGGCTTTGCGCCGAGGCTGGGTTCTGGATCGATCCGCCTGTCTCTTCTGGCGAGTTCAAGCACGGCAAGACTCGCAGCCACCGCGGTCGCCGTTCCAGCACTTGACCCGCCGGGCAGGAACTCTCGTCCGGCGGCGTTGTAGGTCGGGCCCGCCCAACTGTCATTCGCGTGGCTGCCGGTGGCGCTGAGGACAGGGATGTTCGTTTTGCCAAGGATCACAGCACCCGCTTCCCGCATCCGCGCGACGACGGGCGCGTCCGTCGCAGGAAGAAGATCAACGCCGCCGGTCTTGCTGTTCAGGAGCCGCCAGCCGCCGGTAGTCGGGAATCCGACCATGTCCATGGCGTCCTTGACGACCACCGGCACGCCGTCGAGCGGCCCGAGCATCTTGTCTGATTTTCGGCGTTCGTCGCTCGCCTTGGCAGCGTCAAGGCCCCCCGGATTCATGAACACAATCGCGTTATAGGACGGATTGTAGAGCGCGATGCGGTCGAGGAATGCCATCGTCAGGCTTTCGCTCGTGAACGCGCCGCTGGCGAAGCCAGCTTGGGCCTTCTCGACCGTCATCTCGACAACGTCAATCGCGCTCGCGACTGGCTCTGTAGCGCTCATGAGCGATGCGCCGCGACGATGGTCTTCGCGATCGAAGCGCCGAGCGTATATTTCGGGTCGACCATGTTGCCGAGCCGCATCTTGCCGCACATGGTCAGCAGCAGATAAGCATCGGTCTCGTCGAAGCCGAACTCGGCCTCCATCCACCGAATAAGCTCGCGATAGGCTATGCGGGAGGCGTCCTCCATCGGTCGCGCCGAGCCGATCGTCATGTAGAAGTCTTTCGTTTCGAGACGCGGCCAGGCGATCATCCAGCCTTTGATTAAATCGACTTGCACGGTTGTCACGGTCGGGTGTTCGAGGGCGACGCCGCACAATTCCCCGTCGCCCTGAATAGCGTGGCAATCGCCCAGATAGAGCAGCGCGCCGGGCGTATTGACCGGCAGATAAATCACGCTATCCGGCGCGACGTCCGGCAAGTCCATGTTGCCGCCATAGTAGTCAGGGACGAGGGATGAAATCGCCTCGATCTCCGGTGCAGTTCCGATCGTGCCAATGAACGGCTGATACGGCAGAGTGATCTTGTCGCTCCATTTGACGCCGCCCTCGACGGTTACTTCGATCTTCTTCACGTATTCGGGCAGCGGTTTGTTGAGCAGGGCGGTCGCCGTTGTGCCGACAAGGCCGCCGAACTCGGGAAGTAGCGCGGTGGTCCCAACTGGCTGAGGCCCACGAGGAACGATCGACTTGATATGGACGGCGAGGCAATCCCCCTTTTCCGCTCCGTTGACGAAGATCGGGCCGTTCTGCGGATTGAGGAACGGGAAGTTGAGCTTCTCGCTCGGCTTGTCGGTCGCGAGTTTGATTGCGCCCTCGAACGCGTCATGCGTCTCGCACGAGACAACGGCGCCGGGATCGACGGTGAGGACGGGCTTGGCGAAAGGCCCATAGGTGTAGTGATATTTACCTTGCGTCGCCTCGGTGATGGCGTGTTTGGCTCCGACCTTGCCCTTTGCGACGCCCTTTCTCGCCATGATCGATTGTTCGAACCAAGACATGAGACTTCTCCCAATTTGACTAGACGGCTAGGTAACGGCGGACGATGTCGTGATCGTCGAGCATGGCGGGTGTGAGTTCCGCGACAATCCTGCCTTTGTCCATGACGTAGCAGCGCTGCGCCATGACGCGGATCATCTCGATGTTTTGTTCGACAAGCACGACTGTCAGGCCGATTATTCGATTCAGTTCAACAACGATCCGCGCAATATCCTGCACGATTGACGGTTGAATGCCTTCAGAGGGTTCGTCGAGCAGCAGGAGGACCGGCTGGCCGACCAGCACCCGGCCAATGGCGAGTTGCTGCTGCTGGCCGCCAGAAAGCGTACCGGCCACCTGTCGGCGCCGCTCCTTCAGAATCGGGAAATACCTATACACTGACTTAAAATCGTCTGTGCGCTGGCCACTGATGCTAAGGCCAACCAGCAAATTCTCTTCGACGGTCATGCGCGGGAACACATCGCGTCCCTGCGGTACGTAGCCGATTCCGCGTCGAGCCCGGACATGTGGAGTTTCGCCGCCGATCTCATTGCCATTGAAACGGATCACGCCGTCGGTCGCTGGCAAAAGCCCAATCACAGTTTTAATCAGCGTCGATTTGCCGACGCCGTTGCGACCGATGACCGCCGTGATCTCTCGGTCGCGGACAGTAAGATTGACGCCCTGCAATACGGGCTTGCCCCCGTAGCCGCTACGTAACCGCTCAATGGACAAGATAGCGCCGGGGTCAGGCATGGTGAGGCGCTCCATGGCCCTGCCCAAGATAGATCTCCGCCACGCGATCGTTGGCCATGATCTCGTCGATCGAGCCTTGGGCGAAGACCCTGCCAAAATGAAGAACAGTGACCCGGGTCGCGATTTGACGCACGAAAGCCATGTCGTGCTCAACCGCGAGCACCGTCATGCCCTCGGCTTGCAAGGAGTGCAGCATTTTGCCAGTGGCGTGCGTCTCGTCCGGCGACATACCGGCGGTCGGCTCGTCAAGCAACAGGAGCCTCGGCTTTAGACCCGTCGCCATGCCGATCTCTAGCCACTGTTTCTGCCCGTGGCTCAGGTTGCCAGCAGCCTCATTGGCTTCACCCGTCAGATTTAGGAATTCGAGTTGTCGCTCGATCTCATCTCGTAGACTCAAGCCCTCGAGGTGGTGCTGGAGTGCAATCTCAAGGTTCTGGGCGACGCTCAACGCCTTGAAAATGCCTGGCACCTGGAACTTGACGCTGATGCCGCGACGAACTCTATCGTGTGGCTCTAGCCAGGTGATCTCACGCCCGTCGTAGAACACCTGGCCGCTCGTGGGCTCATACTCGCCGAGAATGAGGCGGAAAAGTGTACTCTTGCCAGCGCCGTTCGGACCGATCAAGCAATGAAGCTCGCCTGGAGATAGAGCAAAGTCGACATCGGCGATGACTTGCAAACCGCCAAACCGCTTGTTGAGCCTGCGCGTTTCGAGTAGCGGCGTCATGCGGCCTCGCGAGCGCCGCGCTTGAGGAGCCGCTGCGGCAATAGGGCGAGCGCCATGACGAGTCCTTCCGGCGCGAGCAGAACGGTGATAACGAGGAGCACGCCCATCACCACTAACGCATATTGGCTGCCGTAGATCGTGAGCGCCTGAAAGCCGCCTATCAGTAGGATCGTGCCCAAGAGAGTTGTCGTGAGGTCGCTGCGGCCGCCAACGGCGACCCAGACGATTGGGAGCGCCGCCGCCGTAATCCCCATGCTCGACGGCGTGATGTATTGGCCCCAAGTCGTATAGAGAACTCCGCTCAGTCCTGCGAGAGAGCTTCCGATCACAAAGGACGCAAGCTGGTATTTGCGCACGTCATAGCCGAGCATCGTAGCGCGTTGTGGATTTTCGCGGATCGCGACCAGCACGTTGCCAAAAGATGAATTCACCAGAATGCGCAGCGCGAGATAGGCAATGACGAGAAGCACGAGCACGACATAGTAAAGCGGCAAGTCGGGCGCGAGGACGAGCGGACCGCCCTCCCCTGGCCAGGGAATGGTGAGATTGGGCATCCCATTCATGCCATTGAAGCCGTTAAGGCGCGCGCTTCCGATGTGCCATTCGGGACCAGCGGTTTGCGCCATGAAGCGCTCAAGCACAAGCGTCACCGCCAGCGTCACGATGCCAAGAAAGACGCCGCTGATGCGGCCGAAGAACAGGAAATAGCCCAGCACGGCCGCGGCAAGCCCCGCGATCGCGATCGCGACGAGCGTCGCCCAGAGGGTCAACCCGTAGTCGGCGCCGTAATTGAGGGTGATGACGCCGTAGGCATACCCAGCAATGCCAAAGAAGGCTGTTTGCCCAAAGCTCAGCGCGCCCCCGTAGCCCCAGATGAGACAGAGGCCCAGCGCCATGAACACCCAGTTGAAGAAATAGACCGTATTGCCGACCGTGTAGGAATCGGTCAGGAGCGGGTAAGTGGCCGCAAGCGCGAGAACGACCGCCGCGACGGCCCAGAACCGCCATCCGCGCCCGAGCGTTTGCGGACCTTCTAGCCGCGATATCAGTCGAACAATAAACGGGCGTCGTTTCATCGCAAGCCTAGGCCCGTTCGCGCAGGATGAGGCCGGAGACGCCGCGCGGCAGCGCGCGAATGACGATGATGACGGCGATGAGAAGGCCGATCTGCCCGGCAAGCTGTCCTTGCCAAGTGGTCATCACCGAGCGGACGAAGCCTAGGATGACGCCCGCTGGGGCAGTGCCCAAGAAGACATCGCTTCCGCCAGTGACGACGGTCACGAAGGCCTCGATGATGAATTGGCTCCCCATTGTCGGCACAAGCGTCATGGTTGGCGCATAGAGTCCGCCCGTTGCGCCGGCGAGCGCAGCGCCGATCCCGAATGTGACGCTATAGATGAGCCGCGTGTTGACGCCGAGCGCCTCAGCCATGTTCGGGACCTGGATCGTGGCGCGGGCCAGCACGCCAAACCGCGTGAAGTTAAAGACGAGATAGAGTCCGATCAGGATCGCCGCCGCCGTCGCCATTAGAACAAAGCGATAAGTCGAATAGGAAAGCGAGCCGATTTGCACGCTGCCAAGCGGGGTTGAGATGTCGGCGAGACTGGGCCCAAGCACAATTAGTGTGCCCTGCGAAGCGATGAGGCTAATTCCCCAGGTGGCCACGATCGTGTCGAGCGGGCGCCCGTACAGGTGACGAATGACGAAGCGCTCAACCAGGATGCCGATGAAGCCGGCGAAGAGCGCGCCACAAATGATCGCGAGCGGCAAAGGCGCGCCGAGCTTGGCGACGGTTACGGTCATATAGGCGCCGGCCATGATGAACTCGCCGTGGGCGAGGTTGATGACGCCCATCATGCCGAAAATGATCGCAAGGCCACTCGCGCACAGTACGAGAAAGGCGCTTGCGTCCCCAAACTGATAGAGGAACCCGACGACTGCGTCGAACATAAAGGGGTCTGCCAGGCGCAACAAACAAGGGAGCCGGCGGGACTTTCGTCCCGCGAGCGCTTAGGCGCAGCGTCGGACCTAAGGACCGACGCTGCGAACCCTCAGCTCTTGGGCGGCGGGTTGCTCGGCGTGTACTGAGCGTTCGGGTTCTTCTTGGTCAGATCACACCCGGCCTCTCCAAGCCAGTAGGGCTTGATGTCCTGCCAAACCTTCGGGAAGGAGATCGAATGGTCGTCGTTGACTTTCGCCAAGTATATCGTATGCGACATGTGCTGGCTCTTCGGGTCGATGCATACCTTGCCCTCGGGCGCGTCAAAGCAGACATCGCCTGCATCGACGATCTTGCGCAGATCATCGCGCTTCGTCGATCCGTTCGCCCGCTCGACCATCTCCTTGTAGAGATAGACCGCGAGATAGGAGTTCTCGGCCTCCTGATTGATGTAGGGCTCGTTCGGGAACATCTTATGCCACTTGGCGACGAAGTCCTTGCTCTTCTGGTCGTCGACCTCCTCGATCCAGTTGGTCGTTACGTACATATTGGCGAGGCTCGGCGGCTTGAAGCGCTTGTGCTCGTAAGCTTGGCCAACGTTGACGGAGCTGCCCATCGGAATGTGCAGGTTCGCCGCGGCGGCCTGCTCGTAATAGGACGACTGCGCCGTGCCCACGAGCAGTGTGATGAGGATATCGGGCTTCGCCTTCTGAATGTTCTGGATGGTCGACGCAAATTGCGACACGCCGAGCGGGATGAATTCCTCCCCGACCATCTGGCCACCGTTTTCCTTGACAATGTTGCGGACCCATTCAGCCGAGATCTGACCGAAGTTATAGTCGGCGGCGATGGTGTAGACGCGCTTGCCGAACTTCTCCATCATCCATGGGATCAGCGTCGAGAACTGCTGCTCGGGCACCGCACCCGTCACGATCATGTGGGCGTCGCATACACCGCCTTCGTACTGATTGTTGTAGAAGGCGAAGCCGTTGAGCTGATCGACGATTGGCCGGTAGGCTTCGCGCGAGGCGCTCGAAAAGCCAGCGAAAACCACGTCGACCTTGTCGCGTTGAAGCACACGGCGCATGAATTCCTGGTAGCGCGTGTTATCGGATTGGGTGTCGTAGACTACGAGCTCAATCTGCCGTCCCGCGATGCCGCCCGCCTTGTTGATCTCGTCGGCCGCAAGCTGGATGCCGTGAACCTTACCGATCGTCGCAAGCGCGAAGTCGCCCGATTGATCCTCAAGCACGCCGATCTTGATAGGCTCGGCGGCTTGGGCCGCCTGCGTCAACATCATCGCCACGGTCGCGGCGCCCAACATCAACATCTTGCGCATGTGCAGACCCTCCTCGGTCAGGTGAGCTTGAAAGCGCGAGGCCCCGGGGCCACGCTGCCGGAAAATTACTATCGGGCTGAAGCAGGGCTTCGCAGAATTCTTCGAGATCGAGGCGCCGCCGCATGCTTTCACGGCGAAGTTCAGCATAGGCGTCATCGTCGGTCATGCCCCGCGCCTGCACGAGTGCGAGCACGGCCTTGATAAGGAAGCGCCGACCGCGGCGCTTGCGGTCGACGATGGCGAGCCGGGCTTCAGCAGAATTGAGGCGCCGGTGGTTGTTTACGCCCAGGAACAGAGCTGAATACACGGTCGACGCCTGGATGGGCTTGCGCAGGATCGCGGTTGCGCCGGCCTCCGCGAGAAGCTTCAGTCGGCTCGGCGCCTCGACGCCGACAATTCCGATCACCGGCGCCGCAGAGAGATGCGCACCCGCCTGTAGGAGCGGCGCGGGATTGATCGGCTGATCAGCGTCGAGGAAAACGATGTCGCGGTCGGGATCGAGGTCCGAGGCTTTTACCAGATCGACCCGCCTAAGCGACACTCCGAGTTTAAGCAGCGTTCGTTCAAGCACGTCGGCGTTGAAATCGCCGCTGGCCCACAGCAAGCCCCGGCTACGCCGAAAGTTCTGGATCAGGCGATGCGTCGTCATGACGCTACCCGCAGGACTGGCCGGATGGCGACGGCGCCGAAACGCGACGAGTTGCGGATGAGATAAGGATCGGCGGGCGCCGGCCGGGTTGCTTCGCGCAGGATGGTGAAGCCGCCGTCCTTGTTCGAACGGGCGATGCGCGGCGTGAGCGAAGCGTGCATGGTTTCCGGATCGATGCGGACTTCTCCTTGCGGCGCCATGATCGGGCGTAAAGACACGGCGCGCTTGACGGCGGCGGCCTCGACCGTGCCCGCTTCCGCCACCGCGCGTACAAGCAGGCGTACCGCCAGGTAGGTTGCCTCGGCATCGGCCGAGACGACCGGACCGTTGGGGAACCTCGCGCGATACGCCGCCACGAAACGCTCGTTCTCAGGCGTATCGAGCGACGCAAAATAGACGCTCGACGTAATATGCCCATCCACAGCCGCCGGCCCTATCGCGGCGAGTTCCGGCTCGGACAATGTGCAACTGGCCACCGGAATCACGCGCGTCTGATCGATGCCCCTGCTCACGCAGGCGGCGCGGAGGTCGCGCAGCAACTGGTAGGAGGACTCCCCGATCAGGGTGTTGAAGACGAACGACGGTCGGGTAGCGAGGATCGCGTCGATGACCTGGTCGAACTCGGTGCAGCCGACGGCGAAATAGCGCTCGGCGACAACCGTCCCGCCATTGGGACCGATCGCCTCCCGCAAGATGCGGTTGTTCTCCCACGCCCAGATATAGTTCGAGCCGACGCAAAAGGCCTTCGGGCCGACGTAGCTGAGCAGATATTCAACGAGCGGCAGGAGGTGCTGGTTCGCGACCGCGCCCGTGTAGACGACATTGCTTGAGCTCTCGAAGCCCTCGTAGTGCGAGGGATACCAAAGAAGCGCGTCCGCCTTCTCGAACAGCGGAATGATCTCCTTTCGGCTCGAAGAGGTGTAGCAGCCGACGACGTGGCGGATGCCGCTCGCAAGCATCTCTGCCGCCATCGCGGAATAGCACGCGTTGTCTCCGCCGGGATTGGCGATGATCGGATCAATCTCGAGATCCCGATGCTCCGCCTGCGCCTCGGCGATACCGAGTAGGGCGCCGCAAAGCATGCTCTTCGAGACGACGCTGTAAGGTCCGTCCGACGAAATCAGTATGCCGACCGGTACGCGTAATCTGGCCACGCTAGGCGACTCCCGGGCATGATGGAACATCGCTGCTGAAGGGCGCCGTTGCCGGTGGTTCATGAAGTTTTTGAGCTGACAGCTCGATATGGGGCCGCATTGCCCCCGCCCGCCAAGCTCGAAATTCAAAGCCATCCGAAATGTATCAGACCCGGTCGGTAAAGCAACTGCCGTGCCATGCTGAGCGAGCGAGGCTTGAATTGGCCCATTCCCTCCAAACCGGGCGAACGGCCATCGCATTCCAGGCCTTCGAATCTTGTCTGGGGACCGCGCGCGTTGAAATCGGATCGCCAGCCAATCCGAGTATTGCCGGAGTTGTAGGCAATCCGCCTAGAACTGAGGCGGAAGCGTGTCGCGACGCTCGAACAGGATTTGCCCGGACGTCGGGCGGATGAGGCGCAGAATCATCGAAGCAGCATCGACTTTCCCAGTTCGGACTCGCCGACGATTCCGAGCGCCCTGGTTGGCTCCTGGCCAGCGAAACGTCATCGACAGCGGTGAAGAAAGATTCATGTGCCGTTCGGCTTGGGGCCTGCGACGCGCGCCAAGCCCGCTCGCTCAGGGCAAGCGCCACAGCTGACCGGAAGTGTCGTTGCAGTCCGATATCTGAAGCCGAGCGCCGTCGGCGGCAACATCCAGGCAGCCGCCAGACTGTGGGTTCACGAGGCGGTTCTGTCGCCTCCAGCGCCACTCCTGAGCGCCAGTGCCGTTGCAGTCCCAGAGCTGGACTAGGGTCCCGATGGCCGTCCCGCCCCCGGTGACGTCCATGCACTTGTTGAGCGCGCGGAGCGTGCCAGCGTCGCGGTTCCAGGCCCAGATCTGCGCCCCCGCTCCGTTGCAGGTGGAAACCTGGATCGCGGCGCCGTCGTCCATGCTCGCGCCGGCGACGTCGATGCATTTGCCAGCGCCGTCAAGGATCGGACCTGCGCCGCGATACGTGGCTTTAACGATGGACGGTGTGTCGAGGTTGTACCCGGCATCGATCGACTGGGCGAGGCGGAGGTATTGGCCTTCAGCCCAGTTAAGAGGGGCCGCGCTGCCGGTCGGCCTGCCAACCGTATAGCAAGCGATGTCGGGACGGTCCCAAACCTGCTCGGGGAGCAAATAGCCGTCATTGGCCGCGTCAGCCATCGACTGCAGGTCGACATTCGCCGAGCGGCCGTTCGCGATCTCGTATTCCCCGCGTTCCCCGGAAAGAACTGGCCAGAACCGCCCGTAGCGATTGGGTCCAACGGCGGGCCACCCTGTGCAGTCCTGATTGCTCTCGCCGTAGTTGTCGTGATTGTAGCGATGGAAGTAGATGTCGCCGTTCGGCATCTTAACCTGCACCGGCGAGTTGCTATCGGATGCGGAAGCGGACGGCGAGAGCGAAGTCGCCACGTCGGGGTCATCCGGAGCGAGGACACCTAGCCGCACGAGATCAAGAAAGCCGAAGTCCGCGACGTCGTGGGCGAAGAAATTGCCCTCATCAAAATGGATGGTCTGAAAGCTATCCGGGTCTTGGGTCGGATCGATGCGTTCGAAGTAATGATGACCGCCCCAGTATCCGTTGGTGGTGTACGTCCGATCGGCAAGGCTTGAACGCCATGAATCAGCCGTCGTCTCCCAGCGGGCAGCACTCGCTGCGTCTCCGTTTCCCGATATCTTCAGTCGCAACCAGCCCGGCAATGATCGCTGCGATTGAAGAAGGGGATTGGCCAAATTGCTCCTCCCAGCGCTCCGTCGTCGCGGGGCCTACTTCCGCAATATGATCAGCGGTGGTCTTGATCTTTTGGTAGGTGGCGCTGTCTGTCAGCCCAGTCATCCACGCGAGAAGGATCGCGAACGCCTCTTCGTCGAGTTGCTCGCAGCAGCCGAGGTCCTTCGCACTCGCTGCATCAATACCGCTAACGGGCGTGTAGCGCGGGAACGAACCGGGCAGGTACGTCGCGCCATCTCCGGGCGTCGCTGTTCCGATGAACTGCGAGTTCCATAGGAACTGCGCCATTCGCAGGGCCTGATTGGAATCGCCGGCGGCGATCAGTCCCATTGCCTGCTGGAAGAGGTCGCGTCCCCAAACCCGATGGTAACCGTCATTGAGCTGATCTCCATTGACAAAATCGCCCCAAGGCGTGCTGAACCCTGCAACGCTGCCGCCGCGAAACGTCTTGTCCTCGGCGGCGTGCAGCGCCATCGCGGCAACGTAGTAGACACGGCGGCGCAGTTCGTTCGTCGAGACGCTGGACGGGGCAGGGAGGAGGCCGTCAACATAATCGCTCCAGCCTTTGCGATAGGCCGCCTCCCGATCAGGAAATCCGGCCGCTAGCGACCCCTCGGCCGCAGCGAGGGCTGTCGCCGCATCGCCGCCATACCCAAGCGCGAGGGTGAAGGTCGTGTCCGCGCCGACGTCGCCGATCTCGCCGCACTGGACGACATTGCCGTTCCTGGCGGCGTCAAAACGGCTGACGAGGGCCATGTTCTTGTGCAATTCGACATTGCAGTCGCTCGGCATCGTCGCGAAGCCGTTATCGTTCGCGACGAAGCCGTTTGGACTTCCGACCTTCAGCGCAGAAACGACCGTCATGGGGGAGCCAAACAGGGATCGCGTCCCGCCTGCCATGAGCGCTGAGTTCGTTCCGTCCCACCAGGCCGAATTGTTGGCTCCGCCGCCTGCGATGCTCGGGTTCGCAAGCATGTAAAGCCGGTAGACGCCTCCATCCAATGATTCGAAACGCGTGCGGATCAGAAGCGCATTGCGGCTCGGGTCGGCGATATAGGTGTTGGTAATCCGATATTTGGACGGCTGGCGAGCATCCGTGTTCGTGACGGTGTACTCGAGCGCCTTTTCCGTCGGCATCGAAATCGCGTGGCTTGTCGCGTCGCGTTCGAGGTCGACGAAGGTCGAGCCGTCCGTAATGACGTACTGCATGTCCTCCATGTTGGGGACATCGAGCCGCGGATAGAAAACCTCGCTTGTGACCCCTTTCGCTGCTGTGAACCAGACCTTGCTGGTGAGGCCTGCAGCGGTCCCAACGGCAAGCTTGTTTCCCGTTGTCCATGACGCTGCGCCGCCGGGGCCATCGCTTGCGGCTGCGCTCTGAGCGTCAGGAGTCTGGGCTCGAATCACCGCCGGCGTTGCGAAGGCCAGCGCCAGGCCAAGAGCGGCTGAAAGAAATCGATGCGCAATCATAAGTCAACTCCAGCTACGCGGAAGCTACATGGCTTGAAATCCCACGCCTAAGAGACAGATCGTAAAAAGCAGGTGACCGTAGATGCCCGAAGCAATCGTAGCTGTGCGTGAGATCACACAGCGCCCATCTTGGACTATATGTCTCGCAGACTTCAGCGCGCCCACGTGGCGGCGCGTCAGTCAAGTAAGTAACCTGCGATTGGAACGGCGCTCGGGTCGATGATTTCGATCCTTAGCGGCGAGCATCTGCCCCACCACTATTAGGCTTGGATCGTATGAAGAAGATCGGTTTTCTGTCGTTTGGTCATTGGACGCCCTCCCCGCAATCGCAGACGCGTTCGGCAGCCGACGCGCTCCTCCAATCCATCGATCTCGCTGTCGCGGCAGAGGCGCTCGGCGCAGACGGAGCCTATTTTCGTGTTCACCACTTCGCCCGACAACTCGCTTCGCCCTTCCCTCTGCTCGCGGCCGTAGGTGCCAAGACTAACCGTATCGAAATCGGCGCAGCCGTCATCGACATGCGGTACGAGAACCCATTCTACATGGTCGAAGATGCTGGGGCGGCGGACCTTAT
The DNA here is from genome assembly GCA_963730555.1 of uncultured Alphaproteobacteria bacterium. Classification (GTDB taxonomy): domain Bacteria; phylum Pseudomonadota; class Alphaproteobacteria; order Rhizobiales; family Beijerinckiaceae; genus Roseiarcus. Next base: position 79,719 of record CAVSSS010000034.1, on the reverse strand, counting down.
CGCTGGCGGACGTCTACAACTGGGAATCAGCCGAGGTTCGCCTGAGCAGGTGATCGACGGGTGGCACTATTTCGGCTATCGCCCAGCTGAAGGCGAAAGTGACGCAGACATGGGCCGGCGCCATGCGCTGGTCTTCCTTGACCTCCTGCGTGGTGAGGATTTCGCCCAGCCCAATCCGCACCCGATGTTTCCCAATCGACCCGGCCTGTTGCGCGTCGAACCCCATTCAGAGGGTCTGCGCGATCGGATCTGGTGGGGCGCCGGCTCCAACGCCACCGCAATCTGGGCGGCAAAACTCGGAGTCAATTTGCAAAGCTCGACCCTAAAGAAAGATGAGACCGGAGAGCCGTTCCACGTCCAACAGGCTGCCCAGATACGGGCCTTCCGCGACGCCTGGAAAGGGGCGGGCCATGCGCGCGAGCCTCGCGCGTGGCCGCGGGGGTGAGGAGAGGGACCAGATCGGCCTTATCGAGGAGGAGACACGCGCGATCTTCGGCCGGAGCTACGCCGCCGAGCCAGACGTTCTCGTCGACCAACTCAAGACAGACGAAGCCATCGCGGAGGCCGACACTCTACTCCTGACGGTTCCGAACCAACTTGGCGTCGCTTACAATGCGCATGTCGTTGAGGCGATCCTGACCCATGTAGCCCCGGCCCTCGGCTGGCGTTGACGCTAACCGCCAACGAGAATGGTCGTGCGGGCGCCGCGGAGACCCTTGCTCGGCGCGAAGGTCGCGGAAATCTCGGGCTAATTTGGAACCGAGGAACAACCTCAATTCGCGCGGACTTTCTGGTGGTGGACGCAGTCTTGGAGAACCAGTCTCAAGCCTGCGCACCTGAATAACAGGGAGAAAAACAGGTAGAATCACGCTCAGTTTCGAACGACCAGGGTCAGTCGGGCAGGATCTCACCGCAATATCAGACCGTTAGCTGATACTGAGGCACGCACGCGATCGTTCTCATAACAGGCCCATATCAGGTCCTGAACAGGAAATAAAACAGGCGGAATCGACCCGCCTGAGCGTCGCCTTTTGGGAGCGCCGCCCAAATCAGCCTTTTTTGATCTAATCACACGCCCGCTCAGGAATCGGCGCGCCTTTTTCTTGATACTACGTACAAATCGATCCGCCGAAATTCAGATTTCTTCGAGCAGGTGAGGAACAGACCCCGATTCGTAGCCAAGGCTTTAAATACGTTTTGTATATTAGGGGCCACGCGATTGAAGGTTTGCTTCTTTGGCGCTCGCTCCCCGCATCGCTACTACCGGAGGGCCACGTTGATGTCAAAGATCCCAGACGAACCAGGCAATAAGAACCCACCGCGTAAAGGGCGATTTAAACCTGGCGCTTCCGGCAACCCAGGCGGAAGGCCCAAGGGCTCGCGCAATATGCGTACTGAGCTCACCCAGATTCTGAAGGAACAGATCGCCGTCCGAGAATCCGGAAAGCGCAAACGGATCACACGGCAAGAGGCGATGCTGTTGACCGTCCTTGAGAAAGCGCTGCGTGGCGATATGAAGGCTGCCTCTACGATCATGAACATCGTGCTCAAGTTTGAGCCAAATGCGCCCGAACTAGCGGCCCCCGACGGGCCTCTTTCAGAAGTCGACAGTGAAATCGTCGCCGATTTCCTTCGGCGCAATCAGCCCTGTAACTCTGTAGAATAACATGCAGGCCAATCAGAACGTAGTCGACGCGATCTTCCGCACTGACTTCAACGCTTTCGCGCAAAAAACCTTCGCCGAACTCAATTCGGGCCAGCGATTGGACCGCAACTGGCATCATGAAGCAATTGCGCACCAGCTCAACCGCGTCTTTCGTGGCGAAAACGATCGCTCAATCAATAACGCTCCGCCGCGATCGCTGAAATCGGTCATTGGATCAGTGGCCTTCCCGGCGTTTGTTTTGGGCAGGCGGCCTACTGCGAGGTTCATATGCGCAAGTTACTCTCAAGACCTCGCCTGCAAGCATTCAGGCGATTGCCGCAGAATTGTTCAATCTGATTGGTACAGACGCATATTTCGAACCGGCTCACCCTTGAAAGAAACCGAAGCGGAATACCAGACTGCCCAAGGCGGCTTCCGTTTCACAACCTCGGTTGGCGGAACGCTCACTGGTCGCGGTGCCGATATCATAATTATTGATGACCCTCTGAGTGCCGCCGACGCAACTTCCAAAACAAGTCGGGAAAAAGTCAACGAGTGGTTTAAAGGCACTTTGCTTTCGCGCCTGGACGACAAGCGCACCGGCGCGATCATCGTCATCATGCAGCGCCTTCATCAGGATGACCTGACGGGGTTTCTTCTCGAGCAAGGAGGGTGGGAGCTCTTGAAGCTTCCAGCCATTGCGCAGGAGGACATTCAGGTTCGGCTTTCTGACTCGCGGATGCATCAGTGGCAGGCGGGGAAACCGCTCGATCCGAATCGAGAGCCGTTGTCGACTTTGGATCGGATAAAGAAGCAACAGGGATCGTTTTTGTTTGCCGCGCAGCACATGCAAGACCCGGTGTGCCGGGCGGCACTCAAGAGCGAGCGGCTCCGCGAATATGAACGAGTGCCGGCGCCCCAATCGGATGACCAGATTGTTCAAAGCTGGGACACCGCGATGAAGGCGACGGAGACGAGCGACTACTCGGTGTGCCTCACCTTCCGAATCTGTAACAAAAACCAATATTATCTGATCGATGTTTATCGTGGCCGTCCGGAATTTCCGGAGCTGGCGAAAGTGGTTTGCAGGCATGCGCAGCTATTCCAGGCGAGGGCGATTCTGATCGAAGACAAGGGCTCCGGCATTTCCCTGATCCAGACGGTGCGAAAGGGTGGATTGCAGTGCGTCCTTCCCATGTCACCCTCGAAGGACAAGGAGACGCGTCTGCTCGGACAGACGCCGAAACTCGAATGTGGATCTCTCTTTCTCCCACGATCCGCGCCGTGGCTCGCGGATTTTGTAGAGGAGTATCTCGCCTTTCCGAAAGGGCGGCACGACGATCAAATTGATGCGCTGTCGCAATTCCTCGAGTGGCGAAGAAATCGCGAGGATGAGGTGTTTGAATTCGATTTTGGCTGTGACGACGACGTTTTGCGACCAATAAATCGCCTCAACTACTTCCTCGGTCTCTAGCTGGTCGAAACCGGCCGAATCATGAATAGCAGAAAGGAAGAACCACGATGACCCAGTCTGACCCTCTCTTGTGCGATAGCGCGCGTTCGTTGGTCGAGCAGCTTAAGGCGAAGAGCCGCCGGCGGCGCAAGGAATTGAGCCAAATGGCTACGCCCAGCCCCGCGCGCAATGACGTGTTGCCGGCGCTCGAATTCATCTATGTTCCGCTCAACGAATTTCCGCCGGCGAAGCGGAAGGTTCGCAAGATTGACCCGGCCCACGTCCGGGAAGTCGCCGCTTCGATCAGCGCGCTCGGCTTCTGCGCGCGGATCCTGATCGGAAAGGACAACGTCAGGCTCGATGGCGAGATCCGGGTCGAAGCAGCGCGGCTCCTTGGTCTTGACCGCGTCCCTTGCATCCGCGTCGATCATTTGTCGGACGAGGAGCAGCGCCTGCTAAGGCTCGCCGTCAATCGCCTCGGCGAAAAGGGTGAGTGGAACCTGGAGGTGCTCAAGATCGAGTTCGAGGAGCTGATCTTGGCCGACGCCCCGATCGAGATCTCAGGTTTCGCACTCGACGAAATTGACCATATCAGGCTCAGCGAGGAGCCGGAAACTGTGGAGGCAGGGCCGCTTGCGCCGGAAATCGACGCGCACGCGATCGCTCGGCTTGGGGATGTTTTCCAGCTTGGCCATCACAGAGTGATTTGCGGCGACGCTACTGATCCCGCCATCATGCGCCAACTCATGGGTGGCGACGGCGCCGCCAGACTTATCCTTACCGACGAGCCATATACAACGTGCCAATTGCTGGCCACGTGACAGGCGCTAACCACCGTGAGTTCGCCATGGCCTCGGGCGAGATGACCGACGCCGAATTCCTTGCGTTCAACGAAGCGTGGATGGAAGCCGTTCTGCCCTGTCTGTGCGACGGCGGTGTCTTTGGCACCTTCATCGACTGGCGGGGCTTGCCGATGGTTTCAACGGCCGCCGCAAAACTTGGCCTCAAGCAGCTCAATCTCATCGTCTGGGCGAAAACCAACGCCGGCATGGGCAGCCTCTACAGGTCCCAGCATGAGCTCTTGCCGCTGTTCAAGTGGGGCTCCGCTCCCCACGTCAACAAGGTCGAGCTCGGCAAGCGCGGCCGCTGGCGCTCGAACGTCTGGACATATCCGGGCGCCTCGTCGCTCGGCTCGGACGCCCGTCGCGGTCTCAAGGACCACCCGACTGTCAAGCCGACCGCCATGCTCGAGGATGCTCTCCTCGACCTCACCAATCGCGGTGAAATCGTTATCGACCCGTTCCTAGGCTCTGGTTCGACCCTCGTCGCCGCGGAGGCGACCGGTCGCGTCTGCCACGGCGTCGAGCTCGATCCGCTCTATGTCGACGTGATCGTGCGCCGCTATCAGGCCATCACGGGCGGTGTCGCCGTCCACGCCGAGACCGGCGAGACGTTCGAAGCCGCAGCCGCGAGGAGGGGCAGCGGAGGCCTTGCCGGCCTAGGCCCACTTCCCGGGCGTCTTCGTCCTGTCTGCGAATAGGCTGTTGAACGAGAGACAAGCCAAACAAGGCAATCGGGATTGCGCATACCCAACGGATGGCGACGTCTGGGGGGATTTCAGCCGTCCGAAGACGGCGACGCGGACGGCCGCTGTGCGCAAATAGCGGTCGTTCTCGACGGGCAAGATGGCCCAAAAATTCGGCATCCTCCGGCGCACGATTGCGAGCCGACCCGCCCGAAAAGTATCTACAAGCGAGCGCGGGGTCTCAACGACATTTCAGTCTTGTCAAAGGCTTACTATGGGCGCAGTTTGAGCCCCGATAAGGCTGTCATCTGCCGAATGTCAGTTTATTTCTTGAGGATCTACCGTCTTTCCGTATGACGTGGGGATCCAACCATGCGCCTCCTACGCTGCCGTTCTCGTCGTCAGATAATTGCAGAGTACGTACAAATCCTGCGCCTAGCAGCTTACATTGCGACGTTAGGCTGCGGCGCCGCTATGGCGCAAGAGGTTCCGCTGCATGGACCTCACGCTGCAATGGTCACCGAAGTCGACCTTCAAGATCTTATTGCCTTCGCGAAGGTGTGCGTTTGGGTGGGAGGCATTTTCATTCTCTTGCTGACTGGTTTAGGCATCGCGTTTTTTGGATTCGATGTCCGAAACGCACATCATCGCATCTCAGAAGACACCAAGGAGGTCGGGGCTCTTATCGCAGGCGTGCGCGAACTCCAAGACAAGACAAGAGACAGTGTCATCCTAGCTGAAGATCGGGCCAGGGGTATCCTAAAGGATCTAGAGGACCTCGCTTCTAAACAGCGAGAAGCTCAGGCCAAAGCGGTTGACGTTCAAAATCAGTTTTTCGAAAAGTTGAGAAGAGACGTCGAAGAGAGCCTGAGAGGAATCCAAGAGCAAGTTGAACAAGCAGGGGCCCAGGTGCAAGAAATGATTGAGAAAACTGACAATAGTGACTCCCACGTGAATAGGCGGCGCGGAAGGAGCGATGAAGATTTAATCCGTGAGGTAATTTCGACGAGCAAGTTTGAGTGGACCACAATAGGAAGGATTATGACAGCTACCGGGCTACCGAAGGACAAATTGATGGAAATCGCTAGGCGCATGGAAGACATAAGGATCAGTCGTGGTGGGAAAACTCATGACGCAATATTTAAATTTAAATCTGATAGGAAGGATGATGACGGTGATTAGGTGCCTTGCTGTGCCGTCGCCAATGCAATGGCAGCTTTACGTCGACACCTGCCGTCCGGTGAGCGCACATAGTGGCCATTCGTTGAGCGGGTGGCGAAGGTGGCGAAATCGAGAGAAAGCGGACACACGAAGCAATTGCACAGAGCGTCGACTCCCCAGACCCTTTGACAGCGCGCCTCGCGACCTGGGCGATTAGCCGTGGTCCAGACGGAATATGTTTTTAGAATCGCGGTCGTTTAGCAGCACGCCGGTCCAAATTCCGCAGCATTGGGTTGATACAAGTGCTCCGAATTGCGCGTTGGAAACGAGGAAAAAAGGCCCAATCTGCGAGGGAGGAATGTATGAGTCTGACCAGACGGTCCGTAAACATGGGCCTCGCCGCGGGTCTGGCGACGTGCGCGTTCTCCCCCATCGCTCGCGCTGGCGGCGACACGATCAAGATCGGCATGGTGGTGTCTGTTACCGGGCCGGGCGCGGACAGCGGCAAATATGCGCTGACGGGTGCCAAGATCGCGCTCGAGCGCGTCAACAAATCCGGCGGCGCACTCGGCAAACCGGTTGAACTCGTCCCCGAAGACGACCAGACGACCAATCCGGGCGCGGTGCTGGCTTTCTCTAAGCTCGCTGCGCAGCCGGACATCGTCGCTTTTATAGGCCAGATCCGGTCGACGCAAACTCATGCGATGGCGCCCGATATCCTGAAGGCGGGTAAGCCCGTCTGCTTCGGCGGCACCGACCCCACGCTGACCAAGATGGGCAATCCTTGGCTTATCCGCTTCCGGCCCAACGACACCTATTCGGCCCGCGTGATCGCCTCTTACGGCGTCGCGACCCTTGGCAAGAGGAATTGGGCGATCGTCCATTCCACCGACGCCTTCGGCATGAGTGGCTTCAAGGCATTGTCTGCCGCTCTCGACAAGATCGGCGCTAAGGTCGCGATCGACCAAGGTTATCCGAACCAGAGCCCGGATTTGACGCCGGTCGCGCTCGCCGTCAAATCGTCTGGCGCCGACATCATCGGCTCCTATTTCACCTTCGAGAGCGATCTCGCGATCTTCGCGCGCCAACTACGTCAGCTAGGCGTAACCGTCCTTTGGGTCGGGTCGCCCTCGATAGTCGCGGCCAATGCGCTGAAGCTCGGCGGCGCGGCGATTTGGGGCACCTGCGGCGTTGCGGACTTTGCGGCGGATTCGAGCCCTGAGGCGAAGGAATTCGCCAAGCTCTACGGAGCCGTGTCGAGCGCGCCGCCGGACAATTACAGCTCCTGGACCTATGACGCGATCGGTGTGCTGTGCGCGTCGATCAACAAGGCCGGCTCGACCGACCCGAACAAGATCCGCGCCGCGATCTTGTCCACCAAGGGCTATAAGGGTGCCGAGGGTGAATATAATTTCGACGAATTCGGCGACGGCCTACATGGCTACAACATAGTGCGCAACGAGAAGGGCGTCGTTGTTTTCGACAAACACATCGAATTCGCCGACTGATTGGCACGCGCCGCGCGAGCACTGCAACTGCGGTGGAGGGTCGCGAAGACGCCGACACCGAGCGCGGCCTGTCCCAAAATCGGATGCGACTGAATCTCACGTTCTCGCCTCATAGCCTTGAGACGGGCTGCGCCAAGATTAAACTGACAGGGCTCGACAGGCTTATGGGAGAGCGGTTTGTCCTCGATCGCGGATATCAGCTTCATCCCCCTTTCAGCGTCATTGCCGAACGGCAGGGCCTACGGAATGTCCAAATCCCTGGCGACGGCGCGGCAGTCGACGCTCATCGTAATCAAGACGGAAGCCGGTATGGAAGGCGTCGGCGAGGCGTGGGGCGTGCCACAGGTCAACGTGGCGTATCTGCCCCTCCTGAAGAGCTATCTCATCGGTGCCGACGTGACCGATGTCGAACTCGTTTTCGCGCGCATCCTGGCGAGCCACTATCATTTCGGCCAGCAGAACCAGATGATGGCCTGTCTGAGCGGCATCGATATTGCGGCGAAGGACACTGTGGGCAAGGAGACCGGTCTGCCCGTCTGCCGCCTCATCGGTGGTCGCGGGAACGATCGAGTGCCCGTCTACGCCTCGGGCGGCTACCTCACCGAGCAGCCACAGCGTGATTTTCCTGCCCAAATCGAGGCAATGGCCGAAGCTGCGTATCCGGCCGTGAAGATCAAGATTGGACTGGGTCCCAAGAGCGATTTAGAGCGCGTCGCATTTGCTCGCAACCGTCTGGGGGGCGAGGTCGACATCCTGGTCGATATCAATTCGAACTATACCCTCGATCTCGCAAGAGCCTCGATCGCTCACCTGGCGGGGTACCGGATCGGTTGGGTGGAGGAGCCTCTCGCACCCCAAGACTTGGACGGCTATGCGCGTTTGCGCCAAACAAGCGCCGTGCCGATCGCGACCGGCGAGGCGCTCTACACGGTCTTCGATTTCAAGCGCCTGCTCGACGTTGGCGGCGTCGATGTGATCCAGCCTGACCTCTCGCTGTGCGGAGGCTTCTGGCAGGGGAGACGCATCGCCGATCTCGCTGAGACCCATCACGTCAGATTGTCTCCGCATGTCTGGGGGACAGGAATCGGCTTCGCAGCCGCGGTGCATTTCGTCGCGTCGCGCGCACCCCATCCGCACGCGCAGAACGTGCCCTGGCCGACGCTCGTCGAATATGATGTCGGAGAGAACCCGTTGAGGGAAGAGATCCTCGTGCAACCGTTGCGGGCTGTGAATGGATTCATCGAAGTACCGACGGAGCCAGGCCTCGGCATAAAAGTCGATTGGGACAAGGTGAGTCGATACGCAGCTGGCTGAGACAGCGGCGGTCACGAGCGCGAGAGCGCGGGCACTACTCCGGGTCAAGGATTTGAGAAAGCGGGCCCTGGTGTGCGCTGTGAACAGCGGCACCCTCATGGTCGGCGAGGGCGGAGTAGACACCCTGGACGCGCGGCCGCCGGGAAATGCTTCTTGGCGCCGCAAACTGCATGAGGGATATGCGGACACCGTGCCGCGAACCGGTATCCGGCAATGTACGCGAGGGCTCGGCATCATTCCGGAGATCGGATGCAAGCACTTTGTCTCGGTGTCGGGCTCTCGATGCGGCATGCAGGAGAGAAGCGCATGTAATGATCTTGCGCCTTCCTAACGACTGCATGACGGCTCTCGTTCCAGGGTACGCGATGACGGAGACGACGCATGATTGAGGATAAGCTTGCACAGGCCGGGCTCATCTTACCGAAGGCGGCAAAGCCGGCTTTCGCCTATGTGCCGTTGACGCTTCATGACGGCGTCGCCTATGTGAGCGGGCAATTGCCGAAGATCGACGGAGAAGTGAGAGTGTTCGGCAAGGTCGGGCGCGAGGTCACGCTCGACGCGGCACGCAAGGAGGCGCGCATCTGCGTTCTGCAGGCGCTGGCCTGCCTCAAGGAAGCGCTCGGCGACCTGTCGCGTCTGGACCGGGTGCTGAAGGTGACAGGTTTCGTCGCATCGGCGCCCGGCTTCAACGGCCCAAGGTCATCGATGCGGCTTCGGAACTGCTTGCGGAACTTCTCGGAGAAAGCGGTCTGCATGCCCGTTCCGCAATCGGAGTCGCCGAACTGCCGCGCGACGCGGCGGTCGAGATCGAATTCGTAGTCGCCTATCTGCCATGAGGAAAGGGACTTCGGCAAAGGGGCGGCTCGAAATAAGACTTGATGAGTGCAGTAGGACGACGTGACTAGTCTAGAGTTCGCCGCGCCATTTGCGCCGCCGAACCGATCTGGACATCGTCACTCAGAGTCGGGGAACAGCGGAATGAGCGAGGCACGAGCGGCATGGATGGATTTGCCGCGGGAAGAGCACGAGTTTCAGTTCAACCCCCAGCGCGCCTTCCCCAATTTCAAAGACGCCCAGGAGAAGCGGACCGCGGCCAATGCCAAAGCCCGATTGAGCCTCGCCTCACATCTCGATCTGCCCTATGGCGAGCACAAGCTGCGCCGCCTCGACATCTTCCCTACCATGTCAGCCGAAAGTGCCGCGCCAGTCCATGTCTTTGTGCACGGCGGCTATTGGCGGGCGCAGGACAAGGAGAATTTCGCCTTCGTTGCGACCGAACTCGTGCGGTGCGGCATCACCACGGTCGTCGTCAATTACGAGCTGTGCCCGGGCTCCGCGCTCGATCTCGTCGCCGATTCGGCGCTCGCCGCGATCGAATGGGTGAGCCAGCACGTCGCGGAATATGGCGGCGATCCAAGGCGGATCAGCCTGCTTGGCCATTCAGCAGGCGCGCATCTGTGCGCCGTGGGGCTCGCCGCTGATTGGCGGGCGCGTGACATCGATCCTTCCTTTATCCGGGGCGCGGTCCTGGTAAGCGGCATCTTCGATCCAGCCCCCGCCATGCACACGACGGTCAATGCGGACCTACACCTCACGCCGGAGATCGTCACGCGGCATGATGTCGAGCGGCGCGGGATCACCGTCGACTGTCCGGTCTCCATCCTGGCGGGCGGGCTCGAACCCTGGATGTGGATCGACCAGTCCTTCCGTTATTCGCATCATCTGCGCCGGCAAGGACGCGACCCCGAGGTGCTCGTGCAGCCGGGCTACACGCATTTCGACATCATCGATCAATACCTGGAAGCCGAAAGCCCGCTGCTCCTGGCGGTGCTGCGCATGGCGGCCCGCTAAGCAAGGTCCGCTTCACGTGTGCGCCGTGACAAGGCGGCGCGTTCCAGTGGGTGCAAGCCCCACCCGGCGAAACGCTCCAGCCGGAAGCAACCGGAGCAGTCATGGAGGTGACGAAATGGCTGAAGCCTTCGGTGTAGCAAGTCACGTATAGGTGACGGCGCGAGTGTGCGGGCCGCAACGCGAGTGAACGCCGAGCAAAACTCGAAAAGGACGATGTGCAGGCCGACCCGACAACGTTATCGGGGAAGGCTGATACCGCTGGGTGAGATGAGCGAAGACGACGCCCAGCCGCTGCACCGGGGTAGTGGCGGCAGCACGTACACAAGGAAAGCGCGCGCAACACGGGAAGCCCCAAGCGTGGTTAGGTCAGCGATGACAGGATCAACCGGACGCCCGTGAGGGACAGGCCGGGCGCTCTGGGGTGGCGGAGAGGTTCGTAGTACCGCGGAAACCGGGTAACTCTGGTGGAGGGAAGGGGCCTCAGTTCAAGACAGATGCAGGACGTGGCGAACGACATGGGGATTGGGCAACCTATCAACTCCAAATGATGTTCAGAAGCTGCCGATGGCGTCGCACCCGAAAGACGGCGTGAAGTCTTGTCCGAGAGCCGGATGCGGGAAATCTGCATGTCCGGTTCGATGAGCGGGGTGTGGAAACGGAGCTATGGTTGAGCCACTACGGCACCGCCAGACGAAAGGGGCGGAAACAGACATACTCAGCCTAACGTCACCACGCCACTCCTCGACTTTACCAACTCCAGCCGTCGGCTTCGCGCAAATACCGGTCATGTCTGGACGTCGCCCCGTGGTCAAGGGGCTTTGAAGCTGTTGTGAACGTCTCGAGCGCGGTCATGTCTACGGCCTGTTGACGCGGAAGGATCTCTCCGCTGGCCCTGATGATTCGTCCGCATGGCTCTTCGCCTCATCATTCGCTCGCGCTCGTATTGGCGCTGACCGGTATTCGGGCTTCCAAGCCTTTTCCGTTGGTTCACATCACTTCGTCGGCACCCTCGATGCTGATCGCCTTCGGCGGCGAAAACTCCCTTCGAATAGCCTCGTTCGTTCAGGCCGCGACCGGCCGACCGTCGTACTGGCCGCCCCTCGTCATCAACACGAAGACGATGCGCGCGACCTTGTTGGCGAGCGCCACCGCGGTCAGATTGAACTTGTATTTGACCGTCTTGCGCTCGAGCATCCCGCTCGCCCATAGACGCAAGGCGTCGCTATGGCCTCGGCGATGGCGCAGCGTCGCGCAGGCGCCCACCACCAGAAGCTTGCGCAAATAGCGGTCGCCCATCTTTGTGATGCGCCCAAGCCGCGTTTTGCCGCCGGTCGAGTTCTGGCGCGGTGTCAGGCCGAGGAAGGCAGCGAACTCACGCCCGCTGGCGAAGGCGCTGGCGTCCTGGATCGTGGCCCTGATCGCCGATGCGGTGACTGGGCCGACGCCGGGAATGGTCATCAACCGCTTGGCCGTCTCGTCCGCCTTGACCGACGCCGCAAGCTCCCTGTCGATCGCTCCGATTGCCTCATCCAGCGCGTCGATTTGGCCGACAAGCGAACGAAGTGCGCCGCGCACGCAATCGGGGACCACGATCTCGCCATTCTCGTTGAAACCGTCGACAGCCATGCGCTTCAGGCCATAGGCATGGTGCGCGCCCTGTGGCGCGATGAGGCCGATCTCGGCCAGATGGCCGCGCAAAGCATTGAGCGCCGCCGTGCGCTGGCCGGCGAGCAGCTCGCGCGCTCGATGGCGCATCAGTTCGGCCTGGTTGTCGATCGAACGCACCGGCACGAACCGCTGGCCAGGACGACTCATCGCCTCGTAGATCGCCGCTGCGTCAACCTGGTCGCTTTTGTTGCGGCGCACGTAGGGCTTCACATGAGCGGGCGGAATGAGCCTCACTTCATGTCCAAGTTCGATCAGCGCCCGCCCCCAATGATGCGCCGAGGAGCACGCCTCCATCCCCACCACGCACGGCGGCAGCTCGGCGAAGAACGGAATCAGTTGGCTACGCGTGAGTTTGCGCGCCACAACGATCTCGCCCTTCGCCTCGACCGCGTGAACCTGAAACACCCTCTTCGCCAGATCGAGACCAACCCGCGTGACAGTCGACAAATTCCGGATAGACTTGCCCATGGACGGCTTCCCTTCAGATGGGGTTTGACAACGACCATCTTGGCACGCTGATGCCGTTCGGGGCGCCGTCCACCCCATCATTCGGCAGCGGCCCGTCGAATGGGTTAAGTCGATACGCAGCGGACGTCTTTCGATCGCGGTGTAAGCGCCGTGCAGCGCTTTGCGCGTCAGCGCGGCCGGTTTCGCGATCCCTCCGTCCCGAGATTCCCCGGCGATCTTCAAAGTGAAGGAGGGATTCCTTATGCGCCGACCCGCCAAAATCGTCTGTTCATGCCGTGCAGGCACGGATTACGCGCGACAGCCGCGCCCTGGAACCGTGCGACAAGCACCGCGCGGAGTCGTATCGGCGGCCGGGCAGCGCCATGCGCGCGGCCTTCGCATTTCGTCATCGGCGCTTCAAAAGAGATCAAGCAACCGGCAAAGCCGGGCTTAGACTTACGATTGGCGGAAACACCGCCGACAACAGGAGGGAACGGCAATGATCTTACGCAGTCTCGTTGCGTGCCTCAGTCTATCGGCGACGATTGTCCCGTCCGCCGTCTATGCCGCCGATGCGGCCTCCTGCGCCAAACCGCATTTTTCGGACGTCGGCTGGACCGACATTACCGCCACCACGCAGATCGCGAACCAGATTCTGACGGGCCTCGGCTACAAGCCGAACATCACGGTTCTCTCGGTGGCCGTCACCTTCCAGTCGCTCGAAAACGGCGACATCGATGTGTTTCTCGGCAATTGGATGCCGCTCCAGGAGCCAAGCCAGGCGCCGCTCATCAAGGCCGGCAAGATCGACGCCGTGACGAACAACCTCAGCGACGCCCGCATCGGTTTTGCGACTTCAAAGGCCGCCTATGATGCCGGGCTCAAGACCTATGCCGACATTGCCAAGTTCAAGGACCAGCTCGATGGCAAGCTCTATGGCATCGAACCCGGCAGCGGCGCCAACGGCACCATCTCGAAGATGATCTCGGACAATACGTTCGGCCTCAGCGGCTTCAAACTGGTCGAATCCAGCGAACAGGCGATGCTCGCCGAAACTTCCCACCGGATCAAGGAAGGCAAGCCGGTTGTCTTCTTCGGCTGGCAGCCGCATCCGATGAACGTGAACCTGCCGATGGTCTACCTAACTAAGGGCAATGATGTGTTCGGGCCGAACGATGGCGGCGCCACTGTTGTGACCCTAACCCGAGCGGGGTACGCGAAGCAATGCCCCAATGTCGAACGTTTGCTGTCGAACCTAACCTTCAACTCAGCAATCGAAAATCGCCTGATGAGCGATATTCTCGATCAGGGCATGCAGCCCGACGCCGCGGTGCGCGCCTGGATGAAGGCAAATCCCGCCGCGCTCGCTAAATGGCTGGACGGTGTGACGACGATCGACGGCAAGCCGGGGCTCGAGGCCGTGAAGAGCGGGCTCGGGATCTAGTCGGCAGCCCGCTTTAGACTCTCGAACGGCGCGCTGCGGACGGCGGCGCGCCGAACTGTCGCCGGAATGCCCGCGACAGGGAGGCGATGGCGGAAAAGCCGCTTCGGTCGGCGACTTCCGCGATCGGAAGGTTGGTGTCGAGCACGAGGCGTCTAGCCGCGTTGAGGCGCAGCGCGACAAAATATGCCCCAGGCGAGGCGTCGACGATCTTCAGGAACAGAGTCTCCAAGGCCCGCGTCGAGACGCCGACGCGACGCGCGATGGCGGCGATCGTCAACGGTCGGTCAATATGCGTCTCCATGATTCGGATCGCCTCGGCGACGCGCGGCTCGTGCTTCCGGATCCGTCCGAGCGATACGATCGGCTGCGCGTCCGAGCCGGTTCGCACCTCTTCATAGATATAGAGGCTGGCGACATCGAGGGCCGCCGAGTAGCCATTGCGCGCGCGGATCAGCGAGAGCAGGCAATCGAGCGCGGGCGTCGCCCCGCCCGTGGTAAAGACGGGCTCATCCACCACGAAACGGTCCGGCTGGACATCCACGTTCGGAAAGCGCGCGGCAAAGTCCTCGAGATCCTCCCAATGGGTTGTCGCGCGGCGCCCATCGAGCAGACCCGCCATCCCCATGAGCCAGGAGCCGGATTCGACGCCCCCGACGATGGCGGAGCGCTTGGCCCCGGCGCGCAGCTTTCTCAGGACCGGGCGCGTCCCATATCGCATCGCTTCGAAAGCCGCGATCAGAATGAGCGCGTCCTGCTGCTCCGCCGGATCGAAGGCGCCGTCGACAGGAATTGGCAGCCCGCAACTCGCAACTGGCATTTTGCCGTCGATCGACTTGAGCTTCCAGCAATAGGCGGGCCGACCCAGCACGCGATTGGCGCCACGCATTGGATCGAGCGTCGCCGCGAGCGACAGAAGCGAAAGGCCGGGGAACAGCAGCAGCGTGACGTTCAGCGGCGCATCGGAATGAGCAAAGATCATCGCTTCGCACAGGAGAAAACGGACTGCGCAACGAGTTGCGCCACGCTTCGCCTTGCCCGTCAAGTTTCGCGATCCGGAGACCGCCATGCCGTTGTCGATGAGTCGCGATGTCTTTATCACCTGCGCCGTCACTGGCGCCGGCGATACCGTGGGCGTCTCGCGGCTCGTGCCAATCACGCCGAAACAGATCGCCGAATCCGCTATTGACGCGGCCAAGGCCGGCGCGGCCGTCGTCCACTGTCATGTCCGGGACCCTGAGACGGGCGCCGCATCGCGCCGGCGGGATCTATACCGAGAAGTCACGGACCGCATCCGCTCAGCCGACGTCGACGTTGTCCTGAACCTGACCGCTGGCATGGGCGGGGACATCGTCTTCGGCGATGTTGAAGCGCCCTTGCCGGTCAACAAGACAGGCACCGATATGGCGGGGGCGACCGAGCGTGTCGCCCATGTCGCAGAGTGTCTTCCCGAAATCTGCACCCTCGATTGCGGAACAATGAATTTCAACCTCGGCGATTATGTCATGACCAACACGCCCTCGATGCTGCGCGAGATGGCGCGGCGGATGACGGCGCTCGGGGTGCGCCCGGAGATCGAGGCGTTCGATACCGGGCATCTCTGGTTCGCGCAGCAGCTCGCTACCGAAGGGCTGCTCGAAGACCCCGTACTGATCCAGCTTTGCATGGGCATTCGGTGGGGAGCGCCGGACGATATCAACACTCTTATGGCGATGGTGAACAACGTGCCGGCAGGTTGGACGTTCTCGGCCTTTTCGATCGGTCGCAACGCGCTCGCCTATCCGGCCGCGGCTGTGCTCGCCGGCGGCAATGTCCGCGTCGGGCTTGAGGACAACCTCTACATCGGCAAGGGTGAACTCGCGACCAATGCGCAACTTGTGGAAAAAGCCGCCGGCGTCGTGACAGGGATGGGCGCCCGGATCATGGGCCCGCGTGAGGTCCGCGAACGGCTCAAGCTGGTGAAGCGCTAAGGAGCCCCAAGATGAGTTCGATGAGCGCGCCCACGAAGCGTCTCGCTCCGATTTCGAGCGCAGCCTGCATCGGCGGCGGCGTCATCGGCGGGGGCTGGGTCGCCCGTCTTCTGCTGGCGGGCGTCGACGTGAAAGTGTTCGACCCGCATCCGGAGGCGGAACGCGTTGTCAGCGAGGTCATCGCCAGTGCCGAACACGCTTACGGTCTCTTGACCAATGCTCCTCTACCGCCGCGCGGGCAGCTGACCTTCTCTGCAAACCTCGTCGACGCCGTGTCGGGCGCGGAGTGGGTGCAGGAGAGTGTGCCGGAGCGTCTCGACCTCAAGCGCAGCGTGCTCGCCGAGATCGACGCCGCGTGCTCGCCGGATGCGCTAATTGGCTCCTCGACTTCCGGTCTTCTGCCCTCGGAACTGCAATCGGGGCTTGTTCACCCGGAGCGGCTGTTCGTCGCCCATCCATACAATCCGGTCTATCTCCTCCCACTGGTCGAGATCGTCGGCGGCGGCGCGACGACCCGGTCGACCATCGACCGCGCGCGCGCCATTCTTGACACGATCGGCATGAAAGGCGTGGTCATCGCCAGGGAGATCGAGGCTTTCGTTGGCGATCGATTGCTCGAAGCGCTATGGCGCGAGGCGCTCTGGCTGATCAAGGACGATATCTGCGACGTCGAGACGCTCGACGATGTGATCCGCTATTCCTTTGGTCTGCGTTGGGCGCAGATGGGTCTGTTTCAGACCTACCGCATTGCTGGCGGCCAAGCTGGCATGCGCCATTTCCTCGCGCAGTTCGGCCCCTGCCTCAAATGGCCCTGGACCAAACTCACCGACGTTGTGGACCTCGATGGCGCTCTAATCGAAAAGATCGCCGCTCAGTCGGACAAGCAGGCGGCGGGCCTGTCGATCCGCGAACTCGAGCGAATCCGCGACGAGAATCTCGTCAGCATTCTGCAAGGGCTAAAGACCGGCCACGGCGGCGAGGGGTGGGGCGCCGGAAAGCTGCTTGCGGAGTTCGAGCAGCGACTTCTCGCCAGCGCGCCGCCGCCGGCCGCTCTAGTCTGAGGAGACAACTCCCTTCGCTCTTGGTGGTGGGTAGGCGTGTGCATCCAGCGATGTTGCGCGCGCCTACTGGTGGAAAAGGCGTTCGAAGAAATCCGAACTGAAACTCCAAAGCATCTTCAGTTGGACGCTTGGACGATCTCCGGCCCGCCGAGGTATCCCGCGAACCGTAATGTCCGCTTCACGTGTGCGCCGTGAGAAGGCGGCGCTTTCCAGTGGGTGCAAGTCCCACCCGGCGAACGCTCCAGCCGGAAGCAACCGGAGCAGTCATGGAGGTGACGAAATGGCTGAAGCCTTCGGTGTAGCTGGTCACATATAGGTGACGGCGCGAGTGTGCGGGCCGCAACTCGAGTGAACGCCGAGCAAGCTCCGAAAAGGTCGATGTGCAGGCCGACCCGACTGCAACTTCGGGGAAGGCTGATACGGCTGGGTGAGATGAGCGAAGACGACGCCCAGTCGCTGCACCGGGGTACTGGCGGCAGCACGTACACAAGGAAAGCGCACGCAACACGGGAAGCCCCATAGCGTGGTCAGGGATGATCAACCGGACGCCCGTGAGGGAGAGAGCCGGGCGCTGTGGGGTGGCGGAGAGGTTCGTAGTACCGCTGAAGCCGGGTAACGCCGGGGGAGGGAAGGGGCCTCAGTTCAAGACAGACGCAAGACGTGGTGAAGGACCTGGAGATTGGGCAACCTATCAACTCCGGACAGCGTTCAGAAACTGCAGACGGCGTTGCACGCGAAAGCGAAGGCAGAACCCGGCTACCGCTTCTACGCCCTCTACGACAAGATCAGCCGCGAGGACATTCTGGCGCACGCCTATGCTCAGTGCCGCTCCAACAAGGGCGCGCCGGGCGTGGACCGTCAGGACTTCGAGGCCGTCGAGGCGTATGGGGTCGAGCGATGGCTGGGCGAACTGGCGCTTGCGCTCAGGCAGGAGACTTACCGACCGGACCCTATCAGACGCGTGTACATACCGAAGGCCAACGGCAAGCTCAGGCCGCTGGGCATCTCAACCTTGCGGGATCGGGTCTGCATGACGGCAGCGATGCTGGTGCTGGAGCCGATCTTTGAAGCCGACCTTCCACCGGAACTTTACGCCTACCGTCCTGGGCGAAACGCCCAACAGGCGGTGGTCGCGGCGGGAGAGCTGCTGTTTCGCGGCCATCCGGAAGTGGTGGACGCCGACCTCGCGGACTACTTCGGGAGCATTCCCCATGCCGAGCTTTTGAAGTCGGTAGCGCGTCGGATCGTCGATCGACGCGTGCTGCATCTGATCAGGATGTGGCTGGACTGCCCCGTGGAAGAAACCGATGATCGGGGTCGGAAGACGCGCATGACTGAAGCGCGGGACAAGCGGCGCGGCATTCCGCAGGGCTCGCCGATCTCACCCTTGCTGGCGAACATTTACATGCGCCGGTTCGTGCTGGGATGGAAGATGTTCGGGCTCGAGCGAACGCTGGGCACGCGGCTCGTGACCTACGCCGACGACCTCGTGATCCTGTGCAGAAGGGGCAAGGCCGAAGCGGCCTGGCAAAGCCTGCGCGAGATCATGGGCAAGCTGAAGCTGACGGTGAACGAGGAGAAGACACGGATCTGCAAAGTGCCGGGAGGAGAGTTCGATTTCCTGGGATACACGTTCGGGCGAATGTTTTCGGCGAGGACCGGCGAGGCCCGCATCGGCTACCGGCCGTCAAAGAAAAGCATTGAGCGCGTGGTCGAGAAAGTCCACGCGCTGACCGACCGAGCGGGAACATGGCAAGAGACCACAACGCTGGTGGGCAAAGTGAACCGCACGTTGCGCGGATGGGCGAACTACTTCCAAGTAGGAACCATCAGCAAGGCGTATCGGGCGCTCGACGCTTACACAGCGGTGCGGTTGCGCCGGTGGTTGCGCTCCAAGCACAAAGTCAGGCGACGAGGGGGCGGGAGCTATCCACTCTCGCACCTCTACGGGCACTTCGGGCTCGTACGCCTGAGCCGGCTTGGACACGACGTGCCGTGGACGAAGGCGTGAGGTCTTGTCCGAGAGCCGGATGCGGGAAATCTGCACGTCCGGTTCGATGAGGGGGGTGTGGAAACGGAGCTACGGCTGAGCCACTAAGGCACCGCCAGACGAAAGGGGCGGCAAACAAACATGCTCAACCTAACGCCATCGCGCCACACTCCTACTCTACCGATTGTGTGGAAAAACCCGCAAAATGACCGATCGCGAAAATCTCGATTTCACGCGCCGGACCTCATCGGCGCGGGTAATCGTCACGATAAGGCGCATGGGAGGGCCACACGCGGCAAGACCGCCCGCGCGGCCGAACCCCTGCCGAATTTTCTTTCAAGGTCGTCTATTACCGTTTAAATTGTGATCGACGCGAAAAATCGAGTTTTTCCACACAATCCGTCGACACCAGCCGGTCGGGAAACGTCAACGCGCATCGTTCGATCGCTCGCTTATGTCGCATATGGGGCTCGATATGGCCGCCGGCCATGATCGGGTTCCCGCCGGGGCGGTCGCCCCACCTGAAGGTTGCGGCTACTTGAGTGCAGGTACCCGCACGAATGTTCCGCTCGCCAACGACGCGACGTCTCTCCCCGGAAATGGTCTGCCGCGACGCACTGCGTTTTCGCGCTTTCGTCGGGAAAAGGGCTCTGGTGCAAATAGCCGGCGCCGGAAAGCGTCCCGTGTTGTACTGTCGAGACTTCAAGCTTGGAGCACGGCATTCCACACTGCACCCAGACGTCCCAGTCCGAATTGTCCCTTGCGGATGCGATGCATCAATTCGATGCCGGCGATCGTAATCGCCGCGGTCGCGAAGCCCTTGAAGCCCAGCATCGTGGCAATTCGCTGTTTCACGCCCCGATGGTCCTGCTCGATCAGATTGTTCAAGTACTTCGACGACCGCAGCTTCGTCTCGGAGGGCAGCAAGCCATCGGCTTTCAGCTCACGCACCGCGCGGTGAGACGCGGCATAGCCGTCCAGAGTGATCGTCCGGGGAGCATCGTGCTGGCCTTTGATCGCCTTCCGAAAAAACGCCTTGGCGGCCGCGACATCGCGCTGGGCGCTCAGCCTGAAGTCAACCGTCCGCCCCGCCCGATCCACGGCACGATAGAGATAGCACCATTTGCCTCGAATTTTGACGTATGTCTCGTCCACCCTCCATGATCGGCCGACCGCCTGGGCGAACCGCTTCCAGCGCTTCTCGAACTCCGGTGCGTATCGCCACACCCAACGCATAATGGTCGTATGTGCCAGCGACAGGCCGCGTTCCGCCATCATCTCCACCAGGTCTCGCAAACTCAGCTTGAAGCGAAGATATACCAGCGCACGCACAGGATGATGACCTCGCGGTCAAAGTGGCGACCCTCGAACAGTTGCTCGACGCCCATCAGCTTGCCCATTGCCCACCCCTCCGGCAGCTCGGCCGACATCATAGCGGGCCAGATCCTGCCGTTTGCACCAGAGCCCTGCCTAAGGGCGTCGGTCGCGGTTCTTTCGGTGTCCTTAACCTGAAGCAAGATCTCCCGGTCTAAACGACGCCGGCGTCTCGGGAGACAAGGTGGTCGAAGGCCGGCCTCCGCCCGTCTCAAACGTACGGGCCGAGGCTGATCCACTCCGGGCTCCCCCGGCTGTGATGGAGTGGCATGCAAAATCTCCTCAGTCGGATTTCGAAACGCGGAATGCTTGACCTTCGGACCGGCTCCCGTCAGGACGAACCCGATGTCGATTGAAAAAGCTCCGCCTGTGCCACCTCACGTGGAGGAGACGGTTGCGGCGATCGCCGCGCTCCACGCCGCGCATTATCGTGAGGCCCGTGCGCTGCAAAAAGCGGTATCGAGAGCGACCCGCTGGATCGCGCAGCCCGCCATGCTAATCCTGATAACCGTCGCGATTGCAAGCTGGGTGACGCTCAATCTCGCTCTGCCCGAATTCGGGCGCGCGGCGTTCGATCCGTTTCCATTCCCACTACTGGCGGCGGCCGTTTCGACCATCAGCCTCTACCTTGCCCGCGATGATCCTCATTACCCAACGCCATGACGATGAGCTGGCTACCCACCGGGAGCAGCTGACGCTAGAACTCGCGATCCTCAGCGAGCAGAAGTCGGCGAAAATCATTGCGCTCCTGGAAGAGTTTCGCCGCAACGACCCGAACCAGGACGATCATCGCGACAAAGCGGCAGAGGCGCTTGCGCAACCCGCCGATCCGCAGGTCGTGCTCGACGCGATCCTGGCGGCGGAGAGGGCAGAAGACGGCGGTTAGACCGGCAGAACGCCAACCAGTTAGCCAAACGGCACTGTCTTGCACCTTCCTCCGCCTGCTGGCCGGGCTTTCCTGGCCAGCGCGCTCTCACGATGTTGTGGCCTCTCCTTTCCGCAGGCGGCCGCGAAGCAAAGCGCAGTCTCTCGCAGGTCACTGCACGCCGGCGAGCGCAGCCTTCCCAACCGCTGAGCGCGGCGACGGCGAATCCCAACCGAGACATCAACAAGGGGGCGGATGGCCCGAAAGCTATCCGCCGGCGCCGTGGGGGCCTACGTCAAGAGGGGTTGCCGCAAGGTGTCGGCAGGCCAGGCGGCGACTAAGGAAAAATTCGTGCCGCCCGGTCCTGAACTAGACAGAAAGGCTAGAGTTCGACTTGTGTCCCCAGCTCGATGACGCGCTTGGGCGGAATCTGGAAGTAATCCGACGCGCTGACAGCATTGCGCCCCATGAAGGCGTATAGCTTCTCGCGCCAAACGGGTAATTCGGGCCGGACCGTTGGAACCGGCGTTTCCCGCCCGAGAAAGAACGAGGTCTCAGCAATATCGATCGGATACTCGGCCCGGTGCGCCTCAAGGGCGGCCGGCACGGCGGGCGCCTCGGCGAACCCAAAATGCAAGCTCATCTCCGTGAAGCCCTTATCCAGCGGCTCAAGCTTCATGCGCTCCGCTTGAGCGACGAAGGGCGCCCGTTCGGTAACGACCGTCAGCAGCACTATGCGCTCGTGCAGCACCTTGTTGTGCCTGAGATTGTCCAACAGCGAATACGGCGCCGTCTCCCGGCGTGCCGCCAGATAGACCGCCGTTCCCTTCACCCGCGGCAGCTGGGTGGGGTCAAGTTGCGCGATGAACTGTTGCAGTGGCGGGTTGTCCTCGCTGGTTCGCTCAAGGATGATCTGCCGGCCGCGCCGCCAAGTGGACATCAGCATGAACGCGATGGCGCCGATCAGCAGCGGGAACCAGCCGCCCTGCGGGATCTTGACCGCATTCGCTGCGAAGAAAGCCACGTCGACCACCAGAAAGAAGCCGATCACGGCCACCGTCACCGGCATGCTCCAGCGCCACAGACGACGGGCGACCACCGCCAGCAGGCTTGTCGTGATCACCATCGTTCCGGCGACCGCGATGCCATAAGCGCCGGCCAGATTGTCCGACGACCCGAACGAGAGCACCAACCCGAGCACGCACACCATGAGCAGCCAATTGATCTGCGGGACATAGACCTGCCCGATCGCCTCCGTTGAGGTTTGGCGGACGTCCAAGCGCGGCAGGAGGCCGAGCTGCATGGCCTGCTGCGAGAGCGAGAATGCTCGGAGATCACGGCCTGGGAGGCGATCACGGTGGCGGCGGTCGCGAGCAGCACGACCGGCCATAATCCCCCGTCCGGGAATAACTTGAAGAACGGGCTATCCGCCGCCTCGGGATGGGCCAGCACGAGCGCGCCTTGACCGAAGTAGTTCAGAACCAAGGCGGGCAGCACGAGGGCGAACCAGTCCAGGCGGATCGGGCCTCGCCCGAAATGGCCCATGTCGGCGTAGAGCGCTTCGGCACCCGTCATGGCGAGGAAAACGGAGCCAAGCGCGAGGTAGCCGATCAAACCATGGCCGGCCAGGAAGCTCAACGCACGCACCGGATTCAGCGCCGCGAGCACGGCGGGGTCTCGTACCACCTGCACCAGCCCCGCGACGGCAAGCACTACGAACCACACGGCCATGATCGGGCCGAAATATGCGCCGATGCGCTCGCTGCCCCGGTTCTGCACGACGAACAAGCCAACCAGCACCACCATAGTGATCGGGACGACGTAGGACTTGAGCACGGGGGCCGCCACTTCCAGGCCCTCCACAGCGCTCAGGACCGAGATGGCCGGCGTTATCATGCCGTCGCCATAGAACAGCGCGGCGCCGGCCAAGCCGATCATGAGAAGGGCGGTGCGCCGCCGTTCGTCGTTCTCGCTGTGTGCCGCCAAGCCGAGGAGGGCCATGATCCCGCCCTCGCCGTCATTGTCGGCCCGCATGACCAGCAGCACGTATTTCGCCGTGACCACGATCATCAGCGCCCAGAACACCAGCGACAGCAGGCCAAGCACAACCTCGGTCGCATTGCCGCCCCCAGCCGCCTTGAGGCACTCACGCAGCGTGTAGATCGGGCTCGTGCCAATGTCGCCGTACACCACACCGAGTGCGCCCACGACAAGGGCGGGGCGCATGGGGTTGGTCGTTGACGGGGTAGTCGCGATGCTCATGCCTTATCCAGCGAATCGTACATGGGGCCGTCGCGGCTAGCCGCGCTTAGGAACTACAACTCCCGGGTTTGCCCGACGTTGCCATTGACGCTTCCGCGCTCTGGATCAGTGGCCGGTTCACGGCTTGCCCAGGATCATCTTCCTCGCACCTCGGACTATCCTGGCAATAACTCGGGATGAGTGGACGCCTCCAATAACCGGATCTTGGCGCGGCGCAGCCGTGGTTTGCGCGAGGCGGGCGACGATTTGACCAGTTCCGCGATTTACGATCGGCGCAGATTTGTGGCCGCCTGCTGACCTTTTCGGTTATGCAGCTTGGCATTTCGTCCTCAGCCAGACGAACCGGCGCATGTTGTAAGCCCGATTGGCCATGCCGTTTTTCACCCTGGCGCGGGCTATGCCGATTCGTGCGCACGATGAGGCCTATCGGTCCTTTCTGATGCGCGAACACGTGCTCGACCGCGCTGCGGACTTCGGATTTCTGGGCGTTGGCGATACGCATGCGCTCAGGCATCGGTCGGCCCGGCGGCTTGTTGCGATGGATGCGCGACACGAACCCGCGCCGCGCGAGCATCGCTTCGTTCTTCGCCGACCGGTAGGCTGTGTCCGCTCAGACGTCGCTCGCCGTGTTCGTCCGGTCCAGAACGTCTTCGAGCCGCGCCCCACGTGCACGGGGGCGTGCGTCGTGGTTCAGTTGCGGATCAGGCCGAAGCCCCGATCGATCGAGACATGGTTCTTGTAGCCGAACGCCCGGATCGCGAGGTCGACCGCCGGCACACTCCCATCCTCACGCGGCTTCGCCTTGGAGTATTTGACCGTCCAGCGCGCGTCCCGGTCTTTCTGCGCGAGCTTCGCGGGCTTGTCCTTCCAGTCGGCGGGAATCTGGCCTTCCTTGATCGCCTTCTTCTCTTCGATCGTTTGCGTTGTTTGGGCGTCGCCACGATCGTGGCGACGCCGATCTGGCCGCTCATCGAAGCCTTGCCTCGCCCCTCAGGCCGGGTTTTGTTGTCGCTCTACCTGTCAAGAATGAAGAAGAGCGCCTGCCGGCTTTCGTGCAAGCGACCTTCGAGATGACCGAACGCGACCTAGGCCGTGTGGACGAATTTGATCAAGCAAAGGCCGGCGGCGAAGCTGACGATTGATCTGAAGTTTCGTTCGGTCTTTTCGCAGCGGAGCGCGACGCGCTTGAAGCGCTTGAGCCGTCCGACGCCCTGCTCGATGCGTGCGCGGGCTTTGTAGAGGGTGCGGGCGAAGAAGGCTGGCTTGTTCTTTTCGTTGGCCTTGTGCGGGATGACCAGAGCGATGCCACGCGCTCTTGCGGCGTCCCGATTGGCCTTGCTGGCGTAGCCTTTGTCGCAGATGACGGCGCGCGGCTGAATGTCGGGCCCGATATCGAGCAGGGTTTCGAAGTGACGCCCGTCGAAGGCTTCGCCGCCGGTCAGGTCGAAGGCGATGATATCCCCGGAGGCGTCCGATTTTGCGTGGATTTTCGTGGTGAAGCCGCCACGCGAGCGCCCGAGCGCTTGCCCTTCTTGCCCCCCTTTGCTCCAGCCGCCGATACATGAGCGCGCACGACGGTGGAGTTGAACATCTGAATAAGATGGGCCGTGGAGCTCATGGACGCGAGCGTGTCGAAGAAGGCCTCGAAGACGCCA
Organism: uncultured Alphaproteobacteria bacterium; assembly: GCA_963730555.1. Taxonomy (GTDB): domain Bacteria; phylum Pseudomonadota; class Alphaproteobacteria; order Rhizobiales; family Beijerinckiaceae; genus Roseiarcus. Next base: position 54,529 of record CAVSSS010000034.1, on the reverse strand, counting down.
GCCTTGCTCAAGCGATCGAAGCGCTTCCACACGCTGTTCCAATGACCGAAGCGCTCTGGCAGAGCGCGCCAGCGAACGTTCTCGACGGTGAAGAAATGAAGCGCCTCGAGGAAGCGGCGGTCGTCGGCGGCCTTCCGTCCACGCCGAGGCAGGCAGGCGCGGAACACCGCAAGCGTGTGCGCCCAATCGTCATCATCCATCTTTGTCGACATAGGCTCCGGCCTCTGATTTGGTCGGAGTCCTGATGAATCATGCCTGATTCACCGCGGGAATCCCAAAAGCGTCGACTGGCGAAAATTCATCCACATGGCCTAATTAGGTCGCGTGAGTGACCTTACTCCAGCTGCTTGATCGCGTGCTCGAGCAGGCGAAGACCATCGCAGAGTCCTTCCAGGCTGCGCTCTTCGCCAGTAGCGCCGGCACCGTGCGGACCGTGAACCGCTTGGGGTCGAGATCGGCTTTGACTTGTGTCCAGGCAAGAGGCATCGAGACAGTCGCACCGGGCTGCCGGGGCGAGAGGGACGCCACGGCCGTCGGAATCTGAGCGCCCGCGAGCTTGAGATCCTTCGCCTCCTCCGCGGGCCGGACGATGGCCCAGATCGCCGATGTCGGCTCACGCTAACCCGCGCGCTTATCGGTCTTGGCGTGATGAGCAATCGCCGCATCTACCCGATTTTGGTCCCCGGTCGCGTTCCCGCCGAGAATGTCGGCCGCGTCCTTTTCTTCGGCTTCCAAATCACTCGGCTTGCCAGAGGTCTCGGCTGTCGCTGAGACACCCTGATCCGCTGGCTTGACTTCCGTATTATACCAAAGGTCATAGCGACTGACCGACGTGGGCCCAGTTCCGCATCCCTATGGATGTGATCCTGTCTGGGTCTGCGGTGAGCTTTCGCCAAGCGTCGCAGGCGGCGTCGATGATGGCGTCGTAGTTTTCGAAGACGGTGTTTGCGAGCCAGTTCTGGCGAAGATACTGCCAGACGTTCTCGACCGGGTTCAGTTCCGGCGCGCGGGAGGGCAGGAAGATCGGCGTGATGTTTTCGGGCACGTCGAGCTTTCCCGTGATGTGCCATCCGGCGCGGTCGAGCAGCAGCACGGCATGGGCGCCGTCGGCGACATTGCGCGAGATTTCGTCGAGATGAAGCTGCATCATGTGGGTGTCGGCATGAGGAAGCGCCAAAGCCGCTCCGACGCCGCGGGCCGGACAGATCGCGCCGAACAGATAGGCGTTGTCATAGCGCTGATCGGCGGGCTGTGTTGGCCGCGTTCCACGCCGTGCCCATTGGCGGACGAGGCCGTTCTTCTGGCCGATCCGGGCTTCATCCTGGAACCAGATTTCGACCGGCGTCGTCTCCGGCAGCCCTTCGAGATGGGCCTTCAGCGCGCGCGGGAAGTTTTTTTAAATCCTTCGACGATCCGCTCGTCCTGGGCCGGATGACGCGGCCGGGCGCTGATGTGCGAGAAGCCAAGCTTCTTCAGAAGCTTTCCGACATAGCGCGGATGAAAATCGACGCCGAACCTTTCGGCGATGACGCCCTTGAGGTCGATCCGCCGCCAGCGCACGACGCCGTCCCTCTCACGATTCGGACCCGCCTCGACGATCTGCGCCAACTGAGCCAGTTGCTCCGCCGACAGGCGCGGCTTTGGACCTTCGGTCAAGTTGTCGATGAGGCCCTTCGGACCAGCCGCGTTGAAGCGATGGACCCAGTCGCGCAGCGTCTCCGGTCCATGCCGCCGATCTTCGCCGCCGAGCCGCGATCCATCCCGTCGCGAACCGCCGCCAGCGACAGAAGCCGCCGGCTCTGGTTGACGTCCTTGGAGCACCGCGCAAGCGTCCGAAGCTCCTTAGCCGAATAGTCCTCTCGCAATCTGACCGCTGATGGCATGGCGCGAATCTCCCCGCGCCAAAAGAGTCAGAAAATTCCCGCCTTGGGAATCCCCACGTGAGTTAGCCCACGGGGCCTTTGGTATTACAGGGCCGCGGCTGCGAACGTTGCGAGAGCCTCCGGCTGGGCGTCGTCTTCGGCTTTCTTGGACATTACTTCCTCCACACGTTGTCAAAGCAAACCCCTTTGACGTTTGAGGTGTTCCCTGGGCGGCATAATTCTTCGGCCACTCCTCGCGGTAGGAGCAAAGCGCCGAATACGGCACGGCCGCTCACGGGTTCACGAACACAACCGACCCTGCTACGCCTTCACCAGCTTGCCGACGAGCACGGCGAGCAACACGGGATGCAACACCGGGAACATCGATAGCTTCGTAGATCGTGGGGGAAACAACCCATCCGAGGGCCTCGCAGTAAAGAGTATTATCGCCCCAATCATTGCCGACGGATCCAGGCAGAGCGGGGTACGGATATGACTTGATTACGTTATCATCTGCGGGCGGTTTGCAATTCGCACTGATGGCCAAAGGGGCGAATACCTGACTGCTGCATATACGAGATATAAGCGTTTGCGCTGTCCGAGGCCGGATTTACGCTATCCTGCAGGTTATGAACCATGAATGGCAGGATCTGCCTCACGCCTCATTTGGTCGCCCGGCTTGTCTTCCCTCAGTCCGACTTAAACCGTGTGCCGCGAAACGTCGTCGGCCGTCCAAGTCAAATACGTGATCTCGGTGACGAGCTTCGGCTCGACCCAATGCACCCGTGAGAGAACAAGCGGCGAGCCGAAGCGCGTGCTGCGAGACGCCGGGACGCTCAGAGGTGATGTCTTTGCGAGCTAGCGGTGTAGGCAGCGCCTCACGCCCCGAGGGTCGGTATTGGACGCGAAAGGGGGTCGCGCTTGGAAGCGATTTGACACCTTGATCGGCTTTGTCCGCAGCTATACCCAAAAATGGCAGGCCGAGATCGATGCGAAACGAGTGACCAGCGTGAGGGCCGTCGCCAGCGATATTGAGGTGTGCCTGCCCGCAGGGAGTGATCGTCCGGACTTCGGAGATCGCGCGGGATGCTGCCATCGCTCTCAAGAACGAACTCCCGTGCTCGTCCGAAAACATCCGCGTCGTCGTCAAGAATGGCTCTATCACGCTCGAAGGAACGGCGGAGTGGAACTATCAGCGATCGCGGGCCGAAGAGGCCGTCCCGCGCGTCAGGGGCATCAAGGGCGTCTCCAATCTGATCACTCTGAAACCGCGCGTCGAACCGTCCGAAATCAGGGCCAAGATCGAAGAGGCCTTTCGCCGCAGCGCGGAACTCGACGCTAGGCAAATCACGGTCGAAGCGAGCGGCGGCGAGGTGATTCTTAAAGGAACTGTTCGGTCTTGGGCGGAGCGACAGGAGGCCGAGGAAGTGGCTTGGCGCGCACCCGGCGTCACCAAGGTAGACAATCGAATCACGATCAGCCGTAATCCGGACCACACATAGGGCTCGCCACGATTTTCCTCGACGCTCGCGAGCCCGATGATAAAGATTGCAGTCCCAAACTTTGCTGCTCAAAGGCGAACCAAGAAATTGGGCGCCTTCTCGTTCCACGATGGGACCTGGGCGATGTCGTTAATCGAAACCCGCCGCGAGCAGATGTTCCCCAAGCTGACGTCGGCGGAAATCGACCGATTGCGCCGCTTCGGCGTGGCCCGTCGCTTCGCGAGGAGCTCGCAACTCATGTCGGCGGGTCGGCCGAGCCCCGGGATGATCGTTCTGATTTCGGGGCCGGCCACAGTCGCACGGCGCGACAAACCCGGGCACACGTCGCCGGTCGTCGACATGGGCGCCGGTGATTTCATTGCCGAGGTCGGAGATCTCTCCGGCCGTCCGTCTCTCGTCGACGTGCACGCCGCCTCCGACGTGGAAGCCCTTATCATTCCACCCGAACGCTTGCGCGCTCTGATGATCGCCGAGGCAGAGCTCGGCGAGCGGATTATGCGCGCCCTGATCTTGCGACGGGTGGCCCTGGTTGAGATGGGAGCCGGCGGCCCGGTTCTCATTGGCGACGAAACGAGCCCCGACATCATCAGGCTGCAGGGGTTTCTCACCCGAAACAGCTATCCGAACCAGGTGCTCGATCCAGCGGAGGATCCAGACGCCAAGTCCCTTGTCGAACGCTACGCGCCGCGGCCGGGTGAGCTCCCCCTGGTCGTTTGCCCTGATGGGTCGGTGCTCAAGAATCCAAGCGAAACCGAGCTGGCGAGAGCCTTGGGAATGGTTCGCACCGATGCGCCGGATCAAACGTTTGACGTCGCCGTCGTCGGAGCAGGTCCAGCTGGCCTTGCGACCGCGATCTACGCGGCATCCGAAGGCCTGTCGGTGATCGTTTTCGACAAGGTCGCATATGGTGGACAAGCCGGCGCCAGCGCCCGCATCGAGAATTATCTCGGCTTCCCGACGGGCATCTCCGGGCAAGCCCTTATGGGCCGCGCCTTCGTGCAGGCGCAGAAATTCGGTGTCGAGTTTTCCATTCCAACCGAGGTCGACCGTCTCGTTTGCGCCGAGTCTCCGCTTGCTCTGCATCTGACCGACGGCCGAAAGGTTCAGGCGCGCTCCGTAGTCGTCGCGGCTGGAGCGAGATACCGTCGGCTGTCCCTCTCCAACGTCAAGGATTTCGAGGGTCGCGGCGTGTGGTACTGGGCTTCGCCGATCGAGGCCCGGCTCTGCCGGAGCGAAGAGGCTGTCTTGGTCGGCGGTGGCAATTCCGCTGGACAGGCCGCGGTCTACCTGTCGGGCTTCGCCAAGAAGATCTGGATGTTGGTGCGCGGACCCGGCCTCGCAGAATTGATGTCGCAGTACCTGATCGACCGCATCAGCGCGACCGCCAACATTGAGGTCCTGTTCGAGACCGAGGTAACAGCTCTGGCCGCCTCTCACGCAGGACGGCTCGATCGCGTGCGCTGGAAAAATCGAAAGACTGGCGAAGAGACCGAACGAGCAATCCGCAACCTGTTCCTTTTCATCGGCGCAGACCCAGCCACAGATTGGCTGAGCGATTGCGGTATCGCCCTGGACAAGAACGGATTTGTGAAAACCGGCTTTGACGCCGGCGCCTCCCCTGGGCGATCAGGCAGCGAAGTCCGCGAAGGAACGAAGCACCAGTCGAGTGTGACTGGTGTCTTCGCTGTCGGCGATGTGCGCTCCGGCTCCGTCAAACGCGTCGGCGGCGCCATCGGGGAAGGAGCAGCCGTCGTCCCGGAACTGCACGCCTTTCTCCGCCTCGCCTCGACGCCATCGCAGCAGTCCGAACCGGCCGCTTTTGTACGGGACCGGTGAGCCTCAGCGGCATAAAGGTAGTCGACGCTCAACGTTGAAGATCCCATGGGGAGTGGATAGCGGCTAGCTCTGGCGCAGGCTGAGGTCGCAAATCCACTCAGCCTGGAGACGACCTATGTCACTCAATCACCGTTTCGAAGAACCGACCGCTATTCGAACCAATCTTGGGCGATCTTCGTCTCGTTGGAACTCAGCCGTTCGACCTGGCTGATCACGTCGCTCTCCCCAGTTGGCGGCGAGAAAATGTCGAAGCACAGTGTATTCGCTGGGGACATCGCTGCGCTATTGGCGCGCCTATCTGAGCTCAACCAGAAAGCGTTCGCGCGGACCGGGAAATCCTTCCAGGTGATCGTCATTCAGGCGGCGGGACCGGATGGATTTTGGATTCATCGCGTGCCGCAGAGCGAGGGGGTTGAGAGCCACGTTGTCGATCCGGCCTCAATTGCGACCCGCGGCGCCGGCGGCGGGCCAAAACCGAGAAGATCGATGGCGAAGGCCCTGGTGCGCGCTCTGCTGGCGTACAAACGCGGCGAACCGCGTGGCGGCGACGGCCGTTCGTGGCCTTGCGCTGCGCCTAAGTAAGGGACAGGCGACATCCGCTGGTCTGTCGCTCGCGAGGACGGCGGCGCTGCTGATCGGGACGCCGCGCCAGAGGATCGAACCTAAGGCCCTGAGTCCCGATCGACGCGGACTATTCGGCCGCCATCGAAGCCACCGACTGGGGATCGGCGCATCGCGCGCTGCCGCCTGTCTGGGTCGCGGGCGCGCCGATGGGCTGGACGCGTCCGGCCTCACGCCTGGGCTCGGTGCCAGCGGCGTGGGGAGCCTGAGCGGCGCGCCTCTAGCAAGATCCGGCCCTAATAAACCGGCGCTGCTTCACTTGCCCGGCGCGGTGCCTCCACTGCGGAGGCCAGAGGTTCGAATCCCCTCCGCTCCACCAGGAAGTCGGCGCGAACTGCCCCGGGTTCGCGACGCCCACAGTCCGTCGATAATTTAGTGCCTTAGCGCGGAGGCCAATGGTCTGCGAGTTGTATTCTGCTGTTACGACGGGCCCGGGCCGGCGAACCCGGAATTGAGTCTCCGACGCCGAATTTTTGGGCTCCCGACTGCGCCGCTTCGGCCTACATGCGGGTCATTCTCTTCCTGGGACGGTGCTCGGATGAGGTCCCAACGAGATCGCGAACCGTTCGGATTGCAATCAGCGTTCGGCGGGCGCCCTTAGCCCAGCGCCGACCACTGGTCCGGCCACGCCATTGGAAGGTCCATCAGGCGCTTGACCCCAAACCCGCGAGGCAGTCGACCGTCGATCGCCGCTTTGACGAGGACGGGGCAAAGGAAAGCGAGCGAGATGGTTCGGCGGATCCACGTTCGGTTTTGCCTCCGCGCCGGCAGCGATTCAATGGTTTGGTTGGGAATGGTGGTCAGTTCGTCGAGCCAATGATGAGCGTCGCGAAGTGCGTCAGTGAGTACCGCGCGCGCTTCGGTTCTCATCGGACCGGTGGCGGAGGATCGTTCGCCCTCGCCTTGGATGATCTCGCGGCGCCGGTGGTGCGACGGCGGCGTCCAGGGAATGATTAGGATGCGATTCTGATCGTCACTTGCCATCCCTTCGGCAAGCTCGATCTCGATTGTCGTTCGAGAGATGACGACGCGCTCGATGGCGGCGCGCAGGGTTGCATCGCAGTCGCTCGGGCGCACCGCAGAATTGGTTGACGCGCCGCCATCGCTCGCCTTTGGCTGATTTAGCTCATGCCGACCCTGCCGATTGGAAGGGGGCGAGGCCGCGCGCGCCGCCTCGGCGACCCTGGCTTCGGTCTCCAGCGCTGGCGCTCGGGCGACGGATCCCGCCTCGTGTTTGCGACCTTGCAGGATGGCCTGCGAGACATAGCAACGCCATCGCCGCCGGCCCTTCGCCGCGTGGCTCGGGCTCATCCGGTTGCCGCGATCGTCGAACAGCTTGCCCGCGAGAAGAGCGTTTGGGTGCTGCCGCGCCCCTGCAGCGCGCTGCGCATGCTCCGCAAGCAACCTCTGGACCCGGTCCCATGTCTCCTGATCAACGATAGGATCTTGTAGAGATGGCCCCGGCCAATCAACCCCCGCCTATGGTCTTGCCCGCCCCGTCGGTCCGTAATGGCGACCGGGCGTCTTCGTGGTCGAGAAGCGCCTGGAGCCGCACGACGCTGCCGATCTCGAGATAACGCCGAAAGAGATCGCGCACGAAAGCGGCATGCTCCTCGACAACGTGGAGCGCCCGGTTCTCGACCCGATAGCCGAGGGGAACCACACCCCCCATCCAGATGCCCTTCTTCTTCGAGGCGGCAATCTTGTCCCGGATCCGTTCGCCGGTGACCTCGCGCTCGAACTGGGCGAACGACAGCCGCGCCCCATTCGATCGTATCTTGAGGCTTTATCCCGTCCAGATCGGACGTGTTGAGCGACGCAATGGTTCGGAGCTCGGACGCAACTATCTCAGGGGAATCCGGCGTGACATTCACCATTGATCGGGCTCAGGCAACCTGCGTAACAGAACAGGTCGGCAGTCGGCAACGCCCGACCTAACTGTCCGCGGCGGAGCGGAGATCTCAATGTGCCGCAATATCGACGGCTGCGAGATCCCAAGCCACTCCCAGAACGGCCGTCACGATGCTGCAGGAGTGACAGCAGTTAGCGTGTCGAATCATCCGGCGAGGAAGAACGCGGGGGCCGCCGGGACGACCCAGCAGAGGGCCCGAGGATCAGCACCACCTTGGATGTGACCGTGTCGATAACGTCGCGTATCTTCTCGTTGTGGAGCAGCAGATAGACGAACTGTGCGACCTCGACATTGTCAACGGTGACCTCTGGCTCGCCCGGTGGGGTAATAACTAAGTCCTGTTGTTTTGTTTTTTTGCTACGCTTCACGTCCCATGCGGAGATGCCGTAGATGCGGCAGCCCGTCAGGTCCGCCCCACTAAGGTCAGCCCCGCCGAGGTGCGTGTCGATGAGGTGCGCACCGATAAGGTCCGCCTCGCTGAGGTTCGCGCGGCGGAGGTCCGCCCCGCCGAGGCCCGCCTCGATGAGCTTCGCCTTGCCGAGGTGCGACCCGCTGAGGTTGGCCATTGATAGGCTCGCCCTACTTAGGTCCGCTCCGATGAGGTCCGCGTTGCTGAGGTTCGCCTCGATGAGGTCCGCCCCGATGAGCTTCGCGCCGCTGAGGTCCGCCTCGATGAGGTCCGGGCGAACGGAAGGCTCTTTGATCCTCCAAGCATTCCAAACGTCGACACCCTGCTGGAGGAGCGCGAGATGCTTTGGGTCGGCCACTAGATTTGGCACGCATTCGAGCATCTGAACGCGGACAGGCAGAGCTGGACCAGCATGGAAGCGCACCCTGCTCGCACTTTTGGGGAGAAAGCGCGGAAGCGGGAGCGGGTGCGATGCTCGTCGCTTATCGACTGGCCGGTCTATCCGCGCTTGGCGCACACTAGGCGGGCGTCAAATGACGCGCAATGCGGACGCGGGGCGATCTGACGCGATGCCTTGGCTCTCTGGGAAGCCTTGCCGGGTTCCCATCGTGACCGGTCGGGTGCCGTGCATTGTGGTCGGAGGGCTACTCCGCCCGGCGTCAGGCACCCTAGATATGCTCCCTTTCATCTTCTCGGCTTTCCTCGCCAGGAGTTCGGCAAACCTCACTTCGGCAGGCCGAATGATCTTGTCATCAAGCGCCCCCACGAGCGCATCGAGTGAGGAGTAGTAGAGGGGCTCGAAAACCCACTCGCGGTGCTTGATCCACAAATCCGTGAGCATCGCGAATGGCTCTTCTCCCTCCTCAATGATGGGACGGAACGGAACCATGATCTCGGGCACCGTCGCTTGCAGTTCGAGCGGTGCGGACTTTGGGTTGGTGATGTCGGCGATGACGAATTTGGACAGCCCCGCGAGCAACCGCACCGTCTCCGTGAAGTCCTTCGTCTCCGGCTTGTCGAAGTTGAAGACGATTGGGAGATAGTCGCGCTTGCGGAGTTCCTCTCGCAGTCGTTCCAGCACCACGATCCGCCCCTCGGTGAAGCGGCCCAGCAAAAGCACTCCTTTCTTGCCGACGGTGTCAATGACGCGGCGGATTTTCTCGTTGTGGAGGAGGAGGTAAACAAACTGGGCGACCTCGATGTCGTCAACGATCACGTCGGGTTCACCCTCGGCAGTAATGATGAGGTCTTGCTGTTTTGTGCCTTCGTCGAGTTTCACGTTCCAAGCGGATATGCCGTAGATGCGGCAGCCGGTGAGAACCGCGTCAACTAGGTTGGTCTCAACGAATACCGCCGCGCAGAGGTCCGCCCTGCTGAGGTTCGCCCCGTTAAGGAGGGCCTTGCTGAGTTTTGCCCCGACTAGGTCCGCTCCGCTGAAGTCCGCCCCGCTGAGGTTCGCCTCGTTGAGGTTTGCCCCTCTGAGGTCTGCGCTTCTGAGGTTCGCCCTGCTGAGGCCCGCCCCGCTGAGGTCCGCTCTGTTGAGGTTCGCCCTGCTGAAGTTCGCCCTGCTGAGGTTCGCCCTGCTGAGGTCCGCCCCGTTGAGGTTCGCCCCGTTGAGGTTCGCCCTGGTTAGGTTCGCCCCGCTAGGTTTGCCCCGTTTAGGTTCGCCCTGGTGAGGTTCGCCCCGCTGAGGATGGCCTCACCGAGTTTCGCCCTGCTGAGGACGGCCTCGATGAGGTTGGCCCCGATGAGGTCCGCTCCGCCGAGGTCTGCATCGATGAGGTCGGCCTTGGCAAGATCCGGAAGGATGTTGACGTTCTCGGCCCGCCACGCATTCCAAACAAGCGGCCCCTTCCCTAGCTGAGCGATGTGATCGTCGTTCGCCATGCAAGTCCCACCTAGAAAGTTGGTCAGCATAGGCGGAACTCAAGGCGTCGGCGCGGGCTCCGTCGTCTCAATCGCCATGGAACGATCATCGCAAGAAACGCCCTGCAGAGTTCTTGCGGCGCAGCGCGTGAAAGAACGAGTCACGGTGCGCTCTGTCCCCAAGCCGCTTCGTCGACCAGGTGGTCCTTTGTGATCCAGCTCGAAGGCGCGCATGAATTGTTCAGTTTCCTGACGACTGAGGCTAACGCCGTCGTCTCGCCCGTTCGCCCCGAGGTGATGCCGGTTATCCTAACGACGCCCGAAGAGGCATGCCCCAGCGCGCCATAACCAGTTCGCGCTCACCATCCGCACTGTTGCGCACGATCGGCGCGAGCTGGTCTGGGAAGATCCCGGGGAACGCAGGGAGGTTGCCGGTCCTGTCGTAGGCAGTGCGGAACAGGGCGCGGATGGCGGCCTGGCCCTTGGTTTCCGAATAGGTTGCACATGTGGGGTATCCCTAACTTCAAATGGTGCGCCAGCCGTCAATCTGTGATCCGGCGTGGAAAAAAGACCCCCTGAGGTGGGGATCGGCGTCCAAGATTGACCCCCAAATTTTCGATTTGTTCGGCTGCCTGCTTTGGCATGAAGCGGGCGGTGGGGGATGCTGGTTGTGGAGACGATCGGTCGAATACGTCGCGAGCATTTTGTCCAGGGGAAGTCGATCAAGCGGATCGCACGCGACCTGAGGCTGTCCCGCAACACGGTTCGCAAGGTTCTGCGGTCTGACGAGACGTCGTTTTCTTATGAGCGTCGGGTGCAGCCGCGCCCGAAACTTGGAAGGTGGAAAGAGCAACTCGATCGGCTGTTGGCGCCGAACGTCGAAGCGCCGGCGCGAGAGCGGTTGACCCTGATCCGGATTTTCGAGGAGTGGCCGCCAAGGACGGCTCGCCGATTACCTCACGCGCCTCGACTTCGTGATCCTCGACGAACTCGGCTATCTCCCCTTCGCGCAGGCCGGCGGGCAGTTGCTGTTCCACCTGATCAGTCGGCTCTACGAGCGCACCTCGATCATCGTCACCACAAACCTCGCCTTCGGCGAATGGCCAAGCGTCTTCGGCGATCCGAAGATGACGACCGCGCTGCTTGACCGCCTCACCCATCACTGCGACATCGTCGAGACCGGCAACGACAGCTGGCGCTTCAAGAACTGAGCCTGACCCAAAAAATCTCCGCTCAACCGAGCTGCACTCGCCCCGGCTGCGCAACCCAGACCAGCTTCGCCGGGGCGAGCGCTACCTACTGCACCGGTCTCCAAAATGGGGGCAATCTTGGACGCCGATCGAGGGGCAAAGTTCGAAGCCGATTGACAATCAGTGTCGTGATCCCTTTGAATTCCTGACCCCCGTCGGCATCGACAATTCCACGACTGCAGAACCCGATCGTGCGGCGCGTCGGCCAAGACCTTTTCTCGAAAACTCGGTGTCGAAGCGACCGGCCCAGGAGCCGGCCGGCGAGGTCGGATGAAACGCCGCCCAACCTCAATGGGCCATCTGAACGCCCCTCAGGGCGCGCCAAGGAAGGTCGCGGGCAGCACGAAGCGCATGAGATCGAACCCGCCCTTCAGCCGCCGCGCCCCCCGGCGATCCTCCCGCTGGCCGACTGGCTTCGCCTTGGCGCCCCAGCGCGGCGAGCAGGCGAACCCGCGCCTCCACCAGCTTGTGAAGCTGCGGCGCTCCACGCCGTGTAATGCCTGCTGGCTGCTCGAGAAGTTGCAATGCTGCCCGACGATGGGGCTGACCTTCCAAAAAAGCGCCGCACGATCACATCGACGTAGAGCGGATCGAGCTCGACGCCACGGCAGACGCGTGCGAGCCAAATGCGTCAGCCCTGGCGCGTCATTGCGGTCGGTCTTGTGGGTCGCCGGCGACTTGAGCCTCGCGGTCACTGCGCACGACGCGCGCGATGGCGTTGAATTCGGCGTCGCCGACCCGGACCTTGACCTGCGGCTGCGACTGGATGTTGCGCACCCAGTTGGCGGTCTCGCGCTCGGCAACAAGGTAGAAGTGCCCGCCATGCGGTGAACCAGATCTCGACTTCACGCGACTGACCCGTGACGCGGCCGGTGGTGGTCAGGACTCATTTGCCGCGCCATCGAAAGAACGATCTGCTGTGGCGCAAGCACCGCCTTCAGCCAAGGACCGCTTTCCCGCGCTTCCCGTGCATTCGTTCGTTGACCCTTGCAGGCAGGTCAGGGTCGAGGGCAGTCGTCCTCTCAATTGAGACGGCGATAGGCCTTGAAGGGTACGAAAGCCCTCGATCTGATTCGCCGAATTATCCCGCCAAGGCGCGTCGCTCAGCGTTGCTTCGTTGAAAGAGGTCGTAGAACGCGATCACCCGCCGCCCCTCTTGCGCAGTGAGTGCCTCTTCCAATTCCCTTCCTCCAAGCACATCAAGGAAGTGGCGCGTGGATAGCCTGAAGCTCGCGCCCCAGTCGGCGTCGAGGTTGTGGAAGGCGCGCACTTCGCCATCTCGATAGAGCGTGAGCGCGGGTTCGTCCAGCATGCGGTCAGAGCAGCGCGTGACTTGGATGATGCCTTCCTCGCCTTGGATTTCGAACCGCTCGGCGTCGGCATAGTAATCCGTGCGCAAGGTCATCTTCAGCGCCAACGAAACATCCCACATTCCGTGCACCGGCGGATTGGCATGTCGCCACGTCAGAGTAGCAGGGGCGTCATAGACGCCGGCCGGCGTCTCGGTGCGCTCGATGCATGCGAACCCGTCGCGGACCTCGCCGAAGAGCCACAGTGCTACCGCCATCATGTGATGGCCATGGTCGAACACCATGGGGCCGCCGCGGCCCTCGGCGGCAAGCGCATGGCGCCAGCGACTCGCCGCATCCGGCACGCGCCAGGCCTGCGCGCGGTCGGCCATCACCACCTTCATTCGGAAATGCAGCGGCCTGCCGATCGCGCCATCACGGAGCAACTCGCGGGCTCTGACCAGTGGTGGATAGAAAACAAAGTTCTCGAACACCTTTAGACGCCTTCCGCTCGTGGCAGCGGCTTCGATCATTCGATCGCATTCGGGCAGGGTCATCGCCATCGGCTTCTGCACGCTGACATGTGAGCCGCCGGCTAGCGCCGCCACCGTCATAGCCTCGTGCAGCGGGTGCGGCGTCAGGATTTCGATCAGGTCGAGGTCGCTGCGCAAGAAATTTTGGAACTCACACGTTGCGTGGGCGCCGGGGTGTTCGGACGCCCGACGGGCGAGAATGGCGGGGTCCGCGTCGCATAGGGCCGAGACCTCCGCGTTTGGATGATCGAGGTAGCCGCGCACGTTAAGATCAAATACGCGGCCAAGACCGACAAAGCCAACGCGTAGCTTGCGCGCCATGCAAGGGTTACTCCGACTGATGGTGGCGAGAGCCTGGGGCCGATCGCGGCTGATGTGTCAAGATGGAGGCCTCTCCGATCGTGTTCCGGCCGGACATTCATCGCAAGCCTCGGCGCGGCGAACCTCATCGCCAGCCCTGACGGCGCACCGCCTCGTAGCGGCGTTTCATCGCCGTCGGATGATTGAGCCGGGCGCGCTCGTTGGCGGCCAGGACCCGTTAGTGCGTTTGTCATGATCTACACCATCCTTGCACCCGCGGGCGGCCAGACGCGCTAAGGTCTTCCGGTAAACAATGGGAGGAACTTATGAAAGCCAACCACAAAATAACGATAGCGGCGCTCGCTGGGATCGTCCTTGGCGCTCTTACGATAATTGTTTCGGGTAACACCGCTATGGCGCAGGACACAGTCCGCGTACGCGGCGCCATCGAAAGCATCGATGGCCCGACTTACGTGATCAAGACACGCGATGGCGACGAGCTAAAGGTGGCGCTCCCTGACAAGGCCCAGATCGCTGCGGTGGTCAAGGCATCGCTCGCCGACATCAAACAGGGCTTGTTTGTGGGCGTGACGGCGATGCCGCGGGCTGACGGCAGCCAAGCCGCACTCGAAGTGCACATCTTCCCCGAGGCGATGCGCGGGACCGGAGAAGGACACTACTCATGGGATCTTAGGCCCAAGAGCACAATGACCAACGCGAATGTTGATCAGGTTGTCACGGCGGTTGATGGACAAACGCTGACGCTGAAGTACAAGGACGGAGAAAAGACCATCTTTGTCGCCGCCGACACGCCGATTGTTGCGTACGTGCGGGGGGACAACAACGATCTCAAGCCTGGCGCGAGAGTCTTCATCGCGGCGATCAAGCAGCCCGATGGAACGCTGCAAGGTCGTGCGTGGCGGGTTGGCCGAGATGGAGTAACGCCGCCAATGTAATCGCGGCGCGAGGCGCCTCACTGGAAATTCTTCTTGCCCGTGTGCCATGCGGGCCGCGTGTTGATCTTCCTCCCTCCGCAGGCGCTGCACCGAAGGCGTCGACCAGCTTCGGGGACAAACGTTGTCTCAGGCTGGGCCGATCTTGCCGGGCAGGTTCAGCTATGGTTATCGTTCACCCGCGTTGCTCGGATGGGCCGGCATATGGGAAATGCCGGATGCAACAGGACTGGCCGCGCATGCGCGAAGCACTTGGCGCGGTTCGTCCACATGGCGCCCGTCCTCGTCGGAGGAAAGCGATGTAGAAATCTACCATGTCATCGCGATTTCGAGGTTGTGATGTTCGGTCTGCCCCTCAGGTACATTATGCGTCATCCCGCGCGTGGTTTCGGCGCGGTCCTGTTGGAGCCACTCGGAACGTGGGAACGGATCTACGAAGACCATTGCTACGCCGCCGAACAGCGATTGCCACGCTATCAATATCAGGCGGACAGTGATTGGGAAGCGCGGCTCCATGCCGAATTGGTGATCGGCTTTCCGTGCGATGCGCGCTCGGAACCAACAAGCCTTTGGCCCGCGATCACGGCAACGCTGGCCGCGCGCGGCATCGAGGTTGGGCCGCTTAGCTTTTTCCATTGGAATGACGGCGACCCCGCCTTTATCCGGGCGATCTGGTGTCTGATCCGCCATCTGAAACCCGAGATAATTGTCGAGACCGGAATTGCTCATGGCGTCTCGTCCCGCTTCATCCTGGAAGCCCTGAAGCTCAACGGGACCGGTAAGCTCTGGAGCATTGACCTGCCACCCATCGAACATCACTGGCGCGAGCAAGTTGGAATCGCGGTGAGCGAGGAGTTTTATGGCCGGTGGCAGCTCATAAAAGGTTCGAGCCGTCGAAATCTTGCTCCCCTGACGAGAGAACTTGGGACCCTCGATCTCTTTATTCACGACAGTCTGCATAGCGGACGCAACGTATCGTTCGAGCTTGAAGAGGCCTGGCGGGTGTTACGGCCGGGCGGCGCGATCGTGGTCGACGACGTCGACGCGAATTCGGCCTTTCATGAGTTCGTCGCGCGAAATCCCGGGCATTTCTCGGTTGTCTGCGAAGCCGAGCCGGTTCGGCCGGACATGCGGCGCTTTAATGAAAAGGGCCTGTTCGGGATCATCCTCAGGCGATCCGAAGTACAGCCCTCGGTTTCCGGGACACCGAATTGAATCCTACGCCGCCTTTGCGGCCCGTTGAAGCTGCGTCTGGCGGAACGCCGCCGGGCTGATGAAGCCGTGTCGTTCGATCAGCCCGGTGTTGTTGTATGTGCCCCTGAACTCCAGCAAAGCCTGGCGCAGTTCTTCGATCGTCTCGAAGTGCCGCACCCAAAGCAGGTTCTCTTTCAGCGTGCAGATGAACCGCTCGGCGCAGCCATTGCCTTCCGGTGCCTGGACGAACGCGGGGGAGCTTTCGATGCCGAGGAACGCGATCTCCTTCTGGAAGTGGTCCGACATATACTGCGATCCGTGGTCATGGCGGACCGCGAGGCCATGGGCGATGTCCTTGGTGAACCCACCGAAGTGCCGGCGCACGCCCTGGCGGATCGGTTCCAGCGCCTCGAACCGGGTGGCCCGCGAACTCGCGTGAATGCCGACACATTCGGCGGTGAAATGATCGACGGCGATGAACACGGCGGCCTGGCCTTCACCGGTGAACGTGGCCGTCAGATCGGTGCCCCACATGGTATCGACGGTGTCGGGGATGATGGTGCCGTCGTGGTTCCGGGGGCCGCGCGGTGAGCCGACACGTCCCGGTGCCAACAGGCCGTTCTCCCGCATCAGCCGGAGCACACGTCGCAATGATGTGCGGATGCCCGCGAAGCGCAATCGCGCCCAGACCTTCCGATGACCCTCACCATGGAACGGACTGGCGGCGAGAACGACGCGGATTTCGGCCGTCAACGCCGCATCAGACATCGGCCCCATTGGCCCGCGTCGTGCTGGCGGAGTATCGGGCGGTGGGGCCTGATGGCGATAAACGCCGGAACGAGCGAGCCGCCAGACCCGGCAAACTGACGCCAGGCCGTACGGCTTGCCGCTGATTGGCGAGACAGCCCGGCTCATGGTTTGAGCCTCCGCCGGACCAAAGGGCGGTTGGCCTCCAGGATGGCGATCCTCTCATTCAGCAGGTCGCGCTCGATCAGCTCCGTTCCGAGCCGGGCCTTCAGCCGATCGCTTTCCAGTTCTTCGCCCGTCGTGGGTTTTGTCGTGAGCGCCGCCTCACCGGCGGCGAGGAAGGCGTCACGCCACGCCGTCAGCGTCGCAGCCGTCACGCCGAGGGAGCGCGAGACCAGTTCCAGGTCCTCCCCTCGCAGCAACCGCAGCACCGCCGCCGTCTTCCTCTGCCGTGACATCCTGCCGCCGCGGCCGGGCGCCGCTGCGCCAGACTCGTGTGGTCGCTCCGCGTCGCCCGGCCGCGTTCCAACGTTCGCGCTCTTGTCCATGATCCACCTCTCCAGCGGAAATCGTCCGCCTACGAGATGTTCCAATCAACTGTGGGGCGGAAGAGATGCGATCTCTGTTCGCGAGCTTGCGGACATGCGGAGCGCAGGGAAAGCGCTTACGATTCTCGATGTCCGTGAGGCGAGAGAGCTTGATATTTTGGCTACTGGAGGGCGCTCTGCATGCACCGATGGCGGAGATTCCGGCTCGCACCGACGACCTTCCGACGAATCAATTGTTGGTGGTGATTTGCCATCATGGCGCTCGCAGTCAGATGGTCGTCGACTTTCTCGCCGGCGGCCTATCCGCCAACCGGGCGCTCAATCGCGCCTCACCTCTTGTAGGCCGCAGAACGCGAGCGTCATCGTGTGCGGATGACTTTCTCCTGCTTGAGAGCGGAGTGATACTTGCGCCGGATGTCGGCAAGGTCGACCGTGGGTGGGGGGAAGGCGAGCTTGAGCCCCTCCATCGTGTCCGCCATGATCTGAGAAACCGCGAGGTTACGAAACCACTTGTGGTTCGAAGGAATGACGTACCACGGCGCGTGTTTTGTACTGGTCGCGCTCATCGCGTCCTCGAACGGCTGTTCGTCGAGGAACGGCGACGGCTGAAGATCATTCCTAACGGCTTCGGTGAGAAGCCGGTGCTCAAGCTCATGTTCGGCGCGCTCATCCGAGCCGCCGAACGATGGCGCGGCCTCCGTTTCACCGAATTCGAACTCCGTCAGATCGGCGCCGTCAGAAAAGAACTCGACGACGAATATCAGATTTTCAATCACGCCGCTGCCCCGGTCAGCCCAGCCCCGAGTTTCCAGCAAATCCAAACCTTGACCCCGACGCGCCGCGCCTTGAGGAAATGCCTCGCGCCGCGCCTTGAGGAAATGCCTGACGCTGAGTGCTGCGCGAAGCGAATAAGCGAACCGATTGAGGGAATTGCCATCCTTGTGGGCGCCCTGCGGGACCCATAATTGAGGATTGGAACTCAAAGAGGAGACCCGTCAAATGAAAGTCGGAATCATAGGTTCGGGAGTGGTCGGACAAACGCTGGCGGCGGGTTTTCTCAAACACGGCCATCAGGTTGAGATCGGCACCCGCGATCCGGCCAAGCTGAAGGATTGGTCAGCGAAGAATCTGGGCGCGAAGGTCAAGTCGTTCGCGGAAGCAGCGGGTTTCGGCGACGTCGTCATCCTGGCGGTCGGAGGAGAGGTCGCGCAACAGGCGTTGACGCTGATCGGCCCTCACGCGCTTCAGGGCAAGACGGTGATCGACGCCTGCAATCCGATAGGCGGCGGGGCGCCGGTGAATGGAGTCTTGTCATTCTTCACGCCGCAGAATCAGTCGCTGATGGAGCAGCTGCAGAAGGCTTACCCATCCGCTCATTTCGTCAAGGCGTTCAATTCCGTCGGCAGTGGCCAGATGGTCAATCCCGAGTTCGTCAGCGGAAGGCCGACCATGTTCATCTGTGGCAATGACAAGGAATCCAAGAGGACCGTTGAGCGCATTCTCGAGCAGTTCGGTTGGGATACGGAGGATATGGGCGCGATCGAGGCGGCAAGACCGATCGAGGCGCTGTGCATGCTGTGGTGCATCCCCGGCATCGGAAAGAACGATTGGTCGCCGCACGCTTTCAAGCTCCTGCGATGATCCCTGGTGCCCTTGCAGGCGTTCCTAATCCCTCGCTCGCAGCAAATCGCCGGGCGATTCGATCACACTTACACGCTCGTCAACGCCGATCTCAGGCTTGATGAGCGTCAGGACAATCACCGCGACGCAGCAGAGGGCGGGGTCGCGAGCGCCACTAGAGCGCGATCTGGTTTGACTGAATTGAGGGGATTCCCAAAGGGGCGCGAGTTAGATTCAACCTGCTGGCTGGGTTGGAGGCTAGCAGGGATGGCGCGAGCCTATTCTTTGGACCTGCGGGAGCGGGTGGTTGCGGCGGCGACTTCGGGACAGTCCTGCCGCTCGGTGGCCAAGACGTTCATGGTCAGCGTCGCCAGCGTTGTGAAGTGGTCGCAGCGCCAGCGCGCGCTCGGTAGTCCGGCGGCGCGGAAGATGGGCGGCCACAGGCCCTACCTTGTGGCGCGCGAGCGCGATTGGGTTCTGGCGCGGATCGCTGAGAAGCCTGACCTGACACTGCGCGCTTTGCTCAGAGAGCTGGCCGACCGCGGCCTAGTGGTCAGCTATTATGCGCTTTGGCATTTTCTCCAGCACGAAGGCGTGACGTTCAAAAAAAAGTCTTCGCGCCTCCGAACAGGACCGACCGGACGTCGCCAGGCGGCGTGAGCGGTGGAAGGCGCGTCAGGCGAGGATCGATCCGAGGCGGCTTGTCTTCATCGATGAGACCTGGGCTAAGACCAACATGACGCGCGCCCATGGCCGATGCCCCAGAGGCGAACGCCTCGTCGCCAAAGCGCCTTTCGGCCGATGGCGAACCCTCACCTTCCTGGCGGCGCTGCGTCGCGATGGGCTCACCGCGCCCTGCGTCATCGACGGACCGATCAATGGCGTGAGCTTCCGCGCTTATGTCGAGCAAGTTCTCGCACCCATCCTCGCGCCGGGCGACATTGTCGTCATGGACAACCTCGGCAGCCATAAGGGCCGCGCCGTTCGCGCCGCCATCCGCGCGGCCAAAGCCAAGCTCTTCTTCTTGCCCGCCTACTCGCCAGACCTCAATCCAATCGAGCAGGCCTTCGCCAAAATGAAGACCTTGTTACGCAAGGCCGACGCGCGAACTATCGACGAGACCTGGCGAACCATCGGCGCCCTGCTCAACTGCTTCACCCCGACAGAATGCGCAAACTACTTCAAAAACGCAGGATATGCTTCAGTCTAACCAGATCGCGCTCTAGTGACCCGGAAGGGCCCGAGAATCCCCCGCATGACAAATGCACCACCGGGTTCCGGGCGATAGAGCCTAAGCGTAGCCCGAGACCGTTGCGAATTCGAGCCGTGGTCATCCGCCAGGCCTTCATCCAGCCCGACCGCGAGCCGGCGGCCCAGGTCTGGCGGCAGTCGCCGATCAGCTGCGGCCCCGGTTCGAGAAACTCGGCAGGTTGATGGACGAGGCGACGTGCTCGCCTACATAATCTTCGCCGCGCAGCATCGAACGAAGCTGCATTCGACGAATCCGCTGGAGCGGCTCAATAAGGAGGTCAAGCGCCGAGCCGTCGTCGGCATCTTCCCGAATGAGGAATCCATCGTGCGGCTCGTCGGCGCCGTTCTCATGGGGCACAACGACGATTGGCAGACGCAGAATCGCTACGGGCCGATGCCCTTCTCGACCTTGAGCGCCTCAAGCCGCACGGCATAGGAGCGAGGGTCCGGCTCATCGGTGCTGAAGAACACGAATATGCGCCCCTTCCACAGGCAGCCCCGAGCCAATCAGCTGAAGGGCAGCTTTCGGGTCGATTTGACAGACTCGCCCGCGCCGTTGGGCGATCTCAGCTATTTGCGCTCACCGGACGGTCCGGGTCGACGTATCGCGGACGTAGCAGCCACAGCCCTAGTCGACTTTCACCTCGATGACTGCTCCGGTTGATTCCGGCTTCATGCTAACTTGAGAACTTGGGACGCACAGCAACTGTCGACTTTGCAGACAACGAGCGTGTCGCCTGCGGAACGCAGCGACTTGGAGACCCATAGGCTGCTCCTCGACAAATCGGGCGCTGGCCGCGAGCGCCGCTGACAAACCTACGACCGGCGCGCCGACGGCCTTTTGGCTTGCCTCAGGCGAGGGGCGTGAACGTCGCGCCCCGAAGTCGGCCCCGGCCCGCGACGAAGACGAGCGAAACCATGCCGATAGCGATGAGCCAAATTGTCGAGGGTTCCGGCACGCCGCTGATGCTGGCGATGGTGAGCGGCCCGTCGGACGAGCCGCTTTGGCTGAAACCGTTCGTCGCCGAAATGAGATCGCCGTCGAGATAGAGGACGTCCTCGACCGAGTTCGTCAGGTCCTGGTTGATGTACTGCGAGCCGAGATCCGGAATCAGGCTTTGCCAATCGAGCGTGCCGTAGAGTTCGGAACCGGCGTTGGTCTTGAAGACGGTGAGGTTGCCGAGCGTCGCGTCCTCGAACAGCGTGCTGCCCTGGAACACCTGGACCAACGTGTCCGCGAAATCGAAGGCGCCTGGAATGGTCGGGTCCGCGCCTAGGAACGTCGTCGGCTGGATGACCACCGTCGCGCCGATGATCGATTCCAAGGGCCCGTTGGTCGTGGTCGTCGATCCGTCGACATATCGAGCGAAGTTTACGGTCCCGTCGGTGAAGCTCAGCGTGCCAACGGTGGAGTTATAGCTCGCGGTCGGCTGCCCGGCGCCGGGGCCGGTTCCGACGCTCAGCGCCATCGGGGGCGCCGGCGCCTGGGCGACAGGGTTCTTCGTCGTCAGCTTGCCATTGAACTGCCATGGCGTCGTCGCGTCGCTGTTCTTTTCCGCCGCCGGGATCGACAGCCAGAGAGAGGCGTCCTTCGCGAGGCCCGCGCCTGTCGCGGTGATCGTCAGGGTCGCGGGTATGTTCTTTGCCGCATCCGGCGCAGTCGCCGTAACTTTCCAGTCCGCGTTGCCGGTCGATCCGGCGAACGTGTCCGTCGTATTGTTCATGGTCACTTCGATGTCGTCAACCGTCGTCGTCGTCAGGTTCTGGAAGTAGACCCCCTGGGCGAATCCGTCCGAGCCGAAGTTCCTCGCGTTGAAATAATTCTTGCCGAACCGGTTCGGCAGTACGTTCGTGCCGACTTTTGGATTCCCCGCCTTCAGGAAGATCTGATTGTTGGGGATCGTGCCGGCGTTTTGCAGTTTCGTGATCAGGTCCTTGAACGGCCCGTTCCCGTCCGGGGTGACCTTGCCGTTCGCCACCGTCACGGTCTGCGCGAGGAACGGATAATCGGCCGACCAAGCGGGGGGCGCCGCGAATGACGCCAGGAGCCCCGCAAATAGCACGAAACATGCCCGCTGTTGCTCACGCTCCATGACGAATCTCCTGCCCTTCGCCTGTGACGACCGAACCTACGCCATTGCAAAATCCTCTCGGGCCGCGCCGCGCCGTCCGCGGCGGGCCAAGCGCAGACCGGCCAGTGCGGCGGCGCCGAAAGCCAGCAACAGGGAAGCCGGAGGTTCGGGTGCCGCAACGCTTGCGATGTCGAGCTCCCCGAGCGAAACCGCGTCCTGGGTGAAGTTATGCGTCGCGCCGACGAGATCGCCGTCGAAGAAGAGGTCGTCGAGCGGAGCCGTCCAGTCTTCTAGAAGGTAGCGCGAGCCAAGACTCGGGTAGAGGGACTGCCAGGTCAGCTCACCGACCAGCTCGCTCCCAGACCCGGTGGTATAGACGCGAATATTGGTGAGCGTCCCCCCGGCGTAGAGCGTGTCGCCCTGCATGATCTGGACGAAAGCATCCGTAAAGTCGTAGGCGCCCGAGATTTGCGGATCCTGGCCGATCAGCTCGGACGGCTGCACGACGATCGAGCTGCCGATGATCGACTCTTCCGGACCGTTCATCGTCGTCGAAGAGCCGTCGAGGTACCACGCCCGGCTGACCGTCCCGACGCCGAAGATGAGCGCGCCGGTCTGGGCGTCGAACGAGACGTCGACCGACCCCTTGTCCGTCCGCATCCCTGGCGCTCCTTTCTCCGGCGGCTTGGGCGCGGGCGGCGGCTTCGGCGGCGCGGGCGTCAGGTTGACGGTGAACTGGTCGGGTTGCTTGGGGTTGTTGTCCGACGGCGCCGCCGGGACCATCAGCCATAGGTATTGGTTCGGCTGGATCGCGCTCGCCTTGTCCGCCGCGGTGATCGTGAGCGTGGCCGGCTTGCTCTTGTCTGCGTCCGGGGCCGTAACGGCGACATTCCAGGACCCATTCGTCCCACTCGAGCCGGCGAATGTATCGGTCAGGTTGTTCATAACGAACTCAACGTCGCCCACCGGGAACTTGGTGACGTTGACCTAGATCGTGCCTAACGCGTCGCCGACCGAACCCGTCTTGGTCGGGTCGAACATCGGCAGATTGAATTTTGAGGAGCCCAGTCCATCGATGAAAGCGTTGGGCGTCGCGGGAAGGCCCTTGGCCTTCAGAAGCGCCGTCAACGGCCCGTCGCCAGCCGGCGTGACGGTGTCGGTCTCGCCATTGACGGCGACGCCTTGCACCTTCACCGGGAAGTCAGCCGCGCGAGCGCAACTTACGACAAACGCGCAAGAAATCGCCGCGCTCCACAGAATCCGACCCTTGCGTCGCATCTGAGGCGTCCCCTGCGCCGTCACTATACTCTAGGAGGCCAAGTCGTCAACGCATTCTTTACAATCGCCATACTTATTGTCATTGGTAACGCGGTTCTCGACGACTCGGTCCGCGCCTGACGCGCGGCGCTGGCTCGCAATGGTGGAGCATGGCCCGATCCCTGCCGTTCATGGCGTCGTGCGCTGGCGGCTTGTCGACCTCTGCCAATGGGTGTTCGTGGAATTCCGCATCGCAATCTCGCAGCAGACGCTGAGCCGCGAGCTACACAAGATGGGCTATCGCAAGCTTTCGGCCCGTCCCCGGCATCATGCGCAGGTCGAGGGCGCAATCGAGGATTTTAAAAAACGTATGGCCCGCCCCGTCTGCAAGAGGTTTGCCGAGATCACCGTCTGATCAGTCTGCTTCAACGTATCCGGCCTCGGAGGCCCTGTCTCCCGGCCAAGATGGAGATACGCGCGCTCCGGTCCTCATAAGACTCGCGGCGTCGAGCGCCGTTTTTTAAATCAGGCTTCCGGAACGCCGTTCGACTGTGAGGCCATCTCGTCGTCACCCTCTCGCAAACTCCTTTCTTGATCGACCAGCCCGTTCAGAGCGCAATCTATTCCGCCGGGACCACCTTCATGAGCTTCTTTTCAGGGGGGAATCGATATCTGACTCGTGGAACTCGTTTGATGATTCATGAGCGGAAGCTGGATAACAACTGCACATCAATGGGCCGCTGACCACATGCGTTGCGACCGTGACCGCGGCGCTTCACGAGATCGAGGCCTCCGTCGCGATCCAGAATGAGGGCTTTGAAAACCTCATTCGCGGTTCAAAGGTGACGATGGAGGAGGTTCTTAGCCGAGCGCCTGGCAACTGGTATATCGAAGCCAACGAGGCGAAGTCTCTCGGCCTTGTTGCTGAAGTGCTCTAATTTCAGAGCGCGCCTAGGTCCATCGCATTGGACTCAAACATTCTATGGCAGCGACGCGTCGCGGGCCGTTAGAAAATCCTCGGCCTAGTCGCCGTCCTCCGCCTTTTCGGCCGCCCTTATCGCGTCGAGCACGACCTGAGCATTGGCCGGCTGAGCCATGGCCTCTGCCACTTCGTCGCGGTCATTGCCTTGGTTTGGGTCGTTGCGGCGCAATTCTTCTAGGAGCGCAATGATCTTCGCCGATTTCTGCTCGCTTAGGATGGCGAGTTCGAGCGTGATCTGCTCCCGGCGCGTAGCCATCTCGTCGTCGTGGCGCTGGGTAATAAGGATGTTTGCGGCAAGGTAGAGGGCGGCGGTCGAAACGGCGGTAGCCAACAGCGGGAATGGAAACGTATCGAGCGCCGCGCGTCCGAACTCGGGAAGAACGTGATTGAGCGTCACCCAGCTCGCAATCGCGGCGGTTATCAGGATTAACGTGAACGGCTGCGCGATCCCGCCGGTCGCTCGCGATACCGCCTTTTGCAGCGCGCGGGCCTCACGATAATGCGCTGCATGGATAGCGGCGATAGTCGCAACCGCATCCTCAACAGGATGCGGGACGGACACCGTTTCTTCAGTCGTCATTGGGGTCGTCCTGACGGAGCTTGGCTCTTTGTCCAGCTGCTGCATTAGCCTTTTGTGAATTCGCGCCAAATCGGGACCGCAACGCTGGAAAGTCTGGTTCTCACCTTAAACGAGTTCCGATACCCGACCGTTCCAAACTGGCTAGTCGGCATCGCGTCTCATCAGCGCTGCGAACGTAGCGGCAAGGCGTTGAACTGGTTTTGTACGCAACCGCTGTCGCGGTACCGCAAAACTCAAATTGTTCGGCTGTCGTACGCCCAGTGTAGAAGTGCCTGGCGCTGCCGCTTACGGCACATCGTATCGCCTGGTTCGCAGTGACGCTCAACTTGCCGGACGTGCCGTCGCATTGCTTTCCAACGGCTGATCTGTCGGTGGTCTTCTTCCGGCGCGCGGCGGCCCCTGTAGTAGCGGCAGTACCACTGAAACCAGCCGCGTGGATCGTCAGGGTGAATCCATCCGTTCTTGCGCCAGGTGGACAACGGCTGGCTCGCATGGACGCCAAAGTAATTGAGCGAACTGTCGCGGCCGGCAGTAGCGAGCTTCGCCCCCGCGAACCAACTATTGGGGAACTCGGCCCGAGCATCAGTCATGTACTTGCCGCCGAACACACCCAGTTGCAGCATTTGTTTGGGCGTCAGTCCTGGATGGAACTCCGGATCAAAGTTTCGGCCAGCAGGCTCAACAAGCTGATAGCGATACCCGCGTTGCATCGTATCATTCACGGTGACGGTTCGCTTCTTCATTAGTCGAATTGCCTACCCATTTGCTTCTTCAATTTCTTGACCCTGCGTTTCTGGTAGTCGAACACCGCTGCGGCAAGGGCGGGGAACGATGCAATCGGACATAGATGAGCGAGAGGATTATGACTTTGTCCGCTTCCTTCGGAAACGACGCCGCCGTCGCCTCGCAGTGCTCGCCGATGGATTGCCCGCGGTGAAAGCCGCCTGCGCTCAGGCGATGTTAGAGGGCGTCCCTGATCAGTCAGCCTGAACCTTCTCCTGGGTCACCACCTCAAAGCGCGCAAGCTTGGCGATCCCAAAGGCGGTCGACATCGCGACGTCCGCCGCGTCGCGACCCCGTCCCATGACAATGCGCCCAAAGCGAGGATGGTTGTGGCGCGCGTCTATGGTGTACCAACGGCCATCGAGAAAGACTTCGGCCCAGGCGCTGAAATCCATGGGATTGGGATCAACCGGAACGCCGATGTCGCCGAGATAGCCGGTGCAATACCGCGCGGGAACGTTCATGCACCGGCAGAGAGCTATGGCCAGATGCGCGAAGTCGCGGCATACACCGATCCCTTCATGCATGGAATTGCTGGCGCTCCGGGTGGGGCGCGCATCAGGATAACTGAAGCGGATCTTCGCGTGCACGAAATCGCAAATCGCTTGCACGCGCTGGCGGCCACCCAATATCATCCCGAAATTCGACCAGGCGAAATCAGCGAGCTTGTCGCTGTCGCAATACCTGCTCTGGAGTAGGAACAGCAGTACGTCATCGGGAAGGTCGGCTATCGGGGTCATCTCCACGTCGGGCGGCGTCTCTTCTGGTTGGCCCGAGTCATGAATGACGAAGCGATTAGAGAATACGACGAACCCCGCAGGAACCTCGACCCGTGTGACGCGATTGCCAAAATGATCGATATAGGAGCGCGTCGCTAGAATGGGTTCACAGGTTATCTTGTCAGGTGTGAGCAAGTCCGCATCACGCGATGAATGGACGCTGAGCTGAAGGAGCATCGGCGTCTGAGCGGGGCACTCAAATGCGATGTCGTAGCCTGCTTCAATGAGCACTGGAGATCCTTACCGGCGCATTCAAATGCGCGCAACCTAAGCACTGCAAGCAGCACCGTCTTCGGCGCGAGAAGCTCTTAGGAACGCAAACGTATGCGGTGAGTTTCTGTTCCGGGTGGTATGGGGACGGCACAGGTCTTGCTAGTCTCATAAGTCGGGGACGTCCACGGATCCTACCGTGAATTCAAGCGGCTGCTCGATCTGTGCAGCGATGACGCCGACAGTACGCCGGCGAGGTTGATCACGTTGGGCGACTACGTCGATCGTGGCCCCAACTCTTTTGGTGTCGTGCAGCTGATCCGGCATCGCTTAGCAGGGGAGTACCTGGTCTTCAAATCCATCATAAACCTGAAGGGCAACCATGAGGGTGCTGTGAGCCCCGAGATTTCCGCCAGGTGAAGCTAGAGTCCGGCCCGAAGTGGTCCGCTACCCAACGTTGGACCGCCGGAAGGTAGAGTTTTCCCGGTTTATGTCACGTCGGCGGGCTGGGTGCGCCGGCGGGAGTTATGAGGGAAACCGGGGGCCTGTTGCCGATCGCCCCATGCGGCCGAACCTCGTTGTACAACAAGGTTTGACAACGCCCACAGGACGGTGCGCCGAGAGCTTCTTTATCGGCTTCATCCCTGGTTCGGGCGCGACGTTTTTGTTCACGGCGCAGCCGAGAGGGGCAATGGCGTCTTCCGTTGCACGTTGGGTGGCTCGGCTATAGCGCGGACGCTCGAGATTCCGGCCTGGATGTTCGATTGCGCCGCATGCGTGTCGGACATATGCATCGAGGCCGAGCCCTTCGTCGATCTGGAAGCGCTCGGCGCATTGTCCGCTTTGCTCGACCAGGTGTTGAAGACCGACGCGCCATCATCGAATGCCCGGCTTCGGGACGCATATGGGGTCTCTCGCGACCAGAATCGGGGAGAAAGCCATGGCGCGGAAGACGACGGCGTCAGCGGTCGGGGTCCGGAGCAAATCCTGTCCCGGATCCGAACAGATGGATTTGTTTGCAAGCTCACGCGTGATGGTCGCGCCCGATTGGTCCGACCTGCCGGAGGGCGCGCGGGAGACGCTGCTCGGCCTGATGACGCGCCTAATCCTCGATCATGCGCAGGCAGCGGCGACGCTGACCAGAGCGGAGGTCGGCCATGATCGCTGACAAGATCGGTCCGCATCATCTTGAGCGCAAGGCGATCCTCTACGTGCGCCAGTCTTCGGCGCACCAAGTGCTGCACAAATCGCGAAAGCGGGATACTGCAATACGCCATGCGAGACCGGCTGACTGCGTTGGGCTTTGCCGAGATCGAAGTGATCGACGACGATCTCGGCCGCTCGGCGGCCGGCGGAGTGCAGCGCGCTGGGTTCGAACGGATGGTGGCCGAGGTCTGCCTCGGCAAGGTTGGCGCCGTCTGCGCCCGCGAGGTCTCGCGCTTCGCCCGCAACAGCCGAGATTGGCAACAGTTGATCGAGATGTGCCGCGTCGTCGACACGGTTCTTGTCGATCAGGAGACGATCTACGCGCCCAGGCACGGCAACGACCGGTTGCTGCTCGGTCTCAAAGGGAGCCTCAACGAGTACGAGCTCGACCTTCTACGCCAACGTTCGCTGTCCGCCCGTTACGAGAAAGCCCGTCGCGGTGAACTCGTCGTAGCGGCGCCGGTCGGCTTTATCAAGGCTGACGACCGCTTCGAGAAAGATCCGGATCGGCGCGTGCAAGCGGCGATCTCGCTAGTTTTCGACAAGATCGAGGGACTCGGAAGCGCGCGCCAAGCGCTGCTCTGGTTCCAGGAGCATGGTCTTGATCTTCCGACAAAGCGGACCAATAGCGATACGGTCTGGCGGCGTCCGTGTTACGCCACTCTCCACAGGATGATCGAAAACCCGATCTACGGCGGCGCCTATGCCTATGGTAAAACGGGCGCGACGGTGGGCTACGCCGCCAACGGCGTGGGCGCGAAGACCCGTTGCCGCAAGGCGCGCGCCGAGTGGATCGCGTTGAAGCCCGACGCGCACGAGGGCTATGTAAGCTGGGAGAGGTTCGAAGCGATCCGCGCGATGGTCTCCAGCAATGTCCCGACAAGTCGACATCATGGCGCGCCCAAGCACGGCGACGCTTTGCTCGCGGGTCTGATCCGCTGCCGCCGGTGTGGCCGCAAGCTAACCCTGCGCTATACCGGGGCCCATCATCAGATTCCGCGCTACAGCTGCATGCGCGGCTGGGCGGACAATGGCGAGCCGCGTTGCATCGCATTCGGCGGCCTGCGCGTCGACGACGCGATCGAGAAGGCGCTGCTCGGCGTCGTCGGACCCTGCACAGTCGCTGCATCGATGGCTGCGGCAGAGCAGGCAACTCAGCGGCGCGACCAGGCGCGCGAGGCCCTAGACCGCGATCTTGAAGCAGCGCGATACGCCGCTGACCGCGCCTTCCGGCAGTACGACGCCGCCGATCCGGCCAATCGGCTGGTCGCTGGCGAACTCGAGGCGCGCTGGAACCAGGCGCTTGCTCGCGTCGCCGAAGTCGAGAGCAGAATTAGTGCGCATGCGGCTGCATTGCCGACGCCGGCCATCGACGCGGACGCGCTCGCCCTCCTCGGCGCCAATCTGAAGACGGTCTGGTCGGCGCCGACGACGGACGCGCGGTTGAAGAAACGCATCGTGCGCACCCTAATCCACGAGGTCGTGGCCGACATCGACGATACGACTTCCGAGATCGTGATCTTCGTACACTGGTCAGGCGGCGTTCACAGCGAGATGCGGCTGCCCAAGCGCAGGCGCGGACAGCGCAACAGCACTCCCGCTGATGTCATCGCGGCCGTTCGCGAGTTGGCGTTGATCGCCGGCGACGATCTGATCGCTGGCCTTCTCAATCGCAACGGTCTCAAAACCGGCCACGGCAATCGTTGGACCCGCGAGCGCGTCACCTCGTTGCGATCGCACATTCGCATTCCTGTGTTCAAAGCCGCAGCCGACGGCGTCGAGCCCTGGCTCAATCTCTCGGACGCCGCGCTCGTTCTGAAGATTGCGCCCAAAACGCTGCGGCTAGCGGCCGAAGTCGGCGGGATCGACGCTCGCCACCCGTTGAGCGACGGCCCTTGGATCTTCGCGCGCGCTGAACTCATGACGGATGCCGCCAAATCGATTGCAGAACGCGCCCACCGAAACACGAGGCACCCCGCGGGACCAGACCAAAACCAGCAAAGCTTATTCAACTCAATGGCATAGACAGATGGGTGTTCTGATGCGCGGTTGTAGTCCTTGCGCCAATCCTCCAACTTTTTGCGGGCGTCGGCAAGCGTAAGGAACCAGTGGGCATTCAGGCACTCGGTCTTAGGCAGCAAATGCACCAAGATTTGGATTGCTCCTGGGCGGCTGAAGCCGGATGTTTGAGTCATGACAGAACCGTTGATTATTCAGTCGCTCAAAGACAAGCGCGGGGAGATCCATGGGCGGATCGCAGCCTATCAGGCGCAGATCGCGCAGGCGAAACATGACCTGGCCCATATCAATGCATCGATCCGGCTGTTTACCGACCCCGAGCATCAACGGGCGCTGTATATGGTCAGCCACGGCTTTTTCAAGAAGGGCGAGATCGCCGATATCTGCCTGCGCCATCTCGAGATCGATGGCGAGATGTCCACACGGGAACTAGCCGAGCGGGTGATGATCGAGCGCAAGCTGGATGCGACGGACACGACGCTCAGAAATTCGGTCGTCTTCAAGGTCGTCCAGTCCCTTCGTCATGCGGCCAGACGCCAGCTGGTTCGCATGGTCGAGAAGCGCAAAGGGATTTGTCACTGGGTGGCCGGCGACGCCGTTACGCTGCGCGTCGTTGCCAATAGCCGGACCACGTCCGGCTGATTGGAGCGGCGAGCGCATCAAGGATCAACCGATCAGCCAGCATGCCGTTGCTCTCCCTGCCGTGGTCCTCGAGCCAAGCGGCATGAGCGGCATAGGCGCTGAGATATTTGCCGCTCACCGCGTGATGCTGGCCGCGGATCATTCGGCGCAGGCGGGAGAAATAGCTTTCGGCGAGATTGGTGTGGACGCCATTCTCGCTATAGGCCTCGGAATGATTGACCCGCTTGAGTTCAAAGCCGCTTGCCAACAAATCCCAATGGGCCACTTCGTCCGCCGACAGGATCGAACCTGGTTCCACCCGCGCATTGGCAAACTCAACGCCCTCAGCCTCGCGCAGAAAGCTCCGCGTCAGGGTGCGGCCGCCGCGCTGACGCAGCACAATCACGACCCTTCGCTTGCTGCTACGGTTCTTTAAAAGCCGGCGATCGATACGATCCTTCGTGGCGTTGGTGGGACGGACATGACCACCAAAATAGGCGCCGTCGATCTCAACCTCGCCAGCAAGCCGTGCCTCGGCGGTTTCATGCGCCATAGCCTCGCGCAGCTTGTGCATCAAGATGAAGGCGGTCTTGTACTGGACATCGAGATCGCGACTGAACTGCACCGCCGACAAGCCCTTCGAGGCGTTTACGAACAGACAGATCGCGCCGAGAAGGTCAACGAAGGAGAGCTTGTGCGAGGCGAAGATTGTGCCGGAGGTGGCGCTGAACTGATGGTGGCACGCCGCGCATTTGAACCGACGGCGCGCCTTCAGATCATAGGCCTCGAGGCAGCCGCATCTTGGGCAGACCGGCGATCCATTCGTCTCAGGCCAGCGCAAGGCGCAAAATCGCCGATAGGCCTTCTGCTCGCCGCCGGCATAAATTGACCTGACCGAAAGCGTACGCGCTGCCGCTGATAGGAGGAAATGCTGCGCCATTTGCTCTTGGCTCGTGAATCAATGTTCACTATATGTTCTCAATGCCAAAAAGGCAATATTGCGCTTCCACATCAGGCTTCCATGAAGCGAATTGGTGCATTTGCTGCCTAAGACCGCAGGCACTCGGCTCGCAGACGGCCATTGAACGCTTCGATGAAGGCGTTGTCGGTTGGCTTGCCAGGCCGTGAGAAGTCCAGGGTCACGCCCCTCGTATAGGCCCAGAGATCGAGGTCGCGGCTGACAAACTCGGAACCTTGGTCGACCCGAATCGTCTTCGGATAGCCCATCGCGTCGCAGACTCGTTCCAGGGTCGCGACAACGTCTTCGGCCCGATAGCTGAACCTCGGATCAATCGCAGGCGAGAAACGGCTGAACGTGTCCACGACGGTGAGGACGCGGATCTTCTGACCGGTAGCCAATTGGTCATGGACGAAGTCCATGGCCAGCCTGCGGGCCGGCTTCGCGACGAGCGCTACTCGGGCGGGTGTTTCGACGTTCAAGATCAGGCAGCAGACCGGCCACGCCTCTGACGCGATGCTTTCGCGCTACGTCCGGGAGGGCGAGCTGTTCCTCGGAAATGCGGCCGGCATTCTTCTCTAGACTAGGCGCTGGAATCGCATGTGGGCATGTGGGCGTTAGCCCTCCGCCATCTGGGCGAAGATTTGTGTGGGGACATGGAGCTCTAATGTCGTTCGCGCCGCCGATAAGCGGGCGATGGGAACTTCGCCTAAGGGCAGATTCCTGCCGTCCGATGCCGACGCGGTGGACGGCCCCAACGCGCCCCATGAGGACGTCCGGCGTTTGTTCGGTGCGACTCCGAAGCAGACGTTTGGGCGACGGACGACATCGACCGGCATGGGCGGATAGGGTGCGCACAAGGGTACCTCACGACGGACCGGAGTCCGCGCCATAGCCGCCCTTCGCCTGTGGCTCCCGACATCGGGCAAGCCCCATCGCCCGCTGGAGACTTGGCCTGCCGACGTTCCACCGCTGGCATTGCGAGATATCCTCGGCAGCCGCATTCACTGAAGCGCGCTTATCGGTTCCCAGTCTTCCCCGGGCGGTTCGCTCGCCAGCGTCTTTGCCCGCTTCATGAACATCGCCGCCGGCGGGTCGGTTTCGGCAAAGCGCGCGAACGCCGCCGCCGCGCGGGCGAAATCTTGCCCGCGCCACAGGTCGAGGCCCTCGCGGTAGCTTTCCGCGCGAGCGATCTGATCGGCGGCTTCGCGCCCCGATAGGGCGAGTGGCTCGTATATGCGCAGCGCCTCTACGCGGCCCTTTACACGGACCGTGTCCAACTCACGCCAAGCAAAAGACGCCCGGGTGAGCGCGAACGTGCGATCGGAAGCGATAATCGAGGTGCCGAAAAATCGATTGACGCCTTCCAGCCGCGACGCCAGATTCACTGAATCTCCAATGACGGTATAATTGAACCGCCGCCTCGAGCCGATATTACCAACGATCGCGGGGCCCGAATTGACGCCGATCCGATGCGCGAAGGCCGGGACGTTCACGGCCTTGCTTGCCGCGTTGAGAGATTTAAGCCTCTCGCAGCAATCAAGGGCGGCGCGGACAGCGCTTTCCGCGTGCTGGTGATCGTCAAGCGGCGCGCCGAAGACCGCGACAATCCCGTCGCCGACATACTTGTCGACAAAGCCTCCGTGCGCCACTATGCTGTCCGTCATTTCCGAAAAGTAGCGGTTCACCAGCGCCACAACGTTAGGCGGCGACATTTTTTCCGACAGCGTCGAGAATTGGACGAGGTCCGAAAAAAGCACGGTCACATCGCGCAGCTCGCCTCCAAGTTGAGGAGGGCGGTTCGACCTTGCCATCTCTTCGATTAGCGCGGGCGCAAGATAGAACTCGAAGTTGCGCCGCAAGAGACGCTTATCTCTGTCAGTCACAAAAAGTCTGAAGACCGTCATTGCGACAATCGCGGCGAACCCCGCAACACCCATCTCGACAACGGGCAATGCAATGAGACTATGGAAGGCAATAGCAGTAGCCGCGGCGGATAGGAGGCAGAGAAGGAGGAATGAGAAGGCGACTCCGACCGGAGTCAAAGTCAAGGCGGCTGGCGCCTCGATCGCGGCTGCAGCCAATGCGAACAAGCATCGAGCCCGATCGCTCAATTCGACGATGGCTTTGCGTTGCAACAGGTTATCGATCGCGGTGGCCAGCACAAACACCCCAGGCAACGAACTCCGCGCTGACGGGGGCGCCGGCGCGGCGTCCGGTCCGCATCGCTCGGTCGTTTCAGGTCGGGGCGACGCCGCGAAACGGCTCGAAGTCATCTTGAGGTCTTCGAGGTCGAGGTTCGACCCGAAAAGAACCACCTTGTCCGCGAAATTGCGGCGAAAGAATTCGACGTCGCCATTTTCGGCACAGGCTCGCAGGTCAGCGAGGGAGTAAGTCGGCACATCGTTGGGCGTTCGGCCAAAATTGAGCGTCATCTCGTTCGGGACGAACGACGGAACAGCGTATCCGCCCAACTCGATCCCGCCGTCGTCGAACCGCGGCGGCGCGCCGATCGCACGGGAAGCGAGCTCAAGCGGCATTGAAGGCGCCGGCTTGCCATTGATCCAGAGGACCAGGGGAGCGCGCCGCACAACCCCGTCGGCGTCGCTGTAGACGTTCAGCGAGCGA
The DNA here is from genome assembly GCA_963730555.1 of uncultured Alphaproteobacteria bacterium. GTDB lineage: Bacteria > Pseudomonadota > Alphaproteobacteria > Rhizobiales > Beijerinckiaceae > Roseiarcus. The sequence goes on along the minus strand of CAVSSS010000034.1, from coordinate 20,741 downwards.
ATGTTGCGCTGTTGGCCGACCGCCGCCCGTTGGCCCGCGGCGGGTTGAATTAATTCGCCGCCATGCGCAATTTCGCCGAGGACGATCTTACCCGCGCTCGCGCCTGCGGCGAGGGTGCGCAGGAAATTGCGATCGAATCCTCGCAGCCGCGCTCCGACCGTCTCGTCCCCGAACGCAATTTCCGACTCTTCGATCGTCGTCGGAAAAACCACGTCGAATCCGATCACCCGCGCGCCACCGTCCAGAACGGCGGTGAGCACGCGCGCCATTTCGCCAGTCCAGGCGATGGTCGGCGTTCCCTTGAACGGCGGCGTTCGATATGTTTCCTCGTCGAATGCGACGATGACCGTCGGAGAGTCGGAACCGTTGTGGCTTGCTCTTAACAATCGCACGTCTAACGCGGTCGCGACGTCAAGGGACAAGCCGCGCAGAAAGAGGGCTCCGGGGGAAGCGGCAAGCGCCGCGGCGACGACTGTGATGAGAACGATCGCGATCGTCGTCGACGTTCGTTTTCCCTGCATCGCAACCCCGAGCTTTCGCGGTCAGGTCGCCTACTGCAATCTCAGCAAACGGCCGAGGATCGCAGCTTGCCCGGGCAGCGCGGCTTTATCGATCCTAAAGACGGTCAGGCGATTTTTCCAACGCGCGCCATAGACCCCTCCCGGGGTGAGCGACTTGTCGCCTGCGGCAAAATCCAGGAACCGCCGACGCGACAGCTTGTCCTGGTCGATGTCGAGGTTGAAATATTCACCGTTTTGGTCGATGCGACCGATGACGAGTTGGCCGCTGCCGTCAAGCTCGATCAGTGGGCTTAGACCGTAGAGGGTGAACTCAGGATCGGGAGCGCGTGCAATCCTCGGTACACGCTCCCTTGCAGTCCCGCTCTCACGAAAGATGTATCCCGCACTATCCAGGTCCCGTCCCGGCGTGGTCATCATCTTGCCCGCGTCGCAATCGACCGTCTCGCGCTCGACGGTGCCGGACTGGACCTCGCTTTGATTGACGCCGATCGTGACCGTAGCCCCGTGGATGATCTCCCGAACGCAGGAATTCAAATAGTCGATGACGATCGTCTGGTTCGGCCCCAGTCGAAGGGTCCTTCCCGCGGCGAGATAATCCATGATCTCCAAACCCGTGACCTGGGGCTTGACGTCCTCGACGAGGGCGACCGGCGTTTGCGCGGAGGCCGCGTGCGTCCCTGCGCAAGCGACGAGCAGGCGAGCCATTTGGGTGATTCTCATGCTGAGATTCCTTCCCCGGGACAATGCGGCTGGACGGAAACACAAACTCCAACTAGAGTTTATCGCCGCCAAGCGACTTCGGTCGAGTCAAGAATGACGCGACGCCGAGACGGGACCGCTCGCATGAAGACGCAACGATCTTTGTTGTTGGTCTTATGTTTGGCCGCGCTATCTGTCGTTGGCTATATTACGTCCAGCTTTGCCGACAAGCGCGTAGCGCTCGTCATTGGGAACGGCGCCTACAAATATACTCCGGCGCTGTTCAACCCCCCGAACGACGCTAAGGACGTCGCTCAAGCGCTAGAGGCGCTCGGCTTTGACGTGACGCTGAAGGTCGACGCCGAAAAGCGGCAAATGGATCAGGCAATCGCGCAATTCGCGCGGGAAGGGAAGACGGCCGACGCCGTGCTCTTCTATTACGCCGGCCACGGCATGCAGTTCGAAGGAAAGAACTACCTAATGCCCGTCGATGCGGAACTGCAGGACGAGGTCAGCCTACGCTATGAGATGACGGCCCTTGACGAGGTCAAGGCGACGCTCCAACTGTCGCCCGGAGTTCAAGATCATGGTTCTTGACGCCTGCCGCGACAATCCTTTGGCCGACAAGTTCGTGCGTTCGATCAGCCTGTCGACGCGCGACATTCCCAAAGTACAGGGCTACGCGCGGCCAGAGAAGGCTCAGGGGATGATCATCGTCTACGCGACGCAGGCCGACGACGTTGCGGAGGACGGCGCCGGCCGGAATAGCCCATTCTCGCGAGCGTTCTTGAGCGAGATCAAGGAACCTGGGCTCGAGGTGGGCGCGATGTTCCGCCGCATCAGCAGCGACGTCTACACCGCGACAAACGGGCGTCAGTCGCCTGAACTGTCGATCTCAATGGTTCCGGAATACTACCTCAACCAGTCCGAGACCGACCAAGCCATCTGGGCCCGTATCCGCACGCGCGCCGACGCGGGCGCGTTGCGCGAATTCCTCGATCGCTATCCCGATAGCTTTTACGCGCCCGACGCGCGCTCTCTGTTGGACCTGCTGGAGCGCGAGGCGCGCGAGAAGGCGGATCAGGAGTCCGAAGGTCGCCAGTGGCGACAGGGAAAGTCCGACGCCGCGCGCGTGGAGGACGGACAGGCCAAAAGCGAACACGCTTCCGCCGAGGCGAGCGCGCACGAGCAGGAGCTCGCAACGAAGCTCGCGGCTGCGGAAGCGGAGCGCCAAAAGCTTGCGCAGGAGTTGACGCAGCGGGCGGCCGATCAAGCGGCAGCGGAAGCGCGCAACCGCGCCGAGCTCGAACGTCTGCGAAAAGAGCGTGAGCAGCGCGAAGCGGACCTTCGCGCGCAAATCGACAAAGAGCAGGCTGCGACTAGCCAACTCGACAAGGAGCGGCTTCTGCACGAAGCGCTCGACAAAGAGCGGGCGGGTCAGGCTGACGAGGATAAGTCGCGCGCCGAAGGCGAGCGCGCGGCGAACGAGGAAAAGGCCCGCCAGTTGCAGGCCGAGGCGGATCGCGCCGAGGCGCTTAAGGCTGAGGTTGCACAGCTCGAGCGGCAGGCCGCCCAAGCGAAGGCCAGCGCCGACGCGGAAGCCCGAAAGGCGCAGGACTCGAAGAAGGCCGCCGCCGAGACTGTGAACGTCGCCTCGATAGCCCCCACCGTCGCGACGAGGCGGGGCAGCGATTTGAATGCTGAACAGCGCGCGCTCGTCGCGCCGATCGTGGCCGAGCTGCGCCGGGTCGGCTGCTACGCTGGCGGCGACGCGGACTGGGATTCGCCGTCGGTGCGTCTCAGCGTCGCGGAATACGCGCGCTACGCGAAGCTTGTCGCGACCCCAACGTTGCCCAATTCGATGCTGCTCGACGACCTGAAGGGTCTGCGCGAACACGTCTGCCCGCTCGAGTGTTCGGCGGGCGAGACCGCGGTCAACGGGCGCTGCGTCGCCAAGGCTTGCCCGCGAGGTGAGGTTCTCGCCCGCGACGGCCATTGCCTCGCTCGCCCGGCACCACGGCACGCGATCGCGGTGGTCACGCGACCGGTGCCGCCGCACGGGGCGTCGTCGCGCGAAGTCGACCGCTCGCCGGCTAGGGCCGGATCCGGGAGCCGCTGCTTCAACTTCAACGGCGCACAACATTGCGAGTGACATGCTTTCGGGGCCGAAAATCTGGTTCGCCGCCCTCGGCGGCATCTCCTTCTCGGGCGACTCCCACGCCGGCGAATACATCTGCCATGTCCCTGTCGCCGTGATTTGCCAAGGCTGCGCAAATCATGTCGTGATTGCTTTGCAACCGGGAGGCGGCTGCCGCGTGAGCTTCAATCCCACTTCCGGCTCAACTTCGCCGGTTGTAGCCGGCGCGGTGGACTTGCAGATACAGACCGGAACATCAGCACCCGCTCGACAGAACCAGGGTTACCACAGGGCTCACATTGTGGTAGCGCGACAATCGCCCAGCCATCCTTGCTTCGTATTCAACGGTCAGCGATATTGTGAATAACGCAAGCGTCCGAGGCGTCGTTCCTCTGCCAACGAATATAAAACCGTGGCATCCTCCGCTCGCGGCCTGCAGGCCATGACCTGGCCCGCTTTATCCGCACGGGACGGCGCACTGGCGACCAGTCGCCGGACAACCCACGTGAGTGGCAACGATATCTTTGCTTATAATAGAACTACGGTTTAGTCTCCGACGATCCCATCTTGAACGTGACACTCGGTTGAAACGATGTCGCAATGGAGCACCCAAGAAGAAGAAACAGCGTTGGAACTGGATTGATTTATATCCAAAGTAAATGTTCCCGAACAAGTCTTATCTCTGATATCGTACGTTGTTACACCATGCGATATTTGGCGGCTTTTTATTCCGTCATGGTCATAATCAACTATATTTGTCGCTATGTATTTGTTTCCAACAACAGTTAAAGTAGATCTTGCGTCTGCGACAGCTCTCGACAGGGGAATTTTGTATCTAATAGTTCTCCCTCGAACAAATTTCATTCCGTACGATTGTCCTGGAGTATACGCGTATTCCGTGCCATCATGGCCAAAAATTGTCTTAAACGTCATACCAGCGTATTTATCATTCGTGTCTGTAGGGGCATCTCCACGGACAGAAATGCACTTGGAAGTGACCTTCATAAATTCGGTCGCGTTGCGGACTTGATCGGCATGCGCATCAATCGAGAATGAGACAAACACCGTTGTCAAGAATAAACGTGCGAGACGTCGATTAGAACCTGAATTTGATTCGCAACGCCGTGATACAAAACTCGATGTAAAAAGCAGATTACGCATAGAATTCAACCCCGAGTCCTTATATATTGTAGTTAAAATGGGCTGTGCATGTAAATTCGTCTAAAGCCGCTGCTCCCGCCCGCATTTGGCGTACCCTTCTGCGGGCCATTGACAGATCCAACAAAACGTCGCGCGGGAGGATAGGTTAATGGGATTTAGGGGCGCGGCACAAGTGCCGATTTCGTCGTTGTGGGCTGCCGCCCCGCATTGACCAATAGGCACCCCGACGCGCCGTCGGCCTACCAGCTTTTCCTCCCGCTAACCTCACTCCCGGAGAGGCTTCTGCCTTGTGGATCGGTAAATCACGCCACGACGCGCAATCGAAGACATTGTACCGCTGACGATCTTAAGGCTGCGGTAGCCTCACCATCCAACCCGATCCCGATTTGTCGACCGATATCGCGACGGCGATCGATGGAGCTGACATTCGAGCGGCGCCTGGCTACCAGGCGCGACACATCGACGTCACCGTTGGAAAGATTGAGATCGCTGGGAAACCGCAGCGGCGCTTTGCTCTCGCGCCGAAGGGTACGGGTGCGCCTTTTGGCGACGTTACGCGAACCGCCTCGGGAACAAGGATGGCGGCCTGGCCGAACCGCAACGGTAACGCGCCTCCGTGCAGGGCTTGCATTCCAAGGCAGACCTCGAGCGCGCGCTCGACGACGGCATCAGCGTCCTTCGCCCACATCTCGAGACAGTCGCCCTGGAACTCCGCCGCCTCAGCGCCTACCCCCTAGGCATCTTCCTGAGCAATTCACTCAACGACCCCGTCGCCGTGCTGCGAATCGCAGATACAGTACGCGCGCTTGAGGCGTTGAGGCCAGCCACAAGCGGGACAAACTCTTGACGCCCAATCCGGAGGCGCGGACCGCTCTGCCTTATTGATCGACGTGCCCGGCCATCGGATCAGCGCTCCTTTGAGGCGGGCTGCGTCTTGGAAGTACAGCCACTTACATCGGCTTCCCATAGGCGTCCGGGCGCATGTGCGTCCGCCTCAGTTGCTTGCTCGCTCAAGAGCAGTCATACAGTTTTCGGCCACTGTCGGACCTCGTGCTGCGAGCCGCGAAGGGCCACTTCGGGTCCGAAGTCGGCCATCTGGTGGCCGACCCAGCCGGGTAGGGCGGTTCGGCCAACGCTCGGTTCTGCATTTTGTGCAGTCCCGTCGTCCTGCTCGAATGCCCCGCATGCGACCAATCAAGCGACTGCGTCCAACATCGCCTGGTGAAGCGTCTCAAGCGCGACACGACAGCTACCCTGATGCTCAAGGATATCCCAGACAGTTAGTGATTTCCCGTCGGACTTGCGACGCGGCACGTACCAGGTCGCCGGCGTCTCCTTGACGCTCGCGCCCGGAATGGCAGAGGCGAGTTTTTCCGCATAGACGCGCATCACTGGTTTTCGGTATTCCGGGGCGAGGGCGTAGAAGGAGTAGCCAGTATCGACGGCTCCCTCCAAATTGACCACAAACGGGATGACCCGGAGATCGCCAACCGTCATCCGAACAACCAAGGTCTTCAGCACTTCATATTGGACGTTCAGGTCCTCCTGCGCGGAGAGAAACTCCCTCAATCGAGTGGAGGTCCCCGGCCGTTTCGCGTCGAGGCCCCCAAAAAATTCATCCTCCGCCAACGTCGTCTGTCGATCGGCTTGCTTGCTGTTCGGTGGAGGCGCGATCGTGACCCGATCCGGGTCCAATTGCACGATCCCCCGAACAATATTGGTCGTCCTCAGGGGGCGGAGGGAATGACTACTCGGCGCGACGAGGAACCCGGCAGCTCATGCACTGCAAGCTGTACGAGCGCCAATGCGAAGTGCATTCCCGCGTGTTGTTGCAGTACTCCCCGATGGCCTCAGCCCCCTCGGTAATGCCGTCGCCCACGATCAGGAGCAGGCAACGGCTCAGTCGGAAATTTCGGGAGACCGCATCGACAAATCGGGATTCGTCGAGGGGCGGCTCCGGTTCATGAACGGAGCCCACCGCATGGTCGTACAATCGAAAGGTGGGCTCCCTGCGCGCTTGTCTGACGGCCTTCTCCAGCTCCGGGTATCCGAGACGCTGAAGATCCTTCGCGTAGTCGATCAGCTGGGCGACGGCCTCGCGACGGGACTCGCCGTTCCGCCGCAGTTTGCACTCCACTGCGATGAGGTTGCCTAAGGGGGTCACCAGCAAGTTGTCGACGTAGCCCGACGGCAACGGCAGCTCCATGCACACTGGGATCGCCGGGGTAAATGCAGGTTCGAGCTCGGCTATCGGCAGGACTGTCGGGCAAGACGACACCAGCCTCTGCAACCACAGCTCGTCGTAGCCGCTTATGCCCTTCTGCTTTAGATCGAACTCGAGGCAACGGCTCACCAGCGGAGTCATGGTCCAGATCGACGAGAAGGGGCGTCGCAGCGCGCATAAAGAACATCCGAAAAGTGGTGCGCAAACTTATTGACCATGGCTGGCGCGGGCCTTGATCGGGCGCGCTGCAGGAGCGATCAGTAGCGATTTGCCAGCCAGCGTGTGGCGTCCGATCCAGAGCCGGTTGAGCGCCCGCGTAGCGAGGTCCGGCGACGATTGTCCCGACAGCCGCGCCACGGCTTCTTGGTACGGACCGACATGGCGCAGCCTGGCAGGCAGTGTCGGATAGATGCGCTGAAGCCAGACACGCGCGCGCTCGGATTGGCTGCTGTCGGTATCGCTCAAGCCAAATGCCTCCCGCAGCCGCGGCGGCAGCATCGACGCAGTGACGGCACGGAACCATTGTGGCGGGAGTAACAAGCTTCCGGCCCCTGAGAAGATTTGTCGGGCAATCTCGCGGGCAGCGGGGCTGACGGTCAGCACGTCGGATTCCCGCATCATCTCCGCATAGGTGGCGAACTCCCGCCAGTCCGCTGGCAGCGCAGCCCGAGGGATGCCAAATAGCGCCGCGAACCGATGACTTTCAGCATAGTAGCGTGCCCGCTCCTCGTCTGTCAGGGGTGGAAGAACGAAGTCATGCGTCATCAGCGCGGTCTCAACCAAGGTGGCATAGATCCAGCGCAGCGCTGCAAGATCGTTGGCTTGATACGGAGAGCCGGCGCGGAAAGGTCCGACGGTGATCGGCAGGCGGCCGTGGATAGCGGCGTGGCGGCGATGCAGGGCTCGGGCCGCGGACAGGGCCTGATCGAGCGTGCCGAACACCATCGTGAAGACCACGGCGAAGGTGCGATGAAAGCGACCAATCGGGTCGTCAATTGTCTTCGAGTGTTCGGCGATGGCCGCCGCGACCCACGGGTGAGCCAGTTGGAGCAGGAGGGCGCGACCGGCGCCAAGGAATGTTAGGGCCTCGCGATCGATCCGCCAAGTCAGCGAATCCGGACCGAACACGCCTTCCATCTCTCCAGGCGCGAGTGCTCGAACCACCTCGAGTTGACGCTCAAGGTCTTCGCGGCCGACTGCGGCATTGGTCATTGCTGACACTCCTTTGAGCACGGCTGGAGATCCTTTTTCTGGCCGCCCGCGTTACTGCCCAAAGCGTCGCGTCCTCTGTTGGAACGAGCGAATCGCGCGCAGGAAGTCGACTTTGCGGAACTGCGGCCAATAGACGTCCGTAAAGTAGAATTCGCTATGAGCGCTTTGCCATAACAGAAAGCCCGATAATCGCACCTCGCCGCTGGTGCGGATGATGAGATCGGGATCCGGAAGGCCGACCGTGTAGAGATATTGGTCGATAGAAGCGGGGGTGATGTGTTCGACGAGTTCATCAACGCCAAGCCCGTCCCGCACCTTCGCGCGGATCAGGTCACGAACGGCGTCGGCGATCTCCTCGCGCCCCCCATAGGCCACCGCGATGGTCAGTGTCATCGCTTCGTAATCAGCTGTTGCCTCTTCTGCCTTTCGGATTACGGCCACCGTGGACAGCGGCAGGAGATTGAGGCGGCCTGCGGCTTTGACCCGCACGCGTCGCTGGTGGATCCAAGGGTCTTCAGCTAGCGCTCCAATCTTGGCCTCCACCGCTCCCAGAATCCCGGCGACCTCGACGTGCGGTCGTTTTAGGTTTTCGGTCGAGCACACCCAAAGCGTCACTGCGGAGATGCCGAGTTCGTTGCACCACAGGAGTACCTCATCGAGCTTCTGCGCGCCCATTTCGTAGGCTCGACCTGGATCGGTGAATCCTTGCTTGCGCGCGTAACGCCGGTTGCCATCGAGAATGAGGCCGACATGTTCGGGCATAAGTCCGGCGCGGATCTGTCGACGCAGTCGGCGCTCATACAGCCGATAGAGGAGGTGCGACATGCGAAGTGCGTCACCGGTTCGCGTTCAGGACCAGACATCTCCGATGCGGTGTCTCGGAAAAAGGGCGACCAATCGGTGAGCGATTGGCTGTGGACTGGACCCGGTCGTTGAGGCAGGCCAATTGAGTGACAGCGCTTCACTCTCGGTTTGACGATAGGCGACCTGTGTTAGTTCGGCGCCGCCTTCCCTCGCCTTGCGCGCCAGTCAATCGACCGTCTTGAGGTTATCACGGCAACGTATGGCGGGTCGAGGTCAACACAACGGCGGCAGACGCGCCCATTCTTGTCGGCTTCGATCGAGTTTATCGCTAACACGGCCTCTTACCGGCTGAAACCGTTAGAGTATCACTCGACACAGCGGCTTTGAGTCGATTTCACGCGTTCGCACTGTCGTTGGGAAGCCGCCATCGCGGATCTGACTGGAAACCTGCCAGCACAAGCGCGCCGCGCCCGCGATCGCGCCGAGCGAGATCGTGGGCGTGGCCGAGTGCGTGAATGCAGCGGGCGAATTGCGCACGCTGCCATGCTGCTTATGGAGCGACTATCCGCCATTCGGGCCTTTACGGCTTCTCCGCGGCGCGTGCTCATCAAATTCGCATGAACGGATCAGTGGGGATAGTACCCATGGTAGCGGGGCGCGTAGTAGTGGTGACGCACGGCTCTCGCGGTTTCGTAAGTATAATTCTTGCTCTCGTGGGACGCGTTCCACGCGCGATCGAAGGTTGACGTACCTTGTTGCGGGCCGTAAGTGCCGTATCCGGTGGCGCTCTGCGCGACCGCGGCGACGGGAGCAAGAGCGAGCGAAACGGCAAAGCCGACGAGCGCGATTGTCTTGAGCATCGAATTTCTCCGGCAGATTTGGTGAGTCGTTGGACGTTACGTCGGGGCTGGTCCGTCCCGGATCAAGGCCGCTGGGGGAACCTCACAAGTCTTTGGTCCGCTCGTTTTCTTCTGATCAGCCGCGACGCTCGTAGTCGGAACGTAGCCGGGCCGACTGACGTCGTCAGCCACGATCCGCTCAATGGTCACGCCGGCCTTCTCGGCGGCCTTCCTGACCAGCTCTTGGACGCGGCGGCGTCGCATCGAGAGCGGCATCGAAGGCCTCCCTGTCGGCTGTGTCGGACAATGCCGCCCTCATCGCTAGGGCTCTGGCCATGCGGGCCATCAATACCCAGTCATCGCGCGCCTTCAGTCGGGCGCTCACTGACCGACGAACGAATCTTCGGTCGCCCCTAGGGGCTTCCACGCGTCCGAGCCGGACTGGAAGGTCACGCGCCCCAGCGCGCATGAAATCAGCACGATCGCCAGCGCCGCGGCGATGAAAAACGCCCACGACGAAAGCTCTTTCCTGCCGGAAATTTGAGCCCCGTGCGTGCGCGCAAATGTTTCGATGGTGCGCATGTCTAAACCTCCTGGCGTGACGTTGCTCGATTATCGACGACCCGCCCTCTTTCCCACATACCCCGATACGCGACGGCAGGCTGTGACGCGCCTCACAGCCTTATTTCGTAGGCAGACCGGGCTTTACAGAGCCCGCGCGAGAACCGCGCCGCCTCAAAGCAGCGATCGCCGCTCATCAAGCCGTCGACGAACGACTACTATTTGCGTATTCCGGGCGGCGAGTCGGTAGAGTAGGAGTGTGGCGCGATGGCGTTAGGTTGAGCATGTCTGTTTGCCGCCCCTTTCGTCTGGCGGTGCCTTAGTGGCTCAGCCGTAGCTCCGTTTCCACACCCCCCTCATCGAACCGGACGTGCAGATTTCCCGCATCCGGCTCTCGGACAAGACCTCACGCCTTCGTCCACGGCACGTCGTGTCCAAGCCGGCTCAGGCGTACGAGCCCGAAGTGCCCGTAGAGGTGCGAGAGTGGATAGCTCCCGCCCCCTCGTCGCCTGACTTTGTGCTTGGAGCGCAACCACCGGCGCAACCGCACCGCTGTGTAAGCGTCGAGCGCCCGATACGCCTTGCTGATGGTTCCTACTTGGAAGTAGTTCGCCCATCCGCGCAACGTGCGGTTCACTTTGCCCACCAGCGTTGTGGTCTCTTGCCATGTTCCCGCTCGGTCGGTCAGCGCGTGGACTTTCTCGACCACGCGCTCAATGCTTTTCTTTGACGGCCGGTAGCCGATGCGGGCCTCGCCGGTCCTCGCCGAAAACATTCGCCCGAACGTGTATCCCAGGAAATCGAACTCTCCTCCCGGCACTTTGCAGATCCGTGTCTTCTCCTCGTTCACCGTCAGCTTCAGCTTGCCCATGATCTCGCGCAGGCTTTGCCAGGCCGCTTCGGCCTTGCCCCTTCTGCACAGGATCACGAGGTCGTCGGCGTAGGTCACGAGCCGCGTGCCCAGCGTTCGCTCGAGCCCGAACATCTTCCATCCCAGCACGAACCGGCGCATGTAAATGTTCGCCAGCAAGGGTGAGATCGGCGAGCCCTGCGGAATGCCGCGCCGCTTGTCCCGCGCTTCAGTCATGCGCGTCTTCCCACCCCGATCATCGGTTTCTTCCACGGGGCAGTCCAGCCACATCCTGATCAGATGCAGCACGCGTCGATCGACGATCCGACGCGCTACCGACTTCAAAAGCTCGGCATGGGGAATGCTCCCGAAGTAGTCCGCGAGGTCGGCGTCCACCACTTCCGGATGGCCGCGAAACAGCAGCTCTCCCGCCGCGACCACCGCCTGTTGGGCGTTTCGCCCAGGACGGTAGGCGTAAAGTTCCGGTGGAAGGTCGGCTTCAAAGATCGGCTCCAGCACCAGCATCGCTGCCGTCATGCAGATCCGATCCCGCAAGGTTGAGATGCCCAGCGGCCTGAACTTGCCGTTGGCCTTCGGTATGTACACGCGTCTGATAGGGTCCGGTCGGTAAGTCTCCTGCCTGAGCGCAAGCGCCAGTTCGCCCAGCCATCGCTCGACCCCGTACGCCTCGACGGCCTCGAAGTCCTGACGGTCCACGCCCGGCGCGCCCTTGTTGGAGCGGCACTGAGCATAGGCGTGCGCCAGAATGTCCTCGCGGCTGATCTTGTCGTAGAGGGCGTAGAAGCGGTAGCCGGGTTCTGCCTTCGCTTTCGCGTGCAACGCCGTCTGCAGTTTCTGAACGCTGTCCGGAGTTGATAGGTTGCCCAATCTCCAGGTCCTTCACCGCGTCTTGCGTCTGCCTTGAACTGAGGCCCCTTCCCTCCCCCGGCGTTACCCGGCTTCAGCGGTACTACGAACCTCTCCGCCACCCCATAGCGCCCGGCCTCTCCCTCACGGGCGTCCGGTTGATCACCCTTGACCACGCCATGGGGCCTCCCGTGTTGCGTACGCTTTCCTTGTGTACGTGCTGCCGCCACTACCCCGGTGCAGCGGCTGGGCGTCGTCGTCGCTCATCTCACCCAGCCGTATCAGCCTTCCCCGATAACGTTGTCGGGTCGGCCTGCACATCGTCCTTTTCGAGGTTTGCTCGGCGTTCACTCGCGTTGCGGCCCGCACACTCGCGCGGTCACCTATACGTGACCAGCTACACCGAAGGCTTCAGCCATTTCGTCACCTCCATGACTGCTCCGGTTGCTTCCGGCTGGAGCGTTTGCCGGGTGGGGCTTGCACCCACTGGAACGCGCCGCCTTCTCACGGCGCACACGTGAAGCGGACATAGCAGATCGCCCGTGGCCGCCAAGGAATCCCGCCGTCCAACGGTCGCCGCGCAACGGCAAGATTCCACCAAGTACGACGTTGTCGCTAGAACCCTGAGTCTGGTCCGGTCCGCGCTTTTATATTCTTGGCGCCAACACATGTTGACCGCGTCGTAAGCTTGTTGCCAATAGGCCCCTGGCTCAATCGATACGGCTGGTTGCGGCTCCGCGATTCCTGTGCAGCCGGCGCCGACGAACGCGTCGTGGGAAACGATCGCGTTCATGTGGCGCGTCCAGATCAGCAACGAGTTGGCCGCGTTCGATGTTCCTTGATAGCTGTGCCCGCCGCCCTTGACCACCAGCCGTAGATTATTCGTCCGCGCGAAATTGACCGCGGCGACCACATCCCTAGTTGTCTTAGCGGCGACCGCATTGACGCTTGGCTCCGACGTCCACGCCCCGACCCAGCCGAGCGACTGGGTGAGCCCGACCTCGTCCCCGAGATAGTAGGGATTCTTGAGCTCCTTGAACGTTTGCTCGCAGTTGGCGTCGAACGATCCACTGACGCAGTCGGCAAGGGGTGAGCGCACCTTGATGAGGCGCCCCTCCGCTTCGCGGCTGAACTGATCCCAGCTCGCTTCGGACGGCCATGCCGGGTCGCCCGGACGGACGCGCGTTTTCGACAGGACCGCAGCCGAGGCGCCGCTCGCAGACCGCTCATGAACGGAAGCCCTGCCAAGGTCTCAAGCAGGCGCCTCCGACTTAATGGCTTCGCCATTCCCCGCTCCGTGGGCTGCCGGACGACCGGCTCTCTAGCCGTTTGGCCGGAGCCGTTTCAAAGCGCCCCGGCGCGTGCGATCTCGGCAACGAGCGCGTCGGACAATTCTGCGACCTCGGCCTTTCCCTGAGGTGAGGCCGACCGGTCTGGTCGTGAGAACCCAAGTAACTCGCGTCGAGACCTTCAACCGTCGCGCGCTTGAGGTAATCGGGACAGACAAAGCGGTCCTCTCCAGCTCGCTCCACGTCATCCGACGACCTCAACACGACTGCTCGCCTCGGTATCGTTGCTGAATGAAACACGGAGGGTCTTGATGGCCCGGTGGACCGAGACTCTCAGGGCGCCGGGGCTCAATCCGGTTACTTCTGCGGCCTCTTTTGAGGACAATTCGCGAATCTTCAACAATTCGATTGCCTTTCGCTTGCCGGCGGAAAGACGACTGATGGCCTGCCTTAGGGTTTCTGGGTCGCCATCGCTGTCCGCCCGGGACGCAAGCTGTTCGGCCGCACCAATCTCGGCGAAGTCATCCACCAGAACTTCGTTCGCGGTTGATCGAGCGAACCGTCGCGCCCGATCGGCGATTCTGTTGCGGGCTATCGTCATCAGCCACGGAACAAACTCGCGCTGCGGATCGTAGGTCATCATCCCCCGATGCAAGGATAGTAATACCTCTTGCATGAGGTCGTCCCGATCGGCTGCTTGCAAGAACCGAAGCCGAGTGCGCAACACGCGCTGCAATAGGGGCATGATTTCGCGCACAAGGCGCGTGTAGGCAGCCCGATCGCCATGCTGAGCGGCGCGCATCAACGCTGAGAGTTCTCGGTCTTTGGCTTTGTGTTCGGCGCCCGCTGATGGTCGCCGAGTTGGCGCGGCCCGAAGCAACCGGGCGTCGGTAAATTCCAGGAGTGCAGGTAAAGCGCTCATTTTGCTCTCTTTGTGGCGCGCGTCGATTTACAGATATCGAGATGCTCGAGAGATGACTCATCGCCTTTGCGCCGATGAGCGCGGGCCAACTAAGCGCACGAACCGTGTTCGAGGTGAAATGCCTATTCGCAATCGATGCGATAGCCGCCGTCTATAGAGCCACCTTGCGGGCTTCGAGAATGCTCCAGGTACAAGCCTGTCAGAATTCGGATCAGCCATCGCAGGAGGTGACTAACAAGGTCCACGGTTACATTTGGCGTCCCTCGGACCAAGGGCCAAACACCTCTCGTGTCGGAGCGGCCCTTCGTGAGATGATATACACATACATATAATTTAATCTAAGCGATGACAGACTCGGAAATGGCGCCGCGAACCGTTGGAATCGCTCAAAACGGACTCGAAAATCGCGGCCTTTGCGCCTTTTCACCGAGGGCGCGTCTCGGCCCTCAAGTTGGACCAACTCTGAGGCGGCGCGCGCCCCTCATCTCCAGCCAGCGGCCATGCGGCGTGCGGACCGCCCTCAGAAGGATGGCCGCACAATTGCTGCACCTCAGCACGACTCCCATCGGGGCCGCATAATAGTGTAGAGAACCCACCGCTCCGACCGAGTCGCATGCGTCGCATTGAATATGGGCGGTCGTCACGTCAGCGGCGAAGACTTCGCGAAGAGCGCCTGCTGCGGCGTTACCATCCAGAACGAAGTCCAAATCGTTCTCAGTCATCGCCTTTATCCTCCGGTGGGTCCGAACCGCTCCGTCTTGATCGCGAGAGCGTCATGCCCAAGCTCCACCAGAAAACTTGAGACGTCTTCCACGAAAGGCGTGGGGCCACAGACATATGTCTTTGGATTCCGGTCGGGTGGAAAGCAGGCGTCGGCCAGCATCGACTTGTCGATTCTTCGACGGTAGCCCGTCCATCCCTCCGGCTGTTTTCTGGTGAGCGTCGTGACCACGCGCAGATCGGGATCGCGGCGCGCCATTGCATCAAGTTCTGTTCGGTAGATCACATCTTCCAGGTTCCTGGACGAATGCAAGAGCACGGCAGGGACGCGGCTGTTCCGCCTGTCTCGGTGACGCAGCATCGCCATAAGGGGCGCGATTCCCGATCCGGCTGCTATGAGACATAGAGGACCGCCCATGGCGATGGTCCACGCGAAGTAGCCACCGATCGGCCCTCGCAATTCGAATTGGTCGGCCTCCCGAAGCTCATCGACGAGATATGGCGAAACCTCGCCGTTCTCCACTCGCTCCACCGTCAAAGCGATCAATCCATCCTCAGGGGGCGAGGCGATCGAATAACTACGCTGCGCCTGGTAGCCATCCTCGCCCGTGAGCCGAATATCCACATGCTGGCCCGGCAGGTGTCCCTGCCATCCGGCGACTGCGAGAAGAAGACTTTTGACGCGCGACGTTTCAAATATGACTTGAGTCACTTCGGCTCGCCGCCACTCAAGTCTCCGCACCAAACCGGGAACGGGCTCAACCGCCGTCATATCTCTGCTCTTTCCAGGGGTCGCCATGGTTGTGATAGCCGAGTGACTCCCAGAAGCCCTGTTCATCCTCTTCCATGAACCGCAATCTCCGCGCCCATTTCGCGCTCTTCCAAAAGTAGAGATGTGGAACAAGCAGCCGCGCCGGACCGCCGTGCGCGGGTAAAATCGGCAACCCATCGTAGTGAGTCGCGATCATGCCCTTGCCGCCGACAAGATCGACAACGGGGACATTCGTGGTGTAGCCTCCGTCCGAGTGCGCCATGACGTAAGGCGCCGGCGCTTCCATGAGAGCCGCGGCCTTGAGCAGATCGTCAAATGTCACCCCCCGCCAGATTGTGTCGAGCTTCGACCATTTTGTGACGCAATGAATGTCCGTCTTGATTGTGGTCTGGGGAAGCGCCTGGAATTCAGTCCATGCCCACTTGCCGAGCACCCATCGTTGAGCTGAAGCGAAAACGTCCACTCCTCAAGAGTGATCTGCGGAGTCGGTCCCGCTGACAGAACCGGGAAATCCGTCGTCACATACTGTCCGGGCGGCACCCGGTTGGTCAGACCTTCCTCTCGTCGTCTCGATCTGAAGCCGCGGGAAATCGGGGGCTCGTCCATGCCGGTAGCGCCTTTGCGTCTGGAACTCCTGCCGAGCGACGATCGAGCATGATCGACCAAACGCCGGGCGAAAGTGTAGAGAAACATCCTCGTAGACAGTAGCTGCAAGAGTGTCGGCGAGACCGCCAGCCGATGAAACAGCGGCTTTCGCGGAATTCGTTGAAGTTGTCTCCTGCGGCTTGGCGGCCGTGAGCCAGCGTCAATTAGGCGCAGGGACGGTTTTCGAGTTGAAATGCCGATTGGCTATCGATGCGATAGCCGTCGTCTATAGAGCGGACCGGCGCGCCGGGGCAATTGAGCGCAATTAGCGCTTGACCGCCCGCGAGGGTTCCTCATCGCTCAACCGGATCCGCGCGGCGTATGCAGCCGCCTTGCCGGCGCCCGGCGCCGCAAGCGCGCCCTCAGAATCCATCACTCGCTTCGGCTCTTTGCCGTACCATGTCTTCCGCATCGCTTCGCGCACCAGCGAGCCGACCCCCGGCGAATAGCGACGCCCTCTCACGCTCACCAGGCTTACTTGTCGCCAAAACTCCGGCTCGACGACCGGCAGACCAATGACCCCGGGGTGTTTGACTGCGTTTGCAGGCATGAATGCAAATCCCAACCCAGCGGCGACCATAGCCAAGGTCCAATCGTCGCGCTCGCTCCAATAGACGGGCTTGCAGGTGACTCCCCTCTGCTGGAGAATCTGGTCAGCATAACCGGCGAACTCGCAGTTCATGCGATGGATGTAGTCCTCGCCATTCATCTCTCGAACGGGAAACGCCCCCGTATTGGCGAGCCGATGGTCGCGGTGAACGGCGAGAACCATTTGCTCGCGAAACAGCGGAATCGAATGAATGCGCTCATCAGCTTCCTCGCCCGGTAAAGCGTAGATGGAGACCTCGAGATCGCCAGCCAAAAGACGCGCGCGCAAATCCTTTGCACTCGCATCGCAAAGTCTTAGCTCCACGTCAGGATGGTGGGCTCGAATATTGGCGATGAGATCTACGATCTCGTCTGGCGAGATCGTGCTCATGATCCCCAGTTTGAGCGGCCACTTCGTCACAAACTCCTGAGACAGGCGCTTCACCAACCTCGACTGGTCGTAAACCGACTGAAGATGTGGTCGGGCCATGTGGCCAAGATCCGTGAGGTGTGTCGATTCTCGCTCGCGGTAAAAAAGCAGCCCTCCAAGCTCCTCCTCGAGAAGCTTGATGGCGCGCGACAAGGAGGGTTGCGTCACATTGCACCGCTCGGCTGCCCGAGTGAAATTCAGCTCCTCGGCCACCGCGAGGAAATAACGAACCTGATGCATTTCCATGACGATCTCACAGGCGTGCTCGATGGGCATGCGAGGATTGGCAAGCTCTGTCGCCGAGGACTGATTTGTTCCTGTGCGTCCTGGAGCCGCCGGATGTTTACGCATGGGGCGGAAAAAGGGCCTTGTCATGTCGGTGTTATCCGGCACCGAAAGTGACCCCCTGATGGAGCGGGCTCCTTTGGGCCGGACAGGCGGGCGAGAGAGAATTACCCGTTCGCCGTGCCGTCAACGAATGATGGGGTGGACGGCGCCCCGAACGGCATCAGCGTGCCAAGATGGTCGTTGTCAAACCCCATCTGAAGGGAAGCCGTCCATGGGCGAGTCTATCCGGAATTTGTCGACTGTCACGCGGGTTGGTCTCGATCTGGCGAAGAGGGTGTTTCAGGTTCACGCGGTCGAGGCGAAGGGCGAGATCGTTGTGGCGCGCAAACTCACGCGTAGCCAACTGATTCCGTTCTTCGCCGAGCTGCCGCCGTGCGTGGTGGGGATGGAGGCGTGCTCCTCGGCGCATCATTGGGGGCGGGCGCTGATCGAACTTGGACATGAAGTGAGGCTCATTCCGCCCGCTCATGTGAAGCCCTACGTGCGCCGCAACAAAAGCGACCAGGTTGACGCAGCGGCGATCTACGAGGCGATGAGTCGTCCTGGCCAGCGGTTCGTGCCGGTGCGTTCGATCGACAACCAGGCCGAACTGATGCGCCATCGAGCGCGCGAGTTGCTCGCCGGCCAGCGCACGGCGGCGCTCAATGCTTTGCGCGGCCATCTGGCCGAGATCAGCCTCATCGCGCCACAGGGCGCGCACCATGCCTATGGCCTGAAGCGCATGGCTGTCGACGGTTTCAACGAGAATGGCGAGATCGTGGTCCCCGATTGCGTGCGCGGCGCGCTTCGTTCGCTTGTCGGCCAAATCGACGCGCTGGATGAGGCAATCGGAGCGATCGACAGGGAGCTTGCGGCGTCGGTCAAGGCGGACGAGACGGCCAAGCGGTTGATGACCATTCCCGGCGTCGGCCCAGTCACCGCATCGGCGATCAGGGCCACGATCCAGAACGCCAGCGCCTTCGCCAGCGGGCGTGAGCTCGCTGCCTTCCTCGGCCTGACACCGCGCCAGAACTCGACCGGCGGCAAAACGCGGCTTGGGCGCATCACAAAGATGGGCGACCGCTATTTGCGCAAGCTTCTGGTGGTGGGCGCCTGCGCGACGCTGCGCCATCGCCGAGGCCATAGCGACGCCTTGCGTCTATGGGCGAGCGGGATGCTCGAGCGCAAGACGGTCAAATACAAGTTCAATCTGACCGCGGTGGCGCTCGCCAACAAGGTCGCGCGCATCGTCTTCGTGTTGATGACGAGGGGCGGCCAGTACGACGGTCGGCCGGTCGCGGCCTGAACGAACGAGGCTATTCGAAGGGAGTTTTCGCCGCCGAAGGCGATCAGCATCGAGGGTGCCGACGAAGTGATGTGAACCAACGGAAAAGGCTTGGAAGCCCGAATACCGGTCAGCGCCAATATGAGCGCGAGCGAATGATGAGGCGAAGAGCCATGCGGACGAATCATCAGGGCCAGCGGAGACATCCCTTCCGCATCAATAGGCCGTAGACATGACCGCGCTCGAGACGTTCACAACAGCTTCAAAGCAACCCTTGACCACGGGGCGCCGTCCAGACATGACCGGTATTTGCGCATTTGAGACGTTTGAGCGACGTCTCGAATCGACGTTTTAGCGGTCATTCCAATTGGGTGAACCCAGACAGCAGTTGGAATGGAAGACCGTTGCCGGCGGGCGTTGCGTTTCCCAGCGTCTAATGATCCTCGCTCTTCACCCTCAGACAAGACCGGAGCACTACCGACGCAGCGAAAGCGCTCTGAGAACTGGCAGCGCGCTCGTTTGTTGATGCAGAAGGAAATTCGTCAGGCTCAGCCTCGCCTCTTGGTTCGCTGATAGAGCCACAGGGCTGCTATTAGTCCCGCGCCCGCGCATAGAAGCGCGGCTGGGAGGCCCAACCCCAGCCCCCTCCGCGATGCAAACCAGTCGCCGGCCGGCGTGCCTGCCGCACGTTCGGCGAGGACGATGCACCAGTAGCCGACCATCGAAGTCGGGGCGAGAGCGCCTCTGACAAGGATCACGAGGATAAGACCGACGCCGAGGGTGATCAGGGCCGGGAACATCCCGATCGTATGCGAGGTAAGATCGCCGAAGACGGTGCCAAAGACGCCTCCGAGGCCCATTGCAAGCCAGTAGCGCAGATCGATAAGCGGCGAGATCGCCTCCGCGAAAGGCGGCAGCGTAAAGAAACCGGCTACCAGCGTCGCCACGCCCGTCAGAAGGCTCGCTACGCCGAGGCTGAGCCCAAAGATGTGGATGAGCCCATCACCGACATTGGTCGCGCCGGCGCGCAGAAAGATAATCGCGAGCCAGTAAAAGGCTTCTGTCCCATGCCCCTTCAGGAAGTCACCCCAGATCAGCAGCCCGGTGATTACAACCAACGTCCCGAATGAAAGCACCAGCCCAAGATGCAACCCCTCGGCCCAAAAATCGCCGAGCACCGTGCCAAAGGCACTCGCAACAAACATCGCGAGCCAGAACGCTGGCGAAGGGTTGAGGGCGCGCGCCCTGAAGCCGAAAACGTTCGCGGGACCCGCCGTCCATGTCCGTTCTGAATTCATGATCGAGTCTCGGCGGTTTGTTGGCGATTCACTAATCGGACTTGGCTTCTCCCATCCTAGGAAGAGCGCGATGCACCGGGATGAGCACAGAGACGCACAATCCAGGTTGTGTGTCCCCATTAGACGGAGCTAGTCGAACCTCTGCACCAATCCGATCCGAAATGGCTCTGACGATAGAAAGGCCCAAGCCTGAGCCCACCTGATCGCCGCCTAGACTGCGATAGAATGGATCGAAAACGCGGTCGTACTCAGCCGCTGGAATGCCAGGCCCTGTGTCTTTGACTGCAAGGACTATCGTGTCACCGATGGTTGACACGGAGAGATCGACCCTCCCGCCATCCGGCGTGTAGCGAATGGCGTTGTCGGCCAGATTTCTAATCACGGTGGTCAGGTCTATCTTGCTTACCCACACCGGTGCGTTTTGCTGGCCTTCGACGCCGATGTCGATTTGTTTTGCGGCCGCCAATGGCATGAGGTCTTCGAGGACGCGGCGATAGACCGCTTGAACGGAGACCGGTGATTTCGGCGTTTCGACGACGGACTGCGTCCTGGCAAACGTCAAAAGCTGATTCAGCAAATTCCGACCGCGC
>CAVSSS010000033.1:0-11086 GCA_963730555.1 uncultured Alphaproteobacteria bacterium | reverse complement strand
GTTGAACAATCACGCGAAAGCAGTCGAATCCGACCAGCGCGCAGTAACGGTTAATCCCAACAACGGCGAAGCGCGCGCAGCCTTGCAGCGATTGAGCTGACAGCGCGCCGTTCGTAGCGGCTGAGCGTCTGCCGGCGATTACACACGCGGAGGTCAAACCGGGCCGTTCGCGAGCCTCGCGCAGCAAGCGTCGCGATGACGATTTCAGCTAAGCGCGCGACGCTGTTTGACCCGGTTTCTCACCCTTGTGCGTTGGTATGATTTTTTAGAAAATTCTCGAGCCAGTGGATATCATATTGGCCGTTCTGCACGTCCGAATTTCGGACAAGCTCCCGAAACAGCGGCAGCGTCGTCTCGACGCCGTCTACGACAAATTCATCCAGCGCCCTTCTCAGCCGCATCAGGGCTTCGGTTCGAGTCCGGCCGTGAACGATCAGCTTGCCAAGCAGGGAATTGTAGAAGGGCGGGATCACGTAACCCTGATAGGCCGCGGAATGACGCGAATGCCAAGACCTCCAGGCGGGTGAAAGTAGGCAATTCGTCCCGGTGAAGGCGCGAATGTGCGCGCATGCTCCGCGTTGATGCGGCATTCAATCGCGGCGCCCAGGAATTGAACGTCGTCTTGCTCGATCGAGAGGGGCGAGCCGGCCGCAATCTTGATTTGCT
Source organism: uncultured Alphaproteobacteria bacterium (assembly GCA_963730555.1). Lineage (GTDB taxonomy): Bacteria > Pseudomonadota > Alphaproteobacteria > Rhizobiales > Beijerinckiaceae > Roseiarcus. The sequence goes on along the minus strand of CAVSSS010000033.1, from coordinate 10,420 downwards.
CATTGATGATGTCGATTTCGGTGATCATCTCGGTGACCGGATGCTCGACTTGCACGCGCGTGTTCATCTCAATGAAGAAGAATTTCCCGTCTTCGTATAGGAATTCGACCGTGCCAGCGCTCACGTAGCCGAGTTCGGCCATCGCCTTGGCGACAATCCCACCGATTCCCTCGCGTTGTTCAGGATTTAGGGCAGGGGAGGGGCCTTCCTCCCAGACTTTCTGATGGCGACGCTGAAGCGAGCAATCACGCTCGCCCAGATGAATGGCGTGGCCCTGCGTGTCGCCGAGCACCTGAACTTCGATATGGCGCGGCTTGGCGAGATATTTCTCCAGGTAGACGGAATTGCTGCCGAACGCGGTCCGGGCTTCTATCCTGGCGGCGCCGATCGCTTCGGCGATGTAGTCGGATCCCCAGGCGACCTTCATGCCTCGGCCGCCCCCGCCTGACGCAGCCTTGACCATGACCGGATAGCCGATCTCGGCGGCGATCTCACGCGCCTCGTCTTCATCCCGGACGCTGCCCTCGGAACCCGGGACGCAAGGGATCCCGAGACGCTCAGCGGTGCGCTTGGCCTCGATTTTGTCGCCCATCATGCGGATGTGTTCGGGCTTCGGACCGATGAAGACGATGTCGTGTTCGTCAAGAATTTCCGCGAAGCGCGCGTTCTCGGCGAGAAAGCCGTAGCCTGGGTGAACGGCGTCGGCGCCCGTGATCTCGCATGCTGCGACGATCGCCGGAATGTTGAGATAACTGTCGCGCGCCTGCGGCGGGCCGATGCATACGCTCTCGTCCGCAAGCTTGACATGCATCGCGTCCCTGTCGGCAGTCGAATAGACCGCCACTGTCGCGATGCCGAGCTCCTTGGCCGCGCGCATGACTTTGAGCGCGATTTCGCCGCGGTTAGCGATCAGGATCTTATCGAACATCCGGGCGAGCTCCCCGATCGTTCGCGACCCTCGCGGCGCGATTCTCAATCGCGGTCATTCAATGATCATCAACGGCTGGTCGTATTCGACCGGCACACCATCCGCGACGAGGATACTCACGACTTTGCCAGCGTGCGGTGCGACAATGTCGTTGAAAGTTTTCATGGCTTCAACCAGCAGCAACTTGTCTCCGGCCTTCACAGTTGATCCAAGCTCGACGAACGGTTTGGCTTCGGGACTGGGCCGCAGATAGGCGGTGCCGACCATCGGCGACTTCACCGCGCCCGCCAGATCGGCCAAGGAGGGCTCCGTTGCGGGCGCGGCGATGGCGGGATCTTGCGCTAGGCTGGGCGCGGCTTGGGGAATCGCGGCTGCGCTCGCGTGAGCCGATGGCGCTCGCTCGCGCCCGAGACGCACTTGCAGGTCTCCGAGGCTGACCTCGATCTCGCTCAGATCGTATTGCGACACGATCTTTGCGAGTTGCTCAATCGCAGCGACATCGACGAGGCTCTGCGCAGACCCGTTGGTTTGCGCGTCGGACGGCTTCTTCATTTTCTTTCGCTCGCGCGGGGGAACGGACGTGACGGTCAACAAGCGGGCTTTCGTATATCCCGCGGACCGGAGCAAAGAAAGCGGCTGGGGGCGCCGCCATTCATGCCCGGCGCGCCCATACACTGACGTCATGGAAGGCTACGCCGCCATGCGGAGCGACGCTGTCGTCGCCGACGAGGACGTTGATTCCCCAGCCGTCGAGAAAGGTCGAAGGCGGCCATATGCCCTCGCTGACGAGGACTCCGGGCTTCACGCCCTCGAATATGCGCGCGTGGAGGCGCGTTCGGCCACGCTTGTTGCCCAATTGCATGACATCGCCTTGGGAGAGCCCAAGCCTCGCGGCATCGGATGGATTGATGAGCACTTCCGGCCGCTGCTCTCGTGATAGGGAGGTCGGCGTCTGAGTGAAGGTCGAATTGAGGAAGTTTCGGGCTGGCGAGGTCGCAAGTTTGAACGGATGATCTTCGTCAGCGTCCTCGTTGACCGGCCAGTAATCGGGCAGACTAGGCATTGCGCGCCAAGGGCCGCGCATTCCGTCATTGGCGACGGGCGTATCTGTCCAATCCGCCTTGAAGCGAAACTTTCCGTCCGCAAAGCCAAAGCCGTTGAGGAAGTGCGAGTCCTCGAAGGGCGGTTGCAGATCGAGCCAGCGCTCGCTTTCGAGCCGCGCAAGATCGCCCCAGCCCGACTCCCGCAGCGTCCAGTCAATGATCTCTCGCGGCGACATCGAGAATGCTGGATGCTCGGCGCCGACGCGTCGAGCGAGTGCGGCGATCACCTCGTGATTCGAGCGGCAGCCCTCGGGCGGGTCGATGACCTTGGGTGCGAATTGCAGATGCTGATGGCCTCCGGCGGTGTAGATGTCGTCATGTTCCAGAAACATGGTGGCAGGAAGCACGATGTCGGCGTAGCGCGCCGTGTCAGTCATGAACTGCTCGTGCACGCAGGTGAACAGATCTTCGCGCGAAAAACCGCGCCGCACTTTCTCCTGGTGCGGCGCGACGGCGAGCGGGTTCGTGTTCTGAATCAGCATGGCTCGCACAGCCGGTCCGCCCTTCAGCGCCTCAGCGTCGCCGCTGAGGATCGCGCCGACCCGCGACTGGTCGAGACGACGAACGCTCAAATCGCGGACGTCGAGACCCTCGATCATCGTCTTTTGCAGCTTATAGACGCCGCTGTTGCTGTGGAAGGCGCCTCCTCCCTCGTGCGCCCAAGCGCCCGTGACGGCGGGAATGCATAAAGCCGCGTGCAGGTTCACCGCACCGTTGCGTTGGCGCGAGAAACCATAGCCAAGGCGGAAGAAGCTTCGTTTCGACCGTCCGATTAGCGCCGCGAATTCCTCGATTTGCGCGACGCCGACGCCCGTAATTGCGCTGGCCCACGCGGGATCGCGGGCCTGTGCGTGCGCCTCGAGTTCATGGGGCGCGTCGGTGTATCGCGTCAGATAGTCCCAGTCGGCCCATCCGTCACGAAACAGGATGTGCATCACCGCGCAGGCCAGCGCTCCATCCGTGCCGGGCCGCACGCATAATGCGAGATCCGCCTGCCGCATCGTTTCCGTTTCATAAATGTCGATGGCGACAATTTTGGCGCTACGTTCCTTGCGTGCACGAATCGCGTGGGTCATCACGTTGACTTGCGTAGCGACTGCGTTCGTGCCCCAAATGACCACGCAATCCGACTTCGCCATTTCGCGCGGATCAGCGCCCATCAGCTTACCGGTTCCGGCGACATATCCCGGCCAGGCGACGCCGACGCAGATTGTCCCGTGGAAGCGGGAATAGCGCTTGGCGTGAGTGAGGCGCTCGATTCCGTCGCGCATCACGAGGCCCATCGTTCCGGCGTAGAAATATGGCCATACGCCCTCCGGTCCGAGCTCGCGCTCGACGGACAGAAAATTGCCCGCGATGCGGTCGAGCGCTTCGTCCCACCCGATCGGCGCAAATTGCCCGCTTCCCTTGGGGCCGACGCGACGAAACGGCTGAGTGAGCCGATCCGGATGATGTATGCGCTCCCAATACCGAGCCACCTTGGCGCAGACGACCCCCGCCGTATATGTCTGGTCGCGCGCGCCGTGGATGCGGCCGATACGCTTTCCGCCGATTACCTCGACGTCGAGAGCACAAACCGAGGGACAGTCGTGTGGGCAGACTGAGTGACGCCGCGTTATCTCGGTGACCGCCTTCATAAGCCTCTCAGTGTCACTTCGCTTCGACCGACCACGAGATCCTAAAGCGTCACGATTTGCCGGCGCCGCGGCGGGTCCGTCAAGCAGAAGCTCTGCTGTCCAAGATTGCGCCGGCCGGCCGGAGGCCTTTGACACAACCGACGCGACCGAACGGGCGCAAGTAAAAGCAAGCAAGGGCAAATTCGTGAAACCAAAATTGCTTTCTTTTCCTTTTATTTAATTTTCCGAATTGGGGTTTTTCAATGATTTTACGGTCGATTCAAATTAAGAAAACCGTCGCATTGTAGCTCCCGCTGAGGTTGTACCCGAGGGCCTCAATGCAGTTCATAGTCTGACGCTGTCCGTCCCTGCCGCGACGGCAGACAAAAATTCCACCGTATCAGAAAAAATATCTCCACATGATTCGCTCTATTGCAAGGAAATTCCGAATCCCCGCGCCAAGCGTCACCTATTTTCAGTGACGGCAAGTTCTGCGTCCTTGTGGTCGCAACCAAATACAACTAAACGGTTGTATTCGTTCAACCTGTGAGTCGAGCTTGGCGATTCGCTTGTTTCTCAGCGCCTGCGTGGGATTGGTCGCGCTCAGTGCTGCTTGGGCCGAACAGGGGCCCCAGGCGGAGCCTCATGCGCAGATCCACTATGCGCCGCTAGAAAACCTTGAGAGTGTCGATGCTCACGAGATCGGCCGCGCCCGATTGTCCATCGACATCGCGGCTTACGTCCTATCCGACCCGCGGATAGCCGAGGCGTTGATCGACGCGGCGGGACGCGGCGTTGTAATCCGTCTTTATTTGGATAGGTCGCAATTCGCAGAGCACAGACCCACACGGGGCGGGATCATTGAAGCACTTCTTGCACATCCGAATGTCGCCGCACGGGTCAAGGGCGAGGGCGTTTTAATGCATTTGAAAGCGTACGCCGTCGATGCGGAGGTGTTGCGAACGGGTTCAGGTAACTTCTCCCGGTCCGGGCTCGCCAGTCAGGACAACGACGCGATCTTCATTACCGACCTGGCGGTCGTCGATGCGTTCGAAGCCAATTTCGAGCGCATTTGGGCCCGCGCGCATAACGTAGGTGCGTCGGATACGATCCGCTGAGGGAACGCGTCTACCGGGAATTGTCCCGCGTTTGAGGCAACCCCAACGGCGTGTAGCGCTCGTAACGTTGATTGAACGCGTCGGCGACAGTTTCTGCCTGTCGAGTTGCCGCGTCGTTTTGCGCAGCCAAAATCGACGACACGTGCCAGCGCCACGTGGACGCGTCATCTGTGTTTGGGCCCGTCGCTACCTCGGTCACTCCCGCAGCGTAACCCACGCTGCTTCCGATTGCGGTCGCAATAAGAATGAGGGACTTCCGCATCGTCTCCTCCGTCCTCTTGGCGTCTATTGTCTGCGCCGCGCTGCCTTATCCCCCACGCCTGCGACGCTAATTTAATAAAGTGTAAACATAGATTTGCGGCTTGGCTAGGGCGATTCGCTCTTTGATTCCATTTCGCGCAGCAAGTTGCTCGCCATTGTGCGAGTTATACGTCGGCCTTGCGTCAAAGCTTCAATGTCAAGCGTCGCCACAAACGCTCGCGCGGCTCCAAGCGAACGTTCGATTCTCAGCGCAATGTAGGTGATCACATGAGGCTCAACCTGGAGCTGGCGATCGCTGAACAGCTTGAAGAGGACCGCCTCGGTCAATTCGATGTCCGGAGCGGCGAGGCGCACAACGGGCGCCAGCCGAAGTCGCGACAGAAGGTCGGGAGTGTTGAGGCCCCAAGTGTCCGGGATGGTGCGGCCGGTCATGAGCAGCCATGCGTTGTTTTGCAGCGCGCCGTTTATCAGGTGAAAGAAGAGCGCCTCTGCGCGCTTAGCGCCTTCGGCGTCTTCGATCAGCACGGCATGGGCCTGAGCACAGGCCTCGATGCTCTGTTCGTCTAGCGCTTCCCCGGAGAGCGTGATCGCGTGGGCGGCGCGGGCCCAGATCGCGCCGAGGTGACTTTTTCCCGCCCCCTCGGGCCCGACGAGCATCAACATGCGACTGGCCCAGTTCGGCCAGAGCTCTATCGCCGTCAGCGCCTCGAGATTTGACGGCGCAGGAAGAAAATCCTCGCGCGCGAAACTTGGAGAATGCGGCCAGCGGAACGTCAGCTGGCGGGGCGAGGCCATCATTGGCTCTCCGGCTCCGTGCGGCCTCGGTAAAACGGGCTGGTCAGATACACGGCAATCAGATGGCGGGCCACAACGCCAATCGCCGCTGCGGTTGGAACGGCGATGAGTAGCCCAAGGAAACCGAACAACTGGCCGAAAGCCAAGAGTGCGAACATCAACCAGACTGGGTGAAGCCCGATCGATTTGCCAACGAGCTGCGGCGAGAGCACGTTGCCCTCGAGGAATTGACCCGTTCCAACAACGGCGAGAGCCAGAAAGAATAGCTTGAGACTTGGCCAACCCTGGAAGAGGGCGACGCTGAGCGAAAGCACGAGCGCGGTCAGCGACCCGACATACGGCACGAAGCTCAAGACCCCGCCGACAACACCGATTAGAAAGCCATAGTCGAGCCCGATCAAGGTCAATCCGACGCTGTACCAGACCGCCAAGAAGAGGCAGACAATCGACTGACCGCGGATGAACCCTGCCAATGCCTGGTTTATCTCTCGGGCGATCTTTCGCAGAGTTTCGCGATGGTCGAGGGGGAGCCAGCTGTCGATCTTCGAGATCATCCTGTCCCAGTCGACCAGAATGTAAAACGCGACAACAGGTGTGATGATCAGCAGCGACAGGAAATTGAACAGCGCCGCTCCTCCAGACATCAGCCTCGTGAAAGCGTCGAGAAGCCATTGCGCGCTCTGGGTGACGAAGTCGCCGACCGATTTCTGAATTTGAGCGGTCGACAACTGCTGGCTGAGCCCAAAGGCCTCGAGCCAGCGGCCGCCGTATTTCGCAATGAACGCGTTGCCCTCCTCAATAGCGAAAGCCTGCAGCCGCACCGCATAGCCTGGCAGGTGCTGCGCGAAGGCGATGAACTGATTCCCCAACACAGGGACGACAAGAATGAAAAAAAGAACGACGGCTAGGACAAAGACAGTGAGAATGACAAGCGAGGCGCCGAGTTGACTGAACCCGAACCTCTGAAGTTTGAGCACGACCGGGTCGAGAAGATAGCCGAGAACGATGCCGGCCGCGAACGGCGTTATTGTTGAGCCGAGCAAATAGACGAGCAGCAGCAGGGCAGCCAGTCCGAGCCCCCAGAACAGGATCTGGCGCTCCAGGCTCACCAGCCGAATCTCATGGCGTTTCAGGAGCTCCGCCGGCCCGCTGCAACAAGTCCCATTTGCCGCCCCAGGGATCGACAAAGACCGCAACCAGGCCATCGAGCTCACTGCGGGGAGTTTCCAGGAACTTGACGCCGCGTTTACGCAGCCTCTCGTAATCCGCCCAGAAGTCCCCGGAGTGAAGGAACAAGCCGACCCGTCCGCCGGTCTGATCGCCAAGCCGGGTCCTCTGACGCTCGCCGCTGGGAACCGCGAGCACCAGCGCTGCGCCTGCGGCCCGCGATGGGGCAACGACAACCCAGCGCTTGCTCGGCGACAAGGGGGTGTCTGCAAGAACCGCGAAGCCGAGGACATCGCGGAAAAACGCGAGCCCGTCTTCGTAGCTAGGAACAAGAATTGTTACCGCCGCGAGACTTTGGAGCATGGCTGCGCTATCGGCTCATATGGTCCAGCCATTGGGCGATATAGACGCCGCCCGAGGCCAGGGTTGTCGCAGCGACCGTCCATTGAAGGGTGGCCTGCGGGAGCGGTTCTTCGAGGCCGTAGGCGCGGACCCCGAGCGCGAAGCCAGCAAGCGCGATCTGCGCGACCGTATTCAGTTTCGACACCCAGACAGGGCGGATTTCGACCGGCTTGTCGAGCAGCCAGGAGACCAGCACCGCTACAAGGATCATCACATCTCTCGATACGACCGTGATCGCGATCCAGGCCGGCAAACCGGCATATATGGCCAAGGAAACATAGATCGAGATCAGCAGTGCCTTGTCTGCAAGCGGGTCGAGATACGCGCCGAGTTCCGTGCGAAGACCGAATCTCTTGGCGATAAAGCCGTCGACTTCATCCGACACGCCGGCCAGAATAAAAATCAGGAACGCGGGAAGGAATTGTTGTGAGATGATCATCATGACTGCCAAGGGCGTCATCAGCATTCGCGCCAGCGTGATGAAATTCGGTAAATTGTTGAGGACCGTACCTATATTCATCAACTATTGACGCCCTGGCGTCCCGCCCAGCCATCCGCCTCTTTGGACTTCGCCACGCGCGGATGACCGGATCCAGAGATAGCACGAAGCTGCCGAAGTTGGGAAACAAGCCTGCCGCTCTTGCGCGTTGCGTGGAGCGGAATTACCCCGGTCCCTGCCCAAGCCTTGCGAGTTTGGATGTCCGAAAGCCGGAAGCCTCTAACTTACGCCGAATTGGGGGTCGACATCGACGTCGGCAACCGCGTTGTGGATCGAATCCGTCCGTTCGCACGCGCCACGCGTCGTCCCGGAACGGGAGCGGAGCTTGGCGGCTTCGGCGGACTGTTCGATCTTAAGGCAGCGGGGTTTGTCGACCCGATCCTGGTCGCCGCCAACGACGGCGTCGGCACAAAGGTGAAGATCGCCATCGAGAGCGGCACGTACGATACGATCGGCGTCGACCTCGTGGCCATGTGCGTCAACGACATTGTCGTTCAGGGCGCTGAGCCATTGTTCTTCTTGGATTATTTTGCATCAGGCAAGCTCGACGAGCACGTAGCGTCCGCCGTGGTGCAGGGCATCGCAGAGGGCTGCGCGCAATCGGGGTGCGCATTGATCGGCGGCGAGACGGCGGAGATGCCGGGCCTTTACGCGGCTGGCGATCTCGACATCGCCGGCTTCGCCGTCGGCGCCGCCGAGCGCGGGACGCTACTGCCGCGGCCGGGACTGAAGCCAGGGGACCTTGTGTTCGGCCTGCCGTCGTCGGGCGTCCATTCTAATGGATTTTCGTTGGTGCGGCGCATTGTCGCGCGGTCTGGCCTCGGATGGGGCGATCTCGCCCCATTCGATCCACAACACTCGCTCGCAGCCGCGCTACTGACGCCGACCCGCCTCTATGTGCGGCCGCTCCTTCAGGCGCTGAAACGAACGCGGGGCATCCACGCGCTCGCCCATATCACTGGCGGCGGTTATCCGGACAATCTGCCGCGCGTGCTCGACGATGGTCTGGCCATCTCGCTGGATCTCAACGCGTTTACGCCGCAGCCCGTTTTTTCTTGGCTCGCGTCGGCCGGCGGTCTCGACGAATTGGAGATGCTGCGGACCTTCAACTGCGGGTTCGGGATGGCGGCGTTTGTTTCCGCCGACAGTGAGGTGGAAGCGCGCGAGGCCCTCGCCGCCGCAGACCTCGCGCCGGTCCTGATTGGAGAACTTGTTCATAGCCAGGGGCGGCGCTTTTTCACCCATGGGAGGCTCAAGCTGTGACCCCGCGGGTGCGAACGGCGGTTCTCATCTCGGGCCGGGGCTCCAACATGAGCGCCTTGATCGAAGCCGCGCAATCGCCGGACTTTTCGGCCGAGATCGGGCTGGTCCTGTCGGACGACCCGGCCGCGCCCGGCCTTTCACTCGCGCGCAAGCTGGGCGTGGCCGCCGAGGCGATCGACTTTCGAGCCTATACGGGCAAGCCGGCGTTCGAGGCGGCGCTCGAGACACGGCTCACCGCCGCCTCCGTCGAAATCGTCTGCCTCGCTGGGTTCATGCGCGTGCTAAGCCCGCACTTCGTCGAGCGATGGAAGGGACGCATGCTTAACATTCATCCCTCGCTCCTGCCAAACCTGCGCGGCCTTCACACCCACGAGCGGGCGCTAGCCCTTGGGCTCGCAGAACATGGCTGCACGGTTCACCTCGTGACCGCCGAGCTCGACGCCGGACCGATCCTCGCCCAGGCGCGAGTGCCGGTTCTCTCGGGGGACGACGCCAGCGTCCTTGCGGCGCGCGTTCTCAAGGAAGAGCACCGGATCTATCCGCAGGCGCTTGACGAGGTCGCGCGCGCTGCGCGCCGCCGCGGAGCCTCGTCGGCGTTGACCCACGATCGGCGTCGGGATCAGCGTTTCACGTGAAACCGAAACAATGCGGCGGCCTTTGGTGGAATTGAAGGCCTTCCCGATGGGTTCACCGGCGCGCCTCGCTTAGTTTCCTTTTAGCTTTGCGCGCTTAATGTTTTCAGTCGCTTGGGACCTTGTTGAGTTCCGCGCTCAGCGAAGTGCGCGTGCTGGGCGCTGGCGCGACCTCCGACTCTGGCGATAGCCGCGAACGCCTCCTGAAGTATAAACAGTGTTGATAAGTTAAAATGGCCGTGAGACACCAATACCAGGTCAGACAAGGTGACCGAGGCCGAGCGGATTGAGCCGGAGAGGATCGCGCTACCGCCTCGCATACGGGCCTCGCGGGACGGACAATTTTGCGTCTGGCGCGGTCTCTGAGGCCGTTCTGACGGATGAACCCGCCACCGTTAAGCAAAGCGCTCTGGCCGCGCTTGCGGCGCGGGGGAATTGGATCAATATTTCGCCGACGGAAAAGGAGATTTGTTTGCCGCGCGCGCTTGCGACGAAAGAGGAATTCCTGCCATCGACCGCGACGATCGCGGCGAATGACGAGTTGCCCTCGCTGTTATCTTCACCCGAGCGGTTTATCAACCGGGAGTTGTCGTGGCTCGAGTTCAATCGCAGGGTTCTCGAGGAGGCCGCGAACGC
>CAVSSS010000032.1:0-24948 GCA_963730555.1 uncultured Alphaproteobacteria bacterium | reverse complement strand
CAAGGCGCCAGGACGGAAACGTGTTGGTCGCGAACCGCTGATGGACCAGCGCGAGCGCGGTCTCGAAGCGCGGGTCCATGAGATCACGGTAGTAGGGCGCAAGCTGGCGCACCAGCACCATGCCCTTGTAGACAATGGTGCGGGCCGACATCGAGACCGGGTAATATTCCAGGATCTCTGGCGTCCCGATCGCAACCACGCGATTGGAGACGACCTTGCGGACGACGTAGAGGCGCCGCTCGAAATCGTCCTCTTTGGCGAGGTCCGCCGGCCGTCCGACGAAAATCTGCTGCATCACCGGCTCGACCGCCTTGACGCGTTCGCCTAGCGCGGAATTGTCGACCGGCACGTCGCGCCAGCCGAGCACGTTCAGGCCCTCGGCCGCCACGACCTCCTCGACGATTTCCCGCACCTGCTTGCGGGCCTCGCTCCGGCGCGGCATGAAAAACTGACCGATCGCGTAGTGGCCTTGCGCCGGCAACTCGAAGCCCAACCTGGCGCATTCGGGCGCGAAGAACGCGTGTGGGATTTGGGTCATCACGCCGCAGCCGTCGCCCAGCGATGGATCCGCGCCCACCGCGCCGCGGTGGTCGAGGTTGATCAGGATCTGCAGGCCCTTTTCGAGGATGTCGTGCGACTTGCGGTTCTTCATGTCGGCCACGAAGCCGACACCGCAGGAATCATGCTCGTTTGAAGGATCGTAGAGCGCATGGGCTGCCGGCGTCAGCGGGTCTCGACCCGGTTCGGCTTTGTCCAAGCCGCCGCGCAGTTCGTCGAACGTCGCGTGAGTTCTGGCGTTCATCTTTCCGCTCCCCGGGCGGTCGCGCACTTTGTGCGACCGTTTATTTGCGAATTTTCAGGCGTATCAGGAACAAAGGCGGCTGCTCACGCGCAGCCAGAGGCTTCACGCGTCGGATTTTTTTCGATCCGTCTTTGTCGTTCGATCCGACAACGCTTGAGTCCTGCTCTTTAACCCGGCGCCGAAGCTTTGGCCTCGCCGCTCAAAAAATGGTCAGCACAACTGTCCTATTTAGTGGACCATGACAGAAATGCATCGCCGACACAAGCGGTCGCGCACAATATTTTTAGCGGTTCGGTTCGGCGCCGCAGCGAATTGCCAGGCCGGCGGGATTTGACGCAAATTGTCCACGCAAGTTGGACGGGAGCGAGCATGAAATTCGCCAGCGACAACGGCGCCGGAGTGGCGCCGCAGATTCTCGACGCGATCGTGGCGTCGTCGCGCGTCAACACGCCCGCCTATGGCGCCGACGAATACACCGCACGGGCGCAAGCGCTTCTCAGCGAAACTTTCGAGACCGAGGTCGCCGCGTTTCTGGTGGCGACCGGGACGGCCGCCAACGCTCTCGCGCTCTCGGCGCTCGTCAAACCTTGGGACGCGGTTTTCTGCCACGAGGAAGCGCATATCCGCGACGATGAGTGCGGCGCTCCGGAGTTGTTCACTGCTGGGGCGAAACTCGTCGGAATTGTGGGGGAGGGCGGCAAGATTACCCCCGAGGGCTTGTGGGAGACATTGGAGAGATTTCCGCGCGGTTTGGTGAAGTCTGCGCAACCGGGCGCGTTGTCTCTGTCTCAGGCTACCGAGGCGGGGACTGTCTACAGCGTGGGCGAAGTTTCCGAGCTCAGCTCGATTGCTCACCGCAACGGGATCGGCGTGCATATGGACGGCGCGCGCTTCGGCAATGCGCTCGTTTCGGCGAAGGCGACGCCCGCCGACATGACGTGGCGCGCCGGGGTCGACATACTCACGTTGGGCGCCACAAAGAACGGCGCGCTTGCTTGCGAAGCCGTCGTGTTTTTCGACGCCGCACGCGCGGCGAATTTCGCTTTTCAGCGCAAGCGTGGGGGCCAGACCTTGTCCAAGGGGCGCTTCCTCGGCGCGCAAATGGAGGCTTACCTCGCCGATGGCCTTTGGCTGCGGCTGGCAGAGCGCGCGAACGCCTCGGCCCGTCGGCTCGCCCGCGAACTTGCGGCGACCGAGGGCGTTCGAATTCGCGTGGCCGACGGACGCCAATGAAGTTTTTATCGTAGCGCCAAACGCGGTGATCGACCAGTGGCGGGCCGCGGGAGCGAGCTTCCACGAGTGGAGCACGCGAGCGATCGCGCCGGAGCGCGCGCCGCGAAAAGGCGAAACGCTCGTCAGACTGGTGACGTCCTTCGAAACCGCATCAAGCGAAATTGATCGTCTTTTGAGCATTTGCGCCAATGTCCGGGACCCGGCCGCAGCGACGCCGTAACGACGCCGCATTCGGCGCCTCAGATTGTCTTTACGGGAATCTGGAGCGGCAGAGCATGACGATCAGATTGAATGGGGCGCTCATCCGTTGCTTGGCGGGTTCGGCGTTCGGCGGGCTCATCGCGTTCAGCTTCGTTCCCGCGGCGACGGCTCAATGGCTGCGGCCGCCTTGGGGGGCTGCATTTCCCGGCGATATCGAAAGGAGTCTCGAGGCGAGAGGCTATGTATTGACCGCGCCGCTCCTACGCCGACCGGGGATCTACATCGCCGATGTCAGCGCCGGCCCGGTCGGTTACCAGCGCCTCATCATCGACGCGAGAAGCGGGCAAATTCTCGAAAGCTTCCCCGCGTCAGGCCGAATGTGGGGACCCGAGCTCGCAGCGCGAGACGAAGAGTTTGGCGTGCCCCCGGCGCAAGGGGTCGTCGGACCGCCGCCAAACGGCGAATTCTCCAACCCGCCCGGCGGCTCTCCACCGGCGAAATCTACTTACGGCGGTTCAGGGAACGTGCATATTCCAGCGGCTATCAGCCCGTACGGGCCGGCGGCAGCGCCGCTAAGTACAAAGCCCAAATCAAAGGTCGCTTCGATCGAGCATAAAATTCAGGGAACCAAGACGCCGCTCATCAATCCGCCGCTCCCGCCTCCTGCCCCGCGCGAAGCGGCCAGGGCGGACGAACGGGCCCCCCCAACGTCCAAGCCGGCGGCGAACGAGGATTCTGGCCCGCCCCGTGTCGGATCTCATCCGGCTGAAGCCGACAACGCTTCACCCGCCGCCGCGCCCGCGACCCAAGGCTCTTCCACCGAGGCGAGCGACAAACCGAAGGTGAGCATCGTCCCGGCGGCGCCGTTCGAATAGACAAACAAGGGTGCCCCAGCCGCACTATGCAATTTCTACCGGTGACCAGCGTGGGCGCGATCTGCATTGGACCCGCGAGCGCCGCTGGAACGCGCCCGCGAGCAGCGCGGTGAGGGATCTACGAGGATTGCAGGCTTCGGCTCTCAGGAAATCGGCAAGCGTTCGAGGTCGGCGATGAGCCCGGGCCCGGTCGGCCGCCATCCGAGCTTCTTCTGCGTCTTCTCGCCTGAGGCAGGCATGTCGCGCGCGGCCAGATGGGCAAGCCAGCCGAAATACCCTGGCGCCTCCTCCGGCGGGATCGATTTGACCGGGAGCTTCAGGCGTCGACCGACGGTTTCCGCAACGTCGCGCGCCGGCACGCCTTCCTCCGCGACAGCGTTGTACACCGCTCCTCGCTCCGCTCTTTCGAGCGCGAGTCTGTAGAGGCGAGCGACATCGGAAACATGCGCTCCCGGCCAACGGTTATGCCCCTCTCCGACATAGGCGAAGACGCCCTTTTCCCGAGCGATCGCGATCCAAGGGCTGATGAGCCCCTGGCGCTCCGGGTCGTGCACCTGGGGCAAGCGAACCACGGACGTGTTGACCCCATCAGCGGCGACGTCGGCGGTCGCCTCTTCGGAGGCCGCGCGGGGGAAGGCATTGGAGCCGATCCTGGGCGCGTCCTCCGTCGCCAGCTCCCCGGGCGCGACTTTGGCGATCGCTGTTCCGGAGGTCACGATCAATGGCCGGTCGGAGCCCGCAAGCACCGAGCCGATCGCCTCGATGACGCGCCGATCGGTTTCGCAATTCGCCGCAAACTTCGAGAAGTCGTGGTTGAACGCCAGGTGGATGACGCCGTCCGAGCGGGAAGCGCCGTCCTTCAGGCCGTCGGGATCGTCGATCGATCCACGATAGACCTCCGCGCCCGCGGCGGCCAAAGCCGGCGCCTTCTCTTCCGAACGATAGACGCCGATCACCTGTTGGCCGGCCGCAATCAGTTCCTTGACGACGAGCGAACCGATGAATCCGGTGGCGCCAGTGACAAATACACGCATAAGCAAACCTCTATGTTGTAGAATGACTGGGAATTGTCCTACGCCGCGGCGGCCAGACCGACGGGCCCAAAATAATGGGCGTCCATGTCGGCGAGCAGGCGGGGTTGCTCAGGTCGCCAATTCAGCGAATCCTTAGTCCATTCGCTGGACGCCGGATTATCGAGACCGACAAAATTGCCGATAATTCCGAAATGCTTGCCGGCTTTCGCCGCTGGAATGCCGAGGAGTGGGACGTTGAGCTTGGTCGAGATCAGGGATGCAATCTCGCGGAAGGGGACGCCGACGTCATCGACGCTGTGGAATTTTGCCCCCGCTTCTCCTTTTTCAAGCGCGAGACGAAAGAGGCGCGCAGCGTCCAACACATGCACCGCCGGCCATCGGTTAGCGCCGTCGCCAATATAGGGCGAAATGCCCTTCTTGCGCGCCGCTGCGATGATTCGGGCCATGAAGCCGTGCTCTCCGGCGCCATGCACGGTCGGCGGAAGCCGCACGATCGAAGAACGGACGCCGTGTGCAATGAGGTCCAGCGCCTCCGTCTCGGAGAAGGACCTGTTTGGACCGGTCGGCACATGATTGTCGCGTTCGGTCGAAACCTTGCCCTGCGGCAAGGAAAGAACTGCCGACGCCACGACCAAAGGGCGCTTGGAGCCTTCGAGACCGGCGCCCAAAGCCCGGATGGCGCCCGACTCCGTTTCCGCAAGGATTCTCAGAAAGCTCTGGACGATCCCGCCATTCAGGACTCCGGCGAACAGCCGGAGGCGGGTTGGCATACTCATGTTCGACAACCCGTGGATGAAGGCCAGGTGGATCACCCCGTCCGACTCGGCGGCGCCCTCGCGCAGCAGGGCATGGTCATGAAGCCCGCCTACGCGCGCCTCGGCGCCCAGCGCCTGCAGCTTCTGCGCTCCATGCGTCGTTGTGGTCAATCCTGTGACCTTATGTCCTAATGACAGCAAATCCTTCACGACGGCCGAGCCGATCCAGCCTGTTGCGCCAGTGACAAACACACGCATGAGCAAAGTCTCCGGATTTCGTTGGGGACAAACATCTGCCTTTGCGCTATTCTGGTAAAGTAGTGAGATTATCATGGTATAATGGCTAACAGGATGGACGGATCCGCTGCACACGAGAACCGGCTCGGGAGCTATCTGAAGGATCGCCGCACGAAGCTCGATCCGGGCGCGTTCGGCTTGCCCTCGGGGCGTCGCCGCACGCCCGGCCTGCGCCGGGAGGAAGTGGCGCAGCGCGCCAACATCAGCCCGACCTGGTACACATGGCTCGAGCAGGGGCGGGGCGGGGCGCCCTCCGCCGACGTGCTCGATCGGATCGCCCGCGCCCTCATGCTGACGGATGTCGAGCGCGAGCACCTTGTTCCTCGTCGCCCTGGGCAGGCCGCCTGAGGTCCGCTACCACGCGGCAGACGGCGTTACGCCACGGCTGCAGCGCGTTCTCGACGCGCTGGACCCGAGCCCGGCGGTGATCAGGACGGCGATATGGGATGTCGTCGCGTGGAACCGGGCCGCGACCGTGATGCTGATGGATTACGGCTCGATGCCGCCCGAGCAGCGCAACATCCTGCGCTACTTCTTCCTCGACCCGCGCTCCGGCGCCGCGCAATACGACTGGCAAAGCGTGGCGCGGTTCGTTCTCGGCGCGTTCAGGGTGGACGCGGCCCGCGCCGGCGCCGCGGCGGAAGTCGAGCCCCTCGTCGAGGAGCTCTGCCGGCTCAGTCCCGAGTTCAAGGCGATGTGGGGCGACAACGAGGTCCGCGGCCATCAGGGCGAAGCCGTCAAGCACATACGCCACCCGAAGCTGGGTTCGCTTGCGTTTGAATATTCAGCCTTCGCCGTCGATGGGCGAACGGACCTCACGATGGTGGTCTACGACCCGGCGACGCCGAAGGACGCCGAAGCGATCAAGTCGTTACTTGTTTGACGGCGGGCGCGTCCCTCCCGAACCAGCGCCCGCCGATTTGCTCAACCGATCGCGACCTTGCGCGGCTGGGCGGCCTTGGCCTTGGGCAGCGTCAGCGTTAACACGCCGTCCTCGAGATTGGCGCTGATCTTGTCCTGATCGACCTTGTTCGACAGCGTGAAGCTTCGCGCGTAGTGGCCGATATTGTACTCCGTATAGACCGGCTCCATCTCCTTGTACTTGCTGAAATCGATCTGCCCGTCGACACGGAGCACGTCGTTTTCCAGCGCGACATTGAGGTCCTTCTTCTCGACGCCTGGCATTTCCATGACGACCGCGAGCGCCTCGTCGGTCTCGTAAATGTCGGCGTACGGCACGTAGTAGCGGCCGGGGATGGTCTTCTCCTCCTTCGCCAACAGCTCCTTCTTTTCACGCACGCTCAGTTCCTGTTTCTCGGCCATGGTCTTATCCCTCTTGGCTTTGGGTTGGGCTGACATCTCAGGCCACCTTGATCGACTTCGGCTTGTCGCTCTCTGCTCGCGGCAGAAACAAAGCGAGGATTCCGTCGCGGTATTCGGCCTTGACGCCTTCGGGATTGATCTCGATTGGCATGGTGACCGCACGGTCGAATTGGCCGGCGAGCCGCTCGCGGCGATGCAGCGCCGACTTCTCCGGATAGCCGACAGTTTTCGCGCCAGACAATCGTATGGTGCGACCCTTCACCTGTACGTCGAGGTCCGACTTCTTCACCCCCGGAAGCTCGGCGATGACGATGAAGTCTTCCCCCTTTCTGAACACGTTAAGCGGCGGATAGCCGCCGCCGCCGCTTACGCTTTGATCCAGCCAAGAGCTCGTCCGGTAGGCGTCCAGAGCCTGCTGAAAGCTCGACAGCGCATCGAATGGGTCCAACAGTAAAGCCATTTGTCGCTCCTCCTTATCCTCGGAAGCTAAGCACGACCCGACCGCCGCCACGATGCGATAGGTCAAAAAGCGCGTTCTTTTGACGGCGCTTTAGCACTCGAGACCTCCGAGTGCTAAAGCAGGTGGGAATGTCTCGTCAGGGCGTCAAGAGCCTGTACGCGTTGCGGTGTTTGAGGCGGACCCGCGGGCTCTTGAAAGCGAACAACCCGATTCCTAGCTCGATTTTGCGCCTGCCGGTTGTCCGGCGAACACGTGTCCACGTTGCTCAGCTGAGCATGGGCTATGCGCGGCCGATCGGAAAGATCGCCGTCGACCTCTCCTAGGCTGGGCATGAAGCACGTGTGCTTTGCTCACGCAGGGAGGTGAGGTCGACGATGAGCAATGAGGTTTCATCCGCGCGGCTGCCGCTCGACTGGCTGGTCACGCCGGCAGCCGCCTTCAATCATCCGGACGAAGTGCTCTCGCATTCTGGACTGACGGTCGCCGAGAAGCGCGCGATTCTCGCCTCGTGATGGGCGAACGGACCTCATCACGGTGGTCTGCAATCCGGCAACGCCGAAGGACGCCGAAGCGATCAAGTCGTTGCTCTCCTGACGGCGCCTTCGGGCGTATGTGACGCCAGGGGAGGGAGCGCGTTAGAAAGCAAACAATTGCCGGAGGCTCGGCTGCTTGTTCTGAACGGCGAGCGCCCGTAGCCCCTTCCTCTTGTCGTACATCTGGTCGACCGATTGGGCGACGCTGCCGGGCTGGCGGACCACGAACGTGTAGACCAGATTGATGTCGGTCTCGGCTGCGGCGATTCCGGCTTCCAGGATCACGGGCCAGCCGAAGGTCCAGTTCCACACCGCGGTGGCGCCGCTGCCCCAGTCGGTGTCTTGAGGACCGCCGCTTCCGCCCCCTGAGACCAGCGCTAGCTGGCAGGCCACGTCGACGCCCGAGATCGTCTGTCCGACAGACACGCCATAGGTTCCGGTCAACCCGCTTGGGGTGGTCGAACCAGTCGATCCGGATGGCCAGGTCGCGGATTGCTGCTGGCACGGCGCCCCGTTGGGCAGGTTGGCGTATGGCTTGTTGAAGGTGCCTTCGCTCGCGGCGACGCAATGATCGAGGTAGTCGGATTGCGCGTTCGAAGTCCAGACATAGGGGTTGTTCCAGTAGATGTAGAGCAGATTGGCGCCGGCAAGGGGCGGCTGGCAGAGGATCGAATATTTCGCCCAGGCTTCTGTCCCCCTGAATAGGCTAGGGTCCGTGTCCGCCGAAGACCAGGAGGTGGTCGAGTTTGGCGGAATCACCGCCGGCAGCGAGGCGTTCTGTGCCGCGGGCCCGGGCGGCGGTGAGCCGTTCACAGGGCCCCAGGAGCCGTCGCAGACCGCCTCCCAATAATGCACGAGGTAGTAGGGCGTGTTGTTGACGAGATTGATGGGTGACGCTGCGCTTCGCCATGGGCGCTCCTCTTGCTCGACGGGCCGCCGTGGGCCTACGGGGCGGGGCTCACTGAAGCGCGACGAGAATGGGCAGCAGTCCCTGACCTGAGGCCATGGGCTTGAGCGCCTTGCCGATCACGGAGCCGAAGCCCAGCAGAGGATCCGTGAGCTTCATTGCGTGTCCGGGCCGGTCGGAGGTGGTCAAGAGGTCGCCGACCGCGACCGGCGCGACGTCGGCGTCGACCTTGCAATAGACCTTGCCGACGAGCGCAATCGCGGCCCGTCCGCGCGCGTCGCTGCGCTGGTCGAGCACGATCCCTGGCCGAAACTCGCCCGCGCCTGAGACGACGCCGGCGACCGCGCGATCATAAGCCTTGCGGCTCGCGCGCAACGCTCCCGTCTCGTCGATCGCCATGACGGTCCCCGGGTCGGCGATTTCGTCCGCGCCTAGGTCGAACTGTTCGGCGCAATCGGCGCCGGTGAGGACAACGTCGCCCTTGACGTTGATATTGCCGCTCACGGTGACGGAGCCGGACGCAGCCATGTCCTGAGTTCTCGATTTTGCCTGAGACGACGACATCCTTAGCCGTGAGACTGTCCGAAACCTCGGCGTTGTTCGCCGTGAGCTTCGCTGATACGCTGACGTTCCCGGAGAACTCCCCCGCAAGTCCGCTCTTGCTCACGCCATAGACGCCGGACGCCGTGCTGCTCGCGCCATAAACGCCGTAGCCTTGGTTCGAGTCGCCCAAGACACCGCAGCCATATTTCGGCGTTTCGCCGCTGCCTGCGCCGTTAACGCCGTGGACGCCGTGGCCGTTGTTGCTCGTCGCATGGAGCGCGACGCACGGCCAGGCGCCGTTGTTGACCGCGGATACGCCATAGGCCGCGGGCGACGACGTCACGCCGGAGACCGCGGTCCCCGAGGCGTTCTGGAACGCGCAGGTCGCGCCGGCGATCGCGCCGGTCAGAGCGACGTCGCCAATGAAAAGGGCGGCCTTGTTCGGATATTGCTTTCCCCAGTTCGCCGCCGCGCCGTCCAGATTGGTTGAGAACAGCGCGTCGACGAGCCCAGCAAGGCCGCTAATAGCGAGCAGGCCCGGCGCCGGGCTGTCAGTCTGGGCGTACACTCCCGGCGCTGTGCTGTTCGGCCCGTTCTTGCCGACAATTCCCGCCGAGCTCCCACCGCTGCTCGCGCCGTAGACCCCGTACGTGCTGCCCATGCCTGAGACGCCGATCCCGTTCGTATTGGCGCCGATGACTTCAGCCATGCGTCATGCTCCCCGTTTTGCGTCGGCCGCGATCGGCCGATCGTCAAAATCAAATTCACGGAAGTCGAAATTCGGGCCGCCCCGCCCGCGCGAAGCGCGTATCCTATCACGCCGGGGAATCAAGGCCAGCGCCAAAGATGGCGTAGCAATCTTGCATGCGTCGTGCGTTGAAACGAGCCTGCGGTCCGAAGGCTTCCGTCGTCACACAGTCGGCGCGTTAAGCAGATAAAGCAGCAGCAGCCGCAGTGACGCCATGACCGTTTGTGGCGGCTTGTTGATGGAAAGCCGCGCAAGCGGAGTCGCAGGCGGCGTTTGGCGTCGTCCGGTGTTGGCTTTTGCGCTGCATCAATGCCGGCGGCGCGCGCCTGCTACATAGGAACCTCACTGACACATGAATATCCGAAATGGAGGAAGCAAATGGCAGAAGGTGAAACCAAGGTTCCCGTCGCCAATCAACGCAGCTCCGGAACCCGCCAGCGGCCAGCCTGATGCAGGCGTGGCGCCCGTTCGACATCTTGCGCCGGGACGTTGACCGGTTGTTCGAGGACTTTACCTTGAACCCGTTCCGGTTGCCGCTGCGGCGGCCAGCGTTTGACCTCGAGCCTTTCTGGTCCGCGGATTCTTGGGTCGCCCAGCCGGCGATGGATTTGGTCGAACGCGACAATTCGTTCGAGCTGTCAGCCGAGATGCCGGGGCTGGACGAGAAAAACATCGAAGTCAACGTCGCCAACGGCGTGCTGACGGTCAAAGGGCACAAGGAAGAAGACAAGGCCGAGAAGAAGGAGGACTTCCATCTCAGGGAGCGACGCTTCGGCTCGTTCGTCCGCTCGGTGCGCCTGCCCGAGAGCGTGGATGCGGAGCGGATCGAGGCCGCCTTCAAGAACGGCGTTCTCAAAGTGACCTTGCCGAAGAAACCCGAGGCCCAGACGCCGGTCAAGAAGATCGAGGTCAAAGGCGGCTAGATCAGGTCGAGATGCAAAGTGGTCATTGCGAGCCATAGGGCGTCGAAATACGCCCGTCCTTCCGGACGGGCTATGGCGAAGCGATCCAGGCGAACGTCGGGCGCCGAGCAACTCTTGGATCGCCGCGTCGCCATAGCTCGTCGAAAGACGGGCGTTCTCATGAACGCCCTGTGGCTCCTCGCGATGACGGTCGCGAGCCGCGATCCTTCGGTTCGCGATCTTACGGGCAGGCGTCCCAGAAGCCCTGCCGGCGACTCGGATCAGTATAGTACCAGCAAAGATTAGGGCCTGGAGCGGCGCCAGCCCACGACGCCGCAGCCGCGGCGCTGACGAACCCGAGCGCCGCGCCGGCCGCGACAGCGCCGCCGGCGCCCCACCGATACCAGCCCGGCCGCGACCAATTGCCGTAATAGCCGGCGCGGTTGACGTTGACGTTTCGATTGACGTTCCGGTTCACATTGCGATTGACGTTCCGGTTCACATTCCGGTTGACGTTTCCTCGATGAACGTTCCCTCGTCCGGCGTAGGCTCCGCCGGCCCTGTGCATCCCCCCGTGCATACCCCCCCGGTGCGCGTACCCACCGCCACGCATGCCTCCGCCACCGCGGTGCATGCCGCCGCCACCGCGGTGCATGCCGCCGCCGCCGCGGTGCATGCCGCCGCCGCGCCCTGCGCGAACCTGAACCAGGAGACCGTCGTCCATTTGCGTGGGGGCGGCCCCCGCGCCGTAGACCTCGATCGCTTCCGCTTGTGGCGCAACGAAGCATATCAGCGTTGCGATCGCTATCGCCCGGCTGATTGGCCCGACAGTTTTCATGGCGTTCCTCCCTGAGCGAAGCGGCCGACTGAAGCTGAAAATGCCGACGTCGTTCGTTTGCGTCCCAGCGACGTTATCCGCTTTCGGCCCCGTGCGCGAGGGTGCGGCTGGCTTGCATGCGCCGTCTCACCCGGACCGCGCTTCGCGCCACGCCCGCCGAGCGATATCCTTCTCCTAGCTTCATCCGACCAAGCAGGAGCGCCAATGCGGGAGCAACATGTTGAGGGTTCCTCCGAGCTTCAGCATTTTTCCTCGGATGGGATCGACATTGCGTTCATCGACATTGCGCCTCTTGGCCGTGATCTTGGCGAGCCGATCCTGCTGATCCATGGCTTCGCCTCCAACCATCGCGTCAATTGGGTGGGTCCTCGCTGGGTCGAGACTTCTCTCAAGCTGGGCGCCGCGTCTTGGCGTTCGACAACCGCGGTCACGGGCAAAGCCAAAAGCTTCACGCGCCTGAGGACTATCGCGCCGATCTCATGGTCCGGGACGCCGTCAACCTGCTTGCGCATTTAGGCGTCGAGCGCGCCGATGTGACGGGTTATTCCATGGGCGCGCGGATCGCGAGCTTCCTCGCGCTTGAGCATCCGAACCTCGTGCGCTCGCTCATCCTGGGCGGCCTCGGCGATCGGCTCGTCCGCGACGTAGGGCTGCCGGAGGCGATCGCCGAAGCCCTGGAGGCGCCCTCGCTCGAAAGTCTCGCCGACCCGACGCAGCGTCTGTTCCGCGCCTTCGCCGACCAGACGAAGAGCGACCCCGCGGCGCTTGCCGCCTGCGTGCGCGGCTCGCGCCGCCGCCTGACCCCCGAAGAGGCGGCGCGCATAACGCAGCCGACTTTGGTCGCGGTCGGCGAGCGGGATACGCTTGCCGGCGACCCTTCGAAGCTCGTCGCCCTATTGCCGCGGGCGGAGGCGCGCTCGATCCCCGGCCGCGACCACAATCTCGCCGTCGGCGACAAGGCGTTCAAGGCGGGCGCGCTGGATTTTCTTGCGCGGCGCCCGTGAGCGCCGCGCCGTTCGGCGACACCGACTAAAGTTCAAATAACAAAGCAGGTGACAAGCGCTCTCGAAACGTCAAGACTGCGACAAGTGGCTGGCCTGACGAGCCGGACGGCAATGGGGAATGGAGAGTCCATGGAGCTAGCCGAGGCGAGAGCCGAAGGCGCGGACGAGGCCATGGATCTCCGGGCCTCCGCCCTGCTGGCGGTCCGGGGGCTGACGATCCGGTTCGGCGGCGTGACCGCTCTCGACGATGTCTCCTTCGAGGTCGCCCGAGGCGCGATCTGCGGGTTGATTGGCCCCAACGGCGCCGGCAAGACGACACTCTTCAACTGCATCTCGCGTCTCTACGATCCCGCCGCAGGATCGATCGTCTTTGACGGCCGGCCGCTCCTGAGTTGCGCCAGGCATGAGCTCGTCTCTCTCGGCGTCGGTCGGACGTTCCAGAACGTCGCCTTGTTCTCGACCATGACGGTGCGCGAGAACGTCTGCGTCGGCGCGCACGCGATGGCGCGCGGCGGCTTCGTCGCGAATGCGCTTAGCTTGCCGCTCGCGAGGCGCGAGGAAAACGAGATCGTTGGGCGCGCCGACGCGCTGATCGAGGAATTCGGCCTCAAGGCCATTGCGGATCGTCCGGCCGGCGCATTGCCGTTCGGCGTCCGCAAACGAGTCGAGCTTGCCCGCGCGCTCGCCAAAGGTCCAAAACTCTTGCTGTTGGACGAACCTGCCGGCGGGCTTAGCCATTCGGAAGTCGACGGGCTGGCCGATGAAATCCGCGCGATTCGTGACCGCCGCGGCGTCGCCGTGCTGCTCGTCGAACACCACATGAATCTGGTCATGCGGGTCAGCGACCAAGTCGTCGCGCTCGACTTTGGCCGCGTGATCGCCAACGGCAAGCCGGATGACGTCAGGCGCCATCCCGCGGTGATGCGCGCCTATCTCGGGAGCGCGAATTGAGTTCGCCGATTCTGGAGGCGAAGGCGCTTGAGGCCTGGTACGGCCCAATTCGGGCGCTGCACGGCCTCGATTTCGAGGTCGAAGACGGCGGCGTGACCGCGGTGCTCGGCGCCAACGGCGCCGGCAAGACGACGATCTTGCGGGCGCTCAGCGAACTCATCCCGCGCGCGGGCGACATCCGCTTTCGCGGCCGCGCGATCGGCGCGCTGGCGACGGAGGACATCGCGCGTCTTGGAGTAGCACACGTGCCTGACGGGCGCGGCACGTTTGTCGATCTCACCGTCGAGGAGAATCTCCGCCTTGGCGCCTATGTGCGCGCCGACCGGCAAAACCTCCGGACCGATTTCGATCGCGTGTTCGGCCTCTTTCCGCGGCTCGCCGAACGGCGCCGCCAGCAGGCGGGTACGCTGTCGGGCGGCGAGCAGCAGATGCTGGCGATCGCGCGCGCGCTTCTCATGCGCCCGAGTCTGCTGATGCTCGACGAGCCGTCGTTCGGCTTGGCCCCGCTGGTGGTGGCTGAAATCTTTCGCACGCTCGGCGGGATCAATCGCGACGAGGGCGTGAGCCTCCTCATCGTTGAGCAGAACGCCTCGCTCGCTCTCGATCTCGCCGATCACGCGGTGCTGATCGAAACCGGCAGGGTGGCGCTCAGCGGCCCGTCGCAAATCATCCGCGCAGACGACGCCGTGCGCCGCGCCTATCTCGGCTACTAGCGACAGGAGCGTTTGAGAAGCTTGGGCGAGTTCCTGCATCAATTGGCCTCGGGCCTCGCGCTCGGCGGGGTCTACGCGATCATGGCGTTGGCTTTGGTGATGATCTACCAGGCGACGCATCTGATCAATTTCGCGCAAGGCGAAATGGCGATGTTCTCGACCTATTTCGCATGGAAACTGATGGACTTGGGCGAACCCTATTGGTTCGCCTTCCTCGCGACCGTGGTCGCCTCGTTCATCGGTGGGGTCGTGATCGAGCGCCTGATTGTGAGGCCCTTCGCCGATGCGCCCATCCTTGCCTCGGTGATCGTGTTCATCGGGCTGAGCTTGATCTTCAATTCGCTTGCCGGATGGCTCTACGGCTTTTCGGTCATCTCGTTCGATTCGCCGTTTACCGGACGCCCGTGGTTCGGCGCGGGCTACATGTCTGCGCACGAAGCGGGCGCCGTTGTTGTGACCCTGTGCGTGCTCGCGCTGGTCTACGCGTTTTTCCGCTTTACCCCGCTCGGCCTTGCGATGCGCGCCGCAGCGCAGAACCCGGTGTCGAGCCGGCTGGTCGGCATCCGGGTCGGATGGATGCTGGCGATCGGCTGGGGTCTGGCGGCGGCGATCGGGTCGGTCGCGGGCATGATGGCGGCGCCGATCGTCTATCTCGATCCCAACATGATGGGCGGCGTGCTGCTGTACGCCTTTGCCGGCGCGGTGCTGGGCGGCATCGACAACCCGTTCGGCGCCGTCTTCGGCGGCATCGCGGTCGGCGTGCTCGGCAATCTCATGGGCGCCTATCTGGTCGGCGACGAGGTCAAGCTTTCGGTGGCGCTCGCGATCATCATTGCCGTGCTCGTTTGGCGGCCGTCCGGACTGTTCGGGCGCCGGCTCGTGGCGAGGGTGTGAGCCCCATGGCTGCCGCCGACAGCACGCTCGACGCTCTTGTCGTTATCGCAGTCGGAATCCTCGCGCTCGCCTTCCCGTTCGTGGCGTCGGGCTACCATATCTATCAAGGCGCGCAGGTGCTGATCTTCGCCGTCGCTTTGCTCGGCCTCAATCTGTTGACCGGCTTTAACGGGCAGATCTCGCTTGGCCACGGCGCCTTTTTCGCCATTGGCGGCTACGGGACGGCGATCCTGATAACGAAATTTGGCCTGCCGTACTGGGCGGCGATCCCGCTGGCCAGCATCGCGTGCTTCATCGCCGGCTTTCTGTTCGGCTTTCCCGCGTTGAGGTTCGGTGGGCTTTATCTTGCGCTCGCCACTTTCGCGCTTGCGCTCGCGACCCCGCAAATCCTCAGCTACACAGGCTTCGACGCCTTCACCGGCGGCTCGCAGGGACTTACCCTTGCGAAACCGAGCGCGCCGATCGGGCTCAGTCTAACCGCCGACCAATGGCTGTACCTCGTTTGCCTCGCCTGCGCGGCGGCGCTCTATTGGGCTGCGCACAACCTCGTGCGCAGCCGGATCGGGCGAGCGCTGGTCGCCATTCGCGACCAGCCGATCGCCGCCGAGACGATGGGAATCAACGCCGCGCTCTACAAGACCACATGCTTCGGCCTGAGCGCGCTCTATGCCGGCGTGGCGGGGGGGTTGAGCGCGCTCGCGGTCGGTTTTGTTTCGCCTGAGAGTTTCGGGCTTGCGCTCTCCCTCGCCTTTCTGGTCGGCGTCGTCGTTGGCGGGCTTGCTTCGCTCGGCGGCGCGTTGTTCGGGGCCTTGTTCATCGAGTTCGTGCCCAACATCGCCGACCAGCTCACGGTGAGTTTCGGCGAGGGCGCCAAGGCCCTGCCGGGCGCAATTTACGGAGCATTGCTGATTCTGGTAATGGCCGCGCTGCCCACCGGAGCGATGGGCGCGGCGCGAGCGGCGGCGCGAGCGCTAGCTTCGTTTCGGCAGACGAAAGTTAAAAAAGGCGGCGTCAATGTCGCCGCAAACTATGAAGGAAAGGGAGAAGCGCCATGATCAATCGACGAACATTCCTGCAATCAAGCGCCGCCGCGGCGGCCTTCGCCGCCCGCGCTGGCTCCGCCCGCGCGGACAATGCGCCCGGCGTCACTGACACCGAGATCAAGATCGGGCAGACGATGCCCTATAGCGGCCCGGCCTCCGCCTATGGCGTCATCGGCCGCGCCGAGGCCGCCTATTTCAAGATGATCAACGAGCAGGGCGGCGTGAACGGCCGCAAGATCAACCTGATCAGCCTCGACGACGCCTACAGCCCCCCGAAGACGGTTGAGCAGGTGCGGCGACTGGTCGAGGAGGAAAAGGTCGCGTTTCTGTTCAACACGCTGGGCACTCCGCCGAACCTGGCGATCCGACAATATCTCAACGACAACAAGGTGCCACAATTGTTCGTCGCCACAGGGGCCGCGACGTTTTCCGATCCGCAGCATTTCCCTTGGACGATGGGCTATCAGCCGAACTACCAGACCGAGGCCAGAATCTTCGGCAAGCATATTATCGCGACGAAACCCGACGCGAAAATCGCGGTGCTGTATCAGAACGACGGGTTCGGCAAGGATTATCTGATTGGGCTCAAGGACGGCCTCGGCGCCGACCATGCCGGTATGGTCATCAAGGAAGCGTCCTATGAGACTTCGGAGCCGACGGTGGATTCGCAGATTGTTACGCTTCAAGGTTCGGGCGCCGATGTACTGCTGATCGCCGCCACACCGAAATTTGCGGCCCAGGCGATCCGTAAGACGTTCGACGTCGGGTGGACGGCGGTGCGCTATATGACGGACGTCTCGCAATCGATCGCGAGCGTCATGAAGCCCGCGGGTCTCGATAAGTCGAAGGGGGTGATCACCGCGATCTACGGCAAGGATCCGACCGACGCGCGCTGGAAGGATGACCCCGGCTTCAAGGAATATGCGGCGTTCATAGGGAAATACATGACGCCACATGACCTGATCGACGCCAACGCCGTTTACGGCTTCGGGGCCGCCGCGACAATGATTCAGGTGCTGAAGCAATGTGGCAACGACCTGTCGCGCGCCAACGTCATGAAACAGGCGGCGAACCTGAAGGATCTGGAATTGCCGATGTTGCTGCCGGGCATCAAGATCAACACCTCTCCCGACAATTTCAGCCCGATTCGCCAAGAGGCTCTCGCCTCGTTCAACGGCGAGAGCTGGGAACAGTTCGGGGGGTTGTACCAGGCTTGAACCGCGGGCGGCCGGTTCCGCCGCGCGCGGCCTAATCGGCCTTCCTCACGCCCATTGCTTGAGCGGAGCGAAGCGGGCGAATTTCTTGGCGTGATGGCGGTCCATGCGGGTGAGCACATCGCGCAGGAAAGCGACGCCCTCGGTTAGATAGGGCCCCTTGTTGAGCATCACGCATTCAGCGCCTTGCGCCATCGCCGCATCGGTCATCTCGGCGCGGCTGGCAATCCCGTCGCGCACGAAAGTGTCGAGCACCTGCGTCGCCCATACCACAGGAGTGTGCGCCGCCTCGCAGAGCCACAGAATTTCCTCCTGCATCTCGGTGAGCCTGGCGAAGCCGAGCTCGACCGCCAGGTCCCCGCGGGCGATCATCACTGCGGTCGGATTGTGCGCCGCCGACTGCAAGATGAGGGGCGGCAGATTGCGCACCGCGAGCGGCGTCTCGATCTTCAACACGAGCCCCGGCGGCTCGCGCTTGGGCGCGCGCGCCACCAGATGATCCTGCAGGAGCTCGATGTCGTCGACCCGCTGCACGAACGAATAGCCGATCAAATCGGCATGCTCGGCGATGAAGTCGAGGTCACGGAAGTCCTTGGAGGTCAGGGGCGGCAGATCAAGTTCGGTCGCAGGAAAGTTGACGCCCTTGCCTGGCTTCAGCCGCACCCCCTTCTCGCGCGCCGCGTATACCTCGATCTCGGCCCGGCCCGTTCCCTTGGAGACCACTCGCGCCGCCGCCTTGCCGTCGTCAATGAACACTTCCGAGCCGACGGCGAGCTGATCGACGAGTTCGGGAAAATTGAGGGAAAACGCGATCGGCTCCTTGATCTTCTCGCGCAATTCATCGACCAGGACGACCCGGTCGCCGCGCAAGAGCCGCGTTTTCGGCGGCGCCTTCACTCTGAGGATGCGACACTTCGGGCCGGCGATGTCCATCAGAACCCGGCAAGGACGTTCGAGCCGCGCGCCCGCCGCGTGCACGTTCTCGACCATTTGCCCCCACATTTCGGGGTCATCGTGGGCGCAATTGATGCGCGCGCAATCCATGCCGGCGTTCACCAGATTACTGACCAATTCGGGTTCCGTCGCCGCTTCGGGCGGCAGGGTCGCCATCACCCGGGCGCGCGGGCCGCCTTTTTGCCGCTTGCCGAACAGCCGGTCGGCCTCGGCCTCCAGCTCCGCGGCGCCCGCCCGCGCTAAGACGGGCGACGGATAGGGGGCGCTCGGCTCGCCGCTCAGGCGCCTTAGGGTCGCAATGAGCGCGTCGAGCGCCTGTGCGACGTGGCTTTCGCTGCGGCCCAGTGAAGAGAGGCCACGCACGGCAAGCCGGTATTGCAGATCGGTGAGGTCATGCTCGCGCAGCGCGATATAGTGGGAGAGATTGAGAACGCGCGGCGGAACCTTCGCTTTGTCGGCGTCGACGCTCCAGCCGCCTCTAAGTTCCGCGGCTTTGACCTCAACGTCCTCGCGGAGCGCTTTCACCTCCGCAAGGAGGGCGCGGAATTCTTCCAGGTCGCTTCCGGTTTTCACAGCCATGAGCGTCGCTTCGCATGAGCGAATCGTCGACGGGTGTTACGTATCTCCCCGCCAAATCGGTCTTTGACGGGGAAATGTGACGCCTGTGTAACACCGCGCAAACAGATTTGGACTATCCTCAAGCGTCGGAAGCGTTGCGCCAAGTGAGATGAAGCTGGCCAAATCCCCCTCGCCAGGTTGAAACCATTCCACGGCGGTGCGCGTAGGAAGAGGGAAGAGCTCGACGACGAGGCGACCATGGGCGGAGTGAAGAAGACGTTCGGAGCAGTCGCCATCGCGATATCGCAGTGGGTCGCGGTTGCCTCCGCGGAGCAGCTGACCGCCGCCCGCTCGCGCGCCATAGTCGAGCGGCAATTCGACGCTTTTGAGCGCGACGATGGGACGGCGGCCTACGCCCTGGCGGCCCCAACGATCAAAGAGATGTTCGGCGACCCGGACCACTTCATGGCTATGGTTCGCGACCACTACGCGCCGGTCTACCGACATCGCAGCGTCGAGTTCGGCGCCTTTGCGGAATCGGGCGACAAGGCGAGCCTTGAGGCGACCCTCGTCGACAACGACAACGTCGTTTGGACCGCTCTCTACAGTCTGAGCCAGGATGCGAACGGCGATTGGCTTATTTCCGGCTGCGTTCTCGTAAAGTCGGATGGGAGCGCTCTCTGATCGCGACTGGCCGCTCCAAGCCTTAAGCAAATGGCGCAATATTGTCAGCGGGGGACTCCGGGGGCTAGCTTGCTCGGAGCAGCGCCTCGCCGATAGCGCCTGCACGGGGAGCGTCATGACAATCGACTTTCACGGCAGAGTGGCCATCGTCACCGGCGCGGGCTCCGGTCTAGGACGTTCGCATGCTCTGGGACTTGCAGCACGCGGCGCGAAGGTCGTCGTCAATGATCTCGGCCAAAACGGTGTTCCCTTCGACAATGCCTTAAGGGTCGTGGAAGAAATCCGCGCCGGCGGCGGGACGGCGATCGCAGACCCCGCCGACGTCGCCGATTTTGAGCAGGTCTCCGAGATGGCTGCACGCGCCGAGAGGGCATGGGGACGCGTCGACATCCTCGTCAACAACGCGGGCGTACTGCGCGACAAAACCTTCGCCAAGATGGAGATGGCGGATTTCGAGTTCGTCATTCGCGTCCACCTGATCGGCTCGGCCAATTGCACCAAGGCCGTCTGGGCGGGCATGCGGGAGCGCAACTATGGGCGCATCGTGCTCACGTCCTCGGCGTCCGGGATCTACGGCAATTTCGGCCAGGCGAACTACGGCGCCGCGAAGGCCGCAATGATCGGCCTGATGAACGTGCTGCATCTTGAGGGCGCGAAGAACGACATTCGCGTCAACGTGCTCGCGCCGACGGCGCGAACGGCCATGACGGAGGGCCTGCTGTCGTCTGTCGCCGCGGAGCTTATGACCCCGGAATTGGTGACGCCAGGCGTGCTGTTTCTCGTGAGCGAGAACGCGCCCTCGCGCGTCATTCTCGGCGCGGGCGCTGGCGTCTTCGCGGTCACGCACATCGGCGAGACGCCTGGCGTCTATCTCGATGAGAGCGAGCGCACGCCCGAGACGATCGCCGCCCGTTTCGCGGAGATCTCCGATCCCGCGACCGCCGCGCCTCTCAAGGACGCGTTTGGACAGACATTCAAGTTCGTCGAGATGGCTGCGAAGGCGAACGGGCTCGCTTTCCCCTGACCCGCTGTCCGGCAAGCGCCGCATCAGCGCTTGCGGCCACCGCCGCCAGAAGGGTTGACCCCTCCTCAAGCTATGGAGTGAGTACGATCTTGCCGCGCGGCTTGCGCCGGCCGCCGTCCAGCATTTCGTGGGCTTCGCGCACAGAATCGAGAGGAAGCGCGGCGCCGATCTCCACGGAGAGAGCGCCGCTTGTCAGCAGGTCGGCGATTCTCATGAGGCGGTCGGTCGTCACGTCCACGAGGAAGAATCCTCCTCGAACCCCGCTCCGCGCGGCGGCCTCGCGGTCAGGCTCGGATACTGCGGAGACAAGGACGCCGCCGGGTTTCAGGACCCCGAACGACCGCCGTTGTGTTTCGCCCCCGACAAGATCGATCACCGCGTCGACGCCGCGCGCCCGATCCTCGAACCACTCAGCCCGGTAGTCGGTCACGTCATTCGCGCCGAGGCCGCGGACATAGGCGACGTCGCCCGCGCCGGCTGTGGCGAAGACCCTGAATTGGGCCCGGTGCGCGAGCTGGACGGCAAGGGCGCCGACGCTGCCGGCCGCGCCATGGATCAGGACAGAGGCGCCCGCCGCAAGCTTAGCTTCTTCGAATAGAGCCTGCCACGCCGTGACCGCGACGACCGGAACGGCGGCAGCCTCGACGAAGGAAGCGCGCTCCGGTTTCGACGCGAGCTTGCCCGCCAAGGCGATCGCATATTCCGCGTTGGCGTCCGTGAAGCGAGCGTTCGTCGCGCCGAAGACCGGCTCTCCGAGCCGGAAACTCGTCACCCCGTCGCCAAGCAGGTCGATTTCTCCTGCGATGTCGGCGCCGAGAGTCAGGGGGAGGGGTTGCGGCACGGCGCCCTTTCCCGAGCGGATCCAGGCGTCCCAGGGACCGACCCCGCTCGCCCTGACCCGAACGCGCACCTGGCCTGGGCCTGGCGTGGGCAGCGGCGCGTCTTCAACCTCGATGACTTCCGGGCCGCCGAAGCGATGGACGCGGCAGGCTTTCAACGTGACCGCTCCAGTCCGTTCAGCCCCTCGGCTTCGCCACCTTCTTCCTCCGCTTCGCCAGCGTCCTCAAGCGCAGCGCGTTGAGCTTGATGAATCCACCGGCGTCGCGGTGATCGTAGGCGACGGCGCCTTCTTCGAAGGTGACGAGGTCCTGATCGTAGAGCGAATATGGGCTCAAGCGGCCGATCACGTAGACGCCGCCCTTGTAAAGCTTGAGCCGCACGGACCCTGAGACCATCTCCTGGCTCTTGTCGATGAGGACCTGCAAGAGTTCGCGCTCGGGCGAGAACCAGAACCCGTTATAGATGAGCTCTGCGTATTTGGGCATGAGCTCGTCCTTGAGATGCGCGGCGCCGCGGTCGAGCGTGATCGATTCGATCGCCCGGTGCGCCGCGAGCAGGATCGTCCCGCCGGGCGTCTCGTACATGCCGCGCGACTTCATGCCGACATAGCGGTTCTCAACGAGATCGAGCCGACCAATGCCATTGTCGTGGCCGAGCTTGTTCAAGGCGGCAAGCAGGGTCGCCGGGCTCATCGCCTTACCGTCGATCGCAACCGGATCGCCCTTCTCGAACGCGATCTCGATGACGGTCGGCTTGTCGGGCGCGTCCTCGGGGTGAACGGTGCGCGAGTAGACGTAAGCCGGCGTCTCCTGAGCCGGGTCTTCGAGCACCTTGCCTTCCGAAGACACATGCAAGAGGTTGGCGTCGACCGAAAACGGCGCTTCGCCGCGCTTGTCCTTGGCGATGGGGATCTGGTGCTGCTCGGCGAAGGCGAGAAGCGCATTGCGGGAGGCGAACTCCCATTCGCGCCAGGGCGCGATGATCTTGATGTCGGGGTCGAGCGCGTAGGCTGACAATTCGAAGCGCACCTGGTCGTTGCCCTTGCCGGTCGCGCCATGGGCGATCGCGTCGGCGCCTGCTTCGTGGGCGATCTCGACCAGGCGCTTGGCGATGAGCGGGCGCGCGATCGACGTGCCTAGGAGATATTGGCCCTCGTACTGCGCATTGGCGCGGAACATCGGAAAGACGAAGTCGCGCACGAATTCCTCGCGCAGGTCCTCGATGAAGATGTTCTGCGGCTTGACGCCAAGCAGCTCAGCCTTCTTACGCGCCGGCTCGAGCTCCTCGCCTTGGCCGAGGTCCGCGGTGAAGGTGATGACTTCGGCCCCGTATTCAGTCTGCAGCCATTTGAGGATGATCGAAGTGTCCAGCCCCCCGGAATAGGCGAGGACGACGCGCTTGACTTGCGGCTTCTTGGTGTTCGGCATGGATGGCGGGACTTTCTTCAAGGAAGAGGCTCGTCATCGCCGGGGCTTGACCCGGCCATCCACGCCGCTCTGCTCGAAAAGCAAGTCGGGACTCGTCCGCCGCGAGGGCCGAAGGTCGCATTGAGCCCGCTTGGCCAAGATCGCGCGGATGGAGACGCGTGGATGGCCGGGTCAAGCCCGGCCATGACGGTCGAGGGGCGGTCGGCCCCGGACGTCGACCGGACTTATACGATCGCGAGAGCGGCATGCAACTGGCCGCTACGCGCGCTTCCCGCCCGCCAGCCCCAGGGCGGCGATGACAGCGGCGACTTCCTTAGCGGCCGAGCCGCCCGCGTCGACAGTCACCACCCCTGGCTCGTCCGGCGTCGGCTCCTCGAGCGTGTCGAACTGGCTGCGCAGCAGGAAGGCCGGCATGTATTCGTGATGGCGAGCGGCGACGCGCGCCTCGATCAGCGCTTCCGAGCCTTTGAGATAGACGAAGCGAACGTCGGGCCGCGCCGAGCGGATGCGAGCGCGATAGGCGCGCTTCAGAGCCGAACAGGTCAGCACGCCCGATCGCCCTTCGGCGGCCCAGCCCTTGAGCTCCGCGCCGATCCGATCGAGCCAGGGGGCGCGGTCGGCGTCGTTAAGCGGAATTCCCTGCCGCATCTTCTCGACATTGGCGGGAGGATGCAGCCGGTCGCCCTCCATGAACGGCCAGCCAAGTTGCTTGGCGAGCAGCTCCGCGACGGTCGTCTTGCCGCTGCCCGATACGCCCATCACAACCACGGCGTATCCGGTCTTGGTCGCGTTCATCGGCAGCGTCACGCGAGCGAGGCCGCGGCCGCGACAGCATCCGGCTCGGGGATCGGCTCGATCCTCCCCAAAACGACAGTGAAGAAGAAGATGCCGATCAGGAGCACGACGCCCGCCACCAGGAACGCGATCGAGAAGGAATTCGTCGCCCCGACAACGAAGCCGGTGACCGCGGGAGCCACTGCGCCCATGAGATTATTGAAGAAATTCATCACGCCCCCGATCGTGCCTGTGCCGCCACGTGGGGCGATAAGCGACGGGATCGACCAGCCGACCGGCGCAGCGGCGGCGAGGCCGCTCAGCGCGATCGTGATCCAGAATATCGCCCATACGGGGCTTGTCGTCACCGTTGCGCCGAACACGGCAAGGCCTAGAATCATGCCGCCGACCAGCACCGTCTTACGCGTCGCCGTGTCGTCATAGCCCTTCGCGAGCAGATGATCGATGAGCCAGCCGCCGACAACGAGGTCGGAGATGGTCGCAAACAGCCAAGGTATCGCCGCGTACCCCGCCGACTTGATGATGCTCATGTGCATCTCGCTGACGAGATAGGCGGGCAGCCAGGTCAGGAAGAGGTAGAAGGAATAGCCATAAGCAGCGAAGCCGATCGTGAGTCCCCAAACCTTGCGATTGCGCAGGAGGTACCCCAGCATCCCGATAGGGCTCGCCTCGGATTCGCCTTCGGGCGTTGCGCCGCCGTTGCGAATATAGTCGCTCTCCTCGCGGCTGAGCTTCGGATCCGAGCTTGGGTCGCGGTAGAGGAACCAGTACGCGAGAAAGTAAGCGAAGCTCAAGATTGCGGTGAGGCCGAAGCCCCAGCGCCAGCCGAAGGTGACGACCGCGACCGCCACCAGCGGCACGCCAATGACATTGGAGAATTTCGCCGCCGCGTCGAAGATCGCGGTCGCGGTCGCGCGCTCCCCGCGTGGGAACCAGTAGCCGGTGGCCTTGGAATTGGCTGGAAAGGCCGGCGCCTCCGCCACTCCAAGCAGGATGCGAGCTCCGAAGATGAAGCCGAAGCCGGTTGCGAAGGCGACAATTCCTGAAGCGAGGCCCCACAGAAACGCGCCAATCCGGCTCACCGTCATCACGCCAAGCCGGTCGAGCACGATTCCGACCGGGATCTGCAGGATCGCGTAGGACCAGAAAAACGCGCTGAAAAGCAATCCCAGATCGGCTGGCGTTAGGCCGAACTCCTGCTGCAGCTGCGGGGCCGCGACCGAGATATTCACCCGGTCGAAATAGTTGATGAGAATGCCCGCGCCGAGCAGAAGCCCGATCCCCCACCGGCGCCGACCGATAATTGGCGTCTCCGCCACGCATCTCCTCCCCGTTGCACCTCGAGATGAGGAGATTCCTTGGCCGCTCGGTTGTCAATCAGCGCGGGTCACATGTT
>CAVSSS010000031.1:0-445368 GCA_963730555.1 uncultured Alphaproteobacteria bacterium | reverse complement strand
CGCGCCGTCGCACTGGATCCAGGTTCCAGTTCCTCAGCCTTGATGCAGCCCTTGAGAAAGTCCGACATAATCATGATTTCAATCTCCTGTACGTTGGCGAGCGCGCATTTTTTATTTCCCGGGGCGCGCAATGAGGCCGGGATCCGGGACGGACCCTGTCCGTCCACGAATTGGTTCAAGAGGGGGAGAGCGGACGCGGGCGCTTCGGTCGGCGCGGTGCGGCGGCGCTTGTGCAACCAGGTGATGAGATCGCTTTCGAGAATGCCTCGCCGGCGCTGCGAGAGCTCAACCACGGCCGGGCCTTTGCTGACCGCGATCAAACGCTCGAGCGTACGGCGAGCGATGTCGGCGATTTCGGCGGCTTCATCATAGGAGTAGACGATGAGCCGGTGTTTTTTCCGCCCGCCCTGCGCGCTTACGTCGTGTGCGTCGTCTCAGGCCGGTTGAACATTGAGACAAGACGCGCATCCTTCCGTCGGGACGCGCAAGTATACCACGGTAGACGGCGCGGGGTCTTGCCTAAGAGACGGTTCTTACTGTACCGAGCCGGCTCAGTACTGTACTGAGCCGGCTCGGTACTGCCCTTTCACCTCGCTATTGTCCGTGCCTACGTCTTCCTGGCACGTCTCGTTATCGACGATGGAAGCTCACCCTTATCCAATAGCCGCGAGAGATATCTGAACAGCTGCTGTTGTTTGACTTTCTCGAACTTAAGCGGTTCCCATGCTTTTATGATCTTTTCGGTGATATCAGTGAGCGTGAGCAAGGGATTAATGCTGTGCAGGCGCAAGGTCTCGTCTTTCGCGAATTTTTGCCATTCCTTGTTTCGTCGAGCATCCACGCCTTTTTTTGCGACTTTCCGCTGTCGCTCGGACAGGAACTTTGCGCGAAGCTCATCGATTTCGACGGGGTTGAGGCCGCTCGCAGCCCGGTGAAGAGGCCGAGCGTCGTCATCTCGAAGGTGTGCGCCGCCAATTTGGGGACCGGCCACTGCTTCGCCGCATTGAAAAACGCCCAGAAATCGTCAGCGTCCTCCTTCGCGTTGGTTTTTCTGTCTGGCGAAAGGTCGGGCCTCGCAAGCACCCGCTTCATGCATTTATCGAGCATATCTTTCAGGTAATCGCCATTGAAGAATTTGGTGTCGGCCGAATCCAGTAAACCAGGCAAGACTTTGCTTATCGCGCGTTCGATGCCTGGCCGAAGATGTTTGCGTTGTTCCGCTGTGGCTTCAGCATATTGCTGCAACAGCTCACGGAGCTCGCGGAGATCATCCTCATCGTTCATCTCTGGATGGTCCTGGCCCCAATCGAGTTGACATTGGCTTCCGTTTGGGTGGCCGCCAGTGGAGGGCGCTTCTCGTCAACCGAATGGTGGCGCCCCCGATGCAGCGCGGTTTTCCGCTGCCTGGTTCCGCCGCGCCGGGTGGGCTCCGAGGGGATGCGGGGCCCTTGGTGCGCAAGCTGTTGCAATGCCTCCGCTTTCCCTGCGCGCCCAACGCCAGATCGGGCCTAGGTGCCGGAGACCCCGCTATCGTTGCGTCGCGTAGCGTCGGCTCCCGTCACATCTAGTTACAAGTTTCGCCGCCCGACTGTCGAGGTTTCGTCCCTTTTGGCGGCCTCTCGCCCCGAACAGTACACTAGAGCGCGATCTGGTTTGACTGAATCGAGGGGATTCCCAAAGGGGCGCGAGTCAGATTCAACCTGCTGGCTGGGTTGGAGGCTAGCAGGGATGGCGCGAGCCTATTCTTTGGACCTGCGGGAGCGGGTGGTTGCGGCGGCGACTTCGGGACAGTCCTGCCGCTCGGTGGCCAAGACGTTCATGGTCAGCGTCGCCAGCGTTGTGAAGTGGTCGCAGCGCCAGCGCGCGCTCGGTAGTCCGGCGGCGCGGAAGATGGGCGGCCACAGGCCCTACCTTGTGGCGCGCGAGCGCGATTGGGTTCTGGCGCGGATCGCTGAGAAGCCTGACCTGACACTGCGCGCTTTGCTCAGAGAGCTGGCCGACCGCGGCCTAGTGGTCAGCTATTATGCGCTTTGGCATTTTCTCCAGCACGAAGGCGTGACGTTCAAAAAAAAGTCTTCGCGCCTCCGAACAGGACCGACCGGACGTCGCCAGGCGGCGTGAGCGGTGGAAGGCGCGTCAGGCGAGGATCGATCCGAGGCGGCTTGTCTTCATCGATGAGACCTGGGCTAAGACCAACATGACGCGCGCCCATGGCCGATGCCCCAGAGGCGAACGCCTCGTCGCCAAAGCGCCTTTCGGCCGATGGCGAACCCTCACCTTCCTGGCGGCGCTGCGTCGCGATGGGCTCACCGCGCCCTGCGTCATCGACGGACCGATCAATGGCGTGAGCTTCCGCGCTTATGTCGAGCAAGTTCTCGCACCCATCCTCGCGCCGGGCGACATTGTCGTCATGGACAACCTCGGCAGCCATAAGGGCCGCGCCGTTCGCGCCGCCATCCGCGCGGCCAAAGCCAAGCTCTTCTTCTTGCCCGCCTACTCGCCAGACCTCAATCCAATCGAGCAGGCCTTCGCCAAAATGAAGACCTTGTTACGCAAGGCCGACGCGCGAACTATCGACGAGACCTGGCGAACCATCGGCGCCCTGCTCAACTGCTTCACCCCGACAGAATGCGCAAACTACTTCAAAAACGCAGGATATGCTTCAGTCTAACCAGATCGCGCTCTAGCGCGCCATGACCGTCCCCGCGCGAGTAAAGCAAGCCGACATCGCACGCGCCCTGCGCGAGGCCCGGAAGATCGGCGCGAGGCGTGTCAAGATCGGCGCGGATGGATCGATTGACATTGTTCTCGAAACAGAAGAGCAAGCCGCCGCCCTGCCCAACGGGCGCCATGACAAGCCGCTGGGACCGATCAGGATTCGGGACCGGCCGAAGAAGAAAGTCGTCCTCTAATGCCTCGCCCCCACTTGCTCTTCGTTCAGCGCCAGGTCACGCGGCATGGCCGCAAAGTGTGGTACTTCCGCCGTAATCGCAGCGAGCCCCGCGTCCGCTTGCCCGATCTGTATGGTTCGGATGAATTCACGGCCGCTTATCGCGCCTGTCTCGCCGGCCAGCCGATAGCGGTCCGGAATCAACGGCAGGCGCCAAAGACCAAGTTCAAGGGCCTGATCGATCTCTATCTCAAGAGCTCGGAGTGGCAGGCCTACAAGCCGATGACGTGCAAAACGCGCGGCCATATTTATGAGAAATGGGCGGCGCTCGGTTACGACACGGAAGACATAACCAGATCCGTCATCGTCGAGGCGCTTGAGGCGCGGAAGGAAACCCCCGAGCAAGCCAACTCGATCCTGACCGCGCTCAAGAACCTTTTCGCCTGGGCGGTCAACGTCGGCCACGTCGACCGCAATCCGTGTGAAGGGATCAAGGGCCTCAAGCTAAAGAAGCCCGGCGTCGACGAAGAGGGCGGTCATAAGACGTGGAGCGAGGAAGAACTCGCGAGATTCGAGCGGGCCTATCCACTCGGCTCGCACGAGCGGCTTGTCTATTCGATCTTGCTCTATACGGGCCTCCGAATCGGCGACGCAGCGCGGCTCGGCCGCCAGCACATCCAGAAGGATGGCACGATCCAGCTTCGGAATGAGAAGACGGGCGCTGTCGTCTATCTGCCGATCCTCGCGCCGCTCCGCCAGGCGCTCGCCGCCGGCCCCAAGGGGCGGCCCGAGCAACTTGCCTTCATCACCCTCAGGCGCGGCGCGAACGTCGGCAAAGAACACTTGGGGGCGTGGTTCAGCGAAGCCGCCGAGCGAGCCGGCCTCGTCGATTGCACGGCGCACGGCATTCGCAAGGCCGCCGCTCGCCGGCTCGCCGAGGCCGGCGCGACGGTCAATCAGTTGATGGCGATCTTCGGCTGGACCCGGCCGGATATGCCGATCAAATATACCCGCGAGGCGAGCAAGAAGCACATGGCGGCCGAGGCGATCGGCGGGCTTGTCAGGGCCGAAACCGAGAACGTCTATTCCCTCACCGCGATTTTAGGTGAGGGAACGACGGCCGAAACAGGAGTGTTATCAATTTCTTAGGTTTCGTCTTGGAGTTGACGAGAGAATCCAAGGAAATCCAAGCAAATCCAATAGCCATGTATGGGGCTTTCGCGGCAAAAGGGCCACGGACCAAGAAAACCCAAACCGACCGGAGGTCCGCGAAAGGTCGACTTGACCCGTTCGCCGCGCAGCGGGTGAGCCCGAACCGGTGAACATTGCGATCGCGGCAGCAAACACATGATGGGGTGAACGCTATATCACGCTCGCACTGGAATGAGGGCTATGGCACGGACTCCGGTCCTTGCCGAGGCGACCTTTCTAGCTAGCGTTTATTGCCGCTCGCTTTCCACCCGCTCACGGACGACTCGCGTCGCCGATCGAACCCACCTAGTTCATCAGGCTAGCGATTTCCTGGTCGAGATAGGCCTTGATCACCGGAAACGCGGCGATCTCGCCTGCCGTTACGCTTGCCGCCGGCGCGCTGGCCGCCGCAGCGGTCGCGACGACCGGGCCTTTCAGCGACGCCGCCGCGGTCTGAAGCTCGGAGCCTAGATGGGGCAGGGGGTCGACGGCCTCCCGGTTCAAGTAGAACTCGAAATGGAGGTGCGGGCCGGTGGAAAGGCCGGTGTTGCCGGAGAGCGCGATGATATCGCCCTGCTTGACCTCGACGCCGGGATGGATCGCCTCCGGGATTTCGGAGAGGTGCGAATAGGAGGTTTCGAAGCCTGCGTGCTGGATGCGGACGTGGTTGCCGAACCCGGAGACCGGCCCCGCGATCTCGACCTTTCCGTCAGCGGCGGCGCGAACCAGCGATCCGACGGCAGCGCCAAAGTCGATGCCGGCGTGCAATCGAAGGATGTGCAGGATGGGGTGGAAGCGGAGCCCGAACAGAGAGGTGATCGGCGCGCCTTTGATCGGCGCGAGAACGCCGCCCACGCTTGTCGCGCCGCTGTTGCCCAAGGACGGCGGCATGGGCGTCGATTCTCCGCCACCGTCGCTGCCCGCTTTTGGATCGAAGCAACGAAAGGCGCCGTCGCTCCCCTCGAACGAATAGCACTCGATGGCGAGCGAGTTCCCATGCAGGCCGACATAGACGACCTTGCCGCCCATCTTGCCCTTGTCCCGGAATTCCGGCTCGAACAGAACACGCAAGGTTTGGTCCGCCTGCAGCGGCAAGCGCAAGTCGGCGAGGCGGCTGATGAGCTGGATCGTTTCGCGGATGACGGGATCGGGCATCCCGTTGCGGATGCCGGCGCTATAGACGCCGTCCGCGATCGTGAGCCGCGTCGCGACGGTCTGGTTCCGAAGCGAATCGTCGAGCAATGGAGCGGGGATGATTGGCTCGGCCGCCTGCTCATACCCGCCGTCATCCTTGGCGGCGATGGTGATGACATATTCGCCGTTCTCGAAGATCGCGAGCTGCTTGATCCTGTACTCGCCGGCGAGGTCCAGCGCGCCTATAGCCACAGCCGTGGCTTGCGGCGGCAGCGTTTGGATATGCGCCGGCGAGTCCTTGGCTGCCCCTTCGATCATGCGGGCGCTCTCCGCATCGTAACCGTTGGCGATCAGGAGATTGCTGATCGTGTCCGCCACCAGAGGCTTGAGGATCGTCTCCTTGAGCTGCGGCTGCCCGCGCGATCCCCCGAGGCTGATCTCAAGCTCGTTGCTGTTCGCAGTGGTCAGGAACTGGCTCTGCGCGTCAGCAGGCGTGTCTGCGCCGCCGTCATCGTC
This sequence comes from uncultured Alphaproteobacteria bacterium, assembly GCA_963730555.1. Taxonomy (GTDB): domain Bacteria; phylum Pseudomonadota; class Alphaproteobacteria; order Rhizobiales; family Beijerinckiaceae; genus Roseiarcus. The sequence continues at coordinate 439,637 of CAVSSS010000031.1, read as the reverse complement.
GGACCCATAGTCCGGCTCGTTTTGCGCGGCTGTGATTTGCGCCGAGTTCATCGCGACCTGCGCGGCGAGCGCTTCGGCTTCCTGGCCCGCCTCCTGAAATTTCCCCATATATCCGCCGGTCGTCGAGACGAGGGTCGAATTGACGAAAAACGCCTTGGCCGGGGTCTTCGGCGCCTCCTGGCCGAGCTTAGCCGGAACCATGATGAGAGCGTCCTTCGGCGCCAGGACCGCGCCTCTTCGGACAAGCACCGGATCGCCAGGCAGATCGATGATCGTCGACAGCCTAATCCGCGTCTCTGAACCTTCGACCACCGGGATCGGGGCGGCGGGGGCAGGGGACGTCGGTTCACGTCTTGGCGGCGTCAATCGCCACGCGATGAGGCCTGCGCAGACACAAGCGATCAGTATCGACGCCGCTAGTCCGACAAGGCCGTCCCGACGGCTCATGTGAAGCTCAAGCTCTGCCCGCCAACCGGCGTTCTTTCCGGCTCAAAGTCGCATGGTCGGAGCGGTTCGCCCCGACTATTCGCTGAGATGCGTTTCGACGCGCCGATTCTCCGGGCTGTATGGATTGGCGACGCGCGGCTTCGTCTTGCCGAAGCCTTTCGCCACCAAAAGCGAAGCGTCAATTCCTTCGGACGTCAGGTAGGAGACCACAGCCTCCGCGCGGCGCTCGGAGAAGCCCAAGTTGTATTCCTCCGGTCCTACAGCGTCGGTGTGGCCGTCGATTTCGAATTTGGACCCCGCGAGCCGCGGATCTTTGATGGCCTTTGCGAACTGGTCCAGATTCTCCCTCGCCGCCTGTGTCAGCTTGTCCGAGTTGAACTCGAAATTCGCCAAGAGGTCGAACTGAACCGGAGGCGGCGCCTCCGCAGCCTCTTGCTTCTTGCAGTCGGCGGCGGTCCCAACGCAGAGGGCGCGCGTCTTGCCGCCCTTCAGCGCGTCTTTCTGCTTGAGAAAGATCTGGATCACGTTTTCGGAGGAATATGCAGGATCGGCGTGAGCGGGAGCGGCGCTCGCCAAGATTGAAGCGGCGAGGACCGCCGCGGCGCCGAACGCAAAGGTCGATGACGCGCGCATGAGGATTTCCTTAAAATAAAGGTGGCAAATGCGTACCTTGAGAAATTATCCCCAAGCGCCTAGCGTGCGTCAAATATTGAATTGGCGACGAAATCGATTAGGCCGACGCAAGGGGTGGTCGGAATTGGAGTTGGGCCCGGCGACTCGAGACTGTCGGGCGGTCGAATCTTCGATTTGATCTGGAGAGCAAGCCCGTGGAGGAGGACCGGACCGTCATTCAGCGCTCCTCCCTAAAGAGCATGAGACCCGGGACGCGTCTCAACAATGTCTATGAGATTGAAAGGTTGGTCGCGCAGGGAGGAATGGGGGAGGTCTATCGCGGCTTCAACATCCAGACGGGAGACCCGGTCGCGATCAAGATGATCCGGCCAGAGTTTTCGAACGACCCCGAAATCTTGGAGCTCTTCCGTCGCGAGGCCTCGATTCTTCACAGTTTCACCCATGATGCGATCGTGCGCTATTTCGTATTCTCGGTCGATCCAGAGCTTCAGCGCGCCTATCTTGCGATGGAGTTTGTGGAAGGACCGTCGCTCAAGAAACGGCTGAGTTCGGGACCGCTTCCCTTCGCGGAGGTTAAAGTCCTGCAAAAGCGCATCGCGTCTGCGCTAGAGGCCGCTCACCAGCACGGCGTCGTGCATCGAGACATTTCCCCCGACAATCTCATCATGCCCGACGGCGACGTCCGCAGCGCCAAGGTTATTGATTTCGGCATCGCCCGCGCTCGCCGCGCCGGCGAAGAGACGATCCTTGGCGGCGCTTTCGCAGGCAAACTGAATTACGCCTCCCCGGAACAGCTTGGGCTCGCAGGCGGGGACGTCACTCCCAAATCTGACATTTACAGTTTCGGTCTCGTCCTGGCGGAGGCGCTGCTCGGCCACCCCATCGACATGGCGGGGTCGCAAGCGGAAATGATCGACAAACGGCGCGTCGTTCCCGGTGAACTCGCATGGGTCGAGCCGAGCACACGGCCGCTCCTGCAGGCGATGCTGCAACCCTTGCCTGAGAACCGCCCCTCGAGCATGGCTGAGGTCGCGGCCTGGGAGCCGGCGGCGCCGAGCACTGCCCAGGCGCTCAAAGCCCCTCCCGTCGCCAGCGAGCGCGGCGGTAGAGCTCCGGCTTTGATCGGAGCGTTGATCGCGGTCCTGAGCCTCGGCGGGGTGGCTTACGTCTTCCGCGGCGACCTCGCCCGATGGGCAGGAACATTCTCGGCGCCGGCGGCAGGTCCCGGCGAGCAGACGACCTCCCCGAAGACGAAATTACCACCGCTGACATCGCAGCAATTGCCGACGCTCGCGCCTCCGCCGGCATCGCAGGAGGGAACAAGCCCGCCATCGGCGCCCGCCTCGGAATCGAATCCACTACCCGCACAAACCGAGGCGGCGCGAATTGAGTCCTCGGCGGCGCCGGAAGCCCCCAGCCCGCCGGCGCCACAGCCAGTGACAGCCGAAGCGTTGGCCGAGGCGTTGCCGCCGAAAGCGCAGCAGGCAAATGTCGACCTGCCAGCAGCAACGGTCGGGTCCCCTTACAGGGCGGAGTTGCCAACCTTTGGCGACCCCGGCGGCAAGGGGCTGCGGCTGACTGCGATCGGATTGCCAGACGGCCTGACTTTCAGCGATCTCGGGGGCGGCAAGGGCGCGATCGAAGGCGTCCCCCAGCAGGCGGCTAGCGCCTCGATCGGCATCGTCGCGACCAACCACAACGACCGGACGGCGCGGATGTCGGCGACGCTTGTCGTCGCCGACAAACCTTTGCCGCCGCCAGAGCCGATGGCGAAGATTGAACCGCTGCCCGCCGCGGCGCCCTCGCACGACCGTCCTCAGGTCCCCATGCCCGCTCAGACGGCGGCGCCTGCGCAGCCGACGGCGGGCGCGCAGGTCCCGGCGCCCGCGCAACTTCCGGCGACAATCCAGGCCGCGGCGCCAGCCTCGGCCGCCGCGACGCAACAGACGGCGGAGCGCGTGGAGACGCCCCAGACGCCAGCCCCCGAGGCCGCGGCGCTTTCGCCGGCGGCTCCGGCGACTGCCCTAAATGTCCCTCCGCCAGTGGCGCCCGCCTTGCCGGAGGACAAGGCCAAGGCGTTCATCGCGAGCTTCGACGGAGGCGAATGCTTTCTCATCGAGCCCCTCCCTGGAGCAACCAAACCCCATGAGTACCAAGCGGTTGGGCGGACGATCGAACCGTTCCGACGCTTTGATTCAGCCTACAAGCGCGAGGTTGGCGTCGAGGCGAACCTTACCGTGGCGCCGATCACCGCGGAGCAGTGTCCCGCCCTCGATCTCATCCGGCTTGCCTCCTCAGATGGACGACAGCCGCCCCGGCTGAGGTTGCAAAACTATGAGGTCGGACCGGGACAGCCGTTGCTGGGGACGATTTCAGGGTTGGACCGGCGTCGCGTCTATCTGGTCCTCGTCGACAACGACGGCCTCGCGCACAGGCTCGATACGAAGGTCGATGCGAGCGGCGATTCTGCTGCCTTCAACGTGCCGCTAAGCGCCGACGCGAGCTCCGTCGGCCCGATGCAGATGCTGCTCGCCATCGTCTCCGACAAGCCCATTCCAGCGCTCGACGCTCTTCACTCGGCGAACTTGAAACTCATTGCATCGCGATTGGTTGAGGACGCGCGGCGCGCATCCGCATCCGTCGAGGCGGACTATTTCAAGTTCGTCAATTGACGGCCGCTAGCTCCTGCGTGGATAAAAAACGCGTTGGGGGGCGCACCTGCCGCCACGAAAATCGCCTTTGGCGCTTTATCGATGGAATTTACTCTATGAAATGGAATTTATTTGTCATCAAGGCCGCCGGCCAATATCCTAGGCGACAGGTTACGACGGCTTACGGCAGCGCGTGAGCGACCGTCTTGCCGAAATGAGGAGGAGGCCAGAATGAGGTCATCGCTCATGAGCCCGATGGTGGTTGCGGCCGCGCTGGCGGGTTCGCTGGTGGCTTCCGTTGCGGTGCGCGCCCAAAACCAAGGCATTCCGGTCATGACGCTGCGGGCCGCGTTGCAACTCCCTCCGGACAAGCTGCCAACGGTGTTCAGAAGCCCGAACCCCTATCAGCATGAGCCTTACAACATCCATCGGACCGACGGCCTGAGCCGCAATCCCGATGATTGCATGAGGTGGGGCTGCATCGATCGCAGGTGACGAGACCGAAGACTTAAGGCGCTGAAGTCGGCACTCCTCCGCGGTGAAGTACGCTCAAAACTTGACGCGTAAGCCGGCGGTCGGCGCTATGTTTTGGGTCGCCAAATAGCCGTTCGCCAACCCGCCATAGACGTTCGAGAGCATCACGCCGGCGTAGAGGTCGACCCGCTTGAGCGGTCGATAATCGATCATAGCTGAAAGGGCGTATTGCGTGCCGGCGCAAGCGCTGCTGTTTTCGCGGACAACGTTGAGAACGTTGCCGTTCGCCTGAACAAAACTGGTCTTGGCGTAGGCGCAGGGCGTGGTCGAGGAGTTATAGTTGTTCTGATTCTCGTAATAAAAGGCGCCGGTCACGTCTAGCTGTGAGTTAACCGCATATTTAGCGCCTATGAAGGGGACGTTGACGATCCGAATTTTGTTATACGCGGTATAATTGGTCCAAGCCGTCGGAAAGAGTTTCTCGAGGGCCTTGTTGGTCGTGACGATGGTCGCAGGGACGCTGTAGCCGCCGAGGGTCTCGAACCCGTTCAGATAATCGTCGCTCGGATTCGCTTGCTGCCACCACATCCAGCCGCCGGAGAGCGTCACCGGGCCCCATCTGTACTTGGCGAGCAGCATAAGGCCGCTGTTGTTGGACAGCGTCGCTTTCAGGTCCTCAGGACCGTAGAACATCGGGATCCCGCTGGTGCAGCCGGTCTGGCCCGCGAAGGGCCCCTTGGTCACCGTGGCGCAGGAGCCCGCGAAGTTGGAGAGGCTGACCGCGTTCTGAGCGTAACTGCCCACGAGGTCCACGGACAGGAGGCCGCCAAAGCGGTTTTCAATGTCGGCGCCGATATCGCCCTGGTAGAGGCCAGTCGTGCCGTTGCCCTGGTCATAGCCGCCCCACTGGACGAGGGCTCCGCCATGGAAATTCTCATAAGCCACTCGATACTTCACTCCGGTGTTGGCGCGGTTGGTTTCGGTGTCGCCGAAGCCCGCGTAGGAGCCGGAATAGCCAAGCGCCGAAAACGCATAGGAGCCGCCCATCGGATCGTAGGCGATGACGCCGTCGAGCGTCAGCGAAGTCACCCGGCCGACGGTGAGCGTTCCGAAAGTCTGATTGCTGAGGCCGATGTATCCGACCGAGTTGTCAAATTGCCCGGCGCGGCTCGAGTCGCTGTTTGCGCTCTGGAGGACGAGCGGCAGGCCATTATTCTGCACGAGCGAGCGCGGCCCGTTGACGAGGTTGCCGGAATAGGGGTTGAATCCACTTTCCAAGGCCCCGACGAGCGACCAGCCCGGCAGCCACGGAATCGCTTCCTTCATATTGATCCCGACGACCGATTGGTTGATGCCGTTCGGCGTCCACAGCCACTTCGCTCCGTAGCTCTGCTTGCCGACGAAACTGTAAACGCTGTTCGAGTACGTCCCGCTCGCAGGCGCGCCGTTGGAGCTGTAGCCGAGGCCGACGTCAATCGTCGCATAGGCGGTGATGCCCGCGTAGCTCAGGGGACAATCCGCGGCGCTGCTATTCAAATAGGTCCAGAGGCTTGAGAAGCAGTTCTGCTGCGCAGGGGGCGCCTCATTCTTCTTGGTTGGCAGATCGGCCGCATTCGCGGCCGACGCCAGTAACGCGATTCCTAGCGTAACGAAGCCTACTCGAGCTTTCATCAGTCCCCCGATTGACCTAGCGCCGCTTGAGTCAGGCAGGCGCTTCGTTTTGACACATAGTCTATATATTTTATAGATAATAATCAAGAGCAAAAGCCAGTCGGCCGCTAAAATCCGCGCTGCTTCGGTTCCTTTCTGGAGGGAGCGATGGCTTCAGGTCGATTGCGTGCTTGAGCTGCGGTTCGCAGTGCAAGCCCAAGCTGTGGATTCTCGACTTGTCGGGTTGCGGGGACGTCCTCGATGTCGGCTTTTGCAGTTCGACCTGCGAAACATGCGTTCGAGCGTTGTGAATTGGGTCGCCGTGGCTCGGCGTGAACTGTCGCTTAAGACCGCTCGCAGTTCGGACTCTTTCACAGCGTAGGCACCGCCTTGGTTGGCGGCGCTTCTGCTTGTTCGTCGCCTGCTCTGAAGGAAGTGGTGAACGCAGGGTCGGAGGCCCTTAAGCTTGGGGGCGGTAAGCACGGAGGAGGTGCAGTGCTGGCGGTCGAGAAGGGTAAGCGATCATGCCGCACGTTGTCGGACCGACCCCGAGGGCGTTGGCGACCAGCGGCAGATCCTCAACAGGGCGCGATTCGCTAAGCGCGAAATTCGCCGTCGTCGATGGCCGGCTACCCCCGAACGCGGTTCCTAAGAAGCCGCGAAGCGGAGCATCTTTCTTCGTGACTCCATTGTTGCTTTGATCACGGTTTCTTGCAAGAAATCCGCCGCTCGATCCTGCTATAGACCATCCGCAAAAATGATGCTTGGGCAACAATGCCGCGGGTTATGTCGCGGCGCATGACCAACCGGTCGCGGGGCGCTCAAGCCCGCCGCGTCCGGCCGTGGGAGCGATAGGTCAGAACTTGATGCGAATGCCCGCGGTCGGGGAGATGTCCTGGGTCGCCGGAAAGCCGTTGGCCAGACCGCCGTAAACGTTGGAGACCATGATGCCAGCGTACAAGTCGACGCGCTTGACCGGCCGATAGTCGATGAGCGCGGAATAGAAGTCTTCCGAGCCGGCGCAGGAGCCGCTGCTGATGCGTCCAACGGAGATTTTATTACCGTTTGGCGCGACAGTTGTGAAGAGCGTGCCGGTGCAGGCGGTGGTACTGTAGTTGGTTTGATCCAGATAATAGAAGGCGCCGGTTACGTCGAGCTGAGGTGTGACTGCGTATTTGGCGCCGATCCACCAATAGGGAGCGATCCTCGGAACAGCGTAAGTCGTGGAGCTGATCCATGACGTCGGAAAGAATTTCGCCAACGCCGGACTGATCGCTGGGATCGTCGCAGGGACGTTCCAGCCGCCGATGGTCTCGAAGCCGTTCGGATAAGAACCGGGGGTCGGGTCCGCCTGCCTGAGCCATGCGTACCCGCCGTAGACCGTCAGGGCTTGCACTTTGTACTTGGCGTCAAACATGAAGCCGGTATTGTTCGACAGCGTCGCCTTCAAGTCGGTGTCTGCATAGAACTCCGGAAGGCCGGAGGTGCAGGCGGTTTGACCTGCGAACGCTCCTTTGGTCAGGGTGGCGCAAGTCCCAGTGAAGGTGCTGAGGTTCACCGCGTCCTTGGCCCAGCTGCCGATCGCGTCCAGCGAGAGGGTGCCGCCCCAAGGGCTCCCGCCGAACAAGTGGAAGTCGCCACCGACCTGACCCTGATACAGCGCCTGCGTGCCGTTAAGCTGATCGTAGCCGCCCCACTGCGCCAAGCCGGCGACACGGAAAGTCGCCCCGTAAAAAGAGGGATACGGGATATCCAATCGGTACTTAACGCCAGTATTGACGCGCGCGGCCTCGGTGTCGCCGAATCCGGCGAACGAGCCGGAGAAACCGAGCGGCGAGAACGCGTAGGAGCCGCCCATAGGATCGTAAGAGTTGATCGCGTCGAGCGACAGCGTGTTGACACGACCGGCGGTCAAAGTGCCATATGTCTTGTTGCTGACGCCGATGAAGCCTTGTGAGTTATCCGGTTGGCCGGTGCGGCTCGAGTCAGCGCCCGCGCCCTGCAAGAGCAAGGCCCTGCCGTTTTGGTTTACTTGCGATTGCTGAGCTGCGGCAGGAAACCCATAATAGGGATTGAATCCCCATTCAAAGGTGCCGATCAGCGACCAACCATAGGCGAGCGGCTGGCTCATCTTGATGCCGGCGACCGACTGGCTGAGATTGTTCGGTGACCAAAGCCACTTCGGGCCGTAGCTCTGCTTTTGGATGAAACTGTCGACGCCGTTATTCCACCTCGCATTGTAGGGGGCGCCGTTCGACTCATACGTAAGTCCCCCGTCAAGCGTCGCGTAGACGGTGAAGGGGCCCCAGCTCAGGGGGCAGTCGGCCGGCGTCGAGTTCGAGCCACGTCCAGACGCTCGCGTAGCAATTCGCCGGGGGCGCCGCAGGAGGCCCCTTCGTGGTGGGCAGATCGGCCGCGTGAGCCGCGCCTGCCGAGGCGATCGCAATCGCCAATGCGACACCGAGCTTTTTCATTATATCCCCATCCCCATGTCGGACCGAAGTCGATGCCGGTCCGCGCTGCTCAACAATAACAATCCCCGCCTGACCGCCTCGCGTCCCCTCCGCCGCGCCTCGATCGTCTGAGGCTCCCCCGCCGAAGCTGGATCTGCACCCGTGCGGAAATCAAACGTATTTCCACCGCTCGATGTTACTCGAGCCCAACTCGAATCGAATGTGCGGATCAAGCTAATGGCGGAAATCGTCACAAACAAACTATAAGTTTGCCGCTTTCTCGTCTTTTTCCAGGTTGTTGCAATTTAACCACAGCCGATGCTTACGGCCGAAGACAACAATAGCGATTTAGGAAAACGATATAGCCTATCAGGCACACAAACACGCTGCGGTTAGCCAATGCTACGCAGGTCAAACATAACTTGCAACAATGGAGGCCTAGCGGGGTAATGTTACAGCCTGGCGACAAATGGCCGCGAAAGGCAAAAAAAAATTTATTCGAGCGCTAAAACACGTCCGTGCTTAACTGGTGCGGGCCCGCGGTTGAAAATCGTATTCAAACCATCGGACCCGTTACAAGCTGATCTGAGAACCATTGGAACGGCGTGCTGGGCTGGCGTTGTGCGAAACGCAGTCTTCCATCGGCTTCGTTCCACCATTTTCGCGCTGTCTTACAGATGAACAGGCCCGCTAGAGGTGGCGTTTGGAAATCAAGCGATGACCATTTGGCCTTCTGAGAAGAAGACGGGTCAGACGGATCGCCCGGCGGAGGGGCTGGTGGGCGCCTCTGTGCTGGTCGTTGAAGATGAGCGTGATCTCGCCGAGGAGATACGGCTCGAACTGCAGGCGAGCGGCCATGCGGTGCAGCTTTCGGAAACGGTTGACGACGGGTTGCGAGCGGCGCGCTCGGGTGTCGCGGTTCTGATCATCGACCGCATGCTGAAAGGCGAGGACGGGCTCTCAATCATCGAATTGCTGCGCGCCGAAGGCAATACCACACCCGCCCTAGTGATTAGCGCGCTCTCGTCGGTCGATGAGCGCATCAACGGGTTAAAGGCCGGCGGCGACGACTATCTGATCAAGCCGTTCGACATCCGGGAATTGACGGCGCGGGTCGAAGCGCTTCTGCGGCGAGGCGGCGACACCAGACTGTCGCGACTGCACGTCGGCGCCATCGAGATGGATCTCATCGAGCGGACCGTGCGATGCCACGGTGAACTGGTCGATCTCCTGCCGCGGGAATTCACTTTATTGGAATATTTCATGCGCCGCCCCGGTCAGATCGTGACGCGGGCGATGCTGCTTGAGGATGTGTGGAATTTCAAATTCTTGGCGGAGACCAACGTCGTCGACGTCCAGATCGGCAACTTGAGACGCAAGCTCGATCCAGCCGACGCGCGACGCTTCATCATCAACATCCGCTCGGTCGGCTTCAAACTGAATGCAGACACTTGAGGTCTTTAATTCGCGGGCGTTTCGCCTCGCGCTGGCGTTCTCGATTGCGATTTCGATTGCGATCGCGGCGATATTCGCCTTTATTTACTGGCAAGTTTCTAGTGCCGACTTTCAGCGGATTAGTGCGGTTCTGGTCGACGAGACTGCCAAGAGCGCGGGGGACACTGAGGCCGACCTTCGTAGGGCGTTGGAACTGCGCCTGACGCGGGATATCCGCCGCCTGGACTATGTCGCTGTGTTCGATCCGAAAGGCGCCATGGTGTTCGGCGACGTGCCAGGCATGCCTCAGATTCCGGTCGATGGACGCGCTCACGTCGTCCAAAATCAGCTCTTGCCGGATTCAAGCGGCAACCGCGAGCCGGCTATCTTTGTCGCGCGCATCCTGGCCGGCGGCGGCATTTTGCTGCTTGGGCGGAGCCTGCGGGAGACTTACGACCTGCAGAGAACTCTGTCGCGCGCGCTGGCGATCGCGCTATTGCCGACAATCCTCGTAATCCTGGCGATCGGCGCGTTTTTCGCCCGGCGAGCATCCCAGCGGCTGGAGCGCGTCCACGACGCTATCGTGAGGTTCATGAACGGCGAACTCGACTCGCGCTTGCCGGTGGCCAATGAGGGGGGCGACATCGACAAGGTGGCCCGCGCCGTCAATCTCATGCTGGACGAAATCGCGCGGTTGCTGGACCAGCTCAAGAGCGTCGGCGACAACATCGCCCACGATCTGCGCACTCCGCTCGCCGTCGCGCGCGCCAGAATTGAGCGCGCGCTCAACAACGAGGCGGGGGTTGAAGAATTGCATGCGGCGATGGAGGCCGCCCTGGCGCAAATCGAGAAGGTGTCTACGTCAGTCTCGGCCATTTTACGCATCTCCGCGGTCGAGAATCACGCGCGAAAGTCGCAGCTCAAGGACTTCGATCTCGCTGCGATCTGTACTGAAGTGTTTGATTTCTATGAGCCGCTGGCCGAGTTGAAGGGCGTGGCGATGGTCGTCGACGCCGCAAAGCCCGTCTCGATTCGCGGCGACGAGGATCTCATGCGCGAGGCCGTCTCGAACCTTGTCGACAATGCAATCAAGTTCACGCCCGCGGGCGGCGCGGTCCGCATCGAGGCGCGGACAGTCAACGAGCGTCCCTTCGTTTGCGTAAGCGACACCGGCGTTGGCGTGCCGCCGCAGGAGCGCACGAGAATTTTCGAGCGATTCTACCGCGGCGAGCGGAGCGGCAAGTCGGCGGGACATGGGCTCGGTCTCAGCATCGCCGAGGCGGTCGCCAATCTGCACGACCTCAAACTGACGGTCGAAGACAACAGCCCTGGCGCGCGCTTCGAATTACGCGCCGTCGCGCCGTCGCCGGCGCGATTGGAGCGCAAAAAAGCCTAAGAGGCGCTCGTCTGGCGGCGGCAGCGGAGATCGTACGAACCCCGATGGCCCCCCAGCCGGATCAATTTGGACGGACCGGTTGCTCGTTTTTCATATATTCGTGGATATCCTTCGGCGCGAGCGCGCGGTTGACGGCCGCAGCGATGGCTGGCTGGGGCCGGCGAATCGGCGGAACGGCTTGGTACGTCTCCCATCCGCCGCCCAGCGCCTTGTAGAGCCGGACCAGTTGTTCCGCGGCGGCTTGCTGCGTTTCGACGTACTGGGCTTGCAGCGCAAAAAGCTGACGTTGCGCGTCCAGCACGTTCAGGAAGTCGGTTAGGCCGCGCTCGTATCGCTCCGTTGCAATCTTCACTGCCTCTTTGGCGGCGACGATTGCTCGATCGAGATCGCCCAACCCACCCTCCTGCGCGCGATACGACGCCGCCGCTTCGTCGACCTGCTGCACGGCTTGCAGGACGGTCCTCTTGTAACGCGCGAGTTGCTCCTTGGTCTGCAAGTCGGCGATGTCCACTCGGGCATCGAGCGTTCCGAAATCGAACATGGGCCACACCAGCGATGGGCCGGCGGCGGCAATGTAGGTGAGCGGATGGGCGCCCGCGGCTACCGTGCCGCCCTGGGCGCCGAAGGCGCCGGAGACTGACAAATCGGGATAAAGGTCTGCGGTGGCGACGCCGATATGAGCGGTCGCGGCTGCAAGAAGTCGTTCCGCCTCTTGAACATCGGGCCGACGACGAAGGACATCCAGTGGCGTTCCTACAGCGATGCGCGCCGGAAAGGCGGGAATGGGCCGTGCGCGCACAAGTTCCGCAGTAATATCTTCCGGGTATCGGCCAAGCAGAACCGCGATGACGTATTTGGCGGCGTCGATGTCGCCCTCCAGCGGAGGAATAGCCGCTTCAAAGGTCGACAGCTCGCGCTGCGCGAGGGCGACGTCGAGATCGTTGGTAATGCCTTCGTTTGCTCGGGTCTGGACAAGATTCAGATTGCGCCTCGCTTCGTCGACGCTCTGGCGCGCCACGACAAGTCGAGCCTGGAACGCTCGCAAATCGAGATAGGCCCGCGCCACATCCGCCACGACCGTGATGAGGACGCCTTCGCGATCGTCGGCAGCCGCTTCGGCGTCATACAGCGTCGCCTCGATCTCGCGGCGATATCTACCGAAAATGTCGAGGTCCCAGTCCCCCGCGAAGCCGGCGACCTGATTGACTCTCTCGTAGCCTGCCGTGTCGGCGGCGGCGTGCAGCGCCGGATCGACCCGCCAGCGGGTGTTGTCCGCTCCCGTCCCACCGCTTTTTGAAGCGCTTAGATCGCCGGAAGGCAGCGAGGCGCCGACCGTCTCCAACACCCGGGTTCGCGCCTCTTGCAGACGATCAAGGGCGATCTCGATATCCAGATTGGCTTCGACCGCGCGCTCGACGAGCGAATTCAGCCCCGGGTCGCGAAACGCGCGCCACCAATGCGCGAGGTCAGCACCGTCCCAGCGCCCCGGCTTCACGGGAGCTTGCGCCCTGGCCGAGACAAAAGAGAGAGGCGCGTGGAGCGAGAAGGGAGTGTAATTCGGCCCGGCGGCGCATCCGCACAGGCATGCGGTTGACACGAGCACGCATGCTCTCAGAAGCCCTTTCACGCCCCGAACTCCGATCCCGCCTTTTACCTTTAGCATTCGCTCGTCGAGGCCTTCAACGCGCGCACATTTGCCGCGGACCGTTTTCGATCAAGTGTGACATTTTTGAAAGAAAAGCCCCCACCACGACTCGCCCGCCGAGACCGCGCCACTTTTTTCCTCTTCCCCTGAGGCTGGCGTCTGGCACAAAGCGATGCGCGGGATCAATAAAGAGAAGACATGTCTTGGTCGATATAAATAGATTTTAGAAAACTGAACCTGTCCTGGCCCTTGACGGATGCGTTTTATTCGACATTTAAGAGCATCGTTTGCGCTGGGCGACTTGCAAACGGCCAGGTGCATGCCATCTCGCACGAATGTCTCACCGGGCCATCGTCCCAGCTGCTAGGAGTTAGCGCGCGTGTGGGTCGTTCTGGTCGCATTGAGGCGGCCTCGTTCGGCGTTCGGGCGGCCTCGATGCCGCCGACCGACATTGTCCCGAACATCAACAGTCCCGTGGTGCATAGCGTTTGGACCGGACTTTTGTCGAACGACATGTGCGGCCGCATCTATGACTGCGAACGCGCGCTGAAGTGGCGGGTCGGAGACATCGAGCCCATCGAGCCGCAGGCCCTCGACGGATACGGGAGGCTTGACTCGGAAGTGAGAATGCCGCTGACCGGTGCCTCTAGGAGTTTACCTGCATGTGGATCGTTCTAACCGCGCTTCGACGGCCGTACACGTTCGTCGTGCTGGCGATCGTCATCGCCCTGTTCGGCGTTCGGGCGGCTTTGACGACGCCGACCGACATTTTCCCGAATATCAACATTCCGGTCGTCAGCGTCGTTTGGACATATGCCGGGCTTTTGCCAAACGACATGTCCGGGCGCATCATCTATTACTATGAACGCACGCTGACGTCGCAGGTCGGAGACATCGAGCACATCGAGTCGCAGTCCCTCAACGGATACGGCGTCGTCAAGATCTTCTTTCAGAAGAACGTCGATATCTCGGCTGCGCTAGCCCAGGTGACCGCGGCCTCGCAGACGGTGCTCAAGTTCCTGCCGCCGGGCGTCACGCCGCCTTATGTCCTCAGCTACAATGCCGGGACCGTGCCGATTCTGCAGCTCGCGCTCTCGGGCAAAGGGCTGCCGCAAATGAAGCTGTTCGATCTCGGCCAGAATTTCATTCGCCCGCAACTCGCCACGGTCGCGGGCGCCGCGGTTCCCTCTCCCTATGGCGGCAAGATCCTGCAGGTTCAGGTTGATCTCGACCAAGACGCGATGCAGGCCCACAACGTTTCGGCAGACGACGTCCTTAACGCTGTATCGGCACAGAATTTGATTTTGCCGGCTGGAGACGCAAAAATCGGGAAGTTTGACTGGAACGTCGCTTTGAACGCCAGTCCGATAATACTCGATCGGATCAACGACCTTCCGGTGAAACACGTCAATGGGACGACCATATTCATTCGCGACGTCGCCTTCGTCCACGAGGGATCGCCGCCACAAACCAATCTGGTTCGCGTCGACGGCGCGCGTGCGGTGCTGATGACGATCCTGAAAGCGGGCTCCGCGTCGACCCTCGCCGTCATCGACGGGATCAAGTCGCTGCTGCCGCGGGTCAAAGAGGGTCTGCCCTCAAATCTCGGCATACACGCTGTGGGTGACCAGTCAATCTTCGTCAAGGCCGCGGTCTTCGGGGTCATTCGCGAGGCCGTGCTTGCCGCGGCGCTCGTCGGAGTAATGATTCTACTCTTTCTCGGCAGTTGGCGTTCGACGGTCATCATTCTCATCGAGATCCCTCTTGCGATCCTGTTTTCGCTGACCCTGCTCTCATGGCTTGGCCAGACCATCAACGTCATGACGCTCGGCGGCCTCGCCCTCGCCGTTGGCATTCTGGTCGACGACGGAACGGTGACGATCGAGAACATTAATTATCACCTCGAACAGGGCAAAGATATCGAACGGGCCATTCTCGACGGCGCGCAGCAAATCGTTATTCCGGCCTTTGTGACGCTGCTCTGTCTAAGCATCGTGTTCGTGCCAATGTTCCAGCTCGGCGGCGTCGCCGGCTATCTGTTCTCGCCGCTGGCTGAGGCGGTGGTCTTTGCGCTGATCGGTTCCTTTACCTTGTCGCGCACGCTCGTTCCAACCATGGCCAACTACTTGATGCGCGGCGGTCATGGCGGACACGGCCATCCCGGCCCCGATTCGGCTCCCCAAAGGCGAACCCGCAACCCGCTGAAGCGTTTTCAGGAGGGCTTCGAGGCTCGGTTCTCGCGTGTCCGCGACGGCTATCGATCGGCCCTGCTGCTCGCCCTCGGCAGGCCAAAGACATTCATCGTAGGCTTTCTTGTCATTGTCATCCTTTCTTTCGGACTTCAGCCGTTTCTTGGACAGAATTTCTTCCCTTCGGTCGATTCCGGGCTGATTCTCATGCACGTGCGAGCGCAGCCGGGCACGCGCATCGAGGAGACGGCGCGGCTCTTCGACCGTGTCGAGCAGACCGTGCGTCAAACGATCCCGCCCGACCAGCTCGACAACATCGTCGACAACATCGGCCTGCCCTATAGCGGCATCAACATGGCCTACCAGAACACCGGAACGATCGGGGCGATGGATGGCGACGCACTGATCAGCCTCAAGGAGAATCATGGGCCGACTGACGCCTTCGTTAAGCAGTTGCGCACCATATTGCCGCAAAAGTTCCCGGATGCGACCTTCTCCTTCCTGCCGGCCGACATCGTTTCACAAATCCTCAATTTCGGCTTGCCGGCGCCAATCAACATCAAGGTGGTCGGCAACAATCAGCAGGCCAATTACGCCTACGCCACCGACTTGCTCAAACGCATCCGCAAGATTCCGGGCATCGCGGATCTGCGAATCCAGCAGGTGTTCAACTACCCGCAGCTCAGCGTGAACGTCGACCGCGCGCTGGCCGACCAAGTCGGCTTGACGCAACGCGACGCGGCCAACAGTCTTCTGGTTACGCTGTCGGGCAGCGGCCAGGTGCGGCCGAACTTCTGGCTCAACACCAAGAACGGCGTCTCCTATCCGATCGTCGCTCAGATGCCGCAATACCGCATCGACACGATGTCCGATCTCCAGAACGTGCCGATCACCGCCGTGAACATGAGGGTTCCCCAATATCTGGGCGGCCTAGCCCGGATCACGCCTGGGCCGAGCCCCGGCGTCGTTTCGCATTACAACGTCCAGCCGGTGATCGACATTTACGGCGCCGTCCAGGGGCGCGACCTGGGCGCCGTGGCCGGCGACATCAACCGCATCCTGGACGAAACGCACACGGACGTGCCGCATGGGTCTTTCGTCCTCTTGGGCGGTCAGGTTCAGACAATGACCAGCGCCTACAACCAGCTTTATATTGGGCTCGCCGGCGCGGTCGTCCTCATCTATCTTGTGATCGTCGTCAACTTTCAGTCCTGGCTCGACCCATTCATCATCATCACGGCGCTGCCGGGCGCGCTCGCCGGCATCGTCTGGATGCTGTTCATGACCGGCACGACGCTGTCGGTTCCGGCCCTCACCGGCGCGATCATGTGCATGGGCATCGCCACAGCGAACAGTATTTTGGTGGTCAGTTTCGCACGCGAAGGCTTGGCGAAAGGCGTGGACGCCGCCAGCGCCGCGCTTGAATCGGGCTACACGCGTTTTCGCCCGGTTCTCATGACCGCGCTCGCGATGATCATCGGCATGCTGCCGATGGCGTTCGCGCTCGGGGAGGGCGGCGAACAGAATGCGCCACTCGGCCGCGCCGTTATCGGCGGCCTGCTGGTTGCGACCGTCGCGACCCTGTTCTTTGTTCCAACAGTCTTCAGCGTGCTACATAAGCAGGGTAATCGTGGGGCAAGCGACACGCCTGACATCCAGCAGCCAGAACCAGCCGTCTGACGAGGAGAAAACCGTGTTGCAAGAGGTGGCTCACAAGCCTGTCCCCGAGCCGGCTAAACCGCCCCGTCCAGTTGACGACCCGGCTGAGCCGCCGTCTCGTCGGGGCAACGGCATGCGCTGGATAGGGCTTTTCGCGGTTATCGTTGCAATCGGTGTCGTGGCCGGTGGAATCCTGGAGCGGCGCGGCCATGAGCGGGAGGTCACGAAGTGGACCAACGAACAGGCGGTTCCGACTGTTGCGATCATTACGCCGACGGCTGGACCCGCAAAGCAATCCTTGGTGCTGCCCGCTACCGTCCAAGCATGGTACGAGGCGCCGCTTTATGCCCGCGTAAGCGGATACCTGAAAGACTGGTATTTCGATTATGGCGCTCATGTTAAAAAGGGCGATGTCCTCGCGACGATCGAGGCACCGGATCTTGACGCCCAGTTGGCGGCCGCGGAGCAGAAGCTCAACTCGGCTCAAGCCGTTGTGAAAGTCAGGGAGGCAGAAAAGCAATTCGCCGAATCGACCTACAAACGCTGGCGCGATTCTCCGGCTGGCGTCGTCTCGGTGCAAGAACAGCAAAGCAAGCAAGCCGACTATAACACCGCGCTTTCGCAGCTCGTCGCCGCCACTGCGGACGTCGGACAGGACCAGGGCGAGGTTGATCGCCTTCAGGCGTTCGAAGGCTTCAAAAAGATCATCGCGCCATTCGACGGCGTCGTGACAGCGCGCGAAACAGATATCGGCGCTCTTATCAATGCGGGCAGCGGAACCGGCAACGGCGCTGAGCTGTTTCGTGTCGCCGACATTCATGAAATGCGCATTTACGTCCAAGTCCCACAGCAATTGTCGGCCGGCATCCGGCCCGGGCTCGTAGCCGATCTGACTTTGCCGCAATATCCGGACAAGACTTTCAAGTCGACGATCGCCACCACATCAAGCGCTATCAACACAACTGCACGCACTTTGCTTGTGGAGCTTCACGCGGACAATCCAGACAGCCTGCTTCAGCCCGGCGCTTACGCTCAGGTGACATTCCAATTGCCGACCGATCCCAACGTGGTGCGGATCCCGACGAGCGCGCTCGTGTTTCGGGAGCAAGGAATGCAGGTCGCAACGCTCGGTCCCGGGAACAAGATTCAACTCAAGTCCGTGAAGCTCGGGCGCAATCTCGGAACCGACGTCGAGGTCGTGAGCGGCCTACTGGCCTCCGATCGGGTCGTGAACAGTCCGCCGGATTCGCTCTCGGGGGGCGACGTAGTTCGCGTCGCCGAGCAGACGCCGTCCCCGGACCAGGACGCGGCTAAAACATCGCCAGCTGAATAGCCTGCCGCCGGCACGATTCAGCTTCCGCGAACCGGCCTTGGCGCGTTTCGCCGTCCTGATCGCGGACGGACGTCGCGCGCCGGACCGGGCTAAGCGCGGCGGGAGCGAAAGCGCTGGACGCCGCCACATGCCTTAGCGTGCACGACCTGCGCTGTCATTACCCCGAGGGCTTTGCAGAAGGGCGTGAGTTGCTGGAGGGATGGGGGGTCGCGGCGGGCGAGCTTTGGGGACGAACGGAGTTTGTGGCCGTTTTGGCCGGCGATCTTGGTTTCTGGCGCTCGGAGGCGCGCGCCGTCGCATGAACGGGTAAAGCCTGTCGGACAAGGACGAGCGCCCGCTTCATGTTCATCGCAATGGCGACGAACTGAAGATGACAGGCGTTGCGGGAGAGGCCCAGATAACGGACACGGCCCATCCCGTACCAGCGCTTCATCGTGGCAAAGGTGCGCTCGACGGCTAAGCGCGCGCTTGCCGCCCAGGCGCTATGGAGCTTTTGCCAGGTCTCGAGCGGATAGCGGGAGTGCTTGACCTTCCAGGCGATCCCGTCGACGAGGCCAGCAGTTGGAGCGTCTCGCGCAAAGCCTAGCTGTTGTAGGCCCTGTCGGCGAAAAAGCTCTGCTCGTCGCCCTGGATCAGCGCTTCGCCAGACGGGAGTCGAGCACATTAGCCGAGGTCATCTCGGCATGGCGCACCGGCTCGCTTTCCTCGTCCACCGCCAGATGCGCCTTCTAGCCCGAAATAGGTCTTGTCGCGCTTGCGCGTGAAACGAGCCTCGGGGTCGCGCGGGTTGACGCCGCCGTCCTCGTAAGGACGCCTCGCTGCGCCAGCGAGGAGGGTCGTGTCGACCAGCGTGCCACGTTTGACGATAAGGCCGAACGCGTCGAGCCGGCGGTTGATCTCGGCCAAGAGCTTCGTCGACAAGCCAAATTTGCCAATCACCATCGCGTCCTCAAACGAAGGCTGAGACAGCAGCTCACGGCGCGATATCGGCGAATCATCCTCTCTGACCAGCCTCAGAGAATCAAATCCGTGCCACTTCTGCAAAGCTCTCTATCCCAAACATTTCTAAGAGTCCGTGTGTAAATTCGAATTTACGAACATGACATGATACTGCCGGCTTCATAGCTTATGTTGTTTCGCAAGTAATTGGTTTTGCGATGGATTCTCTATCGCAAAAGTGTCATGGGAGGACTCCGATGGCAAAGGGACTTATTGCGTCGATCGCGTTGGCGGTCCTGTGCGCCGGGTCGGTGCAGGCGTCGGCTGCGCTTTCACACAAACATAGCGACCGCCTCTTGCGCCATCGCTACGTTGCTCATCAGAATGTCGCCGCCCTGCGCGCCGCAGTTCCGGAGCGGCCGACGATATTCCCATCGGCGCGCCCGCAGCCCTATCCATACAACTATCATGAAACGGACGGCTTGAGCCGGAATCCAAACGACTGCGTCGTGTGGGGTTGCATCGACAGCAACTGAGCGCTGGATCAAGCGAGTCCCACAGCGATCTGGTCTCAGGTGTGCGACTTGCGACCTTTTGAGGCCCGCTGCAGTTATAGAGCAGCCGATGGGGGCGCGATGCGCGAAGGCAAGGCGCGATCATGGAGAGCGCGAGTCCCATCGGCCCGATCGATTACCGATCGGGAACGTTCTACGCGCTTGCGACGGCGGTTCTTGTCTCATTCCAAGAGCCCTTTTCGGCGCTCGCGGCTAGGTCGCTCAGCTCCCTCGACTTTATGGCCTTCACCCAGCTCGCCCTTCTCTTCTCGATCCCGCTCCTGATCCTGCGTGTGGACAGCCGGCGCGACTTGGCCGCGATCGTTTTCGGCGCAAGAAACTGGCCTAAGTTGGGTGTCATTTTTCTCGTCGGAGCGGCGGGGCTCACGCTGTACGACGTCGGGCTCAGCAGCACTCATCCGATCATCACGGCGGCGGTCTTGAACTTGTCTCCGTTTTGGGCGGCCCTGATTGCGTTCATCGTCTCAAGGTGATCAATCTCCGCGCCGCCGATCGCATTTGTCACTTGTTTCCTTGTCGGCTTTTGCGGCGCGATGATGATCGCGTGGAGCCAGGTCGACGTCGACAGCAAGATTCTTGCCCATGACGTCATTGAGAGCTTCCTCCACAGCAAATGGATCTACGCATTGCCGATGCCGGCGTTCTTTGCTTTGAACGGAACCCTCGTCTGCCGATGGTTCTCCGACTTCGACGAGTTCGCTGCCATCGCGGCCAATTTTGTCGTGTCGTCTCTCATTCTGATCCCGCTCGCGGTCGAGACATCGGACTTCGGCCGGGCATCGCACGTAAGCCAGCAGTCAGCCGTGGCGATCTTGCTGTTGCTTGTGGGCACGTTGGCCGCATCCGCGGCCGGGCGCGTTTGTTATCAAATGGCCTTGACGGCCACGAAAGACGACAACGGCTACGTCACGATGTTCTTCCTGTTGATACCGGCGTTCTCCGCGCTCATCTCCCTGATGCTGTCGCACTGGATTCCGGGTCTGCAATTCGTTTCCAACCCTACCTTCTTCATCGGCATGGCGCTCGTGACGATCCCGCTCCTTCTATTGTCGCTGGTGTCGCTGGCTTCCTGGCGGGCGAGCCGGGCTCACAGCTGTGTGTTTGGCGTCAACCGCGGCAACGCGTGAACGATCGCCCGCAACTGCGCTGCTGACGCGCGGCCCTGACATCCGAATGGCCATTCCAAACGGAAGCTGCTTGGCCTGGAACAATGTGTTCTCGGAGCCGTTGGCGGACCAGTTCGCTCCGCATCGGGGCCGTCTCGTTTTGAGGATTGCGTTAGGAAAGCTTCTCTCGCCTTATCGCTCGCGCTGGCGGTTGGAATCGCTGTCCCTATCGCTGCGTATGCGGGGGACAGCCGCCCCGGAACTCCTCCGGACAACGGTTCTGCCGCGAGGGGCTACAATTCGACGACCGCCCCGGCGCCGACAGCTCCAACGATCAGCGGTTCCTCGCGAGCGGCCACGGACCGGCGAGAGGGGCTTAGCCGCAATAGGAGCGACTGCGTGAAAACCGGGTGTGTCGGAACTGGGGGTGGCTGATACCCTGGTCCAGTTCGCCCTTACGTTTGAAAGCTGAACCGGACTTGTCGCAGACGCTACTTCTGAGCTCACAAAGGCAATGAACGGCGCGGCCAGCGTAGTGGGGGGCATTGGCTCTTGCTCGGACGATCTCTTCCTTGTCTTAGGCTGCGGGCGAATCCCAGCCTCTTGCGGAGATCGTTCGAAAAGGCGGACTGACTTCGATCTGAGGGCCGCTGTCGCAGGCTGTTCGCAAACCGATCGTAAAATGTGTTTTTTGGGGCTCTTCGCGCTGGATTGTGAAGGAGATCCTAACTAAATTGTGCGCACGGGCGCGCCTGCTCGAGATCGAGGAGGTCGAAGTGAAGTCGATCGCCGTTCTGAGTGCAGTGTTCGCTGCGTGCGTGTCGGTTCCGGCGATCGCCTTCGCGCAGGAACCCGCCTACCAGGCCCCTAGTGGTTACCACCACACGGTCCATCACCATGTTCACAACGGGCGGCACTACTACGTGCACCGCTTCGAGGCGCACAACCCGACCCCCGTCCCCGCAGCAGCCGCTACGACTGCAGCCCCTCAGGCGGCGCCTTTTGGCTTGTCCTGGCCGCACATCGCGCCATACCCGGATAACAAGGGCGATGAAGACGGTCTGAGCGGAGATACAGACGACTGCAACAAGGGCTGCGTGGGCGGCGCCCCGGATTGACGCTCCTCAGCGCCGCCCAGCGGCGCGCGCCCGGGTTCGCGGTTAGAAGCGGACGCGGATGCCGACCGTCGGGTCATAGTTCTGGGTGCGCGCCGTGTTGACGTTAAGGACCGTCGCCATTCCGGGGATCAAGACGGTCGAGGTCGAAAAGAAGCCGTTGGCTAGGCCCCCGTAGACGTTGCTCAGCAAGACGCCGGCGTAGATATCGACCCGCTTGACCGGCTTCCAGTCGAGGAGGAACGACAGTCCAGTCTGGCTGCCAGCGCACTTGCTGCTGCTGATGAAGGCTCCGGAGCCCGTGCAGGCGCTGGTGTTGAAATTATTCTGACCCTGATGGTAGAAGCCGCCCATAGCCTCGAGATCGCTCCGGATCTTCCACCGGGCGCCGAACCAGAACGTGTTCAGAACCCGCTGGATGTTGAAGTTGTTAGCCGTCACTGCTTGGTTGGTGTAGACGCCTTTGTTGAAGAAGCCAGGGGGAATGAAAATTCCTTGGGAGATGGTCGGAAAGCCGGTCAGATAGTCGTCAGAAGGATTTATTTGTCGCGCGTAGATCCAGCCACCGTAGAATGTGAGCGGATCCCATTTGTATCTGGCGACGACTTCCCCGCCGAGGTTATTGGACAGCGTGGCCTTGAGCACCGTATTGGGATCGAAGAACTCGTTGTTCACATTGATGAAGCAGTTCGCCGGCGTGAGGCAGGCGATGTTCGAGCCGCCGTAGCTCGATAGCGACACAGCATCGTTCGCCCAACTTAGAACGCCGTCGAGTGACAGCGATCCGAAGTCTGCGCCGAGTTGCCCCTGATACATGCCGTTTGAGGCGTTGCCGATCCCGTAGCCGCCGACCTGCGCTTGAACCGCCGCCCGAAAATTCTGATAGGTCAGGCGATAGGTGAAGGCAGTGTTTGGGCGGGCCGTTGGACTGCTTCCAAAGCCGGCAAACGCCGCTGAAAAGCCGAGCGTGGAGAAGGCCGTCGACGCGACCGGGTCATAAGCCCCCGTAACATCGAGGGCGAGCGAATTGGTTCGGCCGAAGGTCAGAGTGCCGTAGACCGGGTTGCTGATGCCCAAGTACCCTTGCGAGTTGTCCCGCTGACCGGCGCGGCTGCCGTCGAAGTTCGCATTTTGAAAAGGATAAACGCCGGACGGACGCGCATTGTTATCCGCGAGCGAGCGTGGACCGTTGGAGAATACGCCGGAATAGGGGTTGACGCCCGCTTCGAGGACGCCGATCAGCGACCAGCCCGGCAGTCCGACGCGGGCAAGGTCTTCCTTCATTTTGAGGCCGATCACTGACGTGCTGAGGCCGTTGTAGCCTGCGAGCCATTTGCTCTCGTAGGC
Organism: uncultured Alphaproteobacteria bacterium; assembly: GCA_963730555.1. Lineage (GTDB taxonomy): Bacteria > Pseudomonadota > Alphaproteobacteria > Rhizobiales > Beijerinckiaceae > Roseiarcus. Next base: position 416,591 of record CAVSSS010000031.1, on the reverse strand, counting down.
ATTCCTCTGAATGCCGTAATTGACCTTGTCGGCGCTCGGACTCTTGTTGACGCCCTCGTTCAGATAAGTGGCGTTGAGATCGAGAGTGCCGTAAAGCGTAATACCATATGCGCTGAGCGGGCAGTCGCTCGCGGACGCGTTGAGCCAGTCCCAGAAACTTGCGAAGCAGTTCGGCTTTGATTCCGCGGGAGCTTTGGTCGTCGGCAGATCGGCCGCATGGGCGAAGCTCGCAATTCCCACCGCGAATAAAGCGATCGCTAGTCTTTTCATTGGCTGCCCCGCCCCAGCTCAATCGCCCTGCACGCACGACCTCTTGCATTGTCGTCCGAAGCCCTGACGTCGCCATTGTCGATACCGAGCGCCGATCCGAGCCCGCGCCGAAAACCACCGCGCCTCAAACTGACGGGATTATATATTGTTGTATATATCGCCCATTACGGCGGGCGCAAAAGCTCTGTCCGCCGTCGACTATGTTATCGCGTCTAAAGGTCGTGCCCGCCCGCGAGCAGACGCGAGCCCAGATAGCGAAACCGCGCCGGGTTTTTCGCGTATGGCGGCGACGTCAGTATGACTGAACAAGCGCCCGACCGTGGTTGAGCAATCGCCGAAATCGCGACGACAGCCAACGATAGCGTCGAGGACCGTCGCCGGTATAGGTCAATCGAATGGCCGTGAAGGACAAACAAACAACTCGCCTGGCGGCATCCGAATCGGCGACTACAATCCCGTTGTCACGAATGACTCACTTGGACGCGATTGATCAGGCCAGCCAGCATTGCCATCAGCTCGTTCGCGTATGTTGCTCTCTGCGCATGTGACGCGAGCGCGGCCGATTTGCCGAGCAAGCAGCCAAAGCCGGTCCAGCCGACCGCGCTGACAACAAATCCATGTTTCGCGAGCCTGTACGACTTCCTGACGGCGGATCCCGATGACTGCCCGGTCGCCTGGAACGGCATCACCCTCTATGGACGGCTCGACTACGGCGCGGGTTACGAGTTGCATGGCGTCCCGTTCAATGGCAATTACCCCAATGGGGTTCAGACGCTCATTAAGAAGACCAGCAATCAACCGCTCTACACGATCGTGCCGAACGGGCTTGGACAGTCGCATGTCGGCGTCAAGGGCAAGGAGCCGATCGTGTCTGACTGGTCGCTCGTCTTCAAGTTCGAGAACGGCTTTGATCCTTTCACATTGCAGCGGGCTAACGGGCCGAAGTCGCTGGTTCAAAACAATACGACGCCTCTTGATCAGCAAACCGCAAACGGCGATTCCAGTCGCGCCGGTCAGCTGTTCAATACCGAGGCTTACGCCGGCTTCAGCCACCCGACGTTCGGCGCGCTGACCGCCGGCCGGCAGAACTCTCTGATTTTACAGGGTCTGGGCGACTACGACGCCATGGGCGCGGCGCCAGCGTTCTCGGTGATCGGCGTCTCGAACATCGCCGGCGGAGGGGGAGACACCGAGAACGCCCGCTACAACACATCGGTGAAATACGACGTTGGCGCCGGTCCGCTCCGCTTCGCGGCGCTCTATCAGTTCGGCGGCTTCGATCAAGGCAATGGTTCAAACGGCGCGTTCTCGACCGAAGTCGAAGGGCGTTTCGGTCCCCTCACATTCGACCTCGTTGGCCAGAAGGTGAAAGACGCGGTTTCTCTCTCTAACTTCGGCCAATTTCCCCTTCCCGCTGGCGTCCCCTTGAACGGTCTCAAGGCGACCCTTTCCGACAAGGCCAGCGGCATGGCGGCGGCAAGATATGACTTCAACAGGGCGGCGATTTACGCCGGCTGGGAATATATTCTGTTCGCCAATCCGAGCGACGCCTATCCGAACGGCTTCACAACCATCGGCAACTATCCCGTTCCGGCCGGTTTTGTGAACGCGACAGCCTATACAGAACACAAGATCTTGAGGATCTTCTGGACTGGGGTGAAATACGCGATCCGCGATGACGTCGACATCGCTGCCGCTTACTATCACTACTACCAGAACGACTACAATACGAGTCCCTGCACCGACGGCGGCCTTTCTGCATCGAGCTGCCGCGGCGCCCTCAATGCTTATTCCGCCATGATCGATTATCGCCCTTCAAAGCGGGTCGAAACTTACGCCGGCTTTTTGTGGTCGCAAGTGACCGGCGGGATGGCGAGCGGCTACCTCTACCGCGTCAACTTCGCTCCCACGGTCGGCGTCCGGGTGGAGTTCTGAATTGGACCGCATCCGCCCCCGCGATCGGATGGGGGTAACGTTGGCTAAGGGTCAGAACCCAATTGCGTGCACAGAGACGATCGCTTTGAGTCGGAAGGGGCGGTTGGTCGAACGGCGGGTTCAGGAGGCTTATGAGCATCAAGCGTGATTGGGCGTCGGGCCGCATCGTCACGTCCCAGCTAGAAGGTGATCCGCATGGTGGCGACGAAATTGTTCTTTACGACCGGATTTGCCGTCACCGCCATCTGATATCCGGCGCCTATGATCAGGTTGATCGGACGGGTCGCGGTGTCCTGGCCGATCTTGAAGCGTCCCAATATGATGCCCGGAGTGAGCAAGACTTGGTTGAGGCCGACGTGCTCCCCGTTCGGCCAATACTCGTAATTGACCTCGAGCTCCGGCCAGAAATATTGCATGAAATGATACTGGAAGGCGGTGTTCCAAAGTATGGGATCACCGAAGGCTTGCCGATTCATTTCGGGCGTGTCGCCGGGTGAACCATGCCCCTGGACGGGAATCTGCACGCTGAGAGTCGACTGTATATCAAAATCACCCCAGCCCTTACCCGCAGCGATTGTCGGCTGCGCGGTCAGAACATGGTTTGAAATCTTCCCCTCCGTGTTCAACGCTTCCGTCATCTGAAAGAAGCCGGTGACGATGTAATCGCCGTTGTCCTTGTTGGCGGAAAGGAAGCGGTATTTGGCGAGGAAAAGCGGGTAGTCGCCCCAGCCCCAGGCATCCCCTTTGGGGCCGCTGGCGGTCGCGTAGGGTGGCGCCGCCACAATGAGCTCGAGGTTATAGGCGGGGATAAACTCGACCCTGAAGCCGCCGGGACCGCCGTAATTGTCGATGTGTTGGCCGTTCCCCTGGCTTCCGGTCCCGTTTTGCTGGCCATAGAAATCAGCCCGCAACTCTTGTTCGAGGCGCGGCGTGACGGTCACGAGCGGCGTCATCCAATTCGGTTGCGCCGCTTGCGTGGCCGAAACCATGTCGAGCCAGGATTCGACAGCTGGAGGCGGATTAAAAGTGAGAGGTCCGTTCGACGGCGGCGCGAGGGCCGGAAGCGACACCGACGGTTCGGCACTCTGGGCGTGCGCCCCGAACGGCGCCAGAGCGATCACCGCCCCGGCCGCCGCTCCCAGCCATCGAATTGTCAGTGGATCACGGTAATCTCGCGCGTTGTTTCTCATGTGCCCCGCCTGTTTCAATGCAAACCACCCCAAACAACGATATGTTAAAATGAATATATCGGTCAAGCTGTCGCAAGGAGTTGTCCACGTTCCGCGCATGCGTCCCGCTGCATTCGCCTTGGGCAATGTGGCTCAGTCCGAGTGGTCGGCGGAGCCAATGCGGTGGCCGAGGCCTCGGCGAGCGCGCTCAAATGACGTCCAAGAGCCCCGCGGGCGGCACAGACGACGCCAACGCAACCGGCGCAGGGGAAGGAGGGCTCGGGCCTCAGCCAAACACAAGCGCACAACGCGCCACGCGCCTGCCGGCAATAACTGATCGGCTACACGGCGACGTGCGTTACGCTTACCGCACGCATCGATTTGCAAACGCCGTCATCGGCGCCAGGTGCTGCGCCCAGACATCGCGCACGATGGCTGTATCTTTCGCCTCACTTGTTCCCGCCGGTGTCGATGCAGCCCCAACGGTTGCAATCGTCCGGATTGCGGCTCAGTCCGTCCGTCTCGTGAACGTCGTACGGGTAGCCGTATGGATTGCTCGGGTCTCTGAATATCCTCGGCACCTGGCTTGCGGGGAGCTGATTTGCCTGCTGGATAGTCATGAGGGGAATGTTTCGACTCTGAGTTTGGCATCCGGCGACGGAGCAGGCCAGCGCGGCGCTAATCGCAATCCGCAGACAGTTTATTCGTCTCATCGGGCGCCTCCTGTGCGCCTCGCACAGCAGCGAATAGCGCCTCGTTCCAATCCGCATCGTGATATATGTTGGGTCGCGCCAATGCGACTAGATCGAAACTCGAATTTATGTTCGCGACGGCGAACGCGCTTGGCGTTCACGACGGCGTGACGGAATTGCCTTTCGCAAGCTGCCCGGCGGCGACCCCGCGCAGGATGATCTCGATCGCCTCTGTTTTCGCGCGTTCAAAGGCCTTGTCGTCGAGCGGACGGCCCCCGTTGAGGGTCGCCATCTCATGCGCGGCGTTGGCGTACTGCTGCGTCGTCGCCCAGATCATGTAGAAAAGGAATTTCGGCTCGATCGGCTTCAGCTTGCCAGCGGCGATCCAGCGGCGCACCACCCGTTCGCGCGACACGACCCATTGAGTAAGCGTCGTGTCGAGGAAATCCTGAATCATCGGGGCGCCGCGCATGATCTCCGCCGACCAGATGCGGGTCGCGAGCGGCATCTCGCGGGCGAGGTCCATTTTCGCTCCGATATAGGCTGATAGGGCGACCGTCGGATCCTCGCTCGCGTCGAAGGACGAGGCGGCGGCGAGCCAGGCGGTCAGCACCTGTTCGATCACCGAACGGTAGAGCGTCTCCTTGGTCGCGAAATAATAGTGCAGGTTCGCCTTTGGAACGCCCGCGCGCTGCGCGATCGCCGCGGTGGTCGCGCCCTTAAATCCTTGCTCGGCGAACACCTCCTCGGCCGCCTCGAGGAGCGCGCGTTCGGTTTCCTCCCGGATCGTCGGTCTCGTTTTGCGACGCGCCATAAGGTCCCCCGAACGTGGCGTTTCCCCGTGTCGCCGGTCCATGTCAAGGCGCTGCAAACGCCGGCGGCGATCGCGCGATATGACGGGCGGCGGCGCCAATTTTGTGAGCGTCGCGCCCAAGGTTACGGCGTTTGACCATTTGGTCAAAGCTATAATAAGCACTAACCGACATGTTGGGAGCGCCCGGAATGGCTGATTTGTCGAATGTTCGCATCGACGGAGCGAGGCTTTGGGACTCGCTCATGGAGATGGCGAAAATCGGCGCCACTCCGAAAGGCGGCGTCAAGCGCCTGACGCTGACCGATCTCGACCGTCAATCCCGAGAATTGTTCCGGAAATGGTGCGAGGCCGCTGGCTGCTCGGTGACGGTCGACGAGATGGGCAACATGTTCGCGCGCCGCCCGGGCCAGGACAATTCGCTCTCGCCTGTCATGATGGGCAGCCACCTCGACACCCAGCCGACCGGCGGCAAGTACGACGGCGCGCTTGGGGTGCTGGGCGCGCTCGAAGTCGTGCGCTCGCTCAACGACCTCAACATCCGCACCCGGCGGCCGATCGAAGTCGCCAACTGGACCAACGAGGAAGGTTCGCGCTACGCACCGGCGATGATTGCGTCGGGCGTGTTTGCCGGCGTCTATGACAAGGAATTCGCCTATTCGATTCCCGACGGCGAGGGCAAAAGGCTAGGCGACGAGCTCAAGCGGATCGGCTTCAAGGGCGACGAGCCCGTAGGGGCCCATCCGGTGCATGCCTTCTTCGAACTGCATATCGAGCAGGGCCCGATCCTGGAGGACGAGTCGATCGACGTCGGCGTCGTCACCCATGGACAGGGGCAGCGCTGGTACGAAATTCGCTTAACCGGATTCGAGAGCCACGCGGGCTCGACGCCGATGCCGCGCAGGAAAGATGCGCTGCTCGGCGCCGCGCGGATCGTGGAGCTGGTGAACCAGATCGGCCTGTCGAAAGCGCCGCTCGGCGTGTCGACGGTCGGCATGCTCAACCCCTATCCTAATTCGCGTAATGTAATCCCGGGCGAAGTGTTCATGACCTGCGAGTTCCGGCATCCGGACGACGCCACTTTGGGCGAGATGGACGCGGCCTTGCACGAAGGAGTGAAGGCGGTCACGGGCAAGATCGGGCTCACCTACGACTTGAAGCAGGTCTTCTATTACGCCCCGGTCCCCTTCGATCCGGGCTGCGTCGAGGCGGTGCGGCGGGCGGCCCAGCATTTCGGCTATTCGCATCGCGACATCGTATCCGGGGCCGGTCATGATGCCTGCTATCTGGCGCGGGTCTCGCCGACGTCGATGGTGTTCACCCCTTGCGTCGATGGCGTCAGCCACAATGAAAGCGAGGACATCAAGCAGGATTGGGCGACCGCCGGCGCCAATGTGCTAATGCATGCGGTCTTGGAGAAGGCCGAAATCGTGTCCTGACATCGGCCGCCTGGGCTGCGGGAAGCCCGCGGGCTTCAAACAACGAGCTTTGGGAGAACTAGCAAAAATGTCGCTCGTCATTGAAGGCGGAACGATCGTCGCCGCGGACCGCACCTATAAGGCCGACGTGCTCATCGAGGGTGAGACGATCAAGGCGATCGGCGAGGGCCTGAAGGGCGACAGCACGCTCGAGGCCAAGGACTGCTTCGTGCTGCCGGGCGGGATCGATCCCCACACCCATCTCGACATGCCCTTCATGGGCACGAACTCTGCCGATAATTACGAAAGCGGCACCAAGGCGGCGCTGTCAGGCGGCACGACGATGGTGGTCGACTTTTGCATCCCCAACCGCAATCAGCCGCTGATGGAGGCGCTTTCCGACTGGGACAAGCGCGCCAAGGACGCCGTCTCGGACTATTCCTACCACATGTGCATCACCTACTGGGACGATTCCGTGGCCGAGGACATGGCCAAGGTGGTGAGAGCGGGCGTAACCACGTTCAAGCATTTCATGGCCTACAAGGGCGCTCTGATGGTCGACGACGAGCAGATGTTCGCCTCGTTCACGCGCTGCGCCGAACTCGGCGCGATGCCGCTCGTCCACGCCGAGAACGGCGAAGTCGTGGCCGCGCTGCAAAAGCACTATCTGGCGAAAGGCATAACCGGGCCGGAGGGGCACGCACTCTCTCGTCCGCCGGAGGTCGAGGGCGAAGCCGCCAATCGCGCCATCATGCTGGCCGACCAGGCGGGCGTTCCGCTCTACATCGTGCACACCTCATGCATTGAGGCGCACGAGGCGATCCGGCGCGCGCGTTCTTTGGGCAAGCGCGTTTACGGGGAGCCGTTAGTCCAGCATCTTGTGCTCGACGAGAGCGAATATTACAACAAGGATTGGAAGCACGCGGCGCGGCGCGTCATGTCGCCGCCGTTCCGCGACAAGATCCATCAGGACGATTTATGGAACGGCTTACGCGCCGGCTCGTTGCAGGTGGTGGCGACCGACCATTGCGCGTTCACCACGAAGCAGAAGGAACTGGGCTTAACCGACTTTACCAAGATTCCGAACGGAACGGGCGGACTCGAAGATCGGATGCCCGTCTTGTGGACTTATGGCGTCGAAACCGGGCGGCTCACGCCGAACGAGTTCGTCGCTGCGACCTCGACCAACATCGCGCGCATCTTGAACCTTTATCCACGCAAGGGCGCGATTCTGCCGGGTTCGGATGCGGACGTCACAGTTTGGGATCCGAAGGCGGGCAAGACGATCTCGGCGAGGTCGCAAGTCTCGGTTATCGACTACAACGTCTTCGAGGGAACCAAGGTGACGGGGCTGCCTCGCTATACGCTTTCCCGTGGCGAAGTCGTGTTCCGCGACGGGGTGGTGCAGGCGGAGCTCGGACGCGGCCGTTTCATCAAGCGCGAGCCTTTCCCTGCGGACGCGCGCGCGCTCAAGCGTTATAAGGAATTCACCGCAGTGGCGGGCGTTGCGCGCTGATGGAAACGGACCGACGATGGACATAGCGGCGGCTCCCAAGCTGAAGCCGAACAACCGCGGGACCACGCCGGCCGCTGACGTCGCGATTGAGATCAATGGGCTTTCGTTGCGCTTCGACACGGACGACGGTCCGGTTCAAGCGCTCAGCGATGTCAGCTTGAAGGTCGCCCGCGGCGAGTTCGTTTCTTTCATCGGACCCTCGGGCTGCGGCAAAACGACGCTTCTGCGGGCGGTTGCCGATCTCGAGAATCCGACCAGCGGGTCGATCCGGGTCAACGGCATGAGCCCGAGCGAAGCGCGCGCCAGTCGCGCCTATGGCTACGTGTTCCAGGCGCCGGCGCTCTATCCATGGCGCAGCGTGGCGCGCAATATCGCGCTGCCGCTCGAGATCATGGGCTACAGCAGGGTGGAGCGCGAGGCGCGCGTCGCCAAGGGACTCGAGCTTGTCAATCTTTCCGGGTTTGGCGCCAAATATCCCTGGCAATTGTCGGGGGGCATGCAGCAGCGAGCGTCGATCGCCCGGGCGCTGTCGTTCGATCCCGATCTTCTGTTGATGGACGAGCCATTTGGCGCGCTCGACGAGATCGTGCGCGACATGCTGAACCAGCAATTGCTGCGCCTCTGGGACGTGACCGGCAAAACGGTGCTGTTCGTCACGCACTCGATTCCGGAGGCGGTGTTCCTGTCGACGCATATCGTTGTCATGTCGCCGCGGCCAGGCCGGATCTACGACATCATTGAATGCGATTTTCCCCGCGGCCGAGCCCTCGATATCCGCGAGACGCCGGAGTTCCTGGCGATTGCGAACCGGGTGAGGCAGGGGCTGCGCGAAGGACATTCCTATGACGGGTAGCAGCCCGCACCCCCGACCCCGCTCCCCGAGGGAGAGGGGAGAGCAGTCTTTCCCTCACAAGCGAGCCTCTCTTCCTTCTCCCTCAGGAAGAAGGTGGACGCGCGATAGGGCGTCCTGGAAGGACGCCCGTCCTTCCGTACAGGCTATGGCGCGGCCGGATGAGGGCAGGGAACGTCGATGAAATCGGCGCTGCCTCTCGCGACCGTCGTCCTCGGCCTGATCGGCGTCTGGTATCTCGCCGCGGCGCTCATGAACGCCCCGCTTCAGCGCGACCAGTTCGCCAACGCCGGCCGGACGGACTATTCCACGCAAGATCTCGTGGGCGCGTCGCTTAACATGGAGCGGCCGAAGCTGCCGGCGCCACATCAGGTCGCAACCGAGCTTTATAAGCTCGTCTTCGCGACTTCGCCGACGTCGAAGCGCAGCCTCGTCTATCACGGGCTCATCACCCTGGAAGAGACCCTGATCGGCTTCGTGATCGGTTCGGCGCTTGGCATCGGTCTTGCCGTTCTGATCGTCTCGATGCGTTGGCTCGAGCGATCGATGATGCCGTGGATCGTCGCCTCGCAGACCGTGCCGATCATCGCGCTCGCGCCGATGATCGTCGTCATCTTGAACCAGTTCAACGTCACCGGCATTGCGCCGAAGGCGGCGATTGCGGCCTACCTCTGTTTCTTTCCCGTCACCGTCGGCATGGTCAAGGGGTTCCGCTCGCCCGATCCGTTGCAGCTCGACCTCATGCGCACCTATTCGGCGACGCAGGCGCAGACTTTCCTGAAGTTGAGAGCGCCCGCTAGCGCGCCGTTCTTCTTCGCCAGCATGAAGATCGGCGCCGCCGCGGCGTTGGTCGGCGCGGTCGTCGCCGAAGTGACCAAGAGCGAGGACGGGGGCCTGGGCGCGCGGCTCTTGGCGGGCTCCTACTATGGGCAGACGGTGCAGATATGGGCTGCCCTGTTCGCAGCCGCGGCGCTATCAGCGGCGCTGGTCGGCGCAATCGGCGTCGTTGACCGCATCGCCCAGCGACGCATGGCGTTAGCGTCATGACGCCCCGCCGCCTTGGTGAGTTCTTGCCGCCGCTCGCCTTTGGCCTTGTGGTGCTGGCGATCTGGGAGGCCGGGGTTCGGCTCCTCCATGTGCCGGCGATCATCCTGCCTCCGCCCTCGGCGATCGCGACGCGGTTCGCCACTTCCATCCCGACCCTTGCAGCGGATTTTCGACAAACCATTCAGGGCGTGCTGGCGGGCTATGTGATCGGCTCGCTTGCGGGTTTTGTCGTCGCGGTTCTGATCGACCGCTCGCAATTTCTGCAACGCGGCCTCATGCCGATCGGCAATCTGGTGTCCGCGCTGCCGATCGTCGGCGTCGCGCCGATCATGGTGATGTGGTTCGGCTTCGATTGGCAATCCAAGGCGGCGGTGGTCGTCGTGATGACCTTCTTCCCGATGCTCGTGAACTCTGTTGCGGGACTTTCCAGCGCGGGAGCGATGGAGCGTGATCTGATGAAGACTTACGGCGCAAATTATTGGCAGACGCTGCTTGCGCTCCGCCTGCCGGTGGCGATGCCGTTCATCTTCAATGCGCTCAAGATCAACACGACGCTCGCCATGATCGGCGCCATCGTCGCCGAGTTCTTCGGCACGCCGATCGTGGGCATGGGTTTTCGCATCTCGACTGAGGTCGGCCGGCTCCAGATCGACATGGTGTGGGCGACGATCGTCGTCGCGGCGCTCACAGGCTCGCTGTTCTACGCGCTCGTCGCCGGCGTCGAACGCCGCGTGACCTTCTGGCACGCCTCTTATCGTGCAAAGGGGGCTTGAGCTTTTCACCGCATGCGATAGTCCTTAGACGCGGCGACGGGAAAATCTGGGTTCAACGGAGGGAGTCAAAAATGAAATCGATCATGTTCGCAGTCGCCGGCCTGGCGGCGATCGCGGCTGCAACGACCGCGCATGCCGACGACAAGGTCACGCTGCAGCTCAAATGGGTCACGCAGGCCCAGTTCGCAGGCTATTACGTCGCCAAGGACAAGGGCTTCTACAAGGCGGAAGGGCTTGACGTGACGATCAAGCCCGGCGGGCCTGACGTCGCGCCCGAGCAGGTGCTGGCGGGCGGCGGCGCCGATGTTGTGGTCGACTGGATGCCGGCGGCGCTGGCGGCGCGCGAAAAGGGCGCGCCGATGGTCAATATCGCGCAGCCGTTCAAGCATTCGGGGCTCGAGCTCACCTGCCGCGCCGACACGGGCATCAAGAAGCCCGAGGACCTCAAGGGCCACACGCTCGGGGTCTGGTTCTACGGCAACGAATATCCGTTCCTCAATTGGATGGGCAAGCTCCACTTCAAGACCGACGGCTCGCCCGATGGCGTCAAGGTGGTGAAGCAGGGCTTCAACGTCGATCCGCTGTTGCAGAAGCAGGCCGATTGCATCTCCACTATGACCTATAACGAATATTGGCAGGTCATCGACGCCGGCTACAACCCTGAGCAGCTCGTCGTGTTCAAATACGAAGATCAGGGCGTCGCGACCCTCGAGGACGGCCTCTACGTCATGGAGGACAAGCTCAAGGACCCGGCCTTCGTTGACAAGATGGCGCGCTTCGTCAAGGCGTCGATGAAAGGCTGGGACTATGCCCGCGCCCATCCAGAAGAAGCGGTCAAGATCGTGCTCGACAACGACTTCGACCGGCGCCCAGACCGAGCACCACCAGACGCAGATGCTGAGCGAGATCAACAAGCTCACCGAAGGCTCGGATGGCCGCCTGGACAAGGCCGACTACGAGCGCACGGTGAAGACCTTGCTCACCGGCGGCTCCGATCCGGTCATCTCCAAGGAGCCGACCGGAGCCTATACGACCGCTGTCACCGACAAGGCGCTCGCGAAGTAAGAGCCGGGGGCGGCCGCAGACACAGGCGTGGCGGAAGGCTTCCCGGCGGCGGTTTCCGGGGGCTTTCGCTTTTTGCCGCGGAACCGACCTTTCCGCGGTTTCGCCACCCGCGCCACCCGCCTGACGACGGCGCCGTAAGGTTGCCTGCCGCGCGGTTCGGTGCCAATTCTTCTCAACTCGGCCGTGCAGGCGCAGCCGTATTGAAAAGGCGCAATCGGCGTGCCGCAGCTTTGGGGCCCGTTGAGGAGGCCCCCGGGTTTGGAGGGCGGATTGGCGATCATCCCGACGAGCCACACGCCAATCCATGCCGCGCCGGCCTTACTGTCGAGCGACGCGTTCGACGCGCGCGACCGCTTTGATGCTTGGCGGGAGGAGTTGATGCTGCGCGTCGTCCGCGTCGACGTCGACGTGCCCAACAGGAAAAGCTTTCACACGCGGCTCCGCGTCCTTGCCTTGCCGAATGTCTCGATCATCGAGCGGCGCACGACCCCGAGCACCGTGAGGCGCACAGCGGAGCTCACGCGCGACGGCGACGACGCGCTCGTGTTCACTTTGCCATGGCGCAACAGCGCCGAGGTGCGCGGCGCCGCCGACCACGGGCGCGCGGGTCCGGGCGAGGCGATCGTCGCTGCAATGGATCAAGCGACCAGCCTGCACGCGCCGAACGGCTTCCGAGGGGTCTCCCTACGGCTGAGCCGCAGCGTGGCGCGCAATGTCGCATCGGGCATAGAGCGACGGCTCAACCAGAGAATTCCACTCGATCCGACGGGCTCGGCGCTTTTGCGCTCCTATCTCGTCTCGTTGGTCTCGAGCGGAGCCGAGCTGTCGCAATCGGCGGCCGAACTCGCCGACAGGCATGTCCGCGAGCTTCTCGCGCATCTGTTCGATCCTGTGGGCGATCTTGCCCGCGGAAACCTATGGCGGCCTCAAGGCCGCGCGGCTTAAGGGTGTGGCCGAGCTGATCGCGGAGCGCTTCGCCGATCCCGACCTCAGCGCTGCGACGCTCGGGGCACGGCTCGGATTGTCCGAGCGCTACGTACAGCAGCTCCTGGAGGGCGCGGGCGTTTCCTTTTCCGGCCATGTCCGCGAGCTGCGGCTGAAGCGCGCGCATCAAATGCTGCGCGATCCGCTGACGCGACACCTGCGCGTCGGCGACATCGCCGCCATGGCGGGCTTCAGCGATCTCTCCCACTTCAATCATACATTCCGCCAGCGGTTCGGCGAGAGTCCAACGGACGCGCGCCGCAGACGCTGATTTCCGCCCTGGGGCCTATGCAGTGCGGCGGAGGCCGCTTTCTGTGCGCCCCGCGCCAAGACGCGAGGAGGCTTGGCCTATATCATCCAGAAGGAAACGGGGATCGCGCTTACAGGGCGGCGCCGGGATCGCCGTTGGACGGGGAAATGGATATGATCGGTCGGACGAATCCGTTCTTAGCGATGATGGCGCTCCTTCTCGGTTGTGGCGTAGCGGGGACGGCGCAGGCGATCGTCATAGTTCCGCCCGCGACGTTCAGCGCCTCGCTCGAGGTTTTTGGCTATGGGGGCGGCGGTTCGACCCCAGGCTCTTACAGCATCGACAACTATTGCAACGATTACGGTTGCGGATCGGCATCGGCCGTAATGACGTCGAACGTCGCCGGCGAGCAGACGACCAGCGGTTCCGCGCTATCGTCCCGTGACGTTGGCGCCAATTCCAGCATCGACATCGTCTATTATTTCTATTTCCCGGGACCCGCGGGCGGGACGGTCGATTATCATTGGAGCGCGAGCGGTTCGACGTCGTTGTTCGGCGGCGGAGCGGCATTCGCCAACCTTTACAAAAACAGTGTTCCTCAAGGGCACGCCTGCTCGTCTTCAGTTGTCGGGAACTGCGGAGCGGTGGGCAATAGTTTTGCCTTCAATATCGAGTTATCCGCTCCCGCCAACACCCTGCAAGAGGCGAAATCCAGCTGTCGGGGAGCACGCAGGGATTCGGCGGCGGACCCTACACGGCGACGATCGATCCCTTGATCACCATCGACCCCGTTTCCGCCGCCGAAGGCTACACGCTCGCCCTGAGCCCGAACGTGACCCAGGAGAGCCTCGCCCCCTCGGCTCCCGAACCTTCGACTTGGGCGATGCTGCTCACGGGCTTTGTGGCGCTCGGCTTCACCTATCGTGCGCGGCGACGAGGGGCGATCGGGCGTTCGTAGCCACGGAGATTGATCGACCCCTCAAGCGTGCGGCAGAATCTCGGTCCGGTACTTCAGCGCCAGCGCCTGCATCTCTTTGCGCCTTTCCTCGGGCGGCGGCCCGCCATCCGGTTTCGGCGGCGGCGACGAGCGGCTTTCGGCCGGGACGTCGAGCTCGAGAAACATGGCGTCGAGTCCGGCCGGCGCGCACATGCAGAGCATGTGAACCGTCTTGCCGGACGTGTTCTTGAATTGGTGCGGCGCGTTGGAGGGAATGGCGACGGTCGCCGGCGCCTTCACGGTTTGCGTTTCGCCGCGAAAGGTGAATTCGAGCTCGCCCTCGAGCAGCGAAAAGGTCTCTTCGAAATCGTGCCGGTGCGGAGGCGGGCCGCCGCCGTCCGGAACCAGCATATCGATCAGGCAGAAGCGGCCCCCGGTCGCGGAGCCTGGAACGAGAATCGAATAGGTGTCGCCGGCCACGAAGACATGCGCCACGCGCGCGTCGTCAGGGTTTGCGACCGTGAGCTTTCTCTTCTGATCATCTGGCGGAATGGACGCCGGCGCATCGGGGGGCGACATCGACCGATCTGACATTGGCCACTCCTTGGCGTTTCACGCAGCTTTCGCGTCGGCCGCGGAATCCGCCTTCCGCTGCACGCCCCGGACGAGGTCGTGAATGAAGCGCAGCTTCTCGACAACCGCCGGCGCGAGGACGAATGGATAAAGATCGGGCCTGCCCATCGCTCGGTTCACGCTGTTCATGGCGACCACGAACGGCGCCCAGGCGTCGACAATCCGCTCGATCGAGCCGGCGACATAGGGGTCGAAGTCGAGCTTGGCGAAATGTGCGCCCTCTTTGTCGACCGCCGGCGCAATCCTGACCCCGAACGCGTTCGCCGTCTCGAGCGTGTCGACGATGTGCAGGTAGTGCGCCCAGGTTTCGGCGAAATCCTCCCACGGATGTGAGGTCGCGTAGGCCGAGACGAAGTGTTCGGGCCAATCCGGCGGCGCTCCCTGCTCGTAGTGGCGTTTGAGCGCCGCCTCATAGTCCTGCGAATCGTCGCCAAATATCGCGCGACAGCGTTCGAGCTTGCCGCCGTCGCGCACCAGGATATCCCAATAATGATGCCCGACCTCGTGCCGGAAATGGCCGAGCAGGCTGCGATAGGGCTCGGCCAATTCCGCGCGCCGCCTCTCGATCTCGGCGCTGTCAGCTTCCGCAAGCGCAATCGTCACGATGCCATCGTCGTGCCCGGTCATCACTTTGGGAGCGGCAGGGTGGGGAGGATCGGCCAGAAACTCGAACGCCAAACCGTGACCCGGATCCTCGGCGCGGGTCTTGAGCGGCAGCTTCCAGCGAAGCAGGCTGTAGAACAGCCGGTGCTTGGCGAGTTCGATTTCTCGCCATGCGGTGAGATGCGAGGCTTGAGAAATGTCTGGAATGGTGTCGTTATGACGGCATGCCAGGCAGAGGCGGTCCTGCCCTTCGGCCGGCGTCAGCCAGTTGCAAACGTCGTAGTCGGCGTTCCCGCAGAAGCGGCGCGGCCCACCCGAGCCCGCCAGGAGCGTCCAGCCTTCGCCGTTCGCGGGCTCGAGCGCGGCCATGACTTCGAGCTCCGGAACATAGGCGAGCCGATGGCCGCACCGCCCGCATGTCGGATTCTCGAAATAAATGATGTTGTCGCAAACCTGGCAGCGAAACAATTTCATCAAAGCAATCCTCGGGAGGACAAGGGCTCAAAACGCCCGGCGCGTTCAATCGTTCCCGTGAAACTCAAAACCAGGCGGACCAAAAACAGGCTTGGAGGGTGCGCTCTCTGCTGCGAAAAGGAAACCCTTGGCCCGAGCCCTATCGGAGTTCAACAATGCGGGTGAAGCTGTTTTCCGTGGCCGCGGCCACGCCAATCCAATCGCTGGAAGACGACATCAATGAGTTTCTGGAATCGCAACGGCCGCATGTCACTTATGTCAGCGTGAGCTCGAGCGACATCGAGAGGGTCGCTTCCGTGTGGTACGAGGAGCCGCACCATCGGACCGTCGAACAAACGATGGCGGAATTGGAGGAACTGGTGGAAGAGCCCGGAGCCGAGGGCAATTTGGCCTGAGCGGCGCGCGGAGCCGGCGCTTGGCAAGAGCTGGACGCCTCCTGGATGTTCCGGCGGTGAGGCGAGGGAAGGATCAAGGAGCACCGCATTGACGCGACAAGGGCGCAGCGGCGCATTCGGGAGTCTCCTCGACCCGAGGTTAAACTCCAATCCGTTGGGCCGATTTCGGGCCAAAGGCGAAGTTCCGGCGTCACGAATTCGAAGCCAACGGGCCGGCGCATGCTCAAGTCGAGCGTCCATCGCCAGCTTGTCCTTGCGGAAGGCGACGTAAACTGAAGGCTGCACAAAATTGTCCGCAGTCCAGGTCAATCGGGGAGGGAGGGAGCCATGATGCTCGACATCGGATCAAGTGGACCCCTGTCATCAATCTACCCCGATCCGGCGGTTCACATCCTCGATCAGAAGTTCGCCAAATATCGACTGTTCAACGCGAGCGTCGAGAAGCTGGCTTCGGGCACGCGCTGGGGCGAGGGGCCAGTTTGGTTCGGGGACGCTCGGTGTCTCTTGTGGAGCGATATCCCGAACGATCGAATTCTGAAATGGGATGAGACGACGAGCGCCGTTTCGGTCTTCCGTCATCCATCCGGCAACGCCAACGGCAACACGCGCGATGGTGCGGGTCGGCTCATCACTTGCGAACACAGCGCGCGTCGCGTGACGCGCACCGAGCACGACGGGTCGATCACCGTCATCATCGACCGTTTTCAGGGCAAGCGGCTCAACTCTCCGAACGATGTCGTTGTCGGCTCTGACGGGGGAATCTGGTTTACCGATCCTCCGTTCGGCCTTGGCTCTTTCTACGAGGGAACGGTGGCCGAGCCGGAATTGAACCCTAACGTCTATCGCGTGGACCCGTTGACGGGCCAGGCAGCGATCATGGCCGACGACGTCGCGGGGCCCAACGGACTCTGCTTTTCGCCCGACGAGAAGCATCTTTATGTGGTCGAATCCCGCGCGGTCCCGAACCGCAAGATCCGGGTGTTCGATGTGATCGATGGGCGCTCTCTCGGAGCTAGCCGGGTGCTGATCGACGCCGGCCCCGGCACGCCGGATGGTTTTCGTTGCGATATGGACGGAAATATTTGGGCCGGTTGGGGGATGGGAGACACGCAGCTCGACGGAGTGATGATCTTCGATCCCGAGGGTCAACCGATCGGCCGCATCGCGCTGCCCGAGCGGTGTGCCAATCTTTGCTTTGGCGGCCGCCAAAGAAACCGCCTTTTCATGGCCTGCGGCCACGGTCTCTACGCCCTCTACGTGAATGCGCGAGGCGCCGTGTAATGTTTTTCCCCGAGGCCCGTTGTGAGGGCGGTCATCGGCCTAAAGTCGTCCGCGGCAACCAGCGTTTTCAGGACGACGCAGAACGCCGCGCCACCCGCCAGCGCCAGCTCAATGCAGGGCTAAAGCGGTCCGAAGCTGCGGCACACCCGCCCACAGCGGCGGGGGCAAAACTCGCCGCCTTCACACCGCGACATTTTCTTGCCAAGCCGCACGTGTTGTTCTATCTTTGTTCTCATGACAACGAGCGAAACGCCAAAGCCGAATTCTGAGGTCCCTCCCCGTGAATTCGTTCGCTGCGACCGGTCCCTTGCGCCGCGGAGAGCTACCCGGCTGGAAAAGGCCGAGCGTGAACAGCGGGTCGTCAGCTTGCTCAATCGCGGCGTTTCGATTCCCGAGATCGCCGTGCAAGAAGGTCTTTCGCTCAAGCGGATGCGCAATATCGTTCGGGAGATCCTCGCTGAGCGTATGCCGCAGCCCCCGGCCGAGTTCCTCGCGCTCCAGGTGAGCCGCCTAAACGAGGCGCTGCTCGTAACCTATAGCGCGATGCACAATTCCGACTTGGGAACTAACTTCGAGGCGGTCGATCGCGTGGTCAGGATCGTTCGCGAGCTCGACCGCTATCACGGATTTGCTGCTGTTCCCCGGCCGCGCGAGGAACTCGAGGCGCCTCGGCTCTCGCCGCCCTTCGAGCGTCCGCGGGCGCTCGAAGGCCCAAGCCGGAGTGACTCGCAAATCACGCCGCAAGTCCTTGATAAGGCTCTATTCGGACTCGCAAATTGCGGAAACGAGGATCCCTTCTCCCTCGGGGAGAAGGTGGCCCGATAGGGCGTCGAAAGACGCCCGTCTTTCGACGGTGCTATGGCGCCGGATGAGGGGTGCCGATTACCTCGGCGCGGCGCGCTTCACGATCGCCTTCGTGTCGACGCCAGTCAGCGCGCCCCAATTGTGTGCGCCCGTCATCTCCAGCCGTGAGCGGCAAAAGGCCTCGGCGACCGGCGAGCCGGCGCGAATGAGCGCCGTTGCCTGTAACCCAACCGCGAGCCGATCGCAGAGATCGCGCGCCCTCGTTTCAAAATCGCTGAGGTCCCGCAGGTCGGCCTTGAGCTTCGCGATATGGCGGTCGAGCGCGGCGCTCTCACCCTTCGCCGTGGAGAGTTCCGCGAAATAGGCTTGAAGCGTCTGCGGCGAACGCTGGATCGCGCGGGCGATGTCGAGGCACTGGACGTTGCCGCTCCCCTCCCAGATCGCATTGACCGGCGCCTCGCGATAGAGGCGCGGCATCGGGCTATCCTCCATCATCCCCGAGCCGCCGAGACATTCCAGCGCTTCATAGGCGTGGCCGGGCGTCCGCTTGCAGATCCAGTATTTGCCGATCGCGGAGCCTAAGCGCACCAGCGCGTCCTCGTGGCCGTCGTCGCGATGATCGAGCGCGCGGGCGATGCGCATGGTGAGCGTCAGCGCAGCCTCGGCCTCGATCGCAAGGTCGGCGAGCACCGCCGTCATGATCGGCTGGTCGATCAAGAGCGCGCCGAACGCCTTGCGTTGCCGGCAATGGTCGATCGCCTGCGAGACCGCCATCCGCATGCCGGCGGAGGAGCCGATCATGCAGTCGAAGCGCGTCATGGCGACCATCTCGATGATCGTCGCCACCCCGCGGCCCTCCGCCCCGACCAGAAAGCCCAGCGCGCCGCGCAGCTCCGTTTCGCTCGATGCGTTCGAGACATTGCCCATCTTGCGCTTGAGGCGGATGATCTGCAGCGGATTCTTCGTTCCGTCAGGACGCCAGCGCGGGACAAGGAAGCACGAGAGCCCGCCCTGCGCCTGCGCGAGCACCAGGAACGCGTCGCACATCGGCGCCGAGACGAAGAACTTGTGGCCGACGAGTTCGTAGGCGCGTCCTGGGCCCTCGGCCCCGCCGGGGATCGCGCGCGTCGTATTGGCGCGCACGTCCGAGCCGCCTTGCTTCTCGGTCATCGCCATGCCGATCGTCACGCCCTGCTTTTGCTCGGCGGGAACATTGCGCGGATCGTAGACGCGCGCCTGAATCTTCGGCAGCCATTGCTCCGCCAGGTCTCCCTGCAACTTGAGGCAGGGCGTCGCGGCGAAGGTCATGGTGATCGGGCAGCCGTGGCCGGCCTCGACCTCGGTCTGCACGTAGTAGCGCGCGGCCCGCGCCACATGCGCGCCCTCGCGCGGCTCGGTCCAGGGCGACGAATGCAAGCCTTCCTCGATCGCCGCCTTCATGAGCGCATGATAGGACGGATGGAAGCGGATGAGGTCGACCCGCCGGCCGTAGCGGTCATGCGTGTCGAGCTCGGGCGGGTTCTTGTTCGCCAGCGCGCCGAGCTCCAAAAATTCGGCCGACCCGGCGCGGGCGCCAAAAGCGCCGAGCGTATTGCTGGCCCAGCCGGCGCCTTCGCGCTGAACCGCCTCCTTCAGCGCTGCATCGGAATCGTAGAGGTTATAGTCGACGAGTTCGACCGGTTGGTTGATCACCTCGTGTGTCACGGCGCCGTAAGGATCGAGGGGCGCCCGGAAATTGTCCTGTCGGTCGGCAAGGACGTTCATCGGATGCGATCTTCCTTTTCTGCAAGGTTACTCCTCATAGACGAGATCGGCAAAGAAGCGCCTATTCCCGTCGCCCTCGGTCAGCCGCCGTGTTAACCGTCGGCCGTGCCCTCAGCCCCATTCGACCGCCGATTGACCCCTGTCCGCGCCGACCTCGCCGCAGCTCATCTGCGTGGCCGGGTTGAGGCGCCCCGCTACGTCGAGGGGCGCGCCGCGCAAGTCGTCATGGCGAGCGCGCCGCTGAGGCGAAGGCCTGATCCGAACGCGCCGCTCGAGACCGAAGCCCTCTTCGGGGAGACCGTCAAGGTCTATGGCGAGAGCGACGGCTGGGCGTGGGCCCAACTCGAGCGTGACCAGTACGTCGGCTATCTGCCGGCGGCCTCGCTGGGCGCTCCAACCGCGCCAACGCATCGGGTCGCCGCGCTGCGCGCGCACGCCTATCCCGGCCCCTCCATCAAGCTCAAGCCGCGCATGGCGCTCTCGCTCGGCGCGCGACTCAGGATCGTGGGCGGCGAGGGGGACTTCGCGGTCTCGGAGGAGGGGCTTTATCTGTGGTCGCGCTGCCTGGCCGAGTTGGGCGCGCGCGAACCTGACGTTGTCGCGGTCGCCGAACGCTTTCTCGAAACACCATATCTCTGGGGTGGCCGGACCTCGGAGGGCATCGACTGCTCAGGCCTGGTGCAGACGGCGATGACCGCCGCTGGCGTCGCCTCGCCCCGCAACAGCGACATGCAGGAGGCGGCGTTAGGTGAGCCGCTTCCCATCGACGATTCTGAGGCGCCGCTTAAGCGCGGCGATCTCGTATTCTGGAAAGGCCATGTCGGGATCATGCGCGATCCCTTAACCCTGCTTCACGCCAACGGATGGCACATGAAGACAGTCAGCGAGCCGCTCATGCAAGCGCGCGTCCGCATCGCGACCCATGGCGGCGGCCAAGTCACAAGCGTTCGAAGATTGAAAACCCCTCCTCTCCCTCTGGGAGAGGGGCAGGAGTGAGGGGCGGCGCCACACGGCGGAGATCCGAGTCGCCCCTAATCCGGCGCTTCGCGCCACCTTCTCTCCGCGCGCGGAGAGAAGGGATTCCGGAGCCTACTTCTTGCCGCCGATGCCGAGACCGCCGAAGCGGGTGTTGAAGCGCGACAATCGCCCGCCGCGATCGACGAGTTGCTGCGATCCGCCGGTCCAGGCCGGATGAGTGTTCGGATCGATGTCCAAGTTCAGCGTCGCGCCCTCTTCGCCATAGGTTGAGCGCGTCATGAACTCGACGCCATTGGTCATGACAACCTTGATCATGTGGTAATTCGGGTGAATGTCGGACTTCATCGTCGAGATCTCGGGCAAAACAAGCAAAGAGCCGTCCGGAGGTCCGGCGGCTCTTTCGATTGGCGCTCCTATAGCGCCCGCGGCCCATTGACGCAAGTCAGATCCCAAACGGCGGTCGGCGCTTGAGCTCGCTTTCCGGCCGCCTTGATTTCAGCGAAAAACCGGTTCCTAAAGCGCCGTACCCCGAGGAGCCGATCGCGCAATGTCATCCGCCGACGCCGGCAGTAAGAGGTCTCGCGTCTCGCTTGGCGCCTTGAAGCCGCTTGCGCCTTACGCCTTCGTCCACCGTACGCGGATTGCGCTGGCGCTAATTGCGCTGGCCATCGCTTCAGGCGCGACGCTCGTCGTGCCCATCGCGGTCCGGCGGATGATCGACTATGGATTTTCCGACTCCGACGCCAGCCTCATCCGAGCCTATTTTCTCGCCATGATCGGCGTCGTCGCAGTGCTCGCTCTGGCGTCGGGCGCGCGATATTACCTGGTGATGACGCTAGGCGAGCGCGTGGTCGCCGACCTTCGCGCCGATCTCTTCACCCACCTCACCCGGCTCGATCCAAGCTTCTTCGACTCGGAGAAGACCGGCGACATCGCCTCTCGCCTCTCCGCCGACACGACGCAGCTCAAGGCGACGTTCGGAGCCTCGGCGTCGCTCGCTTTGCGCAACCTGTTCCTGTTCGTCGGCGCGATCGTGATGATGGTGGTGACGAGCCCGAAGCTCTCCGCCTTCGTGCTGGCGGCTATTCCGGTCATTGTGCTGCCGCTCTATGCGGCCGGACGCTCGGTGCGGGAGCGGTCCCGCCGGGCGCAGGACAGGCTCGCGGACGCGACCGCCTTTGCAACCGAGAGCCTGTCGGCGGTGCGCGTCATGCAATCGTTCCTGGCGGAGCGATTTACGGCTGGCCGCTATCGCGAAGCCGCCTTCGGCGCCTATGAGGCGGCGCGAGCGATGGCCCAAGCGCGTGCGCTCGTCACCGCAGCGGCGCTGTTCCTCGCTTTTGGCAGCGTCGTTGTCGTGCTTTGGCTCGGCGCGCAGGAAGTGATCGCCCATCGGATGACCAGTGGGGCGCTGTCGCAGTTCGTGCTGTTCGCCGTATTCGGCGCCGGCGCGCTTGGGCAGTTGTCGGAAGTGTGGAACGAAGTCTCGCAGGCCGCCGGCGCCGCCGGGCGTATCGGCGAGATCCTCGCGGTCAAGGCGCGCATCGTCGCGCCCGCTGAGCCGCTCAAGCTCTTAAAGCCTGTCCGCGGCGAGCTCGCATTCCGCAATGTCTCATTCGCCTATCCCGGGCGCGAGGACGACGCCGCCCTGCGCGACGTGAGCTTCCGCGTCGCGCAGGGGGAGACTGTCGCCATCGTCGGCCCCTCGGGTGCCGGCAAATCGACGCTGTTCCAGCTGGCGCTGAGGTTCTACGACACCACGGGCGGCGCGGTCATGCTCGACGGGGTCGACATCTCGCGGCTCGATCCCGCCGACCTTCGCGCCG
This sequence comes from uncultured Alphaproteobacteria bacterium, assembly GCA_963730555.1. GTDB lineage: Bacteria > Pseudomonadota > Alphaproteobacteria > Rhizobiales > Beijerinckiaceae > Roseiarcus. Next base: position 394,116 of record CAVSSS010000031.1, on the reverse strand, counting down.
AAATCGCGCTGGCGCCGCAGGACGCGTTCATCTTCGGCGCGAGCGTGGCCGACAACATCGCCTATGGCGCGCCGGGCGCGACCCGCGAGGCGGTCATCGCCGCGGCGAAGCAAGCGGCGGCGGACGGCTTCATCTCCGCCCTGCCGCAGGGTTACGATACGCTGTTAGGCGAGCGCGGCACCACGTTGTCGGGCGGAGAGCGCCAGCGCATCGCCATCGCCCGCGCCATCCTGAAAAACGCGCCGGTGCTGCTTTTGGACGAAGCGACCTCGGCTCTCGACGCGGAGAGCGAAACCTTGGTCCAGGGCGCGCTCGAAACGCTGATGAAGGGTCGCTCGACCCTGGTGATCGCCCACCGGCTCGCGACGATCGTCAACGCGGACCGCATCCTTGTCATTGAGGCGGGGCGCTTGGTCGAGGAAGGCGCGCACGCTTCGCTGATGGCCGCGAACGGCCTCTACGCGCGGTTGGCGCGCCTCCAGTTCGAGACCGGCGCAGCCGCACTGACAGCGACGGCTGAGGCGGCGCAGTAGGGGAGGCAACCTGTCTCTGGAGGCGCGGCGCGTCACTTCAGCAGCACATAAATATTGACTTGCAGCGTCGGATCGTCCGGGTCCTTCACGTCGTTCGCGTATTCCTCGATGAAGGTGTCCTGCGCGTCGATTCCCTTGTCGTCGAGATAGGCCGTGATCGCGTCATAGGTGGCGTCAATGTCGCCATACGCGCCCTGATGCTCGAAGCGCATCGCCTTGCCGCTCGGCGTCTGTCCGATCTTGACTGAGTTGGAGAGGCTCGATTTGCCTTCGGGGGCTGCGGCCAACGGATAGCCCGCGTGATATTTGAATCCGGTATCGTCGGATTCGACGAAGACGGCGAGCGGTCGGCCCGCTGGGGTGATGTTCGCCTTGTCCATCTCACGCTTGACCACGCTCAGCGAATTGAGAATGGCGCTGTAGATTTCGTCCTTTTCGGCTTTGCCTTCGATATAGGCGAATGGCCGCGCCGGGAGATCGACCGCTTCGCCGGTTGACCCTTCGCTTGATTGTGCCGGTTCGGGGGATTGCGCCGCGCCCGGAGCGGCGGGCGCAGGATTTGTCGCGGAGGGCGCTTCGGCGGGCTTGGCGGAGGGAGCCGCCGGCGCCTGGGCGGCTGGCGGAGCTTGAGGCGCAGGCGAGGGGGCGGTTGGCGCCGGAGCCGCTGGCGCAGCGGGAGTTTGCTGGGCAAAGCAGGCCTGGGAAGCCATAGCGGCGGCGGCGACAAGAAAGCTCGCGACAGCGAAACGGATCAGACCGGATGACATGAAGACTCAGTCCTTTGGCGCGAGCGGAGCGATCGTCGCCGGCAGTCTAGAGCCTTATCCGCGTCATAGGGAAGATCGAGCAGGCTGAGGTCTCGTCCAGCGCAGCACCGGCTGCCGGGCGGCGCGGGTCTCGTCGAGCCGGCGGCGCGGCGCATGAACCGGCGCCGACTGGAAACGCTCACGCTCGCCTGCCTTTGCGGCGAGAGCGAGATCGCGCAATGTCATGACGAACAGATCGAGACTTGCCTTGGACTTCGGATTCCGTCGGCTCGATCAGCATCGCGCCATGCACGATGAGCGGAAAATAGACTGTCATCGGATGGTAGCCCTCGTCGATCATCGCCTTGGCGAAGTCGAGCGTCGTGAGCCCGGTGTCCTTGAGCCAGCGGTCGTCGAACAAAGCCTCATGCATGCAGGGCCGATCGCCGAACGGCGCGCTCATCACATCGTTGAGCGAGGCGCGAATATAGTTGGCGGACAAGACCGCATCTTCCGACGCCTGCCTGAGCCCGTCAGAGCCATGCGACAGAATGAAACTGAGAGCGCGCACGAACATCCCCATCTGTCCGTGGAAGGCGCACATGCGCCCGAACGATTTGCTTGCCCCCACATGCTCGACCAGCCGAAGCGCTCCGCCTTCGCGCTTGACGAACGGAACCGGCGCGTAAGGCGCAAGACGCGACGACAGTGCGACCGGGCCTGCTCCGGGGCCGCCCCCGCCATGCGGCGTCGAGAACGTCTTGTGCAGATTGATGTGCATGGCGTCGACGCCGAGATCGCCTGGGCGCGTCTTGCCGACGATAGCGTTGAAATTCGCGCCGTCGCAATAGAAATAGGCTCCCGCCTCGTGAACCGCATCGGCGATGCTGACGATCTCGCGCTCGAACAGCCCGCAGGTGTTGGGATTGGTCAGCATGATCGCCGCGACATCGGGCGCGAGCGCGCTCCGCACGGCCTCGACGCTGACTATCCCGTCCTCGCTCGCCGGTATGGAGCGCACGGAATACCCGATCAGCGCCGCCGTCGCGGGGTTCGTGCCATGGGCGGAATCGGGAACCAGCACGACCCGCCGCGTCTCTCCCTCGCCGCGAGCCTCGATCGCCGCCTTGATCGCCATCATTCCGCAGAGCTCGCCGTGCGCGCCGGCCTTTGGCGACATCGCGATCGCGTCCATGCCTGTCATCGTCAGCAACGCGTCGGAGAGCGCTTCAACAACCTCGAGCGCGCCCTGCGCCGTCGACACCGGCTGCAGTGGATGGACATCGGCGAATCCGGGCAGGCGCGCCATCTTCTCGTTAAGGCGGGGATTGTGCTTCATCGTGCACGAGCCCAGGGGATAGATTCCTGCGTCGATGGAGTAATTGTTGCGCGACAGGCGCACATAATGCCGGATCGCCTCTGGCTCGGTGAGGCCGGGTAATCGGGCCGCGCTTTGGCGGGCGTGCTGGCCCAGTCTCGATTGGAATGAGGGCGGCTCGTCGATGTCGACTCCGGTCGCATCGAAGCGCCCGGTCTCGAAGATGAGCGCTTCCTCCATGTTGAGCCCGCGGTTGCCCGTGAAGGTCTCCCCCAGAGGGGCGGCGGCGGTCTCGGGGCGGGTCGGCCGACCTTGAACGTTCATGCGGACGCGCTCCCTCTTAAGGCTTCACTGCAAGCAGTCGGTGAGCGCGTGCGCATAAGCCACGCGGTCTTCGTCGGTATTGGTCTCAGTGCTCGCGACGACGATGCAATCGTCGAGCCCGGCGCCGGGCAAAAGCCGTGAGACCGGCAATCCGCCGATCACTCCCCGCTTAGCCAAAGCCTCGATCAGCTCGGCGGCCGGCCGGGGTGTGCGCATGACGAACTCATTGAAAAAATGGGTGTTGATCACCTCGACCGATGGAATCGCTGAGAGCCTCTCAGCGAGCTCAATCGCGTTCACGTGATTCGCTCTCGCCAGGCGTTCGAGTCCCACGCCGCCGAGCAAGGTCAGATGAATCGAGAAGGCGAGCGCGCAGAGGCCCGAATTGGTGCAAATGTTGCTCGTCGCCTTCTCGCGCCGGATGTGCTGCTCGCGCGTAGACAGCGTCAGCACGAAGCTGCGCCGTCCCTCTGCGTCGACCGTTTCCCCGGCGAGACGTCCCGGCATCTGGCGCACGTTTTTAGCCCGCGTCGCGAACAGGCCGACGTAGGGGCCGCCGAAATTGAGCGCGTTGCCGAGTCCCTGACCTTCCCCCACCGCAATGTCGGCGTCCATCTCGCCCGGCGAGCGCACGGCCGCGAGGGCGACCGGATCAGTGAAGACCGCAATCAAGAGCGCGCCGTGCGCGCGCGCCGCGGCGGCAATTGGCGCGAGGTCGCGCGGATTGCCGAAGAAATCGGGCGACTGCACGATCACGCAGCTCGTCTCGGCGTCGATCGCCGCGACGAGCTCTTCGCTCGCCTTGAGATCCGGGGCTAAGCGGACGATTCTGTCGCCCGCCATATGCGCCAAGGTCGCGCAGACGTCGGCATATTGCGGATGCAGCGCGCCGGAAATGACCGACCGATTGCGACGCGTCAGGCGATGAGCCATCAGCATCGCCTCGCCGCACGCGGTCGAACCGTCGTACATCGAGGCGTTCGCGACCTCCATGCCGGTCAGGGCCGCGACCTGGGTCTGGAACTCGAACAGGACCTGCAGCGTCCCTTGCGCGATCTCCGGCTGGTAGGGCGTGTAGCTGGTGAGAAACTCGGAACGCTGGATGAGATGATCGACTGTCGCCGGAATGTGGCGCCGATAGGCGCCGGAGCCCAAAAAAAACGGAACCGATCCCGCGGCGACGCTGCGACCCGCGATCGCCGTCATCGCCCGCTCGACGGCCATCTCGCTCATTCGCAGCGGCATGCCGAGAAGGCCGGGAAGGCGCTTGTCGGCGGGAATGTCGGCGAACAAAGCTTCAATGTCCGGGACGCCGATGCGGGTCAGCATCGCTTCGCGTTCGCTCGCATCGAGCGGCAGGTAGCGCATGTGGTCAGTCCAGAGTCTTGAGGTATTCGGCGTAACTGGCCTCGTCCATGAGGCCGGCGAGTTCGCTCGGGTCGGCGAGCTTGAGGCGAAAGAGCCAGCCCCGCCCAAGCGCATCCTCGTTAATGAGGCCGGGCGTCGATTCGACTTCGGAATTGACGGCGACGACCTCGCCAGAAGCGGGCGCGAACACGTCGCTCGCCGCCTTGACGCTCTCGACCACCGCCGCGGCATCGCCCTTTTTGAGCTTCTTGCCGATCGGCGGCGCTTCGGCAAAGACGACATCGCCAAGTTGCAGCTGCGCGTGCTCGCTGATGCCAACGACGCCGTCCTCGCCTTCGACGCGAATGTATTCGTGGTCCTTGGTGTAGTGGATCTCCGGCACCATGCGTCTCCTTGCTCAACCGCGATAATAGGCGTGGGGATAAAAGGGCAGCGTGACAACGCGTGCGCTCAAGGGCTTGCCGCGCACCATGAGATTGAGCGGCGTCCCGACCGCCGTATGGCCGCGGGCGACAGTGCCCATCGCGATTGGCCCGTTGACGCTGGGCCCGAAGCCGCCGGAGGTGACGACGCCGATCGGGGCGCCGTCCACTGAGACGACCTCCGCCCCCTCACGCGCCGGCGCGCGGCCATCCGGCCGCAGGCCCACGCGCTGACGGTCCGGCCCATTCGCGAGCGCTTCTTGAATCCGCTTGGCGCCGGGAAAGCCGCCCTCGATGCGCCGGCGCTTTTGAATCGACCACGCGAGGCCCGCTTCAATCGGGTCCACCGTCTCGTCGAGCTCGTGCCCGTAGAGGCAGAGGCCAGCCTCCAGCCTCAGCGAATTGCGCGCGCCAAGTCCGATCGGCGCGACGTCGGGCTGGCTCAGAAGAACGCGGGCGAAGCTGTCGGCCTGCGACGAAGGGAGCGAGATCTCATATCCGTCTTCGCCCGTGTAGCCTGAGCGGGAGACGAAGGTCTCCGAGCCGGCTATTCGCGTGGCCCGCGCGCTCATGAAGGCCATCGTCTCGAGCCCCTCTCCCGGAGAGAGACGCGCCAAGGTCGCCGCCGCAAGAGGGCCCTGAAGCGCGATCAGCGCCGCTTCGGGAAGCGGCGTCAGCCGGACGCCCGCAGGCAGGCGATGGCGAATAAGGGCGAAGTCGACCGCCTTGCGCGCCGCGTTGACGATAATCCTTAACGTTCCGGCGGCGGCGGGTGGGCGCGTGACCATGAGGTCGTCGACGATCCCGCTGCTTTCGTTGAGCAGTTGGGTGTAACGCTGCCGTCCTGGCGCGAGGTTGAGAAAGTCGGCGGGGCAGACCGATTCGAGAAAGCCGGCAACCGCAGCATGGTCCGCGCCCTCGATGAGCGCCTGACCCATATGCGAGACGTCGAACAGCCCGGCGGCTCTGCGCGTGTGGAGGTGCTCGGCGAGCACTCCGGTGGGATATTGGATCGGCATGTCGTAGCCAGCGAACGGCGCCATGCGCGCGCCGAGCTCGACATGCAGAGCGTGGAGCGGCGTCTTCAAGGTCGAGGCTTCGGTCATGGGCCCAGCCGGTCGTGAGTAAGCGCCCGCCGCCGCGCAAAGCCGCGATGATGCGGCCCTAACGCTGGCGAACGCCCCCTCTGTCCGATGACCTGAGAGATTTCCCGCTTCTAAACGGTTACCCCCGTCGGTGGGCGAACGCCTCAATGGGCGGGCGCCTCTTTCCAGAGCGTCATCACTTGCGCGGTCCCTAGTGCCTGAGCGTTTCCGGGGCGGTTGCGCCGTCGGCGCCGGCGAGAAAAACGCCGGACTCTTCCGCGAAGTGTCTTCGACTGACGCTTTCGAGCTAGCCCGAGGGCGCATGCGTTGTCAACGCAGGATGCGGCCGGCGGGCAGTAGCGCCGAGCGGAAAGGCGCAAATCTTCGGTCCGGACGTGACCGGCGATTCCTGGCGCAGATGGATTCCACCGCTTTTGGGCGAATTTCCCCCCAAACTTGGTTCGATTGGGTCCAAGTCGGCTGGCGCGCGTCCCCAAAGGTTTGGGCGGGGGAGGATCTGGGTCTGGCTGATCGACAGACTTGATTGGAGTTTAAGGCTGGGCTTATTAATAATAATTCATAAAAGGTGGTTCAATATAATCTAACATAAGATCCCCGAGTGTCTAAATTTTGATTTATGAAGTGAGCTATATAAAGTATGGTTTATTGAATAATTTGTGCTGGTTCTGCAACACTGAAGAAATAATGGCGTTCGTTAGGCGATTTAAAGCCAAACCTTAGTTGAGAGAGGGCGGAATAAGCGTATGGTCAACTGCGCGGGTGACGATTCCCGATCGCAGCTGGGGCCGACGACTTGCTGGGGCAATGCGCCGACATCCGGACGAATTGGCAGCGAGGCGAAAACCAACCCGACGCCCACAACATTGAACTGGAGGTCACATATGACGCTCATGAAGAGCATTCTGCTGGGGTCGGCCGCGGGGATCGTCGCCGTCGCCAGCGCGCAGGCGGCCGATCTTCCGACCAGGAAGGCGGCGCCGGTCGAATACGTTAGAGTTTGTAACGTCGGCGGCATCACCGGCTGGACCCTGCCGGGCTCCGACACCTGCCTGAAGATCTCAGGCTACGTCACGGCTCAGTTCGTCGGCGGCAACACCAACACCCAGTACAATTGGGGCACCGCGGGGGATCTCTTTACCGGTGGCCTACCCGGCGTCGGCGCGCCCATAACCGGCGTGCCGGTTGGCGCTGCGGGCGCTATCTCGGCGCTAGGCGCGATCGATAATCGCAACACCCAGCGCGTTCTGCTGGCAGCCAGCCCGGCTCAGGAGAACACGAACTTCTACCGCAATAATACAGGTTGGTCGACCCGGGCCAACGTGGCGCTCGACGTGGCCTCCAACACGGCCTACGGCCCATTGATCGGGCATGCGGAGATCCAGGGCGACGTCTCGAACGGGCTCGACCCGCTTCAGGGCAACCCGACAAACAACATCTTCTATGTCAACGTCGCCTATGTGACCTGGGCGGGCATCACCGCTGGTAAGGCGCAGTCGTTCTTCTCGTTCATCGGCGGCGGCGACAACTACGCCAACTTCTTCTCCCCCGACCGCAAAGGCTTCAATGAGCCATTGCTGATGGCCTATACCGCCTCGTTCGGCGGCGGCTTCACGGCGACGCTATCCGCAGAATCCTCTGGCGGCGTAGGCGCGTCGGGTGGCGGCTCTGACTTTAACGGCGGCTACTTCAACACCAATTCGGGCCCGCTAGCGGGTACGTTCAACCCGTCGCAGATCACCTATGGCGGCCAGAAATGGCCGGACATCGTTGGCGCCTTGCATGTCAAGCAGGGGTGGGGCGAGGCTCAGGTTTCTGGCGTGATCCACAACGTCAACGTCATGGCGAACGGTTTCGACGGCTCGGTCGTCGGCGCGGCCTGCGGCGCCCTTGTCGCGCAGGTCTGCAACGGGCAGGAGAATAAGGTCGGTTGGGCCGTCGACGCTGGCGTGAAGGTCAACCTGCCGTCATTCGGCGCGGGAGACGATCTCGTCGTAAGCGGCGTCTACACCCAGAGCGCGATGTTGTACTCGGGTATTAACGATGGGATGTGGAGCGAGAACGGCCAGACCAACGGCAACGGCCAGCCGATGTGGGGCGCGGACGCGTTCTTCAACCCGGTCACCAATCAATGGTCCAGCCCGAGAGCATGGTCGGTGTTGGCGTTGCTTGAGCACCACTTCACGCCGCAGTTCTACGTCGATCTGGAAGGTTCGGTCCTCGGCTTGAACTGGAGCAACATGGGCGGGGGCTGCAATATCGGGCTGCCAAGCTGCCTCCTTGCTCAAGCGGCGAACGGGCCGCTGTCACCCCATGCGCTCAGCTGGATCGTCGGCGCGGACCTTGGCTGGAACCCGGTCACCAACCTGAACTTCGATCTTGAACTCATGTATCAGAGCACGAATCAGACAGCGCCGAGCGGGTTCCTCGGCACTGTTTACAACCTGGGCGGCGCGAGTGGCGCGGTCTTCGTGCCCGGGGACTGGAAAGGCAACAGCAGCGGCTTTGCCGGTCGTTTCCGCGTCACCCGTTACTTCTGATCGGCCGCAGATCAGTTGAAACTATCAAGCCCCGGAGCCAATGCTCCGGGGCTTTTCGTTTGCACTGGCCTTTTCTGCGCAGCAAATCCATCTGACCCCGCGCTATTGTTGCGCCGTTTGGCGTGCGCCGCGCTAGCCGGCGGCGGTATGCGCGCAAAAGCGCTCGGCCGGAGGAGGCAGAGCCCCGCCTAGTTTGTTGAGGAGCGAGAGCGAGACGAAAGCCCTCAGTGATCCGCGTTCAATTTGAAGCCGACCGACCTGACGGAGACGATGACGCGCCGATTGCCGGTCGGATCGAGCTTACGGCGCAAATTGCCGATCTGCACGTCGACGACATTGGTGTACGCAGGGGGCTGGAAATTCCAAACGTCCTCGAGCAGCTTTGCTCGCGTGACGGTTTCGCCGGGGCGGCGCATAAAGTATTCGAGCAGCTTGAATTCCCTCGGAACCAGGTCGACGAGCTTGCCCTCGTATCTGACTGTTCTATCGATCAAGTCCATTTCCAGATCGCCCACCCTGAGCCGGACGATGCCCAGGTCGCCGCCTAGGCGCAAGAGGAACTCGACGCGCGCGGTCAGCTCGTGAACATTGAATGGTTTGGCCAAATAATAGCACCCGGCTTTCAATCCCGCAATTCGTTCATCGACGGACGTGAGCCCGCCGAGGACCAGCGCGGGGATCGAGTTTCCCTCGCCGCGCAACGCTTCGATGATCGAAAATCCGTCCTCACCCTCCAAGATTCGATCGATGACTAGGGCGGCCGCGTGCCCTGAGCGGGCCGCGCGAAGCCCCTCCGTCAACGTGTCTGCGACCTGGACCGGATGACCGCCCGCCTCCAGGTCGAGACGAATTTCCTCCGCGAGTTCGGGGTCGTCCTCAACGACCAGAACGAGACTGCCGCCTCCCGGCTTCGGTTCCTCGTTCAATACGCAAGACGAGAGATGATTGCCCATCGTTCTGGCGCCACTTTCTGCTTCGCCTCCACTTGCGCATCGGCCTGGCCGTCAACCACGATTACGCTGTCGCGTTCCTCGATCTCGCCGAGTAGAATTGGCGAATTGGAGTTTCTCCGCGCCCGTTTTTCGGTACGCATTGCAATTAGCTATCACGGCGCCGCCGAACGGCGATCAACGCATCTGCGTGAGCGAACAGACACATATTCGTGATCGGCTAGGCACAAATTCGTGACCACGCGCGGAGTCAAGTATGCCGCTGTCAGGTTTGTCGGCAAAGCTCGTTTCTTAAACAATAACTCATAAACACTTATTTTTGAGTATTCGCTGCTGACCCTGTATCGGCGATATCCACGCGCGATCCCCCTGGGTCTTGGCCAGGATCGTCCGGGGCGGCCATCACGACATAGGGGCTATTGCGCAGCCACGGAGGCTGAGCCACAGCCAACGCCATACGAGCCACGAATTCTCTGCGAATTTGGCTCTTATAGCGTTGGCTGTTGTTTCACGGCGAGGGAAGCAACGTCATGGCCGGGCTTTGTCCCGGCCATCGACGAAGCGCGGCGGCAAAAAGACCTGCGCAGATCGGTCCTCGGCACGTAAAGCTATGAAATAGCTGCCATTGTCTGAAATTGAGGCGGCCTTGGCGACGGCTCGCGTGGAGGCCGGGACAAAGCCCGGCCATCACGGCAAGGGTGATTTGTCGCGCCAATCAGCCGTCCAACAGCTAACGCTATAAGAGCCGCGAATTTCATTGACAGAATCAGAAAGTTAGTGCTATATGTTCTTCTTGTCGGAATCTCGTTCTCGCTCGCCGAAAGATAAGCGGAAGACGACACGCCGTGGCTGTTCGAAACGTTGGCCCCACAACCTCCCGTGCGAGCCGGGACGAGGAACCGATTTTTTTACTTACATCACCCGCAACCCATTGAAAAGGCTCGTTTCGCAAAAATAAACACTAGTAAACGCTAGCCAATTTACTAGCGTTTAGGCTCATGAGCTTCGTTTTGCTAGCGCGTATTGGGAAAGAATTCCCGCTTTGGTTGTATCTGCCGCTTGAAGTAGACCGCATGCCGATGAAATCGTCATCGGGAGGACCCCGAGTATAGGGTCTTCGCCCGGGACACGCGGCGAACCTCGGTCGGCCTGGCCGGCGCTCTTTCCCTTGCCCTCGATTCGGCGAAGGCCGCCGTCGGTTGCGCGTTGGCCAATCGCGGGCCGTCTCCCACTCCTTCATCAGAAGCGAATCAGGCCAGACTACGGTCGAATCTTGGCGATTCCTTAAAGGCCTCCGGCTTGTCAGGAGGCCCGGCGCCGGGGCGCCAGCCGGCCGCAGCGCTGGCCGATCGGGGATCTCAGAGTTTGCAATTTATCGCGTAAGATATTGATAAATCTGAGGAGAATTGATTGAGGCAGGTTTGGGGCGAAATCGAGTGACAATTATGCAACATCGTCCGGGAAACGGCGCTTGAAGCCCGCTTTATGAAGAAAATTTATTGTGTCGAAATTTAGAGAAGCTATGGTGTCTCAGGTGAGCGGGAGATTCCCGGTCGCGGAGGGTCGGCGGCTTTTGCAGGGTCAAGCGCCACGATCAGGAAGTCAAACGGGACAAGGGGGCTGACCGCCTTCGATGCATTCGGCCCGCAAGCGGGCCGCGGAAATCGAAGGTGAGAAGAGAACCGACGCCCAATACGTAACTGGAGGTCGAAAAATGACGCTCATGAAGAGCATTCTGCTGGGGTCGGCCGCGGGGATCGTCGCCGTCGCCAGCGCGCAGGCGGCCGATCTTCCGACCAGGAAGGCGGCGCCGGTCGAATACGTTAGAGTTTGTAACGTCGGCGGCATCACCGGCTGGACCCTGCCGGGCTCCGACACCTGCCTGAAGATCTCAGGCTACGTCACGGCTCAGTTCGTCGGCGGCAACACCAACACCCAGTACAATTGGGGCACCGCGGGGGATCTCTTTACCGGTGGCCTACCCGGCGTCGGCGCGCCCATAACCGGCGTGCCGGTTGGCGCTGCGGGCGCTATCTCGGCGCTAGGCGCGATCGATAATCGCAACACCCAGCGCGTTCTGCTGGCAGCCAGCCCGGCTCAGGAGAACACGAACTTCTACCGCAATAATACAGGTTGGTCGACCCGGGCCAACGTGGCGCTCGACGTGGCCTCCAACACGGCCTACGGCCCATTGATCGGGCATGCGGAGATCCAGGGCGACGTCTCGAACGGGCTCGACCCGCTTCAGGGCAACCCGACAAACAACATCTTCTATGTCAACGTCGCCTATGTGACCTGGGCGGGCATCACCGCTGGTAAGGCGCAGTCGTTCTTCTCGTTCATCGGCGGCGGCGACAACTACGCCAACTTCTTCTCCCCCGACCGCAAAGGCTTCAATGAGCCATTGCTGATGGCCTATACCGCCTCGTTCGGCGGCGGCTTCACGGCGACGCTATCCGCAGAATCCTCTGGCGGCGTAGGCGCGTCGGGTGGCGGCTCTGACTTTAACGGCGGCTACTTCAACACCAATTCGGGCCCGCTAGCGGGTACGTTCAACCCGTCGCAGATCACCTATGGCGGCCAGAAATGGCCGGACATCGTTGGCGCCTTGCATGTCAAGCAGGGGTGGGGCGAGGCTCAGGTTTCTGGCGTGATCCACAACGTCAACGTCATGGCGAACGGTTTCGACGGCTCGGTCGTCGGCGCGGCCTGCGGCGCCCTTGTCGCGCAGGTCTGCAACGGGCAGGAGAATAAGGTCGGTTGGGCCGTCGACGCTGGCGTGAAGGTCAACCTGCCGTCATTCGGCGCGGGAGACGATCTCGTCGTAAGCGGCGTCTACACCCAGAGCGCGATGTTGTACTCGGGTATTAACGATGGGATGTGGAGCGAGAACGGCCAGACCAACGGCAACGGCCAGCCGATGTGGGGCGCGGACGCGTTCTTCAACCCGGTCACCAATCAATGGTCCAGCCCGAGAGCATGGTCGGTGTTGGCGTTGCTTGAGCACCACTTCACGCCGCAGTTCTACGTCGATCTGGAAGGTTCGGTCCTCGGCTTGAACTGGAGCAACATGGGCGGGGGCTGCAATATCGGGCTGCCAAGCTGCCTCCTTGCTCAAGCGGCGAACGGGCCGCTGTCACCCCATGCGCTCAGCTGGATCGTCGGCGCGGACCTTGGCTGGAACCCGGTCACCAACCTGAACTTCGATCTTGAACTCATGTATCAGAGCACGAATCAGACAGCGCCGAGCGGGTTCCTCGGCACTGTTTACAACCTGGGCGGCGCGAGCGGCGCGGTCTTCGTGCCCGGGGACTGGAAAGGCAACAGCAGCGGCTTTGCCGGTCGTTTCCGCGTCACCCGTTACTTCTGATCGGCCGCAGATCAGTTGAAACTATCAAGCCCCGGAGCCAATGCTCCGGGGCTTTTCGTTTGGGCTCGGCCCCCTGGACCGGATGCTGAACGCGGCTCACATTAAAGCTTGCGCGTGCGCCAGTCGGGGCGGATGATTGGGCGTAGTTCGCGCCTTATGCGTGAGAGCGGGGTCCGGCCGACACGAGCGAAACGCCGCCCGCCCTCATTCATTCACGCCGATCCGTCCTGGTTGAACCGCACCGGCGTCGCCACGGCAAAATCGGCGGCGCGGGGCGCGGTTTGGGTCGGCTTCCGGCGATGATGCGGCAGTACGAATTGGTGGAGCGGGTCCGCCGCTACAATCCTCACGCCAACGAGGATTTGCTGAACCGCGCTTATGTGTTCGCGATGAAGGCCCACGGTAGCCAGAAGCGCGCGTCTGGCGATCCCTATTTCTCCCATCCGCTCGAAGTGGCGGCCATCCTGACGGAGCTTAAGGTCGATGACGCCACCATTGCGGCGGCGATGCTGCACGATACGATTGAAGATACGACGGTTACCCGCGAACAAGTTGACGAGGCGTTCGGCGAGGAGATCGGGGGGCTAGTCGACGGCCTGACCAAGCTCGGCAGGCTCGATTTCGTCACCAAGCACGCCGAACAGGCGGAGAATTTCCGCAAGCTCTTGCTCGCCATCGCCGACGACGCGCGCGTGCTGCTGGTCAAGCTCGCCGACCGCCTGCACAATATGCGCACCCTTCAGTTCATGCCAGAGGACAAGCGCGTCCGCATCGCCCAGGACACGCTCGACATCTATGGTCCGCTTGCCGGCCGCATGGGCATGCAGAGCATGCGCAATGAGCTCGAAGACCTTGCTTTCCGCTGCCTGATGCCGGACGCCTACAAGCTGATCGTGACGCGCCTTGAGGCTATGAAGACCAAGAATGGCGCGATCATCGCCCGCATCGCGGCGGAGCTCACCGACCAATTCGCTCGCCGCGGCATCAAGGTCGAGGTGAAAGGCCGCCAGAAGCAACCTTATTCGATCTGGCGCAAGATGGAGCGCCGTTCAATCGCCTTCGAGCAGTTGTCCGATATCTATGGTTTTCGCATTCTCGTCGATACGGTCGCCGAGTGTTACGCTGCCGTCGGCGTCGCGCATACGACTTGGCCGAGCGTTCCTGGGCGCTTCAAGGACTATATCTCAACGCCGAAGCAGAACGACTATCGTTCCATTCACACCACGGTGATTGGGCCGGGCAGCCAGCGTGTCGAACTGCAGATCCGCACACACGAGATGCATGAAGTCGCCGAGTACGGCATCGCCGCGCACGGCGTCTACAAAGACTTGGGGCTGAGCGCCGACGCGCTGGCGGTAAGCGAGAGCCGAGCCTACCGCGGATTGAGGCAAACGATCGAGGCGCTCGCGAGCGATGACTCGGAAAAATTCCTCGAACACACCAAGCTCGAGCTGTTTCACGACCAGGTGTTTTGCTTCACCCCCAAGGGGCGGCTGATTGCGCTGCCCCGCGGCGCCACGGCGATTGACTTCGCCTACGCGGTCCATACCGACGTCGGCAATTCCGCGGTCGGCGCGAAGATTAATGGCCGTATCGCGCCGCTGATCTCGGAATTGCACAACGGCGATGAAGTGCTGATCTCGCGCGCCGAGGGGGCGCCCCGCCGGCGGCCTGGGATAGCGTGGTGGTTACGGGGCGCGCCCGCGCCGCCATTCGCCGGGCGACGCGCGAGGCGGCGAAGGCGCAGTTCGGCGGACTTGGGCGCCAGATCGTGGAGCGGGCGTTCGAACGAGCTGGCAAGAAGTTTACGGAAGCGAAGCTCAAGGCTGCGCTGTCGCGTCTGGCGCGCGCCTCGATCGACGATGTCTTCATCGGCGTGGGGCGCGGCGAGATCTTCTCCACCGACGTTGTGCGCGCGGTGTTTCCGAACTTCAAGGACGAGCGCAGGCCGGGCCCGGCCGTTCCTCAGAACGAGAGCGGCTGGTTCGGGTTGCCGAAAGCGGCCGATCTCGTCTTCCGTGTGCCAGGCGAAGCGGACGCGAGCGGGGCGCTGCCGCTGCGCGGCATCGACCTCGATACGCCGGTCAGGTTTGCGCCCAAGGGCGGAGCGGTGCCGGGCGAACGCATCGTCGGCGTTCGCGAGGAAGACGGCATCGTCATCTACCCGATCCATTCACCTGCGCTCACCGAATTCGACGATCGGCCGGAGCTTTGGCTCGACGTGCGTTGGGACCTGGAGAACGCGCCGGCGGCGCTCTATTCGACTCAGATCGTGGTCACCCTCTTGAACGAGCCCGGCGCGCTCGGTGTTATCGCCACGACCATCGGGGAGTATGGCGCAAATATCGACTCCGTCGCGACCTCGCCTAGCGGCGCCGACTTCCGGCGCTTCGTCATCGATCTTCAGGTGCGTGACATCCAGCACCTCAATGCGGTCTTGTCGCAACTGAGGGACAAGAGCGTCGTCCACAATGTCGAGCGACTGAGCGGTTAGCGATGCCGTTCTATTTCGCCTACGGCTCCAACATGGACGTCGGCGTAATGGCGCGCCGCTGCCCCCGCTCTAAGGCCCTCGGGCTTGCCCGACTCGAGCGGCATCGGCTGGCCGCCATGCGCGAGGGCTGGCTGACCGCGGTTCGCGATCCCTCCTCCGCAGTGCATGGCGTGCTTTGGGACTTGGCTTTATCCGACGTGGCGGCGCTCGACCGCTACGAGGGTCTTCCGCAAGGCCTTTACGCGAAGCTGACGCAAGCGGTCATTGCGGAGCGCGCGCCGAAACAGGCGATCGTCTATTTCGGCGCTAATGTCGGGCCTGGCGTTCCGCGTCCAGCCTATATTGCTGAGGTCCTGGCCGCGGCAAAATCCTGGCCGCTCCCCGCGGAAGGCGTCGCGGCGCTGGAGCGAATCGCCAAGCGCTAGGCGTCGCGCCGACAGCCGCTCGTCGGAGCAAGACCTCGAGGCCCTTTTCCAGATGCAACTTGAGGTGTGAACGCCGGCGAAGCCCATGCAAATAGGAAGCCCATAAACGCTAGCAAAAAGGGCCTAAACGCTCGTAAACGCTAGCAAAAGAGCTAGCTTTTACTAGCGCTTATTTTTCCGAATCGAGACTCTTCAAGGGGTTACGGCCCGGGACAGGAAGGAAAACCGCTTCCGCGCCCTCTCTCGCGCTTAAGTTGTTAGGATCTCAAACAGCGCGCCGGCCGTTCCTTACCCCGCTTCGCTCGCGCCAACCGGAGATAAGTTCTGCCAGTAGGAATATCGGTAACACAGATTTCTTTTTTATGCAAGAAAAGCCCGTGGCTCTTTTAGCGTTAGCTATGATCCCGTCGCGGTTGCGCGGTACGCATATGATTGTCATGGCCGAGTTTGTCCGGACAAGTCCGCCCATGACGCTACAGTCGGATCCCCCGGTCGCTCCTCGCTCGTGAAGTGCGAGCCGAGCCTATGGTGATTTCTGAAAAACAATATCAGACGCCGCCCAACTTGGCAAGAAATTGTCGATTTTTTTTATCGAGCGTCCTCAATCGTGGATTGAGTAAACTGTCACCGTAATTCCGTAATTCACCGTAATTCCCTAGTTGGTTCCATGGTCTCTCGACGGGGCGCGTTCATGGCCGCTTCCGAGAGAGGGCGTCGCGGCGCTGGAGAGACTAGCGAGGCGATAGCCACTCATCGGTTAACGGGGCTTCTCGACGGTGAGGTCAAGCCACAGTCGGCGTACACGGAGACGACCGCCTTGGGCGGAGCGGGATTTCGGCACCTCTTTCGCAGTACCCGCTGAAGTGTCTGTAGTGGACAGGCCTCGAAATTTGGGCTGGGAGAAGCGCTCTCGCTTCGCAAAAAGTTAAGCGGGGGTATAGTTGTCCCCATGGATGAGCCAAATCAAGCAAGCACTATTGATGCGACCACTCCACTCGTTTTGCGGTTCAGCCACAATATTATCGAACATCTGGGACTGAAGCTCTATCAGAATCGCCCGACTAACGTAGTGGCCGAGCTGGTCAGTAATTCGTGGGATGCCGGGGCTAGCAACGTCTAGATTGACACACACACTTCGGCGGGCGAGGGCGACGTGCGGTTTGTCGCTGTCACAGACGACGGGGAAGGAATGACAATAGTCTGCTCAGGGTCAAGCGGTCCAACGACGGAGTTTCGACCTCCGGTCCAAAGTTCGGCGTGTCTCAGGAGGGCGGGCCGCCCGCCAGTCTCTCGCAGCGGCCTTTAATTCGACGCGGCCGTTCCCGGCTCGGCTCCGGTTGCGCCGCCGAGGCTGAGCCACACATTGGGGTCGTCTTGGGCCTGGCGCTTGTAGAACTGATAGCCGGTGGCGGTCCAAGGCCGGATCTCGTCCGACAGATTGTCGAGCACGAAGTCGCCGCGGTCGGTCTTGACCGTGAGCACCGCATGGCCCTCACCGTTGAGGTCGCGAACGATCGTCATCAACAGGGCCTGGCGCGGAAAGCCGCGGTCGATGAGCAGCTTCCGCTTGAACAACGCATAGATCTTGCAATCGCCCTTGCCGTCGACCGGATAGTCCCAATGGTCGAGCGTCGTACCCCAATGGTCGAAGTTGCTGATCGGCTCGATCGCGTTGTTCACCCGGTTGTTGATCTCGTTGAGGACCTTCCAGCTTTGCCGGGTCAGGCGCACATCCATGGGCTTGAGCTTGCCGAGCGTGCACTCCTCGCTGTGGCGATTGCAGAAGTCGACCCAGCCGTAGGGAATCGAGGCTTCGCCGCCGACGGGCGCGCGAGTGGCCTGGGGTAGGCCCTGTTCCGAGGCTTCGACGAAGGTATTCCAGGCGAAGCCGAAGACCGCCGCCGCAGCCACAAAGCGAAAGAGCCGAGAGAGCATTGGGTTGTCCGCCAGGTTGAACGGGGACACTATCGGCGCCGGGGCTTGGCGGGCGCGAAACAAAATAGGTTGAATTTTATCGATCGGGGGAAGTTGGGCGGGCGAAATTCGTTAACGTTGACGGAGGGGTAATCTCTATCAACGAGCCGCCGTCGGACGTCGCGCCGGCTTTGCTTTCAACGGGTCTAGAAACCCTGTCAACAATCTGTTTCAACAGGCGCTTATCGAGGGACATCCGAACGGCCCGCGACCCGACGGTCGAAGGGAGAGCGAGGGAGAGCGAGATGTCGACCGAAGCAACCGGCGCCCAGCCGCAATCAATCGGGCGACTCGGGCTCATGAGCGTCACGGCGCTCGGCGTGGTGTTCGGCGACATCGGCACGAGCCCGCTCTACACGCTGAAAACCGTGCTCGACTACACCGGGCCGCACCCGGACCC
Organism: uncultured Alphaproteobacteria bacterium; assembly: GCA_963730555.1. Lineage (GTDB taxonomy): Bacteria > Pseudomonadota > Alphaproteobacteria > Rhizobiales > Beijerinckiaceae > Roseiarcus. Next base: position 376,149 of record CAVSSS010000031.1, on the reverse strand, counting down.
GGCGGCGACACTGGGCGCTCTGTCGCTGATCTTATGGACGCTGTTTCTCATCACGACGGTCAAGTACGTCAATATCGCCATGCGCATCGACAACGACGGCGAAGGCGGCATTATCGCACTGATGACCCTGCTCGGCGTCAAGAAGCATCAGCGGCCTCTCATTATAGCGGTAGGACTGTTCGGGGCGGCGCTCATTTACGGCGACGGCGCGATCACACCCGCGATTTCGGTACTCTCGGCGCTCGAAGGCGTGGAGCAGATCGCGCCGAGCTTGCAGAGCTACGTGTTGCCCGCGGCGACGGCGATCCTGCTGGCGCTGTTTGCGATCCAGCCGTTCGGGACGGCCAAGATCGGCCGCGCATTCGGTCCGATCATGCTGCTTTGGTTTGCAGCGATTGCGGCGCTCGGTGTCTATGGCGTCCTGCAGCACCCGTCGGTCTTTGCGGCCGTCGATCCGCGATACGGCCTCGACTATCTGTCGCGGGGCGGACTGCAGGGCTTCCTGGTTCTCGGCGGCGTGTTTCTTTGCGTCACGGGAGCCGAGGCGCTGTACGCCGACATGGGACATTTTGGGCCGAAACCGATCCGTCTGTCTTGGAGCCTCATCGTCTTTCCAGCTCTCATTCTCAACTATGCCGGCCAGGCCGCAATCGTGCTCGCGGGCGCGTCGACCGAAGGAAACATCTTCTACCGGCTCTGCCCTCAAGCCCTGCTGACGCCGCTGATTGTGCTGGCGACGATCGCCACCGTCATCGCCAGCCAATCGATCATCACCGGCGCCTATTCGATGACCCGCCAGGCGATGCAGCTCGGCTGGTTGCCGCGCATGCGCATCACGCAAACCTCGGAGGAGGGCTATGGCCAGATCTACGTAGGCCCGGTCAACTGGCTGCTCATGATCGTCACCCTCGGCCTGACCATCGGCTTCGGCAAGTCCGATAATCTCGCCGCCGCCTACGGCATCGCGGTCTCGGCGACGATGCTAATGACGAGCGTGCTCTTGTTCATCGCCATGCGCGAGATCTGGGGTTGGCCGGTCTGGGCCGCAGGCGCGATTGCGGGGCTATTTATCATGATCGACGGCTCGTTTCTCGCCGCCAACCTGGCCAAGGTCTTGCAGGGTGGCTGGGTCCCACTGCTGCTCGCTTCGATCGTTTATGGCGTGATGTGGATCTGGCACCGCGGCGCGACCGCGGTCAAGGATCAAGTGATCGCCGAAACGACGCCGCTATCGACCATGATCGAGCAATTGCATTTGGGCAAGATCGCCCGGGTGCCGGGATCAGCGGTCTTTTTCACCCGCGCCATGGACCATACGCCCCCCGTTATGGCCTGGCATGTGAGCAAGAACCGGGCGCTGCATGAGTATGTGTTGGCGCTGACCTTGACGGTCCTCTCCGTGCCGTGGACCGATCCCGAGGAACGGTTGAACCTCCAGCGTGTCGACGACAAGTTCTGGCGGGCAGAGGCGCGGCGTGGATTCATGGAACATCCGGACATCCCAGAAATTCTGGCTCAGTGCAAGGCGAACGGGGTGGACATCGACCTAGACGATGTGACCTTCTATGTGGGCAGCGAAACCATCGTGCCGCGCGAGGATGGCAAGGGAATCCCGCGCTGGCAGGAGGCGTTGTTCGCCGCGCTCGGCCGCAACGCGGAGCGGATCAGCGACTATCTCCAATTGCCTTGCGATCACGTGGTCGAGATCGGCCGCGAGATCGAGATTTGAATGGGGCGCAGGCCTTAAGGGCGAGTCCGGATTCAATCATTGCAACGGGCTGCGGCGGCGTTCGCAAGTCGCTCACCGGGCGGGGCCGAGCTTGCTCTCGGCGCGCCTCCGCTTGGCGGAAAGCTCGGTTTGTAGTATGGTAGAATTAAAGACATCAGGTGGTAGAAATGTCCCTCAACATCAAGAGGCCAGAGGCCCACGCACTCGCGGAGCGCCTTGCAAAGCTTACGGGCGAGACGCTGACCGATGCGGTGACCGTGGCGCTCCGCGAGCGGCTGGCGCAACTCGAGAATGTCAGCGCAATCGACGAAGAGCGCTATCGGGAACTCGAGGCGCTCATCAAGGGCAGCCGAAAACTCTGGCGCGAACCCTACCTGTCCACGGACCATGGAGAACTTCTCTACGACGAGCTCGGCCTGCCGAACTGATTGTCGACACATCGGCCGTCGTGGCCGTTCTCAAGGAGGAGCCAGAGGCGGGGCGTTTCCTCCGCGATCTGACGGCCGCGGGGGAGCCCAAGCGCATGTCGGCGGCTAACTATCTGGAGGCCGCCATCGTCGTCGACGCCAACCGCAATCCGCTTCTGTCTCGGCGGTTGGACGACTTGATCGTCCGAACGGAAATTGCGGTGGAGCCGGTCGACCGCGAGCAGGCCGAAATCGCCCGCGCGGCCTATCGCGACTTCGGCAAAGGCAGCGGCCACCCGGCGGGGCTCAATTTCGGCGATTGTTTCGCCTACGCCCTCGCCAAGTCGATGCGGGAGCCGCTCTTGTTCAAGGGCGACGATTTTTCGCACACCGACGTCGCTATTGCGTGACGCGAACGGGTCCTCGGCCGCCTGCTACTTCGCAGTGCTCGCCGCGGCATCGCCGGCCAGCGTTTGCACGTGTTCCGCATACTCGGCTGCGACATTGGCGTAGTGGTCCGGCACGTACATCTCTTCCGGGACGGGGTGGCGGTGGTAGTCGGGGTTGTGCACCCGCGCCGGTAAGACCGGCTTCACATGGGGCACTTCCTGGTATGGCACCCGGGTCAAAAGGTGGGCGATGCAATTGAGGCGGGCGCGCTTCTTGTCCACGGCTTCGACCACCCACCACGGCGCCTCCGGGATATGCGTGCGCTCGAGCATGATCTCTTTTGCCTTGGTGTAGGCCTCCCAGCGGCTCCGCGATTCGAGGTCCATCGGCGAGAGCTTCCACTGCTTCAAGGGATCGTTGATGCGCATCATGAAGCGCAGGTGCTGCTCGTCGTCGGTGATCGAGAACCAGTATTTGACCAGGACGATCCCTGAGCGCACCAGCAGGCGCTCGAACTCGGGCGCGGAGCGGAAGAAGTCCTCGTATTCCTCGTCGGTGCAGAACCCCATCACCCGTTCGACGCCGGCGCGGTTGTACCAGCTGCGGTCGAACAGCACGATCTCGCCGCCGGCCGGCAGGTGAGGAACGTAGCGTTGGAAGTACCATTGGCTGCGCTCGCGTTCGGTCGGGGCGGGCAGCGCGACAGTGCGGACGACGCGCGGGTTGAGGCGCTGCATGACCCGTTTGATCGCCCCGCCTTTCCCCGCCGATCGCGTCCCTCGAAAATGACGACGAGCTTGAGCTTCTTGGCCTGGACCCAGTCCTGGAGCTTGATGAGCTCGCGCTGCAGGCGCAACAGTTCCTGGAAATAGAGATGGCGCGGCAGGGAATCGTGCGTTTCAAGATGTTCGGTTTCCGACAGAAGATCCGCGAGCTGCTCGTCCTCGAGCTCGAGCTCGATGTCCTCGTCGAGATTGTCCTGGATCTCGGTGTTGACGCGCTTCTGAAGCTCGCTGACCGGACCTTTTTCTTATCCGCGCTCATTGTCGGCATTCCTTGGTTGGCGCTAGCGCCAGGACGAACGACGGCGACCAAGGCCAAATGTTCGACCATGGCTGCGACAGTTTTGCGACAGGCCGCCCCTGGCCGTCGGGGCGCGATCTGCTTCACTTCAACACGTAGACGTCATAGCTTTCGCCGCTCGTGGCTTTGGGAAATTGCGCGATGAGGGTCGTCGCCTCCCGAAATCGCTCGATCTGATCGCCCGGCGCGGAGAAAGTCCAGGCGTAGCTTTCGCGGTAGACGCGGGCGGGAGCCATTTCGCTGAGAGGCCATGCGAGCAGAATCGCGACTGGCCGGCCGGTGGAGGCGCGGACGGCGCGAGCCTCGTCAAGGATATCGCCGAGAGTCAGTTCGAGCCGGGCCGCTCGGGTAAAGCGGACATAGTCGCCGTAACGCCGCTCCCGGACGAAATAGGTCCGGTTGGGAAGGTAGTAATGCATTGGCTCTAGCATGTAGTCCGGGTCGCCGATCAGGATCGCATCCTTGAGGTCTGGCCGCCGCGACACAAGTTCAGCGAAGTCGCGCGAGCGGCTTTCGGGCGTTCCGACGATGGCGGCGAAGGCGAGATCGGCGAGCCCCAGCGCGGCCTGAACGCCGACGAGGACGAGAAAGAAAGCGAAGCCTGCCTTGCGGACGAGAGCGAGGCTGCGCCCGTTCGGGTCTAGCGCGGCTTGCGGGTTCAAGGGGCGTTTCGGCTTCCATGAGATCCAGTACATCGCGATGACGAAGGCGAGCCACGTGGCTCGTGGCGATAGTCGCCAGGATAGACGAGCCGGAAGAACGAAGAGAGGCCAGCGAGCGACGCCAAACACGCCAGCAGCGCCCCCTCCCGTTCAATGAGCCCGAATGTCGCGCCGATCAAGAGCGGCGCGCCCAAGGCGACGACAATGGGAGACCAGGGGACGACGAGATAGGTCGGCGCGACCTGCCATCCGAGGATTTGTGCGAAGGCCGGCGCGGGGTTGACGATCGCGCCCAGGATGTCGCGTACTCCAACGCTTGAGGCATGCGCCGCGACAGCGGCGTCGTTGAAGGTCGGATAGACCGTCGCGAAAGAGAGCGCTGCGCCCGCCGTTGCGATCGCCGCATTCAGAGCGAAATTGGCCATCGCCGGGGACCAGCGAGGGCCGGTCTCCTCGAGAATCTCGACGAACCAGAAGAGCAGGAAGGCGCCCGCCAATATCGTGGCGATCACATTGCAGTTCGCCAGCAGAAACAGGAGCGCGCCCAGCGCGACGCCGCGTCCGCGACATCTCGGGTAAGCGATCGCCAACGCGAACAGGATCAGCATGCCGATCCCATAGTTTCGCGCCATCACCGAAAATTCGTAGATGAAGAAATGAGAGGCGAGGATGAGCCCCAGCAGAGCCGGCGGAAAAGGCGAGCGCCACACGATCAGCCATGCAGCGGCGACAGCGATCGCGAACGCGAGGAGAGGAAGAACTTCTGGGCACCCTGAAACGTCGTGGACCGCGCGCAGAAGGAGATACCAGAGCGCCGGATGCCCCTCGCCATGCAATCCGCGAAGCATGGCGATCCAATCCTCGCCTTGGATCGCGATGGACAGCGCCCGCGCTTCGTCCCGCCATATAACATGACGCCAGGCAAGCGCGCCGGCGGCGGCGAGCCATAGCCCAAAGAGCAGAAGCCGGGTCCAGTCGATCAATTCGAGGTCTACGCTCCCCGGCTCATGCGGCGCCTGGGCGCCGCGATCCGTCAAGTTCTGGGAAGTCTCATACGTGCCAGCTCCAGAGTTACGTACGTAACTCTGCGCAAAAATGCATTGCATTTTCACCAACGGTGTCGATCTAGAAAGTTTTAATCATTGTCTAGGCGATGCTAAAGCCGGTCTACAGTACGCTTCGTTAACGTGCATGGTGGAGTATGGTCGCATATCGAGTATCGGAACTCTTGCAGATATGCTGGACAATCAGAGAATTGCTATCGTTCTCCCCGCTTACAACGTCGCGCTGACTTTGAAGAAGACTTATGACGACATTCCCAAGCAGATCGTCGACGACATCATTCTCACGGACGACGGTAGCGCCGACCAAACCCTCTCACTCGCCAAGTCGCTCGGCATTCACACGCTGGCCCACGACGCCAACCGGGGCTACGGGCGCCAATCAGAAGACCTGCTATCGCGCGGCGCTCGACCGCGGCGCCGACATCGTGGTCATGTTGCACCCGGACTACCAATATTCGCCGCGCCTCGTGCCCGCGATGGCGTCGATGGTCGCCTCGGGCGAATATGACGTGGTGCTCGGTTCGCGCATCCTCGGCGGAAAGGCGCTCGCCGGCGGCATGCCCCTTTACAAATACGTCGCCAATCGTGCGCTGACGGTGGCCGAGAACATCCTGCTCTGGCGGAAGCTTTCCGAATATCACACCGGGTATCGAGCTTGGAGCCGCCGCGTCTTGCAAACGCTGCCGATGGACCGTTGCTCGGACGATTTCGTCTTCGACAACCAAGTCCTCGTTCAGGCCATCCACTGGGGATTTCGTCTCGGCGAGATCTCGTGTCCCACCCGCTATTTCCCGGAGGCGTCGTCGATGAATCCTCTCCGTAGCGCCGTCTACGGCTTTGGCGTTCTGGAAGCGGCGGCGCGATATCGCTTGCACCGTCTTGGGCTCTTGAACTGCAGTCTTGTTGCGCCCGACGAGTCGACGCGATGCGAGCGCGTCTACGAATCCTCGCTGCCCTGATCCTGGCGGTCTCGCTCGCTTGGCCTGTAACAGACCTCATGGGCTCCGGCGGATCGACCGCCTTCGCTTCGCAGAGCGAGGGCGCGCTGGCGCTCGCACGCAGATTCGAGACCACGAGCTGGCTCAGTCTCGCTGGCCTGCAAGTCATCGCCGCGACGGCGGGGACCGTCCCAGCTTTGCTGGTTAGCATGGCGCCCGGCACGCGCTTCGGCGTCGGGGGGCGGCTTTGCTCACGCCCTACCGGGCTTGTCGGCCGTCAGCCTGCGCGATTACATGTTGGGAACCCGGGCCGCGCTTTCCCGCGCTGCTCGGCTATGTATCGCTCGGCGCGTTGGCCCGTGCCGCCCTGTTGGCGTCGGCTGGCGCGGCTCGGCCGTTTCAATGGGCGTTGCTGGCCTCGGGTTTCGCTGCGACGGCGCGCGCCGTCGCGCATGTCGGGGCGCGCGTCGCCAAGGTTGCGGACGGAGCCCGAGCGCCGCCGGCCTGATGCGAAGCGCGCGGCCCACGGCCCCGGCAAACGAAGAGAGGCCTGCTTGGCGCGCGACCGATGAGTTTTCGCGATCCCGACAATCCCCGCGAGTTGCAGGAGACCGTGTTCCGGTTTCTTGCCGACCCTAAGACACATGGATTGAGCGAGCCGGTCGGGCGAGTCGATACGGCAGGCGCGGTCGTCTTTCTCGCCGGCGCCAACGTTTACAAGGTTAAGCGGGCGGTCAAGTTTCCCTTCATGGACCTGTCGACGCTCGACAAGCGCCGCGAGGCCTGCGAGGCGGAGATCGAAGTCAATCGCGCCTCAGCGCCGCAAATTTATCTCACGGCGCTGCCCATCACGCGACATGGGTGCACTCTCGCCCTCGGGGGCGATAGCGAAATCGTCGAATGGGCCGTGAACATGAGGCGCTTCGACGAGAACGCCACGCTTGATCGCATCGCTGACCGGGGCGGCGTTCCGGACGCAATCATCGATAAGCTCGCGCCCGCGATCCGCCATATGCATGCTCGCGCCCCGCTCAGGGATGCAGCGCGCGCCGCTCGTGCGCTCGAGACTTATATCGAGCAGAACGACGCCGCTTTCGCCCAATGGCCCGATCTCTTCGACTTGGCCAGGGCGCGCAAGCTCACCCATGATTTGCGGCTCGCATTCGCGACCGTGCGCCCGATCCTGCTCAAGCGCGGCGAGGCCGGTTTCGTCCGCCGCTGTCACGGCGATCTGCATCTGCGCAACATCGTTCTCATCGACGGCGAACCGACTTTGTTCGATGCGGTCGAGTTTTCGGATGAGATTGCAAGCGGGGACGTTCTCTACGATCTGGCTTTTCTGTTGATGGATCTGGAGGAGCGCGGTTTGCGCGCCGCCGCCAACCGGCTTTTCAACCGCTATCTCGCCCCGGAGCCGCTGGATGCTTTGACCGGTCTTGTCGCGCTGCCGTTGTTCTTGAGCCTGCGCGCCGCAATCCGAGCCAAAGTCGAGGCTGCCGGCGCCGAGCGGCGCGAGGGCGAAAAGCGCGACGAAGCCCGCGCGCTCGCGGGCCGCTATTTCGATCGCGCGGTCCAGTTTCTTAGCTACGCTCCACCCCGCCTCGTTGCGATCGGTGGGCTCTCCGGCGTCGGCAAGAGCGCGCTGGCCAGCGCGCTCGCATCGGAGATCGGCCGCGCGCCTGGCGCGCTATGGCTGCGCAGCGACGTGGAGCGCAAGGCGATGTTCGGGGTCGAGGAGACGGATCGTTTGCCTGCCTCGGCTTATTCCAGCGACGTCACGCGCGACGTCTATGAGCGACTTATCGACAAGGCCAGAATTGCGCTTCGCGCAGGGCAGGGGGTTCTCATCGACGCGACCTTCGCGACAGCCGCCGAGCGCAGCGCCGCGGCTGGCGTCGCGGCCGAAGTCGGGGTCGGCTTCGCGGGCCTGTTTCTGGACGCGCCCCTGGCGACGCGGCTTGAGCGCGTCGGCTTACGACAAAGAGATGCGTCGGACGCGGACGCCGATGTGGCGCGCCGGCAGTCGGCGGAGGCTCTTGGCGAGAAGGGATGGGCGGCGCTGCCCGCTTCGGGAAGCCTGAGCGACACGACGGCCCTCGCGCGGGCGCGACTCGGGGCCGGGTGACAGCGGGGTAAGAGAAACATCGGGCGGCTGATCACAGAATGTTCATGTTCGGTTCAGTGGAACCGGGGCATGAGCGGGAATGAGCTCGGTGAGTTGCTGGGCCGGGAGAGAGCTGGCGAGTTCGCCGGGGCGCCCGTATCGGAGGGAATAACGATGATCAGGAAGTCTTTCGGGGTTGCGCTTTCGGCCCTGTTGTTCGCCGGCGCCCTGGGTGTGGTGGCGTCGACCGGCCCTGTGCAGGCGCAAAGCATCATGAAGCAGTGCGGCGATGACTGGAAGGCCGCGAAAGCGAACAACACCACGAACGGTCTGACGTGGCCGCAGTTCCTGAAACAATGCCGCACCGAGAAGGAGGGCGCCGCCACGCCGGCTGCTGCGCCTGCGGCGGCTCCCGCGCCAGCGCCGGCTCCGGCACCGATCGGTCCGGCCCCGGCGCCAACTTATCAGCCGAAGCCGAAGCCCATGCAAGCCGCTCGCCCGACCGGCGCCGGCCAATTTGCTTCGGAGCAGGAAGCCAAGGCGCGCTGCCCCGGCGACACGGTGGTCTGGGTCAACACCAAGGGCAAGTCCCATACCTATCATTATTCGGGTTCCCGTTGGTTCGGCACGACCAAGCAGGGCGCATACATGTGCGAGGCCGACGCCGGCGCCGCAGGCTATCACGCATCGAAGAGCAAAACGGAACAGCAGAAGCAGCCTTGAGCGGGTGGCCGCCCGGACCCGGAACCTGCGCGGCCTCCGCCCTATTCGGGCGCGGCCGATTGTAGCCGCGCTCCATAGTCCGTCGACAGACGGGCGTCCTTCCGAACGCACTTTGGAGCGCGGCGGCGCGGTCAACGACCGCGCCTACAACACGGCTATTTCTCGTCGAGCGCGATAAGCGGTCGCCAATCGGCGTCCTGCACGCTTTCCGCCAATTGGGCGAAGCGACGCAGGTTGTAAGAGTAGAGGCCGCGAACCGCTGCGGGGGCCAGGGCCGCGGCTTCCTTCGCCATGGAAATGGCGCCGGCGAAGTCTCGGTTCCGGTAGGCCGAGAGCATCGCGGCATGAAGGCGGGTGAGGTCCGCGAATTCGTCGCTTTGGGCGACAGTGGAATCTCCCGCGAGCGCATAAAGACCCACCGGGCGCGTCTTGCCCTTGACCAGTACAGAATTCGATCTCAAGCCAGGCGAAGTCGGGCGCTTCGGACCGGACCGTTTCACTTCCAATGATATCGACCTCGAAAATCTTGCAGGCGCCTTCCAGTCGCGAGGCGACATTCACTTCGTCGCCGATCGCCGAATAGTCGAATCGGCGCAGCGAACCGAGGTTGCCGACGCAGCATTCGCCTGAATTGAGCCCGATGCCGAAGCGCACGGGTTTGAACGGGCGCCCATCGGATTCGGCGCGGCTACGCCAGCTTTCGTTGAGCGTGACCAGCATCTCACGCATCGTGAGCGCCGATTCGACCGCGTGCGCCGCATGATCGGGATCGTCGAGTGGCGCGTTCCAGAACGCCATGATGGCGTCGCCCATATATTTGTCGACGGTGCCCTCTCGGTCGAGAATGGCGTCGGTCATCGGCGTCAGATATTCGTTGAGGAAATGGGTGAGTTCCGACGCGTTGAACCCCTCCGAGATCGTCGTAAACGAGCGGATGTCGCAGAAGAGCAGCGTCAGTTCACGCTGCAAGCCGCCGAGCTCGAGGGCGCCAGGCATTTCCGCAAGCCGTGCGACCACCGCGGGCGAGACAAATCGGCCGAACGCGGAACGGATCGCCCGCTCCTGATGGCGTTTCACTGCGTAGAGCGTCGAGACTCCGGTGAAATAGACGGCGGCGGCGGAGAACGCCGGATAGGTCGGCTCGATCAGCAATCCGTGACGCGAAAACGCGAACCAGCTCACCGCGACGATCGCGCCAAGCACGGCGGCGTATACGAGCGCGGCGAGGTAAGGCCCCAGGATCCATGTCGTCGCGACGAGCGCCGCGCAGATCACCGCCGTCGCCATCCACTCCGCGCTCGGCGCCCAATCCGGCCGCGTGAGCGTCTGGCCGCTCAGGAGCTGCTCGACGATCTGCGCATGGGCTTCAACGCCCGGCATTGCTGGAGATAGGGGGGTCGCGACGATGTCCGAGAGCAGCGGGGCGGACGCGCCGAAGAACACGATCTTGCCGCGGAGATCGCTGAGGTCCGCTTTCGGGTCGAGAGCCTTCCAGGCCGGGATCGACCTGCGCGGGTCAGCTTTCGCGAAATAGACCCTGACGTCTCCGTCGGCGTCCGTTGGGATCGTCAGGTCGCCGTTGCGGATCGCCACCACGCCGTACGATTGTCCGAAAGCCGTTTCGCCGCTGGCGTTCAAGGACTTGACGATATAGGTCGAAGCGCCCTGTCCGACGCGCAAAGCCTCCATGGCGAGACTCGGCTGCAAGGCGCCATTGACATTGAGGATGAGCGGCACTCGTCGCACGACCCTGTCGACGTCCGGACGCCAATTAAGGAAGCCGATTCCGGCCGCATGCTGCGCGAGCTCGGGCAGAGGCATGAGAATCCCTGGCCATGGGGCCAAGAACTTTGCTGCGTCGTCGCCGGCTGTGACGAATCCCGCCTTGGTCGAGCCGCTCGCGCCATTGGGCAGCTCCGAGACGAAGCTGCCGAGGACAACGGCCCCGTCATCCATCGACCGCGCAAAGGCGGAGTCGGGAGTGTTATCCGCCGGAGCGGTCGTGTCGCCGCGGTCCTTTTCCGAGAACAGGAAATCGAATGCGATCGCCGCGGCTCCGGCGCGTTTCAACGCGTCCACAAGCGCGCCAAGTCGCTCATGCGGCCACGGCCATTGGCCCAGCCGCTTGAGCAATTCCTCATCGACCGCGACAATGCGGACAGGTTGGTCGAATTCGTAAGGGCGCGGCTTCCAGCGTTGATATTGGTCGAAGACCAAATTCTGCATCATGACTCGCGTCGGCGCGCCGACGATGCCCGCGAGCAGCGCCAGTCCGCAGGCGGTCGCCGTGGTCAACGCGTAAAGTCTGGCCTCGTGCGCCCTTCGCATGTCGCTCTTGTCACTCGTGAAGCCGCCAAGATCGAAGATACGCCACTCTTGTCAAGCGGATGAAGGCTGGCCGGGCCGCGGCGCTCGGCAATTTTCTCCCTCTTCGCCTCGCCCGAGCCGCCGCAAAAAGCGTTCGACGCCGAAGTCGACCGCGATCCTATTGGCCTCGTGCCCCGGATCAATTCCGTAGCGACGCAGAAAGGCGTAAAAGGCGCCAGCGCTGAGATCGACTGGCGCCGCGTGACGGACGGCGACCGAGCCGATGGCCCCAACGCTTTTCGGCCCGAAGGCCGAGCGCACCGCCGGTCCAAGAAGCAGGTCGCTGCCCCAGCCGCTGACCAATTCCGCGAATGCCCAGCTCGCGCATTCGAGCGCCCGACGCGTCAGCGCCGGCGCCATGATCTCAACCGAAGACAGCCTCATCACGCCGGGGCGGGCGGATGGTCTTTTCAGAAACGGATAGGCGGTGGCCGAGTCCGCGGTGAGGGCCGGCTGTGCAAGATCGAGTTTTTCGGCCGCCATTGCGCCAAAAAATGTTTCGATGCCCAGAGCATCGATTTCGACGTCGTCATCGAGAAACAAGACCGCCTGATAGCGCAGGATGAGATCCGGGCGGAGCTCCATGAGGCGCCGAATGGAGGTCGTTTTGGTTCCCGCCTGGAGAACGGCGATATCGGCTTTGGGATGGACGCTTGCCTCATGATAGTAGTTGAGGAGAACGTCATAGCTGCGCGGCTCCTCAAGGTACGCTGCGTCGAAACCTTTCCCGCACTGGACGAAGACAAGGACGTTGCGCTCTGGACGTGCTGCTTCCCGTTCGATGCGCAACCGCCCATCGGCATAGAGACGGTCCTGGCGCGCCCGCAATTCCTGCCGACTGAGCGGCGGCCCCATCTCGTCCCCGCGGAGCGTGCGATCGAAAACTCGGAAGGCCGCCTCCTCGAGTGAGCGAGGCTTTACCCCTCGAGTGATGTCGCGGACGAATTCAACATCGATATCCGCTCGAGGACGCCTTCCGGCGCGCAATCCGCGCTCGAGAAAGTGCAGGAACGGATGGGGATGGCTCTGCGCCCAGTCAGGATTCTGCGACGCGTACCAGCCATGGTCGAACTCGGCGGAAGGGGAGGGCGCATCGGGTTCGGAGCGGGCAAGATAGGCCTCGAGCAAGCCTCGGTTCGCGTTCTTCGCGATGCTCGCACGGGCGCGAAAGGTGTGGGGATCGAAGAAGGCGTTGGGACGGTAGCCGAGGCTCTCGCCGATCAGCGCGTAATGGATGGGCGCGAACGGCGCCGCGAGGTCGCTCAACAGACGCCGCCGCGCATAGAGGCGCGCCCAGAACGCTCGCCGGCTTCTCTCCGGAAGCCCAATTGAAAGACCCATGTCAGGCCTATAGTTTCGGCCAGTTAATCGGGCAACCGGAGGCGCAGCTCTGGCTACCTGGATCGGGTGGGGCCGAACATTGTTTCAAACGCAGCGCGGAGCGCCACGTCCGCTTGCCCCATGGAGGCGGAGCGCCCGAGGTCGGCGAGGCTGGTGACGCCGTAATGCGCCTCGCGGATCCCGCACGGCGCGATGCCTGAAAAATGCGTAAGGTCGGGATCGACGTTGAGCGCGACGCCGTGCAGCGTCGCCCACCGCCGCACGCGCACGCCAATGGCGGCGATCTTGTCCTCGGCCGTCTCGCCCAGCGGGGACGCTGGCTTGTCGGGTCGCGCGACCCACACGCCAACCCGGTTCTCGCGTGTCTCGCCGACGACGTCGAATGTCTTCAAGGTCTCGATCAGCCAGCGTTCGAGCGAGGCCACATAGGCGCGCACGTCGGGCCAGCGGCGTTTGAGATCGAGCATGACGTAAGCGACCCGCTGTCCGGGACCGTGATAGGTAAATTGGCCGCCGCGGCCGGCGCGATGGACGGGGAAGCGCGCCTCGATGAGGTCGCTCTCCTTCGCGCTCGTGCCTGCGGTGTAGAGCGGCGGGTGCTCGATGAGCCAGACACGTTCGGGCGCGCCTCCGCGCGCGATCGCCTCCGCGCGCGTCTCCATCTCCACGAGCGCATCGGCATATTGCGTCAGGCCGGGTGTGACGACCCACTCGACGGGCGGCGCATCATGAGGGGCAAGCAACGACGCGCGCGGGGCAAGGCGCGAATTCAACACGGCGCTTTCTATCAGAAGGAGCGCTCAGGCGCGAGCAGGGAGGGAGCCCTAACCGCCGGTTCAATCGAGCCGGACCGGATCTCCCTAGACAGGTTAGTCGCGGGGCCCACAGCTGAGTTGTCTGGATGTCGAGATCACGCGCAACCTGTTGCGTGTATTACGTTTTTTGCACTAAGCCCTCTAATTTACGCTTGACCGCCCGGACAATTTGGCACTTTTATTTGGCGGTCGTCGCTTGTCCTTGCACGACCGCGTAGCTCGCGTTGGGGGCATGGTCTTGGCCCGCGCTGGCCCGAACCGTTGGTGGGCGGCCACAGGCGCGCTTGCGTTCATCGTCGGCGCGTCGACGAATGCATTTGGCGGCGCCTGGACTTTGCCGCAGGGAACCGGCCAGCTCATTCAGACCTTGTACGGCTGGACCGGCTTTGGTCCGCCATGGGGCGGCAATCCGCCCGCCAACCAAAGCCGCTTCGACGCCCAGACCTATGTCCAATATGGCCTGACCAACTCGCTAGCGGCTTATGGCGAGACGGCCTTCGAACATTATTCGATCGGCGAGCCCACGCCGAGCACCTATAACGGCCTCGACTATTCAGGCTTGGGTTTAAGGCAGAAGCTCTGGTCGACGGGCGACTGGATCTTCTCGGGCGAGGCGACCGTGTTCATCCCGGGCGCCCATGATTCGAAGGCGCCCGCTCAAGAAGGGAACACAGGCTGGGCCGGGGAGGCACGCCTAAACGCCGGCCACAACTTTACCTTTATCGGGGTTCCCGGCTTCCTCGACGCGGAGGTGGCCTATCGCCTCCGCACCGAAGGTCCGCCCGACGAATGGCACGGAGACCTGACGGTCGGGTTCAAGTTCACGCCTAAGATCATGCTGATGTTCCAGGAGTTCACCACGGTGTCCATGTCGACGAAGGACGCGACATTCCCGGCCTGGCGCCAGTCGGTGGTGGAGGCGAGCGTGGTCTATGCGCTCAACGACAAATGGTCGCTGCAGGCCGGCGTCTTCTCGACCGTCTGGACGGTCAGGACCAACACAGAGCATGGGGTCGCGGTTGCCGTGTGGAGAAATTTTTGAGATGCGCGTTCATGTCTGGGTGAAGACACTTTCAGTTGACCGGCCGCGAAGTTTGGCAGTCGAAGGACGAGAGGCCTTGAAAACGCGTTAAGATAGACGCCAAACCTAAGTCCTAGGTGAGAGCAGCAGAGTGGCCTTGGCTCGGCAGATCGGACGGTTGAGAGCCATGCGGAACTATGAGTCGGCTCTGCGAGAACAGCTTGCGACCAGACTAAGGCGCGAGACGAGGGGTGACGTGCTGTTCTCGCGCGCCGATTGCGGTCGCTACGCGACCGACGCCTCCATTTATCAGATCGAGCCGGTCGGCGTTCTCGTGCCGCGCACGATCGAGGATGTCACGGCCGCGATGGCGATCGCGCGCGAGAGCGGCGTTCCGGTCCTGCCGCGCGGCGGCGGCACCAGTCAATGCGGCCAGACGGTCAACCAAGCCTTGGTTCTCGACTGCTCGAAATATCTCCGCAACGTGCTTGAGATCGACCCCGATCGCCGACGCGCAGTGGTTGAGCCGGGGATAGTGCTCGGCCATCTCAACGCCGCCCTGAAGCCGCATGGCCTGTTCTTTCCTGTCGATCCCTCGACGCACGCGCGCTGCACCATCGGCGGCATGGCGGCCAACAATTCCTGCGGCAGCAAGTCGATCCGCTATGGCCTGATGGCCGACAATGTCGCGGCCATCGATGCGATTCTGGCCGACGGCGCGCGTTTCCGCTTCGGTCCCGATTGGCCTGGACAGGGCGCGACGACGCCAGAGGCCATCGGCGAGTTGATGACCTACCTGCAGACGCTCGGACAGGACCTGGCGACAGAGATTGCCGCCAGATTTCCGAAATTGCTGCGCCGGGTCGGCGGGTACAACATCGATGCGCTGACGCCGGCGGCGGCCGCCGTGGGCCGGGACAATCCGGCGAGGCTCTTGGTGGGCTCAGAAGGAACACTCGCCTTCTCGGCGGCGATCGAGCTCATTCTCCATCCCATCAAGCCACGTAAAGTGTTGGGCGTCTGCCAGTTTCCTTCGTTCCGTGCCGCGATGGAGGCGACGCGTCATATTGTCGCGCTCGACCCCGAAGCGGTCGAGCTCGTCGATCGCACGATGATCGATCTCGGCCGCAGCATCCCGATCTTCCGCAACACGATTGACCGCATGGTGATCGGCGAGCCTGAGAGCCTCTTGATCGTCGAATTCCATGGGCCGGAGGATCAGCCGCTGTTTGCGCAGCTCGCACGGCTTGAGAGCCTCATGGGCGATCTCGGCTTTCCGCACAGCGTGGTCCGCGCCACCGCGCCGGGCTTCCAGGCTGAGATCGCCGAAGTGCGCGAGGCGGGCCTCAACATCATGATGTCGATGAAAGGCGACGGCAAACCGATCTCGTTCATCGAGGATGCCGCCGTGCCCCTCGAGGACTTGGCAGACTATACCGAGCGACTGAACGCGGTCTTCGAGCGCCACGACGTACGCGGGACCTGGTATGCCCATGCGTCGGTCGGCTGCCTGCATGTGCGCCCGGTCCTCAACATGAAGGATCCGGCGGACGTCACACGGATGCGCTCCATCGCCGAGGAATGTTTCGACCTTGTCCGCCAATACAAGGGCTCGCACAGCGGCGAGCACGGCGACGGGATCGCCCGGAGCGAATTCAACGAGCCGATGTTCGGGGCGCGCATCGCCCGCGCGTTCGAGGCGGTGAAGGACGCGTTCGACCCCAAGGGCCTGCTCAATCCCGGCCGGATCGTCCGCGCGCCGCGCTTCGACGACCGGTCGCTGTTCCGCTATGGGCCCGGCTATCGTCCCATCGAGGGGTTTTCGCCGCAGCTCGACTGGTCGGACTATCCGGGGCCGCTCAGCGGCCTCATGGGCGCCGTCGAGATGTGCAACAACAACGGCCATTGCCGTAAGTTTGACGCCGGCGCGATGTGTCCGAGTTATCGCGCAACGCGCGACGAACAGCATCTTGTTCGCGGCCGCGCCAATACGATTCGGCTCGCCCTCACCGGCCAGCTCGACCAAGAAGGGTTGGCCTCGAGCGACGTCGCGGAGGCGCTGAAGCTTTGCGTTTCATGCAAAGCCTGCAGGCGCGAGTGTCCGACTGGCGTCGACATGGCGAAAATGAAGATCGAGGCGACGGCGGCGCGCGCCGCCAAGCACGGGATCGGCCTGCGCGAACGGATCGTCGCCGAACTGCCTCGCTACGCGCCGCTCGCCGCGATCTTCCCGGACGTGGCCAATGTTCGGAACAAAGTCCCCTGGCTGCGCCGTGTCTTCGATCGACACTTGGGCTTTGCGGAGCAGCGCGATCTGCCAGCCTGGCGGGCCGATCCCTTCCGTGACGAAGAGGCCCGACCTTATGCCAAGCAGGGGAGCAGTATGGGCAACGTCATGCTCTTCGCCGACACGTTCAACCGCTATTTCGAGCCTGAAAACTTAAGGGCTGCGCTGCGCGTCATCGCGGCGGCTGGACGAAGGCCGTTGACGCCGCGCCACGACGGCCGCCCGCTCTGTTGCGGGCGAACCTATCTTGCGGCCGGCCTCATTGAGAAGGCGCGCGCGGAAGCCCGCCGGACATTGGCCGCGCTCGCGGGCGATACGCTCGTCGTCGGCCTCGAGCCCTCTTGCCTCATGACCTTGCGCGACGAGTTCATGTCGCTACTGCCGGGAAGCGAAGCGAGAGCGCTCGCGAGCCGAGCGGTCACCGTCGGGGAGTGGATGGCGCGCGAAAAGATTTCGCTCAAGCTTCGGCCCACGCCGACGAAGGCGCATGTCCACGGCCACTGCCATCAGAAAAGCTTCGGCGCGTTCGATGCAACTCTGGCGGCTTTGCGCCAGACGCCTGATCTCGCCGTCGCGCCGATCACTTCGTCCTGTTGCGGCATGGCCGGCGCGTTCGGCTATCAGTCCGAGACGCAGGACGTGTCGCGCGCCATGGCGGAGACCGATCTCCTGCCTGCCGTGCGCAACGCCAAGCCGGATGAGCTAATCGTCGCCGACGGGACTTCGTGCCGCCATCAGATCGCTGATCTCTCTGGACGGGTCGCGGTGCATTCGGTACGCGTGCTGGCCGATGCGCTCTCATCCGGACGGTAGGACTGCCGTGTAGTCGAGTGAGTGCGAGCCGTGTGACGGGTCGGGCGGCTGGCTTCGCAGCCCTCAAGCTCACGCGCTCTTTTCGAACAGCTCGCGCCCGATAAGCACGCGCCTGATCTCGCTCGTGCCGGCGCCGATCTCGTAGAGCTTGGCGTCGCGCAAGAGCCGCCCGAGTGGATAGTCGTTGGTGTAGCCGTTTCCGCCTAGGATCTGGATCGCGTCAAGCGCGGCCTGGGTCGCGCGCTCGGCGGCGTAGAGGATCGCGCCCGCCGCATCCTCCCGCGTCGTCTGATTGCGGTCGCAGGCCTTGGCGACGGCGTACACGTAAGCCTTCGCCGCATTCATCGTCACGTACATGTCGGCGAGCTTGCCCTGCACCAACTGGAAGGTGCCAATCGCTTGGCCGAACTGCTTGCGTTCGTGGACATAAGGAAGGACGACGTCGAGCGCGGCCTGCATGAGGCCGAGCGGACCGGCGGCCAACACCACGCGCTCGTAGTCGAGGCCGCTCATCAGAACATTGACGCCCTTGCCGATCTTGCCCAGCACGTTCTCGGCCGGAACTTCGCAGTCGGCGAATATGAGCTCGGCCGTATCGGAGCCGCGCATGCCGAGTTTGTCGAGCTTCGTCCCTTGCGAGAAGCCCTTCATGCCGCGCTCGACAAGGAAGGCGGTGATGCCGCGCGCGCCGGCGGCGGGATCGGTCTTGGCGTAGACGACAAAGGTCTCAGCGAGCGGACCGTTGGTGATCCACATTTTCGAGCCATTGAGCACGAAGCGGTCGCCGTTGCGCGCCGCGCGGGTGGTCATCGAGACGACGTCGGAGCCTGCGTTCGGCTCCGACATCGCGAGCGCGCCGACGTGCTCGCCTGAGATGAGCTTTGGCAGATAGCGCGCCTTCTGCTCGTCATTGCCGTTGCGCACAATCTGGTTGACGCAGAGGTTGGAATGCGCCCCGTATGACAGCCCGACCGATCCTGAGGCGCGCGACACTTCCTCCATCGCAACGCAATGCTCGAGGTAGCCGAGGCCAAGCCCACCGTACTCCTCCGGGGCGGTGATCCCGTGCAGGCCGAGTTCTCCCATCTTCGGCCAGAGGTCGCGCGGAAACGCGTTGTCGCGGTCGATCTGCGCGGCGCGCGGCGCGATCTCCCGTTCGGCGAAGGTGCGGGCGCTGTCGCGGATCATCGCGGCGCTTTCGCCGAGATGGAAGTCGAAGGGCCGGGGCACGTTCGGGATCATGGGCTTGCTCAGTCGCACCCGCGAGGGGGGATCGGGCGGAAGCTTGTCGGCAATCAGCGGCGTTTGGCAAGACCGGAGCCTGCCGCAGCCGACGCTCTCGGGATTGAATGAAACGCTACGGCGTGCGGGCGCGAAACTGTGCTTCGCCGAACTCAAAGATCGGGTGAAGGAGGGGAGCCCCGAATCTTAGGGCGGCCGATCTCGGCCGCCCTCTTCGACCCCAATTGCTTTCGCGGCTAGCAGGCGTCCCAGAAGCCGGCGCGGTAGCCCGGATCGGTGTAATACCAGCACAGACCCGGCGCCGGCGGCTGGCCGGCGTAGGCGACGGCGGCACCCGCGGCCAGCACGCCGATCGCTGCGCCCGCTGCAATCGCGCCGCCCGGTCCCCAGCGATACCAGCCGGGCCGGGCCCAACCGCCATACCCACCGCGGTAGACGCCACCGTGGTAGCCATAGCCGCCGCGATAAACGCCGCCGCGGTAGCCATAGCCGCCGCGATAGCCGCGGACGGTTCCGCCGCGATGGTAGACGCCTCCGCGCGGTCCCACAGCGGTCACGCCGCGATGCGCGATATACGCTTTCGAGATCATCCCGTCGTTCAACATCGGCGCTGGGTTGGACCCCTGCATTTCGATCGCGCCAGCCTGTGGCGGACTAAAACCTGAGAGCGCGATCGCCATACAGGCGCTTTTGACCAAACTCGACCGAATCATGGATTTCCTCCTTGCGCAGCTCAAATCGCTCGCCAAACTATCGCATAAACCAGCGCCGACGCGAAGAGGCGGCCTTGCAAACGGCCGATCGCCGCCAATCGCGAGCCGCGTCGGCCGACGGCGCTCGCGCCGCGCTCGCGCCGCTCAGGCCGTCTTTGGCTGTTGAATGACCTTCCCGTCCGGACCGATTTGGTTGCGCTGACCCGTGCTCGGATATCTAAAAGTGTAACGGCGCGATCAAGCAATACGACTGAATCAAAAACCCCTGGCCGAGGCCAGGGGTTTGTCAGCGGTCTGGGGACGCCCTAACTGGGGCGCCCTGACCTCTCGACGCTAGGACGGCTCGATTTACGCCGCCTGAGCGGTAGGCGTCTTGACCGCTTCGATGGTCTTGGCGCCGCCCTTGTTGATCGCAATGCTGCGCGGCTTCTGAGCCTCCGGAACCTCTCGCACCAGATCAATGTGCAAGAGACCGTTCTCGCTGGCGGCGCCCGTCACCACGACGTGGTCGGCAAGCTGGAAGCGGCGCTCGAAGGCGCGGGCGGCGATGCCCTGGTAAAGCAGGTCGCGCTTCTCGTCCTTCTGCACGGTTTCCTTGGATCCGCGCACCGTCAACGTATTCTCGCGGGTCTCGACGGACAGCTCGTTCTCGCCGAAGCCGGCTACCGCTAGCGTAATCCGGTAGGCGTTCTCTCCAGTGCGCTCGATGTTGTAGGGTGGGTAGGTTGGGGCGTTCTGCTCGCCTCCGGCGACCCTGTCGAGCATCGAAAAGAGACGATCGAAGCCGACGGTGGAACGATAGAACGGTGAAAGATCGTAATTCAACATGATCACATCCTCTGTGTTGAGCGATATGACGGCTGCGCCCCAGACATTGGCTGCGCCTGCCGCTGTAAGGCCCTAGACCTCACGCGAAACAATTTTTGTTCGGAGGGCTTCAAATTCAAGGCCGGACAGGTGATCTTTGCCACAAAAAATGCAAGCTCCGCGATCAAAGGGAGCAGGCCCGGGCACGACGAAGCGCCGGGCAATTCGTCCACAGAGGGGCCGTCGCCTCCGGATATCGAGGTCCAACGCACATGCTGAAATCAATCTCGGTCGTGGCTGCCGTCGCCGTAGCCTTGTGCTTCGCCACTACCGCTTACGCCGCCTCAAAGGGTCCGCAAACCGAGGAAGATAACCAGCCGCCGAAGCCGCTGCCGCCGCTGCAGAAGAATTTTCCCCTCGACCAAACCTGGTCGCTTCGGGAGCTCAACGGCAAGCCCGTGCCCTCTGGATTGGACATCAGCCTGAAGATCGATGGGACGCTGCGCGGCTCAGGCTTCACAGGCTGCAATTCGTGGTCGGCGACGATGTATCCGGTCAAGGACCAGCATCTCGCCACCGGGCCCTATGCGCTGACAAAAAAGCAATGCGCCAAGGACGTTATGCAGCTCGAACTGAGCTTCCTGTCCGCGCTGCTCGGCAATCCAGAGTGGGATCTGGTAAACGGAGACCTGGTCATTAAAGGGCCGCGCGGGGCGCTGCGGCTCGCCCGGTCGCTTTAAACTAGTCCTCCCAATCAGGTTGCAGGCTCCGGCTCGGCGACAACCGTGGCCGGAGTTCCGTCGTGGGTTTCGAACGCGATCCGCCGCTTGTGGAACTGATTGATCGTCGCCTGGTGGCCGATCGACACAATCGTGGTGTTGGGCAGCGTTTCAATGATCGCACGATAGAGATTGGCTTCGCTCTTCTCATCGAGCGAGGCCGTTGAATTCGTCGAGGAACAGCCAGTCCGGCTCGGCCAACAGGGCGCGCGCGACGGCGAGCCGCTGCTGTTCGCCGCCCGACAGCCGCATTTGCCAATTCTCGTTGTCGTCAAGCCGGTCGGCGAGCGCGGGAAGGCCGACCTTCACTAAGATCTCCCTCAGTTTCTGGTCGGAGAAATTGGCGCTTGCCGCTGGATAGGCGAGGGCGTCGCGCAACGGTCCGATCGGGATATAGGGCCGCTGCGGCAATAGCATGAGTTTGGCGTAGGCCGGCTGGCGTATCTCACCCGAGCCGTAAGGCCATAAGCCCGCGATGGCGCGAAAAAGCGTCGATTTGCCGATCCCAGACGGTCCCACGAACATTGTCGACTCCTGGGGAACGAGCACCAAGTCGGCGATATGGGCCAGCTTGCGGCCGTCGGGCAACGCGACTTCGACGTTGTGCAGCGACAGGGTAGGGGCCTGCGACGGCCCCGCTGTCAGCCGCGGCGTCCTTCTGTCGTCCGCGAGCTCGCGGTCGAAGGCGTCCTCGAACGAAGTGAGACGCTCGATCGTGGCGCGGAAGTCGGCAAGGCCGATGTAGCGGTCGACGAAGAAGTTCATCGCGCCGTTGACGTTGGCGAACGCGTCGGCCGACTGGTTGAACCGGCCGAAGTCGACGATTTTGGCAAAGTAGAACGGCGCGACGACCACATAAGGAATGATGACGGAGATCTGGCTGTAGAACTGATTGAAGGCGATGAGCCAGGTGCGCACATGGATGATGCGTCGGATGGTTCGCACCACCTCCCCGAACACGCTGCCGGCCCGGTCGATCTCGCGCTCTTCCCCCTTGAGAAGCGCGATCTGCTCGCTGTATTCGCGGATGCGTGCAAGATCGAAGCGGAAGTTCGCCTCGACCGCCTGCTGGCGGAAATAAAGCCTCGACAGGCTGCGTCCGATCATCTGGGTGATGCCCGTCGCGAGGCAGGCGTACAAAACCGCGACCCAGAACAGGAAGCCAGGGATTCGCATCCCGAAAATCGGCGCGTTGAGGGAGTTGGAGATCCCCCACAGGATGATCGAGAACGACACCAGATTGGTTGCCGAGGCGATCGCCTGGATAGTGTAATTGTAGATGCCGACGTTGCCGGAATTGATGCCGGTCCCGGTGCCGTTGATGAAGCCGCCGATATCCTGCGAGATGCGCTGGTCGGGGTTGTCCGTCGTGATGCGCTGGCCCGCGAGCTCCACCGACGTCTCTTCGTCAGGATGGTCGGCGGCGCTGGTGAGCGCGAGCTTGTAGTGCATCGACTGCATAAGCCAGCGCGAGGTGAACGACGCCGTCATCCAGCGTCGCCATTGCAGCACGAAATTCGAGGCGACGAAGAACTCGACGATGCCGGCGACGATGGCGATCGTCGCCAGCGGCACGAAGACGACCATGAGCTGGTACCAAAACGCCACCCGATGCGCCTCGTCGGCCACCTGGATGGCGTTGCCGAAATCCCGCTGGAAGAAGTTGAAACGCAGCGCCAGCGCGACCTGGAACTGGTTGATCAGGATGAGGAAGAAGACATTGATGCGGGCGTAAACGTCCTGACGAAGGATTACCGGCCGGGATGGCCAGGGCCGGATCGAGATCGGAGTCCGCGCGGCGAAGAAAGGATCGGCGATCCGCATCATCCTGCGCACTAGGCGAAAGTGCGAGACGGCGAAGATGGCGAGAACGAACAGCGCCGTCGCCAGAGGCAGATAGCGGGGCAGCTCGTATTCCTCGAGGCTCTGCGGCCAATAGCCGGTGAGCGCGACAAGGTCGGCCAGGCCGAACAGCACCGTTTCGATCGCGAACAGATCGCAGAGGAGGGTGAGGAAGGTCGACATCCTCCAGCGCGACAGCGAAGCGACCGCGGCCAACCCCGAGACGACTGCGATGAGCAGCGTCATCCCGTCCTCTCGGTAGCCGCCGATGATGAGGGCGAGGACGGCAAAGGCGGCGAGGCTCAACATGCGCATGGAGCAGAGGACCTTGAGCGGACGGCAAAAAGAAGAAGCCGCACTATCAGACCGACCGGGGCATTAGAAGGGCGGCCCAGCTGCCAGCGCATGAATTGTTGGCAATGTCGGCGTTAAGCCTGAGCCAACGGGTTTCACGCGAAAACGCGTCCAAGGACGGCCGACTGCGGATAAAGGCCGTGCTAATTAAATGAGCGTTATTCTGCCTGTGTACTCATTCTCGTCTTGGTGATGGTCGCCGGCGATGCGAGGCCTGCCTCGCAAAACGCCGCTCATATCGCAAGACAAGACAGGCGAGCCGATGCCAGTCGCCGCGAAGGCTCTCCCGGCTGCCGCCAGACTCTCCTCGTATTCGTTCTGAGAGCCGTCCTGCGGCGCTATCGTTTGATCACGATCGCGTGGCCGTTAAGATTGTGCAAAACGATCCGGTCTTTGAGCGGAATTTGTCCATCGACATAGCGGGCGACGCCCGGAGTCGTGTCCCAGCCATAATCATCGTACACGACCATGCCGCCCGGAACCAAGCGTTCCCAGATCCACTCCGTCACATCTTTGGCCGACTGATAGACGTCGACATCGACATGGCAGAACCGGAACTTAAGATTCTCGACTTGACCGCCAGTTTCCTCGGGGAAGATGCCGGTTAGAATCTCGATATTGTCGAGTTTCAGCTTTTTGTAGAGGAAGCCCTCGACTAAGCGCTGGCTCGTGTCGGCATGCTCGCCCCCGACATAGTCGGGGTCTTCATCTCCGGCTTTCACGATGCCAGAGAACGTGTCGCAGGCGTAGACTTTGTCTTTCAATCCCAGACGTTTCGCCTGCATCGCGATCAGCGCGGCGGTGCCCCCGCGCCACACTCCGATTTCGATCAGCGCGCCGGTTTCGAGCTTGGCCGACTGCTCGACGAGCCTCCACAGCTCGAAGCACCGGTACTTATCGACCAGCGTCGCGAGTTCGACTTGCGAATAGGCCGTTTTGAACGCTTGATCGAGATTCCATGGGCTATACGTCGCACCTGGCAGCACGACTTCGTAATCAGGGCCCTTGTTCAGAAGCCGAGGCATGTAGCGAACATGGACGCCGTAATTGCGCGCCAAATTCTTGAGCGTCGATTTTACGAGGGGGTTCAAGGTAACCGTCCGTCGCCGAAAAAACTTTGAGGGGTGACGTCTTAGGTTCACACAATACCGTGCTTATGCAGTTAATGGAAGACACGTTTCGTCTTCGTAACGGTCCTTTCGACATGGCGCCGTTGTGGCAGACGCGTTTGCAGCGAAACCGCCGCTCCTCTTGCCTATTCCTCGGCCTCGCTTGAAATTCCTCGACGGGCCGGTAGGGTGCGCGCGGGCAAGTAAGGCTGGCGGGCTAATAATAAAATGAGTATCCTTCTTACCTGCATACTGATTTTTGTCTTGTTCATGGTCGCCGGCTACGCCGGGCTCGCGCTGCAAACGCGGCTCGTGGATGAGCACAAGACGGGCGAAACCAAAGCCGTGGTCGGCCAGGTGTCGGGGTTGGTCAGCCTTCTTCTCGCGCTGGTCCTCGGAACCCTCATTGGCGTGAGCTGGGGGTATTTCTCGGCTCAGCGGACTAACCTCGAGAATTTCTCCGCTCAGATCCTGAGGCTCGATCAGGCGCTCGGGCAATTCGGGCCCGAGACCAAGCCGATGCGCGACCAACTCAAAGCGGGAATCGAAAAAGCCTATGGGGCGATCTGGGGCGGCGGGACCATCGACCCAGCATTGCTTACGGTCGGCCCGCCGCTCGCCAATGCGCAAGCCGTCAGCGATTTTCTGGCGACGCTTCAAACCAAAACTGACGCGCAGAAGGCGGCGCTGGCGACCGCCAACCAATACGCCAGCATGGTCGAACAATCGCGGCTCTTGATTTCTCTCCAGATCGCGAGCGGGCCCGTGTCGTGGGTTCTGATCGCGATCCTGGTCTTTTGGACGGCGGCGCTCTTCTTCGCCATGGGTTTATACGCCCCAAGCAACGCCCTGGTCACTGCCGCCCTTACTTTCGGAGCGCTGTCGATCGCGTTTGCGATCCTTCTCATCCTCGAGCTCGGCATGCCCTATACCGGCCTGTTCAGGGTTTCGCCCGCCGCGCTCGAGCAAACGATCGAGTTCATCGACAAGTAGGCGGGCGGCCAAGGCCGTTCAGCCGCGAGCGGCCGGCGTCATCCGCGCATGGACCTCGCTCGTCATCGCATCGATCCTCTCGACGAGGGTCCTGACCGTCTCCGTGAGCTGGGTGTTTTGTTGGAGCAGGGTCTCGACGCGCTCGGTGAGCGTGGTGTTCTGCTTGATCATTTCAATCAGCATCTCGGACTGCTGCTGCAACTGCACGCGGCGCGCGTCGGTAATCTGATGAAGCTCTTCCCGATGCTGGGCGTCGGCGATGCTGTTAGCCTTGTCCCGGTCGGCCTGGCGCGTCTGCGCCAGCAAGATCAATGGCGCGGCATAAGCGGCCTGCAGCGAGAAGGCGAGGTTGAGCAGAATGAAGGGGTAGATGTCGAACTGCGTCCAGCCGATCACGTTGACCAAGATCCATAGCGCGACGATGATTGTCTGCGCCACCAGGAACGTCGGCGTGCCGAAGAAACGGGCGAAATCCTCCGCCTTCTTGCCGAACCAATCGTTTCCGAAGGCCAACTCGAGGCCGGTGTGCGGCAGGTGAAATCTTCGCGCCCGCGCCGCCTCCACCCGCTCTTGCCCTATGCTCATTAGCGCCTCCCTTGCTATTCGAGCCGCGAGACCCCTGCCCGGCTTCACGACCATGCTATCGCGCCGATGCGACACCTGTCAGAATGAATTTCAAGACCAAATGCCGCCTCTGCCGGCGCTGGGAATGGGGACCGAGCCATTCCGGGTTCGGCGCCGCGGCTCGCCTGGCGGACCTGACCTTGCGGACTAGCGAGCGAACCGGTATGGTCCCCATTTCACCGAACTGCAACATGATAAAGTGTTAGTAACGTAATTAAACCGTATTAAAAAGCAATGCCCCCCGTCCGCCGCATCCGGGCTTCGAAAACTGGCGGCGCAAACGACAACACAGGGAAGAACACCCCCATGTCTCACAAAGTCGAAACTCTGGCGCTTCATGCGGGCTGGCGCGCCGATCCGGCGACGGGCGCCGTCGCCGTGCCGATCTACCAGACCACCTCCTATCAGTTTCAAAGCGCCGAGCACGCCGCGAACTTGTTCGCGCTCAAAGAGCTCGGCAACATCTATACCCGGATCATGAATCCGACGAACGACGTGCTCGAGAAGCGCGTCGCGGCGCTCGAAGGCGGCGCCGCGGGGCTCGCGCTCGCCAGCGGACAGGCGGCCTCTGCCTTCGCGGTGCAGAACCTCGCGCGGGCCGGCGACAACATCGTCTCCTCGACCGACCTCTATGGGGGCACCTGGAACTTGTTCGCCAACACGATGAAGGACCAGGGTATCGAGGTTCGCTTCGTCGATCCCGTCGACCCGGACGGTTTCCGCAAGGCCACCGACGCGCGCACCCGCGCCTATTACGCCGAGACGCTGCCCAACCCTAAGCTGATCGCATTCCCGATCGCGGAAGTGGCAGCGATCGGCCGTCCCCTCGGCGTTCCGCTGATTATGGACAACACCGCAGCGCCCATTCTGACCAGGCCGTTCGAACACGGCGCGGCGATCGTCGTCTATTCGTCGACCAAATACCTCGGCGGACACGGCAACTCGATCGGCGGCCTCATCATCGACGGCGGCAACTTCCCGTGGGAGGAGCACAAGGAGCGCCAGCCCGCGCTCAACACGCCGGATCCAAGCTACCACGGCGCCGTATGGAGCGAAGCGGCGAAGCCGCTTGGGCCGATCGCCTACATCCTCAAGGCTCGCACTACGCTCCTGCGCGACCTCGGCTCCTGCATGTCGCCGTTCAACGCCTTCCTGACGCTCCAGGGCGTGGAGACGCTGCCGCTGCGCATAGAGCGCCATTCGGCCAACACCTCTGCAGTCGCCGCCTGGCTCGCCAAGCAGCCTGCGGTCACGAGCGTTATCCATCCCTCGCTTCAGAAGGGCGAAGCGAAACGACGGGCGGAAAAATACCTGAAGGGAGGCTTGGGCGGCCTGGTTGGATTCGAGATCAAGGGCGGCAAAGATGCCGGGCGCAAGTTCATCGACGCGCTCAAGCTCCTCTATCATGTCGCCAACATCGGAGACGCGCGTTCGCTCGCCATTCATCCCGCGACCACCACGCATTCGCAACTGTCGCCGGCGGAGCAACAAGCGACCGGCGTGACGGACGACTACGTCCGGCTGTCGATCGGCATCGAGCACATCGACGACATCATTGCTGATCTCGACCAGGCGCTGAAGGCGGCGGCGTGACGGGAGCGGCTGGCGCGATTCAAGGAGTGGGATAGAGTTGCGCCCCGCGGACGGCCGAATCGGACGCCGACCGAGGTCCGGACGATTCGATGATCGAGCAGGCGTGGAACGAATATCGCGGCTGGGCCAAGCGGGCTCGATCGCTGCAGGCGAAGGCCGGGGGCTGAAACCTCTGGGCGATGATCGCGCTGGTCGCGACCGGCGTTCTAGGCGCAGCTTCTGGCTTCTTTGGCGCCAATCCGACGGATTGGTTTCCCGGCTGGCTGTCCCATGATCAGTTTGCGACCGCGCTCGCCTGCGCGGCGGCGATCGCGTCCGCCTTGTCGCTCTACGTTGGGCGTCAGGCCCTCGCCGTCGGCGCGGAATCGGGGTGGCTGCGCGCTCGCGCGACTGCGGAGGCCATCAAGTCGGAATGCTTCCGCTTTGCGAGCGGCGTCGGAGACTATGCTCCGGGCAAAGCGTCCGAGGGCGACGCAGCGACCGCGTTCATCGAGCGCCGCAAGGCGATCGCAGCCCGCGCGGCCGGAGATTCCTTGACGCCCGAAGACGATCCCGTGGGACCGGCCGGCGACGACAGGCGTCCGTCGCGCCCGATGACCGACAAGTGGTACCTTACAAACCGCATCGATGGGCAGGTCGAGTTCTATAGGCGAGGCCAGGAGAAGAATGAGAGCGCCTATCAGCGGCTCCAGCTGTGGAGTTTCATCGCCGGCGCGGTCATCGCCGCGGTCTCCGCCATCGCCGCTGTCTATGGCGCCCGCTTCGCCGCCTGGACGGGCGCGCTGACGACGGTCGGCGCCGCGGTCAGCGCCTATGGCCTGGCGGAACGGCAGAAATATCTCGTGGCGAGCTACGCGGCGATGAAGGCCAATCTCGAGCGGCTGAAGGAGCGCTATCTGGTAGGCGATGTGACCCTGCAATCCCTGGTCGCGACCGCCGAGGACCTGATGGAGACCGAGCACGCCGCCTGGATCGATCAGCTGGCGAAAACCATTCGGCCTGCGACTTCGCCACCCCCGTAAGCGGGCGCGTCCTGAAGGCGCGCGCTTGTCCGATCACAGTGCGCGCCGGAGTCCCCGGCCGCCTTGGGGCGAAGAGGCCGCCCGTGAAGAAGGCGCGATACGCGCGCACGGAGCTTAGTTCCATTTTAGCTCCGCGCCTCTTTACTTTTCAGCGGGTTAGGACCCCTTTTAGTTCCGCGCTTTCGGGGCGGACGAATTGCGGTTTGGGAGCATAATAACCATATATTGATTGTTATTACCGGTGACCAAACCAAAGGGATCTTAATGCGCGTCCGCAGGCGCGGACTCGGCCGCCTTACCGGCGACGACCGAGGCGCGCTCGGCCTCCTCAGCCTTGTCGCGCCACGCCGTCGCCGAGGGATCCTTGACGTAGTTCAGAACTGCGATTTTCATCGCCACGCGATAGGCCGACTGCGCGTCGGGCCAGTCCTTCCTTTCGTCAAACGTCCGCGCGAAGCCGAGGACGACCTCGAATTGGTCGGCGGCGTTGTCTGCGTTCTTCGGGTCCTCGACCAGTCGGTTCCAGGTTCGCACGGCCTCGCGATAGGCTTCGATCTGGGTGAGGCCCATGGAGCGGTCCCCGAGCAGCTTCGCCGCCTCCGCCAAGTCCTTTTGCGGCTTTGACCGGCCGGGCGTGCGATAGGCGAGCGTTCTCCTCGCATCGTTGAGCTTCCGGTAAGCGGCGAGCGCCTCGTCCGGCCGCTTGAGCCCCTCCAATGTCTGGGCGAGATAGAGATAGTTTGGCGTAAGAAACTCTTGCCACTGCGGATTGCCGGGCTCGTTCCCGGTAAGCTCCTCATCGAGGGCGACGCCCTGCCGCAATTTCTCGAGCGCGAGCTCGAGGTTGCCGGCTTCCTGTTCCAGAAGTCCCCAGTGGGTGTAAGTTGCGGCCAGGTTCGATTTAAGGGACGAGTCTGGCGCCTTTTGCGCGGCGAGCGCCTCTTTTGCGTTGCGCGAGACGAGGTCGTTCTGAACTTCGGACGCATCGCGATAGAAGGCTCTGGCCTCGTCGGAGGTTCCTGCAGTCTTTTCCGTCCTCAACAGCTCGGCGATCCGGTAGAACGCCTTTCCCTTGTCGCGCAGAAGATTGAAGCTCTGAGGATGCTTGGCCAGCGCGGCCAGGCAAGTTGCAAGACCGGATTGATATTCGCTTCGAGCCTGCGAATATTGCTTGAGCTCGTTGTCCTTGTAGACGTCACCAATCTTCATACGCGCGTCGATGACGTCGTCGTCACCTCCGTCGTCGCCACTCAAAGAAACGATCTTTTCAGCGATCCCGACAGCGGCATTGTATTCCTTGAGGGCATCCTGCTTGTGCGCCCCTCCCCAGGCGACGAGAGCATTGCCGACGCGCATCGACGCGTCGTAGAGCAGTTGCAGCGGTTCTTGAGCGCCCGGATTCGATTGCGTCAGCGACTGCGCAACCTCTTTTGCCCGTTTGGCGACAGCGAGAGACTGCACATTGTTTCCCAGAATTGCGTAAAGGTCGGCTTCGTCGTCGAGCGATTGCCCCCACAAAAGGTCGGCGGCCGACGTCTTGCTCGACTGGCGCACGTCATCCAGGAATTGTCCCGATATGGCCGCGAGGCTTCGAGCACCGGCGAGATCAAGGCTCTTGTCATTGTAGGCCTTCAGCACATCCTCAAGCAGGGACTTGGCCGACGTCATAGCGCTCTTGTCGAGCTCTTCCTGCCGTAGCTTCTCCTGCGCGATTTGCCGCTGCTGCGCTCGTTCGCGCGCCACCCACGTGCCCCCGGCTGCGAGAAGGACGACGACGACGATGAACGCACCGGTCAGCCGCCGATTGAGTCTCGATCGTCTCTTCGCCTCAATGGCGTCATCGATCAGCTTCTTGACCTCATCGAATTTGCCGCCGTAGCGATCCGCCCATGCCGCGGTCCGCGGCAAATGCCCCCACCAGTCTTTCGTGCGCTCAGGATCATCCAGGGTCGCGCGTTCGCCGCCGGCGGTCCCGTCGAGAAGCGACACGAGGGTATGATAACGTTGGCCGTCGATCTGCTCTTCGGTGAGCCACCCGGGCGGCGGGCGGCCGGTTTTCGGGTCGACCGAGTTGGGTTTGCCGGCGATCTTCTTCCAGCGGCGGAGCAGCGCCTCGTGCCCAATATCGATCCGCTCGTCCGGGCCGAGCGTTGGAGACGCGGAAAGCGAGGGCAAAAGAAACGAACAATTCGGGGCGCGAAACCGGTCGAGCGCGGCGCGCAAGTCCGGCTCGCTCACCCCGGTCTCGGCCAAGAGCTTGTCAAACCGAAGCGCTCGGCGAATGGCTCGACCTTCCCGATCGACTTCCGACAACGACCGAAACGCCTGCTCGATCGCCAGTTCTTTTCCGGGGCACTGGTCGAAAATCTCGTCGGCATGACGCGACAGGGCGTCCGTCATGCGCCCGATCGCGTCATAGGTCGCCCGTGTGAGATGGCGGGCGCCTCCAGCGGGCGTCTCCGCCCCCGCCCGGTCCCACAGCCGCATCAGGCAATGCTGTAGCACCGGAAGCTGATCGAGCTCGTCGCCGCAATCGTTGAGCAATCGTTCGACCAGTTCCGGCTCGATCGTCCCGCCCGCCTTCTCGATCGGTTTTCGGATCGCCTCCTCGAGCTGGCTGCGGGTCAGATTCGGCACGAGATATTGCGTCGCGCTCACCGCCTCCGACAGGCCGTGGAAATAGGCGCAGTCGCCGATGAAGTCCGAGCGCATGGTGATGAGCACGCGCACATTCTCGATGCGGCGCCGGTCGGCGTCGAGCAGGATTTGCACGAACTGGGTCGCTTCGTCTCGCCGCCGCGCTTCTTCGACGCCGCCGCGGCGGTAGCCGAGACCGGCGAGGCCGAAGCGGAACAATTCCTCGAACTGATCGACGACCAGGATCAGCGATCGGCCGCTGAGGCCCCCCGCTTCGGCGAGCGCACTCTCGAAGCTGAAGCTCGACTGGCGCAGCGTCCATTCGATGCGGTCGCGTCGTCGCGCCGTCTCGTCCGGATTGTCCTTCGTCGACAGTTTCGACAAAGCGCCCGCGAGGCGCGTGATCGGGACGCCGCCGGGCCGCATGTCGATGAACGCCCAGGTCGGCCCGCCTGTGTCGGCGGTTTCATCGGCGAGCAGGCCCTGAAGCCCCGCAAGCACCAGCGACGATTTGCCGCTGCCGGAACCACCGATGACGGCGATGAAGCGGCCGTTCTCCGCGAGCCGGTAGAGCGCGAAGGCCTGACGTTCGCGCCCGAAGAAGAAGGCTCGATCTCCGAAGAAGAAAGGACGCAGGCCAGGAAACGGCCGTTCATTGGAAAGCCGCGTCCCGTCATCCGCCGGAGGCTGCGTAGCCGTCGTCGCGGGCGCCGTCTCGCCCGGCGTCGCCTCGTGCGTCGCAGCGTCGCTGATTTCGACCGCGCTCATGGCTCGGCGCTTGGCGCGGAGGTGAGATCAACCAGCAACTGCGCCGTCGGCGGACCCTTCTCGACGAGGTCGACCACTTTGTCGAATTCGCCGTCCTGGAAGATGAGCGAGAGGGCGTTTTTCTTCTTGTGCGACGCGGGCGGCGGCCCCGCGACGAGGCCGCGAAAGGCGAACTGCCCCTTGCGGCCGAGAGCCTGCCAGTCAGACAGCCTGTCGGCTTCCGACCGAACCCAAACCTCGGACGCGTTGCCCCAGCAGAGCGTCACCGCATCGCATTTGGCGAGGAGGTCGCTGTTGTAGCGTCGCGAGTCCGGGTCGGAATCCGCCACAGGAATGCGCGGCTTCACCGAGCTTTCGAGCAGGGCCTGGGCGATCGCCCCCGCATAGTCCTCGTCCGTCGAATGGTACGAAAGATAGAGGTCGAGCTTGTTGCCGGCTGCGGCCGTCATGACCGGCTTCGGCGCCGTCTCCGTGAGATACTGGAATAGATATTCGACGAACTTGCTTAAGATGTCGCCGTCGATCTTGTCGGTCGCGATCTGCTGATCGAAGCGCTCCAACGCCTTCAAAGGATCGCGCTCGACCGCCGGACCCGCGGGAGCCGCCCCGCCCTCAACAAGAGTTTTTGGCGCCCAGACAATGCGGCGATTGAGCTTCTGTCCTGGCGGACCTTCTGCTTGCGCGGCTTTGGCGCGAGCGAGGCCCAGTTGCAGCTTCACAATGTTGTCGAGACCCTCTGGCGCAAATCCGCCGCTGTCGCCGACGAGATGGACGAAGACCTCGGCCTTGGATAGCGCATCGTTCAAGAACGTCTCGGCGCTGTTGTCGCTCGGGACGTCCGCCGAAGGATCCGGCGCCACGGTGAAGCCTTTGCCTTCAAGCTCCGTGACGAGACGGACATAAGGCCCCTTCATGTCGCTTGCTGGCTTGGCGAGAAAGACGGTGCGGCCGTTGGGCGCGACGATGGGCGCGGGCTGCTGGGCCGCCTGAGCCGCCGGCGCGCCGCTCAGGATTTGGGTCACGCGCTTTTGCAATCCGCTCGCGAGATCGTCGAGCTCGGCGTAGAACCGGTCGTTACACTTGCCGCGATTGAAGAAGGGCGTGATGGCGCTGACGTCGTTCTCATCATCGCGTGAGTAGAAAAGGAACCCTTCCTGCCCCTGCAGTTCGGGCGGACGAGCGCTGCGATCAACATAGCCCTTGCCGACGACCAGCATTCGGGTCGCGGGATTCGTAACGCCAGCGGCTTTGCGCAAGCTGAGGAAAGCTTCGAACTCCTTGCGGCAATAGGGGCGCTGCATCCAGTTCGGCGACATCACGACGACGAGAAGTTCGGCGTGGCTGAGCCCGTCGTCGATGATGTCGGCAAACTGGTCGCCTTGGCCGATCCGGCGGCGATCGCGCCATAGAGTGGCCTGTCGCGCCCCGAGATCGCGCAGCTTGAGGCGCAGCTGCTGATCAAGGAAGCTGACGAAGCCGGGTTCGTCCGGATCCGGCGACAGGATGAGGTCGTCGTCGTGAGCATAGGACATGAAGATGACGACGCCGTCGCTCATCGAAGCTTGCCTGTCTCCCCGAAAAGGCCGCGCTTTCCAGTGCTCATGATCGGACTAAACCCTTGAGTTTGTTTCCGGTCAAGGTCATTGCCCGAGCTTAGGCCACAGTCGATCGATCGGCCAAGACGGGAATTCTACGCATTCATCTCAAAGCACTTATTTTGCCCGCGGGCTGTGACATTGATCACAGGTCATGCTCGCAGGGGCTAAGATCGCCGGATTGAGAAAAATATCTCAAGGGCGGGTTGGGCATATCGACGACATTCTCGCCGATCTCGAACGGGCGCCGAAGACGGCGTCGTGAGGCAAGCACGCCTCGCAGTCAGCCGGATTTCGCCGGCTGACTGTGGAGATCCCTCAATTCGCGCTTGAGAACCTTGCCGATCGCGCTGCGCGGCAGGCTGTCCACGATGGTCAGGCCGGAAAGGCGCTGGGTCTTGCCAAGTCTGGCGTTCACCCACTCGAGCAGTGCCGGGCCGTCGACGCTCGCGACGTTGCGAAGCGCAACGAAGCCGACCGGCGTTTCGCCCCAGCGCTCTGAAGGGACTCCGACGACCGCGGCCTCGGCAACATCTTCATGGCGCGCAAGCTCAGCCTCGATGTCCGAGGGATAGATGTTGAAGCCGCCCGAGATGATGATGTCCTTGCTCCGATCGAGCAGCACGAGGAAGCCGTCCTCATCGAAGCGCCCGATATCGCCAGTGCGAATGAAGCGCCG
This sequence comes from uncultured Alphaproteobacteria bacterium, assembly GCA_963730555.1. Classification (GTDB taxonomy): domain Bacteria; phylum Pseudomonadota; class Alphaproteobacteria; order Rhizobiales; family Beijerinckiaceae; genus Roseiarcus. The sequence goes on along the minus strand of CAVSSS010000031.1, from coordinate 341,648 downwards.
CCCTTCGGCGTCGCGCCACTCGGCCTCGCGCGTTTTCTCCGGCTGATTGTGATATCCGGTCATCATCGCGCCAGAGCTGCCGACCACCTCGCCGATCTCGCCTTGCGCCACCTCGCGGCCCTCCTCGTCGATGAGGCGAATGTCGTGGCCGGGCATCGGCTGGCCGACGGTGTGCAATTTGTGCGGAAACTCATGGGCGACGAGCATTGTCGTCCCGCCGCCTTCGGTCATGCCGTAATATTCGACGAGGCCGCCGGGCCATCGGCTGAGGACGTCCGCCTTCAACGCCGCGGAAAAAGGCGCGCTGGTCGAGGCCTTCATCACGTAGCTCGACAGATCGTAATCGCGGAAATCTGGGCGCTCCATGATCCGGCGATATTGGACCGGGACCAACATGACGTTGGTCACGCGCCGCCTCTCGGAAAGACGAAGGAACTCCCCGGCGTCGAATTTCGGCAGCAACACGGCCGTTCCCCCATGCGCCAAAGTCGGAATGAAGACGACCAGCGTGGTGTTAGAATAGAGCGGCGTCGAGACGAGCGTCACCGCGCCCCTGTATGAAGCGCGGGTGAACTGTCGCCAACGCATCTGATGGGGCTGGACGATGCCTTTGGGCGCACCCGTCGTGCCGGACGAGTAGATGATGTTGAACGGCCAGTCTGGGCGAATCTCAACCGCAGCCGGCTTGGCGCCCCCCGGCCCCAGCCAGCTCGGAAGAAGCTCGCCCGCGGCGCTCTCATCGAGGGCGACCGGCGTTGCGCGTCCTGCGCCCCTGAAGCCCTCCAGCGTTTCCCCGGTCTCTTGGTCGAGGAAAAGGACCTTGGCGGCGCAGTCCTCGACCATCATAGCAAGGCTCGCGGCCGGCGAGGACGGCGCCAGCGGCGCGACGGCGGCTCCCGCCGCCAGAACACCGCAGAAAACCACCGCATAGGGGATCGAAGCTCGCGCGCAGATCGCCACCGCTTCGCCCGCGCCCACCGCGTCGCGCTGCAAGGCGAAGGCGACGCGATCCATGAGGACCGCAAGCTCGCGATAGGTCAGAATTGCGTCGCCCTCGATCAGCGCCGGTTGGTCTGGGCGCTCGCGAGCGTGGGCGCGGATCAGGTCCGGGAACGAGCCAAATTCCTGAGCGAGAAGCTGCTCGGCGGACATTTCCCTAACCGCGCTCGCGCATCAATCTCGACTTGTCGCGGTTCCAGTCGCGCGCTTTTTCGGTGTCGCGCTTATCGTGCAGTTTCTTGCCGCGCCCGAGTGCGATCGCGATCTTGGCCCTGCCTTTGGCGTTGAAATAGATGCGCAAAGGCACGATGGTCATGCCCTCGCGCTCGACGCCCTTGGCGAGCTTCGCGATCTCCTTGGCGTGCAGCAGCAGCTTGCGCGGGCGTTTGGGCTCATGGTTGAATTGATTGGCCTGAAGGTATTCGGGAATATTGGCGTTGTAGAGCATGATTTCGCCGTTGCGATCGACGGCGGCATAGCTCTCGGCGACCGTCGCCTTGCCGGTCCTGAGCGACTTGACCTCCGGACCGGTCAGCATCAGGCCGGCTTCGAACGTCTCGCCAATCTCATAGTCGTAACGGGCGCGCCGGTTGTCGGCCACGACCTTGAAGTTCGGTTTTTCCTTTTCGGCCATCGATAGCGCCGTCAGCCCTTGACGCCGGCCACTATCAGCCCGGTGAAGCCGTAAACGAGCGTTCCTGCTTGGTGGGCCTCACGCAGCTGGATCCACCCGTGTTCGGCCGCCGCTGCCCCCAATACGCCTGTCCGCTGTGCGCGGGCGACATGGCGGCCGAGAAGGAGTTCCAGGAAGGGGTAAGTCATCATGATCGTGCGTGGTGTCACTCAAATATTGGTCACGCCGCTCTTACAGCGCGTAGTCAGCAGAAGGGTACGCGGTCACACCTTGGGAAATATCGTCCCAACGTCGCGGCCCAAATTATACTCGATCTCGGTGCGGGTTTGCAGACCGTTCTCGAACAGTTGGGATGTGAAAGATTGAAATTCGGGGCGCGCCGCAGCGGCCCAAAAGGCGTCCGAATGCATCGGGTATTCACTATCCGGCAAGATCGTGTACTTGTTGATGAAACGCTTGATGTCGGCGATCACGCGGCGATCCCACTTGGACACGCGCGTCGCATAGGCGGTCACGAACGTCTCGAACTCCGCGTCCGGGATAGCGCGGTTCACATAGCCGTACTTCTCCGCCAACGCACCGGAGAAGTCTTCGCCCCCAAGCAGGATCTCGAAGGCGCGACCGCGCCCGACCAGCGCCGGCAGCCGCCCGGCCGCGCCGCCGCCCGGCAATGCCGTGAACGCGACTTCCATTTGGCCTAGGATCGCCTTCTCCAGGCTGGCGAACCTTAAATCAGAGGCCAAGACAAACTCGCTCCCAGCACCGCGGGCGATGCCACGAATCGCCGAAATCGTCACGGCGGGCACGTGAGACAGGCGGAGCAAAACGTCGACCCAGGCGGCGTACCCGGTCGGACTTGGCAACGCCTCGGTGGCCGCGTGGTCCGCGGCCAGATCGTAATGCGCCAGGAAGAAGTCTGGATCGGCGCTCTCGAAGAGCACGACGTTGACTGTCTGATTGCTCTCCAGTTCGGTCAGAAGCTGCTTCAGTTCCGAAATCATCGCCGTTCCGATCGCGTTGACCGGTGGATTGGAGAAGGCGACCCTCCAAAGCAAAGGGGACGGCGCGACCAGCGTGAACTGCGTCGGCTTAAAGGTGTCGGTGAACACGATGGAGCTCCAATTCATTGCTCGTGGCCAAACGGCCCAGGCTTGTCGCTGCTCAAGCGTTCACCAGGCCCGCATGGACCATGGCGCGGCGGATTAGCGCCTCGGTCGCCTGGCCGACTGGAACGAGCGGCAAACGCGTATCGGCTTGAATCCGGCCGAGCACGCTTAGCGCGTATTTGGCTCCATTGACCCCCGGTTCGGCGAAGATCGCGGCGTGCAGCGGCGTGAGACGGTCCTGGATCTTCAGCGCGTGGCTCCAGTCGTCCTTGAAGGTCGCCTCCATCAACTCTGCGCAAAGGGCGGGCGCGACATTGGCGCTAACCGAAATGCACCCGTGACCGCCGGCGGCCATGGCGGCCAGCGCCGTCATGTCTTCGCCAGAAAGTTGGATAAAGTCCGCGCCCATCGCGTGCCGTTGGCGCGACACGCGCCCGACGTCGCCGGTCGCATCCTTGACACCGACGATGTTCGGTAATTCGGACAACCGCTTCATCGTGTCGACCGACATGTCGACGACGCTTCGCGGGGGAATGTTGTAGATGATGATCGGAATTCCGATTGCGTCGTTGATGGCCTTGAAGTGCTGGTAAAGCCCTTCTTGCGTCGGCTTGTTGTAATAGGGTGTGACGACCAGAACGGCGTCCGCGCCGCTTCGCTCGGCGTGGCGGGCGAGGCCGATCGCCTCAGCGGTGTTGTTGGAGCCTGCGCCAGCGATCACCGGTACCCGGCCTCGCGCTTCGTCGATGCAAATGTCGACGGCGCGTTGGTGCTCGTCATGGCTAAGCGTCGGGCTCTCTCCGGTCGTTCCAACCGGCACCAGACCATGCGAGCCGGAACTGATCTGCCAGTCGATCAGCGCGCGATAAGCGGGCTCGTCGATCTTGCCGTCCTTGAACGGGGTGACCAGCGCTGTCATCGATCCGTGAAACTTCGCTCGCTTTTCCATGGCTTCCGCTCGGCTCGTCTCGCGCCCGCTCGATCCCCGCGCTCGACGCGCTGGCGGACACATAGCCCTCACGCGCGGCGGGCGAAAGGGGCTCGGCGCCGAGCGTTACGGTTTACGTCTTGGTCACCAAGATTGGGTCATCCTCGGTTAAGAGGACTGGACCCATGACAATCCTGCGATTCGGCCCGCTTCTGGCCATTGCCAGCGCCGCTTGTCTGGTTGCGTGGACGCCTGTGGGGCGGGTCCCGGAGCCGGCTCCGAGGCTGGCTCTGAGTGCGCCGAAGCTGGCGTCCCCCTTCGCCGATGCGGATCCCTCGAAACCAGCTCTTGGGCGCGCGGCCAGCCTTGAATCCTTTTCCACCGTTGGCGCGATACCCGCCAGCGTCCCCGCGCCCTCGGTCGAGGACGCGTTAGGCGAGGCGGCCCGGAGCGGCAAGGAGGTCAAGGTCCAACTCGCCTACGCCGACCTTGAGGGCGCGGCGCCCGCGCTTGGCGCGCTGTGGGCGATTGCGCCGCACGCAGAGATGGCGGCTCTTGAGCCGTCCGCGCCGCCTCCTGCGGCCCCGGAGGCGTCGGCGCCTGCGGCTACTCCCACCGTGCCGCTGCCTCCGCGGACTCCTGAGGCCGTAGTCCTCTTCAAGAAGGGCGACGCCGCGGGCCTCCTGGCGCTCGCCTCGGCGGCCACTGACGCGGACGAGCGATCGGCGCTCGAATGGGCGGCTTTGCGCGCGGACGCCCACCCGTCCTTCGATTTGCTCGCTGCTTTCCTCAAGGCTCACCCTCGCTGGCCAAGCCGCGCCTGGATTCGCGACCGGCAGGAAGCCGAACTTGCTGCGCACCCGCAGGCGCCGGCTGAGATCGCCGCATTTTTCGCCAGCGACGCGCCCCAGTCGAGCGCGGGCAAGATCGCCGCGGCGCGAGCGGCGCAGGCGACGGGCCGCCCCGAGGAGGCGTCGCAAATCATCCGTAGCCTTTGGCGCGACGGCAACGTCGACGCGCTCGCAGAGAGCGTCATCTTGCGCGACTTCGGCGCTTCGCTCACGAAGGCCGACCACGCTCATCGAGCCGACCGCCTGCTCTACGCGGGCTACCTCGGCGCTGGCGCCCGCGCTGCGGCGCTTGCCGGTCCCGACGTCCTCGCGCTTGCTCAGGCCCGTATCGCGACGGCGCGGGAGCCCATGAGCCCGGGCTTAGTCAAGGCGGTCCCGCCCGCGTTGCGCAACGATCCCGGTCTCCTGTTCTCCAGAATTCAGTACGCCCGGCGGGCAGGCCGGGTCTACGAAGCGGCGGTCATGCTGAGCCTCGCGCCGCACGATCGCGCCGCGCTCGTCAATCCGGATCGCTGGTGGAGCGAGCGGAAGATGGTCGCCCGCACACTGCTCGACCTCGACGAGGCGAGGCTTGCGTTTGAAATTTGCGACCAGACCGTCCACCCCGACTTGTCCGAAGCACAGGTCGACGCGGCCTTCCACGCCGGCTGGATTGCGTTGCGCTTCCTTGACGACGCTCCTTCAGCGGCAAAACGCTTTGCGCTTGCGGCAGATGCCGCGGAGAATCCATTGTCCGCGGCCCGGGCCGCCTATTGGCAGGGGCGAGCCGCCGAGGCCATGGGCGACTTCAGGGGCGGCCAAGACTTTCTATGCGCGAGCGGCCAGCGTGCCGATCGCCTATTACGGCCAGCTCGCTGCGCAACGTCTTGGCGAGACTCGTCTCGTTTTCCGCGCGCCGGCTGCGCCGGCTGAGGGCGATCGGCCCGACGAGGCGGTCCGCGCCGTCCAGGCGCTCTATGCCGACGGGCTCGACGATCTTGCAACGGGACTGGCCTTCGATGCCGATCGGCAGTGGCGCGATGAGTTGCAGATCGCCGCGATGGCGGAGGTGGTGAAGCGTCAGGACGACGCAGGGGCTCAAGTTCAATTCGCCAAGATCGCCGTCATGCAAGGCCATCCGTTCGAAGCGATGGCGTTTCCGGCCGTGGGGATGCCGGCCTTCGTGCCGCTCCCTCGCTCCGCAGACCTGCCCACGGTCTACGCGGTCGCCCGGCAGGAAAGCGAATTCATCTGGCATGCGTCCTCGGGGGCTGGCGCGAAGGGTCTTATGCAGATGTTGCCGTCGACCGCGGTTGTGACCGCCCGGCGCGCCGGCGTCGACTTCGACTACGCCCGCCTTATCGTCGATCCCGCTTTCAACACCCAGCTTGGCGCCGCGCTCCTGGGTCAATTGATCGAAGATCAACGCGGTTCGCGCGAGCTTGCCTTCGCCGCCTACAACGCCGGTCCGGGTCGCGTCGCGCAATGGATCGCGGCGCACGGCGATCCGCGCGACGGAGCGGTCGATCTCGTCGACTGGATCGAACGCATTCCTTTCGACGAAACCCGCGACTATGTCGAGCGGGTCAGCGAGAACCTCGGCGTTTATCGCCAGCGTTTCGCCGACGAGAAGGTCGCGCCGCCGCCCGTGTCGGCGAGAGTTGCGCGCGAATAGAACGGGTTGAGGGCGCACCCACGGAATCGATCCGGAGAAACGGACAAGGCGACGCGAGGGAGAAGTTGCGACTGAGTCGCCTTAAATTGGAACTCTTTGCGCCACATCTTCGTTATGCCTCCGATCTCTCGTTACTAGGGGAAGGACACGAACTTGGACAAGACCATTATCAGCCTGCTCGGCGGGGCCTCGGCGTTGGCGCTCCTTGGCGGCTCTCAGGCATTCGCCACGCCCGTGGTAGACGAGGCCAACCTGTTACAACCCGCCCAGTCGTTCGCCGAGTTGTTGGACCCCATTCCGAATGCGGAGAAGGTTCTGCGCGCTGAGGACGAGCGCAGTGACGCTGCTGTGGTTGAAGAAAAGCCCATTGTAATGGCGCAATATCATCACCATCACCATCATCATCACCATCATCATCATTATTATCATCATCACTATCACCACCACTACCATCATCACTACTATTGAGATCGTGACTCTAAGCGCGCGTCCAAGAGCGACGCGCGCTGGCCCTGATGGTGTTGAGGAACGCGGCTCCGGTTAGCGGCGCTGCTTAGCCCGCTCGCTCGCAGCGCCGAGAATGTGGCGGTATGTGCCGTCGAAAACCGTGTTTGTCGCCGAGGTCCATTGCGTCTCGGCGGATAGGTTGGCGCGGCTCTGGTAGATGCGCCGCGACTGCAATTCGCGCTCGGCGGCCTCCTCGTCCGACATCGGGACGAGGTCGAACGTCGCCTCCTCCGGAAGGACCAGAATTTGGGCGAACGGCTCGCCCGGCCGAAAAATGTGTGTCTTGCCCTCGGGCGGCGATTTGAACACCAAAAAAAGATCATCGGCCACCACCGGCGGATGAGCGCCGGGACGGCGATCGGAGTGGTGTCCGTAGGGTCAGTGTAGAAGCGCGGGTGCGGCTCGGTGCGAACCGCCCAACCTTCCTCGACCTTGAGGTCAAGCGACAGCTGGTAGGTGTAGTAGAGATCGCCGAAAGGTCGGAACGGCGGCCATTGGCCGCCCTGTCCTTCCGGCGGGGGGCCGAAATCGCCCTCAAGGCCCAGCTTGCCCTCGCTCACGCTCACGCGCAGTTCGTTCTCATACGGGTAAAACAATTCGATCCCGTAACGAGCGCCTTCCGAAAACGGGAGGCAATGCCAGGCTTGTTCCATCGAACCGTTTTTCCGGGGCTGGCGTTCGCCGCCCCAGCCAGGGACTTCGAGCTTGGTGCGCCGTGGATTGAGGCCTGGAGTGAATGAGCGATATTTGACTTGCATAGGCGAACCACCCCTGCCGCAATTGCGCATTTCAATGCGTTCGAGGCAGCCTTCGTTCCGGAGAGACGGGGCCGATTCGAAACCGCGCTCTATTCGCCCTATTCAAATCAGCGCCCTCACGGTCTCGACCAGCTTCGGGATGTCGACCGCGTAAGAGAAAGTCGAGTCCTTCACATGCCGAGGCACGCTGGCCAGGACCTCTGCGGACTGGCGCTGGAACAGCACGATATGTTCGAGCCCCAGCATCGCGCAGAAATGCGAGGACCATGGATCGTGCTGGCCCTCGGCGATGATCTCGATGATCTTTGTATCCGGCGGACAGAAGTAGGCGTTCGACAGGGCGGCGCCGAACTCGCACACGATGATTTTCGCCTGGGCGAAGAGCAGCGCCTGTTCGTCGAACTTGAGCTTGTCCGGCTGGATCGCAACAAAACCAAGCGCCTTGAGCGCCTCGATCATCGCCGCCCGGTTGATGACGTTTCGGCTGTTTGACGGACTTCGGCAAATGAGCACGCGCGGCGGCGTGCTCGTCGCAGGCGCGTGCTTCCGCACATTCGTGAGAATGCGCGCGAACGCTTCTCGGCTCTGCGGATGCGCATTCTGGCTGCTGAGCCCCGTGAACCTGTTCGAGGTGACCGCATGTTCAAGAAAGACCGGCCTTGGCCTCAGCTCACGGATGAGGCCGTGCGGGACCTCGAGCCGGGCGATCAGAGCCCGCTGCCAAGGGCGCAGAGTCCACGTCAGCATTGGCGCGCGCATTCTCGCGCCGAGATCGATCAGCGGCACGATGTCGTGCAGATAGTGGCCGTAATTGTGCTTGTCCGAACCGGCGATCAGCAGATGCTCGCCGGCGATACGAGGCGCCCGCGCGAGCCGTTCGAGATGGAGCCGGCGCTCGCGCGTCCCGTCCGCCGCGGTCCGCTCGACGATCGCCTTGATCGACGACAGGTATCCCTCTCGAAACGGGACGATGAACGAGTGGCGCCAGACACGGCCCTCTGGCGAAATGAGGAGACCAAACGCCGGAAACCAGTATTGATCGACGAGATGCTCGAGCGTCATCGCCGGCGCATGGACGGCATGATCGATATAGTGGACGTGCTCCGCATTCGTCGAATTGACGCTGAGCGGATGCAGCCGGGTTTGGTACTGCGCCGGCGCGACGACCTCGCATCGCGAGAGCGGGGGCGGCAAGCGTTGCTCATAGGGGACAACAGTAAGATTTGTCGCCTCGTCGAGAGCGACTGGCACGCCCTCGCTCGACACAGGCAGCGCGTCGCGCAGCCGGCGCCGCAGGTTCCGCCACGGCGTGCGGACGGCGTCGCGCCAGGCCGCGTGCAGCGATCGGTTGAGGCGAACCAGCTTTTCGTTTTCGATTCTGTCGCGCGCCACGCCGTTTCGCTGGCTGTCCAACAAGTCCGGTCCTGCTCCAAGTAACGCAGGCGGCTGGCCGCCTGCTCAACCGCGGGTCTATGCCTGAACGCGCTCGCAGCGACAAGAGCGGCTTATCCACTGCGATCAGGACGACCGGCGTGACTTTGCCCATTTCGGAGTTTAGCTCAGGCAAGGCTATGGCCTTCCGATTCGTTCATACCGCTGACGTCCACCTCGATTCGCCGCTGGCGACGCTGGCGCTGCGCGACCCAGAGCTGGCCGCGCTGATCGGCGGGGCGACGCGAAGAGCCTTTGTCGCGGCTCTTGAATGAATTTTCGCTTCCTGCACGCCGCCGATCTGCACCTTGGAAGTCCGTTCCTCGGCCTTGCGCAGAAGGATGACGAGGTTGCCGCGCGCTTCGCCAGGGCAAGCCGGAGCGCATTCGAAGATCTTGTCACGAAGGCGTTGGAGGAGGACGTTTCGTTTGTGGTGATCGCCGGCGACGTTTTCGATGGCGAGTGGAAGGACGCCTCAATTGCCCTTTTCCTGAACCGGCAATTGGCTCGTCTCTCAAATCGCGGCGTTCCAACATTCCTCTTGCGGGGCAATCATGACGCTGAAAGCCTCGTCACCAAATCCCTGACTTGGCCGGAGAACGTTTTTGAGTTTTCGACAAGGCGGCCGGAGACCCACCGCGTCAAGGATCTGCGCGTTGCGCTGCACGGGCGCGGTTTCCCGCACCGTGAGGTGGTTGAGAATTATGCTGTCGACTATCCGGAACCCGTAGCCGGCTGGTTCAATCTCGGCGTCTTGCATACCGCCTGCGGGCGCACAGGCCACGAGAACTATGCGCCTTGCACGGCTCATGATCTCGCCGCGCGCGGCTACGATTATTGGGCGCTCGGCCATGTCCACGCCTTCGAAATCGTCTCGCGCGATCCATGGATCGTCTATCCCGGCAATCTCCAGGGCCGCAGCATCAGAGAATGCGGAGGAAGAGGCGCGGTCATTGTGGAGGTTGCGGACGGGGTTGTATCGGAGGTGAGGCGCGTTTTGACGGACCACGCGCGCTGGGCGGAGGTCTTCATTGACGCAACGCGTCACGGCGATGAGACCGAGCTTCTTCGCGCGGTTGAGGCGGAAGTGCGCCCGCATGCCGAAACGGCGGAAGGGCGGTTGCTTGCGGTGCGGGTTATCTTGACGGGCGCGACGAAATTGCATGGGCGGCTCATCGCGGATCGGGACCGCTTACGCGACGAGGTGGAGGCGGCGGCGCAGCGGTGCGCCGACGATATCTGGCTCGAACGGTTGCGCATAGAAACGGCGCAGCTGCGGCTTCCGGCCGGCGATGCCGCGCTAGCGGAAATCGATTTGGCCGTGGCGTTGCAGAAATGCGAGGCGGACGCCGCACTGCGGGCGCGAGTGGCCGATCTCGTCAAGACGGTCCAGGACAAGCTTCCCGGAGGGATGGCGGAGGACGCGAGCGCAGCGCTCGACCTCGATTCCATCCTGACGGAAGCTCGAGCGCTGGCGCTGGGCCGCTCGGCGCAGGCCTGACGCGCCGTGCGGCTTCTCAGCCTCGAGCTGGAGAAGTTCGGAGCCTTCGCCGATCTGCGGATCGCTTTCCGTCAGGACGCCCGGCTGCATGTCGTCTATGGGCCGAACGAAGCGGGCAAATCGACCGCGCTCGCCGCCGTCGGCGCGCTCCTTTTCGGCGTGCCGGAGCGGACGCAATATGTGTCTCGCTTCCGCGGCGAGTTTTTGCGCGTCGGCGCAGAGATCGCGACCGCCAGTGGCCGCTCGCTCAAGTTCTGGCGGCGCAAGGGGCGCAGGATGACGCTCCTGGACGGCGCCGGCGATCCGCTGCCTGACGACGCGCTGGCCCCGTTTCTCGGTGGGCTCAGCAAGGAAGTGTTCGAGCGGTCGTTCGGACTGGACGCGGCGAAGTTGCGAGCCGGCGGCGAGGAAATGTTGCAGGCGGACGGCGACGTTGGCGCGAGCCTGTTGGCGGCGGCGTCCGGCCTGCGGGGTCTCGCCGAACTGCGTCGCTCGCTCGAAGGCGAAGCGGACGGTGTTTTCGCCCCGCGCGCCAGCAAAGACCGCCGTTTCTACCAGGCGCTCGAGCGCTTCAACGCCGCACGCGCGGCAATTCGCGAAAAGGAACTCCGCAGCGATGCTTGGATAAAGCTCAACAAAGACATCGAAGAGCTTGGCCACGAGTTGGAGCGGCTTCACGCCGCGCGTCGCGCCGGCGACATGGAACGGTCTCGGTTGAGCCGGCTGAAACGTGCAGCGCCGCTCCTCAACCCGATTCGAGAGGCGGAGGAGGCGCTGGCGTCGTTTGGCGATCTGCCCGTCCTAGCGCCCGGCATGGCGCAGGGCTTGCGAGACTTGCTCGATGAATTGCGCCTCGCGCGCGAGGAAGCGGAGCGGGCGCGAGTTGAAGAAGAACGCCTTGCCCAGGATCTGGCCAGCATCGAGGTTGACGAGGCGGCGCTTGCCGATGCCGAGGCGATCGAGGAACTGTTTCAGGCGAGCGGCAGCTACAAGGACGCAAAGCGCGATCTTCCGGCCGTTCAGCGCGAGGCTGACGGCTTCCTTGCGGCGCTTGATCGTCATGCGCGATCATTGGGATTGTCCGACATCGGCTCACTTGAAGCGCGGCGCCCGCCGGAAGCCGCGAAGTCGGAGGCGCGCAAGCTGATCAAGCAGGGGCGCGAGACGGAAGCCTCGGCAAACGCGAAGGCTGATCAAGTCTCGCAGGCTGAGAAATCCTTCGAGCGGGCGCGCATGACGCGAGAAACGCAGGGCGGGGACCTCGATCCCACGTCGCTGCGCGAAAAATATGCCGCCCTGGGCAAGATTGCCGAGCTGGCGCGCAGGGTCGCGGACAACCGGATCGCGCTGACGAACGAGACTGTCGAGCTCGCAGACGCCGCCGCGAGACTCGACCCGCCAGTCGCCGACCTCGAAGCGTTGGCGAGGCTCCCTATGCCGCGCTCCGAGGATCTTGCTCAACTTGCAGACGCATTCGAGGCGGCTTCGCGTGCGGCGCGTGAAGCCGTGAAGGCGAAGGAGGCGGTGGAAAAGGAGATCGAACAAACGACCGCGCGCCTTGCACGGCTTGCGGCTGGCCGTCCCCTGGCCACGGCCGACCGCATTGTTGAGGCGCGGGCGCGCCGCGAGAGCGCGTGGGGACGAGTGCGCGCGGCGCTATTCGCGCCGCCCGAGGCTGCGGCGCCGGTCCCGTTCGTAGCCGAGGTCGCCGAATTCGAGCGCCTCAATAGCGAGGCTGATCGTTTAGCTGACAATGCGATCGAGGATGCGGCGCGTCTGGCCGAGCACGGGCTGGAAACCCAGCGGCTCGACGAGCAGACGCGCCTGTATGCTTTGGCGCAGGCCGCCGAGGCGCGCGCGGCAGAGCTGGTCGCGAAAACCGAGCAGAATTGGCGAGAACTTTGGAAACGCGTGTGCGCCGCCCCACATTCGCCCGCAAGGATGCGGGAATGGTCTGGCCGCATCGAGCAATTGATGAAGGTGCGCGACAAGCTCGCTGCGCGCCGGACCGAGCTCGAAGCGAATGAAGCGGACCTGAGAGGCATCGAGCCGGTTCTACGAGCGCTGAGCCTTGATGCCGGATTGAGCGAGATCGAGGGACTCGATTTCATCCGGCTAGCCGAGCGGTTCGAGCGGCGCCTGGAGGAGGTCACGCGCGTTTGGGAGAGATCGCGCGACGTTAAGACGCGGTTCGCCGAAGCGGGTCGGCGCCTTGAGGAAGCGAAAGCCGAAGCCGCCGCCGGCGAGGCCCAGTTGGAGGATTGGCGTCGTCGCTGGCGCCTTGCAGTCGCCGCTCTCGGTCTCGAAGCCGACGTCTCGATCGAAGGGGCCGAGACCGCGCTCGAGGCTTGGGACAAGGCTTCCAACGACGGCGAAAACCACCGCAATCGGATGCGCCGCGTCGCCGGCATCCAGCGAAACATGAGCGACTTCGAGACCAACGCCCGCGCGCTCGTGCAACGCTGCGCACCCGCGGCTGCGGATCTCACCGCGGAGACGGCTGCGCGTGTTCTGCACGAGCGTCTTGTTGCGGCGCGCAGGGCTCAAACAAAGCGTCATACTGCGGCCGAGCTGAGGGAGACGGCTCTGAGAGCGCTCGACGAGGCGCGGGCTCGCTTCGACAAGGCGAAGGAGACAATGGCGACGCGAGCCGCGCAGCTCCCGGCTGGCTCCGATCCGGCGACCCTGCTGGCGCGCGAGGCTGAGCGTTCCCGCCTCGCCGAGGCGCTCCATCAGCAGCGGCTCCGTCTCGCCGATCTCTCCGACGGGGTCGACGAAGCACGGCTGATCGAGGAGATGAACGCGTTCGATCCGGACGCCGCTATGGCAAGTCTGACGGAACTGGAGCGCCGGAACGAAGACCTGGCTCAGCAGGAAAAGGATCGCTACGCGGAACGTGATAGGCTTCAACGGAAGCGCGGGGAATTCGAAAGCGGCATTGGAGCCGAGGCCGCGCTGCAGCAGCGCCGCAACGCGGAGGCGGAGCTTGTGGAGGCAGCCCGCCGTTGGGCGGTATTGAAGGCGGCTTCCGCACTGCTCGGCGGCGCGCTCGATCACCACCGGGCTCAGCGACGCGACCCCTTGATGGCCCGCGCTGGCGAAGCCTTCGCAACCTTGACGGGCGGCGCCTTTACGGGACTGGATCAGAGCTTCTACGACGATGATGAGGCCAAGCTTGAAGCTTGCCGGGTCAACGGGGAGAGGGCGCCGGTGGCGCATTTGAGCGAAGGGGCGCGCGATCAGCTCTACTTGGCGCTACGGCTTGCGTATATCGAGGACTACGCCGCCCGCGCGGAGGCGCCGCCATTTATCGGCGACGACCTTTTCGCCAGCTTTGACGATTCCCGCACGCGCTGCGGTCTCGAAGCGCTTGCGGCGATCGGCGACCGTATCCAGCCGATCCTGTTCACGCACCATCTGCATGTCCTCGAAGATGCGCGTGTCCATCTTGGGGATGCGGTGGACATCATTCAAATCGGCTGATTTCCGGTCGAGGCGGCGCCGCTCTCGGGCCGGTCCCATGGAACCCTCTCGCGCAATTTGAGTTATCGACGGTCAGCGTCGCTATAAAGGAGCGGGCCATGCCGAAACGCCAGGGAAAGAACCGATGGTCGGCGGATGTGACCGCGCATTCGGACGCGCTCGATCTTGAACCCAAAGTGTTCGAAAAGGAAAGCGCCGGGGAGATCGCTGCGTCGCTCAAGCGCTCGGCCGAGTCCAGCGATCGGCGGAAAACGGGCGCTTTCCGGTCGGCGATGTCCATGTTGACCTTCTACATCAATCGCGCGGGGCGAAACCTGCCGGGCGAACGAAAGCACACGCTCGAAGCGGCGAAAGGAAAATTGCGCGAATTGTTCGGACGCAGTCGTCGCACATAAGTTTTCCGCACGGAGGTTCATGGCCCGGTCAGCTTGGGCGGCACTCCGGAGCCGATCGCGGGAGAAGGAGCATCATGATGGCCAAGCGGACGCCTCCACCTGGCTCTGAGCCTCAGACGAGCCTGCCCCACGAGCACGATCGAGAAGACCGACAGCCGTACGCCAAAGAGGTCGAGGATTATAAGCACGGCGTGACCAACCCGCCAGAAGAGCAGGGTGGGCGCGAGGCCAATCGTAAAACCACAAATGCGCCGATGAAGAAATGACGCTCAGCGCGACGACCTGGTTATGCTGCGCCGCACGATACGAGGCTTGAGGACGGCGCACAGCAAGGCGACGCCGCCGCTCATCTTCACCGTGCTTGGCAATTTCCTGTTCGCCGAGGATCCTCGCGCGCCGATGTCGGCTCTGCCGCTCATCATTTACGTATTCGCTCGCAGCCCCTACGCAGAACGACTTGCCGAGCCTCGATCTCAATCTTTTGCGCTCGCGCGTCGGCATGGTGTTCCAGAAGCCGACGCAGTTTCCCATGACGATCTATGAGAACATCACCTTCGGCGTTCGATCGTCCGTGCGACTCACGAAAGCGTGACGTCCGCAAGGGATCGCTCGCTGCCGTAGAACGATGATAGGGCTGTTCGCTATTCTGGCGGCGCAGTATGGTCGGCGACGCCCAGCGACCAATCAAAGCGGAGGAAGATGATGAACGCCGCAACCCGACGCGATCTTTTGGCTGGCGCAGCTGTAGGGGCAGGCGCGTTTCTCGGCGCAACCGCCGCCAACGCCGCCGAGCAGGTTCCCGAGCCAAGCCGCGCGCCCGGGGTCGGCGGCTCGGATCCCGTCCCCGGCAACGTGGCGCGCGAGGCTCAGAACCCGGACCTCATCAATCCGCCGGCGACCGACTCGGGAACTCTGCCCAATCTCAGGTTTTCCTTCGCCGACGCGCATGTGAGGCAGTCGAGCGGCGGCTGGACGCGTCAGATCACCGCGCGCGAGCTTGGCGTCTCGAAAACGATCGCCGGCGTGAATATGCGGCTGAATGCCGGCGGCGTCCGCGAGCTTCACTGGCACAAGCAGGCGGAATGGGCCTACATGCTTTACGGAACGGCGCGTATCACGGCGATTGACCAGCAGGGCCGCAATTTTGTCGACGACGTCGGCGTCGGCGATCTCTGGTATTTTCCCGGCGGGATTCCGCATTCGATCCAGGGGCTTGGCCCGGACGGGTGCGAGTTCCTCCTTGTCTTCGACGATGGCGATTTCGACGAGGACGATACGTTCTTGCTCAGCGACTGGTTTAAGCACACACCCTCCGACGTTCTGGGCAAGAATTTCGGCGTGCCGGCGGATCTGTTCGGACACACGCCCGACCCGAGCAAGCTTTACATCTTCAAAGCGCCGGTCCCCGGTCCGCTCGGCCCAGATAAGCTCATGGGCGTCGAGCCGGTTCCACAAACCTTCAGCCACCACATGCTCGCGCAGGAGCCGATCCGGACCAAGAGCGGAACGGTGCGCATTACCAATTCGAGCGTTTTTGCCGCGTCCAAAAACATCGCGGCAGGCCTGGTCGAGATCGAGCCAGGGGGCTTGAGGGAAATGCACTGGCACCCGAACACCGACGAATGGCAATATTACATCGAAGGCCAGGGCCGCATGGGCGTTTTCGCGGCGAGCGGCCAGGCGAGGACGTTCGATTTCGGCGGCGGCGACGTCGGCTACGTCCCGTTCGCCATGGGTCATTATATCGAAAACACTGGCTCCAAACCTTTGCGCTTTCTGGAGATGTTCAAGAGCAGCTACTACGCTGACTTGTCGCTCAACCAGTGGCTGGCGTTGACGCCGCCCGAACTCGTCAAGGTGCATCTCGAGTTGAACCAGCAGTTCATGGACGCGCTGAGAAAGACCAAGGCGCCGGTCGTGCCGGCCTGAACGCCGCTCCGCACAAAGGTCGACAAGAGCGGAATTGAGTTGCGGAGCGCCGCGACGTTTCGATCTATCCAGACAGATACATCGCGCTTCGCTCTCTTCACAGGTCCGACGTTTGTGGCTACGCTATGGGTCAATCGCCGCGCGCTGAGGATTACGTGTCGCGCGAGCCGTGCGCCGCAACGTCGGGAGAGTTCATGCAACTCAGTCGTCGCGGTTTCATCAAGATCACCGCCGCCGGACTTGCCGCCTCGAGCCTCGGCGCTCTTGGCTTCGGCGGCGCGGGCGAAGCTCTGGCCGGATCGGTGCGGCCGTTCAAGCTGACCGCGGCCAGCGAGACGCGCAACACCTGCACCTATTGCTCAGTCGCTTGCGGCATCCTGATCTACACCCTCGGCGATCGGGCCAAGAACGCCACCTCTGACGTCATTCATATCGAGGGTGATCCGGACCATCCCGTCAATCGCGGCACGCTCTGTCCGAAGGGATCGGCGCTCTTGGATATCGTCCATTCGCCCGGTCGCCTCAAGGTCCCGAAATATCGCGCGCCGGGTGCAAACGAGTTCAAAGAGGTCTCCTGGGATTTCGCGTTCGACCGGATCGCGAAGCTGATGAAGGAGGATAGGGACAAGAACTTCATCGCCAAGAATAAGGACGGGACGGCGGTCAACCGCTGGCTTTCGACCGGCATGCTGGCGGCGTCCGCGTCGTCCAATGAAACGGCCTTCATCACCTGGAAGGTCGCTCGCGCTCTCGGCATGGTGGTGTTCGACAACCAGGCGCGCGTCTGACACGGACCGACGGTGGCCAGTTTGGCCCCATCATTCGGTCGTGGCGCGATGACCAACACCTGGCAGGACATCAAGAACGCCAACGTCGTCGTGGTCATGGGCGGCAACGCCGCCGAGGCCCACCCGTGCGGATTCAAATGGGTGATCGAGGCGAAGATCGAGAACGGCGCGAAGCTCGTCGTCATCGACCCGCGCTTCACCCGCACCGCGTCGGTTGCGGACGTCTATGCGCCGATCCGTCCTGGCACGGACATCGCCTTCTTGAGCGGCGTCATCCGGCATTTGCTGGAAAAGGATAAGATTCAACATGAATACGTGCGCGCCTACACCAACGCCGGCCTCATCGTGAAAGATGGCTTTGGTTTCGAGGACGGGCTCTTCAGCGGATATGACGAAGATAAGCGCGCGTACGACAAGTCGAGCTGGGACTACGAGAAGGACGATCAGGGCTTCGCCAAGGTCGACGACACGTGGCAGAATCCGCGTTGCGTCATCAACCTCCTGCGCAAACACGTCGACCGCTATACGCCGCAGATGGTGTCGCGCATCTGCGGCACGCCGCCGGAGAAATTCCTGCAGATCTGCGACTTGTTCGCCTCGTGCGCTGCGCCGGACAAGGCGCTGACCAGCCTGTTTGCCCTCGGCTGGACGCAGCACTCCGTCGGCTCGCAGAACATCCGCACGATGGCGATGGTTCAGCTCTTGCTCGGCAATATCGGCGTGGCCGGCGGGGGCATGAACGCGCTTCGCGGGCATTCCAACATCCAGGGCCTCACTGACATCGGGCTCCTGTCGAACCTCATCCCGGGCTATCTGACCCTGGCGAAGGATAAGGAAGCGACGTTCGACGACTACATGAAGACGCGGCTCTACAAGCCTTTGCGCCCGGGTCAGGTCAGCTACTGGCAGAACTACAGGAAGTTCTTCGTCAGCTTCCAGAAGGCGGTCTACGGGGACGCCGCGACTGCCGATAACAACTGGGCCTACGACTGGCTGCCCAAGCTCGATATCCCGCTCTATGACATCATCAAGGCTTTCGAGATGATGGCGAACGGCGAGATGAACGGCTACATCTGCCAGGGCTTCAACCCGCTCCAGGCGTTCCCGGACCAGGGCAAGATCCGCCGCGCTCTGGGCAAACTCAAATACCTCGTGGTGATGGACCCGCTCGACACGGAGACGTCGCGCTTTTGGGAGAATTTCGGTCCGCACAATCCGTCCGACCCGGCCTCGATCCAGACGGAGGTGTTCCAGCTTCCGACCACCTGCTTCGCCGAAGAGGACGGCGCGCTCGTCAATTCCGCGCGCTGGCTGCAGTGGCACTGGAAGGCGGCGCCGCCGCCGGGCGACGCGCAACCCGACATCTGGATCATGTCCGGCCTCTTCCACCGGCTGCGCGAGATGTATCGCAAGGATGGCGGCGCGTTTCCCGATCCGCTGCTCAATCTGACCTGGGATTACACCAATCCCGTGGATCCAAATCCTGAGGACGTGGCGAAGGAGATGAACGGCCGCGCTCTCAAGGATCTCAAGGACGCCAACGGTCAGATCACGGCGCGCGCGGGGGAGCTATTGAACGGCTTCGCGCAATTGACCGACGACGGTTCGACTGCGTCCGGCTGCTGGATCTTCTCGGGCTGCTACACCGAGAAGGGCAACCAGATGGCCCGCCGCGATGCAAGCGACCCGCGCGATCAGGGCATCGCCTCGGGCTGGGCCTGGGCATGGCCGGCGAACCGGCGCATCCTCTACAATCGGGCGAGCGCGGATCTGAGCGGTAAGCCGTGGAATCCGGCCAAGCCGATCATCGAATGGAACGGCGCCAAGTGGGTTGGCGTCGACGTGCCTGACTTTGCGCCAACGACACCGCCAAACACGGGTGTCGGCCCCTTCATCATGCAGGCGGAGGGCGTCGGCCGGCTGTTCGCTCTCGACCAGATGGTCGAGGGGCCATTCCCAGAGCATTACGAGCCGCTGGAGTCGCCGTCGGAGAACGTGCTGCACCCCAAAGTGCGCAGCAATCCCGTGGCGCGCGTGTTCGCTGACGACCTGGCGGCCTTCGGGACGCCGGCCGAGTTCCCCTATGTCGGCACCACCTATCGTCTGACCGAGCACTTCCACTTCTGGACCAAGCACGCGCTGATCAACGCGATTCTCCAGCCGGAGCAATTCGTCGAGATCGGAGAAGCTTTGGCCAAGGAGAAAGGCATCGAGCAAGGCGGCTGGGTGCGCGTCGCGTCCAAGCGCGGCGCGGTCGTCTGCAAGGCCTACGTGACCAAACGCATCAAGCCGATGACCGTCGATGGCAAGCCGACGCATGTGATCGGCGTGCCGCTGCATTGGGGCTTCACTGGCCAGACGCTCAAGGGCTACGCGGCGAACGCGCTGACGCCTTCGGTCGGCGACGCCAACACGCAGACGCCAGAGTACAAGGCTTTTCTCGTCAATATTGAGAAGGTCGCAGCGCCCGTGGCGTGAAGGTGGGTTCCATGTCCGATCTGCAGTCGCAGAACTTTATTCGCATCTCGGCCACGACTATCACGCCGCCTTCGGTGCGCAGGCATGAGCAGGAGGTCGCCAAGCTCATCGACGTCACTCGATGCATCGGCTGCAAGGCGTGTCAGGCCGCCTGCATGGAATGGAACGACCTGCGGGGCGAAGTCGGCCATTTCGAGGGCACCTACGACAATCCCCTCGACCTCGACCCGAATACCTGGACCCTGATGCGCTTCACTGAATGGGAGAACGATCAAGGCAACCTCGAATGGCTCATCCGTAAGGACGGCTGCATGCATTGCGAGGATCCGGGCTGCCTCAAAGCCTGCCCCGCGCCCGGCGCGATCGTGCAATACGCCAACGGCATCGTCGACTTCGTCAGCGAGAACTGCATCGGCTGCGGCTATTGCATCAAAGGCTGCCCGTTCAACATTCCCCGCGTCAGCAAGGTCGACCACAAGTCCTACAAGTGCACGCTCTGCTCCGATCGCGTCACCGTCGGTCGTGAGCCTGCCTGCGTGAAGGCCTGTCCGACCGGCGCGATCATGTTCGGCTCGAAGACGGACATGACGCATTGGGCGGGCGAGCGCGTCATCGATCTCAAGTCGCGCGGCTTTGAAAACGCGGGTCTCTACGATCCTCCGGGCGTCAGCGGCACGCATGTGATGTATGTGCTGCATCACGCCGACCGCCCCTCGCTCTATGCGGGCCTGCCGGACAATCCGAGGATCAGCCCGCTTGTCGAAATCTGGAAGGGCGTGCTGAAGCCGCTCGCGGTGGCCGGCGTCGCGCTTGCCGCAGTCGCGGGGTTCTTCCATTGGATCACGGCGGGGCCTAACGAGGTGCAACCCGAGGACGACATCGCGGCGGCGAATCTCATTCGCGAGCACGCCAGCGAAGCCAGGGAACGCGCGACATGAGCTATCCGCCTGGGACCCTCATTCGGAATACGACGGCGGCGCGGATCAATCACTGGATCACCGCCGCATGTTTCGTGCTGCTGATGCTGTCCGGCTTGGCGATGTTCCATCCGCTGTTGTTCTTTCTCTCCGCCCTGTTCGGCAGCGGGCAATGGGCGCGCGCCATCCATCCCTGGATCGGTTGCGTGCTGCTCGTAAGCTACGCCGGCCTCATCGTGCAGTTCTGGCGCGACAATTTATGGAATCGCGACGACATCGCCTGGCTCGCCGCATTTGGCCGCGTGCTCCGCAACGAGGAGGAGGGCGTTCCCGAGCTGGGGCGGTTCAACGCCGGGCAGAAATTCGTCTTCTGGTCGATGGCTCTGCTCGTGCCCACGCTCTTCATCACTGGCCTCGCGATCTGGGAGTATTACTTTGGCGAGGCGACCAGCATCAACGCTCAGCGAACCGCGGCGCTTATTCACAGCTACGCGGCGATCGCGGCGATCATCATCTGGATCACTCATGTCTACGCCGCGCTATGGGTGCGCGGCTCGATGCGAGGGATGACGCAGGGCTGGGTCACGCCTGGCTGGGCGTGGCGCCATCACCGCAAATGGCTGCGCGGCCTTGTCGCGACCGGCTCCTCCGGGCCCCGTCCGCGGCGTGCGGCCGAGCGCTGATGAGACAGGGCGAGATCGCGCCGAAAGGCGGCTGGATCGGCAACCCGACCGGCGGCGTGAAGGCCCCGGAGCCGATCGTCCTTCCGAATCCGGGCGTGCGCTTTTCCGGCACGGCGGAGCGACTGGAGCGGCTTGCCGACGGCCATGCGGCGGAAGGCTGGCTTGCCTTCATGGCTGCCGCGTCGCGCGCGCAGGCCGCCGCGGCGGCGAACATGTCCACGCTTCGCGCCCTCAACGAAACCGTCGTCGCTCAGGCGGTTGCCGCGCGCCTTCCGCCTGTCGCGGCCGACGGCCATCGCCGCGACGCGGCCTGGCGGAAGGGTCTTGCGGTGATGCTCGAAAGCTTCGACGCAACGATGTTTCCCCCTTCCGCGACGGCTACGATCGCTGAACTGCGCAAGCGCGACGCCATGGAGACGGAGAGGCTCGCCGACGCCTTTTTGCGGGGCGGCGTCGATCCCGCCGATGCCGGCGCGGTTTTCTGGATCGCGGCGGCGTTGCAGGTCTATTTCACCGGCCTCGCCGCAAACCTGCGAGCCGCCGATCTCAGACTTTTGGAACGCCGCGACCTCTGCCCCTGCTGCGGCTCGACCTCGTCAGCAAGCGTGATCACCGCTTCTGGCCAAAGCCCGGGCGCGCGCTATCTCCATTGCTCGCTCTGCTCGACCGCCTGGCATCACACTCGCGCCATCTGCATTGTCTGTGGCGGCTCGCGCACGCTCTCGCTCCGCGGCCTTGAAGGCGATTCTGGTCTCGCGCGCGCCGAAACCTGCGATGAATGCGGAACCTACGCCAAGGTCTTCTACGAAGCGAAAGACCCGGACGTCGACGCCTACGCCGACGATCTCGCGACGCTGGGTCTCGACATGATGGTCGGCGAGGCCGGCTGGTCCCGTCACGCGCCCCATCCGCTGCTCATGGTCAGTTAGGTCGGCCGACCATGCGCCCCGCTCCTGCGACAGGCGCTAGAAACCTTCGTGATTAACGTGGACGACCTCGGCGGCGTAGGTCGAAGCGTGGGGGAACCAATGCTCATGCGGCGGCTTGAACCCAACGCTTTTGACGTCGGCGATCGCCGACCCGACGGCGAGCGCCTCGACGCTGCTCGCGTTCGGTGTCTGGTGAGCGCGCACCAGCATAAAGACTGTGACGGCGAGCGCCGCGATGAGGATGAGATCCACCGAATTGCGAAATGACATCACGTCGGGGGCCCTCCTTCGGTTGGATGGCCCAGGCGCCCTAGTGCGCCGTGGCGCCAACCTAAAATAATCAATCGCTCACGTTAAAGGGTCACGCGAACCGTGTCTGTGAGCCAGCTCACAACCAAAGCCCGCCCAGAGGTGGCATTTTTGCGTCCAATAGCAGCGAACGAGCGTTAAAGCAATCAACAGTTCGGGGGGCCTTCGGCCAATATCGGAACAGCCCCGACCGCAGGCGTGGCGCAGCCCCGACCTCGTCAGGCCGGGCGCGATGGCTGATCGCGGCGCATCTTTCAGGAAGCCAAACGCGGCTCGCGCGCCGGAGAACTGACGGACCTGGCGCGTTCCGCTGAGGGTTTCCGATTCAAAGAGACGCGCGATCACAGTCCGTCGACAGAATACGCGAGGAGGACATTCCCGGGCATGGTTCCGAGAAACCCCGAGCCGGAGCCTATATAAACGAAGCCGTCGACCACGATGGCTCCGCCGCCGTCGATTGAGCCGCCCTTGGCCGCGACGCCGTTGACCGTCTGATAGTCGCCCTTCGTGTCCACGTCCCACACGATCCGCCCGTCCTCGGCCGAGTAAGCGCGCAGTCGCCCGTCCAGGCCACCAGAAAACACGAGCCCCGGAATGGCGGTCACTGCGGCGGATTGGGCTGGAGTGCAACCCCGGACGTCGCCGCACCCGGGATGGGGAGCGCGCCAAACCTCCTCTCCGTTATCGAGCCTGAGGGCCGATATTCCGCCACCGGCGTTGCTGTCCAAAAGGAACGCCATTTTAGGATTGAGCGGGGAGACTTGCGCTCCCGGCGCGCCAGGGGGCTCGACGCTGAATTGAACGTCGGACACCGCGACATAGACGTTGCTCTGATCGACCGCGACGCCCCATTGCACGCCGCCTAATTTGCCGCCGGCGCCCACCCTTTTCTGCCAGAGGATCTCGCCGCCGTGATCCGGGTCAAGCGCGGTGACGACGCCCGATTTCTGTCCGGCGACGAGGATACGTTTGCCGCCAGGAAGATCAGCGAGGACGGTGGACGATCCAAAATCGAGGTCCGGCCCTTTGGCCTTGGGGCAGTTCTCCCCCGACGGGCATGATATGACGTATGCGTCTCCCGAAGTGATTTGGCGCGACCACGCCGCCGCGCCTGAATTGGCGTTGAACGCAAGGAAGGCGTCGGACGTCTCAGTCGGCGGGTCGGAGTAATTGTCGCCGGTCATCACATAGATTCTTCGGGTCGCAGCGTCGAAGGTCGGCGCCGACCAAATCGCTGCCCCCGAAGGTCCCAGAAGCTGAACGCCCCTGGCGTTGAGCGCGCCCGGTTTGGCTTCCTCAGCGATCGTATAGGCCTTCCACAGCACTTTCCCCGTAAACGCGTCCAGCGCGACGAGGCTGCCTCGGAAGCTGCAACATGGGTAAGCCGGCTTGGCGCCCGTGACCTCCTCATGTGACGAGACGGGGACAAACAGGGTCGTCCCAACCAGCGTCGGCGAACCTGTGATCATCGCTGCGGGGTGGTCGTCGACTTTGGCCGTCCACAGCTCCTTGCCGGTCAGCGCGTCGATCGAATGAACGTGAGCGCCCAAGTCGCCGAAATAGGCCGCCCAACCGTCCCCGCGAGGACCGATGACGACGGCCGACCGCACGCCCTGGCCGGCGTCGAACTCCCAATACGCGCACCCGCTCTTTGCGTCGAGCGAATAGACTTTGCCGTTTTGGCTGCCGATGAACACGCGCCCGCCGAAGACCGTCGGCTGTGCGACCGAGCGCTTTGCGCCGAGGAAGCCGAACGCCCATTTCAGTTTGAGGCGCGGGGCGTCGGATGGAGCGAGGCGCGCCATGTCGGCCGGCTGGAAACGATGTTGCGTCGGATCGACGCCCCACCCGTTCCAACGCGGTTTGCTCATGGGGTCGGCAAATGCGGCGCCAATGTTTGGACAGACGCCGCCTTTGGCCGTGGCGGTCGCCGCATCCTGCGCTTCCGCGTCGATCGAACACGCCGCGAAGACGACAACCCAAACGCAGAGAACTGCCGCCCCCAGTCGGCTGCGACATGCGCTCATGGGCCTCCTTCCGTATGGTTTTTGCGCTTCGTCCCTACATCGAGCGCTCGGCCGGTCAAGAATAGCGCGGAAGAGAGCGCCAGAGCAGACTTAGGTGTTGAACAACCTCGTTGCGGTGCAGCCGCGAGGAAGGTCCTTCCACATTTAACGCTACAAGAGCCGTTCAATCTATTGACAACTCCAGAATGCCATAGTGTATCCATTTCTGCAGAAGAGAACTTATGGCGGGCGAAAGTCCGGCCCGGAGAACGGAGGGTATGCCTGCGAGACAGCGTTACGCACAACCTCAAACGCGCAATTCCGCCCGCCGGGGAATTTTTTTATTTGTTTCCGCTGTAACCCATTGAAAAGTCCCAATTCGAAAAAATAAACGCCAGTAAACGCCAGCACTTTTACTAGCACTTACTAGCGTTTATGCCAATTTATTGGCGTTTATTGACGTTTGCTTGGCTGGAAACTCGCGCGCTGGTTGCGCTGGCGGCCGTGGCTTGGCGCTTGTGACCCGCTGAGCCCTGGCGTTCCGGCGGCTGCGGGGGCACTCTGAGCCGGTTACGACTGCGGAGACGGACCGCCATGAACGCCCCCATTCTTCGCCTGACCGCGCTCGCCCATGGCGGCGGCTGCGGCTGCAAACTGTCGCCTGGCGTGCTGCGCGAGTTGCTGGCCGAGCAGCCGGAGGCCGCTCCGTTCGCCAACCTTCTCGTCGGAACGGAGACCGGCGACGACGCGGCGGTATGGCGGCTTGACGACGAGACCTGCATCGTCGCAACCACCGACTTCTTCATGCCGATGGTCGACGACCCGTTCGACTTCGGCCGCATCGCCGCGACCAATGCGCTCTCCGACGTCTACGCGATGGGGGGCAGGCCCATCTTCGCGCTCGCGGTCCTCGGCATGCCGATCAACAGCATGCCCACGAGCATGATCCGCGAAATCCTGCGCGGCGGCGCGGCGATGGCGGCGGAAGCGGGCATCCCCGTCGCCGGCGGCCATTCGATCGATTCGCCCGAGCCGATCTACGGTCTCGCCGTCGTCGGCCTCGTCTCGACGAAGGCGCTCCGACGCAACTCGGAAGCCCGTCCGGGCGACGCGCTGATCCTCACGAAGCCCATCGGCGTCGGCGTCTATTCCGCGGCGATCAGGAAGGGCGCGCTCGCGCAGGAAGGCTATCGCGAGATGCTCGGCTTCATGACGCGCCTCAATGTCGTCGGCGCGGAGCTCGCGCGCGACAAGGCCGTTCACGCGATGACCGATGTCACGGGTTTCGGGCTCCTTGGCCACGCGCTCGAAATGGCGCGCGGCGCCGGCGTCACCGTCCGTCTGCGCCTTCATGACGTGCCGCTACTTGCCCAGGTGGAGAGCCTTGTGCAGGCGAGCTACTTCACCGGCGCGTCGGAGCGCAATTGGTCGAGCTATGGAGACGCCGTCGATTTGCCCGCGAGCCTCGAGGAGTGGCGACGGCGGTTGCTGACCGACCCGCAGACGTCGGGCGGCTTGCTCATCGCCTGCGACGCCTCCGCGGCGCCCGAAATTCTCGCGCGCATTCGACTAGGCGATCCGCGCGCCGCGATCGTCGGCTCAGTCGAGACTGGAGGTCCGATCGTAGCGGTCGACGCTTAAGCGCCTCCTAGGTCACTTGGCGCGGCGCAAAACTGGCGGAGGAGAGTGGGAGTCGAACCCACCCGAGACAGGCTCGCTGCCCCACACGGATTTGAAGTCCGGGCGCCCCACCGGGGACGATTCTCCTCCAGGCTCGTCACCGGATTGGCACGTCGCTCCGAACAGATCCAGACGAAACGGGTTGATCCGGCGCTGGTCGCCTTTGCGCAGGGTCACGCCATGCCGATCGAAGAATTCGAGAATTTGGATAGCCACTTTGCGGCCGTTGTCGACCTGGTCGCGGAATTGCGCGGCGGAAAAAGAGCCGTCTTTCGCTGCCGCCGACAGGTCCGCAACGATCGTGGTCATCTCGCTCATCGTCGAGCGCAAGAAGAAATGGTCGTGCGCCACTTCGTCGGCCCAACCCATGCGGCCTGCGCGTTTAAGCGCGCGGCGCAGATCTGCTTCCGCGCGACCGGTCGCGGCCGCGAGGTCGCGCACCCTAGGCGGACGGAAGCGCTGCGCCCCGCCGAGAAGCGGAGCCGCCGCCTCCCACGCGGCCTTGTCCTCGGGCGCGAGCTGCGCCTCGTGCGATGGCAGCCTGACGAACGCGCCGTCCAGAACGAGCTGGCCCGCGCCGGCAAGCTTTTTCAAAGCGACGTCGAACGCCGCCTTAGGCAGTTTCGGTTGCGAATTGATCCTCAGCTGCTCTCGTCCCAACCCCTGAAGATCCAGATTGTCGGCGTGATAGGCGCCGATCCGCTCGAGCATGGTCGACGCGAAGAGGGCCCAACGCTGGCCGGTCATCGCGATTTTCGAGTCTACCGATACCAAAATGACAAGCTTCAACCGCGACGCCAGCTCATCCCGCTCTTCCGCCGAGAGCGCCCGATCTCGGGCAAACTCTGCAAGGTCAAAAGCGAAAGGCGGCGTTTCCAAGAGCGCCGCGAAGGCGGCCGACGGATCGGCCAGTTTAAGCGCCGCGCGCTGCTCGCGCCTCTCGGGCGCCCGTCTCCCTCTGGCCTTCGCGCGCAGATCCAGAAACAGGCCGCCCCCGAGCGTTCGCTGGGCCGATGCGTCCCGAACGACGAAGCGGTCATAAGCTGCCGCGGCAATCGGGCGATCAAGGACGAGCTGGACGTTGGCCTCCTCTCCAGGGGCGATCGGCCTGTCGTCGAACAGGACGATGCGCGCGCCGGCTTCCGCCGCGGCATAATGAAGCCGGACGGGGAACCATTGGCCGACCGGCTTCTTTTCCGTTGGCAGCACTCGGATGCGCGCGTCCACGCGATCGGTCGGCGCGTGCAGCTCAGGATCGAGCGCCACGTCGCCACGTCGGATCGCGTCTTTCGTAATGTCGGGGCCTGTGAGATTGAGCGCGCAGCGCTGGCCCGCGTGCGCCGCCTCGGCCGGTCGGTTCTCCGCATGAAGAGACCGCACACGCGCGAACAGGCCGGACGGGCTGAGCTGGATCCGGTCGCCGAGATGGACCGAACCCGACAGCACCGTCCCGGTCGCGACGACCCCGACGCCAGACAGCGTGAAAACCCGATCGACCGCGAGCCGAAACCTCTCGCCCGCTCCTCGATCGCGCACGGCGTCCGCCGCCTCTTCGAGATGGGCGCGCAGCGCGTCCACGCCATCCCCGGTCAGCGCCGAGACCGTCAGGACCTCGGCATGCGCGAGCGCGGTCGCGGCGATCATCGCTTTTGCTTGGCCGGCGACGCGCTCGATGGATCCGGGGGAACCGAGGTCCGCCTTCGTGAGTACCACTGCGCCGCGATCGACGCCGAGCAGGTCGAGAATCGCGAGATGTTCGAGCGTCTGCGGCATGATCCCGTCATCGACGCCGATTGTCAGAAGCGCAAAATCAACTCCGCTTGCGCCCGCGAGCATCGTATGAACGAAGCGCTCGTGGCCTGGAACATCAATGAAGCCGATCGCCCGCCCCGTGCGGCTAGGCATATAGGCGAAGCCCAGATCGATCGTGATGCCGCGGGCTTTCTCATCCTTCAGCCGGTCGCCATCGACGCCGGTCAGCGCTTTGACCAGCGCCGTCTTGCCATGATCGATATGACCGGCGAGGCCGACAATCACGGCGGTGCGCCCGTCGCAGGCCGCTCGTCAGACGGGCCGCGGCATGCGCGGTCCGAGGCAACGACATTAAGGTGCGACAGATTGGACAGGAGCGCCCCCTCCTCGCCCGCGCAACGCAGGTCAAGCACCAGGCGCTCCTTCTCGATCCGTCCGATGACAGGTCGCGGCAGTTCGCGCAGCAATGCCGACAAGCGGTCGAGCTCGCGGCCTTTCCGCTTCGAGGCGATGGCGAGACCGGCGCTCGCAATGGTTTCGAGCGGCAGCGCGCCGGATCCGATCTGGCTATGGCATTCGCATATTTCGACCGCGAAGTCGTCGCCGAGCGAGTTCACCACGTGGGGCAACATGCGTCGCGCCTGCGCCTCGATCTCATCGCGCGACCGCGTCAGCATCCGCAACGTCGGAAGGCGCTCGGCGAGCCGGATGGGATCCCGATAGAGTTTGAGGGTGGCTTCGATGGCGGCCAGCCTGATCTTATCGACGCGAAGCGCGCGCTTCATCGGATTGCGATTGATCGCTTGGATCAGGTCGCGCTTGCCGACAATGAAGCCCGCTTGCGGCCCACCGAGCAGTTTGTCGCCGGAAAACATAACAACGTCCGCATTGGCTGCTGCCTGCCGAACTGTCGGCTCCGCTTGCAGCCCGTAATGCGCAAGGTCGACCAAGGTGCCCGACCCGAGATCGTGGGCCAGCGGAACCCCTGCCGCCTTGGCCATCGCGCTAAGGTCTGATGTCCCGACCTCGGCTGTGAAGCCCTGAATGCGGTAGTTCGACGTGTGGACCTTGAGTATCAGCCCGGTCCTTTCGTTCAGCGCCGAGCGATAATCTTTCTGATGTGTGCGATTGGTTGTGCCGACCTCTACCAGCCGCGCGCCCGCGCTGGCCATGATTTCCGGCATGCGAAACGCGCCGCCAATCTCAATGAGCTCGCCGCGCGACACGATTGCCTCACGACCGTTCGCAAGAGTGTTCAGCACGAGCAGCACCGCGGCGGCGTTGTTGTTGACCACCGTCGCGTCATCCGCGCCGGTCAGCTCGCATAGGAGACCCCTGACATGGTCGTCGCGCTCGCCGCGCTTGCCGGCCTCAAGATCAAATTCCAGGGCCACCGGATTCTGCATGGCTTCGACCGCGGCTTCGACCGCCGCTTCGGCGAGCACGGCCCGGCCAAGATTTGTATGCAGGACCGTGCCGGTAAGGTTGAAGACTGGACGCGAACCGGACCGCTCCTCCCTCTCGAGTCGGAGGCGGCTTTCGATGGCTAGACGCTCAGCCGTCGGAACGGCGCCCTCGCCCTCTTGCAGCGCCGCCCGCGCGGTTTCGATCGTCGCACGGATCGCGTCGGTTGAGGCCTTTTGGCCATAGCGCTCTACGAGTACTATCGCCGCGGAAGTGTTCAGAATTGCGGATACCGACGGGAGATCGCGCAGGAGCACCGATACTGTGGGGTCCATTGTCCCCTCGATTCAGCCTTGGCAATCCGACCGTACGATCTGAAAGCGGCGCCACCGCTTACCACGGAGCAGAAGGCCTCGGAAACCAGGTTGTTCCAAGGCCGACGCGCTCGCGGTCGGTGAGGATTTCAAGTCGGTCGGCGCTGTCACACGTAGTCGGTCGCCTTCGCTACCTCTTCCCAGGCGTCGATGTCCTTGGTGAACTCCGCGATCTTCGCGCGCGCCAGCGCGTAAGCGCGGGCGCCGAGCGGCAGGTGCAGCGGCGGCTTTTCCGCGTCGACCGCTTTCAAGATGACCTTGACGCCTTTGTCCGGGTCGCCGACCTGCTTGCCGTCGTTGTTGGCGCGGAAGGTGCGGAACACGCCGGCCGTTCCCGCATATTCCGGCATCTCCTTCTTGGCGAGCGAGATCGACCGCCCGAGGAAGTCGGTTCGGAATGGACCTGGCTCCACGATGATGACCGCGATGCCGAAAGGCGCGACCTCCTGGGCCAGCGCCTCGGAAATGCCGTCGACGGCAAACTTTGTCGCGTTGTAGTGCCCCGAGCCTTGCAGGCCCTTGATGCCCGCGCCTGACGACATGTTGACGATGCGACCGCCAGCGCCCGTCTTTCGTAACGCCGGCAAGGCCGCTCGCGTCGTCTCCAATAGGCCGATGATATTGGTCTCGAACATCGGCCGATATTCGTCCGTGGTCGCCTCCTCTATGGCGCCGATGAAGCCGAAGCCGGCGTTGTTGACGAGGACGTCGAGCCTGCCGAAGGCGTCCATCGCCACCGCCACCGCCTTCTCGGGGGCGCCGGGCTTGGTCACATCGAGCGCAGTCGTTCGCGCCGTCTTGGGAAAGGCCTTGGCAATGTCCGAGAGCGTGGCCGGGTCGCGCGCCGTAGCGACGACTTGATCCCCGCGACCGAGCGCCGCTTGAGCGAGCAAGCGGCCGAAGCCGGTGGAACAGCCGGTTATAAGCCAGGTCTTGGTCATGATTGCTCTTCGTGTGTTGGAGGGTCTTGGAAGGGAAGGAGTTTCGGGAAAGCAAATTGCGACCGGAGCGTGGACGCCCTGATAAGGGTCTCGGCGCATATCCTACAGAGCGATCTGGACCCGTCTAGGCTCGCCAAAGTCGCCCTACGGTACGCTGCACTGCTGGCGCTGAAGCTCGGCCGCATCACGACCGCAGAGAGGCTCCAGAGGTCCTACAGGCGCTCCTCGACTTCGCCGGCGCCGGATGCCTCCGCACCAGAGGCGGCTTTCGGGCCGCCCTTGTGTTGAGCACAGCCTTCCTGTCATAAGGCCGCTGCACCTCGGAAGAATGCTCCCCTCCTCGTCGAGGCTCGGAGGGGTAAGAAATTTTTCTGCCGCGTCCATAGCGTAAACAGTTTATTTAGCTCCGTCGGTAATCCAGCCCCGAAAAAATCGCAATCGTGTCCAAATGACAAAAGGACGATTCAATGGATTTGAGATGGGTAAAATCGACAAGTATACTAAGAGATGCGAATGCAATAGCGGATTTCGCGGCAGTCGGCATGCTGCACCGCACGTGATAGTCAAGCTCCATCGTGCGCAATTCCGCCTGCCCTGCGCGTGACTGTCGCCCATGCGCTTCTGGATTGATTTTCCGCGCCTCAGCCCGTTCCGACCAGGCGTGTTGTTCGGCTCGGGAGATGTCGGCGGCAGGCGCCGCCCCCCGCACCCGGTTATCGTGACCGAGCAGCATGCGGACCCCGTCGAACTCGTTTTCCAAGCCTTTCTTCGGCTTGATCGTGAACAGCGCGCACGCCTAGCTCAGAGGCTCAAATGGCGCTTGGACGGGCCGCCCAAGCCCGCCAGCCTCAAAGGCCCTCGTTAGCGAATTGGCGAGCATGGGGCCCGATATGCCAGATCGGCGAGAGCTGTACCGCAGCCCAAACGGGGATACATGGTTCCTTGGTCGGGAGCCAGAGAACGGGCATGCATTTATTATCCATCAACCTAACGCGCCGTCCGGAGGCCGTTTGTCGCACATCGAACTCGGGGTTTTCTTAAGGGAGGCGGCGGGACCTGAGCAGCAGGCTCTCTTGCGGTTGATTGGAACTCTGGTGGAGGTTCCCCCATACGCCGACCGGATCTAAAAAACCGAGAAGGAGTCTGAGGCCAACTTGCCGGGTAGTGTCTTAGTTTCGATAACACCCGAGGGCGCCGATCCCCATCTCGCCTATTCACTTGTTCAATCGATTTTTCGCCAAGTCGCAATGAGCTTCACGACAAACTTATCGGCATCCGTTTGGGCCTCTCGTTTTGTCGCAAAGCTGAACATCGACGAGTCGCGCGGGCGCTTAGTTTCGAATACGTCCCATCGATACCGACCTGGACGATTTGGGTCCTCTCTGACCCGAACGGTGTACGGCTCGATGTCTGGCACAGTCGCACCATGCGCCATTCGCGGTCCCATTTCCCACCCTAAAGCAAATCAGGGGCTTGCCGCGAGGGAGACTAGGGGCATCCGGTCAGCGATGTCCGAGCGGGCGTTCAGCAGTCGCACCGCGTGGAGCCTCAACTCGGCCGCGTCCCTCGTAAAGGCGACGAATTTGCTCGCCGTCGTATCTCTCTCCGTCGACCTCAAGAATCGCGCCAATGAGCAGTTCCGACGGGAGTTCTTCGATTGCGAAACGAACAGCGTCCGTCGCCCGCGTAAAGCGCCTATATCCAAATCGTTGATACATGGGTTTGCGGCTCCGCGGCGGGAACAGCTCCGCAGCGCTGCAATCGAAATTAGTCATGGGGCGCTCGGTCCGGGCATCTTCGTGTGATTGCCCCGAGGCCGCGTTCCTGCGGCCCGGTGCGAGATTCGTGGCTCAGATATGACGGCCCTTGAGCGACCAGAGATCGTGCCCTGAGAACTTGCTCGACTTGGCGCGGATCTGCTTGAGAATAATTCGCTTGGTGTCGGCGGACGGAGCCGGTCCCATGGCGACGTTCGTGTCAGAGCCAAACCCGAGGGGAAGTTTGTCATTCAAGTATTTTCCAACATATGATCGAACAATCGTCGAAACGGGCGTCGTTAAAACGATATCAGTTACTTACTCTCGAATGGATATAAAACAAGTCGCGGGGGAAGTTTATTTTAACGAGGGCGAGAAAAACCATGATTGAGCATCGGTCAGCAATTCGTACGTCGAGACAATCCTCGCCAAGGCCAAATCTTTTTTGGTATAGTCGCGTTAAGGGCTCGGAGTTCCCTCGCGTCGTCACGGCCAATGCGCCCGCCCAGAGCGGGTATTGATTTACGTCCATATGTCGAGTAATCTCGACACATGGACGCAGGTCAAGCTATAGTCGCCTTCTCGGCGCTTGCCCAGCCCACCCGGCTGGAAGTGTTTCGGCTCCTCATGGAGTACGAGCCCGACGGCTTGCCGGCTGGCGAGATTGCGCGTCGCATAGCCGTGCCGCACAACACGATGTCGACGCACCTTGCCATACTGACCCGAGCCGGGCTGATCGAGGCCGAGCGGCAGAGCCGGTCCATTGTTTATCGCGCCCAGTTCGAGGCCGTGCGCGCGCTTGCCGGCTTTTTGGTCAAAGATTGCTGCGGTGGCCGGCCTGAGATCTGCGCGCCGCTAATCGCCGATCTCTCGCCCTGCTGTCCTCCGCAAAAACGATCGTCCAAGGAGGTCGCCCATGGCTGACCGCATCTTCAATGTTTTGTTCTTATGCACGGGCAACAGTGCGCGCTCCATCCTCGCGGAGTCCATCCTACGCAAAGAAGGAGCCGGTCGCTTCCACGCCTTCTCGGCCGGAAGTCACCCTAAGCCCGCTGCCCATCCGCTCTCCCTCAAGGTCCTTGAGGCTTACGGTTATCCAACAGATGGCTTGCGCGCGAAGAGTTGGGACGAGTTCGCGGCTCCTGGCGCCCCCGTGATGGATTTCGTCTTCACTGTTTGCGACACCGCGGCCGCTGAAACTTGCCCGATATGGCCCGGCCAGCCGATGACGGCGCATTGGGGCATCGAGGACCCGGCTGCTGTCGAGGGGACGGACATCCAAAAGGAGGCCGCGTTCGTGCTGGCGGCGCGCTACCTCAAGAACCGGATATCGATCTTTGTCAATTTGCCGATCAAGAGCCTCGACAGATTGTCGTTGACCGCGAAGTTGCGGGAGATCGCGACGCTTGAGGGCGCGACAAGGCCGCGGCCGGAGGTCGCGTGATGGACGTCATCATCTACCACAATCGCGCATGCGAAACTTCGCGCAACACCCTCGCTATGATCCGGAATTCTGGGGTCGAGCCGCACATCATCGAATATCTCAAGTGCCCGCCCACTCGGCTGCTGCTGATTCAATTGCTTGATCGCGCCGGGATAACGGTGCGCCAGATTCTGCGCGAGAAAGGCACGCCCTACCACGAGCTTGGGCTTGGCGATCCGTCGCTTTCCGATGACGCGCTGCTTGACGCAATCGATTCGCATCCGATCCTGATGAACAGGCCGCTTGTCGTGACTCCCAAGGGGGTGCGCCTATGTCGCCCCTCGGAAACAGTTCTCGATCTGCTGCCGCCGCAGCGTGGACAATTCAATAAGGAAGACGGTGAGCGCGTGGTTCACGACCACGGGCAGCGCATCGCGCTGGGATAGGAATTCCTCGATGTCCATGTTCGAACGCTATCTCACTCTTTGGGTCGCTCTTTGCATTGTCACGGGGATTGTCCTCGGCCATTTGGCGCCAAGCGCATTTCATATGATCGGCGCTGCCGAAATCGCCAAGGTCAATCTGCCGGTGGCGGCTCTGATCTGGCTCATGATCGTTCCCATGCTGATCAAGATTGACTTTGCCGCGCTCGGCCAGGTCGGCCAGCACTGGCGCGGCATCGGCGTCACGTTGTTGGTCAATTGGGGCGTCAAGCCTTTCTCGATGGCTGCGCTCGGCGCGTTCTTCATCGGCTATCTCTTCCGGCCCTATCTGCCCGCCGATCAGATCAACTCCTACATCGCCGGCTTAATTATCCTTGCCGCCGCTCCCTGCACGGCGATGGTGTTCGTATGGTCGAACCTGACCCGAGGTGAACCGCATTTCACGCTCACCCAGGTCGCGTTGAACGACACCATCATGGTGTTTGCTTTCGCGCCGATCGTTGGCCTGTTGCTTGGCCTCTCCGCGATCTCCGTTCCATGGAATACGCTTGTGCTTTCGGTGGTTCTCTACATCGTCGTGCCGGTGATCCTGGCGCAATTCCTGCGTCTCCGCCTGTTGGCAACCGGTGGGCCCGCGGCGCTGTCGCGCGTGCTGACGACGCTGCAGCCCGCATCGCTGGTGGCGCTGCTGGCGACTCTGGTGCTCCTGTTCGGTTTCCAGGGCGAGCAGATTGTCGCCCAGCCGCTGATCATTTTGATGCTGGCGACCCCGATCCTGATCCAGGTCTATTTCAACTCGGGCCTGGCCTATCTACTGAACCGGTATATGGGCGAACAGCATTGTGTCGCGGGCCCGTCGGCGCTGATCGGCGCCAGTAACTTTTTCGAATTGGCCGTGGCGGCGGCCATCAGTCTGTTCGGCTTCAACTCCGGCGCGGCCCTCGCGACCGTCGTCGGCGTGCTGATCGAAGTGCCTGTCATGTTGTCGGTGGTTTGGATCGTCAATCGGTCGAAGGGCTGGTACGAAAGAGGCGCGAAATCGGTTGCACGCCCGTTAGCGACGCCCGCGCAAAGCCGATGAGGGGTTTGACAATCCTCGTGCGGCAACCGCTGTCCGAAACGAAGCGGTTCGAAACGGACGAGAGGATGCCTCCGTCTCGTGTGCTGTCGCGAGATCGCCCTTAGCGGAGTTTGTCGTTGAGTGCTTCCTTGGCCGGACTTGGCGACATGAGCTGGCTTTTCACCAGCTTAGATGGTTCCGAGCGTCCGACCGTGCTGGAGTGGACCTGATGCGCCGGGCGATCTGGTCTGCATCAGCGCTTCTGTTGGCGATTGCGGCTTTCGCGGCCGGCAGATTTTCTAGCTTCCGGCCGTTTCCAGAGATCGTCGCGACGTTGCCGGGCGATGAATCCGAGTTCAACCGCGAATTTGATGACCGTATTCGCGAGCGCTTCCCGGTCGGGTCGAGGGAGGACAAATTGCTCACTTTCCTCGCCGATGAAGGGTTTTTTCCCGACTGGCGGAGCCGCGACAATCCGAATGCGAGCTTCTTCGTTCAGAGCGGCCTCATCTGCCAGAAAATCATTCGTGTGTTCTGGCGCGCCGACGCGGCTGGGACCCTTACGGACGTCCGCGGCTCATATGAAAGCCGGTGCATATGACGGCCTTCTCGCAAAGCCATTGATGTAATTCTTGCGCAAGCAAATTTTTGCAGCGTGTAGCTGCGATCCTGCGAAACACTCCCCAACAGCCGAATAGAGGCAAAGTGCGGGACCAATGCGCACCGTCGTAAAACTGTCATCGAACCGTCACACCATGCTTATGGGCCGACCCTATAGACTTTAGTCGCCCGCACGTCGCTAAATGATGGCGTGATGTCGCGGCCGAGTTGGACCCGAGCGCTCGAGAGGCATCAATGCAAATCAATAGACTCATCCTTGTCGCGGCATTCGCCCTCGCCGGCGCACTAGCCACCGTAGCCCAAGCGGCGGATATTTCTGGCGCGGGCGCGACCTTTCCGTACCCCCTCTACGCCAAATGGGCGGACGCCTATAAGAAGGAAACGGGTATCGGGTTGAACTACCAATCAATCGGTTCGGGCGGCGGCATCAAACAAATTCAGCAGAAGACGGTCACCTTTGGCGCGTCTGATATGCCGCTCGAGCCGAAGGAGCTGGCTAAGTCCGGTTTGGTTCAGTTCCCAACCGTCGTCGGCGGCGACGTGCCGGTCATCAATCTCCCCGGTATCAAGCCTGGCGACCTTGTACTCGATGGACCGACCCTGGCGAATATCTTCCTCGGCAAGATCACCAAATGGGACGATCTGGCCATCCAGAAGCTGAATCCGAATCTCAAAGTTCCCTCAACCGCCATCGTGGTGGTGCATCGGTCGGATGGCTCAGGGACGACCTTCATCTTCACGAACTATCTGACCAAGGTCAGCCCTGACTGGGCAGACAACGTCGGCGCCAGCACAAGCGTCCAATGGCCCGCCGGCATTGGCGCCAAAGGCAACGAGGGTGTCGCAAACAACGTGATTCAGACGAAAGGCGCGATCGGCTACGTCGAATACGCCTACGCCAAAGAAAACAATATGACGTATGTGAAGATGATCAACCACGACGGCAAGGTCGTCTCCCCGGACGCTACCGCGTTCCAGGCCGCAGCCAAGCACGCCGACTGGGCGCACTCGGATAGCTATTATGTGATTCTGACCGATCAGCCGGGCGAAGACACTTGGCCGATTGCCGGAGCGACGTTCATTCTCATGTATAAGCAGCCAAGTAACATCGAGAACACCGCGTCGGCGCTCAAATTCTTTGATTGGGCCTATGCGAAAGGCGACAAGATGGCTCAAGACCTCGACTACGTGCCGCTGCCGGATTCTGTCGTTGATCAAATCAAGGCAACTTGGGCGGCGGAGATCAAGGCTCCAGACGGCAAGCCCGCCTATACGGCGGGGAAGTAAGGGTATCACCAAATAATCGGGGAGGCTGCGGACGCCCCGATTATCCCGCGTAGTGGCTCCTTGCGCGGTCCAATCCGAGGTTTGTTTGAATGGCCGAGATCGTTGTCTCGCGAGGCGAAGCGATTAAATCGACGGCAGGGACCCGCTCCGCGACCATCAGGCGGTTTGCCCTCAGCGACGCGCTATTTCACCGCCTAACTCAAGGCGCGGCGTTCATCGTTCTCCTGATCCTCGGGGGAGTCATCCTGTCGCTGATTGACGGATCGCTGCCCGCTTTTGCCAAGTTTGGATTCGGCTTCCTTACAAACCAGGTCTGGAACCCGGTCACCAAAAAATTCGGCGCGCTCGCCCCGATTTATGGAACCGTCGTCACATCTTTCATTGCCATGCTTATCGCCGTCCCGCTCGGACTCGGGATCGCGGTCTTTTTAACCGAGCTCTGTCCGCCGGTGCTGCGTCGCCCGATCGGCATCGCAATCGAGCTTTTGGCCGGGATACCAAGCATCATCTACGGCATTTGGGGCTTGTTCATTTTCGCGCCGTTTCTGCAGCAATATGTGCAGCCGGCGATTATCGCGGCCTTTGGAAATGTGCCGGTGCTTTCGTCACTTTTCGCGGGGCCGCCGTACGGCATCGGCATCCTGACGGCCTCGCTGATTCTCGCGATCATGGTCCTGCCCTTTGTGGCTTCCATTTCTCGGGACGTGTTCGAGACAGTGCCGCCGATGCTCAAGGAGTCAGCCTATGGGATCGGTTGCACGACCTGGGAGGTCGTCCGCAACATTGTTATCCCGCACACGCGCGTCGGCGTCATCGGCGGTGTAATGCTCGGCCTCGGGCGCGCGTTAGGGGAGACCATGGCGGTGACGTTCGTCATCGGCAACGCCCACAGGATTTCGCCATCGCTGTTCGCGCCGGGAACGACAATTTCGGCCTCCATCGCGAACGAGTTCACCGAGGCCGTGGGCGATCTCTACACGTCGTCACTGATCGCCTTGGGCCTGATTCTTTTCGTAATCACCTTCATCGTTCTCGCCTTCGCGAAGGTGATGTTGATGCGGCTCGAAGCCCAGGCCGGGAGATAGGATCATGCCTGCGCGACTGATCTCATCGTCCTATGCTGTTCGGCGCTTGAGAAGCAAGATTTGGATGAGCCTCAGCCTTGTGGCGGCCGTCATCGGCCTGATCGGGCTATTCATGATTATCGTCGTGCTGTTCTGGCAGGGATTTTCTGGTCTTTCGCTCGCGGTCTTCACGCAGATGACGCCGCCCCCCGGCAGTTCGGGCGGGCTCCTGAACGCTATTGTCGGTAGCCTGATCATGACAGCGATCGGCGTTGCGGTCGGAACCCCGCTCGGCATGCTCGCGGGTACGTATCTGGCGGAATATGGCCGCTATTCGAGACTCTCCACTGTCGTTCGTTTCATCAACGATATCCTCCTCAGCGCTCCATCGATTGTCATTGGGTTGTTTATTTATGAGATTGTTGTCGTGCCGATGGGCCATTTCTCGGCGATTGCCGGCAGCCTTGCGCTGGCGGTGCTCGTGGTCCCGATCGTGGTCCGAACGACCGAGAACATGTTGAATCTGGTTCCTAACACTTTGCGCGAGGCCGGGGCCGCACTGGGCCTTCCGCGCTCCTTGGTGATTCGCCGGATTGGTTACCGCGCGGTGAGCGCCGGTCTGCTCACGGGCGTCTTACTCGCCGTCGCCCGGATAAGCGGCGAGACGGCGCCCCTACTCTTCACGGCGTTGAACAACCAGTTCTGGAGCCTTGATCTCACGCAGCCGATGTCAAGTTTGCCGGCCGTGATTTTCCAATTCGCATTGAGTCCCTACAAGGAATGGCAGGCGCTTGCCTGGACCGGCGCGTTGATCATCACGCTCGCCGTTCTGGCCCTTAGCATAGCCGCGCGCGCCCTCTCGGCCTCAATACAACAGAAATAAGGTCGCAAAGGGTTCGCAAATGAATGAGAACGTCATGAGCGAACAGCAGGCCAAGTACGCCACTAATGCAAAAAAGAAGGTCGTCGTTCGAGGCCTCAACTTCTATTACGGCGAGGCACAAGCACTCAAGAACGTTGAACTGTCTTTGTACGACGGTCAGGTGACGGCGTTCATTGGCCCATCGGGCTGCGGCAAGTCGACGTTGCTGCGGGTTTTGAACCGCATGTATGACCTTTATCCCGGCCAGCGCGCCGAGGGGGAGGTCATGATCGACGGGGAGAACATCCTTGCAGCCAACCTCGATCTCAATCTCTTGCGCTCGCGCGTCGGCATGGTGTTCCAGAAGCCGACGCCGTTTCCGATGACGATTTATGAGAACATAGCGTTTGGCGTTCGACTTTATGAGAAACTGCCGAAGTCGGAAATGGACGCGCGCGTCGAATCGGCGCTCCAACGGGCCGCGCTTTGGACCGAAGTGAAGGACAAGCTGAACGCCAGCGGACTGAGCCTGTCGGGGGGCCAGCAGCAGCGGTTGTGCATCGCGCGCACGGTTGCGATCAGCCCGGAAGTGATCCTGTTCGACGAGCCGGCGTCTGCGCTTGATCCGATCTCGACCGCCAAGATCGAGGAACTGATCGACGAATTGTCGGGCGATTACACGATCGCGATCGTCACCCACAACATGCAGCAGGCGGCGCGCGTGTCGCAATTCACCGCCTTCATGTATCTGGGCGAGATGGTCGAGTTCGATGAGACGAACACGGTGTTCACCGCGCCGCGCGACAAGCGCACGCAGGATTACGTGACTGGCCGCTTCGGCTGAGGGAGGCT
Source organism: uncultured Alphaproteobacteria bacterium (assembly GCA_963730555.1). GTDB lineage: Bacteria > Pseudomonadota > Alphaproteobacteria > Rhizobiales > Beijerinckiaceae > Roseiarcus. Next base: position 301,842 of record CAVSSS010000031.1, on the reverse strand, counting down.
TCGCCCGTGGTGGATCAGCATACTGTGAGAGCCTATGACAAGGATCTCGACCTGCTCGAGCGGCGGATCGCCGAGATGGGCGGCCTGGCTGAGAAAATGGTGATTGACGCGGTGGACGCGCTCGCCTCGGGCGATACGGCGCTCGCCCATCAGGTGGTGGAGACCGATCCGAGGCTCGACGTGCTTCAGCGCGAGATCGAGGAGCAGGCGACGCTGACGATCGCGCGCCGTCAGCCGGTGGCGATCGACTTGCGCGAGATCATCGGCGCCATTCGGGTCGCGGGCGATCTCGAGCGGGTGGGGGATCTGGCCAAGAACATCGCCCGGCGCTCGGTCAAGATCGGCGTCGAATTGCGGGTGCCGCGCGCGATCGTCGGCATCAAGCACATGAACGAATTCGCGACCGAACTGATGAAGGACGTGCTCGACGCCTATGCGCAACGCGACGTCGAGCGGGCGCTCGACGTGTGGGAGCGCGACGTCGAGCTCGACGCGCTCGAAGATTTGGTGTTCCGCGACTTACTCACGCATATGATGGAGGATCCGCGCAACATCACGTTCTGCGCCCATCTTCTGTTTTGCTCGAAGAATATCGAGCGGATCGGCGATCACGCGACCAATATCGCGGAGACCGTGGTCTATCTGGTGACGGGTTCGACGCTGCCGACCGAGCGGCCGCGCGGCGGGCCGGACGCCGACATCGCGGCTGACATGAACGGGGCGCGCGGATGAACCAGGCGCGCAAGGACGTCGTGCGAGGAGGGGCTGCGTCGGCGCCGCGGATCCTGATCGTCGAGGACGAAGCGGATCTGTCCTTGCTGCTCGGCTACAACCTCGAGGCGGAAGGCTATGTGGTCGAGAACGTCGAGCGCGGCGACGAAGCGGAGCTTCGGCTTGCCGAGAATGCGCCCGATCTCGTGATCCTCGACTGGATGCTGCCGGGCGTCTCGGGTCTCGAGATCTGCCGCAGGCTTCGGGCGCGCGAATCGACCCGCACGCTTCCGGTGATCATGGTGACCGCGCGCGGCGAGGAAGCCGAACGCGTGCGGGGTCTGTCGGTCGGCGCCGACGATTACGTGGTCAAGCCCTTTTCGGTGCCCGAGCTCATGGCGCGGGTGCGCGCGCTTTTGCGGCGCAGCCGGCCCGAGCGGATCGCGGAGCGTCTCTACGCCGGCGATCTCGATCTCGACCGGGAGACGCGGCGGGTGCGGCGCGGCGCGCGCGACATTCATCTGGGTCCCACCGAGTTTAGGCTGCTCGAATATCTCCTGGAGAAGCCGGGGCGGGTGTTCTCGCGCGCGCAATTGCTCGATGGCGTGTGGGGCCAGGCGGCGGAGATCGACGAGCGCACGGTCGACGTCCATGTCGGGCGCCTGCGCAAGGCCCTCTCGCGCGGCCGCGAGCGCGACCCGATCCGAACCGTCCGCGGAACCGGCTACGCCTTCGACGAAACCTTCGGCAAATAGGGCCTGAGACAAGGTTTCGCCTTAGGCTTGCCAAGCAAACGCTCGCCAGCGCCGAGCTTCCCGGTTGGGGGATCAGTTTGAAGTTCCGATTTTGACTCTCGCAGCGGCTTCCTCATTCGCCAATCGCGCGAATGACCCGCGCCGGATTCCCTCCGACGAGACTATTCGCGGGCACGTTCTTGGTGACGACCGAGCCTGCCGCGACGACCGAATTCTCGCCCACTGTTACGCCGCCGATAATGGTCGCGCCGGCTGCGATCCACACGTTTCTCTCAATCACGATGGGGTTTCCGATCGTGGCGGCGCGTCGCCGCGACGGCTCAAGGGGATGGCCTGCGGTGATGATGCTGACGTTCGGCCCGATCATCACATCGTCTGCGATGTCGAGGCCGCCAAGGTCGTAGAAAGTACAGTTCTGATTGACGAAGACATTACGACCGACGCGGGTTTCGGCGCCGCCAGCTGTATAAAACGGAGGCATCAGCAAAAAGCTCTCGTCTACTTTTCTGCCGATGAGCTCACTGAACAAGGCCCGAATCGCGTCCGCGTCGTTGAACGTCAAGCGGTTAAGCGCGGCGGTAATCGCCATCGCTCGTTTGACGCTCACCAGCATGGCGGCCGATGCTGGCGTTCTCCTGTGAATTATCTTGGCGCGACCGTCACTCGGCATTCGTTGTCTTTCTCGAGTTCGTTTGAGCGAGCGTGTCGATGCACGACGGAGGTGGCGAGATTCGCCCAGCATAGCTGCGACCGGGGAAAAGCCAGACTGCCGCCAGAGCGGGAATTCAAAATGACCCGCTGTCACCTTTGCGCCCAATCGTGGGGATGGCCAGGTCACAAGGATGCGCGGCCTGCTCGCTCCGATTGACACCCGTCGCGAACCATGCCCTCCACCCCGGTCTCATGGTGAAGAACGAGAGCGCCCTAGTCATCGCCACAGTCGCGCGGGTCGTGCGCCTGTCGACCCGTCACGCCTGGATCATCATCCCGGCGTTTCTCATCGCGGCGATTCTCGCCGGCGTCTACGTCTCTCGCCATATCGCGATCAACACCGACTCGAGCAAGCTTTTGTCGAGTTCGCTTCCTTGGCGCCAGCAGGAGATCAAGCTCAACGATCTCTTTCCGCAGCGGACCGACCAGTTGATCGCCGTCATCGACGGGACGACTCCGGAAGCGGCCGATGAGGCGGCGGACGCATTGGTCAAAGCTCTCATCGATCAGAAAGACGTCATACGCACCATCACCCGGCCCGACGGCGGCGAATTCTTCGGCCGCAACGGAATCTTGTTCCTCAGCGTCGATGACGTGCAACGCAATATGAACGAGCTGATCAAAGCGGAGCCTTTCCTCGGAACGCTCGCTCTCGATCCAACGCTGCGCGGGATCCTCGGCGCCATCTCACAATCGCTCGAGGGCGTTCGGCTCAAAAAAACGACGCTTGAAGATATGCGCCCGGCTGTGGTCGCGATCGCTGACGCCCTTGAAAAGGTCGAGCAGGGCCAGCACCCTGCTTTCTCCTGGCGCCGGCTGATTTCCGGGCGCGCGCCGGAGCCGTCGGATCTTCGCCGCTTCGTCAACATCCAGCCCGTCCTGAATTACAGCGACCTCGCGCCCGGGGGCCAGGCGACCAAGGCGATCCGGGCCACAATCGCGAAACTGGGCCTGACGCCGGACAACGGGGTCAAGGTGCGGCTGACCGGACCGGTCGCCCTGTCGGACGAGGAATTCTCCACCATCGCAGATGGAGCGGCGCTGAACGGGGTGATGACGATCCTCGTCGTTCTCCTGATTTTGTGGCTGGCCCTCAAGCAGGCGCGGATCATATTTGCCGTCTTGATCAATCTCGCCGTCGGCCTGAGCTTCACCGCCGCCGTCGGCCTTTGGATGGTCGGCGCGCTCAATCTCATCTCTGTCGCCTTCGCGGTGCTATTCATCGGCCTTGGCGTCGATTTTGGCATTCAGTTCAGCGTCCGATACCGAGCCGAGCGCTTTGCGGACCGCAATCTGCTCGAGGCTCTCGAACACACTGGCCGCGGGGTGGCGGGGCCGCTTCTGCTCGCGGCGGCCTCGATCGCTGTCGCTTTCTACTCGTTCCTGCCGACCGCCTATGTGGGTCTGTCCGAGCTGGGGCTCATCGCCGGAACCGGCATGATCATCGCGTTCTTGACCACCGTCACCCTGCTTCCGGCGCTGCTTGCCGTGCTTAGGCCCGGCGGCGAGGCGGCGCCAGTCGGCTGGGCCTGGCTTGCGCCTCTCGACCATTTTCTCGATCACCGGCGCAACTGGGTGGTAGGTCTCACCCTCGCCGGCGTCGTCCTTGGCCTGCCGCTCCTCCGCGGCCTCAGCTTCGACTTCAATCCGCTCAATCTGCGATCAAGGAATGTCGAGTTGGTCTCGACGCTCCTCGACCTGATCCGCGATCCCGACACGAGCCCCAACACGATCGAAGTCCTCGAGCCCAATCTCGCCAGCGCCTCAGCCATGGCGGACAAGCTCAAGCAACTGCCGGAGGTCGCCAAAGTGCGGACTCTCGAAAGTTTCGTGCCTAAGGATCAGGACGAGAAGCTCGCGATCATCGACGACGCCAACTTCTTTTTCGCGAACACGCTCAATCCCGATCCCATCAAACCCGCGCCGACGCGTGAGCAAACTTTGGAGGCGATCAACAAGACGGCAGCCGACCTCACCACGACGACAGGCAATCTCAACACCCCGGCCGCCGCGCAGGCGCGCCGCCTGGCGAGCGCGCTGACAGCTTTGTCCAAGGCTTCGCCTGCGACCCGAGAGGAAGCGGAGCGCGTGCTGGTTACGCCGCTCATCACGACGCTTCGCCAAGTGCGCGACATCCTCTCGGCCGAGCATGTGACCATCGACACGCTTCCGCCCGCGCTCAAAAGCGACTGGGTCGCGGCTGACGGCGAGCTCAGGGTAGAGGCGAGGCCGAGCGGGGACGGCAATGACAACGCCGTCCTCCATCGTTTCGTCGACGCAGTGCGCAAGGTCGCGCCCCAAGCCAGCGGCGCGCCGGTGTTCATCGTCGAGGCGGCGGCGACGATCGTCAAAGCGTTTTTTCAAGCCGCCGTCTGGTCCCTCTTGTCGATCGCGCTGATCCTGTTCATTGCGCTGAGGCGCTGGCAGGACGTCGCGCTGACGCTGATCCCTCTGCTGGTCGCCATCGTCGTCACGCTCGAAATCTGCGTGGCGATCGGGCTCAAGCTCAATTTCGCCAACATCATCGCGCTGCCGCTCTTGCTCGGCGTCGGCGTCGCGTTCAAAATCTACTACGTCATGGCGTGGCGCGCCGGAGAGCATAATTTCTTGCAGTCGAGCCTGACGCGCGCCGTCTTTTTCAGCGCCTGCACGACCGCCACCGCCTTCGGCAGCCTGTGGCTTTCGCATCACCCGGGCACGTCGAGCATGGGCAAGCTGATGGCCGTGGCGCTGGTCACAACCCTCTCCGCAGCCGTCCTGTTCCAACCCGCCTTGCTGGCAACGCAGAGCAAATCCCATTATGAAGAGTGATTACGAAGCGTTCGCACAAAGGGCGGCAGTGTGGCAAAAGGGTGATAGTCGTGGGCGATCGGCTCTGCTACCTTATGTTGGGGGCTGGGTCGGATTTTCTCAGAACCGGATGGACGGTCCAGGCGGGCTTCGTGCGGGGACCTGCGCGGATCGTCGTCATGTGGCGGGAATTTCGAAAGGAATTGTCAACGCATGCGGGGCGTTGAACACTGGATTGGATGGTTGGGGGCGGCAGGCCTGGCGGGCCTCGTCAGCGCCTGCGCGGGTACGCCACATGACGTGTCGTTGCCGATCTACGATCCCAACGAGCAATTCAATCGCGGCGTCCTTCACTTGAATCAGGTCGTGCTCGATCCGCCGGCGACGGTCGTCAAGTCGGTGCCGGGGATGATTCGGAACCGATTCGAGGATTTGGATTCGAACCTGAAAGAGCCGCGCATCCTCGCCAACAACATCCTCCAGGGTCGCCTCAACGCCGCGGGCATCACGATCGCCCGCACCATCATAAACACCACATTCGGCATTGGCGGATTGTTCGACGTGGCCGCGACAAGGCGGGTAATTTGCCGCAGCAGACCGGCGATTTCGGCCAGACCATGTTCGTCTGGGGCGTCCCGGCGGGCGCCTATACGGTAACCCCCTATTTCGGTCCCTCGACACAACGCGATGCTATCGGCGGAATAGTGGATACGATCGGCGACCCTGTCGGTTGGGTTTTGGGCGGAATTTGGATTGGGTGGCCGTGGTCAATCGGGTCGGGCGCGCCTGTCCGCCGTCGCTCATCTTGCCCAATGGAAACAGGCCGAGAGTTCCTCCGTCGACTTCTACTCCTTCCTGCGGTCGAGCTTCTATCAGACGCGCCGGAACCAGTTGCGCGAGGCGGTCGGCCTGCCCCCGGAGGTTGAATCGCCGGCGACGGCAGGCCCGGTCGTAGGGCAGCCGACGACCGCACCGCGGGGCGGAGGATCAGCGGATTACGAAATCCCGCCGCCTCAGTAGACGGGCGTTACGAGGTCGAACTCGCCTTATCCGTCCGGCGGGCGAGCAGACGGCGTCCTTCCACCCATTGCCAAGCGGCGAGGCCCGGCAGACCGAGCGAGAGTTCACGGACCCGTTTCGCGAGAGAAATCGCCAGCGCCAGATCCGCGGGGATTCCGAGCAGCGCCCCAAACACGACCAGGCCGCCCTCTTGCGCGCCTAAAGCGCCGGGCACCATGAACGCCGCCCCGCGCACGCCGGCGCTGAGGCTTTCGAGAATGAACGAATCCGTCAGGGTCAAGGGCTTGCCGAGGGCCCACATCGTGAGCCAGACCTCGCCGACGCCGATCACCCATCCGACGAGCCGCAACAGGCTGGAAAACGACAAGGCGGCGCGCCGGCGATAGGTCGTAACGACAGCGTCGTCGATAGCCTCGGCGCGTCCGGCGAAACCCGACATCCAGCTCCTCGGCGCGAGGCGATGAGCCCATCCGACCAGCACGCCGAACATGCTATTGTGCTGGATCCGGATGAAAATGGCGATCGCCATCGCGAAGGCGGCGATGCTCGCAACGAGCGCCCAGGCCGTCGCCGCCGACGCATGGGCACCGAGCGTCGCGAGCAACATCACTCCGGCGAGGACAAAAACCATCTGAGTCGCCGCGCCGACGGTGATGTCGACGACCATGCTGGCAGTCGCCTGCGCACCCGAAACCCCGCGCTGGTGCGCGAGCCTTGCGCCGACGACGTCGCCGCCTACGCCCGCGACGGGCAAGAGCGTGCTCACCGATTCGCGGATCCAGCGCATCCACAGAAAGCTCGACTGGCGCGGCCGGTTTGCAGCCGGAAACAGCTGTCGCCAGGAAACCGCGTCAAAATACAGCGGAATGATATGGAACAATGTAATCGGGATGAGCCACCAGCCCAGCGTCAGCATAGCGGAGGCCACGTCGGCGGCGCCGCTGTGGACGATAAGAAAGACGACAAGCAGAAAGCCTAGACAAGCGGCGACGATGAGCGATGCTGAAATGATATGGCTCCCTGTCCGGGCGCCGTTCGCGCCAAGGACTGCGCAGGACTACGATCGCCGGGCGAAATCGTCTATCAGCAATCGTCGCCAAGGTGGAGTGACCGGGGCGTCGCCTTTTCGGATTCGCGAACCCCATGTCTGACGCGCCGGTCCTGGTTCTCCTTGCCTCCCCTGCGGTTTCGCCCACAGCCGCCCAGATCGCGCGGGACGAGAACGGCCATCCGATTCTTCTCGGGCTGAGCTTGATCGAGCGAGCGACGCTCACCGCGCACCGCGCCGGCTATCGTCAGGTCCTCCTCGTTGGAGGCAGCGCCCGCGAGGCGCCGGGGATCGCCACTATCGCCGATTGGCGCAGCCTTGCCGCGACCCTTGCCTCCGCTCCTCCGGCGTCTCTGGTCATTGCGCCCGCCGCAATCCTCGCGAAAGCCGATTGGCTTGAACGGCTGGCGTTCGGCGCGGATCGAGCCGGCTGGCTGGGGGATAATCCCGAACCGGATCGTCATGCTTCCGGCCGCTTCAGCCTCCGATGCGGCCGACGCGCTCGACCACGATGGGGGCGCCCGAGACTGGGCCGACATCGAGGGTCGGCTAGCCCGCCGCCTTGGCCCGCCAGTTAGGATCCTTGCTGACATCGATCCGATGGTCGTGGAGACGCCGTCGGATGTCAGCGCAGCCGAACGCCGTCTCCTCAAGTCGCTGGTCAAGGACACCGATGGGTTCATGGCGCGCCACGTCGAGCGGCCGATTTCGCTCGCGATCTCGCGCCGCCTCGCGGCAACCGCGATCACGCCCAATCAGATGAGCCTGATCTCGATCGCAGTCGGGATCTGCGGCGGGCCATTTTTCCTGTCCTCGCGCCCCGTGATGCAAACGATCGGCGCGCTGCTGTTTCTCGCCCATTCGATCCTCGACGGATGCGATGGGGAATTGGCTAGGCTCAAATTCCAGCAATCGCGATGGGGCGGCGTCCTCGATTTCTGGGGCGACAATGTCGTTCACACCGTCATTTTCGGCTCGATGGCCGTCGGCTGGAGCCTGTCCGCGGGCGTCCTCTGGCCTTTGTGGCTCGGCGCTGGAGCCGTCCTTGGGACATTGGGCTCCGCAGGTTTCGTCTATTGGCGGCTTATGCGCATGAAGGATGGCGGCGACACGCTGTTCACTTCGGTGTCGGACGCCCCTGATCGTCCGCTGACGCGGCTCCTCAATTCCGCCTCGCGCCGCGATTTCATCTATCTCGTGATCCTGCTGGCGCTATTTGGCCGGTCGAACTGGTTCCTGGTCATGGCTGGGTATCGGCGCGCCCATCTATCTTGGGCTGGTGCTTCTCGCGACGCGCCCGCAGACCTCGCTCAACGGCGACCAGACTGTCGCGCCGGGCGCAAATCCATGAGCGCGCGTTAAGGCAGCTCCCTAAGCAGGGAAGAGGAAACGATGGCGCGCTTGCTTTCGGTCAATGTCGGGCTGCCGCGCGACATTCCGTGGCAGGGCAAAACCGTACACACCGGAATCTGGAAGGCGCCAGTCCAAGGCCGTCGCATCGGCGCGGCGGCTCAACATCGACGGCGATGGTCAGGGCGATCTGCAAGGCCACGGCGGCGAGCATCGCGCCGTGATGGTTTATCAGATCGAACTCGTACCGCTATTGGCAAGCTAAGCTTGGCCGTAACGACTTCGTCTACGGCCAATTCGGCGAGAATTTCACTGTCGATGGCTTGGCCGACGCGGAGGTGTGCATCGGCGACCGTTACCGGATCGGAGGCGCCCTGTTCGAAGTGACGCAGCCGCGCGTCACCTGCTACCGGCTCGGCATCCGGATGAATGAGCCGCAAATGGCGGCGCTCGTCGTCGCGCATCACAGACCGGGCTTCTATTTTCGCGTTCTCGAGGAGGGCGACGTCGAAGCCGGCGACGACATCGTCAAGGTCTTCGCCGGTCCTGAGCGTATGACCGTCGCCGAGACCGATGCGTTGCTCTATTTGCCCGGACGCGACAGAAACGGGCTCGAGCGAGCTTTGCGCATCCCGGCGTTGAGCGCCGGCTGGCGCTCCTCGTTCGAGACTTTGCTTCAACACGAAGGCGGCGGCGACGGGACGACCGGCAATCCCGCGTTGGCGCCCGCGGCTCACCCGGCGCCGGCATGGGCCGGGTTCCGGCAGCTGAGGGTCGCGGACAAGCGGCGCGGGAGCATGAACGTCACATCGCTGGTGCTCGAACCGAGCGATGGCCATCCGCTCGTTGCGGCAATGCCCGGCCAGTTCATCGTGCTCAGGCTGAAGCCCTCGCCAGAGGCGCCGGCGTTGCTGCGCAGCTATTCTCTGTCCGGCGAACCGAGCGGGGAGCGCTGGCGGCTTGGCGTCAAGCGCGAGCCGAACGGCGCGGCTGGGGCCTATATCGAGGACGGGCTCAATGTCGGCGACCTCATCGACGCCAGCGCGCCACGCGGCGCCTTCACGCTCACGCAGGGCGACGGACCTCTCGTGCTGTTGAGCGCCGGCATCGGCTCAACTCCGGTGCTCGCCATGCTGCATGCGCTTGCCGCCGGCGCTTCGCGGAGAGACATCTGGTGGGTTCATGGCGCGCGCAATGGAGCAGAGCATGCGTTCGCGGCGGAAGCTCGCGCCCTTCTCGAATCGTTGCCCGGAGGGCATAGCCACATCCGATACAGCGCGCCCGCGCCGACCGACCGACAGGGGGTCGACTTTGATGGGCTCGGGCGCTTGAGCGCGCGAGTCCTGCGGGAATTGGGCGCGCCGCGCGAGGCGGACTTCTATCTGTGCGGACCGGCTGCGTTCATGAGCGCGCTCACCGCCGATCTCATGAGCTGGGGCGTCCCAGCCGAGCGGCTGCACAGTGAGAATTTCGGCTCAGGTCCTTCGCTCACTCCCGGTGTCGTCGCTACTCCGCCTCGGCCGCCGCATTTGCCCGACCGGGCCGCGGGCGAGGGGCCGATGGTCTCTTTCGCGCGCAGCAATTTGGCCCTGCGCTGGGATTCGGCGTTTCAGAGCCTGCTCGAACTGGCCGAGGCCTGCGATGTGCCGGTGCGCTGGGCCTGTCGCACCGGCGTCTGCCACAATTGTGAAACCGGACTTATCGCTGGCGCAGTCGATTATTTCGTCGAGCCGCTCACGCCGCCGGCGGAAGGCGATCTCCTCATTTGCTGCAGCCGGCCGCGAGCCGACATCGTGCTCGATCTGTGACGAGGCGGATATGGACTATCGAAGGGAGCCTTAGCCCACCACTGGACCGAGTTGCTCTTGGATTGAGGCGGCCGAAGGGATCGGCTCGGGCGACAATCTATTGCAGATAATCAGAAATCTAGTTTAAGCTGTCCCCATGAACAATCCTGCCCTTTCGGATGACCTCGACCGTCGCCTCGCGTCGCCTCAACGGCAGGAAAAAGGGCGAGAAAGATTTTTCCGCGAAAATCCCGCGTAACCCTTTGATAAGTCTCGATTTGGACGAGAGAATCCAAGGAAATCCAAGGAAATCCAACCCTCATAATCGGGGTTTTCGCAGCGAAACAGCGCCGGGCCAAGAAATCCCAAACGGACCGACGGAGGCCAACGTCGCGGCCTCGTTGCCAACTCCGTCCAAATGCAAAGCGCTGTAGCCTGCGGGAGCCCTCACAAAGTCTCCGTGACCTTCTTCAAATGGGCGGGCTGATCGGGGTCGCGGCCGCGGCGCCGCGCTGTCGCCTCGGCCACGCGATAGAAGGCGTGAAGCGCCACGATCGGCGTCAGAAGCGGATGGCCGCCGTCGAGCGCAAGCAATGTCGGCCAGCGTTGGTGCGGCTCGATGTCGACGAGGATCGGCGCTGCGCCGAAGGCCGCGAGGCGGTCAAGCGCATCGAAGAGGCCCGGACGCGCGGCGTCAGCGGGCGCGAAGGCGAGGACCGGAAATCCTGGGCCAATGATCCCCGCCGGTCCATGCAGCACTTCGGCCGACGAGAAGGCCTCAGCGTGGATCGCCGACGTCTCCTTGAGCTTGAGCGCCGCCTCGGCGGCGATCGCGTGCGTGGCGCCGCGCCCGATGACGAACAGGGACGAGGCTTGGGCAAGCGTCGCGATTGCCTCCGTCGCCGGCGGCGCGGCTGACGATGAATCGAGGACCGATGGCAGGTCCTGAAGGGCGGCCAGAAGCGCGTTGTCGCCGCTCCAATGGGCCGCAAGCGACGCGCCGGCGACAAGCGCGGCGATCATCGACTTGGTCGCCGCCACCGAGCGCTCAAGGCCGGCGCGGAGCGGCAGTACCGCATTTGCCTCGCGCGCGAGCGGAGAGCCCTCGTCGTTGACAAGGGCGACCAACAGCGCGCCCTGATCCTTCGCCATGCGCTGCATGGCGAGAATGTCCGGGCTCATGCCCGATTGAGAGATGGCGATCGCGACGGCGCCCTCAAGCTTCAGCGGCGCGCGATAAAGCGAGGCGATCGAGGGCCCGAGCGAAGCGCAGGCCAGCCCGAGCTTCAACTCGACAAGATGCTTGAGATAAAGCGCCGCGTGATCGGAGCTGCCGCGCGCGACCGTCGCGACGAAGGCTGGCTTGCGCGCCCGTAGATCCGCCGCCGCTCGCGCGGACAACGCGGCGTTGGCGGCTAATTGGCGACGGACGACGGCGCCCGTCTCCGCAATCTCCGCGGCCATGAACGTCCGGCTCAAAGCGTCGCTCCTTGCCTTATGGATAAAGGAGCCGCTTCTCCCAAGGCGAGTCTCGGGGCCGAGCGGGTAAACCTGACGCGCTCATGCAGCCGGGAGGGACGATCGCGCCAGAACTCGATCTCGAGGGGGTCAAGCCGATAGCCGCGCCAATAGTCCGGCCGCGGCACGTCGCCCTTTCCGAACTGCCGCTCGTAGGCTTCCGCCGCCGCCTCGAGATCGCGGCGCGCCGCGAGCGGCCGTGACTGCTGGCTAGCCCATGCGCCGATCTGGCTCCCTCTCGGCCGCGAGGCGAAATAGGCGTCGCTCTCCGCCGCGCTCACTTGCGCGATAGCGCCCGCGGAAGCGGGCCTGGCGACGAAGCGACTTCCAGTGAAAAAGCGCCGCCGCCCGGGGTTGGCCTTTCAGTTCGTTCCCCTTGGCGCTCTCGATATTGGTGTAGAACACGAGGCCGCGTTCATTCACGCCTTTGCACAGGACCATCCGCGCGTCGGGCAATCCATTCGCATCGACGGTGGCGAGCGTCATCGCCTCGGGGTCATTGATTTCGGCCCCGGCCGCTTCGTCGAGCCAAAGCTTAAACAATGCGAACGGGTCCGCAGCCTTGGTAAAATCGGCGATTCTCAAGTCGTTCAAAGCGCCGATCCTCAGGGTAAAAAAAGGAAAGCCGGACGCAAATAATATCCCGGCGGGCGCGCGATGGCCAACCGGCACAGCCAATGGCCTTGCGCGCCGCGAGATGAAGGGCCAAATGTGCGAATGAGACACTGGCCTTTGCGCTTTTCATGAAGGCTGAGGCCGACGGATGGGCTCATAGATGCGTGATCCATATGACGTTCTTGGCGTTTCCAAGACGGCGAGCGAGGCGGAAATCAAATCCGCGTTTCGCAAGCTCGCCAAGAAATACCACCCCGACCAAAGCAAGGAGCCGAAGGCCAAAGAGCGCTTCGCGGAAGTTGGCTCGGCTTACGAGATTCTCGGCGACGATAAGAAGCGCAAGGCCTTCGATCGCGGCGAGATCGACGCCGAGGGCAAGCCGCGCGCGCCGCAATTCGAGGGTTTCGGCTTTGGAGCCCAGCCAGGCGGCGGTCCCCGCGACTTTCGCAATTTCGGCTTCGACTTCGGCGCCGGCGGGTTTTCGACCGAGAGCGGTTCGATCGATCCGGATATCCTGTCGGAACTCTTCGGCGCCGGCCGGACCCGCGCGCGCAGTCAAAGTCAGACGACGCGCGGCGAGGACATCAGCGTCTCGGTCTCGGTTCCCCTGGCGACGATCGCGAATGGGGGATCGATCCGCGTCGCCCTGCCTACCGGGAAGACGCTTGACGTCGCAGTCCCGATCGGCATCGAAGAGGGCAAGTCCATCCGGTTGCGCGGTCAGGGCCACCCCGGCCGCCGCGGCGGATCGCACGGTGATGTGATCGTGACCGTTAGATATGCGCCGCATCCGCTGTTCAAAGCGGAGGGGCGTGATCTGAGGCTCGACCTGCCGATCACCCTCTACGAGGCGATCCTGGGTGCGCGGGTACGCGTTCCGACGCTAGGCGGCGAGGTCGAAGATCTCGATCGCTCCAGGCTCGAACGGCGGACGCGTGCTCAGATTGCGGGGCAAAGGTCTCCCCGGAGGCGCCGACCAGGCCGCCGGGGATCTCATGGCGACGCTTCGGATCGTTCTGCCGAACGAGCCGGACGCGGACCTGACCGCGCTCATGCAGAAGATGCGCGATCAGAAGCCTTACCAGCCTCGCTCCGGCATGACTTGAGCGGCGTCGACGGGCGCCCGGAGAATTCCGTCGCGATCCTCAGCAATGACGCCGCGTCCGGGTCGCCGACCAGGGCAAGCCCTTGGCCGCGCTCAGTCCACACGGCGGCGGCATGGCCGTCCGCCGCCAGCAGTTGAGGCGCTGTCGCCTCGGGCGCGTCAAGCAACCGGATCAGCAATCCGAGCGCTCCATCTGGCGATTTGTAAATGAGGAAGGCAGCCGGGGCCCCAGGGTAAGGCGCGATCCGCGCTCCAATGAGCCGGATGGCGGCGGGAGTCGCCGGGAGATGGACGGGGCGCCCAAGCCGAGCCATCAACCATGCTTCCGCTTCCATCCCCTCGCTGGTCGCAAACTCGACGGGCTCAACCCCTGGCGGCGCAAACGCCTGCAAAGCGGCGACGCCGGCCTCCGCAAGTCGCTTACCGGGAACCACGGTCGCCGCCGGCGCCCAAACGCAGGCAAGGAAGAGAGACAATCCCGCGAGCCCCGACCGCCAGAAGAGCGAACGTCGAAATGCGTCGGGCGGAGCAGCCTTGGCGGAAAATCGCGCGGCGTCGACGATTGCGAGCGATGAAGGTTGCGTCGGCTGCTCGGAAGACGGTTTTCCGCCGGCCGCGGGCGAGCGTTTCGCCCTGCCAAAAGGCTCGTTCTGGTGACGAACGATGCTGATCGAAAAGGCTCTTGCGCCCTCGCCGTCGAAGGCGGCGCGAATCGCGCTATTTTGCGCTCGCCAGTGCGCGGCTTGGCGCGCCAGCGCGGGGTCCTGCTCCATCTGCGTCTCGAACGCAAGGCGCTCGTCCGGCTCGAGGCAGTCGTCCACGTAGGCATGCAAGTCCGCGAGGCGCCAGGCCTCCATCACTTGACCACACGCAGATGCGGCGCCGCCCTCACGGTCGGCGCCTGAAGCGGTGGGCGGGTTAAGGCCGCGACTCGCTCGCGAGCCTTCGTCAGCCGCGTGATCAGCGTTACCAACGAGATATCAAGCGCCGCGGCGGCTTCCTGGTGGGTGAACCCGGCCAGAACAATGATCAACAGCGGCTCTCTGAGCTCCAAAGGAAGCACGCGGACGGCCGCAGCGACGCCAGCCTCGCCCATGCGCACATTGCGGTGGGCGCCGTCCGGATTTTCGTCCCATACCGGCTCCCCATCGTCCAGGGCTAGGCGGCGAACATGCCGGCGATGAAGTCGAACGAATTGACCAAACGCGCGCACGCGCGCATGGTCCCGAGGCGCGCGATCCGCGTCCTCTCGAATGCCCGCGCCCACCGCTTCGAGTGAAGCCTGCCTGAACAGACGATCGACAAGCGCAGCCGCAGCGGCATGATCGAGCACGAGCCTGTCGTCTCGCGCGAGCGCCACCCCGAATCGGCGGAGGTCAGAGAGATCTCCCAAACGGTCGCTTAACGGCGGCACTGTGGACACCGAGAGTTTGCGTGAGCCTCAACAAACGTTAACGCCCACCAATAATCCTAGCCCGAAGACGGCCGGGTTCCAAGCGCGCGCGCAAGCCAAACGCACACAATTTGTGACGACTGGGGAGAGCCTGATCCTTCCCATGCGTCGTCGGCGGGGCTAAACCCGAGGCTGGTGCGGCGTATGGATCGCCGTCAAGACGAGTGAGGCCTTGATGGAGCAAACCCTCTCAGCCGGCGCGACCGCGGGCGTTATGCGGGGCATGCGCGGCGTCGTCTTGGGCGTTGCGAACAACCGTTCGATTGCCTGGGGCATCGCCAAAGCCGCCCACGCGGCGGGGGCCGAGCTGGCGTTTACGTTTCAGGGCGAAGCGCTGGAAAAGCGGGTCCGGCCGCTGGCGCAGGAATTGGGCGCCCCCCTCTTGGGCCACTGCGACGTCACCGACGGCGCCTCCATCGAATTCCGTGTTCGCGGAAGCGGGAAAATTGTGGGGCTCGATCGACTTCGTCGTCCATTGCATCGCCTTCTCCGACAAGGATCAGCTGACGGGCCGCTATATCGACACGACAGAGGACAATTTCACCAAATCGCTCGCCATCTCCTGCTATTCGTTCACCGCCGTCGCCCAACGCTCCGAGAAGCTGATGACGAACGGCGGCTCGATGCTGACGCTTACGTACTATGGCGCTGAAAAGTGGATGCCGCACTATAACGTGATGGGGGTCGCCAAGGCGGCGCTCGAGGCCAGCGTTCGCTATCTCGCCGCCGACCTGGGCGAGAAGGGCATTCGCGTCAACGCGATCTCGGCCGGCCCGATCAAGACGCTCGCCGCCTCTGGGATCGGCGACTTCCGCTACATATTGCGGTGGAACGAATACAATTCCCCTCTGCGGCGCACGGTGACCATCGAGGAGGTCGGCGAGAGCGCGGTCTATATGTTGTCGCCCATGTCGCGCGGCGTCACCGGTGAAATTCTCCACGTCGACGCGGGCTACCATGTCGTTGGCATGAAGAATCCATCCGCCCCGGACATAACGGTGGCGAAGGACTGAGCTTTTCGTCAGCCCCTAAGCGGCCCGCGTTCAGCTTCACCGACGCCGTTCCGCGCCGAAGGCGTTCGATAAAATGCGCGGCGGCCTCGAAAATCGGCATATTGGCCTTAAGCGACGCACTGTATATAGGGCGTTTGGCGTTCAAGAAGCGGCGCTCCGCCGCTTTTGCCCAAGGCCACGGAAGATGCTGAACCAACGTTGGACCCCGGATAGCTGGCGGACGAAGCCGATCGCACAGGCGCCGGTCTATGCCGATCGCGCGGCGCTGGCCGAGGCCGAGCGCCAGCTTGCCGGCTATCCGCCGCTGGTTTTTGCGGGCGAAGCGCGCAAGCTCAAGAAGGCCCTCGGCAAGGCGGCAGCGGGCGACTCGTTCCTGCTGCAGGGCGGAGATTGCGCTGAGAGTTTCGGCGAACATTCGGCCGACAACATCCGCGATTTCTTCCGGGTGTTCCTGCAGATGGCGGTGGTCATGACCTTCGCCGCCGCCTCTCCCATCGTGAAGGTCGGGCGCGTCGCCGGCCAGTTCGCGAAGCCCCGCTCGTCCGATTCCGAGACGATCGACGGCGTCACGCTCCCGGCCTATCGCGGCGACATCGTCAACGACATCGAGTTCACGGCCGCCGCACGCGAGCCCGACCCGCGCCGGCAGCTCGAGGCGTATCGCCAGTCCGCGGCGACGCTGAATCTTTTGCGCGCCTTCGCCACCGGCGGCTACGCCAATCTCGAGAACGTCCACCGCTGGATGCTGGGCTTCGTCAAGGACAGTCCTCAGTCCGAGCGCTACGAGGAGCTCGCCGACCGGATCACCGAGACTCTCGGCTTCATGCGCGCCGTTGGCCTCGACCCCGAGGCGCATCCGGAATTGCGTGCGACGGACTTCTACACCTCGCACGAGGCGCTGCTGCTCGGCTACGAACAGGCGATGACACGCCTTGATTCCACCTCCGGCGACTATTACGCGACCTCAGGCCACATGATCTGGATCGGCGACCGGACGCGTCAGCTCGGCGGCGCTCATGTTGAGTTCGGCCGCGGCGTGAAGAACCCAATCGGCCTCAAATGCGGCCCGTCGCTCACGCCCGACGAGCTCATGCGCCTGATCGAAGTCCTCGATCCGGACGAGGAGCCTGGCCGGCTGACGCTCATCTGCCGTTTCGGCGCGGACAAGATCGACGCCGCGCTGCCGCCGCTCTTGCGGACAGTCAAACGCGAAGGCCGGAAGCTCCTGTGGGTCTCGGACCCGATGCACGGCAATACGATCAAGACCTCGAGCGGTTACAAGACGAGGCCGACCGAACGCATCGCCCAGGAAGTGCGCAGCTTCTTTGCGGCTTGCGGCGCCGAGGGAACTCATGCCGGCGGCGTTCACCTCGAGATGACCGGCAAGAACGTCACCGAGTGCACCGGGGGCGCGCGCGTCATCGCCGAAGCGGACTTGCATGACCGGTATCACACCTTCTGCGATCCGCGCCTCAATGCGGAGCAATCGGTCGAGATGGCCTTCATGGTCGCCGATCTTCTTAAAGTCCAGCGGCTCTCCGCGCCAGCGCGGCCGGTCCGGGCGGCCGAGTGACGGCTCGCCTCGACCGCGGTCGCCCGTCCTTGCGCCTTCATTAAGGGAACTTTTGGGTGCGGCTCTCCGAATACGCCGTCGGGCGGGACAACAACTTGACGCTGCTCCGCTTTTCCGCCGCCATGAAGGTGCTCTTCGCGCACAGCGTCGCGGTGCTGGGGCTCCCGCCGGAACGCGAATTCTTTTTCCATAGGGTCGGATTTTCGCTCGGCGAAATGGGACTCGATATGCTGTTCGTGACGAGCGGCTTTCTCGTGACCGCGAGCCTGGTCGGGCGGCAGGATCTGATCGCCTATCTCTGGGCGCGCATCCTTAGGGTCTATCCCGGCATATGGGTCATGCTCGTCTCACCGTGTTCATCCTCGCGCCCGCGCTGACGACTCTGCCGCGCGCGAATACTATGCATCGCCCTTGACGTGGGAATATTTCCGCAAATGCGCGACGCTGATCGGCGGCGTGCGCTATTCGCTACCCGGCGTGTTCGACAATGCGCCGCTCAAAAACGAGTTTAATGGCTCGCTGTGGACGATGCCGGTTGAAGTGCGCATGTATCTCTATCTCGCCGTGATCTGGGTTGCGCTTGCGGTCGCGCCAGCGTCGCGACTCAAGGCCATGCGCTTCGTCCTGCCGATCTCAGCCTGCGCGCTGCTCGTGATCGTGCTGAGAGCCCAGTTGACCGGAATCGCCTTCAACGGCGCCAACATTCGCGTCTTCATGTTCCTGTACGGCTCGAGCCTCTATCTGTGGCGCGATCGGGTTCCGCTCGGTCCTTGGCTGCTCGTCGGCATTCTCGCGGCGCTTGTGCTCGCCTCGTTCGACAAGACTGTCTTTTTTATCGTTTACGTGGCCTGCCTGGCGCCGCTCGTCCTGCATCTGGTCTATGTGCCGGGCGGACGAATCCGAGCGTTCAACGATTGGGGCGACTAATCCTACGGGGTCTATATCTACGCGTTCCCCGTCCAGCAGACGCTGGCCTTTCTGGTCCCGGCCATGACGCTCGCGGCAATGATGGCTTCGTCCGCATTCGTGTCGGTCGCTATCGCGATCGTGTCGTGGAAGCTGATCGAGGAGCGCGCCCTCGCGAGGAAGGGCGACTTCGCGGAGGCGACCTCGCGGGCGTTCAATCTGGGTCTGGCGAAGATCGCGACTCTCGTGGGCTTACGTGGACTTGCGCTCCCCATCCCCCGCCGCATGAATCCCCGCCCTCGTCCCAAATAGGAAGCCGAGGCGTTTGCCCCGGCCTCGTCCCTCGCGCTAAATCCACCTTATGCCCTCCTCCGCCAACCGCCTCGTCATTGCGCTTGCCCAAATCCCTGCGATCGTCGGCGACATCGCAGGCAACCGGGACCGCTTGCGCAAAGCGCGCAACGAGGCTGCCGGCTTTGGCGCCGACCTCCTGCTTGCGCCGGAACTCTACCTCTCCGGCTATCCGCCCGAGGATCTGGTGCTGAAGCCCGCGTTCCAGGAAGCCTGCCGGGCGGCCTGCGAGGAGTTGGCGCGCTTGACCGGCGACGGCGGGCCGGCGACGCTGGTCGGCCTGCCCTGGGTCGACGAGGACGGCAAGCTGCACAACGCCATGGCGCTCCTCGATCGGGGACGGATCGAGGCGGTGCGGTTCAAGGTCGATCTGCCCAATTACGGCGTCTTCGACGAGAAGCGCGTCTTCACGCCGGGGCCGTCGCCTGGGCCGATCGCCTTTCGCGGCGCGCGCGTCGGCGTTCCGATCTGCGAGGACATCTGGGGGCCCGACCCGGTCGAGTGCATACTAGAAACGGGCGGCGAAATTCTGCTGGTGGGCAACGCCTCGCCATACGAGCGCGACAAACTCGCCATTCGCCAGAACGTCGCGGTGGCCCGCGTCGTCGAAAGCGGGCTGCCGCTCATCTATCTCAACATGGTCGGCGGCCAGGACGAGTTGGTGTTCGACGGCGGCTCGTTCGCGCTCAACGCCGACCGCAGCCTTGGCGCCCAATTGCCCGCCTTCCGGCCGATGGTGGCGCGCACCGTATGGGAGCGGGGCGAGGCCGGCTGGCGTTGCGTCGAAGGCCCGCTCGAAGTGGTCGAGGAGGGCGACGAAGCGGACTACGCCGCCTGCGTCATGGGCCTGCGCGACTATGTCGAGAACAACCGCTTTCCGGGCGTCGTGCTCGGCCTCTCCGGCGGCGTCGATTCGGCTTTGTGCGCCGCGATGGCGGTCGACGCGCTGGGGGCTGAGCGGGTGCACGCGGTGATGCTGCCCTATCGCTTCACCTCGAACGAATCGCTT
The DNA here is from genome assembly GCA_963730555.1 of uncultured Alphaproteobacteria bacterium. GTDB lineage: Bacteria > Pseudomonadota > Alphaproteobacteria > Rhizobiales > Beijerinckiaceae > Roseiarcus. The sequence continues at coordinate 282,127 of CAVSSS010000031.1, read as the reverse complement.
TCCGATGCGGCGGAATGCGCAAAGGCGCTCGGCGTGCGCTACGACATCGTGCCGATCGCCGAGCCGGTCGAGGGCGTGGAGCATGCGCTTAAGCACATGTTCGAGGGGAAACCACGCGACATCACCGAAGAGAATATCCAGAGCCGCGCGCGCGGGCTCATCCTGATGGCGATCTCCAACAAGACCGGCGCGATGGTGGTGACGACCGGCAACAAGTCGGAAATGTCGGTTGGCTACGCGACGCTCTACGGCGACATGAACGGCGGCTTCAACCCGATCAAGGACCTCTACAAGATGGAGGTCTTTCGCCTCGCCGCCTTGCGCAACCGCTGGAAGCCTAAGGGCGCGCTCGGCCCGGATGGCGAGGTGATCCCTGAGAACATCATCGTCAAGGCGCCCAGCGCGGAACTGCGCGAGAACCAGAAGGATCAGGATTCGCTGCCGCCCTATCCGGTGCTCGACGGCATTCTGCGAAGCCTCGTCGAGAAGGAGATGCGCGTCGCCGACATCGTCGCTGAGGGTTACGATCCGGAGACAGTGCGCAAGGTCGAGCGCCTGCTTTATCTCGCCGAATACAAGCGCCGGCAGTCGGCGCCGGGGGTCAAGGTGGGGCCGAAGAATTTCGGCCGCGACCGACGCTATCCGATCGTCAATCGCTTCCGCGACCAAGGCGATAAGGCGCAAAAGCCGGACGCGTCGATCGCGCCGCTGAAGTCCGCGGGAATGAGCGAACGGTTCGAGGAGTAGCGGATAAGATCCGAATCGGTTTTCAGTCGCCTCGCGTGAAAACGATAGTCCTGGCGCCCGCTACGCCGAACGCCCGCCGTTGGCGCTCTGCCCGACAAAAGATAGGACCGCGTCTGCGACAAGGCCGGGAAATTCCTCGTGGACGGCGAGTTTACCGGCGGGGAGTTCATGCGCTTGCACGTTGGAGAGAGTTCGCAGCGCCTCCATCTCTGCCTTCGAGCGTCTGGGCGTAGCCGCGCCATAAACGACGAGGATTGGATCGGTGACTTGACGCGCGGTCGCGAGAAACGACTCGCGAGTGGGCATCGGATCAAGCCCGCCGGCGACGAAGCGGAATGACGCGTGCCGGGCGCCCGGCGCATCGGTCACGACAAGTTTCTCGGCCAAGCGGGTTTCATCGAGCCAAGCAGGATCGGCATAGACATGGCCTCGGCCCATCATGCGGATCATCGGCTTGTTGACGTTCAGCGCATACAGGGCCGAACCGATCACCGGCAGATCAACCAAACGAGAGACGAAATCGAGGATGGTCGAGCGTCCGACCCATCATCGTTGGCAGCGGTCCGCGCCACGTCGGCGCGACGAGACACAAGCTACCGACTGAGCCCGGATGCTCGGCGGCATGGGCGAGCAAATACGCGGCGCCATGACCGGCCGCAACCGTCGCCGCCGGCTTCGGCAGTTCGCTGGAGGATGCGGCCGAGAAATTCCCGGTAGGCGTCCGGCCCCCAAGCGATTGCCGGACGCGGCCGGTCTCCGAATCCCGGCCAATCGACGGCAATCGTCTTGAAGGTCGAGGAAAGTCGCTCTGCCAAAGGGAGCATTTCGGAGCGGGTCGAAATCGAGCTGAGCGCCGGAAGCAGGATGATTGCGGCACCGTCCCCGTGAGTTTCGATTCCGATCTCGATGATTTTGCCCCGCCACGACCACTCGATCTGATGTGAGATCGCTCTTGCCGAACCAGGCGGAACTGACCCATGAGCAGCCATCATCGTCGGCTCCTCCAAAGAAGACCGTTCGCATTGAGTTGTTGCGCCGAATGATGGCATAGTGAAGCGTGATGGGCAGCCTGATCGAACGGGCCTGCGCAGGTAGTCCGTTACCTCAATTCGTCAGGCGGACGCCTGCAGCTTAATCCGCCTACACCGGAGGCCGCGCTGGCGGTTGCCGCTCTTGGCGCGACTTTACGAATTCGGCGATCCAGAAGGCGGTTCTGCGGCGGCCGTTGCCGACGAACGTCGGCGGCGACCGGATACGGCAAGCCTTGCGCCGCCATTTATGCTAGGCCTTATATAATCGAGATCGCCGGGCGCGAAAGCTCCTGTGGAGACATGCATGAAAAAGATTGCGTTCAAGGCCGGAGACACGATCATCCGCGAAGGCGACGAGGGCGATACGGCGTTCTTCATCGTCAGCGGAGCTGTCGACGTGCCGTCGGCAGCGGAGACAAAGCCAGTGTCGTCGGCCGGCTTGAGACCGGCGAAGTCTTCGGCGAAATGTCGCTGATTGAGCCGGGGCCACGATCCGCCACCGTTACCGCGGCATGCGACACAGAATGCCTCGCCACCTCCTATCAGGAATTCATCGCCGCGATCCAGGAGAACCCGGAGCGAGCCGTCGGGTTCATGAAGACGCTGGTGCGGCGTCTCCGGAAAATGAACGAGTTGCTCGAAACCGCGAGCCCCGAAGGACGCGGGCTCCGCGCCATGCTCCTCGAATGCCAGCCGTCCCGTGGCTCCCCCGAAGCTGCGGCTCTATCCTGGACGATGCTCTGGTGACCCGTCGACGCGACGACCAGCGTCACTGTCGTCCTTTGTTCATAAAGCGCCGCTAATCAAACAAGGCAGGGGAACCCATGGCGGACACTTCAGCAGATCTTCAGCAGGAACTCGACCAGCTGCAGGCCGACTACAAGTCGGCGGTGGACAATTGGGTTAAGGCGATCCGCGAGGAGGAGGCGCTCGCCTCCGGCAACCATGACGTCGCGGAGCTCGACAAATGGGAAGCGGCGCACTTCCGCGAGCACAAGCTGCATAAGGAAGTCGATTACAGGAAGCGCCTCTACGAGAACGCGCTGCGCAAAGAGTTCTACGGGTTCTGATCCGACGGGCCTAAAACCCGACGCACGGCGGTAGGCGTCGTATCAAGTCTTGCAATCGGCGGCGCCGCGCATCCCGTTGACAAGAGACCCTTGGCCCTGAGACGTTGCCGCGACGGGACCTCAGGAGATACGCTTGACCGCAGGGGCGGATACGGCGCTTGCGCGGCCGGCCCTCAAGGCCCAGGGCGTCTTCGCGGCGGTCCTCGGCAACGGCTTCGAATTCTTCGACTTCACGGTCTACGCTACGTTTCTCGGAATGATTGGCCAGGCGTTCTTCCCGTCCGAGAATATCTTGGTTAGCGATCTGGCGTCCGCCGCCACCTTCGGCGTCGGTTTTGTTGCGAGGCCGCTTGGCGGCGCCCTGATTGGCGCTTACGCTGACCGCGCCGGGCGGAAGCCCGCGATGACCCTTTCCATTGCGCTCATGGCGATCGGCAGCGGCATCATCGCGGTTACGCCCGGCTACGCGACGATCGGGGTCTGGGCGCCGATCCTCCTCGTTGTCGCGCGCCTCTTTCAAGGATTCGCCGTCGGGGGCGAGGTGGGCCCCGCGACCATGTTCTTGCTCGAGGCTGCGCCGCGAGATCGGCGCATCCTTTTCGCCAGTTGGCAATTGGCGAGCCAGAACCTCAGCGGCCTCTTAGGCGGCTTGATTGGCCTCCTGCTCGCCTTGGCGCTCTCCCAATCGAGCTTGAACCAATGGGGCTGGCGCGTTCCGTTTGCGTTTGGCGTCTTGATCGCGCCAGTCGGCGTCTACATCCGCAGCCAACTGGTCGAGACACTCCAAAAGCCGCGGCAGATGCGCGAGCGACGCGCGACCGCGATTCTCTCTGCAGTCATTCGATCCAACTGGCGAGGCGTGCTCCTGGGTCTCGCGCTCATCAGCGGGGGCACGATCACCCAATATTTCCTGATCACCATGACGCCTTACGCGATCCGCACGCTTCATTTGCCTGCGTCGTCGGCCATGCTCGGCGCGATCACGCTTGGGATCACCGGCTGTCTCGGAGCGCTCGCCGGCGGAGCCTTGGCCGATCGCTGGGGCCTCCGCCCGGTCGTCATCGCGCCACGGATTGTGCTGATGATCGTGTTGTTCCCGGTGATGAAATTCCTCATCGCCAATCCGAGCGGTGCAACTCTCGTCCTGGCGATTGCGATCTTGAGCTTGCTGCACGCGGCCAGCGTCGCCGTCGGGGTTGCGCTGATCCCGTTGATCTTTCCGTCAGAGATCCGCGCGACCGGGCTCGCGCTCACTTACGCGCTCGGCGTTGCGATCTTTGGCGGCACGGCGACCTATGTCGTCACCTGGCTGGTCGGAGCCACCGGGGATCCGTTGGCTTCGACCTATTACGTGCTGGCGGCGAATGTTGTCTTGCTTTTGGCCGCGCTTGCGATCCGCAATTCCGACTATACGGCCGGCGCCTGGCCGCCGCCCGTGGATAGGGAAGTCTAGCGGCGAGCTTGGCGGCGTCGCTTTTGGACCGGGCGCTCGCCCAAAAAAGGGCCGAATTCAACCGATCTTGACAGGGCGTCACAGTTTACGCCAATTCGGCTTAAAGGACTTCGGCCGCCCCATGCTCAAGGATTGCGCAAAGGGCGCATCCGCCGGGCGGCCTTTTTTGGAAGTGTCCGGCTGAGGGATGAACAAGATCGCCGCCGATCCCGCTCAACCGTATCGCGGCCTGATCGCGGGTTATACCGATGCGATCCGCCAAAGCGACTTCAAGGCCAATATCGCGATCCTGTTCGTCGCCTTCATGATGGGTCCGGTCCTCGGAAACTACCCTAAGTTTCCTCCCTATTTGCCGATCCCCTTCGTCATGCTGCCGTTCCTCATCGTGTATATATGCCTGCTGGCGGTGCTCATTCCTCGCTATCCCAAGCGGGGCGGCAAGCATTTCATCGTCTCGCGCAACGCTACGGCCAGCGATTTCGCCAAAGTCGTCGAGGCCGAGGACGAGCTTGAGCAACTGAAGCTGCGGTGCTCGGTTCTGTCGGAGCTGTTGTGGTGGAAGACCCTCTACATTCGCATCAGTTTTTTTGTTGCGATGGCGAGCATTGTCGTGAGCTTTTTTTTGCTCATCTACATTTGGCGTGTCTAGGCGTGCGCGCTCAATGAACGGTCATCCGGTTTCGGCAAGCAAAGCTTGGTCAAACGTAGCCGCTCGGCGCGTCGCATGGCGTGTGTCGCCATGCCGGTGATATCCAAAGATCACGAAGCTCAGTTGCGCAACCTGATCGCCGGATACGGCGATTCCATTCGTCTGAGCGACATCAAGGCGAATATCGCGGTTCTGTTCGTCGCCATCATGATGGGGACAGTCCTGCAGTTTCGCGACCACTACCCCCATTATTTGACCGTCCCGGTGCTCCTGGCGCCTTTTATCGTCATCTTTTTCAATCTGCTGGCTTCGGTCTATCCGCGGTTTCCCCGAATGGGCCGAAAACGGTTCCCGATCTGGCGCCGTTCAAACCCGGAGGATTTCGAGTTCATCGCCGACCCCGTGCTGGACGTTCAGGAACTGCCGGTTCGATGCGCGCTCTTGTCGCGCATTCTGTTCTGGAAGAACATCACCCTTCAGACCGCCTACCTCGTCGCGATGGCGACGCTCGTCGCCGCGGGGGCGCTCTTGTTCCTGAATTGGTGGCGATGATCCCTACGACCCATGTCACCGGCTCCAGTTCATGCTTTGACACATGAGCCCGCCCATCATGCATCCCCGCGTAGTCATGTGCTTCTTGGTGACATGAACGCCGATGGTGTAGGTCCGGTGGCGCTGCGGGTCGAAGGCGTTACCCGACCAATGCCCAGCGCCGGCCGGTTTGACTTTAAGAACGAGGCGATCGCCCACCTTTTCTCCGGAGACGCCATGTCTGACCCACGTGTTGCGCGCGCAAACCTCATGGCCGCAAGGCGCCACACGGATCCGGGTCTTGCCGTCCCCGCGCGCCCAATTGCCAATATATTGCGGCTCCCTGGCCAGCGAGACGCTGCTTGCGCCCATAATCATCATCGCCGCCAACGCCGCAGCTCTCCGTAACAAATCGCGTAACTCCCCAGTAGATGGGCTCACCGCTTAAGTGAACGCCGGCGCCGCCAATCCCGTTCCAGTCTTGACGCCGCGCGAGCTCGGCGGTTTGGCGTAGCCAATGTTGATGTGCGGTCCGTTCAGTGTTTGACGCCTTAAATCAATCGCACTATCTCCGTGTCAACAAACATTCGCGCGAGCTAGCGCGCCAATAGCAGATATTCGAACCGAATCGCTCGAGCCGAGCCCAGGGCCAGCTCGGCTTCGAGATGGGAGAGAAACGACGCTCACGATCAAGGCGGCGCTTACTGGAGTCCTCGCGTTCACGGCCGCGACGAGCGAGGCCCTTGCCGAGCCGAAGACAAACCTGCTCAGCCAATGGTCTGAAGGCTCCGACGCGGCGGCCATCGCCAAGCTTGGCGAGATGTTCACAGCCGTTGGCGGCAGACGGGAACAGACTTCGATCGCGGGCCAAACCGCCAACACGCTTGCAAGCTGCGCGCCGACGTCGTCGCCGGCGACTCGTCGGCGCACCTCAAGGGTCCAGAGATCGCGGAATGGAACGAGGCGGGGAAGAGCGCCAATCTCGTCAGATCGCGGCCTAGGAGGGATGAGACAAGCTGGTCGCCCCGAACTCTTGCGGGTGATGAAGCCGGTCACTGGGTCGCTGCGCCCATGAAGACCGCGCGCTTCGAGGCGACCCGCGTCGTCGACCGAGAAAAATGGATTCCTCGATCAAGTCGCTCATCCGCTATGGAGAGCCGGACGAGATTGCCGACGCGGTCGCCTTTCTCGCGGGGCCGAGAAGCAAGTATATGAGCGGGCAGGTTCTTAGGGTGGACGGCGGCGAGACGCTGTTTCCGGGCTGAGAAACTGTCTAGAGGATGCAATCGGTTCGAACCACGAGACGTCATCGCGAGCGTAAGCGAAGCGATCCAGGGGAACGTAGGGCGTCCTACGATCCCTGGATCGCCACATCGCTTCGCTCGTCGCGATGACGTCCGCGATTCCCTCCGGGCACATCTTGCGTGAGAACAACTTAGGAGTGCTGAAAGTGTCGGACGCCAAACGTTTTGAGGGGATGACGGCGGTGGTGACGGGCGGGGCGTCCGGCATCGGGCTTGGCGTTGCGAAGCGGATCGCGTCCGAAGGCGGGCGAGTCACGATATGGGACCAGGATCCCGCGCGTCTGAAGGCTGCCGTTGCAGAGATTGGCGGCAACTCCGCCCGAGCGGATGAGGTCAATGTCACGGACCCGAACGCCGTCGAGCGAGCAACTCTCACCGCCGCGGGCGAGATGGGCCATATCGACATCCTCGTCTGCTCGGCCGGTGTGGCGGGCCAGAACGCCCTCGTCATCGACTACCCGATCGAGGAATGGAAGCGCGTCTTCGACATCAACGTCAACGGGCTCTTCTACTGCAACCGTTATGTCGCCAAGCTCATGAAGGAGCGAGGCTACGGCCGCATCGTCAACATCGCCTCGATCGCCGGCAAGGAAGGAAATCCGACCGCCTCGGCCTATAGCGCATCGAAGGCCGCGGTCATCGGCCTAACCAAGTCGCTCGGCAAGGAGCTCGCGAAGGATGGCGTTTGCGTGAACACGTTCACCCCGGCGACGATCGACACGCCGATCCTCTCGCAAGTGTCGGACGCTCATATCGCCTACATGCGCTCGAAGATTCCGATGGAGCGCTTTGGCACCGTCGAAGAGGCCACCGCGATCGTCTGCTGGCTGGCCAGCCGCGAATGTTCGTTCACGACCGGCGCAGTCTTCGATCTCTCGGGCGGCCGCGCAACCTACTAACGGCTACGTGAATGGAGTGGGCGCGCGCGTGGAGGAATCTGCGTCCATCGAGACCGGCGACCTGATTGGGCCCCTGCGCCGCATGGGGCTTTTGAAAGCCGGGGAAGCCGTGCGTCTCACGCCGCTGACCGGCGGAGTATCTTCGGACATCTCGCTTGTCGAGGCTGGCGGGCGACGCTTCTGCGTCAAACGCGCGCTGCCGAGGCTCAAGGTCGCCGCCTTGTGGGAGGCCCCGATCAAGCGCAACGCGGCGGAGGCCGCTTGGATGCGCGCCGTGGCGCGCTGGCTGCCGCGCGCGGTTCCGCGCGTCCTCGGTGAGGACGCGGCGGCCGGTTGGTTCGCGATGGACTATCTCGCGCCCGAGGTCCATCTTTTATGGAAGGCGCAGCTTCTCGCTGGAATTGTGGAAGTGGATTTCGCCGCCGCAGTCGGACGCGATCTCGCGATCATTCATGCACGCAGCGCCGCCGACCCGACCGTTCCGGCCGCGTTCGCCAACGACGACACGTTCGAGGCGATCCGCATCGAGCCCTACCTGCGCGCGACCGGCCGCGCGCACCTTGAACTTGCATCGCGCTTGGACGAACTCGCCCGCGTGACGCTGACGACGAAACGCGCGCTCGTTCACGGCGACATCAGTCCGAAGAATATCCTCCTAGGGCCCGATGGACCGGAGTTCCTCGACGCCGAATGCGCCTGGTTCGGCGACCCCGCCTTCGATCTCGCCTTCTGCCTCAACCATCTCCTGCTGAAGGGCGCGCGCGAAGGCGTCGACCGCACGCACTACGGTGCCGCGTTTTCGGCGCTGGCCGGCGCCTATCTCGCCGGCGTCGACTGGGAGAGGGCCGCCGAAATCGAAGCGCGCGCGGCCGCTTTGCTTCCGGCTTTGTTCCTCGCCCGAGTAGATGGCAAGTCGCCGGTCGAGTATCTCACGCGCGAGAGCGAGCGTGAGGCGGTGCGCCGATGCGCCGAGCCGCTGATCGCCAATCCCGCGCCTCGTTTGAACGACGTCGCCGACGCATGGGAACGCGAGCGATGAGGGATCCTGTCATCCAATCGCTCGTCGCGCGGCGCATCTGGGACTCGCGCGGCCGCCCGACGGTCGAAGCGGAGATCAGGCTGAGTGACGGCGCAATAGGCCGGGGCATCGCGCCGGCCGGCGCCTCGCGCGGCTCGCGCGAGGCGATCGACAAGCGCGATGGAGGCCAACGCTTCGGCGGCTTTGACGTGCAGGACGCGCTGCGCGGGATCGCCGCCGAGATCGCTCCCGCCCTCACGGGCCGCGACCCGTTCGATCAGAGTTCCATTGACGCGAAACTAGTCGCCCTCGACGGGGCGCCGAACAAGGCGAGGCTTGGGGGAAACGCGCTGACCGCCGTTTCGCTCGGCGTTCTTCATGCGGCGGCGGCGAGCCGCCGTCTCCCGCTCTGGCTTTATTGTCTCGGCGACAAGGCGGCGATCGTTCCGCTGCCGGAGATCCAGATCTTTGGCGGCGGCGCCCATGCAGGACGGCGAACCGACATCCAGGATTTCATGATCATGGCGCCGCGCGCCAAGACTTTCGCCGAGGCGCTCGAGGTCACGGCGGAGGTCTACCGCGCCGCCGGCGCGATCATGGCGGAGCGCGGCCTCCTGCAGGGCGTGGCCGACGAGGGCGGCTGGTGGCCGGCGTTCTCCACCAACGAGGAGGCGCTCGACACGCTGATGCGCGCGATTGAGCGCGCCGGGTTCGCTCCGGGCGAAGACGTAAGTCTATCGCTCGACATCGCCGCATCGGAATTCGGTCATGCCGGCCGCTATCGTCTGGGTCTCGAACAGCGTGAGCTCAACCGCGACGCGCTGGCCGAGATGCTCATCGGGTGGTGCGATCGCTATCCGATCCTCTCGATCGAAGACCCGTTCGCCGAGGACGACGATGAAGGGTTCGTGCGATTCACCGCCGCGGTTGGCGACCGCATTCAGGTGATCGGCGACGATTATCTCGTCACCAGCGCGAGCCGAGTCGCCGAGGCGGCACGTCGGCGAAGCGTCAACGCGGCGCTGATCAAGGTCAACCAGGCCGGAACGGTGAGCGAAGCAAAAGCGGCCTCAGACGAAGCACGTAGCGCCGGCTTCGGTACGATCGTCTCGGCGCGTTCGGGAGAGACCGAGGACATTTCGATCGTTCATCTCGCGATCGGCTGGGGCGCTGGACAGCTCAAAGTCGGGTCGTTCGCACGCTCAGAGCGGATGGCGAAGTGGAACGAGGCTCTGCGCATCGAGGAGGCGCTCGGTTCCAAGGCGCGCTTCGCTGGGCTCGACGAAATGCCACTGCGCGGGCGGACGGGGAAGCCTGTCGAAACAAGCTCTGGATGGCGAGTTTGATGACGAAGAGTCTGTCGATCGACAGCGGCGCGCTCGCAATTCCGGAGCCGGACGCGAGCGGCGTTCGCGTTTACAAAGGCATTCCCTATGCAGCGCGAGCTATGCAGGAATTTGGGTGACGGCGTAAATCAAGCGGCGGACATTTCTTGGCTCGCGACTTCAATTCCGTCGCGGAATGTTACACCGCGAACGATCTTGGGCAACTGATTTTGTCCTTGCAGGCGCCGCCAACTTTTCGCAGCCGCCATGATCAGCTTGAAAACCATGAGCCGCGCCGTGTCCTGCGACAGTGCGCCTTTCATGCGAACCGTGCGATGCCGAACCGTTGCGAAGGCGCTTTCGATCGGATTCGACGTTCGAAGATGCGTCCAGTGCTCCGCGGGGAAATCGAAGAACGTCAACAGCGCATCGCGATCCTTGAGCAGGCAATCGACCGCCTTGTCGTATTTGGGCGCATATTTCTCGGCGAAGATCGTCATCGCGGCTTCGGCGGCCGCGCGGTTCTCGGACAGCCAGATTTCGCGCAAATCCCGATGGGCGTTGGGCTGAACCGACTTCGGCAGCTTGTCGAGAACGTTCAAACTCTTGTGATGCCAACACCGCTGGTGGCGCGTCGAGGGAAACGCTTCCTCCAGGGCCTTCCAGAAGCCGAGCGCGCCATCGCCGACCGCAATGTCCGGCGCGATCGACAGACCCCGCGCCTTCAGATCGACAAGCAGTTCCTTCCAGCTCTGACCGCTTTCCCGCATGCCCGTCTGCAACCCCAGAAGCTCCTTCCTGCCCTCCGGCGTCGCGCCAATCAGAACCAACATGCATTCGGCCTGCGGCTCCATGCGCGCCTGCAGATAGACGCCGTCCGCCCAGACATAAACATAGCGCCGGGCCGACAGATCGCGGGCTTGCCAGCGCCGATAGTCGTCCTCCCAGTCGCTCTTGAGCCGACCGATCACCGAGGGCGAAAAATTCGGCGCCTCCTTGCCGAGCAAAGCCGTCAGCACCTCCTGAAAGTCGCCGGTGGAAACGCCGCGCAGATAGAGGGCCGGCAAGAGAACATCGAGGCTCTTCGTCCGTCGCGCGAGCTATGTCGGAAAGTGGGTGATGACGGTGTGATTTGAGCGGCGTAACGGGGTTGGTGTCGAGCCGTCCCGAACCTCCCGAAGGAGCGTTACGCCATGGATGAGAATAGGGTTGTCCCTCTCCGTCAGCCAGACGAAATTGACGATCCCCTGACAGAAATTCTGCGATCCGGCGCGAAACGACTGGTTCAGCAGGCGGTGGAAGCGGAGTTCGCAGCGTTCCTGGCCCGGCATGCCGATCTCGAGCTGCCAGACGGGCGCCAGCGCGTTGTCCGTCACGGGCACGATCCCGTTCGCCCGATCCAGACGGGGATCGGACCGGTCGAGGTGACGAAGCCGAAGGCGCGCGATCGCGGGGCGACGACGGCGGACGAACGCATCCGCTATTCGTCGGCAATCTTGCCGAAATGGGCGCGACGGACGAAGAGCCTCGATGTTCTCTTGCCGGCCCTCTATCTGCGCGGCGTTTCCACCGGCGACTTTCAGGAGGTGCTGACGGCTTTGCTCGGCAAGGAGGCGCCGAATCTTTCGCCCTCGGTGATCGGTCGGCTCAAGAGCGACTGGGAGGACGACTATCGGCGCTGGCAAGCCCGCGATCTGTCGGCCCGGCGCTATGTTTATGTCTGGGCGGACGGCGTCTATCTGCAGGCGCGCATGGAGCCGCAGGCCGAATGCATGTTGGTTCTGATTGGCGCGACGCCGGAGGGCAGGAAGGAGCTTCTGGGGTTGCAGACGGGCATGCGGGAAAGCGGTCAGAGCTGGAAGGAACTGCTTGTCGATCTGAAGGCGCGGGGTCTGTCGATCGCGCCGGACATTGCGGTCGGCGATGGCGCGCTCGGCTTCTGGAAGGCCCTGGAGGAAGCGTTTCCCTCGACGCGCCACCAGCGGTGTTGGCATCACAAGAGTCTGAACGTTCTCGACAAGCTGCCGAAGTCGGTTCAGCCCAACGCCCATCGGGATTTGCGCGAAATCTGGCTGTCCGAGAACCGCGCGGCCGCCGAAGCCGCGATGACGATCTTCGCCGAGAAATATGCGCCCAAATACGACAAGGCGGTCGATTGCCTGCTCAAGGATCGCGATGCGCTGTTGACGTTCTTCGATTTCCCCGCGGAGCACTGGACGCATCTTCGAACGTCGAAATCCGATCGAAAGCGCCTTCGCAACGGTTCGGCATCGCACGGTTCGCATGAAAGGCGCACTGTCGCAGGACACGGCGCGGCTCATGGTTTTCAAGCTGATCATGGCGGCTGCGAAAAGTTGGCGGCGCCTGCAAGGACAAAATCAGTTGCCCAAGATCGTTCGCGGTGTAACATTCCGCGACGGAATCGAAGTCGCGAGCCAAGAAATGTCCGCCGCTTGATTCACGCCGTCACCCAAATTCCTGCATAGCTCCCGTCGCGCCCATTTCGGCAAGATTGCCGACGAATAGCGGATGCGTTCGTCCGCCGTCGTCGCCCCGCGATCGCGCGCCTTCGGCTTCGTCACCTCGACCGGTCCGATCCCCGTCTGGATCGGGCGAACGGGATCGTGCCCGTGACGGACAACGCGCTGGCGCCCGTCTGGCAGCTCGAGATCGGCATGCCGGGCCAGGAACGCTGCGAACTCCGCTTCCACCGCCTGCTGAACCAGTCGTTTCGCGCCGGATCGCAGAATTTCTGTCAGGGGATCGTCAATTTCGTCTGGCTGACGGAGAGGGACAACCCTATTCTCATCCATGGCGTAACGCTCCTTCGGGAGGTTCGGGACGGCTCGACACCAACCCCGTTACGCCGCTCAAATCACACCGTCATCACCCACTTTCCGACATAGCTCATGCAGCGCCACCGATCGCACGTTTGCGCTGGCGCCCGCCTGAGCCGCCTGTCGCTTGGACCAGCGTGCGGCCGACGCATGGTTTCGGGGCCCATTCCTTGCAGGGCGTCGTATGGGACGACATCGACCTGAACGGCGCCGGCGGCTCTGAGGATTGCCTCTATCTCAACATCTGGACGCCGGCCGCTCCCGGCGATAGCGCGGGCCTTCCGGCGATGGTTTGGATTCACGGCGGCGGCTTCGTCGTCGGCTCGGGCGCCGAGCCGCGCTACGACGGCGCGCGCCTCGCCGCGCGCGGCATTGTGGTCGTCACCGTCAACCATCGGCTCAATGCGCTGGGTTTGCTCGCCCATCCCGAGCTCAGCGCCGAATCGGATCATCGCGCGTCCGGCGCCTACGGCATGTTCGACCTTGTCGCCGCGCTGCAATGGGTTCAGCGCAACATCGCCGCTATCGGCAGCGATCCAGACAAGGTCACGATCGCAGGCAAATCCGCAGGCTCCCATGCGGTGAGCGCGCTGATGGCTTCACCCCTCGCCAGGGGATTGTTCGCCCGCGTCATCGGCGAAAGCGGAGCGATGTTCGCTTCGCCCACGCGCGGGCCTGCTTCGCTCGCGGAGGCTGAAGCCGAAGGCCTCGACTTCATGCGCAAAGTTGGAGCGCGTTCGCTCAGCGAGCTGCGCGCCGCCCCTGCGGACGCGATCCTCGCCGCCGCGCCTGGGCTCGGCTTCCGCCCGATCATCGATGGATGGTTTCTGCCGCGCTCGCCCGCCGAGATCTTCGCCGCCGGGGAGCAGAGCGACGTTCCGCTGATGGCTGGCTGGAACAAGGACGAAGGCTTCAACTTCACGCTTCTTCAGGGCGACGACGCGAAGCGCCCCTACGCCGACCTAGCCCGCGCGATCTTTGGCGAGCGAACGGAGGCGGCGCTGCGGCTTTACCCGGGCGGATCGCCGGAGGCCGACGCGGCCTCCGCGCGCGCGCTTGGCAGCGATCTCATCATCATTCATCCGACCTGGGCTTGGATCGAGGCGCAGAGGCAAAGCGGCCACGCCGACATTTTCCGCTTCCGCTTCGACCGCGCGCCGTTAACGCCGCAGGCCTGGTTCGGCGAGCGCGACAGCCTTGACGCCGGCGCCTTTCATGCGGGCGAGCTCCTCTACGTCTTCGACAATCTACACGCTTTTCCGTGGCTCATCGACGACGCCGATCGCGCTCTGGCGCAGCTCACGTCGAGCTACTGGGTCAACTTCGTGATGAACGGAGATCCCAATGGGCCAGGGCTGCCGCGCTGGCCATCCTATCGGAGCGAGGGCAGCCCGGTGATGATTCTGGACACGCCGCACAATACGGGGCCGGAGGAATGGCGACAGCGGCACATGTTCCTGAGGGCGGTGCGAGAGGGAGACAAGAAGTCCAGGTTGACGCGCGACGTGCTTGGTCATTCCGTCAGGCGGGCATAGGCTGCGGCGAGCGAGAGGATGATCGCTCCGTAAAGGATCTGCTTGATCGGCTCGGAGACATCGAGCAGCGTCAGGAGCCCGGTGAGGACGGTCAGGATCAGCGCGCCGACTATGGTGCCCGAATAGCCGCCGCGCCCGCCGAAGATCGACGTGCCGCCGATGACCACGCAGGCGACCGAGGGCAGCAAGTAGCTGTCGGCGAGACTGAGATCGGCCGCGTTCGTTCCACCGACCACGACAAGTCCCGGCGATCGCCGCCAGAATCGCGCATATGAGGTAGTTGGCGAAGAGGACGCGCCACACCCTGACCCCCGCCAGATGACACGCCTCGCGATTGTCGCCGACCGCGTAGAGAAGACGGCCGAACCCCGTCCGTTGCAGGCCGAACAGGATTAGCCCGCCGATGATGAGCCACAGGAAAAGGTTGATCGGGACCAATCCAAAGAGCTTTCCTGCGCCAAGCGTCTGGATGATTTCGGGCACATGCGGTTGGCTCGCCATCATGCGCTGGCTGTAGACGATGAGCGCCCCGCCCGTCATGAGGCCCGTGCCGAGCGTCATGACCAGCGGCTGCACGCGCAAGAGCGCGACCCCGATCCCGTTGATGATGCCGACAATGACGCCGACAAGAAGGGCGAGGCCGATCGCCGCCGTCGTGCCAGAAGAAGACGCGTTGGTCGCCAGCAGATAAGCCGCTCCGGTCGCCACGCTGGCGACCGAGAGGTCGATCCCGCCCGTCAGCATCACCATGGTTTGTCCGCCGCCCATGATCGCGAGGGGCGCGGCGAACAGAAGCGTATTCGAAGCCCAGAGCGGCGTGACCGTGCCAGGCCTCACAAGCTCAACTCCGATCACGAAAGTGAGAAGCAGCAGGATGAGCGCATAGATGGTTCGCGCGTGGAGGAAACGGAGGACCGCGCTCATTTGCGCTCATTGAGATAGGTGAAGGCGCCAGCGATCATCACCACCAGCACGATCAGCGTGCCCTGGATGACCTGGCCGTAGTTCGGATCGATGCCGAGGAAGACCAGGTCCATTGGCGCAAGCGTCAGCAAAATCGCCGCAATGACGGGCCCGACCATTCCGCCTCGGCCGCCCGCGAGGCTGACGCCGCCGATGACGACTGCGGCGACGCTGCTCAGCGTGTAGTAGGCGCCCGCCAAGGGAGCGCCAATTCCCGTTGTCATGGTGAGAGCCATGCCGCCGACCGCGCAGGCAATGCCGCTGAACACATAGGCGATCGTGCGCGCTCTCATGACGTCGACGCCGCTCCTGAAACGCAGCGACCGGATCGCTGCCGGCGGCATAGATGAGCAAGCCGATGCGGCTGAGCTTGATCGGCAGCCAGATGAGCGCGACAGCGACGACCAGCACGACAAGCGCGTTTGGCGGCCAAGGCCAGAAGTCCGCGCCCGCGGCGATGTTGAGATAGGCGGCCGGCGCGCCTCCGCCTGGACGTTCGAGGATGAGCAACGCCACGCCGCCCCAAATGAAGCCAGTAGTCAGCGTCGCGACAACGTCGGGAATGCGGGAGAAGGCGACGACGAGGCCGTTCAGCAATCCCTGGCCGGCTCCAGCGACCAACACGAGGATCGAAAGCGCGAGCGACTGGCCGAAGGTGGCGTGCTGCATCACGCTGGCGGAGAGGACGTTCGACACCGCGATCATCGAGCCGATCGAGAGGTCGATGCCGCCGCTGATGACGACGATCGCCTGCGCCGCGGCGGCGAGCGCGAGCGGAAGAGCGCCGAGCGCCAAGGACTGAATCTCGAACGAGCCAAAATCAGGATGGATCGCGATTGTCGCGGCCATCGCCGCGACGAGCAGGAGCGGCATGCCGAGAAGCCGGCCAAAGCGCGTCAGCGTTCGCAAAGAGAAATTGTTGACTCGAAGCGCCGCGTCAGTCATGCGAGCGCCGCGGCGCTCTTGGCGCCGCCAAGGCCATGCGCGGCCCTCAAAAGGCGCGCTTCATCGGCTTCCTCCGCTGGCATTTCCGCGGAAATTTTGCCCGCGAACAGGACGATCGCGCGATCGCAGGCCAGACGAATTTCCGGCAGTTCGGAGGTGAACAGGAGAACGGACAAGCCTTGATCGGCGATCTCGCGCATGAGCGCATAGATTTGCTTCTTCGTGCCGATGTCGATGCCGCGCGTCGGGTCGAAACACAGCAGGGTCTTGAACCCTGCGGCGATCCAGCGAGCGATGACAACCTTCTGCATATTGCCACCGCTGAGGCGCCTCACTTCCGCGGCGGCGCGCGTGTCGATCTGGAGCTTTCGCACCGCCGCGTCGACCCGGCGTCTCTCCTCGCCCATCGGAATGGGGCCCCAGCTGCGCAATCGGCCAAAGGCGGCCAGCGCCACGTTCTCCTGCACCGACCGTTGCGGCAAAAGCGACACCAGCCGATTGGCTGGCACAAGGACAAGTCCGGCGCGGATCGCGTCGGCCGGATGCCTCAATTTGAGCACACGCCCTTCCGCTCGCACCTCTCCAGCGTCGGCTCGCCGCACGCCGGCAATGCAATCGAAGAGCTCTTCCTGCCCTTGCCCTTCCAAGGCCGCGACCCCGAGCACCTCCCCGCGATCGACTCGGAACGAGACGTCGCGGAGCGCATGTCCATAGCTCAAGCCATTCACTTCGAGCGCCGGCATCTCACGCGCAGCCGCGAGGACGGGCGGCGCGCGCGACCGGGGCCGCTGTCGCGCTTGGCCACGTCCGAGCCCAGCATCAGATTGACGATCGTCTCTTCGCCGCCCTTGGTCGGCGTCACGCCGACGGTGACCCCATCGCGCAGAACCGTCGCTCGGTCGCAGAGCATGGCGATCTCGGCCATGCGGTGCGAAATGAAAATGACGCTCGCGCCACGGGCGCGAAAATCGCGCACGACCTTGAACACGCGCTCCGAGAGATCCGCGGGCAGCGCGGCGGTGATCTCATCCAGCATCAGAATGTGCGGGTCGGAAGCGAGCGCTCGGGCAAGGTCGATCAGCCGCAAAAGAGCGAAATCGACGTCACGCGCCACGGTCTTGAGATCGACCCGCTCGACGCCGAGGTCTTGCATCGCCGTCTTGACCTTGTCGAGGGACACGCGCGCGAGGCGCATGTTTTGGGCAACCGTCAAGTCGGGAACGATCGCCGGGTCCTGATAGACCGAAACGATGCCGGCTCGGCGCGCTTCCGCCGGCGACCGGAAGGCCACCGGCTGGCCTGCAAGGATCATTTCGCCTTGATCCGCCGGAAACACACCGGTGATGATCTTGACCAGCGTGCTCTTGCCCGCGCCGTTCGCGCCCATGAGTGCATGCGCTTCGCCGAGCCTTACCTCCAGGTCCGCTGAACGCAGCGCCCTCACCGCTCCGAAGGTCTTCGCGACGCCGCGAATGTGAAGAAGCGGCGGAGCGTCGTTCATACGGCGTTGTCCAAAAAAGGCCGGCGGCTTCAGCCGCCGGCGTCACAATCGGCTATCAGCCGAGATCAGGGGCCTTTGCAAGCGATCAGCTGTTCGGGCGTGTAATGCGTATAGGGAGGCACCGTGGCGACGCTGAAATAGGGGTCGAGCTTCGGATTGTACGCGGCCTTGAGCTTGTCGATGCCCTCGCCATTGTCCCAGACCGAAGGCGTGATCTTGACCAAGTGCGGCTCATCCTTCTTGGCCAGGACGTCGAGCGCGAGACTCAGCCCCGCGGCGCCGACGGCGGGCGGGTTGCTGACCGCGGCGCCAGACAGTCCCTTGTCTTTCTGGTCGATGAGCTGGCCGATGAAGCCGTTGTTGTCCGCGCCGACCACCGGCACGTAGGGCTTGCCGGCGGTCTTGTATGCGTCCACCACGGTCGAATCGATACCCGACGTCCAGACGCCGTCGATCGGCTTGCCGGAGGCTAGCAAGTTCTTTGTCTCCTGCGCCGTCTTGTCGAGCGCCCAGCCCGAGAACACGGACGTAACCTTGATGTCGGGGTAGTTCTTGGCGACCTCGGTGAAGCCTTCGTGGCGGTCGGCGTCGGCGGGAACGCCGTCAATGCCGCGCATCTCCACGACTGAGCCCTTGCCGCCCAGTTTGTCGAACAGCCATTTGGCGCCCAGCTTGGCGTATTCGACCTGGTCGTTAGTCAGAACATAGGCCTCCGGGGCTGAGACCGCCTGGTCGACCGCCACCACCACGATTCCCTTGTCCGCCGCCTGCTTGATGACAGGGTTCAGCGCTTCGCGATCGGAGGGGTTGATGATGATGATGTTCGCGCCAGCCGAAATGAGATTGCGGATGTCCGCAATCTGCTCCGACGGGCCGCCATTGCGATTGGCGACGACGACCTTCGAGACCTTGCCTGACGCCACCGCCTCGGCCTTGATCGAGCAGATCATCTCTTCGCGCCAGCCGTTGCCGATCAGCGTATTGGAGACGCCGACGACATATTTATCCGCCGCGTGCGCTCCGCCCGCCATCGCCAGCGCGGCGAGTGAGGCGCTGCCTAGCACCCAAGTCAGTTTCATTGCTTCCTCCCATTCAACATGAGTAAGACGGTGTAGCGCATTCGCTCGATCCGCTCAACCGAAGCGGGCGGAAGTCCATGCGCCATCCTTCTCGCTGGACTTGACCGCCGCTTCAATAAACGCAACGCCCCGCGCGCCGTCCACGACGTTCGGGATGAGTTTCGCGCTTCGTTCAGGCGTGCGCCCGGCGCGGCGAGCCGAAATCAGTTCCGCCGCGCCGCGGTAAAGATTAGCGAAGCCCTCGACATAGCCTTCGGGATGGCCGCCCGGCATGCGCGAGCCTTCGACGGCAAGCGGCGTGTTTCCCGGGCCGCCGCGCCGCAGAATCCGCGACGGCTCGC
Source organism: uncultured Alphaproteobacteria bacterium (assembly GCA_963730555.1). Lineage (GTDB taxonomy): Bacteria > Pseudomonadota > Alphaproteobacteria > Rhizobiales > Beijerinckiaceae > Roseiarcus. The sequence continues at coordinate 262,899 of CAVSSS010000031.1, read as the reverse complement.
CATAAGGCGTGAATCGGAGCGTTTCGGGCTCCTCGCCCGCCCATTCGAGCCCGGCGCGCGAACCGTAGACCTTGAGACTCAGATTGTTGAGATTGCCGACCGCGACCTGGCTCGCGGCGAGCACGCCGCGCGCCCCGCCTTGAAAGCGCATCAGCACGTGAGCGTTGTCATCAAGTCTGCGGCCCGGCACGAAAGTCGTGAGGTCCGCCGAAACGGCGTCGAGTTCAAGTCCGGTCACGAACAAAGCCAGACTGTGCGCATGGACGCCGATGTCGGCAAGACATGCGGAGGCGCCCGCGCGACCGGGATCGGTTCGCCATTCCGCCTGCTTGTGCCCGTCGGCGTCGATCGGCAGAGTCAGCCAATCCTGCACATAAGCTGCGTGGATGACCCGGATGTCGCCGATTTCGCCAGTTTCGATCATTTCGCGCGCCTGGCGCACCATCGGATAGCCGGTATTGTTGAGGGTCACCGCAAAAATGAGATTCTTGGCGCGCGTGAGCTCGACGAGCTCGGACGCTTCGGCGAGCGTCGTCGACAGCGGCTTGTCGCAGATGACGTCGATTCCCGCCTCGAGGAAGGCCTTCGCGACAGGGAAGTGTAGATGGTTCGGGGTGACGATGACGACGGCCTCGACGCCGTCGGGACGCGCCGCCTCGCGGGCCGCCATTTCGCGATAATCCGAGTAGGTCCGGTCGGGGGCAAGACCGAGGTCGGCGCCTGACGCGCGCGCATTTTGGGCGTCCGAGGACAGGGCGCCGGCTTTCAGCTCGATCAGTTCGTCGAGCCGCATGGCCATACGATGAACCGCGCCGATGAAGGCGTTACGGCCGCCCCCGACCATGCCGACGCGCAGGCGCCCGCCCTTAAGTCCCTCGACGGCGGTCGCGTGAACCATCCGCTCAGCCTTTGATGCCGAGCAGCTTGAGGTTGGTCGCGCGATCCGCGCCAGTGGCGGCGAAATCGTCGAACACGCGGTCGGTCACCTCAATGATGTGGTTGGCGATAAACTTGGCGCCCTCGCGCGCCGCGACCTCGGGATGCTGCAAGCAACATTCCCACTCGTACACCGCCCAACCGGCGAAATCGTAGGCCGCGAGTTTCGAGAAGATCCCCTTGAAATTGACCTTGCCGTCGCCGAGCGACCGATCGCGCCCGGCGCGCTCGAGCCAACCTTTGTAGCCGCCATAGACGCCCTGCTTCGCCGTCGGGTTGAACTCTGCGTCCTTGACGTGGAACATCTTGATGCGATCGTGATAGGCGTCGATGAAACCGAGATAGTCCATGCATTGCTTGATGAAGTGGCTAGCGTCGTAATTGATGTTGCAACGCTTGTGGCCGCCGACCGCATCGAGAAACATGTCGAAGGTGTCGCCGTCGAACACGTCTTCACTGGGGTGGATTTCGTAGCAGAGGTCGACGCCGTTCTCGTCGAAGACGTCCAAGATCGGCTTCCAGCGCCGGCCCTGCTCGGCGAAGCATTCTTCGATAAGTCCGGCCGGCCGCTGCGGATAGGGATAGAAGTAGGGCCAGGCGAGGGCGCCGGTGAAGGTCACATGCTCGGTCAAGCCAAAGCGGCGTGACACGCGCGCCGCCTTTCGCACTTGGTCAGCCGCCCAAAGGCGCCTCTTTTCAGGGTTGCCGCGCACAGCGGCCGGGCATTGTCCGTCGAACATCGCGTCATAGGCCGGATGAACGGACACCATCTGGCCCTGAAAATGCGTGGAAAACTCGCTGATCGCGATGCCGATGTCGGCCAGCTTTCCCTTAATCTCATCGCAATAGCTTTCGCTGTCGTAGGCGCGATCAAGGTCGAAAAAGCGGCTGTCCCAGGTCGGGATCTGAATCGCTTTATATCCGTAATCCTTGGCCCATTTCGCGATTCCACTGAGGGTGTTATGGGGTGGAGAGTCGGTTGCAAACTGGGCCAGAAACAAACCTGGGCCCTTCATCGTTCGCATGCGTTTTCTCCCTCCGCGGCTGACGCTGCCCTTTGAGGGGCGAATTATTATGCTGTCGGAATTATTTTGGCAAAAAAATTCCATTGTCAACTCCAGTCCGCTCATCGCGACCCCGAGGGCAGGCGCTGAAATTTTCAAACTTTGACAATTGGAATTTCTGATCCAAAATCGAGGAACTGTAAAACCTGGGCGGGGGGCGTGCGTGAAAGGGCGAGTGGTCGTGGTCACCGGGTCGACCCAGGGTGTGGGCTTGGCGATTGCCCAGGCGGTCGCACGCGCTGGCGCCGAAGGTCTCGTGCTGACGGGAAGAGACGGGGACAAGGGCGCGGCCGCGGCGGCTGAGATCGAGCGCAGCGGGGCGCCCGCCCTGTTCGTGGCGGCGGATCTCGAACGAGCCAATGCGCCGGATTTGATCTTCGACGCCGCGCTCAAGCGGTTCGGTCACGTCGACGGGCTGGTGAATTCCGCGGCCCTGACAGACAGGGGATCGCTTGTCGAAGCGGACGTGAAATTCTGGGACCGGCTCTTCGCGGTCAACGCGCGAGCGCCGTTCTTTCTCATGCAAAGGCTGGTTAACCACCTGCGCGAGCGCGGCGCGCCGGGTTCGGTTGTCAATATCCTCTCCGTGCACGCGCGTGGCGGAGCGCCCGAGCTTGCGGTCTACGCCTCCTCCAAGTCCGCGTTGGCCGGGCTGGCTAAGAACACGGCGCATGCGCATCGCTTCGATCGAATCCGGGTCAATGGCGTCATTCTGGGCTGGGTCGATACGCCGGCGGAGCGGCATATGCAGGCGGTCACGCTTGGCAAAGGCGAGGGATGGCTGGCCGACGCCGCCGCAAGCATGCCGTTCGGACGCTTGCTCAACCCGGACGACGTCGCGCGGCTCTCACTCTTCCTGCTCTCCGACGCCTCGGAGCCGATGTCCGGCGCGCTGATCGATTATACGCAGAACGTCTTTGGCGGACTGGACTGAGGCCCAGGCGATGCGACGCCTCAATCGCAGCCTTTTGCCGGAGCTGCCGCAATCGGTGCGCCAGCCGCAATATGATCGCGACAGCCTGACGATCGGCATTGCGCATATCGGCGTCGGTGCTTTTCATCGCTGTCACCAGGCGGAGTTCATCGACGACATGCTCGAGGCTCGCTTCGGACGATGGGGGGTGCTCGGCGTGAACCTGACTGCGCCAAGCCTCGCTGATCTCCTTATCCCTCAGGACTGTCTCTATTCCCGCACGTTGAGGCGAGACGCCCGCGCCGAGACCCGCATCATCGGCGCGCTGCGGCATGTGATCGACGTTACGGACAAGGCGAGCGTCGACGCGGCTATCGCTGCGCTCGGGGGGCCGGAGATTTCGGTCGCGACGATCACCGTGACCGAAAAAGGCTATTGCCTGACGCCGTCGACGGGCGCGCTTGATCTCGACAATCCTGCGCTTCGCGCGGATCTTGAAGGCGGCTTCCCGCCTCGCACCCTCCTTGGCCTGCTGGCGCTTGCGCTCGATCGACGGCGGCAAAACGGTGAGGCGCCGCTGACGCTGATCAGCTGCGACAACGTTCCGTCAAACGGCGCGCGCCTCGGCGCGGCGATGCGCAAGTTCGCGGCTTCGGCGGAGCTCACGCGCTTTATCGAGGACCGCGTCACGTTTCCATCGACGATGGTCGATCGGATCGTGCCGGCGACGGCGCCGGAAGACGTCGACAAGGTCTCCGATGCGCTCGGCGCGCGCGACCCCGCCGCGGTCGTCGGCGAGCCATTCCGGCAATGGGTCATTGAGGACAAGTTCGCCCGCGAGCGACCGCCACTGGACCTCGCAGGGGCGACGTTCGTCGCCGACGCGAAGCCTTACGAGCAGATCAAGATGCGCGTGCTTAACGCCGCGCAATCGACATTGGCGCATCAAGGCGCGCTCGTCGGCCATGCGTTCACCTATGAGGCTGCGGCCGATCCGGTCCTTGCAGCGCTTACGCGCAAGATGCTCGAGCAGGAAACCTCGACCACGCTGCCGAAGCTCGCGGGCATGGAGGTCGCTCGGTATATCGATCAGTCGATGGGTCGCATCCGCAATACCGCCATCCGTCATCGATGTCATCAGATCGGCACGGACGGATCGCAGAAGATCGTCCAGCGTCTCGTCGATCCGTTGCGCGAGCGTCTCGCGGCGGGCCGGCCGGCGGCCTTGCTCACCCTCGCGGTAGCCAGTTGGATCGCCTACGGTTTGAGCGGCGCCCGTCGCTTCGGCGCGCGCTGGACGCCGTCGGACCCCTATGCGGAGACGGTCATCGCGATTGGCGAAAAGGGCGCCGACTGGCCCGAGCTGGCTAAGGCCATTCTCGCCATCACGTCTATTTTTGGCCGAGACATGGCGCGCCCGCAGATGATTGATGCCATCGCGCGGGATCTGCATGGTCTGCTGGGCGGCGATGCCCGCGCCTATCTCGCCGAGCGCCTCCGCGATGGTTAGCCGCAAGCCTGTCGAACGGACCGATCGCGCGGACGTGGTGGCTGACGCCGGCGTCGGCGCGGCGCTCGGCTACTCGCGCCCCGGCAGCTATGAGGAACTACGGGCGGTGCTCTCGTCGGGAACCGCTCGGCTTCCGAAGAAGCTTCGCCAGGTCGCGATCCATCTTTGGCAACATCCGACCGCCGTCGCGCTGGGCACCGTAACCAGCGTCGCCTTGGAAGCTGGCGTCCAGCCCTCGACCCTGGTGCGGTTCGCGCAAGCTTTTGGCTATTCGGGCTTTTCCGATCTGCAAGACGTGTTCAAGGCCCATCTCGCGGATGGAGGCCGGAGCCGCGATCGTTGGGAGAGCGCCTCGAGCAGCGAGGCGGCGCGTCTGGTCGATGGATTCATCGGCTCGTCCACGGCGGCGCTCGCTGGCGTGCGCGACCGGCTCGACTTAACCCAGTTCGAGATCATGAGCGAAACGCTGGCGGCCGCGGACCTGATCTACATTATCGGCTCCAAGCGCGCTTTCTCGCTGGTCAGCTATGTCTCGCTTGCGCTCGCCAATCTCGGCGTGCGCAACCTTGCGCTCGACAATGTTGGCTCGACCGCGTTCGAGCTCCTGCGCTGCGCATCGACCTCCGACGCGGTTCTCGCCATCAGCTTTACCCCTTACAATTCGATCACTCCGGAATTGGCCGCTTCCGCCGCGCAGCGCGGCGTTCCAATCGTATCGCTGACCGACAGCGCCTTCAGCCCGTTGGTGCCTGTTTCGAAGGCTTATGTCGAGGTGATCGAGGAGAGCTTTTCTGGATTCAAGTCTCTTTCGGCGACGCTCGCGGTAGCGATGGCGCTTGTGCTGCGCGTCGAGCAGCGGCGCAGCGAAGCGGGCGCGCGCGGGCGCGATGCGCCGAATCCTCGCGGGGTCGGTCCCAACCTTGCGAGCCCGGGAGCCCGGAGACGATTGATCGGCGTGACAGGCGCGCCGTTCGGGAGGATTTGAGATGCGCAAATGGCGGATCGTCGGCTTGAGCTTCGAGCACGCGCATATGGGCGACCTTTTGCGCGAGGTCTACGAACACCCCAACGCCGAGATCACTGGCGTATGGAACAACGACAAGGCGAGAATGGCGGACGCAATCGCCAACTTCTCCATTTCCAACGACCGCGTTTATCGCGACATCGGGCAATGCGTGCGAGAGGCGCATCCCGATCTCGCCATCCTCTGTCCCGCGACAGCCCGGCATGCGGACGTAGTCGAGGAGGTCGCTGCGCTCGGCGTCGACATCCTGCTCGAAAAGCCGTTCGCCGCTTCGCTGGCCGACGCTGACCGGATCTTGGCGGCAGTGAGGAAGTCGGGTGTGCGGCTCGCCGTCAACTGGCCTTTGCGCTGGTATCCGTCGCATGTGACGACCAAGCGGTTGATCGACGAAGGCGTCATCGGCGACGTGATCGAAGTGCACTTCTACGATGGCAATCGCGGTCCGCTTTATCACCGCGCCGACAAAATCGTCGTGTCGGATGAAGAGGTGCGGCGCGAGAAGCCGACGTCGTGGTGGTACAGCAAGTCCGCGGGCGGTGGCAGTCTGCTCGACTATCTTGGCTATGGAGCGACGCTTGGGACATGGTTCATGAACGGCGAGGCGCCGATCGAGGTGACCGCTGTGGTTGATCAGCCGCAGGGGCTCGAAGTCGACGAGCATTCGATCACCATTTGCCGTTACGCGCGGGGCCTCTCGAAACTCGAAACGCGCTGGGGCACCTTCACCGATCCGTGGACCACGCAGCCGCAGCCCAAATGCGGTTTCGTCGTCGTCGGTTCGGAGGGCACGATTTCGAGCTATGACTACGAGGCGCATGTGGGCGTGCAGACCCGCGCCAGTCCGGCCATCCGCCAAGTGCAGGTTGACGAACTCAAGGCGCCGTTCCGCAAGCCGGTCGAATACTTCCTCCATTGCAAGGAGCGCGATTTGCCGTTCGAGGGGCCTTTGGATCCTGTGCTGTGCCGCACCGCTCAGCGCATCGTCGACACTGCGGCTCTCTCGGCCCGCGAGCGGCGCACGCGGGCTCTGATGCCATGACCGCGGCCGAGACGGAGAAGGCCGCAGAACCTTCGCAGGACGACTATGCTTTGGTCGCCAAAGCGGCGGCGGAGGTCGAAGCGCCCGACCTTCCTTATCGTCCGCCGATGCCGCGCGATCGCGGCGCGCCGATCGCGCTTGTCGGCGCGGGCGGCATCAGCGCCGCCCATCTCGATGCCTATGCGCGCTATGGCCTCAACGTCGTCGTGATCTGCTCGCGTGATCTTGAGCGCGCCCGCGCGCGCCGCGACGCCTATTTTCCGAACGCGCGGATCACTGACGATTTCGACTCCGTATTGCGCGATTCGAGTGTGAGCGTCCTCGACCTGAGCGCTCATCCCGATGTGCGCCTGGACCTCATGCGGCGTGCGCTGAACGCCGATAAACACGTGCTGTCGCAGAAACCGTTCGTCGAGAACCTCGATGACGGCCGCGAACTCGTCGAACTGGCGGAGCGGCGCGGCCTCAAGCTTGCCGTCAATCAGAATGGCCGCTGGGCGCCGCACCTCGCTTATATCCGGGAGGCGGTTTATGCCGGCCTCATCGGCGAAGTCACCGGCGTTCATGTTGAGATTCGTTGGAACCACGGCTGGATCGCCGGCACGTCTTTCGAAGCGATGGACGATCTCATCCTCTGGGATTTTGGCATTCATTGGTTCGATTTCCTCGCGAGCATTATCGGCGAACGCGCTCGCTTCGTTCATGCGACGACCGCCCGAGCCGCAGGACAGACCGCGCGACCGCCGCTGCTGGCTCAGGCGCTGATCGCCTTCGACGGTGGGCAGGCCTCGCTCGTTTTCGACGGCGCGACCCGATATGGCGCGTGGGATTCGACTTCGGTCATCGGCGCCAATGGCGTCGCCTCCGCCCATGGCCCCGACCTCGGCCATCAGGCGGTCGAACTCTATACCGAGGCTGGAGGGGCCCGGCCGGTCCTCACCGGCGCCTGGTTCAACGACGGCTTCGCCGGCGCGATGGGCGAGCTTTTGTGCGCGATCAAAGGCAACCGAGAGCCGCTGAACTCGGCGCGCGGCAATCTTTTGTCGCTCAAGCTCTGCTTGGCTGCCCTTCGATCGCTTGAGAGCGGTATCCCGTCGCCTGTCTGAGCCGCCAGCACGGCGTCGCCGCCTCATGATAAACTCACAAGCGGGAGAGAACGCGATGGCGAAAGGAGACGTATCCGAAGAGCCGCTACGGCCGCTGGATCTCGACCCCGTGCGCGCCAGGCGGGTCGACCGGCGCCCCTATGCGATCGTGGATATCGGCTCAAACTCGATCCGGCTCCTGGTCTATGACCAATTCGGCCGGGCGCCGATGCCTCGCTTCAATGAAAAATCGCTCGCTCGCCTCGCTGAACGTTTGGCTCAGAGCGGAGAGATCGCTCCCGACCATTTTCGTCGAGCGATTGAGGCCGTGCGGCGGTTTCGCGCGATTGCGGACGCCATGGGGGTGAGCCGGATCGACGCCGTTGCGACCGAGGCCATCCGTCGCGCTTCGAACGGGCCGAAGTTGGCTCAGGCGATTGAGGCGGAGTTAGGCCTCAAGGTGCGTGTCCTCAGCGGGGCTGAGGAAGCACGGTTCGCGACGTTCGGCGTCATTTCCGGCTTCTTCCGGCCAGTCGGGGCGGTCGGGGACATGGGCGGCGGCAGTCTCGAAGTCGCCGAAGCGATCGATGATCATGTGGGGGAACGCTGGGTCAGTCTGCCGCTCGGCGCGCTGCCGGTCGAAGCCATGATGTCTGAGGGCTTTTCAGCGGCGAAGCGGCAAATCGATGAGATTCTTGCGCGGAGCTTGTCCCGGGCGCTGGCAAGGCCGGTGTTCTATCCGGTCGGCGGCGGTTGGCGGGCGCTGGCGAATGCCCACATGGTCGCGGCCGGCGCGCCGGTCAAAGTCGTGCACGGTTATACGCTCGGCGCCGAAGAGGCGCGGGAATTCGCGCGCGCGATTGCGAGGCTCTCCCCGGCGAAACTGACGGCGACGCCGGGCGTATCGGAACGCCGGGTGCGCACATTGCCGGCTGCCGCGCTGACCTTGGACCGGGTGTTGAAACACCTGAAGCCTGAACGAGTTGTTTTTTCCGCACTCGGCCTGCGCGAGGGCTTTCTCTATTCGCAGCTCAGTCGCGAGGAACAATATCTCGACCCGCTGGTCGAGGGCGCACAGCTCATCGGGCTGCCGCTCGCGCGCGTGCCCGAATTCGCGCCCGAACTGGTTGCGTGGACCGGAGCCCTCTTCTCCGGCGAAAGCGCGGACGAGAAGAGGCTGCGCGTCGCTGTCTGCGCCCTCTCCGACATCGCCTGGCGAGACGCGCCCGACCTCCGGGCCGAAGAGAGCTTTCGCCGGCTGCTCGAGTTTCCCTTCATCGGCGTCACCCACCCGGAACGGGTATTCATCGCCGCCGCCATTCATGCCCGCTACCTCGGCCGGCCGGACGCGCGATGGCTGAGCCCTGCCATCAAGCTCATGACGCCCGCGGAACGCCGCCGAGCGCAGATCCTCGGCCGCGCCATTCTGCTCGCCTATCGCTTTTCCGGCGGCGTCCCGGCCGTGCTGGAAGGCGCGCGATTGCGGATCGAGCCGGATTGCATCCGACTCGAAGTCGCCGCCGCGGCTCGCGCCCCGGACAGCGAAGTGGTGAGCGACCGGCTCAAGCTGCTCGCGAGCGCCATTGGCGTCAAGCGAAGCGAGGTCGTCGATATCAACGCGTGGCCGCCGCCGAGCTAGGTCCGGCCTAGCTGAAATGGGAGGATCATTCCGATCAACTATCGCCATGCCTTTCATGCAGGCAATTTCGCCGATGTGCTCAAGCACGCCGTTCTTGCCCGCATTCTCGTTTACCTGACGCGCAAGGAAAGTCCCTTCCGTTTCATCGACACTCACGCCGGCGCCGGGCGCTTCGATCTCATGAGCCAGGAGGCGAAGCGCTCGCCGGAATGGCGCGAGGGCGATCGCGCGGGTTTTGACGGCGTCTCCGCCAGCGCCGGTCGCCGAATTCCTGCGCCCGTATCTCGAAGCCGTCGGTCCCATAACGCCGACGGCCGGCCGATCAGCTACCCGGGTTCGCCGGCGATCGCGCAAACCCTCATGCGCGCGCACGATCGCCTCGCGCTCTGCGAAGCCAACACCGACGAGCGCGAGGCCTTGATTGCGGCGCTTGGGCGCGATCCGCGGCTCAGCATCGTGGGCACGGACGGTTACGTCGCGCTCAATGCGTATTTGCCGCCAAAGGAGCGCCGCGGCCTCGTCTTGATCGACCCGCCGTTCGAGGCGCCGAACGAAGCGAGCGCGGTCGAGCGGGCGCTCGAACGCGCTTTGCGCAAATGGCCGACTGGAATCTACGTCGCCTGGCGCCCGATCCGCGAAGCTCAAGCTCGATTCCCATTTTCTCAACTCGATCGCCGCGCTGGCCATGCCAAACATCCTGCGGCTCGAACTGGACATAGGGTCCAGGCCAATCGGCGCGCACGGCCAGGAGCCGCTCGCGCGCGCCGGGCTGCTTGTCGTCAATCCGCCGCATACGCTGATCGACGAGGCGCGGGCCCTCATGCCATGGCTCGCGCAGAGTCTCGGTCGTGACGGAGGCGGACACTTTGTCTGCGCCTGGCTGACGGAGCCGAAATGAGCGCAATGTCGGCGCGCTTGCCCGCGCCGTCGCGGTTGGTTTATATGTGAACGATGGGGCGGAGCGGCCGTTCGCACGCCGCCGCCAAGGGGATTCGATGGCGCTGCCGAACATTCTGAAGGACAAGCTCAGGCTGCCGGCTGTCGGCGCGCCGCTGTTCATCGTCTCGCATCCGGCTTTGGTGATCGCCCAATGCAAAGCAGGGATCGTCGGCTCTTTTCCCGCGCTCAACGCCCGTCCCATTTCGCAGCTCGACGAATGGCTGCATGAAATCACCGAAGCGCTCGCCGCTTATGACAGCGCGCATCCCGAACGTCCCGCCGCGCCGTTTGCGGTGAACCAGATCGTCCACAAGTCCAACGCCCGGCTCGAGGAAGACATGGCGCTGACGGTCAAGTGGAAGGCGCCGATCGTCATCACTTCGCTTGGCGCGCGCGAGGACGTGAACCAAGCGGTGCACGCTTACGGCGGCGTGACGCTGCACGACATCATCAACAACCGCTTCGCGCACAAGGCGATCGAGAAGGGCGCCGACGGGCTGATTGCGGTAGCGGCAGGCGCCGGCGGCCACGCCGGGTCGACCTCGCCGTTCGCGCTCATCCAGGACATCCGCGCATGGTTCGACGGGCCGCTGCCTGTTGTCGGGCGCGATCGCCACCGGCAGAGCGATCCTCGCCGCGCAAGTCATGGGCGCGGACCTCGCCTATATCGGCTCGGCTTTTGTCGCGACGACAGAAGCGCGCGCGATCGACGAGTACAAGCAGGCGATCGTCGACGGCGACGCCTCCGACATTATCGGGTCCACCTACTTCACCGGCGTGTTCGGCAATTACCTGAAGCCATCGATCGTCAGATCCGGTCTCGATCCGGACAGCCTGCCTGAGCGCGACGCGAAGACGATGAGCTTCGCTTCCTCCAGCGGTTCGTCGGAGGCCAAGGCCTGGCGCGACATCTGGGGAAGCGGGCAGGGCATCGGCGCGGTCAAGAAGGTCGCGCCGGTCGCCGAACTCGTCGCTCGGCTCGAGCGCGAGTACGCCGAGGCGAAGCGCGCAATCTGCGGCTAGCCACGCGCGCCATTTCAGTCGGTTAGCAGTTTCACGTTTAGCGGTCTTGCGCCAGCTCATTTCACGGCGCTAAGCTAGGCCAAATCCATTCGCTGCCGGCCTGACAAGCGAAAGCCCAGAAGAGAGATCGTCGCCATGCGAAACCAAGTTTCGCATCGGTGGTCGTAAGCCATTGAAATCATTACGCGCCAAATCAGCCATTTCGCGGTTTTGTTTGTTTTCAATAGGTTAAGCGCGGTTTCGTTTCGCCGTTTTCGCAGTCGGCGCTTTTGGTCAACTAACAGCAGCGGATGTCAGGCGCTCCCTGCGCGTTGGATCGGGAGAAATTGTAAAATACATTTCTGTCCATCGCAAGCAATTGCTCGGCGACAACGAAGAAAAAATTGCAGGCGCGATGTCGATTCCAAAACTCCGTTCGTCGCTTCGACGCCGGGCCGATGAGGCTGCCTGACAGGAGACAAGACGATGCGCGTGATGGTGTTCGTGAAGGCGACCGAAGACAGCGAAAAGGGCATTCTCCCCACGCCCGAGACGACCAAGACGTTCGAGGCGATGAGCAATTCAACGAGGAACGAGCAATGCCGGCGTCCTGCTCGCCATGGACGGCCTCAAGCCCTCCTCGCAAGGCAAGCGCATTGCGTTCGATGGTCCCGGCCGCACGGTCATCGACGGGCCGTTCGCCGAGACCCGCGAGCTGGTCGCCGGCTTCTGGCTCTGGGAGGTCAAGGACATGGACGAGGCGGTCGCCTGGGTGAAGCGCTGCCCCAATCCCATGCCGGGGCCGAGCGAGATCGAAATCCGGCCGCTGTACGAGATGGCTGATTTGCAGGAGTTTCTGACGCCGGAGGCCGAGGAAATGCACGATCGGACGCGCGAGAAGCTCAGCCGCGCCTGAGAGCGTCGGCAGCGGCCTGCTTGCCTCGCCTGTGGCTTTCGCCGACAAGGCGGCATGACCGCAGGCGAGACGCACCGGGCGATCGAAGCGATTTTCCGCATTGAACGGGCCAGGCTCATCGCGGGCCTGGCCCGGGTCGTGCGCAACATCGACCTTGCAGAGGAATTGGCGCAGGACGCCCTGGTCATCGCGCTCTCCGAATGGCCGAGGACCGGCGTTCCCGCCAATCCCGGCGCCTGGCTGATGACAGCCGCCAAACGCCGCGCCATCGACGCGATCCGTCGCGACAGGATGCGCGAGCGCAAGCATGAGGAGATCGCGCGGGAGCTTGACGGCGCGTCCGACGGCGCGGCCGAGGCGATCGAAGCAGCCATGGACGACGATCTTGGCGATGAGCTCCTGGGCCTCATCTTCACAGCCTGCCACCCCATACTTTCGCCCGACGCCCGCGCCGCGCTGACGCTGCGCGTCATCGGCGGTCTGACGACGGACGAGATCGCGCGCGCGTTCCTCACGAGCGAGGCGACGATCGCCCAGCGCATCGTTCGGGCGAAGAAGACGATCGGAAAGGCGGGACTCACGTTCGAGGCGCCGCGTGGGCCTGAACGCGCGGCCCGGCTCCCCTCGGTGCTCGAGGTCATCTACCTCATCTTCAATGAAGGCTATGCCGCCACAGCGGGCGATGACCTTGTCCGGCCGAGCCTGTGCCTGGAGGCGCAGCGGCTCGGCCGCATGCTGACCGGGTTGATGCCCGAGGACGCCGAAGTGTTCGGCCTCCTGGCGCTGATGGAAATCCAGGCGTCGCGCCTCCAGGCGCGCATCGGGCCGGACGGCGCGCTCTTGACCCTGACCGAGCAGAATCGCGCGCGCTGGGATCAACTCCTGATCCGCCGAGGCCTTGACGCGCTGGCCCGCGCCGAAGCGCTCGGGCGGCGATGGCCCCTATGCGTTGCAAGCCGCGCTTGCAGCCTGCCATGCGCGGGCGCGCAGTCCGGCCGATACCGACTGGCCCCGCATCGCAGCGCTTTACGATCGGCTCCGCGCCGTGACGCCCTCGCCGGTGGTCGATCTCAATCGAGCGGTCGCTTACAGCATGGCCTTCGGGCCCGAAGCGGGCCTGCAAGCTCATAGACGAGATCGCCGACGCCGCGGCGCTGCGCAACTATGCGCCATTGCCGGCGGCGAGGGGCGATTTTCTGTTTCGGGCCGGCCGACCCGCCGAGGCCCGCTCGCGAATTCGAGGCTGCGGCGAGGCTCACCCGCAACGCGCGGGAAAGGGCGTTTCTCCTTGCGCGAGCAGACGCTTGTGATTGACGGCGTCGACCTTCGCCTTTGAGACGCCGCTCTGCGGATCTGCGCGTTGCGGCGTCTAGGATAAATGACAGCCAAGCCTGTCAAGCGATGTTTCGGTGCGCATGAAGGATAGCGGGGAAAACGCATTCGCGACGACGCCCCCTCTTCCTCAAGAGGCGCGCCAAGCCTAACAAGGAGGTCGGTTCAGCATCGTTGGCGCTGCGATGCTAAGAGACCGGCGGTCTTGCCGAACAGTCGCCGCGCCGCTATTGTGCGGATTCAGCCGATTCGCGTTCCCGTCGCGTTCGCTTCAACGTTCAACACCGGAGAGGACACGCCCGCGATCATGGCGACCATCGAACAATTTGCCCAGCGCCAGCCGCAACCTCAGCATCGTCGCCTATCGCACGCCGCCGCATAACCTCGAGGCCGAGCAGGCGCTGCTCGGCGCGATCCTCATCAACAATGATGCGTTCGATCGCGTCTCCGACTTCCTCAGGAGCGAGCATTTCGTCGAGGAGATCCATCGCCGCATCTTCGAGATCGCCGGATCGCTGATCCGGGCCGGCAAGCTCGCGACGCCGATCACGCTGAAGACGTTCCTCGGCGACCACGACCTCGGCGGCGTGACCGTGCCGCAATATCTGGCCCGTCTCGCCAGCGAAGCGACGACGATCATCAATGCTTACGACTATGGCCGCAGCGTCTACGACCTCTCGATGCGACGCGAGCTCATTTCGATCGGCGAGGACGTCGTCAACGTCGCCTATGACGCGCCGGTCGATTCGAGCCCGCGCGAGCAGATCGAGGAAGCGGAGCGGCGCCTCTATCAGATCGCCGAGGCTGGGCGGTATGACGGCGGCTTCCAACGCTTTTCGGATGCGCTCAAGTCCGCAGTCGACATGGCCGCGCGCGCCTACGAGCGCGACGGCTCGCTGAGCGGTATCGCAACAGGGCTGAGCGATCTCGACCGCTATATGGGCGGGTTGCAGGCGTCCGACCTCGTCATCCTTGCCGGTCGCCCCGGCATGGGCAAGACGGCGCTCGCCACCAACATCGCCTTCAATATCGCCAAGGCCTATGAAGGTCGGACGCGGGCCGGACGGCGCGGTCGAGGCCGCCAACGGCGGCATTGTCGGCTTCTTTTCGCTCGAAATGTCGTCCGAGCAGCTTGCGACCCGCATCATCGCCGAACAATCCGGCGTCGCCTCCTACAAGATCCGTCGCGGCGACATCACCGAAGCCGACTTCCACCATGTCGCCGACGCGGTCCGGCAGATGCAGCAGATTCCCTTCTATATCGACCAGACCGGCGGCGTCTCGATCGCGCAGCTCACGGCCCGCGCGCGGCGGCTCAAGCGCCAGCGAGGGCTCGACCTCCTGGTCGTCGACTATCTCCAGCTTCTCGGCGGTTCGAAAACGCGGTCTGAAAACCGGGTGCAGGAACTGACTGAGATCACGACCGGCCTCAAGGCGCTGGCCAAGGAGCTGAACGTCCCGATCCTGGCCTGCTCCCAGCTTTCGCGCCAGGTCGAGCAGCGCGACGACAAGCGGCCGCAGCTCTCGGACTTGCGCGAATCGGGCTCGATCGAGCAGGATGCTGACGTTGTCCTCTTCGTCTATCGCGAGGAATATTACCTCAAAAACCGCGAGCCTCGGCCCGGCACGGAGGAGCATATCGGCTGGATGGCGCAGATGGAGAATGCGCACGGCCGGGCGGAAGTCATCATCGGCAAGCAGCGCCACGGGCCGACCGGCACGGTCGAGCTCCAGTTCGACGCCGAGGTGACCCGGTTCGGCAATATTGCCCGGGAAGACACGATCCCGGAAATCCGCTAGGTTCAGTCTTGAGGGGCCACAACAAAGTTGCAATTGTGGCCCTAATGCGTGCCGCTTATGAATAAGGTGGCCGCCCTTGAGCCCCGGCCGCAGTCTGGAGAATCTGAATGAAGCTCGCTACCGCCTTTGGCCTTACGGCCGCGTTCCTCGGGACTGCCTGCATAGCCGCGCCTGTAAGCGCCGATGAGTTTACGCCGGCACAGAAGCAAGAACTGGGCGCCTTCATCAAGGATTATCTCGTCAACAACCCTGACGTGCTGCGCTCGGCGATTGAGGCGCTCGACAAGCATGACAAGGAAGTAGCTGACGCGGAGCGGCAGAAAGTCGTCGACACCCAGTCGAGCGCTCTGTTCAACTCGAAATATCAGGCGACTATCGGCAACCCGCAAGGCAGCGCGACGCTCGTCGAATTCTTCGACTACAATTGCCATTTCTGCAAGGGCGCGCTGCCGGACGTCACGAAGCTCATGAAGGACGATCCGAACCTCAAGCTGGTTCTCAAGGATTATCCGGTTTTGGGACCCGGATCGGTCGAGGCGGCGAAGGTCGCCAGCGCCGCCCGCAATCAATTGCCGGGCGATAAGTTCTGGGCTTTCCACTCGAAGCTGCTGGCGACCCACGGCGCCAGTCGGCAAGACCGAGGCGCTGGCGGTCGCCCGCGAGCTAGGCCTCGACATGGACAAGCTCGCCAAGGACATGGAGAGCCCCGAGGTCAAGTCGGGCTTGAGCGAAGTCATGCAACTCGCCGATGCGTTGCAAATCAACGGCACGCCGACCTTCGTCGTCGGCCAGGACGTCGTCGTCGGCGCCGTCGGCTACGACCAGCTCAAGGACAAGGTCGACGCCGTGCATAAATGCGGCCATGCGACCTGCTGACGGCCAGGCGCTCTGCGACGAGATTCTATAAACGCGCCCGCCGGGCGTCTTTCCTACTGACCGGCGGGGGCCGCTTTGACTGCACTGCAAGCGATTATCATGGCCGTGCTGCAGGGCGTGACCGAGCTTTTTCCGGTCTCGAGCCTCGGCCACGCTGTCATCCTGCCGCGGCTCTTGAATTGGGGAGTCGATGAGAAGGCTCCGGACTGGCTCGCCTATCTGGTGGTCATGCATCTGGGCACTTCGATCGCGCTCTTCGTCTTCTTCTGGCGCGACTGGCTGAGCTTTCTGCGCTCTCTCATCAGCGCGCCGGACGCCCGCGCGAAGACGGACAGACGGACGTTCTTCTACGTCATCCTGGCGACCATCCCAGCCGTCATCGTCGGGGCCCTGTTCCGCAAGCTCTTGGGTGACGCCTTCGCCGCGCCCGGAATCGCTGCGATCTTCTTGATCGTCAATGGCTTCATCCTCTATTTCGGCGACCGGATCGGCGAGGAATTGGTTGGTTCGCTGGGGCAGCTCAACTGGAAAGGGGCGCTCGCGGTCGGCTTTGCCCAATGTTTGGCCCTGATCCCTGGAATCTCGCGTTCTGGCGCGACAATCGTCGCCGGCGTCGTGGCGGGGCTCAAGCACGCGGAAGCGGCGCGCTTCTCGTTCCTCATGGGCGCACCGATCATTCTCGCCGCCAACGTCTATGAGGCGCCGAAACTGATGAAGGAGGGGGCGACGCTGGGGCCGGTGGCGCTTTTGTCCGGATTGGTGGCCGGCATTGTCGCCTATCTCAGCCTCGCGTTCCTGATGCGCTATTTCAACCGGCACGAATTCGAGGCGATGAGCCCGTTTGCCTATTATTGCTGGGTGGCCGGCGTCATCAGCCTCGGGATTATCGCCTTCGTTTGACGGTGGGGCTCTTGGCCTGAGGCTCGGCGTCCCCATATCACGGCGTTGACGCGGAATGGCCCACGCGGCTTGGGGCAGTTATGGCGACCATCGAATATATGCCGGCGCGGCTGACGCCGAACGAGACCGAGGACTTGAGGCGGGCAGTCGCCTGCCTCGAGGGGACGAGCTTCGCCCAGCGGCTGACCGACGCTGTCGGACGTCCGGTCGGAATGCTGAGCCGCACGATGCCGCAATCGGCCCGGCGGGTGATCGCGTATGTGAGCGAGACCGCCCTCAGAGGCGCGCTCAAGCTCGCTTTGCGCACGCTTGATCTGAGCGCGTCGGCCAAGCCCGCCAACCGCGCCCATAAGCTCGCCGCCGCTGCGTCCGGAGCGGTAGGAGGCGCGCTCGGGCTCGCGGCGCTGCCGCTGGAACTGCCGATCTCGACCACGATCCTTCTGCGCTCGATCGCTGAGATCGCGCGCGAGGAAGGCGAGGACCTCACCGCCCCGGAAGCGGCTCTCGCCTGCGTCGAAGTGTTCGCTCTCGGCAGCCCAGGCGGAGAGACGGCCTTCGAGAGCGGATATTTCACGGTTCGCGCCGCGCTCGCCAAGTCGGTCAGCGACAGCGCGCGCTTCGTCGCCAGCGAGGGCGTCGCCGCCCAGTCCGCGCCTGTGATCGCGCGGCTGATTTCGCAGATCGCCGCGCGCTTCGGCGTCGTGGTGAGCGAGAAGCTTGCGGCCCAGGCGGCGCCGGTCCTGGGCGCGATTGGCGGCGCCGCGGTCAACGCCGCCTTCGCTGATCATTTTCAGACCTTGGCCCGCGGGCATTTCATCGTGCGGCGCCTCGAGCGCCAGCACGGCGCGAGCGTCGTCGCGTTCGAATATCAGCGCTTGCGGGGCGAGCAGGGCCGCGATTACTGGGAAAGCCGCAGGGCGGCGTCGTAAGGCGGGATCGTCCCGGGCGCTCGCGGAGACTGGATCGCTTGTTCCCATGGCCGAGAACCGGCCGCCCGTTCAGTCGCAAGCGACGCCTCAGGCGGGCCGCCCAGGCGCTGGCGGCGGCGCTTCTCGGCCTCATCGCTCTGCCGTCCTACGCCGACCTGAGGCCGCCCGCGCGCCCGCGCGGCGTCCATCCGATGCGTTTCGTGCGTGTTGTGAGCGCCGACCAGGCCTGCAAGCCGAATTGTCCGGAATGGTTGTCGGCTGAGGGCCAGATCATGCCCGGCACGGCGAAGGCTTTCGCCGATGCGATCGCAAATCTCAAAGGCCGCCGGCTGCCTATCCTCATCCATTCTCCGGGCGGCTCGGTCGCCGATGCGGGGGCCATGGGCGAACTCATTCGAGAGAAGGGCCTCGCGGTCGCCGTCGCCAGGACATTGATCACGAATTGTCCGGACACCGCGCCGAAATGTCCGGATGGCCCCGGCAGCGCGATCACCGGCGGCGCCATGTGCGCTTCGGCCTGCGTGCTCGTGCTCGCTGGCGGGGTCGAGCGCCTCGCTAGCCCTTCGGCGCGGATGGGGGTGCATCAGATCACCACGCTGGTGAATGAGACCGAAGGCTTGGCGCACCTCAAGTCGACGCGCAAGATCTACGAGCAGCGGGGCGTTGACGCGGCGGTCGAGGCTTATCTCGACGCCATGGGCGTGGGCGACCCTGTGATGACCCTGATGCGCAAGACATGGGCGGCCAGCATTCGCTGGCTCAGTCCCGCTGAACTCAAGGCCTCGCTTCTCGCGACGCTAGCGCTCGACCCAGCCGAGCCGGTCCTCGCCAGCGGCGCGAACGGCCTCAACGCCAAAGCGTTCGATGGCGATCCGCCGCGCGCCGATCTCGTGCAGGCAAGCGTCGCGCAATCGGTCGCTGGAAGCGACGAGACGATCGAAATCGCCTTCCGCTATCGCCGCGGCGGCGGCGTGGTCGAGTGGGAAGCGAACGAGCGCGGTCATAAGCCGCCCGAGGCGCCATTGCCTTTTGCCCTGAGCCTCGCCTCCAGCGCGCCCGGGGTCGAAGCCGTCCCTTTGCCGACCACTGGAACGACTCCGGCGCGCGCGCTTATCGCGCGCGAGCGCTTCTGCGCGCTCGCTCATGGCGGCGCGACCCTTGCGGCCGAGGCGCCCGACAAGCTGGAGGTCTTCGCCCCGGTTGAGCTTGCCGCGATGGACGGCGCGAAGGCGCTCATGGCCGAAGCCTGTCCTTGAGCGGCGGCGATCTGCTAGCTTGACGATGTTTGTCGCCTCGACTGGGAGGGCCTCATGGCGTCGACATGGAATTCGCACGCATCGCCGGCCAGCTATTCCGCGTCGGCGAAACTGATGCACTGGTTTGTCGCGGCTGCGGTGATCGTGCTCCTCGCCCTAGGTCCGGTGATGAAGCGGCTCGTTCCCGAGGGCTCGCTCAGGGACAATCTCTATAACTTCCACGAGGCGCTGGGCGCGCTTGTCCTGATCGTCATGGTCGTGAGGCTCGTCAGGCGCCTGGCCTTCGGCGTGCCGGCCCCGGAGGCGTCCATGCCGCTCGTCGAGCAGCGCGCCTCGCTCTGGGCGCAATATGCACTTTACGTCCTTGTCTTCGTCACGACCGTGCTCGGCTGGGCGGGGACCAACGCTTACGGCGACCCGGTGAGCGTCTTCGGCCTCTTCGATTTTCCTACCATTCTCGGCAAGGACCAGCCGCTATCGGACCGCATTATCGTCTGGCATCTCATCTGCGGGATTCTGATCGGCCTGATCGTCGCGCTCCATATCGCGGGCGCGCTCTGCCATTGGCTCGTCAAGCGCGATCGCGTTCTCCAGCGCATGCTGCCGGAAAATTGAGCGCTGCAAGACGCACACGCGCCGTCCTGGTCTTGAACCTCCTACGAGGCCGTCGGCGGCCTGAGAGCGTCAGAGAGGTCCCCTGAGAGCGCCACTCGACCGTGGCGGAGGCGGTTCGGGCGCAACCGATCGTGCAGTGCGCATTGCAGTCTTTCGGCGTATCGAACTGTTTGTGAAGATCAGCGTAGGGTAGGCGAGCAGGTCCTCGGAGAAATTCTCCCGCGTCTGATAGCACCAGTGGACGCTCCCGAACTCGTCCACGTACAGATATCGGGAGCCCGAGCGGCACTTGAAGGGCGCTTTGCCGGACTCGATCATTTTTCCGCGGTATCCGAAGGCTTCGTTCGCGCGGTCGCCGATGCGGCGCTTCGCTTCCTCGTACGCACTCAGTTCCTCGTGCGACAGCCGCAACTGACCGTTCTGGTCATGAACCAGTAGAATGCGCGGCATGAAAATCGTCCGCCTGTTGTCCACACCTGGACGTACAACCTTGATCGAGCCGCTGATATGATTGGAAACGATGGACTTGCCCGGCATTTGTGGAGAGCGTTTTCGATTTTACGCTGCCCGCCCTTCGAACTGAAGCGGGCTGATGAAGTCGAGCGCCGAATGGCGGCGGACGGGATTGTAGAAGCCGTCGATGTAACGGCCGATTGCGATCGCAGCTTCGATCCGGCTCTGGAAGATGGTGCGCCAGACGAGTTCGGCCTTGAGGGTCTTGAAGAACGTCTCGACCATGGCGTTGTCGAAGCAGTTTCCCTTGCCCGACATCGAGATCGAGATGCCGTTCTTTCTCAGCTCAGCCTGGTACTCGACGGAGCAGTATTGGCTGCCACGGTCCGCGTGGTGAATGAGCCCGACGGATGGACACCGCACGGCGACGGCCCGGCGTAGGGCCAACAACGCCAGTTCCTTATGGAGCCGGTCGCCGGCGGCCCAGCCGACGACGCGCCGAGCAAAGAGGTCAATGACGACGGCAAGGTAGAGCCAGCCCTCGCGTGTCCAGACATAGGAGATGTCGGCACCCCATTTCTGGTTCGGCCCCGCTGCGTTGAAGTCTTGATTTAAGAGGTTTGGCGCGACCGGAAAGGCGTGCAGGCTGTCGGTCGTTCGTTTGAAGCGCCGCCTCTGCCGCGCCTTCAGGGCATTCTCTCGCATCAGCCGGGCGACCCGATGACGACCGATGGTGATCCCGTCATCGCGAAGCTCGCGCGTCATGCGCGGGCTGCCGTAGGTTGCGTTCGACAGTGCAAAGGCCGAGCGAATATGGGCCAGCAGCACCATGTCCTCATGCTGTCGACGGCAGGCCGGTCGATCCTTCCTGGCAAAATAGCCGCTCTGACTGACGCCAAGAACCTTGCAGAGACGCTGGACGGGGAATTCCTTCTTCGCCGCATCGATGAGACGGAACCTCATCGACTTCCCTCCTTGGCGAAAAAAGTCGCGGCCCTCTTCAGGATCTCGCGTTCCTGTCGCAAGATCTCATTCTCGCGCCGCAACCGCTTCAGCTCAGCCGCCAGGTCCTCCTGCCGTTCGGGCGGCGGCGCCTCGATCTCGTGCTCGCGGCGCTTGTCGAGCCAGCGTCGCAGCGTCGAAAGGCCGACGCCGAGGTCCATGGCGATCTCCCTTTGCGTCCGACCACTCACCTCAACCAACCGAACGGCTTCGGCTTCAAATTCCTTCCCGAACCGTCGCTGCGGCTTGCCCATGAAATGCTCCTCTTTCCTTCAGAAGAGCTCTCCACTTTCCCAAGGCAAGTCCACGATGTACTAGCTAGGAGACAGCGCCGAGCTTTCGGATGAGTGTTGGGAGCGCCACTGGTCGAACGCGGACGCCGTCCGGACGCAACCCACGCAACAATTGTCACTGCAGGTTTTCTCCGAATAGAAATGTTGCCGAAGATCCTCCAGAGCGTACCCGGACAGCCTCTTTCCAAACGCCATGCGGGTCTGCGCGCACCACCGCACCATTCCAGCCTCATCAATGTACAGGTACCGCGCACCCGCTCGACAACGAAATGGAGCTTCGCCATTCTGGATCAGGCGCTCGCGGTAGCCGTGCGCTTCCTCGGTCACCCGGTGTCCAAACAGTTGTTTGACCTCCGCGTAGACAGCGAGCTCCTCTGAGGACAACCCCATCTGGCCGTGTTCATTGTGAAGGACCAAAAGGCGGGGTGTGAACCCGCGCGACTTCGCAAACTCGACGACCTCCAGAACTTCCTCGCGAGGCGCGGTCCCAATGACGGCGCTGATGACCACGTCGAATTGTGCACGTTCAGCCAGTATGTCGAGCTTCCGTCTCAGCACGTTAAGGACCTTGCGGGTTGTCGCGTTCCGTTTCACCCCATCGATGCTCAGACTCATGTCGGTCATGCCATTGTTGTTGAGTCCGTCAACTATCTCGTTGGTGAGGAGGAGCCCATTCGTCGTCATCATGCGGCGATGGAACCCCAGCACGCGCATGGTGGAGAAGATTCTGAGGAGGTCGGGATGAAGGGTTGGCTCACCACCCATCAGGGAGATGGCCCAGGTGCGAAGGTCGCGGAGCCGCTCGAGCCGCTGCCGCAGAACGTCAAAGGGGACGGGTTCAGAGGTTTTGTCGTACTCCGTGCAATAGCCGCAGCTAAGATTGCATCGCCGGGTGACGATCACCTGCGCCAGGAACGGTCCATAGCGGAGCCAATCCAACCAGGAAATGAGTTGGGGGCTCGTTCCTGGCGCGATGCTGGCCGACCGGGGCGCTGCGGGATCCAGACCTACGGGGCTCACGCAGCCCCCCTGGATTGGCGCGGCAGGCGTTCGAATGGTGGCAGCATGCGATCGACCCGCATCCCCCAGGCATAATTTCCCTCGACCAGGCGCGCGCACCAGCATTGGCCACAGCCCGTTCGGGACAGATTGGCGAACGCCGTCGCCGCCCCGAGCCGTGTGACGCTGTTGGATCGGTCGCTTCGGTTGAGCTGGGGGCAGGAAAAGAGAACGCCTTCGGGGTCCATGGTCGCCATCACCCATCCGGCCGCGCACGGAGGTCGCGTGTCCTCCGGGAAGCGCCGAAAATGCCTGAGGCTGGACCAGCCATTGCCGACCACATTGCTCCGCCGTTTTATCCGCTCAATCCGAGCGAACGCCGCGCGAATGGACTGGACATCCAGTTGCCAGGATGATCCATCGCGATCGGCGCCGAGAAATAAACTGTTCAACGCGGGTTGAAAGACCACCGGGATATTGACGGCGGACGCGATGTCGATCAGCGGCTCGATTGTGTGAGCATTATGCTGGCCCACCGTGCATGTGAACTCCACCTTCACCCCAGCATCTCGCGCGGCGGTAGCGCCGGCGAGGGCTTTCTCAAAGCTCCCCGTTCCCCGCATCGCATCATGACTCTCAGGGGGGCCGTCGAGGCTAATCTTCAGCAGAGATAACTTTCGAATCGTGTCAAGTTTCTTTGGTACGAGAATACCGTTGCTGTTCAGGGATACGGTGATCCCTCGTTGCGTAAGCCAGTCGACGATTTCATCGATGTGCCGATGGGTCAGGGGATCACCACCGTCAAGGTGGGTGTGGAGCATTCCAAGCGTCCGGAACTCGTCCAGCGCCCAAAAGATCTCCTCCTGTGTCAACTCATGGCGCATGGGTGTATGCCGATCGCAATAACCGCAGGATAGATTGCAGAGCCATGTGACTTCGTACGTCAGGGACAGAGGGAAGGGCCTGACACCCGTCCGGGCGATGGCTCCTCGCAGGACCATCTGTGGCGTCACCATGTCCCACTCCTCAACGAGATTGAACCGACATCCGCCTGATTGCCGGCCAGCAACCGCGTCAGCTCTTGGCAAGCTCGAACCGTCCGATTGAGGGCGTCGATGAGGGCCGGCGTCTGACGCCATCCGTTCGTGACGAGCATGCGCCGCTTGAAACCCTGCCTCCTAATCTCAGCTACGAGGTCCAGTAGGCGCGGATGCATCGTTGGCTCGCCGCTCGTCAGGCAAACCGGCCACGCGCGTAGCGCCGCGAGCTTCGCGAAACGTAATGCGAGTTCCTCGTACGGCACAGGATCAGACGCGCGGTCGTATTCCGTGCAGTAACCGCATTTCAGGTTGCACCACCGCGTCACGACCACCTGCACGAGCCACCGTAACGCAGCCACTGGAAAACGTTCAAACTAGCCATGTCGCCCCAGTCCTGAGCGCCGCCCGGCGCGTCGCGCCCGCCCCCCGCCTTCATAGGCCATGAGCTTCTTAATCCCAAGTGGCGCGAGGGCCTGCTCCTAAATGTGGCAAAGGCGTCAAATTGGGCGTCACGGCTTGGCGCCGGGAAACCATTCTACGTGCTCGTCGCCGGTGCGGCCATAATAGACGGCGCGACGCCCAACTAGGCCATGTGGATGAATTTTCGCCAGTCGACGCTTTTGGGATTCCCGCGGTGAATCAGGCATGATTCATAGGTCTCCGACCGAATCAGAGGCCGGAGTCAATGTCGACAAAGACGGATGAGGACGATTGGGCGCACACGCTTGCGGTGTTCCGCGCCTGCCTGCCTCGGCGTGGACGGAAGGCCGCCGACGACCGCCGCTTCCTCGAGGCGCTTCATTTCTTCACCGTCGAGAACGTTCGCTGGCGCGCTCTGCCAGAGCGCTTCGGTCATTGGAACAGCGTGTGGAAGCGCTTCGATCGCTTGAGCAAGGCTGGCGTCTTCGAGGCCTTCTTCGACACGCTCGCGTCCATGAGCTCCACGGCCCATCTTATTCAGATGTTCGACTCCACCGTCGTGCGCGCTCATGTGTCGGCGGCTGGAGCAAAGGGGGGCAAGAAGGGCAAGCGCTCGGGCGCTCGCGTGGCGGCTTCACCACGAAAATCCACGCAAAATCGGACGCCTCCGGGGATATCATCGCCTTCGACCTGACCGGCGGCGAAGCCTTCGACGGGCGTCACTTCGAAACCCTGCTCGATATCGGGCCCGACATTCAGCCGCGCGCCGTCATCTGCGACAAAGGCTACGCCAGCAAGGCCAATCGGGACGCCGCAAGAGCGCGTGGCATCGCTCTGGTCATCCCGCACAAGGCCAACGAAAAGAACAAGCCAGCCTTCTTCGCCCGCACCCTCTACAAAGCCCGCGCACGCATCGAGCAGGGCGTCGGACGGCTCAAGCGCTTCAAGCGCGTCGCGCTCCGCTGCGAAAAGACCGAACGAAACTTCAGATCAATCGTCAGCTTCGCCGCCGGCCTTTGCTTGATCAAATTCGTCCACACGGCCTAGACTGACGAAATAGCCGACGCAGCCCGCGTCTCGTCCACGATCCGGCGGCAGAATTCGCGATAGGCGATCTCCTGCCGCTGAATGGCGCGGACGGCCTTCTCCACGCCTTCGGCGAGAAGCTCATCGCCGCGCGACGCGATTCATGGACCGCCAACTCCTCGAAATCGCCATCGGGCAAGTAGTAGGTTTCCGGCCGGCGACGAGATCGGCGTGATAGCGCTCGATATGAACATCCATCAGCGCCTTCACGACTTCCGGAAACGTGATGCGCTCTTCGTCCGACCCCTCGCTCATCTCGCGCACAACCTCTTTCACCTTGGCGTCCATATCATCGCTCCTCTCGTCATCGTGTGGCGCTCCGCAGCCGGTCAGTCGACCGGCGCGCGCCGCAGGCGTTTGCGGCGCACGATGTCCTTCATCGCCTCCGAGATCCTCTCGCGTGTCTCGATATCGAGATCGGCGAAAAACTCCGCGTCGTTGTGGTCCGCCAAAGCCGCGAGCTTCGGCGTGATCGCGCGTCCGTGACGGGTGAGCGCCAACGATTGGAACCTCCGGTCACTGGCGTTGGCGCGCCGGACGATCTTGTCCTTCGCGATCAGGCGGTCGGCAAGCTTCGAGATCGCTCCCCGCGTCATGCCGAGCCGGTCGGCAAGCGCGCTCGGCGCGCTCTCGGAATCGTAAAGCTCGCGTAGGACGACCCACTCGGCGACCGTCACCTCGACCTCCGCGAGCTTGAGAGCGAAGGCGTGCGACACGTGGTTCGACACGTAGCGAAGCCAGTAGCCGAGATGCGACTCGAGCGAGCTCAGTTCCATTCGGCGCGCCACATGTCCTCCATCAGTTGACAAGGAAACTATTTCAAAACAGTTTCCTAGTCAACTGATATTGAGAGCCATAACCGGGGGCGGTGCGCAGCCTACGGGCGGTCAGGAACGCTTTCGCCGTCCGGACTCGCGACGACCACCACGTACCCGTCCTCATCGCGGAGCCAGATCTCCCGGTGCTGCGGCGCAGGGTTGAAATGAGCGTCTTCGACGATCGTCGCGCCCAACCGATGAGCGCGCTCGACGACCGCGTCGAAATCGTCGACCTGGAACCACAGCACCACGCCATGCCCGGGGGTCGCTGCGTTGGCGTTGACGAGATTGGGGTGCTCTTCCGCGCCCCAGGCGTGCAATTGCAGCAGCAATCGGCCAGAACGCCAGATGCGATCGTAGACGTCGCAGTGCGGGTGATCGGGAAGCGCGTCCGCTCCGAGCAAGTCCGTGTACCATTGGCTGCTCGCGCGAACGTCGCGCACCGCGATGAGCGGCTGAGCCTGGACCACGGACTTTTGCGCAGGCGAGCTCATGAAGCGTTCCCTCAAACTTGCGCCTTTTAGCGGGTGCTTGAAATTCGGCCTGATAATCGTGAACAATGGCCATTCAACGAATTCCAGCTGAACGCATCTTGGTCTAGCATCGCAAGCCTCGATCTCAAGCTCGCGCGGCGCCATGCTGGAAAAATTCGAACGCTATCCGCTCACCTTCAGTCCGACGCCGATCGAAAGGCTCAAGCGCCTGAGCGCGCATCTTGGCGATCATGTCGAGATCTACGCCAAGCGCGACGATTGCAATTCGGGCCTAGCGTTCGGCGGCAACAAGCTGCGCAAGCTCGAATACATCATTCCCGACGCGCTTCGCTCGAACGCCGACACGCTGGTCACGATCGGCGGCGTGCAGTCGAACCACACGCGCCAAGTGGCTGCAGTCGCGGCCAAGATCGGGATGAAATGCCGGCTGGTGCAGGAGGCCTGGGTCCCGCATGAGGATGCGGTCTACGATCGAGTCGGCAACATTTTACTGAGCCGCATCATGGGCGCCGACGTCAGGCTAGTCGACGACGGTTTCGATATCGGCATTCGCAAAAGTTGGGAGGACGCGCTGAAGGACGTCGAGGCCCAGGGCGGGCGGCCCTACGCGATCCCCGCAGGCGCCTCGGTGCACAAATACGGCGGGCTGGGCTACGTCGGTTTCGCCGAAGAGGTGCGCGCGCAGGAGCGCGAGCTCGGATTCGCCTTCGACTATATTCTCGTATGCACGGTGACCGGCTCGACTCACGCGGGCATGGTCGTGGGTTTCGCCAAGGACGGTCGCCAGCGCAAGGTGATCGGGATCGACGCGTCGGCCACGCCACAGCAGACGAAAGCCCAGGTGCTCGATATCGCGCGCAAGACCGCAAAACTGGTCGAGCTTGGCCAGGACATCGCTGACGACGACGTCGTGCTGGTAGAGGACTACGCCTATCCCCTCTATGGCGTGCCGTCGAAGGAGACCAAGCAGGCGATCCGTCTTGTCGCGCGGCTCGAAGGCATGATCACGGATCCGGTTTACGAAGGCAAATCGATGCAGGGCATGATTGATCTCACGCGGATGGGTTTTTTTCCCAAGGGATCGAAGGTGCTCTACGCGCATCTCGGCGGCGCGCCCGCGCTCAACGGCTACGCCTACGCGTTCCGCAACGGTTGAGACCGTGCTGATCGGCTGGGCCCGCCGGCTGTTTGTTCCAGGTCACGAGACGGCCGCCGCTTTTCCCCGATCACGGCCAGAGCCTGCTCCAGATAATCGCTGAAGGCGCGCGCGCGTTGCGACGGCCTGCGGCCCCCGGGGAAGACGACATAGGCCGTGACTGGTTCGAGCGTATAGTCGGTGAGAATCTCGACCGCCTCGCCTGAATCGAGCGCATCCGCGCACATCCAGCTTGATCCCGTCGCGATGCCGAGTCCTGCAACCACGCAGGCGACGACGCCAGTCGCGGAGCGCGAATGGATGCGGGGACTGATGGCCTGACGCTCCACTCGTCCGTTGCGGCGCGCGACCCAAGTCTGGTCGCCGGCGTCGGTCGGGCCGCTGATGAGGTCATGCCGCGCAAGATCGGCGAGGCGCGCGGGCGATCCGCGGCGGGCGAGATAAGATGGCGATGCTATGAAAAGGCGCCGTGCGCTCTCGAGCTTTCGGGCGATGAAGCTCGAATCTGGCAAGTCGCCGATCCTGAGCGCGAGGTCGGCCCCTTCGGCGATCAGATTCTCGTAGCGATCCGACATCATGAGATCGATCTTGAGCAGCGGGTGTTTGGCGGCAAACGCCGGAAGCAATGGCACGATGCGCCAGACGCCGTAGCGCGGCGGCAAGGCGACGCGCAGCACGCCGGAAAGATGGTCGGCCCCGCGCGCCGCGCCCTCCGCCTCATCGACTGCGAGCAGGGCGTCGCGCGCGCGAGTAAGCAACGCCTCGCCCGCCTCGGTGGCCGAGACTTGCCGGGTGGTTCGGACCAGAAGCTTGACGCCCAAGCGATGCTCGATCGCCGCGATGGCGCGCGACACAGAGGGTTGAGTGAGACCGAATTCGCGCGCGGCCTTGGAGAAGCTTCCGCTTTCGACCGTGCGTAGGAACAACGCGAGCTGCTGGAGCCGATCACTCATGCTGAAAACGAATATATCATATCGTGATCGGCGCGGTACCTGCCGTAGCGCGCATCACTTACCTCGTGGTCCTCAAAGCCTGCCAGCGCCAATTCTGGCGGCGGCAGGGATAAGGAGTACGGAAATGGGCGAACTCAGCGGGAAGGTGGCGATCGTGACGGGAGCGTCAAAAGGGATTGGCGCGGCGATCGCGCGCCGCTTTGCAGAGGCGGGGGCGGCGGTCGCCATTAATTATGCGTCTGATAAGGCCGGCGCCGATCGCGTTGTCGATGAGATCGTCCGCAAGGGCGGCAAGGCGCTCGCGATTCAGGCGAGCGTGGCCAAAGGCGTAGACGTCAAGCGCCTGTTTGCCGAGACGAAGACGAAACTCGGCGCGCCCTCGATCCTCGTTAATAACGCGGGTGTGTTTTCATTTGCGCCAATCGAGGCGGTGACGGAGGAGGATATTGAGCGGCAGTTCGGCACCAATGTGTTGGGAACACTGCTCGCCAGCAAGGAAGCGGTCGCGGCCTTCGACGGAGCGGGTGGCAGCATCATCAACCTCAGCACCCTCGCGAGCGTGAACCCGGTGCCGAACTCGGTCGTCTATTCGTCTTCGAAGGCGGCGGTCGACACCATCACGCGGGCGCTCGCCGTCGAACTTGCGCCGAAGAAAATCCGCGTCAACGCGATCGCGCCAGGAGCGACCGAAACCGAGGGCACAAAAACCATGGGGCTTACAATGGAGACCGCCAAGGCGATGGGCATGGTCATGCCGATGGGCCGCATGGGTCAGCCGGATGACATTGCGCGAGTGGCGCTATTCCTGGCCTCAGACCAATCGTCATGGCTGACCGGCGAGCGCATCTCGGCGTCCGGCGGACAGCGTTAACAGGGTAAGGCCTACGCAACAGCAAGCCGCCCCTACGGAAGCAGGAGCGGCTTGTATTCTCTTAGCTTGCCAGGATCGGGCTTACAGTCCGCAGAGGGACGTATATCGTCCGTTGAAGTCGTGGTACAGGCCACATGTCGGGTTGGGCTGGGCCCAGCGGCCTGTCGTCATCGCGAACGGCGCCGTCACCACCCCGATCACCGGTCCAATCACGGGAGGGGCATTGTTCCACCCGGCGTAACCGGGCGCCATCTGGCCGACGGCCGCCGTGTTCCCCTGCTCCTGAGTAGCCACCGTATCGTTGCCATTATAGTCGCTGAAGGTCGCGAAAGCGGGTGTCGCTCCGAGAGTTAACGAAACTGCGGTCGCAAGAAGTGCTAAACGTGACATCATGTCCTCCTTATGGGTTCTCAACCCCTCGGCGAACAAACCCTTGAGACCCTCGTGGGTTCCAGAGATCGCGTGGAGTTGAAGACGCAATGTTGACGCCCGCCACGTTCAACCCCGGTCGCATGGTTCTGACCTGCCGTCGCGATCGACGCTGCAAGGATCGCCATGGGACGCTTCGCCTCCACCGTCGCGTATTATGAGGGCGCCCGGCCGACTTATGGCGCGCGGTTCTTCAAGTCCGTTGCGCTGGAGCTCGGTCTCGACCGAAGTCAGCGCTTGCTCGATATCGGCGCTGGGCCGGGCATTCTGGCGATCGGCTTTGCGCCCTATTGCCGGGAGGCTCTGGGAGTCGATCCAGAGCCGGGTATGGTCGAGGCCGCTCGCGCAGCGGCTAGGCGCGCCCACGTTTCAGTCAGTTTCATCGAGGGCCGCTTCGAGAACGTCGCAGCGAAGCTCGACGCATTCGATATTGTCACCATCGGCCGCGCGATCCACTGGCTCGAACCGGAGCCCGCGCGAGCGGTGCTCGACCGCGTTCTTGCCCCGCGCGGCCGGGTTTTGATCTGCGGCGCAACGAGCGTCAAAGACGGGCGCAATCCATGGCTCAAGACTTTCAACGCGGTGCGCGATCGCTGGAAGGGCGATCGGCCGTCGCGCGACCATCATGGCTTCTTCGCCGATGGCCCGTTCATCCGGACCGGAGCTATCCGGGTCGAGGGGACCTACGCTGTTCCGGTCGAGCGCCTGGTCGAACGCGTGCTGTGGATGTCGACTTCGTCATCGGACCGGATCGGCGACGAGGTTCCAGTGATGAAGAGCGCCATGCGCGAAGCGCTCGCGCCCTTCGCCACCGAGGACATGATCGAGGACATCGTCGAAGCGCGAGCCGAGGTATTCGCGCGCGCCTGAGTGGCTAGCGATTCTGCTCGCCTCTGTGGTCCGTCAGCCGGCAGTTCGCTTCTGATAGCGCATCGTCCAGACAGCTTCGTCGCCAGGCGTATATTCATTGCCCGCCCAGGGCGTCCCGCAAACATGCAGATATGCGTAAGGCGTCCCGGCGAACATGATCCAGGCGCCGGCGTCTCGGACTGTCGTCGGCAGTCCGCAATGATTGGCGTCGAAGGGCCAGAGGATCATCCAGTGCGGGCCAATCGGTATGGCGGGGCTCGTTCTGTCATGGGCCTGCGTGTTGCTGTGCTGCGTCGCGCCACAGAGCATGTAGCAAAGCCCCGGCGCCGGGTTGGTCGGCTGGGGCTTGCCTTCAAGCAAATCCTTGAACCACTGCATGCCCAAGGCGTCGACACACATCGGCGGATCGCCGACGGCATCTTCATTGCCGGGCATGCAGACCCACTCTTTCGCGCCCTTTCTCAAGACCTCGGTCATGCGACCTTGCTTATCCATCTCGGCGACCGTCGCGTGCTCGGTAATCACGGACGGCCCTGCTCGCATGGCGCGTGCAATTCTGACCGCACGGATTTGCTCCTCGCGGGTTTTCGTAGGCCCGCTGCTGTCAGGCAAAGCGATTGCGGCGTTGCTGTAGCTGCCAGAGCCTGCCTCCTGAGCTTTGGCGACATCGCCAATCGCGGCCATCGCCGCTCCGAAGAACGTCGCGCGCGCGACCAATGAGCGACGCGACAGCTTCTCCCGGACTGCGGAGTCCTCAAGGTGGCGCTCGGTCATCTCTCTACCTCCTCGCCGCTAGTGCAGCGTCTCGATCGCGAGCGCGATGCCCTGGCCCCCGCCGATGCACAAAGTGACGAGGCCGCGCCTCAGACCGTCGCGGCGCATCGAGTGGATGAGCTTCGTGGTCAGCACCGCGCCGGTCGCCCCGATCGGATGGCCGTGGGCGACCGCGCCGCCGTCGACATTGACGATTTCGTCCGACAATCCGAGCTCGCGCGCGACGACAATGGCGATCGCCGCGAACGCCTCATTGATCTCCGCCCGCTCGATCGAGCCGATCTCCCATCGGGCGCGGTGCAACGCCTGCCTGACGGCGGGAACCGGTCCCAATCCGAACATTCCAGGCTCGACCGCCGCTATGCCGTAGGCGACGAGCCGCGCACTCGGCTCAAGGCCGCGCTTCTCGGCCCAGTCTTCATCCGCGAGCACCATGGCGGCCGCTGCGTCGTTGAGGCCGGGGGCATTGCCAGCGGTGATGGCGCCGTCGGGGGCGAAAGGCCGGCTTTAATCGCGCCAGCGCCTCGATCGTGGTGTCGGGACGATTGGCTTCGTCCTGATCGAATTGCGTTGGCCCCTTCTTGCCAGGAACTTGGACCGCCGCGATCTGCGACTTGAAATGTCCCGCGCTTTGCGCGCGCGCGAAGCGCTGTTGCGAGCGTAAGGCCCACTCATCCTGGGCTTCGCGCGTCACCTGATATTTCTCGACCAGATCCTCGGTGTGCCAGCCCGAGTGTTCCCCGGAGAAGGCGTCGTTGAGCCCGTCGCGAAGCACGCTGTCGTAAAGCTGTCCGTCGCCTAGGCGATAGCCCCAGCGACCGCGCTGCACGAGATAAGGCGCCTGATCCATGTTCTCCATGCCGCCCGCGACGGCGGCATTGGCGTTACCCAAAAGGATCTCCTGCGCCGCGGACACAATCGCTTGCGCGCCGGAACCGCAGACGCGGTTCACGGTCATGGCCGGGACCGTCACCGGCAGGCCCGCTTGGACTGCTGCCTGACGGGCGGGGTTCATCTTGGCCCCGGCCTGTACAACATTGCCCATCGCCACGGTCTCGATCTCGTCGGGCTTGAGCCCGGCCCGCTCGACCGCGGCGCGGATGGCGACGGCGCCGAGGTCCGGCGCCGGCACATCCTTTAAGGTTCCGCCAAAGGCGCCGATTGCTGTGCGGACAGGCTCCGCGATCACCACTGAACGTGACGGCATTGCTTGATCCTCGTGTTGGTGATTGCGCCTTAGGCGATTCGCCGAGCCAGCTGAGCCGCCTGATATCTGGGCGCCGGAGCGGAATTGGTAAGCTTCGGCGCGAGCGCAAGGCGCGCCGCGTCGAAGCGGGTCCAATCGTCGCCGTCCTGGAGCGGGGGAATGGTCACGGCTTCTCCCTGGTCAAAGCCCGCCAAAGCCGCATCAACCATGTCCTCCGTCGACATCACCGTGCCGGCGGGCAATTTCGAGTGATGGAGGCCCGCTTTCTCCCAAATATCTGTGGCCGTGGCGGCGGGCAGCACGGCCTGGATGCGAACGCCCTTGTCGGCGAGCTCGTGTTGCAGCGATTGGCTGAGCGCCAGGACAAAGGCCTTGGTCGCGCCATAGACGCCGTTGAGCCTCTCGGGCACGATGCCGACCACGGACCCGATGTTGACGATCGCGCCCGCTCCGCGCGCGACGAAAGCGGGAGCGGCGGCATAGGTCAGACGCGTGAGCGCTGTGACGTTCAGCGTGATCATCGCTTCCATCTCGTCGAGATCCGAGTTGAGAAGCGGCGCGATGGACGCAGTGCCAGCATTGTTGACCAACATTGTGAGGCTCGGATCGTCGCGAAGCACGGCCTCGACTTTGGCGAGCTCCGCTCTGTCGCCGAGATCGGCGGGCAGAACCGTGATCGATCGCCCCGTCTCTGAAGTCAGTTGGGTCGCCAGGGATTTCAGCCGTTCGGCGTTTCGCGCGACGAGGATGAGGTCATAGCCGCGCTTTGCGAGCCGGTCGGCGTAAACAGCGCCGATGCCAGACGAGGAGCCGGTGACGACGGCGGTTCCGAGAGAAGATCGTGTCATGGGAAAATTCCTTCTATTGAAGCCCCCGTCGGCTCAATTGAGCGCGGGCTAGACCGCCTTTTGTCTTGACATTAAGCGTATATGCGCCTAACTAGGCGTACATGCTCCTATTGTCAAGTGCTCGGGCATGCTTCTATTGTCAAGGACGGAAACTTGTCATGTCGATCGACGGATTGCCGCGGCCTGAAGAGTGCACCTGCCTGGCCGTCCGCCAGGCGGCGCGCCACATCACGCAGCTGTACGACCAGCACCTGGCCCCGGCGGGACTGCGCACCACCCAATATTCGATCCTCGTCAAGCTCAAGCGGCTCGGGCCGATGACCATCAACACCCTGGCCGAAGCGATGGTGATGGATCGAACCACGCTCGGCCGGAACATCCTGCCGCTCAAACGCGACGGCCTCATCAGCGTCGCGCCGGGCGTTAAGGACCGCCGCAGCAAGGAGCTCAGACTGACGGAGGCGGGCGCCGAACGGGTCAGGGCCGGCTACGAGGGCTGGAAGAAGGCGCAGAAAGGATTCGCCGCGGCCTTCGGCGACGAGCGCGCCGCTGGACTGCGCACGTTGCTGCGCGAGGTGACGGCGACCGATCTCCCCGTCGAGTCGTCGGCGGCCGGCTAAATCAGGCAATCCGAAATGAACGAGCGCCATATAGGCGTATATGCGCTTTTAGCGTCGCCATCGCAAAGCCGATGTGAGGACAGGAGACAACGATGACCGCGATCGCCGGCGAACGGATTGAGAAGGCGCCATCGAGCGTGCTTTCAAAAGCGCGGCTTAAATGGCTGGCCTATGCCGCGCTCGGCGGGCTCATCGTGCTCGCCGGGGCGCGATACGGTTACGACTATTGGACCGTCGGGCGCTTCATCGAGAGCACCGATGACGCCTATGCCGGCGGCAATGTCACTCCGATATCCCCGCACGTGGCCGGTTTTGTCGCGCAGATTCTGGTTGGCGACAACGAATATGTGCGTGCGGGACAGCCGCTGATCCGTCTCGACGACCGCGACTTTCGCGCCGCCGCCGACCGCGCGGCGGCGATCGTTGAAGCGCGTAAGGCGACGCTCGACAGCCTCGAGCGAAAACAGACGATGCAACAAGCGACCATCCGCCAGGCGAAAGCGGACCTCGACGCCAAGACAGCGCAGGCGGCGTTCGCCAAGCAGGACGACCAAAGGTATCGGGACTTGGCCCAGACTGCAGCCGGATCACGACAGAACTCGGAGCGGGCGTCGTCTCTGAACCTCGCGGCGGAAGCGAGCGTGGTCTCGTCCGCGGCCGGGCTCGACGCGGCGAAGCAGCAACTCACGGTTCTGGACGCCGAGATCGCCGTAGCGAAGGCCGACGTCGTTCAAGCCGAGGCCGATCTTCAGACGGCCGAACTCAATCTCGGCTATACCGACATACGCTCGCCCATCGACGGTTATGTCGGCAATCGCGCTGCTCAAGTCGGCGCCTACGTCGCCGGCGGCGCTTATCTCGTCACCGTCATCCCGGCGCATGATCTCTGGATCGACGCCAATTTCAAGGAAAGCCAGCTCGAGCACATGACGCCCGGACAAGCGGCGACCATCGTCGCTGATGTCCTGCCAAACCACGTGTTTCGCGGCCATGTTGTAACCGTGGCCCCGGCGACGGGCGCCGTCTTTAGTGTGATTCCGCCAGAGAACGCGACCGGCAACTTCACCAAGATCGTTCAGCGCGTTCCGGTCCGCATCAAGCTCGACGATGACCCGATGCTGCGCGCGTTGCGTCCGGGTCTCTCGACGACGGTCGGCGTGGAGACAGGCTCGGGCTCGGGAGAAACACAATGACCGTCGCGGCCGTCACCGCCGGGGCCGCGCCATCGGTCGCGACGGCTTCTGAGCCGAACTGGGTGTGGAGCCTCGGGCCGTTCGTGGTGATGTGCGTGGGCATGTTCATCGCGCTCCTCGACATCCAGATCGTCGCCTCGTCCCTCCAGGACATCGGCGGGGGCTTGAGCGCGGCGCAGGATCAGATCAGCTGGGTGCAGACCGCCTATCTTATCGCCGAGATCATCATGATCCCGCTCTCGGGCTGGCTGACCCGCGTCTTCTCGACCCGCTGGCTGTTCACCGCCTCTTCCGTCGGCTTCACCATCGCGAGCATGCTGTGCGGGCTCGCCTGGAACATCGAAAGCATGATCGTCTTCCGCGCCCTGCAAGGTATGCTCGGCGCGTCGATGATCCCGATCGTGTTCACCTCCACCTTTCACTATTTCCAAGGGCCGCGGCGCGTCTATTCCGCCGCCGTGGTTGGCGGAATTGCGACGGTCGCGCCGACGCTGGGGCCAGTGATTGGGGGCTTCATCACCGACACGCTCGACTGGCGTTGGCTCTTCTATGTCAACGTTATTCCCGGCATGGCCATATCGATCCTCGTGCCGCTTCTCGTGAAGATCGATGAACCCAATCTCTCCCTCCTCAAGGGTGCGGATTATCCTGGCATCATCCTCATGGCGATGGCGCTCGGAACCTTGGAATATGTGCTCGAGGAAGGGTCGCGGCGGAACTGGTTCGACGACGCCACGATCAGGGATTGCGCGGTGATCGCCGCCATCTCGGGCTTCCTGTTCGTCGTTCGAAGCCTCACCTTTCCGCGGCCGGTCGTCGACCTGCGCGCGCTGGGAAACCGGAACTTCACGCTGGGCTGCATCCTCTCATTCATCACCGGCATCGGCATCTTCTCGACCATCTATCTTACGCCGCTGTTTCTCGGCTACGTGCGCGGATTCAGCGCCTGGCAGACAGGTATGGCGATTTTCTCGACCGGATTGGCGTCGCTCGCTGGCGTGCCGCTCTATGTGATGCTTGCGAAAAAATTCGACACGCGCTGGCTCATGATGGCCGGGCTCGCGTCGTTCGGTCTCTCGATGTGGAGCTTCAGCTTCATCACCCATGACTGGGGCGCGGCAGAGTTGCTCATCCCTCAGGTGTTGCGCGGATTTCCGCAGGTGTTCGCGGTCGCGCCGAGCGTCAATCTTGGACTGGGCAGTCTGCCACCGGACCGGCTCAAATATGCGAGCGGCCTGTTCAACATGATGCGCAATCTCGGCGGCGCGGTCGGCATCGCGGTCTGCGGCGCGATCCTCAACAACCGCACCAATTTCCATTTTGAGGCGATCGCCGAGAACCTGACGCCGGCCAACGGCGCGATGACCCGGCTCGTGAACGAGGTCGCCGAGCGCTACGCGGCAGCGGTCCCGGGAAGCCCGCTGGCCGGACACGAGGCGGCGCTCAGGCAGCTCTGGCTGCTTACCTATCGCGAGGCCTCGACGCTCGCTTACGCCGACGCCTTTCTTGCCATCATGGTCGCCTTCATCTTTGCGACGATGCTGGTTCCCTTTTTGCGCAACGTCGGCGCGCCTGAAGGTTCCGGCTCCGGCCGCGCACTAATGTGCAATCCGTCTTACTTTGATCGCCATTGCGAGCCTGAGCGGAGCGAGGGCGTGGCGATCCAGAGGTGAAGGGCATCGCCCTACGATCCCTGGATAGCTTCGTCCCTGCGCTCCTCGCAAAGACGATGCTGTCGAAAACCCTGCCGCTGCCTAGACCGTCATCCGCGCGCGCACCGCGGTCTCGTCCATCTGCTCGCGCGCGCCGGCCAGCACGACGACGCCGCGGTCCATGACCGCATAGTCGTCGCAGATATCGCGCGCCCATTCGAAATATTGCTCGACGACGAGGATCGCCATCTCGCCCTTGCGACGGAGATGCACGAGCGCGCGTCCTATGTCCTTGATGATCGAGGGTTGGATGCCCTCGGTCGGCTCGTCGAGAACGAGAAGTTTTGGCTTCGTCACCAGCGCGCGGGCGATGGCGAGCTGCTGTTGTTGGCCGCCCGAAAGGTCGCCGCCGCGGCGTCCCAGCATGTCGTTGAGCACCGGAAAGAGGGCAAAGATCTCGTCGTCGATCACCCGCTCGTTGCGCGGCCGGGTCGCGTAACCCGTCATGAGATTTTCGCGCACGGTCAGAAGCGGAAAAATCTCACGCCCCTGCGGCACGTAACCAAAGCCGGCTTTGGCCCGCAGATACGGGGTCATCTTGGTCATGTCCTGATCGTCCCAGCGGATCGAGCCGGACGCCGGCATGTGCTGGCCGACGATGGCGCGCAGAAGCGATGACTTGCCGACGCCGTTGCGGCCGAGAACGGTGAGGATGCGCCCGGTCTGCGCTTTGAGGGAAACCGACCGCAACGCCTGCGCGGCGCCGTAGAAAAGATCGATTCGGTCGACGGTCAGCATGCGTCTCACCGCCCCAGATAGACTTCGACGACGCGCGGGTCGGCGCTCACCTGATCGAGCGTGCCCTCGGCCAGCACCGAGCCCTCGTGCAGGCATGTCACCTTGACGCCGAGCTCGCGCACGAAATGCATGTCGTGCTCGACAACGATCACCGAATGATCTTGCGCGATTTCGCGCAGGAGATCGGCGGTCGCCGCGGTCTCGGCGTCGGTCATGCCTGCGACCGGCTCGTCGACGAGCAAGAGCTTCGGGTCCTGCGCGAGCAGCATGCCGATCTCGAGCCATTGCTTCTGCCCGTGGGACAGCGAACCGCCGATACGCTTCCGATGATCGGTAAGCCGCGTGGTTGCGAGGATAGCGTCGAT
The DNA here is from genome assembly GCA_963730555.1 of uncultured Alphaproteobacteria bacterium. GTDB lineage: Bacteria > Pseudomonadota > Alphaproteobacteria > Rhizobiales > Beijerinckiaceae > Roseiarcus. The sequence continues at coordinate 224,783 of CAVSSS010000031.1, read as the reverse complement.
CGTTTCCAGCGTCTGCGGATCTTCGCGCCCAAAAAGGGTCGCGCGCACGCTGCGCGGCGCCTTGGTCGCGAGCAAGAGATTGTCTTCGACGGTATGATTCTCGAACACGGTCGGCTTCTGGAACTTGCGCCCCACCCCAAGCGTCGCAATCTCGGCTTCATCGAGCCTGGTCAGATCGTGGCGCCCGTCGAACATCACCTCGCCTTCGTCGGGACGCGTCTTGCCGGTGATGACGTCCATCATCGTCGTCTTGCCGGCGCCGTTCGGGCCGATGATCGCCCGCATCTCACCCGGTAGGAGCATCAGCGAGAGACTGCGCAGCGCCTTATACCCGTCGAACGAGACGGTGACCCCGTCGAGATAGAGGAGTGACTGCGTGAGAGTCGGATTGGCCGTCTCGGCGAGGGTCACGGTTCGACGCCTTCCTCGAGCGCCTCGGCCGAGATGACCTCGCGCGGTTTCGGCTCGCGGGTCTTGAGCGCAAGACCCAGGAGGCCCTTGGGCAGGAACAAGGTGGTCAGGACGAACAGAAGGCCGAGGCCGTAGAGCCAATATTCGGGGAACGTGCCGGTGAAAAAGGTCTTGGCGAAGTTGACGGCGATTGCGCCGATTGCGGCGCCGATCAACGTTCCGCGGCCGCCGACTGCAACCCAGATCGCCGCTTCGATTGAATTCCCCGGCGCGAATTCGCTCGGATTGATGATACCGACCTGCGGGACATAGAGCGCGCCCGCGATGCCGGCGATGATTGCCGAAACGACGAAGACGAAGAGCTTATAGTTCGCGACCCGATAGCCGAGGAAGCGCATGCGGCTCTCCGCGTCGCGCACCGCCACCAGCGCCTTGCCATATTTCGAGCCGATGATGGCGCGCGAAGCCACGTATGCAAGGATCAGCACGATGGCGCTGGCGGAGAACAAGGCGGCCTTGGTCGACGCGGACTGAAGCGAGAAGCCGAGGAGGTCCTTGAAATCGGTCAAGCCGTTGTTGCCGCCGAAACCGAAATCGTTGCGAAAGAACTCCTTGAATAAAGCGAAGGTCATCGCCTGGGTGATGATCGAAAGATAGACGCCGGTCACGCGCGAGCGGAACGCAAACCAGCCGAAAGCGAGCGCCAAGAGGCCGGGAACCAACACGACCATCGCCATGGCGTAGGGGAACCAATTGAATCCCCACCAGGCGACGGGCAGTTCCTTCCAGTTCAAGAACACCATGAAGTCGGGCAGGATCGGATTGGCATAGACGCCGCGCGTCCCGATCTGCCGCATCAGATACATGCCCATCGCATAGCCGCCGAGGGCGAAGAACGCGCCATGACCGAGCGACAGAATGCCGCAATAGCCCCACACCAGATCGAGCGAAACCGCGAGGATCGCGTAGCACAGATATTTGCCGAGGAGCTGGACAAGGTAAGGCGGCAGATAGAATGGAGAATTGGTCGACGCCCCGAGCGACAGCACCGGCACCAGGATCGCCGCGACGATGAGGATCGCGACGAACGCCAACCCAAGCTGGTCGAGCCGAGCGCTCATGCTTCCACCGCGCGTCCGCGCAGAGCAAAAAGCCCTCGCGGCCGTCTTTGGATGAACAGGATGATGAAGACCAGAAGCACGATCTGGCCCTGCACCGCGCCGATCAGCGGCTCGAGCAGCTTATTGGCAAGTCCGATCAGGAGAGCGCCGAAGGCGGTGCCCCATAAGTTTCCGACGCCGCCGAACACCACCACCATGAAGCTGTCGATGATGTAGCCCTGGCCAAGGTTCGGCGAGACATTGTCGATTTGCGACAGCGCCACGCCTGCAACCCCAGCGACTCCCGATCCCAGCCCGAAGGCCAGCATGTCCACCCGCGCCGTCGAGATGCCCATCGACGCCGCCATGCGGCGATTCTGCGTCACCGCACGCATTTGCAACCCGAATGGGGTGGCGCGCAGCACCAGTTGGAGGCCGATGAAGACGACGGCGGATAAGACGATGATCCATAGGCGATTGGTGGTGATCGACAGGCCGCCGAGTTCGAACGCGCCGGACATGAACGGTGGGTTGCTGACCTGACGGTTGGCGGCGCCGAACAGGGTGCGAACCAACTGTTGCAGGATGAGCGACACGCCCCAGGTGGCTAGCAGCGTCTCGAGCGGGCGGGTGTAAAGAAATCGGATAACGAGGCGCTCGATCGCGATGCCGACAAGACCGGCGACGACAAACGCGAGCGGAATGGCGAAAGCGAGCGACCAGTTCTGCAGGGGAGGCGGCAGAAGCGTCTGCACGACATAGGTCGAATAGGCGCCGAGCATCACCATCTCGCCGTGCGCCATGTTCATGACGCCCATGACGCCGAAGGTGATCGCAAGTCCGATCGCCGCCAGAAGCAGAACGGACGACGCCGAGAGGCCGTACCAGAGGTTCTGTACGACGCGCCACAAAGCGAGCCGCGCATGGATCGCGCTCAAGGCGGATGCGGCTGCGCTTTTCACTGCCGGATCAGTCGCTTTCTGCGCGAGCGCGTCGATGAGGCTCTGCGCGTCCTGATCGCCGCGCTCCTTCAGCGTTGCGATCGCGGCGAGACGATCCTGAGTGGAGGCGCTGTCGCTCGTCGCGAAGATCGAGGCCTCGGCGAGCTTCAGGGCGGCGGCGACGCGCGGGTCGCTTTCCTTGGCGAGCTGCGCTTGAAGGGCAGGCAAAGCCTTGGCGTCGCGGGTGTTGAACACGTCGGCCGCGGCCTTGAGGCGCTTGTCCGGGTCGGGACTGGCGAGGGTCAAAGATCCCATCGCGCCTTCGATGGCGCTTCGAAGCGCGTTGTTCACGCGCACCTTCTTGAAGGCGGCGGCGTCGACGCGTTGGACTGGCGCGCCGGTCTTGGCGTTGAGCAGCGCGCCCGCGGCAGTCTTGTAGGCGACGATATGATCGGCGGGATCGATCATGAGACGGTTGTCGCCGAGGGCATCCAGGATTGCGGCCGCTTGGGGTGGCGCTTCGGCGGCCAGCTCGCCGATGGCGGCTGCGGTTTGGGGAAACTTGTCGTCGAAAAACTTGGCCAGCGTGTCGTCGACGGCGTCGGCCCACGCGACGCCGGATGACAGCAGCGCCACCGCGACGGCGAGGGCGCGAAGAACGGCTAGCCCATAGTGCAATTGGGCCGAACGAGGCTCGTCATCGCGAGCGTAAGCGAAGCGACCCGGAGATGAAGGGTTCGAGCGGCGGCTCTCGATCGCCGCGTCCCCCCGGGCGCAGACCCGAGGGTCCTCACGATAACGATTCCATCTGAGGCGGCATGCATCACGAAAGGCTGTTGAAAGCGCCATAATCACCATTTCGGTTCGCCGGCGCATGGGCCGACGTCATCCGGCCTTATGAAGAAAGGCCCCTCTCCCTCGGGAGGAAGAGGGGAGGGGCCCGGACGTCAACGTCAGCCGCCGCACTTGCCGGTTTTGACGTTGAAATTGCCGCACGACATTGGCGGGCGCCAATCGGCGATCAGGTCCTTGGAACCCTCGAGATAGGGTGACCATTCCTGCGCCACCACTGTTCCCGGCGTCTGCCAGACGGTGTTGAGCTGGCCGTCGGCCTGGATCTCGCCGATATAGACGGGCTTCGTGATGTGGTGGTTCGGCATCATCGTCGAGAGGCCGCCGGTCAGGTTCGGCACCGCGACGCCGATCATCGCCGGGATCACCTTATCCGGCTCGAAGCTTTGCGCCTTCTCGACCCCTTTCGCCCACATGTTGAAGCCGATGTAGTGGGCCTCCATCGGGTCGTTGGTGGTCCGCTTCGGCTTCTTGGTGAAATCATGCCACTTGGCGATGAACTCCTTGTTGGCGGGCGTGTCGATCAACTCGAAATAGTTCCACGCGGCGAGATGGCCGACGAGCGGCTTGGTGTCGAGGCCCGCAAGCTCCTCCTCGCCGACCGAGAACGCGACGACCGGGATGTCGGTCGCCTTGACGCCCTGGTTGCCGAGCTCCTTGTAGAAGGGCACGTTGGCGTCGCCGTTGATCGTCGAGACGACCGCGGTCTTCTTGCCTGCCGAACCGAACGCCTTGATCTTCGACACTTCCGTCTGCCAATCGGAGAAGCCGAATGGCGTATAATTGATCATCACGTCTTCGTCCGGCACGCCCTTCAGTTTCAGATAGGCGGCGAGGATCTTGTTGGTCGTGCGCGGATAGACGTAGTCGGTGCCCTCGAGAACCCAGCGTTTGACCGCGCCGCCGTCGTCGCTCATCAGATAGTCGACCGCGGGAATCGCCTGCTGGTTAGGCGCCGCGCCGGTATAAAAGACATTGCGTTCCAATTCCTCGCCCTCGTACTGGACGGGATAGAACAGCATGTTGTTGAGCTCCTTGAACACCGGCAGCACCGACTTGCGCGACACAGACGTCCAGCAGCCGAAGACGACCGAAACCTTGTCTTTTTCAATCAGCTCCTTGGCCTTTTCTGCGAACAGCGGCCAGTTCGAGGCCGGGTCGACCACAACCGCCTCAAGCTTCTTGCCGAGCACGCCACCTTTCTTGTTCTGCTCGTCGATCAGCATCAGCATCACGTCCTTGAGCGTGGTCTCGCTGATCGCCATCGTGCCGGACAGCGAATGCAGAATGCCGATCTTGATCGTTTCGTCGGCGCGCGAAGGCCGAAGTCGATCCCAGCGCAAGCGCGCCCCCCAGAGCGCCCGCCCCGCCGAGCGCGGCGGCTCCTTCCAGCGCGGGCATTCCACCGAGCGCAGTCGCCCCTCCCAGGGCTGCCCCGGACGCATAAAGAAAAGTCCGTCTCGTCAACGACATTGTTTTAGCCTCGTCGATTGCGCCCCCTTGTGAGGGCCCGGTCCCGACCCCTCCCTCGGGGCCGGGGGCCACTTCGCAACGAGCGTGCCAGAGAAACTCCAATGATTCGCAGGGTTAGGCGCCAGAAAATCGAGCGGCGGCGCCGAAGAATTGATCACAGGCCGTGAGGCGGACGCCTGCGCGCCTCAGGGCTCGGCGGCCCGGTAGCCGACGCCCGGCTCCGTTTTGACGATCGCGGGCGCCGTAGGATCGCGCTCGATCTTGGCCCTGAGCTGGCCGATGAACACCCTGAGATACTGGGTGTCCTCGCGATGCGCCGGACCCCAGACCGAGGACAGTATTTGGCGGTGGGTCACCACCCGGCCGGCGTTGCGAAAGAGGACTGCGAGCAGGTCGTATTCCTTCGGCGTCAGCTTGATTGGCGCGCCATCGCGGGTGACGAGACGCTTGTCGAAATCCATGACGACGCCTTCGACCTCGACCCGCTGGACGGGCTCTGCTGACCGGGCTGCATGTCTGAGCGCGGCCCTTAGCCTCGCGGTCAGTTCGCCAATCCCGAAAGGCTTCTCGACATAATCGTCGGCGCCGAGATCGAGCGCCTCGATCTTCTCTGCTTCGCGATCGCGCGCGGAGAGCACGATCACTGGAGTCGTCGAGAACTGGCGGATGTCGCGCAGCACGTCCTTGCCGTCGCGGTCGGGCAGGCCGAGATCGAGGACGATGAGATCGGGCGCGCCCGTGGCCGCCAGCCGCAAAGCCTGCGCGCCGGTCTCGGCCGTTTGCACCTGAAAACCGGCGGCGCTGAGCGCAACGGAGAGAAACCGCTGAATCTGCGGCTCATCGTCGACCACCAGAATGCGCGGGCCTGTCATGCCGCCGGACTCGATGCGATCGGCGTCGGCTGGGCGACGGGAAGCCGCACGACAAATCGGGTTCCGCGCCTGCGCACCGCCGGGCTCTGCGCCACGATCGTTCCCCCCATGGCTTCGACAAGGCGACGAGAGATCGAAAGACCGAGGCCCGTGCCTGCCTTGCGCCCATCGGCGCGCCCCCCGCGATAGAACTTCTCGAAGATGCGCTCGAGTTCCGCTGGCTTGATTCCGGGACCCTCGTCGGTGACGGTGAGCACGATCTCGGCGCCCTCCTGCCGGGCGTGAACGGTCGCGCCCGCGTCGCCCGCGTATTTATGCGCGTTGTCGAGCAGGTTGAACAAAACCTGCTCGAGCAGTTTGTCGTCGCCGCGCACGAAAGGCAGGTCGGGGGCGAGGCTGACGCGCACCGGCTGGCCAGGAAACGCCTTGCGGCTGCGCTCGACCGCCCCCTGCACCACATCCGCGATGGAGACCAGATCGCGATTGACCTTGAGCCCGCCCGCCTCGATCCGCGACATATCCAGGAAATTGGCGACGAAGCGCGCGAGGCGGCCCGTCTCTTCTTCGATCGACGACAGAAGTTCGAGCCGTTCGGATGGGCTCATCTTATCGCCAACGCGCGCAACGAACTCGCCGCGCCTGCGATGGCCGACAATGGCGTGCGCAGATCATGCGAAAGCAAGTCGAGCAGCGCATCCCGCACCTTCTCGTTTTCCTGCATCGTCGCCGCATTTACCGCCTCGCGCGCGAGCAGCGCCCGGTCGAGCGCGATCGCGGTCAAGTCGAGGATCGCGGTCAGCGCCCGCTCGTGCTCCGCCGTGATCGGCTCGACCGCGGAATGCGGCTCAAAGCCGCAGACCGCGATCGCCCCGCGCGCGGCGAGGAGTGGCCGAAACTGATAGGCGACGCGAGGCAGCGTCCCGGTCCCCCAGCCCGCCGGCTCCTTCTTCTGCTGCGCCCAGTTCGCTGCGCCGAGAGCGGCGGCGTCCAATTGTGCGTCCGGCGGCCAGGCGGCGCGGATCTGCAGTTCGTCCTGATCGGCGACCAGGAGCACGATGCGGCCGCCAAACGTCTCGTGCAGATGCGCCGCGGCCGCCCATAGCACGTCGTCCGGCGCGCGAAGCGCCGGAAAGCTTGCGCGAGTAATCGTAGAGCGACTGGGTAACTTCGGCGTTCCTGATCACCGTCTCCCGCTGGTCGCGGACGCGCCCCGTCAACGATCCGGTGAGCACGGCGACAGCGAGAAAAATGAGGAGCGCGAACAGTTCCTGCGGCTGCGCCACGGTGAAGGTATAGATCGGCGCGATGAAGAAGAAGTTGTAGGCGGCGAACGAAGAGAGCGAAGCGATCACCGCGGCGCGGGTTCCAAACCTCACCGCGCAGAATAGAACCGCGGTAAGGAAGATCATCGAAAGATTGGGAAGCTTAAGAACCTCGGAGAGCGCCTCGGCGACTGCGACGGCGGCCGCGACGGAAACGAGCGCGGCGGCGATTTCGAGTCCAAGCCCCCGACGGCCCAGAAGCGGCTTGAGATCCGGCCATAACGAGCGTGGCGCTGCTTCACCCGGAACGATGTAAATCTCAATTCCGTCGGCGCGGCGCATCAGAGCGTCCGGCAGCGACCGACCGAGAAGCCGGCGCAAGGCTCCCGCCCGCGACTGGCCGAGCACGATCTGAGTGAAGTTTTCGCGCGTGGCGAGCTTCAAGATTTCCTTTGGATAGTCGCTCCCCTGAAGGCGCATCGTCTGGCCGCCCAGGCGCTCGGCGAGAGAAAACACCTTGGCCAGCCGGTTGGCGCGCTTGGCGTCGGCGGCCTGACCGATGGTCTCGACCGTGACGGCGGTCCATTCCGCATTGAGGCCGGTCGCGAGCTGGCTTGCGCGCCTCAAGACCCGCTCCGACACTTCGTCCGCCCCGACGCAGGCGAGCAGGCGCTCGGACGCCGCCCACGGACCTTCAATCGCCTTTTCACGCAGATAGTCGACCATCTGATCGTCGACGCGATCAGCCGTGCGGCGCAGCGCCAATTCGCGCAAAGCGGTCAAATTGCCGGGGGTGAAGAAGTTCTGCGTCGCCCGCCGGGCTGTCTCCGGCACATAGACCTTGCCGTCGTTCAGGCGTTGAATGAGCTCTTCAGGCGTGAGATCGACCAGGACGACGTCGGCGGCCTGCTGCAGGACGCGGTCGGGGACGGTCTCGCGCACGGCGACGCCCGTGATACGGGAAACGACGTCGGCGAGGCTCTCCAGATGCTGGATATTGAGAGCGGTCCAGACGCTGATGCCTGCGTCAAGGAGTTCCTGGACGTCCTGCCAGCGCTTGGGATGCCGGCTGTCGGGCGCGTTGGTGTGGGCGAGTTCGTCGACGACGATCAGCTTGGGCTTGCGCTTGAGCGCTGCGTCGATGTCGAATTCTTCGAGGGTGCGCCCGTGGTATTCAATCTTGCGCCGGGGCAGGACTTCGAGCCCTTCGACGAGCGCGCTCGTCTCGGCGCGGCCATGCGTTTCGACGAGGCCGATGAGGACATCGACGCCTTCGTCTTTCAGCCGCCGCGCGTTCTGCAACATGGCGTAGGTCTTGCCGACGCCGGGCGCGGCGCCGAGGAAAACCTTCAGCCGGCCGGCGCTCTCCCGCCGGAACGCCGCGAGAAGGGCGTCCGGGTCGGGCCGTGCGGCGTCGGGGCGGTTGGATGGGGCCATCGGCGCTCATGGGTCGTCGTCATGACGCTTTTAACCCATCCAGCGCCAAATTCAGCCGCAAAACGTTGACTCTCGGCTCGCCAATCAATCCTAAAGCCCGACCCGTCGATCGCGCCTTCGACGAGCGCCCGCACTTTGTCCTCGGGCAAGCCCCGCGCCTTCGCCACCGAGGCGACCTGGCCCAAGGCGGTCTCTGGCGAGACGTCGGGATCGAGCCCCGAGGCGGATGTCGTCACAGCGTCGGCGGGAACCGGGCCTTGGCCCGCCATCGCGCGCCAGGCCTCGACGCCCCCCTTCACCCGGTTGACGAGCTTTTGCGAGGTCGGGCCAAGGTTCGAGCCCGACGAATTGGCGGCGTTGTAGGGCGCGTCGATTGTCTTGGTTAAATCGTTGGGGTCGGTGTCGGTGGTGGCGGAGGGACGCGGGTGGAAATAGCGGTCGCTCTTGAACCACTGCCCGATCAGCACCGAGCCGATGACGACGCCATCCTTTTGGATCAGGCTTCCGTTCGCCTGGTAGGGCAGGGCGATCTGAGCGATCCCCGTCACCGCCAACGGATAGACGAGTCCGATAAGGATGCTGAAAAGAACGATAAGGACGAGCGCGGGACGTATGTGCTGGAGCATGGGATCAGCCTGAACTTTAAGCGAGGTGGAGGGCGGCGACGACAACGTCGATCGCCTTGATGCCGATGAAGGGCAGGATCAGGCCGCCCAGGCCATAGATGAGGAGATTGCGCCTGAGCAGGGCCGCCGCGCCGATCGGCCGGTAGGTGACGCCCTTCAGCGCGAGCGGGATCAGGGCGATGATGATCAGGGCGTTGAAGATGACGGCGGACAGGATCGCCGACTGCGACGAGGCGAGGCGCATCACATTGAGCGTTCCGAGAACCGGATAGGTCGCGGCGAACATGGCCGGAAGGATGGCGAAATATTTCGCGACGTCGTTGGCGATCGAGAAGGTCGTGAGCGAGCCGCGCGTCATCAGGAGCTGCTTCCCGATCTCGACGATTTCGATGAGTTTTGTCGGATTGGAATCGAGATCGACCATGTTGCCGGCTTCGCGGGCCGCTTGCGTGCCGGTCTGCATCGCAACGCCCACATCGGCTTGAGCAAGCGCCGGCGCATCGTTGGTGCCGTCGCCGCACATGGCGATCAGCCGGCCGCCGGACTGCTCCTTGCGGATATAGGCAAGCTTGTCCTCCGGGGTCGCCTCGGCGAAAAAGTCGTCGACGCCGGCTTCGGAAGCGATCGCGGCGGCGGTGACGGGATTATCGCCAGTCACCATGACGGTCCGGATGCCCATCGCGCGCATCGCCGCGAAACGCTCCTTGATGCCGGGCTTGACGATGTCTTTGAGATGGATGACGCCCAGCAATCGGCCGTCCTCCGCGACCGCGAGCGGCGTGCCGCCCGACATCGCGACCCGCTCGACCGCTTGACGGAACTCGATCGGCGTCTTTTCAATTGGCAGCTTGAGATAGCGCAGGATCGAGTCAATTGCGCCTTTTCGGATCCAGCCGCCGGCGATGTCGACGCCCGAAATGCGGGTCTGCGCGGTGAACGGCACGACGACCGTCTTCTGCGGATCGAACTTCGGCTCGGCGAGGCCGAAATCGCCTTTGGCAAGAGCGACGATCGATCGGCCCTCGGGCGTATCGTCGGCTAGACTCGAGGCAAGCGCTGCGGCGGCGAGATCCTCGGCCCGTACGCCGTTGACGGCCAAGAACTCGGTCGCCATGCGATTGCCGTAGGTGATCGTCCCGGTCTTATCGAGCAAGAGCGTATCGACGTCGCCGGCCGCCTCAACCGCGCGGCCGGAAGTCGCAATGACGTTGAAACGCACAAGCCGATCCATGCCGGCGATGCCGATCGCCGATAGAAGTCCGCCGATCGTCGTCGGAATGAGGCAGACGAGCAGGGCGATCAAGACGGTCGCGGACAAGACAGTCCCGGAATATTTCGCGATTGGCCACAGAGTGACGCAGACGATCAGAAAGATGATGGTGAGCCCAGCCAGCAGAATGGACAGCGCCAGTTCGTTCGGCGTCTTCTGGCGTTCGGCGCCTTCGACCAGCGCGATCATCCGGTCGATGAAGGTCGATCCCGGCGCGGCGGTGATCCTGACCTTGATGAAATCGGACAGCACCGTCGTTCCGCCAGTGACGGCCGACCGGTCGCCTCCTGCTTCGCGGATGACGGGCGCCGACTCGCCGGTAATCGCTGATTCATTGACCGAGGCGACCCCTTCGACGATGTCGCCATCGCCGGGGATGACCTCGCCGGCCTCAACCAGCACGACGTCGCCCAGACGAAGATCGAGAGCGTTGACGCCTTCGACGACGCCGCCGAGATTCGCCGGATCGAGATAGCGCTTGGCGCGCGTGTCGCTGCGCGTGCGGCGCAAAGCGTCGGCTTGCGCCTTGCCACGCCCTTCGGCGACGGCTTCGGCGAAATTGGCGAACAGCACCGTGAACCACAGCCAGGCGGCGATCTGGCCCGAAAACGACGCCATGCCGTTCTGGGTCACAAGGTCGCGGATGAAGAACAGGGTCACCATCAGCGACACCACTTCGGTGACGAAGATAACCGGGTTCTTCATGAGCGCGTGCGGGTTGAGCTTGCGCAGCGCGTCGACCGAGGCGGCGGCGACGATCTTGCCGTCGAACAGGCCTTGCGGCTTGGCTTTCGAAGCCATGTCTTGTCTCCGATCAGAAGGTTTTTCCGTTGAGCATCAGGAAGTGCTCGACGATCGGCGCCAGCGAGAGCGCCGGGAAATATTGCAAGAGGTAGAGAATGACGATCACGCCGACCAACAGGCCGACGAACAGCGGCCCGTCGGTCGGGAAGGTCCCCGAAGAAGCCGGGATCTTCTTCTTGGCCGCGAGCGATCCGGCCATGGCCAGCACCGGCACCACATAAGCGAAGCGGCCAAGCAGCATGGCGAGGCCACCTGTCGTGTTGAACCAGAGCGTATTGCCGTTGATACCGGCGAACGCCGAACCGTTGTTGGCGTTGCTCGAAGCGAAGAGGTAGATGATTTCCGAGAGGCCGTGCGGACCGCTGTTGTTCAGGCTGTCAAGCGCTGTCTGCAATAAGACCGACGCGCCAGTGAAGCCCAGGACAATCAGCGGATAGATCAGCACCGCGAACATCGCGAATTTCATTTCGCGCACCTCGATCTTTTTGCCGAGATATTCGGGTGTGCGGCCGACCATCAGCCCGGCGACGAACACGGCGATGATCGCGACGACCAGGAAGCCATAAAGGCCCGCTCCGACGCCTCCCGGCCAAATGCAGCCGGCGAGCAGGTTGAACATCGGGACCATGCCGGCCAACGGCGTCATTGAATCGTGCATGGTGTTGACTGCGCCGGTGCTGGTGCCGCTTGTCGCGGTAGCGAACAAGACCGAGAACGCCTGGCCGTTGCGGACCTCTTTGCCCTCCAGGTTGCCCGCAGAAGGGTCCACGCCGAGCGCCGTCAGAATCGGATTGCCTGACGTTTCCGACCAATAGGCTACGGCTATGCCGACGATGAGGAAGACGCCCATCGCCGCCAGAATGGCCCATCCCTGCCGCATGTCGCCGACGGCGCGGCCAAAGGCCAGAACCGAGGCCGTCGGGATCAAGAGCAGCGCCCAGATTTCCAGGAGATTGGTCCAGGCATTGGGGTTTTCAAATGGATGCGCCGAATTGGCGTTGAAGAAGCCGCCGCCGTTAGTCCCGAGCTCCTTGATGATCTCCTGGCTCGCGACCGGCCCGATCGAAATGGTCTGCTTGGCGCCCTCGAGCGTCGTCGCGTCTACGGCGCCGGCGAGCGTTTGCGGCATGCCTAAAGCGACGAAGACCAACGCCCCGACGACCGAGATCGGAAGGAGGATGTAAAGCGTGACACGGGACACATCGACCCAGAAATTCCCCACGGTGGTAGCAGACGAACGCGCGAAGGCGCGAACCAACGCGAAAGCCATCGCCAGCCCCGTCGCCGCCGACAGGAAGTTATGCACGGTGAGGCCGAGCATCTGGGTCAGATGACTTATCGTCGTCTCGCCGCTGTAGTTCTGCCAGTTGGTGTTGGTGATGAAACTGGTCGAGGTATTGAAGGCGAGATCGGGCGCGACCGCGCCGAAGCCACGTGGGTTCAGCGGTAGAAAGCTCTGCAGCCGCTGGATGGCGTAGAGCGACAGGAATCCGGCAACGGAAAAGACGACCATTGCGATCGTATAGGCGAACCAGTCCTGCTCGCGCGCCGGGTCCACCCCGGCCAGGCGGTAAAAGCCGCGCTCGACCGGTCCGAATACCGGGCTCAGAAAGCTTCTTTCGCCGGCGTACACGTCGGCAATGAATTTGCTGAGCGGAATGGCGCAGCCAACGACCAGAACCAGCGTCAGCGCGATTTGCGCCCAGCCTACAAGCGTCATCGCATCACCTTTTTGATCTAGAATTTTTCCGGACGGATCAACGTGTAGAGGAGGTAGAGGCCGAGCCCGATGGCGACGACCAGTCCGATGATCGGTTCACCCATCTCCCGCCCCTAAAGCTGGCGTAGGGCGTGCGCGTAGACGCCCATCAACGCCAAAAAAGCTAAACCGAGCGCCACGAACGCGACGTCGAGCATGATCGACTCCTTTGTGGGGCGGTCCTTAGCGCCGACCGACATAAGCGTTCGATTGCGAATGGGGCAGTTGGGCGTAAGGATTTCATAAACCAATCTAAACGCTAAAATACTTGATCAGGCGTAGATCATCATCGATTTCGATCAATCTCGGCACAGCGCTGCGGAAGAGACTAATCTGGCCGACTTTTGGCGAAGCCGTCCGCCCTTGCCAAAGTCGTTGAGGAATGTTGTGTGGAACGAATTATCAGGTATAACAAGTTCATTGCGCGCCACAATCGACCTACACATTCGTCGATGCTAACGCTTGGAAAGATGTGGTAGCAGGTTCGGGCGCAGGCTCAGGCTTGCGGCGCGGGGCTCGGCTTCTTGTCCGTCAGGGCTTTCGTCACGATTTCGCGATAGTCCCGCGTCCGGGCGTCGTCTCGCTATAACTCAGGAGAAGAGTTTTGCTGCACATAACGCCAATCTCTCGGCGCCGGTTGCGCATCGCCGCAATCGCATGCGCGCTGCCGGTGGCGATGCTGCTTGCTGGATGCGGTAAGAAGCAAGCGGAAACGGCCGTGGTCGGCCAGGTCATCGCTCATGTCGGCCCGGACGATGTGACGCAGCAGGAGCTGGACAACGAGCTCCGCCTCGCCAACGTGCCCGCGGATAAGCGTAGCGACCCGATCATCAAGGCGGCGCTGTCGCGCATCGTCGAACGCAAATATTTGGTCCAGCAGGCGGTCGCGGCGAAGCTCGATCGTGAACCGACCGTGCATCTCGATCTTTTGCGCGCGCGTGAGCAGATCCTTGCCGGCGCCTTCGTTCAGCGGGACCTGTCGTCCCAGATGAGCTCGGTTTCGAAGAACGAAATCGACAGCTACATCCAGGGCCATCCGAAGCGGTTCGACCAGCGGGAGCTGTTCCAGGTCGATCAGATTTCTTTCCCGACGCCGAAGGACGTGGAGGCGCTGGCGGCGGCGACGAAGGATTTCAAGTCGCTTGATCAGGTTGAAGCGAAGCTGAACGAAATGAATATCAAGTTCAACCGGGGCACGGCGACCTTGGACAGCGCGACAATTCCGCCAGAGATGCTGAAGGTGCTGGACGCCCGCAAACCCGACGACATTTTCTTCATCCGTTCAAGAGGGAGCGCAAGCTTCTTCAAGGTGACGTCCGTCGATCAAAAGCCGCTGACCGCCGACCAGGCCAACGAGTTCGCGAAACGCGAACTTCGGGTGGACATCGGCAGGAAGGGCGCTGAAGAGATCAGCAAGGCCGCGTTAGCGGATGCGAAGTTCGAAGGAGACTACGCCCACATCATGTCGGCCGCCGTCACGCCGGCGCCCGCAACGGATGGCGCGGCGACGCCCGGCGCCGTACCGGGGACCGAGGGTGCGGCTGCCCCGGGCGCGACGCCGGCGACCGAGACTCCCGGCGGCGAAACCCAAAAAGAGCAGCCGAAGAACTGACGGCTTAGCTTCGCGGCGGGAACGGAGGCTCGATGGGCTTCGCCGCGCAAGGGCAGCTTGAGACGCGTCCCGGGCCCCTTATGTCGAGTGGACCGGCTGGTTGCCTGCGAGCCCGCGAAGCCCGCGATACGCTTTGAACCAGAACATCGCGCCGCGGTCCGCCGTCGTCCAGAGCCTCTGGCGGTTCCATCGAATCGCCAGAGGCTTCACTTGTTAATGGAGACACCTGGCAAATTGCGCTCCCCGGCTCGGCCGAGGTGTTGTATACCATGTCACCCTCCCCGCTCCGTCCTCTGAGGCTCTCCATGCCGGCGCCCGTCCGTGTTGTCCTGGTGGGTTGCGGCTGGTTTGGTTGCGTTGCTCACATTCCGGCCTTGAAGCGACTCGAAAAAGAGGGCCGGATAAAACTCGTTGGGCTCTGCAGCCGATCCGAGGCGTCCATCGCGGGCGCGAGTGCTTTGTACGCACAGGCGGGCCTCAAGCATTACCGGTCGCTTGAAGAAGTCGCGGCAGACCTGGAAGTCGATCTCGTGGACCTGGTGTTGCCGATCGAGGTCATGCCCGAGGCGGTCAAGCTTTTTCTATCCGCCGGGAAACATGTGATCAGCGAAAAGCCGTGCGCGCCGTCCGTGGCCGTCGGCATAGACCTGATGGAACATCACGCCCGGCTCGAGCGGCCGGTCCTCTGGGCGGTTGCCGAGAATTGGCGGTTCAAGAAGACCACTCGAATGATCGAGGACATCGTCGCAAGTGGCGCGCTAGGCGAGATCCGCTTCGCCGATTTCACCTATCTCTCGTTCCAAAAGCCGGACAATCTTCGATGGCGCGGATCCCCCGGGTATGCGGGCGGTTACATGCTCGATTCCGGTGTTCATTTTACCGCATTGCTGCGAAAGATCGTGGGCGAGATCGAGGAAGTCAGCGCCTCGGTTAGCCAGCGCGTTCCCTATCTGCCGCCCGCGGACAGCGTCACCGCGATCCTGTCCTTCGCCAGCGGCGCCGAAGGAGCGTACCGCCTGACATTCGCCGCGCCCTACCCGGAAGGAGACCAGGGCCTCAGATTGACCGGCTCGAAGGGGACGCTGCTCGCCGGATTCAATCGCTTCAGCCCACGCGATTTTCGTCACAACTGGATACGCGTCCGGACCGACGGCCGAAGGCGCTTTGTGCCGGTTATGGAAGATCTCTTCGTGCCGGGCGGCGTTTACGAGACCCTTTCTCATTGCATCGAAGCCGTCCAAGGCGGCGGGCCATTGGTCAGCTCTCCGGCGCAGGCCTTGAAGGACGTCGCCGTCGTCGAGGCCATGCTCGAGTTCGAGCCGACTCAAGCGGCCGGTGAAGCCGGTCGCGCTTCCTTCGTTGGTTCACGCTTCTCCGTTGGTGCACGACCGCACGCAGACCCTGAAAGCCTATGGCGACTTCCTGTCCTTTCAGCCGCGCAGGGTTGTCGAGTGCGCGAGCGTAGAGGATGTCAGCAACGCCGCCCGCGCCGCGGCCCGTTCGGGCCTGAAGGTGAGAGCGTTTGGCAATGGATATTCGCAAGGCCCGGAAATCCTCGTTGATGATGTGGTTATTCGGCTTAAGGGGCTCAACCGCATAGGAAGATTGGACCCGACCACGAAGAGAGTTGTCGTGGAGGGCGGCGTCCGCATCGGCGAGCTGACGCGCTTCCTCGCCGGATCCGGCCTTTCCCTGCCGTCCTTGCCGTTCCTGACGGAATGTTCGATCGGCGCGGCCGTCGCGACCGCCACCCATGGCACGAGTCCCCGATGGGGCACGGTTTCGGATTCCGCGCAGTCCCTGACCGTCGTTCTTCCGTCCGGCGAAGTGAAGAAGATCGATTCAGGCAGCGCGCCGGAAGAGAGGCGTGCGGCGAACGTGGCGGTTGGGTGGCTTGGGATCATCGTCGAAGTCGAGCTTCAGGCAATCGCGATGCCATGGGTCCGATTCGAAGAGCTTTCGATGACCCTCGATGATTTCCTCGTTCGGCTCCCCGACCTGACGAAGCGATATGAGCATATTTGGGGACACTGGAATTTTGGCGCGGACACCCTCGCTCTTAAGTGCCTTGAGACGAGCGTCGAGCAGCAAGAAGGA
Organism: uncultured Alphaproteobacteria bacterium; assembly: GCA_963730555.1. Lineage (GTDB taxonomy): Bacteria > Pseudomonadota > Alphaproteobacteria > Rhizobiales > Beijerinckiaceae > Roseiarcus. The sequence continues at coordinate 208,267 of CAVSSS010000031.1, read as the reverse complement.
TTCAGACCCTACGTGGCGGGGAACGGACCCTATTGGGGCGATCAGAGTCTGAAATCTACGCGTGTTCGCCAAGTGAAGGGCGCCCTACGTCGGATTGCAAGCCATTATCCTGCGTTGGAGCGGGCCGCGAGAAGCGTGAGAAGCGAAAGGCCGCGAGACGTTGGAGTGACGATGCAATATTCCCTCGTCGCCTCGCAAGCGGCGCTCGCGATCGAGCGGCTTCGGGCGGAGCTATGCAGGAATTTGGGTGACGGCGTGAATCAAGCGGCGGACATTTCTTGGCTCGCGACTTCGATTCCGTCGCGGAATGTTACACCGCGAACGATCTTGGGCAACTGATTTTGTCCTTGCAGGCGCCGCCAACTTTTCGCAGCCGCCATGATCAGCTTGAAAACCATGAGCCGCGCCGTGTCCTGCGACAGTGCGCTTTTCATGCGAACCGTGCGATGCCGAACCGTTGCGAAGGCGCTTTCGATCGGATTCGACGTTCGAAGATGCGTCCAGTGCTCCGCGGGGAAATCGAAGAACGTCAACAGCGCATCGCGATCCTTGAGCAGGCAATCGACCGCCTTGTCGTATTTGGGCGCATATTTCTCGGCGAAGATCGTCATCGCGGCTTCGGCGGCCGCGCGGTTCTCGGACAGCCAGATTTCGCGCAAATCCCGATGGGCGTTGGGCTGAACCGACTTCGGCAGCTTGTCGAGAACGTTCAAACTCTTGTGATGCCAACACCGCTGGTGGCGCGTCGAGGGAAACGCTTCCTCCAGGGCCTTCCAGAAGCCGAGCGCGCCATCGCCGACCGCAATGTCCGGCGCGATCGACAGACCCCGCGCCTTCAGATCGACAAGCAGTTCCTTCCAGCTCTGACCGCTTTCCCGCATGCCCGTCTGCAACCCCAGAAGCTCCTTCCTGCCCTCCGGCGTCGCGCCAATCAGAACCAACATGCATTCGGCCTGCGGCTCCATGCGCGCCTGCAGATAGACGCCGTCCGCCCAGACATAAACATAGCGCCGGGCCGACAGATCGCGGGCTTGCCAGCGCCGATAGTCGTCCTCCCAGTCGCTCTTGAGCCGACCGATCACCGAGGGCGAAAAATTCGGCGCCTCCTTGCCGAGCAAAGCCGTCAGCACCTCCTGAAAGTCGCCGGTGGAAACGCCGCGCAGATAGAGGGCCGGCAAGAGAACATCGAGGCTCTTCGTCCGTCGCGCCCATTTCGGCAAGATTGCCGACGAATAGCGGATGCGTTCGTCCGCCGTCGTCGCCCCGCGATCGCGCGCCTTCGGCTTCGTCACCTCGACCGGTCCGATCCCCGTCTGGATCGGGCGAACGGGATCGTGCCCGTGACGGACAACGCGCTGGCGCCCGTCTGGCAGCTCGAGATCGGCATGCCGGGCCAGGAACGCTGCGAACTCCGCTTCCACCGCCTGCTGAACCAGTCGTTTCGCGCCGGATCGCAGAATTTCTGTCAGGGGATCGTCAATTTCGTCTGGCTGACGGAGAGGGACAACCCTATTCTCATCCATGGCGTAACGCTCCTTCGGGAGGTTCGGGACGGCTCGACACCAACCCCGTTACGCCGCTCAAATCACACCGTCATCACCCACTTTCCGACATAGCTCCTTCGGGCGTCAGACTTCGCGAAGCGCAATCCGGCCAGGGTTATGGAGATGAAATTTCTCAAGGCTTCGGAGCAATCCTATCTGGGACCAAACTCCGGCCACGACGCGATGCTCTTCAACACCTATTGGTTCGTCGACGATGCCATCAAGCTCACCGTCTTCGATCCTTTCGAAGATGTCATGATGCGCCTCGGCGGGCGGCCGCATTGGGGCAAGCTCCACAAGCCCCAGGATGTCGAGTATCTGCGGAGCGTCTATCCAGAATGGGACAGATTCGAAACGGTCAGAGCCAAATTCGACCCGGATCAGACGTTTGATCCTCCCCGCGGCCTATCCCACGCCGGAGCGGCCTCGTGATCGGCCGCATTCCTCGGGCGTAGCCCCCAAACCACTTCGTACCTCAAAGCGCCGCACAGTGGCTTCGCTCCAGGATACGCAAACGAAGCCCTCAAGAAGTAGGGCTGCGTCTCTCCATTCGTTTTCCGACCTTCATTGCGGCGCGGGAGAATAGGCGCCGCGCAAGCTCAGGCCTGGCCGCGATATAGGCGACATATTGGGCGTATCGGCCGGACCATCGATAGCTGCGGGCGATGTTAGACTGATCAAGAAGAGTCATGGTCTTCCGAAACTCATCCATGGCGCGTTTGAGCTTCGGGTCGATGCGATCTGCATATTTCTGGCGGATGAGGTCGCTTACGCCGGGAAGCTCGCTGACGTCCTGGACCGAGCGGCTGTGCGGAGAACGTCCAGAGGGCGAGCTTGGCATCGAATAGATGTAATAGGCTTCATCGATCAAGATTAACTTCCCCCCGTTGAACAGGCTCTCGACATAAAAGGTGAAATCCTCCCCAATTTTCATGCTCTCATTGTACTGAAGCTTGTGCTCGGCAAGAAATTTGCGGCGGAAGATCGGCTTCATCAGCGTGTAGGACGCCTTCGAGAAATTGAAATTGTCATCGGCTAGGAACATATCGAGGAGCGTAATTTGCTTCTGAGGCTCCGGAAGTTCGTAATAGAACGGTTTGACTTGGGCATCCGCGACAACGTCCCACATCACCAGGTTGTCGGCGACGAAGTCGGCCGATGTCGCGCTGGCGACTTCCGACAAGCGCTTGAGCCGACCCGGCCTCCAGGCGTCGTCGGAATCAAGCAAAGCGATCCAGTCCGCTTTCGCGGCGCGCAATCCGACATTGCGGGCGGCGGACGGGCCGGCGTTGGCGGGGGTTGAGAGAAGGCGAAGGGAAGGAATTTCCCGGCCCAGCGCCTTTACGACCTCGACGGTATTGTCGGTCGAGCAGTCGTCAATCACGAGGATCTCGAGCGGCGGCAATGTCTGCGCCGCAGCGCTTCGGATCGCGCGTCCGATAATGCCTGAAACGTTATAGGCTGGAATGATGACGGAGAAATCCATCATTGGACGGCCTCAATCCCCGCTCTTGCCCCCTTTCTCTACTTCGCCAAAATCTTTACGGCACGGGGGTTAGAAATCATTGCCGGCTCCGCTTTTCAGAAGGATCGCGCCCGGTCCCATAATCGTGATTAGCGCCGACCGCTATCACGTTTAGGTGAAAGCAATAAGGCTTTTGGCGCCCACTTCCGTGATTGCAGTTGATCAGGCCGACTTTCGGCCAAGGCGCATCCTCGATGAATGAGCACGACGCCATCTTCCCGACTATAGAGGGTAGACATTATTGATGGTTGAAAGCATTGAGGGGGGCATGATATTGCTCACGGAAAATAATTATACACACTATGACTGCCAACGTAATGGGAGGCTTCATGAAGACACTTTCCTGCGTTGTGGTTATGCTGGCCGCTTTCGCTATTCCTGTAGGGGCGGCCCGTGGCTGTAATGTCCCATCGGCGACTTCCAGGAATTTCTGGTACATTGATCCGGTGAACGGCAAGTCGCCGGCCGCCGGCGGCAATGGTTCTCAAGCCCATCCATGGAACAGTCTAACCGGCGTTATCGGCGGCGCCTGGGGAGCCGCAGGCTTTTCGGTTCCGGGCTATACGCGTCCGCTCCTGTCGAGCATTCCCTACGCCCACGTCGTCAATGGCGCGTTCGTTGACGTCGCAGACCAGCTCGGCAATCCTCCAGTTCAGCCCGGCGACACGATCTATCTCATGAGCGGCAATTATGGCGACATCATCCTCGGCAATTATAACCTGTCGACCACCAACTCGGACTTTGTGACGGTCGAAGCCGGCCCCACTCCGGGTCAGGTTCCGGTGTTTACGACCCTGTGGATCTGGTCGACCAACAAGTGGGTGTTCAACGGCATCAAGGTGCAGAGCCTGTTCGGCGCGAACAACAACTTCAACGCGCTTATCTCGATCTTCGACCAAGGTCCGTCGTACCCGACCACCGACATCGTCCTGGAGAACCTGCTGATCAGCTCGGCCGACAGCACCGCGGGCTGGACCCAGGCGAAGTGGGTCGCGCAGGCCCGCAACGGCCTCCAGGTGGCGGGTCTGGCCGGCAATGGCGCGAACGGCGAGCCTTACACGAGCTGCATCACGATGGCCGGATCGCACATCCAGAATGTGCGCTATCGGCGCGATCCTCGCCGGCAACAACATGCTGGTGACCAACAACGTGATCGACCACTTTGGTGACGACGCCATTGACTATGCCGCGAACAACCTGGCGATCACGCACAACACCATCCACGACAACCTAAATATCGGCGATGGCAACCACGAGGACGCGATGCAGGGGATGAACGGCCCGCTCCCCGCGGGCGTCGCCTTCGACGCCTTTTCGAACATCCTGATCGACAGCAACCTGATCCTCCGGCAGACGGACCCGACGCTTCCATTTCCGACTTATCTGCAGGGGATCGACGCGTTCGACGAGGACTGGACGAATGTTACGGTGACGAACAACGTCATCGTGACGAGCGCCTGTCCGGGAATATCCTTCGGAAGCATCCACTACAGCCTGATCGCCAACAATACGGTGCTCGAGGACGGTCTCGTTTCGGTGCCGGGTTGCACGGCCGCCATCGACGTTGGCGGCGCAACGCACGAAGGTCCATTGAGCACCAACACCGTTGTACGGAACAATCTTACGACCCAGCTCAACGTCGACACTCGCGATGTCGGCGTTACGGTGGATCACAATGTCGTCCTGTGTTGCACGGGTCCGTACATCACATGGTATGTCAACGGCGTCTACAATGTCTTACCCAACCGGGAATCTATGGCAATGGCAACATCATCGAGACCGAGGGGACGAAGGGCGAATTCGTCAACTTCAATCCTGCGGCGTTGACTTATACGCTCATGCTCAAGTCAGGGGCGACGGCCATTGGCGCAGGAATCGCGGGAGCGCCGACTGTAGATATCCTTGGCGTCACGCGCACGGCGCCTACGACTACTGCGGGAGCCTATTCCTATCCGTATTGAAGGAAAATTGCCGCGCCGACCTCTCGGGAAACATACTCGCGAAAACATACTGGTTCCCGCGTTGGTCCAGACAAGCTCCAGCCAGGGAAAACCGTTGGCGGATCTTGGAGATGCTAGGGTCTCGCGGGATCGGATCTGGATGCGCGTCGGATGGACGATCACGCGCAGCTGCAGAGGGGCCAAGTGGTAGCACAAAGAGAAGAGGGTATATACTTAGGAAGGGGGAGAGGGAGGTTGTGAGAGGGGGGGAAAGAAGGGGGGGAAAGGAAAGAGAAGAAAGGGGCGGAAAGAATCAATAACGCCTTCGCGCAACACTTCTCTACGAGGGTCAAATCCAACTGCGATGGCGCGCGCCATCCAGCCGTTGCCGCCTTCGCGCGCGGCGGCACGCTCTTGGCCGCCACGGCCGATCAGGCGGCGGAGGCGGCCAAGAGCGATCGACCATGATTGGGCGGGTCAGAATTTGACGCGAAGCCCGGCCGTCGGGTTGATCGTCTGGACCTGCTGGTAGCCGCTCGCGAGGCCGCCGTACACGTTCGAGAGCATGACGCCCGCATAGAGATCGACGCGCTTGACTGGCCGGTAATCGATCAGGAAGGAAAGGAAGTCTTCTGAGCCTGAGCAGGAGCCGCTGCTGGTGTGAATGCCGGTCCCGGTGCAGAGCGACGTGGAGTAGTCGTTCTGTGAGAGGTAATAAAAGGCGCCGGTCACGTCGAGCTGCGAGTTGATCGCATATTTGGCCCCAAACCAGAAGTAGGGAGCGATCCTGTTGATGGTGTAAGCGTTGTCGATGGTCCATTGGGTCGGAAAGAGGGTCGCTGCCCCGGGGATAGTCGAAGGGATCGTTGCGGGAACGCTCCAGCGACCGATTGTTTTGAAGCCATTCAGATAATCGTCGCTCGGGTTTGCCTGCTTGATCCATCCGTAGCCGCCGTAGAGGGTCGCAGGTCCCCACTTGTACCTGGCGAGCAGCAGAAAGCCGGTGTTATTCGACAGCGTCGCCTTCAGGTCGGTGTTGCTGTAAAACATCGGGACGCCGTCGCTGCAGCCGGTCTGGCCCGCAAAGGGGCCGTTCTTTATGAGGGCGCAGGTCCCAGTGAAGGTGCTTGGAAGGACTGTGTCCTTGGAGTCACTGCCAATGCCGTCCAACGATAGGACGCCGCCGAAAACATTGGCGAAGTCGGCGCCGATCTGGCCCTGATACATGCCAGTGGTGGCATTGCCCTGGTTATAGCCGCCCCACTGCACCAAGCCCGCCCCGCGGAAATTCATGAAGTCGAGTTGATACTTGACTGCCGTATTGGCCCGAGCGGCCTCGGTGTCGCCAAAGCCGGCGAAGGACCCGGTAAAACCGAACGGCGAAAACGCATAGGCGGCGCTCATCGGATCGTAGACGATGAGGCCGTCAAGCGACAGCGTATTCACGCGACCGACGGTCAGCGTGCCGTAAGTCTTGTTGCTGACGCCGATGAACCCTTCCCCGTTGTCCCATTCCCCACTGCGGCTCGAATCGCCATTCGCGTTCTGAAGACTTAGCGCCTTGCCATTATTCTGGACCATCGAGCGCTCAGCGTCGGCCAGGTAGCCATAATACGGGTTGAATCCCATTTCCCATGTGCCGATGAGCGACCAGCCATATCCGATCGGCTCCTCCATATTGACGCCGACGACCGACTGGCCGAGGCCGTTCGGTGTCTGCACCCATTTGGCGCCGTTGCTCTGTTTGGTGATAATATTCGCGACGTTGTTGGTATACGCCGCGTTGTAATCCGCGCCGTTGGACTCGTAGCCCATGCCCCAGTCGAGGGTCCCAAAGACGGTAAAGCCCGCGTAGCTGACCGGGCAATCCGCGGAAGTCGAATCCAGCCAAGTCCAGAAGCTCGCAAAGCAGCTCACTGGCGACGCCGCAGGCGGCGGCTTCGTGGTCGGCAGATCGGCGGCGCGGGCCGCGCCAACGCCGGCGATCGCAAATGCCAGAACGCCGAATGTCTTCATAAGCACCTCGCCCGCGGTGGATTCGAAATCCACGCCGGCCCGCGCTCGCGGCCGATCATAGCGGCGGATCGGAAAGATGTCACTTCTGACCATGCAGCGCTTTGGCGACCAACCAGGCGCGCGAGCGGCAATTTCCTCCCGCGTTCAGCTCCTCGATCGCCTTGTCCTCCGCGACAGATTGAGCTGGCGCTTGCAGCTGGGAGGGCCGCGGCGTGGCGGTACGACCAAGCTTTGACCGACAGACCGCGGACACCCAGGGCGCGTCACGGCAGTTACGCCGGCGCGCGCGGGGTCCCGGTCCCAACCGCCGTGGCGCGCTCTCAGCGCGCGGGCTTCATGGCCCCAAGCGGCGGCGCGAGAGCCTCGGGCCGCGCTTCCGCCTCGGCCTTCCCTTCCTGAGCCCAACGCCGCGCCAGCACCGCGCAGACCATGAGCTGCATCTGATGGAAGAGCATGGTCGGCAGGAGGATCATGCCGAGGTCGGGACCGGGGAACAGCACCCCGGCCATCGGCACGCCGGCCGCGAGAACTTTCTTCGATCCGCAGAAGACGATGGCGATCGTGTCCTCGCGGTCGAAGCCCAGAGTCTTCGCGGCGAAGCGGGTGGCGAAGAGCATGAAGGCCAGAACCAGAGCCTCGATGACGATCATGATTGCGAAGCCGCTTACCGGCAGCGCGCGCCAAAGCCCAGCGCTGACTGCGTGGCCGAAAGCGCCATATACCACGAGCAGGATCGAGCCGCGATCGGTCGCGGAGAGGAGCGCCTTGTGGCGCGCAACGAAGCCGCCGATCCACGGGCGCAAGCATTGTCCCGCCAGCAAGGGCGCGACCAGGAGAAGGCCGATCTCGCGGATGGCGTCGGCGGCCGGCGCGCCGCCGCGCACGGAGGCAAACGTTGCGACAAGGAGCGGCGTCGCCACCGTGCCCACCAGGCTCGACAGTGTCGCCGAGCACATGGCCGCGGGAACGTTGCCGCCGGCGATTGAAGTGAAGGCGAGCGAGGATTGGATCGTCGAAGGCAGAAGACACAGATAGAGCATGCCCAAAGCCAGCGGGCCGGGCACGAGCCATTGCGGCACAATATGAAAAAGAAGGAGGCCGACGAGCGGGAACATCACGAAAGTGGACGCGAGCACCAATGCGTGGAGGCGCCAATGCGCGACGCCCGCAATCACATGCGCCGTCGCCAGACGCACGCCATAGAGAAAGAACATGAAGGCGATCGCGACGTCGGTCGCGATCCTGACCGGCGTCTCGAACGCAGCCGTTGGCGGCGCCATGCTCGCCAACACGACCGTCGCGACGAGCAGCATGGTGAAAGTGTCGGGCGCGATGCGAGAGAGACTATGGCGCATGATCGGCAAAATATGCCTCGTCTGACGCTCATTCGGAATGACGTTCTCCATGGTTTCAGTTATCATCCGTGGTGATGACAGACACCTACGATCCGGACCTGCTCGTGACCTTCCTGGCCGTCGCCGAGACCGGGTCCTTCTCGGAAGCCGCGCGGCGGCGCGGCGTGCGCCAGTCGACGGTGAGTCAGCAGGTGCGCCGGCTCGAAGCGGAGACGCGCCGGCGTCTGTTCGATCGCGACACGCACAAGGTGTCGCTGACCGTCGACGGGCAGGCTTTGACCGTGCTCGCCGGCGAGATTCTCGCCGCCTATTCCCGGGCCGAGCGCTATTTCTCCAACGCGGAGCTCAGGGGCCGCGTCCGCTTTGGCGCCTCGGAGGATTTCGCGCTGTCGAGCCTGTTACCGCAGGTACTGCGGGCGTTCTCGTCCAGGCATGCTGGCGTCGACATCGAGATGACGGTCGGGCTCGCCGCCGATCTCTATTCAGGCATGGATGAGGGCGCGCTCGATCTCATTTTCGCCAAGCGGCGGGCAGGCGACGGGCGCGGCCACACGGTCTGGCGGGAAGAGATGGTCTGGATCGCGGCGCCGGACTGGCGGCGTGATCCTGAGCGGGCGCTGCCCCTCGTTCTCTACCCGCCGCGCAGCATCACCCGGGAGGCGGTTCTCGCGGCGCTCGAGAAGTCGAATGTCTCCTGGCGCATCGCCTGCACTTGCGGTTCGCTTTCCGGCCTGGTCGGCGCTGTTCTTGGCGGCCTGGGCGTCGGCGCGCAATCGGCGCGTCTGAAGGCGGAAGGAACGGTCGCCGTCGGTCTTGAGGCCGGACTGCCGCCGCTCGGCGAGACGGAATTCGTCGTCGTCCCAGCGCTCGGCCGGCCGAGCGCGCCGGTTCAGGCGATGGCCGACACCATCTTCGAGTTCGGCCGCGCCTTCCATGCCCAGACGCCTTGAGGGCCGGAGGTTCAGGAATTGCACCGCAAGGACCGGAGTTCGGCGGCTTATGGATCGGCATAGACGGGGAACAAGACAAACCCCGGAGCCCTGCTTATGTCTATGCCCATGACCGAAACCGCCCACGCCGGCGCCGCACGGGCGCCGGCTCGCGACGAGGAGCGCTGGCAGGCGGTCAAGCGCCGCGATCCCGCATTCGACGGCAAGTTCTGCTTCGCCGTGCGCACGACCGGCGTCTATTGCAGGCCGAGCTGCGCCTCGCGACCGGCGAAGAGGGAGAACGTTTCTTTCTTTTCGACTGTCGCAGAGGCCGAGAACGCGGGCTATCGCGCCTGCAAGCGCTGCCGGCCCCATAGGCTCGGCGCGCCCGATCCGCAAGTCGAGGCGGTCAAGCGGGCTTGCGAACGGATTGAGCAGGCGGACGAGGCGCCCAAGCTTGCCGAGCTTGCCGCGGGCGCGGGCTTGAGCCCGCACCACTTCCACCGCGTCTTCAAGGCGATCACCGGCGTGACGCCGAAGGCCTATGCGGCTCAAACGCAGGCGCGCCGCGCGGCCGACAATCTGCTCACGGCGGAGACGGTCACCGAGGCGATCTATGACGCAGGCTTCAACTCTTCGAGCCGCTTCTACGAAAGCACGGCGGCTCGGCTTGGCATGACCCCGAGCGCGGTCAAGCGCGGCGGCGTGGGGGCCGTCATTCGCTTCGCGGTCGGGCAGGCGTCGCTCGGCGCGGTGCTGGTCGCCGCCACCAAAAAGGGCGTTTGCGCCATAACGCTGGGCGACGATCCGGATGCGCTGGTGCGCGAATTGCAGGACCGGTTTCCGAATGCGGAGTTCGAAGGCGGCGACGCCGGATTCGAGCGCATGGTCGCTGAGGTCGTTGGCCTCGTCGAGGCGCCGGGTCAGCGTCTGGATCTCCCGCTCGACATCCGCGGCACCGCGTTCCAGCAAAAGGTATGGGCCGCTCTGCGCGCCATACCCCCCGGCGAGACGGCGACCTACAAGGAGATTGCGCGCGCAATCGGCCAGCCGAAAGCCGTGCGCGCGGTGGCGCAAGCCTGCGGCGCCAACCCGCTTGCGGTCGCGATTCCCTGTCATCGCGTCGTGCGCACCGACGGCGACGTCTCCGGCTATCGCTGGGGCGTCGAGCGCAAGCGCAAGCTCCTCGATCGGGAGGCCGCGTGATGAAGGCGCGAGCCCAAGCCCTCACCCCAACCCTCTCCTCGAGGGAGAGGGGGCGAAACCCTTCTCCCTCGGGGAGAAGGTGGCCCGAAGGGCCGGATGAGGGCGCGCCCATCGAGGCCACGATCGGCGCCCTCGATTGGCCTACGATCGAGCGCGACCTCGACGCCTTCGGTTGCGCGGTCGCGCCGAAACTCATCTCGCCGGAGATCTGTCGCGCGTTGGCGGCGCTCTATCCCGACGACTCCCGCTTCCGCTCGCGAATCGTGATGGCGAAGCACGGCTTTGGCCGAGGCGAGTACAAATATTTCGCCTATCCGCTGCCGGAGCTGATCGTCGCGCTTCGCCGGGGCTTCTATTCGCGGCTCGCGCCAATTGCGGACCGGTGGAATGAAGCGATGGGCGTTTCTGTTTGCTATCCAGCCGAGCACGACGCGTTCCTCGCGCGCTGCTGCGAGGCGGGTCAGACGCGCCCGACGCCGCTCCTGCTGCGTTATGGGCCCGGCGATTACAATTGCCTGCATCAGGACGTGTACGGCGAGCACCTCTTTCCGCTGCAGGTCGCGATCCTGCTCTCCGAGCCCCAGCGCAATTTTGACGGCGGCGAATTCGTTCTGACCGAGCAGCGCCCGCGCATGCAGTCGCGCGCCGAGGTCGTGCCCCTCCGCCAAGGCGACGGCGTGATCTTCGCGGTGCGCGAGCGCCCGGTGCAGGGGACGCGCGGGACTTATCGGGTCAATCTGCGCCATGGCGTGAGCCGCATCAAAAGCGGCGAACGGTTCACGCTTGGCGTGATCCTTCACGACGCGGCGTGACGGGTTTTTTGATTGCTATCGGCTGACAGACGCCGCGCGGGGGCGCTTACGCGGCGCGAATGTCGGTCAGGGCGAAATCGTCTCCCTTGAACAGGAGCGTTTCGCCCGTCCCTCCGGCGAGCGCGTAATTTTCTGCAATAGATTGTGGTCGGAGCCGGCCTCAATCCAAGAGCAACTCGCTCTAATCGATTCACCGGATTTTCGCGTCTCGCCGTCATGCTTTGAGGGCCGGGCCGGCGAAGCACGCATGGCGCCGGGCGGAGCGGCGATGTTAGGACGCGCGATTTTTTTTGCGACGGTCGGCGTGGCGCTGGCGCTGCTCGGGTCGTCCTTTCTCCTGGATCGATTGCCGGGGCCTCAGCCTGCTTCCGCCGCTCGCGCGACGGAGAGCGCTCCGACCGAGGCGCCCCGCCGGAGCCGGCTCAGCGCCAATCGTCCGGCTATCGGGAGGCCTCACTCGAGGCCGACCAGCGCGGCCAATACGCGGCGGAAGTCTTGATCAACGGGGTTCCGGTGCGGATGCTTGTCGACACGGGCGCCAGCGAGGTTTGCGTCTCCGCTTCCACCGCCAGGCTTTTGGGCCTGAGTCCCTCAGGGGGACGCAAGCGCGTGATGCAGACCGCGAACGGCCTGTCGACCGCTTACCCGACGATCCTGAGAAGCCTGAGCCTTGACGGCCTCTATATGAACGATGTCGAGGCTCTCATTCTCGCGCCCGAGGCGGGCGAAGTGAACCTGCTCGGGGAAGGCTTTCTCAAGCGGCTGACGAGCGTCGAGCAGCGCGAGGGCATGCTGATCCTACGCCAGTAGGGGCCGTTCAGGAGATGCGAATGAGCCGCGTCAGCTCGAACGGGATGTCGTAGCCGTCCCAGATGAAATCGAAGTCGAGCGCCGTCCCGATCGGGCCCCAGCGCGACACGCCCGGACCGATCCGGGATGCGGCCGCCGCTTCGATCTCGCTGCGCTCCCAGCCGAAATAGGTGATCGTCTGGTCGCTCTCCCGGATGAAGCTCGGCACCTCGGCGAGCGAGCGGATGAAGACGACGCTGAGGAACCCGCCGCCGACCCGCAGATCCTGACGCTCCGGCGCGCTCGCCACGACACTGGTCAGATTGGTGTTCTGCCAGCTGACTGACGAGGCGCGTCCGGTTCCCGCTGCGTAGAACGCGGCCGTCATCTTGCCGATCGCGTGCCCGACATGGGCCTTTGGATCGTCCATCGTCCATTCGAGCGCGGATGCGTCGAGGAGGCGCCGGACCCCGGCGGAATGCCTCGCCGCGTCGCCGACGACATAGAGCGCATGCGGAGACGAGCACGCCATCTGGTCGAAGACGAACACATCGTTGTGCAGTTTTTTGGCGAGCGCCCGAAGGGCCGGTTCGTCCAGCTTGTCGAGCGCGGCCCCATTGATCGTCGAAAACGAGAAGCGATCGCCGAACCAGATCGACTTTCCGCCGTTCCGTAAGGGCAGGGGGGCGAACAGCGCGACCTTGGCGTCGCCGCCCCAGACGACGCGCGCGTCGCTCCGCGCGGAGATCTTGGCGCCGAGGTCGCCCTGCGAGGGGTAGTGAACGAACAATTGCGACTCGTCTCCCTGCGCTTCCAGCCGCTCGAGGAAGAGGTCGACAATGGCGCGCATGCGCGCGCTGATCGCTTGCGGCAGGCGCACGATATTGGCGTTGCCGGCGAGATAAGAGAGGGTCCAGGAGTAGAGAAAGACCGTCTCGACATTCTGCGGTGGCAGATGAAAGACAAGGCCGCGGGGTCGCACCAGCGCGTGTTGCGGCACGCGCGCCGCGAAACTCGCCGCGAGCTTCATGAGCGCCGCGCGGCGAGTCCAGAAGGCGAAATGGGCGGCTGGGCCAGAGGCGGTTGACCGCTTCGCGCCGAGGAGAGTGTCGGCGACGCTCGCGATCAGTTCGACACGCTCGGGCGCGAACGGCGCCGCGAGCTGTTGGCGAGCTTGGTCGAGCTTCATTAAGAGTGCGGTCTCTTCAACCGCCGCGTCGCGCGCGCTGGCGCCATAGGTGAGCACGTCGGTCACGGATCTGTCCCCGCTCCGCCACTCACGCGGCGATCACGTCGGACCTTTATCGTCATTGCGAGGAGCCCGGCGACGAAGCAATCAAGAGCCGCAGGGCGCCCGGCAACTCCTGGATTGCTTCGCTCCGCTCGCAATGACGGTTCTGAGTCAACTCGAAACACTCCGCGCTTGGCGGCTCACGCGGCGATCACGTCGCTGCAACCCCTGAGCTCCGTCTTCGGGGCGCGGCCGACAACCCGGATCGCCTTGCCGAAACGGGCGCCGGCGCCTGCGTCGATCGTCTCTACGACGCCCATGTCCTCTGTGAGCACGCTATGGCCCGGATAGGATCGCGGCAGCAGCGACACAACCTGGATGACGCCGTCTTCTCCGATCTCCGCGGGCTCCCAGCTATGCGGTCGCCTCACGATGATGTCGGTGAAATTGGGCGGATAGAGCAATCCGTCCGGGCCCTCGATGAAGACGGAGCCGATCTGCTCGACGAATCCATAGAAGTTGAAAATTCTGGTCAAATTGAACCGGCGCTTCAGCGCAGCCCGGAACTCGGCGTTGGAGACTTTTTGCGCTTCAAGCTTTTTCCAGCCGCCCGAATGAATGAGGATTGCGTTCGAAAGGTCGACCTCGCCGTCCGCGAACGCCCGGTAAAGCTTGTCCCAAACGAGAAAGGTAAAGCCGAAAATGAGAAACGGCTCGGCGCCGTTCGCGCGGACGAAAGTCTCGACAAGCCCCCTGTCCATTTGCAGTTGCGCATCGAGGGCGAAGGCTGTTTTGGCGCCGAACTTCATCATGCCCAAGACGCCGCCGCCGCGCGCGGTGAGATCGGTCGGCTTGATCACGTCCTTCGTGTCGATCGCGAGGAACGGCAAACGGCGGGCACCGAGAATGGGCCGGAATGACGCGACCAAAGCTTCCGACTGACGCCGCGCCGTCTCGTTGTCGATGATGATGCGGCTCGTTCTTTGTCCGGTCGTGCCGCTCGAGCGCATGACCATCGCCGGAAGCGTGGTGCTCTTCAATTCCATTTCCTTGAACAGGCTCACCGGCAGATAGGGAACTTCGGCGACCGAGCGATAGGTCTTAAGGCCGTCCCAGGCCGCATCGATTATCCGGGCGTATTCGGGACTCTTCTCGTAATGATAGCGCGTCAGCTCGTTGAGCCCTTCGAGCAGAAGCGGCTCCTTATCGGCTTGCCTCAGCGAATAGGGCGGCTGGTTAAGGAGACGCTCAAACACTCACGAGATCCTTCAGGCGCGCGTAATCGATCTTGCCGCTCGCGGCGCGCGGGATCTGCGCGACTTTGCGCAATGCGAAGCTCGACGAGGGCACCTTATATGTGTCGGCGAGCTCGCGGACGCGAGCCTTGAGCGCCGCATCCTGCTCCTGCTCGTGCGCGACCGCGATTTTCTCTCCAAGGTCGAGACAGGCGACGGGGCAGACGGGGAACAGCTCCCTTTCGATCTCGTCGAGCCCCAGGCGATATCCGGCGATCTTGGCGAAACGCTTGGTGCGGCCGGTCAGGTAAAGAAACCCCTCCGCATCCAGCCGTCCAAGGTCGCCGGTCTCGAGGCGACCGCTCATCTCGTCGCCCTTGCCAAGGTCGGCCCGCGACATGGCGTAACCCAACATGACGTTGGGGCCTTCATAGACCACCGTCCCGACCGCCTCGGCCGGCAGGGCCAAGCCGTTCTCGTCAACGATCGAGAATCGGCCGCCATCCAGGGCGACGCCCACGGAGCCTGCTTTGCGAGAATGATCTTCGTGCTGCAGCGTCGCCATGCGCGGGGAGGCCTCTGTCTGCCCATACATGACGTAGAACTGGCCGCCGCGCTGCGCCGCCCATTCCCGGATCTTGGTCTGAACGCGAAGGTCGAGCGCTCCGCCAGCCTGCGTGAAGGTCTTGACGGAGTCGGGCACGAGGCTCGGGCCCAGGCGGGCGAGCGCGACATAGTGGAAGGGCACGCCTGGAAAATGCGATCCGCCGACAGTTCCAATCTTTGACCAGAAGCTCGGCGAAGTGATCGAATCGTTAATGAAACACAGTCGGCCGCCGGTCGTCAGATGCGAAGTCGCAACGGAAAGCCCGTAAGAATAATGCAGCGGCAAATGGGCGACGCCGACGCTACGTTCGTCGATGGCCAGCGCCCGAGCGATCTGACGCGCGTTGGCGACAACGGCCTCACGCGACAGTCGCACATATTTCTGGCTGCCGGTCGTCCCCGACGTGGACAGAAGCAGCTGCAAGGCTGGGTCGATGGGCTGAAACGACGAGCCGTTCTCCCTCGCGATCCATTCGACGGCGCCTGCGCGAGACGGCGACGAGCCCGCCGCGGCCTTGCCGATGTCGGGCAGTTTCTCGATCGCGCCGCGCGCCCCCAGAATGAGATCGGGCTGATACGACTCGATGAGACTCGTCATCGGGTGCTCGGGCAGCGCTGGGTCAATCAGCGCCGTCGCGTGGCCTGCAGCCGCCGCGGCGAGAAGACCGATGATCGTTTCGGAATTGACGCCGCAGAGCAGAAAGACCAGACGCTTTTGTTCAGAGGCGATGCTCTTGGCGAGATCAAGGCTCGCATTCCGCAGCTCTTCGCGCGTCAGCCAGCTGTCGCTACGATCGTCATAGACCGCTGGCGCCGCCTCGAGGGACGCGATGAGCGGAAGAAGTCCGCCGCAGGAGTGGTCCACATCTTTCATAGCAATTGCTGACAGCGATCGATCCCTTAGCGCGATGTCCGATCGGCCTCACACAATGAGGCCGCCATCAACTCCGATGATCTGCCCCGTCACATAGGACGACAGGTCAGAGGCCAGAAACAGGATCGTGTCGGCGACGTCTTGCGAGGTTCCAACGCGACCCATCGCGACTTGCGATTCGAGGCGCTTGCGCTTGTCGTCAGGAATTGCCTCGATCATCGAGGTTTGGATCAGCCCGGGCGCAACCGCGTTGACGCGAATGTTCATCGGCGCGAGCTCCTTAGCCGCGGAAAACGTCGCCCCAATGACGGCGGCCTTGGTCGCGGAATAGACTGTCTGTCCAGCGTTTCCCCGCCTCCCGACGATCGACGAGATGTTGATGATCGACCCGCTCTTGCGTCTCGACATCAAGCGCGCGGCGAGCTGGGTAATCTTGATCAAGCCGATGATATTGACGTCGAACAGTTCGTTGATCTCGGCGTCCGAAATCATGCCGATGAGCTTATCGCGCAGGATGCCGGCGTTGTTGACCAGAATGTCGAGGCGCTTGTGCTTCATGGCGCTCTGGATGAGCGCGGTCGCGGTGGCGCTCTCCGCGACGGACCCGTAAACCGCGGTCACGCGGTCGGGATAGGCTTTCTCCAGTTCCGCGAAGCTCGCTGAGGCTTCGTTCGACGCGCGAGCGTTGAGCACGACGGTCGCCCCTGCCTTGAGCAGAGTTTCGGCCGCGGCTCGCCCGATGCCGCGCGACGCGCCGGTCACGATGGCCACGCGGCCGCTGAGGTCGATGATGGTCATGGGTTCACGCCTATGAAGTCAACCGGCGGTCGGCTTCACGAAGCCGCTTTTTCGGGAGCCGTTTCGTCAGGTACGGCCGAAGGCGTTCCGAAGTCCGGCCGGACAGTGCGATCGATAATGCCCAATCGGCCGGTTTTGATACCCCTTTCCATAATCCGAGCCGGGTTGCCGGCGACTAGCGAATTGGATGGAACGTCCTTCATCACAACGCTGGCTGCGGCAACGACGCAATTGTCACCAATTCTAACCCCTGGTAAAATCATGCTTTGAGCGCCAATGTTACATTCCTTGCCAATCCACGTATCGACGTGAAGTCCCCGCACAGTGTCGTGGGCGAGAACGCAGGCGCCGAAATTAATCGCGGTGTCTTGGCCAACGTGAATGCCGCGAGGATAGTTCTTGTCTAATTTCGCTGAATAGGAAATCCGGCAACCAGGCTGAATATCCATTCCCCAGACTTTATTAAAATAGAGCCGGCGCAACTCCGAAAACATAGGACGAACCTCGCGGCGCACGACCGCCAGGACGCCAGTGGAGCGCAGATCGGATAGATTCACGGCCGAACTCCATCAACAAAAGAGCGCCGACCCCCGCGTTTCACGCTCGGCGCTCGGTGACCTCCCGTTCGTTTCGCCCCGACACTATTGAGAGATATCTCGTCCCTGCGGGCAGCGATGACCCCTCGCTCCGCCTCCAACAGGACTGCACGCGAGGTTTTAACAGTTCGCGCATTCGGGTCAAGCGCCGGCGCGCTGTCCGCTTCGAGGCGGGCGCGGCGGTCGCCGGTTGCTTCGGTCGTCCGGCTCGTCTAAGCCCGCGCCAGCTTGTCGCCGCGCGCCGCGCCTGGCATGCCGATGGCTGAGGTCCGCTTGTTCCCCAAACCCGCGCCCAAACTCTCCCCCAACAGCTACGCTTTTGAATCGCAGCCGATGGTGAAGCCGACCGGCTTTCGCGAATATGACGCGCGCTGGCTCATCGAAAAGGAGATCAACCTGATGGGCGCGCAAGCGCTCGGGCTCGGCCTCGCACGTCTCCTCAAAGAGCTTGGCGTCCCTCGCGAGATCGTCGTCGGCCACGACTTCCGGAGCTATTCGGCTTCGATCAAGCTCGCGCTGACCGTTGGCCTTATGGCGGGAGGCGCCTATGTCCGCGACATCGGGCTCGCGCTCACGCCGATGGCCTATTTCGCCCAGTTCGCTCTCGATACACCCGCGGTGGCGATGGTGACCGCCTCCCACAACGACAACGGCTGGACCGGGGTCAAGATGGGCGCGGCGAGGCCGGTGACCTTCGGCCCGGACGAGATGGCGCGGCTGCGCGACATCGTTTTGGCCGGCGACTATGGTCCGGAGGCGGGAGGCGGCTATGAATTCGTCCCCGACTTCCCGGCGCGCTACATCGCCGATCTGACCAGCCGGCCGAAGCTCCGCCGCCCTCTCAAGGTCGTCGCGGCTTGCGGCAACGGCACCGCCGGGGCGTTCGCGCCCAAGCTCCTGACCGCGCTTGGCGTCGAGGTCGTTCCCCTCGACTGCGAACTCGACTTCACCTTTCCCCGCTATAACCCGAACCCCGAGGATATGCGGATGCTGCACGCGATGGCGGCAGCAGTGAAGGAGACCCAAGCCGACCTCGCGCTCGGCTTCGACGGCGACGGCGACCGCTGCGGAATTGTCGACAACGAGGGCCAGGAGATTTTCGCCGACAAGATCGGGGTGATGCTCGCGCGCGACCTGTCGACGCTGCACATGGGCGCGACCTTCGTCGTTGACGTGAAGTCAACCGGCCTCTTCGCGACCGATCCCGCGCTTCGCGCCAATGGCGTCAAGGTCGACTTCTGGAAGACCGGCCATTCGCACATCAAGCGGCGGGTGAGGGACTTGAATGCGCTCGCCGGCTTCGAGAAGTCGGGGCATTTCTTCTTCAACGCGCCGGTGGGGCGCGGTTATGACGACGGCTTCGTCACCGCGATCGCTATCCTCGACATGCTGGACCGCAATCCGGGGAAGTCGATGGCCGATCTCTATCGCGAACTGCCCAAGACCTGGGGCTCGCCGACCATGTCGCCGCATTGCGACGACGAGATTAAGTACGAAGTCGCCGACCGAGTTGTCGCGCGGCTCCAGACCATGCAGGCCCGCGGCGAGCCGTTCGCTGGGCAGCCCATCCGCGATCTCGTCACCGTGAACGGGGTCCGGGTCACGGTGGAGGACGGCACGTGGGGACTGGTCCGCGCTTCGTCGAACAAACCGGAGCTGGTGGTCGTCGTAGAGAGTCCGGCGTCGGAAGCGCGCATGCGCTCAATGTTCGAGGCGGTAGACCGGATTTTGCGCGAGAACCCCGAAGTGGGCGCCTATAACCAAACGATTTGAGATGGCTGTATTCGAGATCGAGACAATCACCGCGATCACGCCATCCTTGGCGGATTCGATCCGTGCTCTGGTCAGTCAATTGTCCTCGTCGGCAAAGGCGCCCACCCAGGAAGAGTTGGAGACCATGGTCAGTGCCCCCGGAACCGTCCTGCTGGCAGTCCGCCAATCCGGCAAGCTCGTCGGAATGCTGACGCTGGTCACTTTCGCGATTCCGACGGGCATACGCGCAATCATAGAAGACGTCGTCGTTGACGAACGATATCGAGGACAAGGCGTTGCGCAGGCGCTTACCAGAGAAGCGCTGGTCCTGGCGAAAGCCGCCGGCTCGAGGACAGTCGATCTGACCTCCCGCCCCTCGGGGGAGGCGGCCAATCGCTTGTACCAGAAGCTCGGGTTTCAGAAGCGGGACAGCAACGTATACCGCTACACGCTGCGGTGACGCGCAAAGCTGCGCTCGAAGCCGCTCGGGGTTCCGCTGGGCGAAGTGAAGCAGGAGGGTAATGGGCGCGCCTTTGCACGTGCTGCCCGACCCCATCAAGCCGGACTTAAGAATTGTCTTCTGAGGTACGGCCGCAGGAACCGTCTCGGCGGCGGGCGGCGCCTATTACGCCAATCTGCAGAACCGCTTCTGTGCGGCGCTCCACGCCTTCGGGCTGACGCCGCGAAGGCTCAATCCGAAGACTATAACGAACTGCCGCAATGGGGCTTGGGCCTGAACGACATCGTCAAGCACGTGAGCGGCATGGATCGCGAGCTGCCCGGCGGGCGCTCGGGCGCCGAACTCCTGAAATTGCTCGCAGATACACAATGAGTGCCCGTCGTGGGTACCATCGCGCCCGCGCAGGCGCCGAATGGATCGATCGTTCCCCTCGGCGATGGGAGAGAAACAATGTTCCGGTTTTGCGCAGCCAGCTTCCAATTTTTGAGCGATGAGCGGTCGTCGAAGTGTATCTCAACAGCAAAGAATACCGTCTCTCTATTGATCTACGTCAATACAGAGAGGTGTTGTCCCTGGTACTTACCCCTCGATGCACAGGTCGCCGAACACGCGTGACGCGGGCGTCGGACGAGGAGGCTTCAATGAAAAGTGATCTCTTGCGTACGGTAGCTGCGGTTGCGATCTCGGCGGGAGCGATAACCCCCTTTCCATTGGTGTCCGTGGCCCAGACCGCGGCGACTGGTCCCGGGATCATCACGTCGATGAGCGGTTCCGCCACGATCTCGACCGAAGGCATGGCGCCTGGCGGCGAAATTTGGGCGGAGTTTTATTCCTTGCCGGCGGGGAAGGTCGTGGAGGAGACGGCCGCGGCTCCAAAGTGGGCCTATGTCGAAATGACTCTGAGCGGTTCGGCCGTCATCACCGGAGATCCCGCACCGATGTGCCGCTTCCTCAGCGCGGGAGGGGTCCAAGCCGAGAGTTCCGAACACACAGCGGACCCGGGGGACATGATGGCTTGCAATTACGCTGTCCTGCCCGCGTCACGGACCGAAAATCGGGGGTCTGAGCCGTACGTCTTCGCTGGATTGTCTGTCGGCGGTCCCTGGGCCGAGGGTACGGAGGATTTTAGCGAACAGTACCTCAAGGCGAATGGCCTTGCCGAATTCGCTCAGATCCCGACGTCCAAATTTGGCGACGCGGAAAAGGAAATTCTCAAGGCAGGGGCAATGACGGTCGCCATCCGGAACGTGACGATTTCCGCCCGGCAGTCGGATCGTGAAGACGGATCACTATCCGACCGTGCGAATGGTCGAAAATGGGGAACTGACGTTTGGCTTGCTCCCGGAAGGCTCTGACGCCGCCGCCGGACCGAAAAACCCGGAGGTGCGCAAGGCGTTCGAAATGACGGAATGGTCGCCGGCGTCGGCCGACAAACAGATTGTTCTGGCAAACGGCGGCGGTCAGCCGGTTCAGTTCGTCGAGTGGACTGTGGCGCCAGCGCAAAGCGCTAAGCCCTAAAACCAAGCTAAGGGGCCAGCAGGAAGCCAAGCAGAGGCGCAAGCAACCATGGAAAGGACAACTCTTGAAGCTGGCGGCGCAACGAGCGGTGCCCTTGAATTTGGCCGGATAACTGACACCGCGGATTTCGAGGCCATTCAGAGTTGCGATCATCGGCGGCGGGCCGGGGGGATTGTTCACGGCTTGGCATTTGGGCGCCAAAGCAGGCCCGAGTTGCCAAATCACGGTGTTTGAGGCGGCGGACCGCCTCGGGGGAAAGCTCAAGACGGGCCAGTTTCCGGGCATCGGACCATATGAGGCCGGAGTTGCGGAAATCTACGACTATTCGCGTTTAGGCCCCGACCCGCTGCATGATCTCATCGTCAAGGAAATCGGTCTGGAGATTAAGCATATCCAAGGCCGCCCGTGCGTCCTCGACGGCAAGATCTTTCTTGAGACCGGCGATCTCGCGAAGTCCTTTGGAGAGCGGACCCGCGACGAAGCGTTGTCGTTTCG
Organism: uncultured Alphaproteobacteria bacterium; assembly: GCA_963730555.1. Lineage (GTDB taxonomy): Bacteria > Pseudomonadota > Alphaproteobacteria > Rhizobiales > Beijerinckiaceae > Roseiarcus. Next base: position 186,586 of record CAVSSS010000031.1, on the reverse strand, counting down.
CAAGCGCTGCGCGGATCTGCTCAGTCCCGAAGCCTACTATTTCTCAGTCGCAGAAGAGGACAACGCTCATCCGTGGGCTAAAATTTCGGGCACAGCCCTGCTTGAGAGAGAATTCACAGACGACGCCGCGCGTCGCTACATCCGAGCCATGGCGCATAGCGACGTCGCCGCGCCCCCGCACCAGACAAACGGGCTTACCTTCCTCAAAAATGTCCTGATGGACGTCGACGGCTACATGGACATCGTCTCCGTCGTGGGCGGCAACGAACAGATCCTCACCCGCCTCGCCGAGGAGCTGGATGCCGAGATCCACTTGAATGCGAATGTGACGGCGATCGAACCGCTCACGGAGGGCGGCGCGTACCAACTCGAAATGCTGGTGAACGGCTTCGAGGAGACGGTCATTGCGGACTACGTCGTTGTCGCCCTGCCGCTGAGCGCGCTTTCGACAATTCATTGGCGGTCGGAAGCCCTTGATCTCGCGATGGAGAGGCACATCGCCTATTTCGATCGCCCAGGGCACTACCTCCGCGCAACCTTCTTGTTCCAACGTCCGTTCTGGCGCGAGACGATCTCGGCGGACTGGTGGATGCTCGACGCGTTCGACGGGTGCTGCATCTATGACGAAAGCGGGCGTTACGACTACGCCGGTTATGGGCTCTTGGCCTTCCTTATTGCCGGAAACGCGGCTCTGGCGCTGCTGAACGACTTCGACGAACAGATCGAGCAGAAGTGCCTGGACGCGTTGCCTAGGGAACTCGCGCAGGGCAAGGAGCTGCTCTTGGACCGGCGGGTCCATCGGTGGGCGGCCTCGGTCAGCGCAATTCCGGGCGGCGTGCCTGTGCGTTCGCGCCAGATAAACCACCGCCCGGATCCCGTTCATACGCCGGGCCTTGTGATGGTCGGCGACTATATGTTCGACGCGACGATCAACGGGGTGATGGACTCCGCCGAGGTGGCCAGCGACATCATACTCACTGACGTTCTCAAACGCCGTCACCCGCAGTCGCTGAAAGAGGCTGGCATAGTTGAGTTGCACGCCGCGGCCCTCAATGAAGCGCTGGAGCACGTCGCAGAATTGATGTCGGTGCAAGCTATCGGGGACATCTTGAAGGTCACTTGGGAGTTGGAACGAGGCGCCAAGCTGCTTCATGTCGGCTCCGGCGCCGGACAGATGGTAGGCGCGCTTAGGGCGCTTGGCTTCGACGCGATAGGAGTAGAGTGCAGCCGCGAGGCGAGCCTCGCGGCCCCGCCCCAGTTAGCGAACCACAACTTTCATTGCGATTTCACCCACTTGCCCTTCGCGGACGAAGAGTTCGACGCCGTGATCGAGACGGGGCTTTACCGATCGGCGCCGGACAAGGCGAAGGCCGTGATCGCGGAACTTCACCGTGTGACGAAGCACGGCGTGCTTCTCGGATCTGTAACGACCGACCTCACGATCGAGGTGATCGAACGCTTCAACTTGCTCGAGGATGTGCGGGTCCTTTGCTCCCGGTGGGACTGGTCCGAAAAGTTCTATGCGGTCGGATTCGTGCACGCGCTATACGAACGCCGGCTACAGCCGTCCGAGCGGCGCGGACGAGGATCCTCGCGTCTTGGTGAGGCGTGGGAGAAGGCGCGGGCTCCAGGAGGAGAGCCCAGCCAGTGGTACGAAGACGCGGAAAGCCTTCTCTATTGCGTCTACGAACGGGCATCGAGGCCGAGCTCACCGAGGCTCGAGCAAGCGCCCGCAGCAGACGCGAAAGATAAGGTCAGGACGGTCGTTGCACTCAACTGATCGAAGATATCCGAGTGGATCACCCATAGAGCGAGAGCAGACAGGGCAGTCATCATGTTGGACTTCCTAGCAGCAGGCGTCGAAACCGAGATTCAGCCGCAGGCGTGGCGGATCGAGTTCGCAGAAGACTCAAAGGCCCACCCGAGCGGAGTTGAGACGATCGAGATCGCCGAGCCTCGGAACGTCACGGCCCTTTTGACCCCGCTGGCGCTGTCAGTCGCGCTCCGACAAACCGCACCACAGATTGACGGCACAGCGATAGTGGTTTGGATGCCGCCCAGCGTGGACAGGGCTTCGACAGTCGAACGCGACGTTGACGAGTGGATGCGCGGCGCCGGCGAAAAGAGAAAAGAGGCGATGGTGCGAGCGGACGTTCGCACCGTGCGGGTGGTATGGGACGAGGGCCGTGCTGTGATCTACGCGAGCCAACGCGACATTCACTCCGCGCTCGACGCGATCGTCCGGTTCAGCATCGTGCAAAAAGAAGCATTGGCCTTGGAAGCGGCTGTGAAATCGGAGTGGCCTTCGATTGAGGCGAACGTTGATCTGACTCATGCGGTGACGCGGCGAGATCAGAGAAGGCAACGGCATATCAATGAGATCACGGAGAGTGCGGCGCGCAGGAAGATAGCTTGGCTGCGCGTCAGCAGAAGCATAGAGCAATTGGATCCCACCCTCGCCGAACCTTCGAAGCGGCTTTTCGCGGAGCTCGTCTCCGGCGCGTCCCTATACGATCGGATGGAGATGTTGGACGATTCGATCCAGTACGCGCTGGACCAATATGAGCTCGCGAACGCGCGTTTGACCGAGGCGAGTCATGCCCGCAAAGAGCTCGTACACTCGATCATTGGATATGTGGCGATCATCGTCCTGCTCGTCGCCCAACTTTGGCTGATGATGGGGTTGGGCGGCATACGATCACCTTAGCCCGCCTCATGGAGCTAGAGCGATCGGCGCTGGACGCGCTCTTAGCCACGAAGGCAAGGGCACGAACGTGCCTCGAAGGGGGCTAGGATCGCGAGAAATGTAATCCAGGCGGCTCGGAGTTATGCGATGCGCGCGGCAATATTGGGATTGGCGGGCTTACTATCGGTAACGAGCCTAAGCTTCGGTGCTGTCCTGACGACCAATGCTGACATTCGCCACGCCATCGTTGGAAACACGATCTCGGGCGTGGAGGACGGGAAGTCTTACGCCGAATACTATCAACCCGACGGCTACATCCACGGGGCCGAGGCGGAAGGGCTTTATGTGGGCGAGTGGCGCATAGCGGGCCGGAACTTCTGTGTTCGGTACTTCATTAAGGGAGAGGGTCCTGACAGGGAGGAGGTTGGCTCTGGCGACATAGGCGCGTGGGAATGCATGGGCGTCGAGATCAACGGATCTTCTTTTGGGTGGGTCAAGGGTGGGGAGCGCTACAAGGCCCAAATTGTCCGAGGAAATCCGAACAAATTGTAGGGCAACATTTTCTTGTGTAAAGCAGAAGTGGTGGTTATTATGCTCGGTGAAGGGAAATTGATCCCCGATCCGGGCGCGGGTCGGGCCGGCGGAATGAAAGAAGCGTGACGATCGTGAAGGACGGAGTTGGCGCGGTTTCGAGCCGCTGAATACAACCAGAGATAGAAGCGTCGAAATTCCTTATTTGAATTGGTCGTAACCCGTTGAAAAGTCCGGATTCGGAAAAATAAACGGTAGTAAACGCTAGCGAATTTACTAGCGTTTGTGCCGATTTCATTTGCATTTGGTTGCGTTTATTTGCACGAGCTCGCGCTGCCAGGTTGTATCGGCCGGACGGGCCCGTTACGGGGTCAGCGGACGAGGGCCATTACGCGCCGATCGCGGTCGCCTCGAGCCGGGCGCTGAGTTTGAGCGCGTCATTTATGACGATCGCGCCTCGCCGGCGCTCGATTAGGCCTTCGCGCTCCATGGCGTTGATCTCGCGCGACACGGTTTCCCGGCGGGTGTTGATGCGCGAGGCGAGCTCGGACTGGTTCGGGGGAGAGAGGATGATGGCGCGCTTGGGATCTTCGCGGTCCGGGCGGGCGAGGCGCAGGAGCTCGGCGTGGACACGGCTGCGGACGTCGAGCGCCCCCAGTTCGCCGACCCGGCGGGTCATCGCGCGATTGCGCGCGACCAACGTCGCGACGACCGCTTCGCCGAGCGGGCGGTGAGTGAACATCGTCTCCACGAAGACCGCGCTCGGCATTTTCGCAACCGTCGAGTCATTGACCGCGAAGACGCTGAGCGAGCGGGGGCCGCCGTCGAGAGCGGCCAGTTCGCCAAAGAAGGAACCCGCTTCCATGTCGGAGAAAATCAGGTCCTGCCGCACCCCGTGGGACACCGCCCTCAGGCGTCCGGTCATCACGAAATAGACGTCGCGGTCGCTCGCGGTCTGACCGAGCACCCAGGCACCCGCCGCCGTCTTCAGCCAGGTGCAATGACGATCGAGAACCCGGCAGGATTCCGGATCGAGCGTCTTGAAACAGGGGTGCCCCGAAAGCGAGCTTATGACCATCGTCGCGCCCGTCGTTGATTGGCGCTGACATGTCCGATTTCGGCGCCCACGTCAAAGCGGCTCCGCGCCGATCGCCACGGCGCCGGGTCGGCAGAGGCGAGGCGGTTCCCATAAATGTTCGCCGCCTCGGCCACCTTGCGTGTCATTGCGCGATTGCGCACGACCAGCGCCGCGATCACCGCTTCCCCGAGCGGGCGGTGGTTGAACATTGTGGCGACGAAGACCGTGCTCGGCATTTTGGCTAGCGTCGAGTCATCAAGCGCGAAGGCGCTGAGCGAGCCGGGGACGCCTTCGAGGGCGCTCAACTCGCCAAAAAACGAACCCGCCTCGATGTCGGAAGAAACAAGGTCGCGCCCCGCCCCGTGGAGCGCCATCCTCAGGCGGCCGGTCAGGACAAAATAGACGTCGCGATCGTTGTCCGCCTGGCCAACGACCCACGCGCCCGCTGGCGTCTTGAGCCAAGTGCATTGGCGATCGAGATCCTGGCAGGATTCCGGATCGAGCGTTTTGAAGCAAGGATGGACTGAAAGCGAGTTTATGACCATCTTCCGCCGCCGATGATCCCCGGCGACGGTGGCGGACGCCGGCCCCTACGTCAAGCGCTTTGACCCTGTCCCGACGGCTTTGGGCTGACATAAATGGGGAGAAGGCGTGTGCAAATACCCGCAACTTTTCGATGAGTTGCACTGTATTAGCATTTTCTCAATCACACTGTGACGGCCATCACAGCCAGGGCCCGCGCAATCGTATACGCCGGTTTTTGTCGGGTGGGGTCTCGGTCGGTCCGAAGCAGAAGAAGGATGGTCGGGGGGCGATTGGCCACCCGAGATGATGATTCCGCGTACCCGCGCCTTGGGGCTTGGCGCGAAGCGCGGCCCTCGCGCTGATCTCCCACAGCGCGGGGACGAGCGCGGCGCCTGCGCTATTTTCCGCGGGCTCGGGCGCCGCGCTCATGATCTTAAGCCCTTAGTCAGCGGACGCGAAACTCCATATGCATGCGGCCATGGACGCGGCGGGCGTCCTGCGGACTATAGAACCGTGCGGCCCGCGCCTGGCGGTGCGCCTGCCCGTACCAAACCCGATTCTGCCCAGCTTGACCGGGTTGGGGGCCACTAAGTTTCCCGATGCTGTTCGCCTTGGGCCCGTGCTGCGCGAGACACAAGTTGTACGCCATGGGTTCGCGATATTTTGCGCAGGCAGGATCGTCTTGGGCCTCCGCGGTTGCGGCCCAAGCAAGAGCGGCAAGCGAAAGCGCAATCGCGGCGCGAGCGGCCATGGCTTCAGTTCCTGAGGGTGGCGCCGGTCTTTTTCGACACCTCGGCCACGATTTTGGATACCGAGGCGTCAATTTCGGCGTCGGTCAGCGTGCGTTCGTGTGGTTGCAAGGTCACGTGAATGGCGATTGACTTCGCGCCCTCGGCCACGCCTTCGCCGCGATAGACGTCGAACACGCCGATCCTGGCGACGAGCGAACCTCCGGCGCTCTCCGCAGCCTTGAGGATGTCGGCGGCGGTGACCGTCTCGCCGACGACGAAGGCAAGGTCCCGCTCTACGGCCATGAAGTCGGAGCGGATGAGCTTCGGCTTCGTCTTGGTCGGTTTTATCTTGGGCGCGGGAATGGCGTCGAGGGTGATCTCAAAGGCGACGATCGGTCCTTCGGCGTCGAGCGCCTCGCACGCGCTCGGATGCAATTGTCCGAACCATCCTACGACTGTCTTTGGCCCGAATTGGAGAGTCGCCGCACGGCTCGGATGCAGGAACGACGGGCCGCTGGGGACGATCTGCACCGCGTTCGCGTTCACGCCGAGCGCCGAAAGAAGCGTCATCGCATCGCGCTTCGCGTCGAAGACATCGACGAGCCCTCCGCCGCTCCAATTCCGGCCTTCCGCGTCAGCCTTGGCGCGGCCGCGCCGCACAGCCGCCGCCGCGATCCGCTGGTCGTTTTCACCGGCCCCAAGAAAAATCTGCCCGACCTCGAACAGCGCCACGTCGCTTATGGCACGGCGCGCGTTGCGTTCGGCGGCCGCTGCCAGGCCTGGGATGAGGCTTGGGCGCATGTCGGAGAGGTCGGCGGCGATCGGATTGGCGATCGCGAGCGATCGCGAGCCTCCGCCGAATAGCTCCGCCGCTGCTTTGGGGACGAAGGACCAGGTGACCGCCTCGCGCAAAGACAGCGCGGCGAGCGTGCGCTTGGCGAGGCGCGTGCGCTTCTGCAGGAGCGTGAGCACGGGCTTCGGCACGCCGTCATCGAGCCGGGGCAGGGGCGCAGGCGGAGCGCGATCGACGCCCACGATGCGCAGGATCTGCTCCACGACGTCGGCCTTCACCTGGATGTCGGGGCGCCAGGAGGGGACAAGGACATGGCCCTCCTCGATCCCGAAGCCTAACCGACGAAGAATCGCCTCGCCTTCCTCACGCGGCACATCGACGCCGAGCAGCCGCTTGACTTCGCTATAGGGGAAAGGGATCGCGCGCCGCGGCGTTGACGGATCGCCCGCAACGATCATGCGCGAAGGCTCGCCGCCGCAGATCGAGAGCACGAGCTCCGTTGCGAGATCGCATCCGGGGACGCAGAAATCGGGATCGACGCCGCGCTCGAACCGGTAGCGCGCATCGGTCATAATGCCGAGCTTGCGGCCAGTATGGGCGATATTGGTCGGGTCCCACAAAGCGCTCTCGATCAGGACGTCGCGGGTCGTTTCGTCGCAACCGGAATGCTCGCCGCCCATGATCCCAGCGATCGACTCGACGCCCTTCGCGTCGGCAATCGCCACCATGCTCTCGTCCAGAGCATAAGTCTTGCCGTCGAGGGCGAGGACGCCTTCGCCGGACCGCGCCCGGCGCACCGTGAGATCGCCGGCGACCTTGGCGAAGTCGAACACGTGCAGCGGGCGCCCGCGGTCGAAGGTGATGTAATTGGTGATGTCGACCAGCGCGCTGATCGGCCTTAGGCCGATGGCTCTCAGTCGCTTCTGCATCCATTCGGGGGAAGGGCCGTTCGTCACGCCACGGACCAGCCGCAGAGCGAAAGCGGGGCAGAGATGTTTGTCGCCTGAGGCGAAATCGAGGCGCACGCGCGTAGGGCAGTCGAACGCGCCTTGATATGACTTCGGCGCCGGCGTCTTCAGCTTGCCGAGGCCCGCCGCGGCGAGATCGCGCGCAATGCCCCCGACGCCCGTGGCGTCGGGACGGTTCGGCGTCACGGCGACGTCGATGACCGGGTCATCGAGCCCAGCGTATTGAGCATAAGCCACGCCAACAGGCGCGTCGTCCGGCAGCTCGATAATGCCGTCGTGATCTTCGCTCAGCTCGAGCTCCGCGGCCGAGCAAAGCATGCCGTTCGATTCGACGCCGCGGATGACGCCCTTGGCTAGCGTCAGTTTCTTGCCGGGAATATAGGTCCCCACGGCGGAGAACACGCTCTTCATGCCGGTGCGCACATTCGGCGCGCCGCACACGACCTGCACCGGCCCGCCGCCGGCTTCAACGATGCAGACTTTCAGCCGGTCGGCGTTGGGATGCTGCTTCGCCTCGATGACGGAGCCGACCACGAAGCCGTCGTACTTGCGCGCTGGGTCTTCAACTGAACTCGACCTCGAGGCCGACGCGGGTCAGCGTATCGACGATCTGGCCAAGCGAGGCCGAGGTTTCGAGGTGGTCTTTGAGCCAGGAGAGAGTGAATTTCATCGTTCGTGTCGGCGGGAGGCGTCGCTTTATTTGAAGTCGTAGGTGCGTTTTAGAATGTCGAAGAGTTCTCTCGCGGCTTCTCGGCCCAGTTGGATGGTCTGGCTCTGCTTTCCGGGATTGGTTCTATCGGCGGATCCATTGGTATCGATTTGCACAACCGGGTTGCCGTCGGTCGGCTCGAAGATTTTGACTACACCCACAACTTGAGACGGTTGGAGCTTTCCCTTGCCGTCTCGCTTCTCAAAGTTCTTAATCCAGGCCATCGGCCAAAATCCTTAAGGGAACTCACCCGCTCAATCCTCCCGCAAGCGTCGGAATGTCGAGGGGCTTGAAGCCATAGTGATTGATCCAGCGGAGGTCCGCGTCGAAGAAGTCGCGCAGGTCCGGCAGGCCGTATTTGAGCATCGCCAGCCGATCGAGGCCGATGCCCCAGGCGAAGCCCTGATAGACGTCGGGATTGAGGCCGCAATTCGTGAGCACATTGGGATGGACCATGCCGCAGCCGAGGATCTCGAGCCAATCCTCACCCTCGCCGAAACGGATCTCCCCCCCGAACGGCGGCACTGGATGTCGACCTCGAGCGAGGGGGAAGTGAAGGGGAAAAAGCTCGGGCGGAAACGCATGCCGACGTGCGGCACCTCGAAGAAGGCCTTGCAGAATTCCTCCAGCACCCACTTCGAGATTGGCGAGCGTCGCGCTCTGATCGACGACAAGGCCCTCGACCTGGTGGAACATCGGCGTATGCGTCTGGTCGGCGTCGCGGCGATAGGTGCGTCCGGGGCAGATGATCCGGATCGGCGGCTTCTGGCTCAACATCGTACGCACCTGCACTGGGCTCGTATGCGTGCGCAGGAGCTTCCGCTCGCCGTTAGCGTCCGGCTCGAGAAAGAACGTGTCGTGCATCTCGCGGGCCGGATGGCCGGGGGGAAAGTTGAGCTTGGTGAAATTCAAATCGTCGCTTTCGATGTCCGGCCCCTCGGCGAGAGAGAAGCCCATCTCGGCGAAAATGTCGGTGATCTCGTCGATCACCTGGCTGATCGGATGGATGCGGCCGGTCTCGACGCCGGGCAGGGGAACCGGCAGGGTGACATCGACCGCCTCGCGTCTGAGCTGCGCCTCGAGCCCAGCGCGCTTGAGCACCGCGCGCCGCGCGACAAGCGCTTCCGTCATCTGATCCTTGAGCGCATTGATCGCCGCGCCGCGCGCTTTGCGGTCGTCCGGCGCAAGCTTGCCGAGAGTGGCGAGAAGCGCGGAGATCGATCCCTTCTTGCCGAGCGCGGCGACGCGCGCGGCCTCGAGCGCGGTTTCGTCGCCAGCGCTCTCAATCGCGGCGAGCGTCTCCCGTTCAAGGGCGGAAAGGTCCGACATCCTCATAGACTCCCGGCGGGCAGGTTGCAGCTTCCCATGTCATAGGGACGGCCCGCCTCGCCAAGCCTTTCCCCGTTCCCGGGGGGGACGGGATTACGGCCGCCTCAGGCGGCCTTTGGCAGCGCGGCCTTAGCCTGCTCTACGATTGCGGTGAACGCCGCGGGCTCGGTAATGGCGAGGTCGGACAGCACCTTACGATCCACTTCGATCCCGGCTTCAGCGAGAGCCGAGATAAAGCGGCTATAGGTCAGTCCATGCTCGCGCACCGCTGCGTTGATGCGCTGTATCCACAAGGCGCGAAACTCACGCTTGCGGTTCTTGCGATCGCGGTAGGCGTATTGCATCGACTTGTCGACCGCGGCCTTGGCGGCGCGGATGGTGTTCTTGCGCCGACCAAAGTAACCCTTGGCGGCCTTGAGCACCTTTTTGTGCTTGGCGTGGGCGGTGACGCCCCTTTTGACGCGTGCCATCGTTCAAATTCTCCGGGAAAGGTTCAGCCGTTCGGCAGGTAGTATTTCTTGACCTTGTCGCCGTCGGTCTTGAAAAGGATCGACGTGCCGCGCAGATCGCGGATCTGCTTGGCCGTGCGCTTGATCATGCCATGGCGCTTGCCGCGTTGGGCGTAGACGACCTTGCCGGTCCCGGTGAGTTTGAAGCGCTTCTTTGCGCCCGATTTGGTCTTCAACTTGGGCATTTGGCTCTCCGTAGGGCCTCACGCCCTTTTGAATTTGGCGGGGCGGAACGCCCCGGTTGCCTTGGAACAAGCAAAAGAACCGCCACGGCAGCCCTTACGGCCGGGCGGTTCTGAACGGGCGTTATTTACTCGAAAGCGCTTGGCTATGCAAGCGCGGTGAACACCCTTGGCTCTACTTCATCACGGTCGAGATCGCCCGCGCGTAGCCGTCCGCGAGATGGCTCGACTGCGCATGGAGCTGACCCGACACGGAAAACAAGCCAAACGCCATCCAAACGACAACGATCGTAGCAAAGGCAATCGCCAGCGGCCGCTCGTTACGGTGGTCAATGAGGCTCTCATCGTAGAAGCTTGAATTTGTGAAAATTCGCGACATCGTCGCATCTCCATAACCTGCCGGCGCTTTCCCTTCACAACCGTTCATCTCATGATTCAATATAGCCATAACGCGCCATGAGACGATGTGACGAGGATCACACTCCGACAGCGGCGCGTGAAATGGCCGGCCGGCGTTCCTCGCGGGCGCGTTCGCGCGCCTTGGCGATCGAAAGCGTCGTCAGATTGGCGAAACGGATGTCAGCCCCGATACTGCTCGTCTGTGACCTTCTCCATCCACTCGACCGCCTTGCCTTCGAGAGCTTCCTGGATGGCGATATGGGTCATGGCGGTTGTGGGGGCGGCGCCGTGCCAATGTTTCTCGCCGGGCGCGAAGACCACCACGTCGCCGGGACGAATCTCCTCGATCGGGCCGCCTTCGCGCCGCGCCCGGCCGCAGCCGGCGGTGACGATGAGCACCTGACCGAGCGGGTGCCTATGCCACGCCGTACGCGCGCCAGGTTCGAACGTGACCGCATTGCCGGCTGCTCGCGCGGGAGGGTTCACCGCGAACAGCGGGTCGATGCGGACCACGCCGGTGAAATATTCCGCTGATCCTTTGGTCGACGGCTGAGAACCGCTTCGCTTGATTTCCATGCCTAGCTCCTTAAGTGGCGAGGCGGCCGGGCCTCGGCTGCTCGCCGCGCTGCGATCTTAGGCCATCAATCAGGAGGTCAATGAGACGCCGCGCGCTCGCCTCCCAGTCTGGCGCCGAATTGACATAGGCGAAGCCGATCAGCGCTCGCAGGAGATCGGCGGAATCCGCATCGGGGCGGATGTCGCCGCTCGCCCGCGCGCGTTCCACGAGCAGCGCCATCGCCTCATTGATTCGCGCGCTCGAGTCCGCGTAAAGCGCCGACCCGCCACCGACCAACGATTTGAGCGCCGGAGCGATAACCCTCTTGGCGGAGATATAATCGATGAAGAGGCGCATCCAGGCGCGAAGCGCCTCAGCGGGTGGAAGAGATTCGATCAGGCGAGGCGCCGCGCCGGCCAATTGCTGGACCTCGCGGCGATAGACCGCCTCGACGACCGCGTCGCGGGTCGGAAAGTGGCGGTAAAGCGTTCCGATCCCGACCCCCGCCCGCCGCGCGATCTCGTCGAGGCTCGTCGCCGGCCCTGCTTTCGCGAACGCGGCCTTGGCCGCCTCAAGCAGGCTGTCACGGTTACGCTGGGCGTCGGCGCGGGGCTTCCGGACGGCAGCCGGCGCTTTTCCGGCGGGCGCGCGGCGTGTCACGTCGGCGCTCAAATTTCTCGTCTCCTCTTGTCAAGCGGAGGGATCCTCCGTATATCGGCCGGAGGCGCCCTCCGTTTATCCCGGCTTCGAACCTCGGGCAACTCTCCAAGCCGCGACACCTTTAGCATTTCGATCGGGAGACAATCATGGCGGAAAACCTTTGGCGCGACATCCACTACAGACGAGACGCTCGAGGGGGTAGACCTTAGTGGAAAACGCGCGCTGGTGACGGGCGTGTCGGCCGGCCTCGGCGTCGAGACCGCGCGAGCGCTCGTGGCTCACGGCGCCGAAGTGGTGGGCGCCGCCCGCGACCTCCCCAAAGCCAACGCGGCGACTGCAGGGGTGCGCACGGCCGCCGCTAACGGCGGCAAATTCGAGCTCGTGGAGCTCGATCTCGCCTCGCTCGACAGCGTCCGCGTTTGCGCCGATGCGCTGGTCGACGACGGCAAGCCCTTCGACCTCGTCATCGCCAACGCCGGCGTCATGGCTTGCCCCTTCGGCAAGACAGCCGACGGGTTCGAGACCCAGTTTGGGACCAATCATCTTGGCCATTTCGTGCCGGTGAACCGCGTCGCGTCGCTGATGAAGCCAGGCTCGCGCCTAGTCAATCTGTCCTCCGCCGGTCATCGGTTCGCCGACGTCGATCTCGACGATCCGAACTTCGAGCGCACGCCCTACGCCGAGTTTGTGGCTTACGGCCGCTCGAAGACCGCCAACATCCTGTTCGCCGTCGAGTTCGACCGCCGCCATAAAGCCAATGGGGTGCGCGCGACGGCTGTGCATCCGGCGGCATCCAGACCGAACTTGGCCGCTACATGACGGCCGAAGCGAGAGCGCAGTTGATCCAGCGCATGAACGAGATCGCCGCAGCCGGTGGCGAGCCGTCCTACCAGTTCAAAACGATCCCGCAAGGAGCGGCCACGTCCGTCTGGGCCGGCGTCGTCGCCAAGCCCGGAGAGGTCGGCGGCCGCTATTGCCAGGACTGCCATGTAGCGGAGGTGACCGGCGCGGGGCGAGAAGCTTCCCTCAGGCGTGCGCGCCTATGCCCTCGACCCGGAGCACGCCACGGCGCTGTGGGTGAAAAGCGAGGAGATGGTCGGCGAGCGGTTCTGAACGGCGCCGGGAGCAGGACCCGCGGACTGAATCGTCATCGCGAGGAGCGCAGCGACGTGGCGATCCAGGAGGCGCAGGGCTTCGCTTCGCTCGCAATGACCGTTTAGCCAAATCGCAGCGGCGCGAGATCGCCGCTCGCCGTCACTGGCCCATCTTCGCTTTCATCGCCTGCAGCGCCTTGCCGCAGCCGATGCTCACCTCTTCCTTGTGCGCCTTGAGGCAGCCGATGATGCGCCCGCCGCCCGGTTGCACGCCCGGACAAAGCCGCTCGAAATCGGCCTTGCAGTATTTCATCGCCGCGGCCTGCTGGGCGAGCGCGCTTGGCGCGATGGAAACGAGCGTCGTGAGCGACAGCGCCCAGGCGATTGCAAAATGACGGATGCGCATGTTTCCCCTCCCTTGCCGCCTGAAAGCGGACTGAAGATTGCCGTCAGATAGGACGCGGGCGATCGGGCGGTCAAACGAAAAGATCGAAACCAGCGCCCCGGTCGCGCGCGGCCGCTGCGACATTCACCTCTCCGGCATCCCTGCCTTGCGCAGGCCCTGGTACACGCGGTCGTAATATGCGGTGATGAATGGACTGTCGTAGGGCTGACGCGCCCTCACTTGCGCGATCGACTTCGCCGACCTGCCGAGGGCAACGTACCGTCCGAGCGCTTCGCGGGACTCTTTGTCCTGGCCCGCGAGCGTCAGAGACGCGGCGCGCAACAGATAGCTGATCGCGTATTCAGGATTTGACGCGATCGATCCTTCGAAGGCGGTCGCTGCGTCCTCATAGCGCGAAAGAAGAAAAAGCACGATCCCTTTGTCCTTCAGGAATACATATCTATACGGGTCGCGCGGGCTCAGCCGAAGCATGATGTCCGCATATTCGTTTGCCTTCTCCGAGCGCCCGGCGGTCCAGCTGGCCGCCCAAAACGCGAAATAGGCCTGCAGGAAGCTCGGGTTGAGCGCGAGCGTCCGTTCAGCTTCCTCGATGGCTTCGTCCTGATGGCTGATACGCGAGGAAAAAGGCCCTGGCGCAGTGAGCCAGATGGTTGTTAGGGTCGAGCGCGAGGGCGCGCGCTGTACTCGTCGGCGACGCAAGGTCAGACTCGGGGTCCGAGGTGACGAGATTGGTAATGCGCGATTGCGATCGCACCGCCAGAATCGCGAGCGCCCGAACGTTGCGGCTATCCAGCTCAAGCGCCTGCTCGCAAAGCGCCTATCCGGCCCAGGCGACGCTTGGCGTTATTCGCCAACGCAAATAGATCGCCTCGCACTGCAAGGCCAATTCTTCGGCGTCCGGATTTTCGGGATGCATCCGTTCGACGCGGCTCGCTTCGACCGACGCGAGTTGGATTTGCAGCGCGCCGGCGAGACGCGCGACGATCTCGTCGTGCATTTGAAGCATTTCCTCTTGATCGGCATCGAATCGCTTTCACGTCCTCGGCCATACCTCGATAGGCGAAAGCACGTAGTGCGGGAGACAACAAAGCTGTCGGGCAGACGCGCCAGACTGGTCGTGAGTTCCTCGGTGAGCACATCGCCGAGATAATCCTGGCTCGCGTCTCCCGAAAGGTTGCCGAAGGGCAGCACTACGATGGAAAGGCGCGGCGCCGGCGCGCTCGCGTTCGTTGACGGCGGGGCGGCGGAGAGAATTCGCCACCCGAGAGTCGCCGCGACGAGCGCTTCGCGACCGCCGAAGCCGTGTGAGCGTGCGCTCTTCGTCCGCGCTGGTAAGTCGGCTATAGCCGGCAACGTCGGACACCAGAATCGCCGCAAGTTTAAGGGTCTCGTCCATTTCGGCCTACCCCCATGGCAGGATAGCACGAAGAAACCGTCGTTCGTCGAAGCCTGAGAGGCTTTAGGAGCAGATCGCCCCACGCAAGGGTAAATCTTGTGCTCGGTGACAAAATGCGCCTCTAGCTTCCGTCGCCGTCAGCCTTTAAGACCCCGGCCCTGGCCAGAAGGAAGCCGCCTTGAACGCCCCCAGCGCCGCACACGACAAGCGGCCCGTGTTCACGCATGGGTCGTTGATGCGCCATGTGGCGGTGATGACCGCGACCGGCGCCATCGGCTTGATGGCCGTGTTCGTCGTCGATCTTCTGTCGCTGTTCTGGGTGTCGAAACTTGGCGATCAGGCGTTCAAGGCCGCTGTCGGCTATGTCGGCTTGGTCACCTTCTTCATCATGTCGATCAACATCGGGCTCACCATTGCGAGTTCGGCCACCGTCTCTCGCGCGCTCGGCGCCGGCGACAGGCCGCGCGCGCGACGGCTCGCTGCGTCGGCGCTGACCATCACCGCTTCTCTCTCTATCGCGACCTCGGCGTTGATGTTCGTGTTGCGCGATTGGGTCCTGACGACTGTGTTGCACGCGCACGGCGAATCGGCCGAGGTCGCCTCGAAGTTCATCGCCATCAGCATCCCAGCGAACGTGCCGCTCGCCGTTGGCATGACGTTTTCGGGCGTGCTGCGCGCGGTCGGCGACGCCCGCCGCGCGATGTACGTGACGCTGTCCGCCGGGATTGCAACGGCATTTCTTGATCCGTTGCTGATCTTCGGCTTGGGGCTCGGTGTCTATGGCGCCGCCTGGGCGACGGTCCTTTCTCGTCTCATCCTGCTCGCCGTCGGCTGGCTCGGCGCGGTCAGGGTGCACGATCTCGTCGCTCGGCCGAAGCTCAACGCCGCGCGCGGCGACTTCGGCCCGATCATGGCGATCGGATTTCCGGCGATCATGGCGAACATGGCCGCGCCGGTCAGTTCTGCCTATACGCTCAGGATCTTCTCCGATTTCGGCGAGCCAGCGATCGCTGCATCAGCCGTCATCGATCGCTTGACGCCTGTGGCCTTCGGGGTCGTTTTCGCACTCACCGCATCGGTCGGCCCGATCATCGGCCAGAACTATGGCGCGAAACTCCTGGGAAGGGTACAGCGGACGCTGACCGATTCCTTCATCCTGTCGATCGGCTACGTGCTGTTCGCCTGGACGGTTTTGGCGCTTGCGGAGCCGGCCCTTGTCGCGGCTTTCGAGGCCAAGGGCGAGAGCGCGGAATATCTCGCATTTTACTGTCGCTACGGGGTGGTGGCCTGGATCTTCCTGGCGTGCCTGTTCGTCGCCAACGTATCGTTCAACAATCTGGGCTTTCCAGTGTTGTCGATGGTGTTCAACTGGGCGCGCGCGACGCTCGGGACGATTCCGTTCGTGACGATCGGCGCCCGCTACGGCGGAGTGCAAGGGGGCATGTTGGGCTTCGCCATTGGCGCGGCGGTGTTCGGCCTGATCGCTGTTGCGACCGCCTATCTGGTGACCTGGCGGCTCGCGAAGGGGATGGAAGGAGGCGTTCGCGTCGGCTTACGGCCGGCGCCGGCTGGGCGTGGAGCGAGAACGCCCTGAGACGCGCCGTTACGGAAACGCGGTGGCGATATGGCTAAAGGCTGAACTCAGTTGGATTCCCGTCGTGCTGACGCCCGACACAATCGCCAGGGCAACGCCGGAGGCGATAAGCGCGTATTCGATCGCCGTCACCCCTTGGCGACATAGCATGAACTGATGCAACAGCTTGGTCATCGCAGGCATCCTCGAAAGTCCTCGCATAAGGCCTGAAAGTTCCTAACATTGGATGAGGCCGCCCGAAGACTCTTAGGTTAGCGGCGGGCGCCTGCCGTAACGGTTAAGGCGATCCCAAAGCCGACGGCGTTTCTGTATCTTTCGGAAGCGCCCTTTGCATTGTCTGAGCCGCGCGACTATTTAGCCGGTTCGCCGGTTCGCCGGCCGTTGGGGTAAGCGCCTTTATGGCTCGCGACGTCGTCGATAGTGAGTTTGTTGAATTGCGGGACGCGCTCGTCGCCTGGCTTGAGGCCGGATGCAAGCCGGCAGGCCCGTTTAGGGTCGGCACGGAGCACGAGAAGATCCCATTTTATCGCGCAGATCACGCTCCCGTCCCCTACGACGGCGAGCGGGGGATTCGAGCCCTCCTCGAAGGGATGCACGCGCATCTTGGCTGGGAGCGCATCGAGGACCACGGAAACCTGATCGGCCTCTACGACGCGAAGGGCGAGGGCGCCATTTCGCTTGAGCCGGGAGGACAGTTCGAGCTCTCGGGCGCGCCGCTCTACGACGCGCATGGCGCCGCAATCGAGCTCGATCGTCATCTGATCGCTTGCCGCCAGGTGGGCGAACCGCTCGGCATCGGCTTTCTCACGCTCGGCATGAGCCCCAAATGGTTGCTTGCCGAGACGCCGGTCATGCCGAAAAGCCGCTACGCGATCATGGCGCGCTACATGCCGAGAGTCGGAACCCGCGGCCTCGACATGATGTTTCGCACCGCGACCGTGCAGGTCAATCTCGACTTCATGAGCGAACAGGACATGGTGGCTAAAATGCGCGTCGGTCTCGCGCTGCAGCCGGCCATCGCGGCTGTGTTCGCGAATTCCCCGTTCACGGACGGCAAGCTCAATGGCCTCATGTCCGCGCGCTCCGAAATCTGGCGCCATACCGACCCGGCGCGCACCGGCATGCTGCCCTTCGCCTTCGAGCCTGGCATGGGTTTCGAGCGCTATGTCGATTACGCGCTCGACGTGCCGCTCTATTTTGTGAAGCGCGGCGACCACTATCAGGACGTGGCCGGAGCGAGCTTTCGCGATCTGCTCGCCGGTCGGCTTAAGGAAATGCCCGGCGAGCGCGCCACGCTCGCCGATTGGGCGAACCACCTGTCGTCGATCTTTCCCGAGGTCCGGCTCAAGCGCTATCTCGAAATGCGCGGGCCCGATGTCGGCCCGTCGGAGCGCATCGTTGCGATGTCGGCGCTGATGGCCGGCCTCTACTACGATCCGGACGCCCTTCGCGCGGCCGAGGCGCTGACGCGCGGCTGGAGCGCCGAGGAGCGGCAGAAGCTGCGCGACGACGCGCCTCTGCTCGGGCTCGCCGCCGAGATCCGGGGCCGTAGCTTGCGTGCGATTGCGCTCGATATGTTGGCGATCGCCCACGGCGGCCTCAAGCGGCGCGCGAGGCTCAACGCAAAGGGCGAGGACGAGACCATCTACCTTCGTTCCCTCGAGGCGATCGCGGAGAGCGGCCGCGAGCCGGCGCGGCATTGGATCGAGCGCTACGAAGGCCCATGGGGCCGCTCGGTCGAGCCGGCCTTCGAGGAGGCGGTGTTCTGACGCAAGGCCGTCTGGCTCGGCGCTCCGGCCTCAGCGCGCGATGTCGCCAGAACCCATCGGCGCCAAAAAGCGGTCGCCGCCCAGCGGCGCGCCGATAATGGTGAGACCGGATGACGAGCGAGCGCCAGCGACGCCCGGCTCATCGGGCGGAACGAACGGGTTGGGGCGCCCGCCGATCCGATCGTCCGACCCGAAACGCTCCCCAGCCGCAATGTAGCCTGTGATCCGCGCGCATCCGGCTCGACTCGGAGGCAAATCGCCGTCGGACTCGCCGCAATAGGACCCGCGCATCTGGATTTGAGGCCCGAGCGCGCCGCCGCTCCCGGCGCTCGCAGGATTGGATAGACCGGCAGCTATGATCGCCAACAAAGGCGCCCCCACCGCCGCAACAACCCCATGAACCTTGCGCGCCGCGCCAACCGAATGGTGAATCATCGTTCGTCGGAATGAAGCCGCATCGTGGCGGCAAAATGGCGAACGCGCCACGTGATGTTCAAACTATCGCCCAGTGTGTCTTTTCGGCCAATCGCCGAGCGTGGCCTGGATGAGCGCCAGCGCAGCCACCGCGGCCGTATCGGCGCGCAGGATGCGCGGCCCGAGGTTTAGCCGCAGCACGCGCGGCGCGGAGAGGATCGCGGCGCGCTCGGAATCGTCGAAGCCGCCTTCTGGCCCGATCAGGAGGCCAACGCCGCCCTCCGCGCCCGCGCCTCCCAGCGCGTCGAGCGGGCTCGCCGGTTCCGCCTCCTCATCGCAGAAGACGAGCAGCCGCTCGCCCGGCCAGCTTTTGAGCGCTTCGGCAAGGGTCTCGACGGGCGCAACCTCCGGCGTCCAGATCACCCCGCACTGTTCGCAAGCCTCGATCGCGTTCGCGCGCAGGCGCTCCAGATTGACGCGGGCGACCTGGGTGTGGCGGGTGATGACCGGCCGCAACCTGCGCGCGCCCATCTCGATGGCCTTCTGCGCCATGTAGTCGAGCCGAGCGTGCTTGAGCGGCGCGAAAAGATAGTCGACGTCGGGCGGCCTCTCCTGGGGGCGCGTCTGCGCGCCGACGAGGAGCGAAGCCTTGCGCGAAGTCATCGCGAGGGCGGATATGAATTCGCCGTCCCGGCCGTTGAACAGAAGGACGGGAGCGAAGGAGACAAGCCGCAGCACGTTGACGAGGTAATTCGTCTGCTGAGGATCGAGCTTAAGCTCCGCGCGTGCGGCTAAGTCTTGGGAGACGTACAGACGCGGGGTCCGGAAATCGGTTCGAGCCATACGCTCCCCATAGCTCGCGCCAACCTCGGCCGCCATCGCAGGCGCTCCTTCCGCTGCGCGTGGAACCGCAAGCAGCTTGCGCGTCACATAAGTATGTGCTTATTTGTTGTCATGGAGAGCGACATCTTCAGGGCGTTGGCGGATCCCACGCGCCGCAGCGTATTCGAGAAGCTGGCGGTTGGCGGCATGAACGCGAGCGAACTGCGGCAAGGAATGGCGATCAGTCAGCCGGCGATGTCGCAGCATCTCGCTGTCCTGCGCTCCGCGGGCCTCGTTCGCGAACGTCGAGACGGCCGTTTCGTCAACTATGAAGTGGACCCGGAGGGGCTCGTCCGGATCGGCCGGTGGCTCGCCCGATATCGGGCTTACTGGCCGCGTCGCATCGACGACCTCACGACGCTGCTGAAGGACATGGATCAATGAGTGACATTGCGACCGAGCCGCGTGAGGAAGTCGAGATCGCCGTCGAATACGAACTCGACGCGGCGCCGGAAAAGGTGTGGCGGGCCATCGCGATTGCGGCTTTTCGCGAGCGATGGCTGCCTGGAGCCGACCTTGCCGCGCCCGAGCCCATCGCGTCCATTCCCGGCGTCGAGGTCAGGTACCGCATGCAGGAGGAGGGCGCTCCGTTCCCGGGAAGCACCGTGACGTTCCGGATCGAACCCGGAGTACAGGGCGGAGCGCTGCTGCGAATCATCCATCGGATCGAGGACGACGCTCGACGGAGAAGCGCCAACGACAACTGTCGCCCCATGAGTCTAGCCGCCTAAGAGCGGCTTAAAAGCCTGTCGATCTTGAAGCGTGAAGGGAATTCGCGCCATGCGCGACACGATGCAGCTCGTCCCCATGGTTCTCGAACAGTCGAGTTGCGGCGAGCGGGCTTTCGACATCTACTCCCGTCTGCTTCGGGAGCGCATTGTCTTTCTGAGCGGCGAGGTCAATGACGAGATGGCGTCGCTCGTCTGCGCCCAGTTACTGTTCCTGGAGGCCGACAACCCGAAGAAACCCATCGACCTTTACATCAATCCTACGGCGGCATCGTGACGAGCGGGCTAGCGATGTATGACACGATGCAATTCATCACGGCGCCCGTTCGGACGCTGTGCATCGGGACCGCCCGGTCGATGGGGTGGTTTCTCTTGATGGCGGGGGAGCCCGGCGAGCGCGCGGCGCTCCCCAACGCCAGCCTCCACGTCCATCAGCCGCTCGGCGGATTCCAGGCGCAGGCGTCCGATATTCTCATTCACGCCGAGGACATCTTGCAGACCAAACGAAGGATTACTCGCCTTTATGCCAATCATCGCGGCAGAACCTACGAGGAGGTCGAACGTACATTGGACCGCGACCACTTCATGGATTCGGAACACGCCCGCGAATGGGGCCTGATCGACCGGGTTATCTCGACGCGCAGCGAAGCGGAGATCATGCTCGGCGCGCCGGCTCCATGAGCCGCGCCGCCTAGCGGGCCACGCGGCGTCGATTAGAGGCCGCTCCGGCCTTCATTCCGGATGAGATCAGTTACGCCGTTGCGGAGACTTGCCGTATCCAGGTCCGCCTGACCCCGCGCAAGCTGCATGACCAGCCTGGCGGCCTTTTCCCTTTCATCGGCCGCTTGCAACCGCAGGTCGGCGACGACTCCCTCATAAGCTTCCAGCATGATCGCAACGGCTTTTGGATCGAAGCTTCCGCTTTCGTCCAGCATACGCTTCAAGGACATTGTTTATCGGCCACACCGGCTTCGTGTGCGCTGAGTTGGGCACGGCGTGATCGGTTGTCAACCCGTCATAGCGCGACACGTCTATCGAGCGATCGCCGCGAAGGAGCCGCGCTCCGCCAGCCGCAGAATGACGCCGCTGAAACTCTCGCCCGATTGGCGCAGGGCACGCAGCCGCTCGACGATGTCCTGCGGCAGCCAAATGCGGTATTGGCCGTCGGGAACTATTTTCGTTTCGCCGACAGATCCGGCGGGCAGCATGGAAAGGATCCCGGCGTAGGCGATGCCGGAATTGTGATGCCGATCATGGGCCTCAGCTGGCGCGCTAGTCCACCGCCTGTGACATAAGTCGCCAACGCTCAGGGCGCCACGAGGTTCCCACGCCTCGCAAATATCACCGGATAGCCGTTCGCTCCCACCGTTCTTCGGCCTCGGGTCGGCTAGGTCTGTCGCCTGGCGGATAATCGCCTTCGGGCGGACCCAAGCCATCGCCAGCACCGTCGGTGACCAGCGGAAACTCCACTGAACTCTAAGCAAAGGAGGAATCCATGGCTGGTTCTCGAGGCGGAAGCCACGAACAGCACGTGAAGGCCGGCGAGCAAAGCCACAAGAATAGCTAAACACCAGGCGCCAACGCTCGATACGCGGCTGGCGGCGGCTCTTGTCAGCGCTCGGCCTGCCGACCGCCTGGTTATGTGCTCGCCGTCGCGGCTTTGCGGGACGCGAGATAACCGAAGAAGCCGATCCCGGCGAAGCCGAGGAGCATCATCGCCCAGGTCGACGGCTCGGGGACCGGGCTATACAGCACCCAGCCGGGCTTCCCGTCGAGCACGTTTTGCAATCGCAGCAGCGCCTCGGTGAAATAATAGTCACCATAGATCAGCGCGGTGTTCGTCCCGCCGTCGCCCGGGAAGCCGTCGATCAGTACGGACTCGCCATTCGGGTCTTCGTTAAGGTAATCGCTGCTGAGCGATCCCAGTATGTTTTCCGCATCCAGCAGATACGACGCCCTAAGTGCGCTCGTACCCGCAACCGTGCTCAGCATGACGAGGCCGTCAGCCGCGATCGCCGCCGCCGAAGTGTCCACAGGCTGCGATCCTGGCGCGTCGAAATCCCACGGGGGGATAAAGTCCGCGGGCAAATTGGCGACGAAATAGTTCGCGACGTCTTCCGCCGTCTGTAGGAACGCTGGATTGTCCGACGTCTGATAGGCCTGCACGAATCCATATAGAGCCCAGGCCTGTCCGCGCGCCCAGGTCGAGCTATCGGAATAGCCGGCGAACGTCCCCTGGCTCAGGAGCGCCCCTGTCGTCGGGTCGAAATCGGCGACCTCAAACGTGCTGCCGTCCGAGCGCACGAGATTTTTGGTCACTGTCTGGGCGTGCGTCGCCGCGATTCCTGCCCAGGCGGAACTGCCGCCATTAGCGGCGCCCCACTGCAATGGCCCGAGCGTCATCATGCTGTCGATGATCACGGGAAAGTGGTATTGTGGGAAACTCCAGGATTGAACCGCGCCGACCTTTGAATTGTAGAGCGACGCCAACGAGGCGCCCGTCGTGTTGAGGACTTGTTTGTAGGTTGGGTCTCCCGTCAGCCGGTATCCATTGCCGAAACTCGTCCCGAAAATGAAGCCGATGTCCGTGGGGTCGAACGGATGGTCCCCGGCCTGCGTGGCCAGCGGGGCGGTCCATGCCTGCGCTGCGTCGCGCCACGTCGTCGACCCGGTCGCCTGATAGAGAAGCCAAAGCTGGCCCGGAAAAAATCCGCTTGTCCATCCTTGGGCGATGTCCGAAGGGCTTGTCGTCTTCCACGGTCCGGCATCGCCCCCCGAGACCGGATATAAGGGATTTGCCGGTGGCGTGGAGCCAAGCGAAGACAGAGTCTTCGACACCTGCTGCTCGATGAAAGAAAGATCCGTCGCTATGCCCTGCGACGTATCCAGACTCGGAGGCGGCGGCTGAGGCCCCGCGACGGCCTCGCTCATCAAGCCCATGATCGCCGCTGAGGCCAAAGCCAGACGTTGCATCGCATTCCCCCAATCGTGCAGAGCGCAACCGCAAAGCGTATTGCTCTTACCACGTTACAACGCCGCAACTCCCTGCGCAAAACACCTAAGCGCATGATGGCCACGTCCTGGATTTGTCATCTCGCTCTACCGTAACAAACCCGGCTCGTCGGCGAACGCGTGTCGATGAACGCTTGCACGCGCCTCGTGGAAAGGAGGAGTCATGTCAGCCTCAAGAAAAATCGGCCTCACGGTGGCAGCCTTGGGGTTCCTCGCCTCCGCGGCGCCTGCCGCGCTTGCCGCTGATGCGGCGCACCCGACGGTGATCGAACTCTTCCAGAGCCAGGGCTGCTCGTCATGCCCGCCGGCGGAGGCCAGCGTCGGGGCGGTTAGCGATCGCGCTGACGTGCTCGCGCTGGCGTTTGAGGTCGACTATTGGGACCGGCTCGGCTGGAAGGACACGTTCTCTAAGGCCGCCTGGACGGCGCGCCAGTACGCGTACGCCCGGGCGATGGGCAACGACGGCGTCTACACCCCTCAGGTGGTCGTCAACGGTCGGGTCGCCGGCGACGCCCTGGAGCCTGGAAGTCTGGCCGGGCTCATGAGCCGAGGCGAGCGCGGCGGCGGCCCGAGCGTTGGATTCTCGGGCGGAGTGGTGACGGTCGGACGGGGTGCGGCGCCCGCCGGCGGCGCCGACGTTTGGCTCGCGCGCTATATCCCGCGCGTGGTCGAGGTCACGATTCCGCGTGGCGAGAACGCTGGCCACACTTTGCCCTATAAGCACGTGGTGCGCGAAATGGTCCTCTTGGGCAAATGGCGCGGCGAAGCGGCGACATTCCCCGTGCCGCGCGGGAGCGATCCCGGTCTCGCCGAGGCGGCGATTGTGCAGGCGGACGGAGCAGGGCCAATTCTCGCGGCGGCGAAACGCTGATTATTAAGAGCTGCCTCGCGCGCTCAGCGCGGAAAGTCGGCCGAGCGATCCTGAATGTCCTCCGCGCGGACCTTGTCGAGCGGGAAGGAGGAAATGGCCTTGTCGGCGAAATCCAGCTTCGAGAGGTCGACCGCCCGCATTCTGCGATCGTACATCGTCCAGTAATAATAGACCCTGTGGGTCATATCGGCGATGACCGACCATTGCGTGTAGCCGAGATGGAAGTCCTGGGCGCTGCCCTCGCGCACGAGGCCTTTCGGGATATCGAAGTTGTTAAGCATGGTTGAGGCGGCGCTGACGGCTTCAGCCGCGTCCTTGGCCGGGACCATCGTGTTGACGAACGCGACCGCTCTGACGAAACGAGAGGGCGGCGTGGAGTCGCCTGGCAATCCGAGCATGCCGCTCCCGGCTCCGAAGGGCGCGAGCGAAACCCCGTCGATCTCGCGCGGGCGAGAGGCTTGCGACGTTAAATTGGCATAGTTCCATAAGTTCAAGAGATGCCAATCATAATTGGGCGAGTTGGTCATGGCGCCGACCTTGTTGTCGGCGATGCTAAGCTTGCCATCGACATATTCGATGACGATCGAGGCGCCGGTCGCGTCGCTGACGATGTGATGGAGGGGCAGAGGCGTGCCGAACTCCCTTTCAATCGCGGCGTTGCGCACGATCCGGATCTTCGGCATCGCCTCGCGGACTGCATCCACGTTCCTAAAGTTGCCGAGGATGTAATTGACGAGATCGACGTTGGTGACGGTCGTCGACAATTCGTCCGCCTTGACTTCCTGATATCCGGCGAAGCCCGGAAAGAAGAGCGCCCCGACGGTGAGGCCCGCTTCGTTCATGCCGTCGGTCGCGTAAGGGAGGCCGTCTGCGTTGACGCCGACGAAGCCGTATTGGCTTTTCCACTTCGCGCCGGTCTTGCCGTCGCCGAGGTCGGAGGAGAAGGCCATCGATCGCGGCGCGAGCATCATCTCCGATTTGAGGTCCGACGCGCCCGATTCCATGGTCCGTGCATAGATACGTGTGCCGTCCTCGGCCTTGAAGATCATCGAGGTGCAGGCTTCCGCGCCGCGAGCGCCAAACCCGGCAAGCGCGCCCGCGAAGGTCAGCGCGATGAAGGTTGTCTTCATTCCCTCAA
The DNA here is from genome assembly GCA_963730555.1 of uncultured Alphaproteobacteria bacterium. GTDB lineage: Bacteria > Pseudomonadota > Alphaproteobacteria > Rhizobiales > Beijerinckiaceae > Roseiarcus. The sequence goes on along the minus strand of CAVSSS010000031.1, from coordinate 161,626 downwards.
CTTTCTCAAGGATATGTTCGAAAACCGCGGCGGAGCGGCGCGAGCCGCCGCTGCCGGCTGTTCAATCTCTAGGGGAGCTTGGTTAAAAACGCCCTTCATGCGCTCATGCGATCTCTGCGTGATTGCTTCCGGCGATTGGAGACGGGCTTGGATTTTGCGAGTCCATTTTGAGCCATTTCAATGGCTTGCGGCGCGATTTGCGAGTCTCTAACGCGCCGCGTCTCGAAGGAGGGTCCCTTTCGCGCCGGTTCTGAGGCTTATTTCACGATGCGAAACGAATCGTTTCGCATCACTGGCTTAAGTCTTTAAATTATGGGAAGCGGCGAATCAGCCATTTCGCGGTTTCCTGAGATATCAAACGCTTGGAGCCGATTCCGGTCTCGCCGGTTTCGCAAGGTCGGCCTAGCCTGACATCCGAAGTCCACAGTCGTTGTTTCTGAAAAACAATATCATTCTCAAGCCCGCTGGCAAGACATTCTTTGCCTTGGTCGCGGTCCGGGGGGCCGAAGGCGCTTCGCCGCGCTGGACGCAAAGCGATCTCGTCAACCGAATCCCGTATCAGGCCGGCATCGCGGGCCCGCTCACCCGCCGCCACAGCAGCATCCTGGGGTCGCGCCCTTGCCGTCTCGCCCCGATCCCGACTAGCGTGCGGCCGGGCAAATCGTTGGGCGCCGCGGCAAATCGGCCAGCCGTTAAACCGCGACCGCTCACGCGACGCAGATGCCTGGCACGGCCACTGGCCGGAACAGATGGGGGCTCGCGGTCGCGCTCTCGGGGTACTCGCCGAGCCGCGCCCGGAACTCGGGGTTAGCGAAGGCCGCGCTAAAATGCGCGACCGATTCCCAGACGGCATAGTTCAGGAACGCGCCGCTTCCGGCGACGCCGCGATGAAGCTGGGTCGAGATGAAGCCAGGCTGCCGCTTCATGATCGCGGCGTCGGCGGCCCAAGCCGCCAAGAGCCGGTCGGCGTCTTCGGGCGGGACGACGAACGTGTTGACGAGAACCACCGCGCCACCCTCGTCCTTGAGCTGGTCGGCCAGGGCGACGGTTCGGTCCATCTCGATGATTTTCGGCATATCAAACATCCTTCTTGCTGGACCTAACGGTCCTGGTGGGTGAGGGGGCTGAAGCGACAAGACGGCGCTGCAACTCACGCATGAGAACGCTCGCGGCTTCGATGCCCTTAGGCGACAGGCCCGCCGCCAGCACATTCGCCCAACACTCCTGCCGCTCGCTTGCGGCGCGAAAGGCGCTGGTCCCGCGCTCGGTCATTGTGACGAGCATCGCGCGCTTATGGTGCGGGTTCGGGTCGAGGCGGACGAGGCCATCGCTCAGCATTTCATCGACGGAGCGCTGCACGGCTTGCCGGGTCAGGCCCATGTTGTTGGCGATGTGCGCGACCGGGAGCGGGACCGGCGACAAGGCGATGGCGCCGAGGACCTGCCAGCGAGCGCTCGTCAGCCCGATGTCCTTGACGAGGGTGTCGCCGGAGGCGAGCAGGGCGCCGTTTAGGCGAAACACCACGAGGATGAGGTCGGTCAGGGACCGGCGCAGACGGATTTTGTCGTCGATGTTGGCTAGCTGGGCTCGCGTCACACCTTCAGAGTAGCCTAAACGTCATGATGTTGTCAAGTCGACAATAGGTTGTCATCATGGGTCGCCCGCTGCCAGAGCCGCATTGTGTCCGGCCCGTAATCCAGCGTCTCGACGGGACGATAGCGGGATCCGTCGGCAAGCGCCGCGCGGGCTTGCGCGTCGAGCGCGGCGACGCCCGCCCGGCCGAGGGGCTTGTCAGCTGTGAAGAGGGCGACCTCGTCGGCGAGGCGAAGCGCGATCAGCCGGGAAGCGACGAGCGGGCCGCCTTCGCTGAAGACCCGCGTGATCCAGCGCGCCGAGAGCGTCCGCAAGCTCTGGGCGAGATCGACATGGCCGTTGCGGTCGACAGGGACACGCTCGATCATCAGCCCGAGATCGTGAAGGCGCAGCTCCGCATCCGCCGGCGCTCTTTCGCCGGCGATGACCAGGGTCGGAATCTCTCGCGCCGTCACCGCGAGACGCGACCGTTCGGGCAGGCGCAGATGGCTGTCGAGGACGACGCGCAAGGGCCTGCGATCGAGGCCGGGCAGCCGCACGGTCAGGGCCGGATCGTCGCCCAAGGCCGTCCCGATCCCGACCATGATCGCCTCGTGGGTCGAGCGCATCACCTGGACGCGAAGATCGGCGATCGGCCCGGTGATGCGCAGGCGCGCGTCGTGAGCGCCAGCGGAGGCGAAGCCGTCCGCCGTCTCGGCGAGCTTGAGTGTCACGCCCGGCCGCCCCGCCGTCACGCGCAAAATGTGGCCGAGATGGTCGCGGCGCGCCTGATCGGCCCCGACGCCAACGGAGACCGCGATTCCTGCGGCTCTCAACCGCGCGTGCCCCTCGCCGCCGACGAGCGGATTGGGGTCCTCCATCGCCGAGACGACGCGGGCGACACCGGCCGCGATGACAGCGTCGACGCACGGCGGCGAGCGACCGAAATGGGAGCAGGGCTCGAGCGTCACATAGAGCGTCGCGCCGCGCGCCGCTTCGCCTGCCTCGGCAAGGGCGATCCGCTCGGCGTGCGGGCGGCCGCCCGGCGCCGTCGCGCCGCGCCCGACGACCGCGCCGTCCTTCACCAGGATCGCGCCGACAGCGGGATTGGTGGCGGCAAGGCCAAGCGACCGCGAACCCAAATTGAGCGCCGCCTCCATCCAGCGCAGATCCTCATGCGGGTCTGCGGCTGCGCTTTGGCTCATGTCGCGGGGGCGTTCCGGCGCTGGCGGGGCGCTTCCCTGGCCGGGGCCGGCTCGGGCTCAGCCTCAAGTTCGCCCACGATGGCGTTGAAGTCCCGCGCCTCGCGGAAATTGCGGTAGACCGAGGCGAAGCGCACGTAAGCCACGTCGTCGAGCGCCTTCAAGCCTTCCATCACCAATTCGCCGATCCGTTCGGTCGGGATGTCGCCGTCGGTCTGGCTCTCGAGCTGGCGCACGACGCCGTTGATCATGCGTTCGATCCGCTCGGGCTCGACCGAGCGCTTGCGCAAAGCGACCTGGACGGAGCGCATCAGCTTGTCGCGGTCGAAGGGCGCGCGGCGGCCATTCTTCTTGACCACCATGAGCTCGCGCAACTGCACGCGCTCAAAGGTGGTGAACCGCCCGCCGCAATCGGGGCAGATGCGCCGCCTGCGGATCGACGAGGAATCCTCCGTCGGCCGCGAGTCTTTCACCTGCGTATCGAGGCCGCCGCAATAGGGGCATCGCATCTGAGAGCCCGCCCTTCATTCGATCGTCTGGCGCCCTCAGTAGATGGGGAACCGCCGTGTGAGGTCAGCGACGTCCGCGCGCACTTTCGCCTCGACCGCCACATTCCCCAATTCGCCGTTCTTCGCCAAGCCATCCAGGATCTCCACGATCAGCCGCCCGACTTCGGCGAATTCCTCGGTTCCGAACCCGCGCGAAGTGGCGGCCGGGGAACCGAGGCGGATGCCCGATGTCACCGTGGGCTTTTGCGGATCGAACGGAATGCCGTTCTTGTTGCAGGTGATGTCGGCGCGGTCGAGCGCCGCTTCGGCCGCCTTGCCGGTCAGACCCTTGGGCGTGAGGTCCACCAGCATCAGGTGGTTGTCCGTGCCGCCGGTCACGAGCTTGTAGCCTCCGGCGAGAATCGGCTCAGCCAAGGCCTTGGCGTTGGCGACCACGGCATGCGCGTAAGCCTTGAACTCCGGCGTCAGCGCCTCGCGGAACGAGACCGCCTTGGCGGCGATGACATGCATCAGCGGCCCGCCTTGGAGCCCTGGGAAAATCGCCGAGTTGATCTTCTTGGCGAGCTCCGGGTCGTTGGTGAGGATCATGCCCCCGCGCGGGCCCCGCAAGGTCTTGTGGGTGGTCGTGGTGACGACATGGGCGTGGGGGAAAGGCGATGGATGGGCGCCGCCCGCGACCAGTCCGGCGAAATGCGCGATGTCGACGACGAAATATGCGCCAACGCCATCGCAAATGGCACGGAAGCGCGCGAAGTCCCAGTGGCGCGCGTAGGCCGATCCGCCTCCGATGATGAGCTTGGGCTTGTGCTCGCGCGCCAACGCCTCGACCTGATCCATGTCGACCCGATGCGTCGTGCGATCGACCCCGTAAGCGACCGGCTTGAACCAGCGGCCGGACATGTTGACCGGCGAACCGTGGGTGAGGTGTCCTCCCGCCGCGAGATCGAGGCCCATGAACGTGTCGCCGGGCTGCATGAGGGCGAGGAACACTCCCTGATTGGCCTGGCTGCCGGAATTGGGCTGCACGTTGGCGAAGCGGCAGTCGAACAATTGGCAGGCGCGCTCGATCGCGAGACTTTCCGCGATGTCGACGAACTGGCAGCCGCCGTAATAGCGCCTGCCGGGATAGCCTTCCGCGTATTTGTTGGTCATCACCGAGCCCTGCGCCTCGAGCACGGCGCGCGACACGATGTTTTCCGAGGCGATGAGTTCGATGCCGTCGCGTTGACGGCCGAGCTCAAGTTGGATCGCGCGGGCGATCTCGGGATCGGCGTCGGCGAGGTCGGCGGAAAAGAATGAGTTCGAGCGGATCGACGTCGCGGTGACGGGGGCTTGAGCGGTGACGTTCATGGCGGCGGACCTTCCTTGAATGTGAGGCGGCTTTAACACGGCGAATGCGAGGCGGGCAAAGACGAGAAGGCGGCGCAAACAAAAAGGGCCGCCTGACGGCGGCCCCTGGAGAGTGTTCTTCCCAGTTCGATCAGGCGGCCGCAGACCTGATCGCGCATCGGCCTGAGGAGCCGAGGCAACCGAGGCCCGCGAAGCCGGCGGTCATCTTCGTGCAAGTCGAAAGCTCGGGAGCGTGCGAAAGTTCAGTCATGAGAAACACCCGTCACTTTCGTCGGCTGACGAGGCCATAGCGCAGAGGGATGAACTTTCATCTCCGACGGCCGCGGATGTCAATACATCAAGTGTCGGAGACCCGCGAGGAAGCCTTATTTCGTGAAGTCAATTGGGCCTTCGTCTCCGGCGGCGCGCCTCCGCGGAGCTCAGCGGCCCCGCGCGGCGCCGGGGAAAATGACCACTTCGTCCTTGGTCACGCGATCGAGCAGCGCATGCGCCTCCTCGTCGAGGAGGTCCTTGTCGACGCTTTCGGACTTAAGGCTCGCGACTCGCAACTCCCAGCGCGCCCGTTCGTCCTTGAGCCCGGCGAGCTGAGCTTTGAGCTCGACCGCCTCGGCGTCGAATTTCGCCGCGGCCTTGAGCCCGTGCTCGCCATTGGACGCGCCCCAGACCAGGTAGCCGCTCGCGACCCCGAGCACGAGGTAGAGAACGATCGGGAGCACGATCGAGCGCAGGCGCGTCCTTCGGACCATCTGCCGATCCTGGGGCGACGAGGTTAACGCGGAGTTACGGGCTTCGGCTAAACCGCCTTGATCGCCTCGCGCCCGGCATAGCGGGCCTGATCGCCAAGTTCCTCCTCGATCCGGATCAGTTGATTGTATTTCGCCAAGCGATCCGATCTTGAAAGCGAGCCGGTCTTGATCTGTCCGCAATTGGTCGCGACCGCGAGGTCGGCAATGGTCGAATCCTCGGTCTCGCCCGACCGATGCGACATCACGGCGGTGTAGCCGGCCCGCTGCGCCATATCGACCGCGGCCATGGTCTCGCTGAGAGAGCCGATCTGATTGACCTTGATGAGGATCGAATTCCCGACCCCTTCCTTGATCCCGCGCTCGAGGATCTCGACATTGGTCACAAAGATGTCGTCGCCGACGAGCTGGCATTTTCCCCCGATCTTGTCGGTGAGCAGCTTCCAGCCTGCCCAGTCCTGCTCGGCCATTCCGTCCTCGATCGACAGGATCGGATAGGCGCCCTGAAGCTTGGCGAGATACTCGACCTGCTCTTCGACCGAGCGCGTCTTGCCTTCGCCCTCGTAGACATATTTCCCGTCCTTGAAGAACTCGGACGCCGCGCAGATCGAGCGCGAGCGCCATGTCCTCGCCGGGCTTGAACCCCGCCGCGTCGATCGCCTTAAGGCAGAAATCGAGCGCCGCCTCGGCGGAAGGCAGATTTGGCGCGAAGCCGCCTTCGTCGCCGACATTGGTGTTGTGCCCGGCCTTCTTCAGCGCGGCCTTAAGCGCGTGAAACGTCTCCGCGCCCCAGCGCACGGCTTCCGCGAACGACGGCGCGCCGACCGGCATGATCATGAACTCCTGAAAGTCGATCGGATTGTCGGCGTGCGCGCCGCCATTGACGATATTCATCATCGGCGTCGGCAAGACTCTCGCCATGGCGCCGCCGACGTAACGGTAAAGCGTCAGGCCCGAAGCTTCCGCCGCGGCCTTGGCGACGGCGAGCGACACGCCGAGGATGGCGTTGGCGCCGAACCTCGACTTGTTGTTCGTGCCGTCGAGCGCGATCATCGTCTCATCGATCTTGAGCTGATCCTCGGCCTCAAGCCCGGAGACGGCGTCGAAAAGGTCGCGATTGACGGCCTCAACCGCTTTCAAGACGCCCTTGCCGCCGAAGCGTCGCTTGTCTCCGTCGCGCAGTTCGACCGCTTCGCGCGTCCCGGTGGAAGCGCCGGATGGAACGGCGGCTCGTCCCATCGAGCCGTCTTCCAGCACGACATCCACCTCGACCGTGGGATTGCCGCGGCTATCAAGGATTTCGCGGCCGACGACGTTGACGATCGCAGTCATTTTCTCTCCAAGGCTGCAAGCATTGGGCTTGGGTCTTACGGCATCCACGTAACCGATGAAAGACGGACCAGAGGCGGCAAGATGGCCAGGCTGCACAGCACTTTTGCATTTGCCGGCGCACATTTGACCAAATTCGGCCAAGCCAGAAAAAATATGCATGGCAGAGGCGCTTAGCCACGTGACATCGCCAAAAAATTGGACTAGCGTCCATATGCCAAAAGGAGGCCGCTGCCAAAAGGTTTGGCGCCGGACGCCGTAGGGTCTGTGGGAGGACAAAAGCGTTCGACAGTCTAAAGCCGCCGTCAATACGCGGAACGGATAGTAGAAAATATCCGGGATTGTAAGACGCAAAGACGCGAATGAAGAAAGGGGCGGTCAGCCATATGGCGTCCGCCCCTTATTTTTTGGTGAGCGGCGTCTTCTACTTGTTCGTTGAAACGATATCGGCGTTGCTGGAGCGCGCCGACCAACCGCTCCCGAATGGAGTTTGGCTGGACGTCCGGCCGAGCGTCCACCGGCGAAATAATTGTTGGATGATTTGGAAGTTTAGAAATTTCGGGAATTCATCTTCCTTTTTTAGGAAAGCGAGGTTATCAGCCTCAGCGCCCTTCCGCCTCGCCCTCGGCCCAATTGCGTCGCGCCTCGGCGATATAGGCGTTGAGCCGCCCCTCGCTGATCGCGAGCCGGGCGCCCGACATGAGATCCTGGTAATAAGCCAGATTGATTTCGGTCAGGCCCATCATCGCGAGGATCTCGCCTGACTTGGTGAGATGGCGCCAATAGGCGCGGGAATAGTCGCGCGCCATCGGCGACGATGACAGCGGGTCGACCGGGCGCGGATCGTCGGCGAAGCGCGCATTGCGCAGGTTCAGACGGCCACGGCGGGTGAACACCATCCCGTGCCTTCCGGCGCGCGTCGGCATCACGCAGTCGAACATGTCGACGCCGCGCCTGATCGACTGAAGCAGATCGTCGGGCGTTCCCACGCCCATGAGATAGCGCGGCTTGTCGAAGATGAGATGCGGGACCACGACATCGATCATCTCCAGCATCGCCGCCTGCGGCTCGCCGACCGCCAATCCCCCGATCGCATAGCCGTGGAAGCCCATTTCGACGAGCGCCTCGAGCGCTGATAGGCCCGAAGATCCTTTTCCGTGCCCCCCTGAACGATGCCGAAGACCGCGCGGCCAGGCTGCTCACCGAAGGCGCTCTTCGACCGCTCGGCCCATCGGAGCGAAAGATGCATCGCGCGCTCGGTCTCCTCATACGAGCACGGCAATCTCACGCACTCGTCGAGCTGCATCTGGATGTCCGAGCCCAATAGCCTCTGCACTTCCATCGAACGCTCGGGCGTCAGTTCATGGCGCGATCCGTCGATATGCGACTGGAAGGTCACGCCGCGCTCGGTGAGCTTGCGCAATTTGGCGAGGCTCATGACCTGAAAGCCGCCGGAATCGGTGAGGATCGGATGGGGCCAGTTCATGAATTGTGCAGGCCCCCGAGCGCTGCGATCCGCTCGGCCCCCGGCGCCAGCATCAAGTGATAGGTGTTGGAGAGCACGATGTCGTAGCCAAGGTCCCTGACCGCATTCGGGTGCATGGCCTTGACGGTCGCGGCCGTGCCGACGGGCATGAAAGCAGGGGTGCGGATCACGCCGCGCGGCATGGAGATGGCGCCGACCCGCGCCGTGCCGTCGGTCGCCTGGACCGCGAAGGAGAATTCGGCGCTCACGGGCTCTCGTTCAGCGAGGTTGCTTGAGCTGCGCGCGTCAACAAGCATGCGTCGCCGTACGAATAGAACCGGTAGCCGGCTTGAATGGCGTGCGCGTAAGCCGCCTGCATGGTCTTGAGCCCGCTGAAAGCCGAGACGAGCATGAACAGCGTCGATCGCGGCAGATGAAAGTTGGTGAGGAGCGCGTCGACTAAGCGAAACTCATAGCCTGGGGTGATGAAAATATCCGTCTCGCCCGAGAAGGCTTGGAGGCGTCCATTGTCGCCGGCGGCGCTCTCGACGATGCGCGCGGACGTCGTCCCGACGCAGACGATGCGGCCTCCGGCCTCCCGCACGGCGTTCAAAGCTTCGGCTGTCGCCGCGTCGATCGAACCCCATTCGGAATGCATCTTGTGGTCGCGCGTATCCTCGACCCTGACCGGAGCGAAGGTGCCTGCGCCGACATGCAACGTGACCTTATGCAGCGCAACGCCGCGCTTCGCGAGGCGGTCAACGAGGCCGGCGGTGAAATGGAGACCTGCCGTCGGCGCCGCGACTGCGCCCGGCTTCGCCGCGAACATCGTCTGGTAATCCGCGCTGTCGGTCGGCGACAAAGCGCGGCGCGAGGCGATGTAAGGCGGCAGCGGCGGCCCGCCCAAGCGGTCGATCGCCTCGTCGAGCGCCGTGCCTGCGAACTCAAAGCGCAGCAGGACCTCGCCCGCTTCGCCCTTGTCCTCGACTTCCGCGTCGAGCGCCGCAAGCAGGCAGGCCATGCTTTCGCGCGCCTCGCCGAAGCGGATGCGCTCCCCGACGTTGAGCCGCTTGGCGGGCCGCGCGAGCGCCCGCCAACGGCAACCGTCGACGCGCTCAATCAGCGTAGCCTCGATCGAAGCCACGGCCTCGCCGCGAACGCGCATCCCCTCAAGCCGCGCCGCGATGACCCGCGTATCGTTGACCACCAGCGCGTCGCGGGGGTTCAGAAAGTCCGGCAGGTCGCGCACATGCGCGTCCTTGAGGTCGCCGTCGGGGCCGATGACCAGCATCCGCGCGCTGTCCCGCGGGTCCGCGGGGGTAAGCGCGATGCGTTCAGGGGGAAGAACGAAATCGAAGGCGTCGACGCGCATCGCGGTCATCGCCGTGCTGTGAAGACCGTCAATCTGTCAGGCGGCGTCCCATGGCCGCGATCGTCGCCGGCTCTCAGCTCAAGGTCGCCTTGACGATCTTGTCGGGATCGCGGACCGGCTCGCCGCGCTTGATCTTGTCGACGTTCTCCATGCCCGACACGACCTTGCCCCAGACCGTGTATTGGCGGTTGAGGAAGGGCGCGTCGGCGAAGCAGATGAAGAACTGCGAATTGGCCGAATCAGGGCTCGACGCCCGGGCCATCGAGACCGTGCCGCGCACATGCGGCTCGGCGTTGAACTCGGCCTTGAGGTTCGGATATTTCGACCCGCCGGTCCCTGTCCCGTTCGGACAGCCGGTCTGGGCCATAAAGCCGTCGATCACGCGATGAAAGACAATGCCGTCGTAGAATCCTTCCGAGACGAGACGTTTGATGTGGGTGACATGTCCCGGCGCGAGCGCTGGGTTCATTTCGATCACCACCGGGCCCTTGGTCGTCTCAAGCGTCAATGTATCGCCAGCGCTGCTCATGTCTTTGTTCCTTACTTATTTCGCGCCGGAGGCCATGCGCAGGGTTACGATCTTATCGGGATTGTCGACCGCGCCATTGTTGCCCTCGGTTCCGGCCTTAATCTTGTCGACCGCGTCCATGCCCGACGTGACCTCGCCGAAGGCGGTGTATTTGCCGTCGAGGAACCCGCCGTCGCCGAACATGATGAAGAACTGCGAGTTTGCGGAGTCCGGATCGTCGGTGCGCGCCATGCCCAGGATCCCGCGCTTGAAGTGGGTCTGATTGAACTCAGCCGGCACGTTTGGCAGCTTCGAGCCGCCCCCGCCGGTGCCGGTCGGGTCTCCGGTCTGGGCCATGAAGCCCGGGATCACGCGATGGAATTTTAGGCCGTCATAGAACTTATCCTTCACCAGCGTCTTGAACTGCGCCACCGTCTTCGGCGCCCAATCCGGATGCAGCTGGATGGTGACCTTGCCGTGCTTTGTCGTGAGGATGGCGGTGTTGTCGTCCTCGGCGGCCCAAGCGGCCGAAACCGAAATGGCGAGAAGCGGAAGCGCGAGCGCGAAGCGCCGGCTGCAAGCAAGCATGAACAGATCCTTAAAAACGGGCGCCGGATCGCGGCGCGCGGCTTGATAGCAGGTTAAAGAGCCATTGCAACCCGCGCCGCCTCGGATCGCCTCGACAGAGGGCAGGGTTGCGGAAATTTCGGGCTTTTGCTGCTCGCTGGCCTGATAGTATACATCGTCGTTTCGCATTCAGGCTCCGATCGGAACCCCAAACGACATGTCCCGCACCTGCCTCACCCTGGTTGTATTCGCCGCGCTAATCGCCTCCGCCACAATGGCCAACGCGGCCGGGCCGGTGACGCGCCAATGCGACTACCGGGGTGAAGGCAAACTCGGCCCCCTGGTGGTCGCCTATGACGCATCCGCCCGCCAGGTGAAAGTGACCTCGGCCGACGGCCGGCTCTGGCTCTACCAGAATGGGGCGATAGGCCGGCTCGGCCCCGCGATAACCGCGGACGATCCAGGACCGGTGCAGCAGTTTGTCATCGAGCGGGCCGGCCAAGTGGAGGTTGGTTTCCGCTGGCCGGACGACGGCACGACAGGCCATCTGGCCCACTTTGACGCGGCGGCGTTCAAGAATCCTGCGAAGCGCTGCGTGTGGCGCTCGCTTTGGGACTTCGCGATGGGCTAAAGAGCCGGCGGATTCGTCGGCCGCCTTCCCTCACATTCCCGCCGTCCGCTCCGGCGCGGGCTCGCGATAATAGGTGTTGAGGATAGAGAGGCGCGGCCTCTCGACCGGGACCGTAATCGCCTCCCGCCCATGCCAGCTCGACCTCAGAAGCGAATAGGCCGGGTGGATGACGACGAACGCGTAACCGGAGTTCGGCAGGAACGGCACCGTCTTGTCCTTGACGAGCCCATAGGATTTCCAGGCGAAGACGCCCATCGGCGAAACCTTGTAAATCGCGGTGCCGAGCTCGCGCTGCGTGTCGTCCTGAGGCAGATAGATCTGCATGGTGAGGACCTTCCGGCGCGTGTCGGGATGAGGCTTGATCGCGTAGCCGTTGAGGTCGGTGTAAAGCACCGGGCGCGGGTGCATCGGAACGGGCCAGCCTTCGCCGCTCTTCTTCGAGCGGATGCGGAAACCCTCGTCCAGTTTCTCGCGGAGCGCAGACGCGACCTCTGACGACGCCAGCACCCGCCTCACGATGCTCCAGAGCTCGCGTCCTTCTTCGGAGCCCGGATCGCTTCGTTCGTCGTAGAGCGCGTACTCCTGTCGCGTTCCGTCGCCATTCAGTCCGGCGAAGCGGTCGACCTCAGGGAACCGCTGCAGCAGGCGGGCATAAAAGTCGCTTGGAAAGAAGTCGCGAAACCGAATCAGCGGATAAGGCTTACGGGAAGCCTCGGCATTGAGGATCGAGTTGGTCGCGGATTCGAGAACCGTGCGGAACTGGTCGTCCGCCGCGCGTTTCTCAGACAAGCCGGCCCTTTCGCCGGCCGCGGCCATACCCATCATGCCTTTACCTCGATAGCGGTTTCGATTGATGAACCGCATTATAGTCCCGGGGCGACGGAGTAACCCCAACTTTCCCGAAACTCAAATCGTCCCGCATCCGGAAGCCCGGCTTGACAGAAGCTCGGACCCCGTCGCAATCACCCGCCTCGGCCATGCGCCGACATCTGACCGAGCGATGAACTTCCCCGAACCTCTTCGTCACCGGCTGGAATATCTCGGGTTTCGGGCCGCTCAGGCAGCCGCGACCGCTCTTCCGCTCGAGGCCGTATCGTGGAGTTCGGGCTTGGCCTGGCGGCTCATCGCGCCTCGTCTCCACCGGCAAGAACGGGCGCTCCGCAACCTCAAGCTGGCGTTCCCTGAGCTTTCGGACGCCGAGCGCAAGCGCATCGCCGCGGGCATGTGGGAGAACCTCGGCCGGACCTTCGGCGAATCGTTCCATTTGAGAGAGATCGTCGCCGAGAAGCGCATCCGCTTCGAGCCTATGGAGCAGCTCGAAGACATCATCCGCGGCGGCCCATGTATCGTTTGCGGCCTGCATCTCGGCAACTGGGAGCTCGTCGCCTACGCCAGCAAGCTCATGGGCGCCCCTTTCACCGGCGTCTATCAGCGGCTCAGCAATCCGCTCGTCGACGAGGAGACCCGCAAGCTGCGCGCCTTCCTCTATGATGGAGGTCTTCTGCCGAAGACCCCGGTGACTGCGCGCTCGCTGATGAAGGTCGCGAAGAGCGGAGGCTATCCCGCGTTCCTCGCCGACCTCCGCGACGACAATGGCGCGGCCGTGCCGTTTTTCGGCGCCCCGGCGCTCTCGACCGTCTTTCCTGCCCTGCTCGCCCGCAAGACGGGGCTTCCGCTCTACGCCGGCGCCGCCTTCCGTGAGCCGAAGGTGCGCTTCGTGATCCGAGGCGCGCGGGTGGAGGTCCCTCACACCGACGACCACGCCGCGGACGCGGTCGCGGGGACCGCGGCGCTCCACGCGCAGTTCGAGGCCTTCATCCGCGAGGCGCCGGAACAGTGGATGTGGGCGCACCGGAAGTGGGTCTAGGCCGAACCCCGGCGCGCCGCTCTCCGTACCCAATCAGCCCCGATTTTGCCCTCATTCTCCAAGCCAAACCAAGCAAATCCAAATAAACAGGCTTGGATTTCCTTGGATTCCTTTGGTCGAATCTGGACTTTTCAATGGGTTACAGCGAATCCAAATAAGATGGCGATTATCCCCTACTTGACATAGAGCGCGCGGTATCCTATTACCACTCCAATGATGTTCAGAATATCAATGGCTTGCGTGCTGGCACGGGAGAGACCGATTGCCGCTCACGGCAATTGGGACGCATCTCCCTCCAGCCATTGGTAACCACCAGAAACGGCGCGCCACGTGAACGTGGGAGAAATTACCTCACGCTGAATAGGCCAAAAGGCCGAATAGTAGGAAATTTTCACCTTCAATTTAATGACGCCAATGTCCTTCACTTCTCTAATAACTCCAGCGGTATGGCCCAAAGATATTTGGTCTGTGATGCGACATTTAATAGTAATAGCGCCATGTGTCGGGATGCTTCTCTCAACATCTTCAATGCCAAAAAACTTATCAAACTTTATACTGAACATGTAATCATCAGAAATTTTCCAAGAAATGTTCTCCCACAGGCAAAACGCCTCTACGTTATTTGCACCAAACATCCGGCTGTCAATTCTCGCCATAAGAGGGAGATCACGCCATGACGTCGAAATTGCCGGGTCTGGTTGAATGTTCGGAACAGAATCAAATAATAGTTCATAAAGAACAAGCAGAAACGCAAGAATGGAAAAAGTATCAGCCCACCAAGGCAATTCTTTTAGACGTTTTAATTGATTTGATATTATTAGCAACGCGGCTCGCGATGATACTATTAGTTGCCTACCTGTTTGCTTCAGTATTGGCATCGCGTGCGGCGCAATCGGGTCTTTCGGTTTGGCCTGTTATAACCAGCGCGGGAGTCCGACCGTGAGGCGGTGTATTCTGGCGCTAGGGATTGTTTTCATCGTCGAAGTAGTTGCCCTTTGTATGATGAATGAAATTAAAGATCAGGGATGGGGTCACATCCCTAGGATTAAAATTATGCGGGTTTCCGATAGGATCAATGAGCCAGCAAAATCTAGTGATATGTCGCTTGGTGTTTGGAAATATATCATTATACGTGGCCCATCCCCACAAGTACAAGCATTTTTTCCCCAGCTGAACCGCGACTATGTCAGCTATGGAGATGGCTGGTTCATTGGGCCGCGGGGCCAAGCCACTGCCTCCAGAGATCTTAGGATAAATGAGGGCGCTTCCTATTTCTGTAGTCTGGCAGGAGAAATCAAAATCATCTGGCAAAAGATCGTCCCTCAATTCGCATCTGATATGCATCAGCATGTCTTTGGTGGGAGTCTCTCCGCTGTTAAACCAATTAATCCGAAAGCGGAATTGATATTTATTGTCGGCGAGGTCCCATTGGGGCAAAATGCCAGTGGGGAAAATTATCGCTCGCTGCCCGATAATCAAAGTCTGTTCAACAACGTCTCCTTGCTTGGTTGTAGCTCGCCACAAAGTCAAAGTAAAAACGGCAATTGCGACAGTCGCGACAGCGCTGGCGAAAACGCCGTAGTCGTTCCCATACTTCCCAATATACCAGAGCCAAGCGACCGCTACGTGATAGGTGGAGCAATCATTGCGACCGGGATATTGACTCTTGTCGCATACCTCGTGATAAAGTGGAGCGAATAGACTTGCGACAAATAATACCGGAACCAAACATATTGATGCAAGGCATATGTCCCGCAATATACGGCGCTGGTATTGCGTTAACATCCTTTGATTGCCGCTCCGAAGATATCCGCGTTCTCCCGGTTGTTATACCGAAATTGGAATTCGGCGACGTACAAATGCAAATATTTCTTGCTAACCTTGTGATAGGTCCCGACAACGCCACGCTTCAGGATGGACCAGAAGCCTTCGATTGTATTGGTATGAACCGCGCCAACGACATGTTGACCCATGGTGTGGTCAACCGATTCGTGCGGGAACCGGTGTTTCAACCGCACATAGCCGGGGTAGGCATCAGTGCAGAGAAGGCTAACGCGGTTCGAAACTGTCTCTCGCACGAAAGCCTCAAGCGTCTCTCGATTGGTGTTTTCGACAACGCGAGCAACGACGTTGCCCTTGCGCTTGACCGCGCCCACTACCGCAGTTTTACCGGTATCCCCACGCCCACGTTGGCCGCTTTTCTTATCCCAATGCCGGTTTTTATCGCTACCTCCGACATAGGTCTCATCAACCTCGACGATCCCGCCAAGTTTCTTAATGTCCTCGACCATGGCGGTGCGAATCTTATGGCACATGAGCCACGCAGTTTTGTAGCTCCCAAATCCCATATAACGGAAGATTTGAAGGGCGCTCATTCCCTTCTTGCTAACCAGCATCAGGTGCGCGACACGGTACCAGTCTTTCAACGGCTTATTCGTGTTCTCAAAGATTGTGCCGGTCAGGTGCGAGAATCGATAGCCGGTATCGCCTCCGGGCGCGCACTGCGTGCACTGCCAATGGTGGCCAGATGCGAGCGCATAGACCCTGAAGTTTCCGCAACGGGGGCAGGAAACGCCTTGCGGCCAGCGGCGCACGATAAGATACGCAATACAGTCGTCCTCAGTCTTAAACAGCGCGTCGAACTGCGGCGCGGTCAACTGGTGGACTGCTTTCGGATGCGGCTTGCGACCCATGACAATTTTCCCTCTCTGTTAGAAGGAATATCGCATGCCTAAGGGCTTATGTCAAGTAGGGGATAATCGCCAATAAGATTGCTTTTCCTTGGCCAACCTGTCGCTTGCCGCCCCTAATTGAGGCGCTTTCGTGTTCTCACTTTAAGCACTATAGCAGAGCTTCCGGTTTTCGAAAAGCAAATGCTTCCGACACAGCCGGCCTCGCCTGACCGGCCCATCCGGCATCGGCGCCAAATCCTCGGCGGCTCGTTGTTTTTCCTCCTCGCGTGAGGCCGAGGATTGCGCCCTAACGATCCAGCACTTTTAACACATCGGTGGAGCAGCCTTGGCTAGGCGCGCAGCCTCAAACATTGGGCTACTAACAATGACATAAGCCCGCTCGGTTAACCCTCCTCCCCTACGGAGCCGCGGCGGGATTGGCGGCCCTTCTCCGAGCAACCGGAGCGGGCCGCCAATTTTGAAAACGACCCGCGAAAAAACCTGAGGGCTTTAACCTTCGAAGGCCCCAATGATCGGCTATGACTAATGGAACGTGGAACGCTTTCGCCGCGCGAGCTGGAAATCCTCACGTGGGCCGCCAAGGGCAAAACCTATTGGGAGATCGCACGAATTCTCGGAATCGCTTATGCTTCTGTACACTCCCATATAAACAGCCTCAGGCTGAAGCTGAACGCGGTCAACATTACCCATGCTGTCGCGCGAGGCTATGAGCTTGGACTTATCAACCTCCGCACGGCAGAGCCGCGGGTCATGATGGCGGTGTCGCTGACCCGGCAACGCGCGGATGCCAGTGCTTCCTCCGCGATCGGCCGATCGTTGTAAGCGAAATCCTGCCCCTTTAGCTTCCGATGGAGCTCGCTGCGCGTCGCTGTCGCCAGGCGCTCATCCACCCGACATAAATTTGCTGCTGGCGCCGGATACTTGCGGCAAGTTGACGTCCAAGGTCTCGAAGTCCGGGATGCGGCGGGAAAGAGCCACCCGAGAGCACACCCCGGTGCTATGAAGGTCGCTTCATTGCTAGGGGAGAATAGCCCATGAAAAACCGCCAGTGGCTGCTCGCGCAGCGTCCAGACGGGGCAATCCGCGACAGCGACTTCAAGCTCGTCGAGACTGACGTTCCCACGCCCGGCGAGGGCGAAGTGCTCGTGCGCACCCTGATCCTGTCCTGCGACCCGACGCAGCGCGGTTGGATCGGCCGGGACACGTATCTGCCGGCGGTCAAGATCGGCGAGGTTGTCCGCTCGCTCGGCGCAGGCCGGATCGTGGCGTCGAACCATCCCGACTTCGCGGTCGGCGACATCGTATCCGGCCTTGTCGGCTGGCAGGACCATGTCGTGATGAACCCGAAGGGCCAACTGAACAAGCTGCCTGCCGGAGCGCCGCTGGAGCTGGCGATGGGCGCCCTCGGCCTGACGGGGATGACCGCCTATTTCGGTCTCCTCGACGTGGGCCGCCCGGTCTCAGGCGAGACCGTCGTTGTCTCCGGCGCAGCCGGCGCGACCGGCTCGGTCGTTGGGCAGATCGCGAAGATCAAAGGCTGCCGCGCGATCGGCATTGCGGGCGGAGCGGAGAAATGCCGCTGGCTCACGGATGAAGCCGGCTTCGATGGCGCGATCGACTACAAGTCGGAGGACGTTCCGGCGCGGCTGAGGGCGCTATGCCCCAAGGGCATCGACATCTTCTTTGACAATGTCGGCGGCGATATTCTCGACGCGGCGCTGGCGCGGCTCGCGATGCGAGGCCGGGTCGTGCTTTGCGGCGGGATTGCGCATTACAATGCGACCGAGCCGCCGCCGGGACCGAAGAACTACCTCAACCTGGTCGTCCAGCGCGGGCGGATGGAGGGCTTCCTCGTGCTCGATTACATGTCGCGCGCCGGGGAGGCGATCGCTGCGCTCGCCGGCTGGGTGCAGGCGGGAAAGATCAAGCACAAGGTCGACGTGCAACACGGCCTCGAGAACGCGCCGGCGACGTTGCGGCGGCTCTTCAACGGTCGCAACGACGGCAAGCAGCTCCTGCGCGTCGCGGAGTGAGCGACGCTTCCAGCCTTTCCGGACCGCTTTCCGCGCTTGAACCGGGTCGCGATGACGACCGTTGTTCGACCAATCGCTGCGCGCTTGAGGTCAAAATGCAATCGCTGTTAAGGCAGCAACCGCTCCGGGTCGGCCAGCGACCTTCAATCGAACGCCGTCAGAGCTACTATTAAGAACTGCGAACAGAGCGTCGGCGCGGCGCCGGCGACGGGAGAGAACGCCCATGCGCTACCGACACTGGGAGACCTGCCCCTGCTGCGACCAAGGCCCGCTCGCGTCTTGGACTCGCCGAAGGTTTCTTTCCGTGACCGGCGCCGCCGCTTTCGGTCTCTCGACCGGCCGTTTCGCCGCCGCTGAGGAAATCCCGGCCATCCCTTACGAGTTCACCCCGGACCTTCTGCACCTGCCGCCCGATCTCTACCTGGGCGAAGTTTCCGGCGTCGCGCTCAATTCGAAGGGCCACATCTTCGTCCTGCATCGAGGCGATTCGACCGGCCCAGCCTATGGCGCAGCGGCGGCGCAGCTGCTCGAGTTCGACGCCAACGGCGATTATCTGCGCGAGATCGGCCATCACCTCTACGCCTGGTCGTTCGCGCATACCGTGAAGGTCGACGCCGAGGACAACGTCTGGGTCACCGACAAGGGCTCGGACATGGTGATCAAGTTCACCCCCGAAGGCCGGGTCGACATGGTGTTCGGGCGCAAACAGGAAGCTTCGGACGAAGGCACTGCGCCCCTCAAACATCCCAATCCGCCGCTTCCCGCCCGCGACGGCTATTTCCGACAGGTGACCGACGTCGCCTGGGACGCGGCCGGCAACACTTTCATCAGCGATGGCTACATCAATTCGCGCGTCGCCAAGGTCGATAAGGACGGCGAATGGCTCAAATCATGGGGCGAGCGGGGAACGGGACCCGGACAGTTCCACACGCCGCACTCGATCGCGGTCGACGCGCGCGGGCTCGTCTATGTCGCCGACCGCAGCAACCGGCGCATCCAGGTCTTCGACGGGAACGGCGCCTTCGTGAAGCAGTTCACGATCGACGCGCCCGTGCCGCCCGACGCTAGGCCCGCGATCGGCGACATGCCTGGCGAAGCGGAAATCGCAGCCGGCACTTTCGCGCCCGGCTCCCCTTGGGCAATCTGCTTCTCGCCGCCGCCCGATCAGGTCCTCTACGTCTCCGACGCCTTCCCCGGCCGCATATATAAGCTCACGCCTGACGGCAAATTGCTTGGGATGCTCGGCCGCTCCGGCAAGAAGCTCAAACAATTCGGCTGGATTCACGAGATGGCCTGCCCGAAGCCGAACGTGCTCTACGTAGCAGAGCTTCTCAACTGGCGAGTCCAGAAGCTTCTGCTCGGCTGACGGTTGGGTTTGCAAAAGCGGTCGATAATTCACGTCGCCGCCACTTTTTGGCAAAAGGTTCACCCGGAAGATCGCCGCCCGGTACGCTTCGGCCGCTCCGCCGCCATTGCAAGGTCGATCCAGACCGGGGCGTGGTCGCTCGCCTTCTCCCAGCCTCGCACGTCGCGGTCGACGCCGGCCGCCTCGAGGCGCGTGGCGACAGCCGGGCTGAGCAGCAGATGGTCGATGCGCAATCCGGCGTCGCGCGCGTAGGCCTTCCGGAAATAGTCCCAGAAGGTGTAGATGCGCTGGCCTGGATGAAGCGTGCGCAGCGTGTCGGTCCAACCCTGTGCGGCGAGGCGGCGAAAAGCGTCGCGCACCTCGACACGGAAGAGCGCGTCATTGACCCATCGCTCGGGCTTGTAGACATCGAGCTCGGTCGGCATCACGTTATAGTCGCCGGCGAGCAGGATCGGCGCGCCGGTCGCGAGCAACTCGGCGGCATGCGCGATCAGCCGCTCGAACCAACGCAGCTTGAAGCCGAATTTCTCGCTTTTCACCGGATTGCCGTTCGGCACATAGAGGCAGCCGATCAGGAGGCCGTCGACCGCAGCCTCGATGTAGCGGCTGTGCAGGTCGTCATCGTCGCCGGGGAGAGCGCGGCGCGTTTCGATCAGCGCCTTGCCGCGCGTGAGAATGGCGACCCCGTTCCAGCTTTTCTGCCCATGCCAGATCGCCTCGTAACCCGCCGCACGGACGGCGCTGAGGGGAAAGGTCTCCGATTTGAGTTCCTGCAGGCAGACGATGTTGGGCGACGTTTCTTCAAGCCAGCGGAGAAGAACGGGCAGTCGGCCATTGACGCCATTGACGTTGAAGGTCGCGATCCGCATGGCCTCATTGCGCCGGACCTTGACGAGGCTAGGACTGGTCGGCGCCGTGCTCATGGCTTAGCGAAGCGCGCACGGACAAGAGCTCGCATTGGGTCCGGCGGAAATAAAGACGTCCATCCCTGTCCAGCAGGGGCAACAGGTCCGAACCGGAACCGGCGCCGCCAACTGGCTGTCGCGTGATTGCGATCTTCATCGACATAATCACCTTGTCAATTCTCTTCGAAACATAGAGCTCGACGAGATGCCGCAACATTTTGGGTTGGACATAGATCTCCAGCCGCGGCGCCTCAATATCCACGTCGTTCCAGATCATCTTTGCCGAGCGGTTAAGCTCGGCGGGCTCGAAATATTCGTCAGTTTGAAGGAACGCTGCGACGTCGACCTCGAAACGATTGAACGTCGTGTCACTATTGCCAACGGAGAGTGCGTTCTCGACCGTTCCGACGCCATTCAAAATCGAATAGTGCGGCGATGAGAGTGGGAGGCGCGCAATTTGATCGCGAGGGATCATGCGCTCCTGGCGCATCATATCGTTGAAAATGACGTCGATATCGAGCCAATACAGTCTCAAACGCGAATCTGGGCGTTCGCGAGACGAAGTGCGGACTGTGCCGGCTGTCATGGTTCGAATGTAGCTGTTGTGCTGGCCAAGAGAGACGATATGCATAACATAATATCTGACGGACGAGTTCCCTACTAATTTGTGGGGCTTTTCCGTAAAAACATTCCATTTCGACGCATCCCAGGATCGATTTGTTGGAAATGGCGCGCCGGCCGTGAGCGATACCCTCGTCGCTGCGAAGCGCGGTTGAGAGGTTGAATGTTCACTGGGATTATCAGCGACGTTGGTCAAATCATTGATATTACGCCATCTGGCGACCTGAGGCGGCTCAGGATCGCGAGCGGCTACGATGCGGGGACGATTCCGCTCGGCGCATCGATCGCCAATTCCGGCCCATGCCTCACCGTGGTTGGCGTCGAGCCGCGCGAAGGCGGTTCCGCGATCGCCTTCGATGTGGGCGCGGAGACGCTGGCGGTGACGACGCTTGGGCATGGCGGGCGGGGGGCGAATCAACCTCGAGCGCTCGCTTCGAGTGGGCGACGAGCTCGGCGGCCACATGGTGAGCGGCCATGTCGACGGGATCGCCGAGATCCTCACGCGGCGCGATTTCGACGGCATGGCGCATTTCCGTTTCCGCGCGCCGAAGGATCTGGCGAAATTCATCGCCGTCAAGGGCTCGGTCGCCCTCGACGGGACGTCGCTCACGGTGAACGCGGTCGACGGCGATACGTTCGAGGTTCTCCTGATCCCGCACACGCTGAAAGTGACCACCTGGGGCGAACGGCAGGCAGGCGACAAGGTCAATATCGAGGTCGACCAGATGGCCCGCTACGCCGCGCGGCTCATGGAGGCGGGGCGAAGGGTCGTGATAAAGCCCGCGAAGTGACGACTGTGCGGATAGTTATTCGCTTGCGCAAATGGTTGTCGCCTATGTGAGGGTGGCCAAGCGCTTTGACATCGCAACAAAGTTTGCTCCGGGGTTCCTGAGCGGCGGCGGGTTCTGGCACTTGACTGTTTAAGCATGAGGTACGAACTTGATTGTGCAGTGCATTAAAGCTCCGGCGGTTGATCAGATTCGGAGGCGCACAGCCACTCGGAAGGCGGAATTCGAATAAACGCTTGCGTGTTTTCTGTTTTTCAGATATGCTTGCACAATTGCCGATTCTTATGACGGGACCGGCCTTTTTCCCGAGGCGCTGGAATATCTTCGGAGGCTCAATGAACACCAAGCAACTGATAGGCGCTTTCAGTATATCCGCGAAGTCTGGACTGATAGCGGGGATCGTAACGATGTTATACGGATTGATCACAAAAGACTATACGCAAGTGATCCCGGCAGTAGTCTTTTCGTTCGGTACAGCGATGGGTATATCCGGGTACTATGATCGAAGATTAAATCGCTTAGGGCTTAATTAGGTCATGGGCCGCCTCGGCCGCCATTTGCGCACCAGTAGCAAGAGAAAATCCCACTAAAAGCGTCGCGGATCCTGCCGAGATATATTCTGCTATACCGTCCGCGACGACAATAGCCACACCGCTCGCACCGAATGCGATCGTCCGCTTTATTGTTGACGCATGTTCGCCTTTCTCAATTTGCCCCAAGACAGAGCAGGACCTCTCCTTGAGCTCAGAAACATCCCTTAATATCATTTCTGGATTTACTTTTTCCATGTCAATTGTCTTAGCGAATGGTATCGCAGCTGCCAACGCCTGTATACTCGTCAGATGGTTTACGCCGGCCGCTTGGAGTACTTGCTCCTCTTTATCGATTAGATCATTGACCTTTGCTAAGTCCAATAATGTCACCTTTAGATCGGCGTTCGTAATTGGATGGAAGGCCTTCGTGATTACTTCTTTAAATTGTGGATCAGCATCGAGCTGAGTTAGCATCTTGCAGGCCTGTTCAGCAATTTCCTTTGCGTTATCTTGAGGATCTACGGATTTAGCCCAGAGAAAATTTATCTCATTTACTGCGTCTGCGACGTATTTGAAATGAGTTGCAATAGGTGTCTCCGCATGGGAGACGCTGCAAAGGCCTACTGCCGTGCCAATTGACAGGAAAAAAATCTGCGCCCGTCGCCTCGGTGACATTCTGGCCCTGCAAACTTCAGATCCCCTCCGATGTTTGGGCGTGGCGTAATCAAAAAGCAAGCACCACAGCGTGGGATGATCGGAAGGCCAGCGAAAAGGTCAACGTCGAAGTCGATCAGATGGTCCGCTCTCTACCCGGCGCGGCTCATAGAGATGGAGCAAGGTGCGAGCCCCGCCTCCAGCGAGTCGGTTTAGACGCCAGGACCCCGACCGCCTGGGAATAGGGCGCCAGCGCCGCCCGGAACGGCGCGGACAACAAGCGATTGCAGAAAATCCGAAACTAAGTTAAGCTTGCCCCATGAACAATCCTGCGTTCCGCATGCCACGCCTGCAGAGCCCCGTGACGGCACCTCCTAACGCCAGGGAAAAGGCGCGCGAAAAATTCTTCCCCTGAAAATCCGCGTAACCCATTGGAAAGTCTAGATTCGGACGAGAGAATCGAAGGAAATCCAAGAAAATCCAACACTCATCAGCCGGGGGTCTTCGCAGCGAAATCGGCGAGAGGTCAGGAAAATCCAAACGGATCGGTCCGAACAACGCCGCGGGCCGCCGCTGAGAAGGGGAAGCAACCGCCCTAGCTCGCCCGCGCCCGCACATAGGCGCGTTCGCCGGTCTTCGGAGAATACCAGACCTCGAGCATCTCGCCGGACGGCGGATCGAGGAAGCGCTCGCCGGTGAAGCGCCAGTCCGGTCCGGGCGGAGCGTCGAGCGGACGCCGCTTGTAGCCGCCCTTGCGGAAGAAGAACCAGATCAGAAGGAGCGCGAGACCGAACCCGAAGGGCAAGCAAAGCGCGATCATGAAACGGGTTCGATCACCGCGGCGGTGCCGTAAGCGACAATCTCGCTCATCGTGTTGCCAATCTCGGCGCTGTCGTAGCGCATCATCAGGATGGCGTTCGCGCCCATCGCGGTCGCGTTCTCAACCAGCCGGTCCAGGGCGTGGCGGCGCGCCTCCTCGAGCAAGCGCGTATATTCGTGGATCTCCCCGCCGACGATCGTGCGCAACCCAGCCATGATGTTGCCGCCAAGCCCGCGGCTGCGCACGACGACGCCGAAGCATTGCCCAAGCGTCCGGACAGTGCGATGGCCGGCGATATTTTCGGTGGTGGCGACGATCATTCTTGCGAATCCTCTGAGCCGAAGCAACACGTCCGTCTCAGGCGAGGTTCGCACGCGAAACCTAACCAAGGGTTGCATCGCCGCAGTTATCACGAACAGCGCCGGAGGCCGACGTGGCGATCCAGGAGTCGCCGGGCGCTTTGCGGCCCCTGGATCGGCACGTCGCTACGCTCCTCGCGATGACGGGATCGGCCCTGTCCGCCCCTACTTGTTGATCGTCGCCGCGCCGACCATGCATGCGGCCTCGTCCTGCGACCCTGCGGCGCCGGAACAGCCGATCGCACCAATGAGCTTGCCGTCCTCGATAAGAGGAATGCCGCCGCGCGAGGCGATGATGTCGTCGAGCGTCAGCTGATATTTGTAATCATTCTTCTGAACTCCCTCTTCGAACGCTTTGGTCGGGCGGCGGAATTTGACCGACGCGCGCGCCTTGTGCTCCGATATGGCGATCGAGCCTAGCTGGGCGCCGTCCATGCGCGCGAAGGCGACAAGATTGGCCCCGGAGTTGACGACGGCGACATCGAGCGCCCAGCCGCGCTTCTCCGCCTCAGCCGTCGCCGCGGCGATCGCGGCTTGAGCGCGAGCGAGCGAGATCGGCGCGCCATAGGGAGTGGCGTTCGGCATCTTGTCGGGAATGACGTCGAGAGGATTCTGCTGTGCGGCGGCCGTGCCGCAGACTCCAAGAAACAGAGACAAAATCGCTGCACGCAGCCGAAGCGCCATGGCCCTTCCTCCCGAATGCCGTTGGCGCATCTTGCGCCGCCTATCGTCGCTCGGCAAGGACGACGTTTTGCGGTCACGGCGATGCTTTACGAAACTGCCGATCCGACTTAGTTTTGTTGAACGGTGCGATGCGGGCTGTTGGAGCAAGTCAACATGCGTGGGACGCGTATCCTTATCTTGATCGGCGTTGCAAGCTTGGGCGTTGCGGCCAGCGAGGCTTCGGCCCAGTCGTTCTTCAATCTTCCGTTAAGCTTGCCCGGCGCGCCGCCTCCGCCCAATCCGCAGACGTTTCTGCCGCCGGACGCGGATCCGAACTATTCGACTCCGGGGGGCTTCGACATAGACGTCGACATGAGCCGCACGACCCGCAAGGAGGTCAATGACCCGACGGGCGAACCGGCAGGCACGGTCACCATCAACACGCGCGAGCGCAAGCTCTATCTTTCTGAGGGCGGCGGCCGGGCGCTGCAATACGGAATTGGCGTCGGGCGACAGGGCTTCGCCTGGAAGGGCGAGGCGGAGATTGGCCGAAAGGCGTTCTGGCCCGGATGGACGCCGCCGCCCGAGATGTTGGCCCGGCAGCGGGAACTGCCGGTGCATATGGACGGCGGCATGGAGAATCCGCTCGGCGCGCGCGCTCTCTACCTGTTTCAAGGCAAGAAGGATACGTTGTTCCGCATCCACGGGACCAATGATCCGAGTTCAATCGGCAAAGCCGTGTCATCGGGGTGCATCCGGATGCTCGATTCCGACGTGATCGATCTTTATGGCCGGGTCGGGAGGGGGACGCCGGTCGTCGTGCTGTGAGCATGGGCCCTCACCCCCAAGCC
The DNA here is from genome assembly GCA_963730555.1 of uncultured Alphaproteobacteria bacterium. GTDB lineage: Bacteria > Pseudomonadota > Alphaproteobacteria > Rhizobiales > Beijerinckiaceae > Roseiarcus. The sequence goes on along the minus strand of CAVSSS010000031.1, from coordinate 136,225 downwards.
CCTCTTTCCATAGGGCGCTCGGAAGAACGCCCGTCTCTCGACGGGCTATCGGGAGAGGGGAGCGCTAGTCTGCCAGCGTGAATACCGCGCAGGGCGCGGCGATGCCGCGCAACGCGTGCGTTCCGAGCGGGATCAATGGGGCCGTCGTCTCGGCTGCGAACGCGCCGGAGATAAGGACGGCGCGGTCGAGCGGACGGCATAGCCCCTCGAGCCGGCTGACCAGATTGACCGCCGGGCCTATTGCCGTGAAATCCAGCCGGTCGGCGGCGCCGATGTTCCCCCACAGCATTGCGCCGAGATGCAGCGCCACGCCGAAGGGCAGGGGGGCGAGGCCATCTCGCTCCCGGGCCTCGTCCAGAGCCGCCATTCCGGCTCGTGCGGCAGCCACCGCCTTGAGCGCGGCGTCGCAGGCGTTGCCCGGCGACGCGCCCGAGACTGGAAAGATCGCCAGCACCCCGTCGCCGATGAATTTGAGCACTTCGCCGCCGAACGCGTGCACGGAGCCGGCGATCCGATCGAACCAGGCGTCGAGGGCGGAGATGACCGCGGACGGCGGAGCGCTTTCGGACATGCCCGTGAATCCGCGCAAGTCGGCGAACAAGAGCGCCGCCTCGATCGTCTCGCCAATACCGCGACGCAGCGGACCGGACATGACGCGAGCCGCGCTGCGCCGGCCGAGATAAGCCTCGAGCGCCGCAGCCAACGTGGCGCGCGACGCCAGCACGGCAAGCGGCGCCGCCGCGAAGCGCGCCGCCTCGCGGAGACGCTCAGCCTCGTCGGGCGTGAACGGATGCGGGCCCATCCAGCCGAGCCTCGGCCCGTCCGGATTCAGCCCGACAACATCTTCATGCACTGAGCCAGCCGCGAGCCCCGCAAGCCAACGCCTTCCTGCCTCGCCGGCCGAGCCATCCGCTCCCATCCCGGAGTGCGCTCCCGCCGCGAAGCCTAAGGCCTCGATTACCGCATTGTTCTCGGCCCGCCACAGCCAGGTCCGCCGCGCGATCAGCGGGTGGGGCGACGCCAGCGCGAGCGCCCCGCCTGCGAGCGGCGTCCCGTCCTCGATCAGGCGGCTCCCTAGAGACGCCAGGAAAAGCTCGGGGGTCGGCGTCTGGGCGGCCGAGTCGACCAGCCAGGCGAGGGTTGAATTGAGCTCCATGGATCGATGATCCGCGGAACCCGCCTTTCTTGTCATCAGCATTTTCGTCAGTCTGGCCCGCATTCCGGCTGGTGGCTGGTTCCCGTCATTCAACCGAATGGTTGATCTTTTGAATTCGTGGGCTCATATTCTGGGTCCCAACCGGGGCGTCGAATTGGCGGCGGGTCGCGCGTCATAGGGCTGGAATGACATTCACCGAGGAGAGTCCCCATGGATGAATCGCTCGTGGTCCGGCGCGAGACCCAGATTGCCGCCCCGCCCGCAACTGTCTTCGCTTTTCTGACCGATCCGCAAAAGATCCTGAGCTGGATGGGCGCCGACGCAGACACAGACGCCCATCCGGGCGGCCTCTATCTTGTCAAGGACGTGGCCGGCCGCCCCGGCCGCACGGCGCGCGGGCAATTCCGGGAGGTCGTCCCGGTCCATCGCCTTGCCTATAGCTTCGGCTGGGACGACGACGAGAATGTGCCGCCAGGATCGAGCCTGGTCGAGATCGACCTCATCGACCGCGACGGCGGCACGCTTGTGCGCATGACCCATACCGGACTTCCCAACGCCTACGAGTGCGCAGGTCATACCAAGGGCTGGGCCTATTACCTCGGCCGGTTGGCGGTGGCCGCCGCGGGCGGGGATCCCGGAGCCGACCGAGGTCCGGTCGGTCACGCTTAGAGCGGGGCAGGGGGAATTGTGGCGTGTCGCCTCGTTGTCGTTCCTGCGCAAGCGGAATCCACAGGCGATGGCGCCCTCAAAACCCGGCGCGCCCTAGCCTAGCTTTCCTGAGGCGTGCGCGAGGATCGTGTAGACCTTGCCGGTGTTGGACAACAGATAGGCCCGCCACTGCGCGCCGTCGCGGTCGTTCTGGCCGATCTTCGACAATAGGCGTTCGAACTCCTGCATATAGCGGGTTGTTGTCTCCCTGAACTGAGGGTCGGCGCGGAAGCGACGCCGAAGCTCGTCGAACGCCTGCTGACCGGCCTCCGTGTAGAGGCGACGCGACACAGCGCCCGTGTCGCCGTGGCGCCATCGATCCCACATTTCCACCGCAGCCGCATTGTCGATGAGGCTAGCGATTTCACGATTGAGGGCCTCGAGTGTTTCCGCTCCCTTCGAGGGGGCTTCCTCGGGCTCGTCGCGGGAGGCGGCCGCAAGCAGGTTCGACAGCCATCCGGGCTGCCCGCGATCGGCGACTGACGCCGGAACCGACGGCGCCGGCGCCCCAACAGGACGCTGCGCGGGGGCGGGCGATGTCGGCCACGGCTGCGTTTGCGTCGGCGCGAAAGGCGGGCTCAGTTCCGACGGGCTGATCCGCCCTAAGGTCGGGTTCTCTGTCGCGCGATCGGCAACCGCATCAGCGACGTGCATGAAGGCTTCGGATTGCGAGGGGACCTCGACCTCGAGCGTCCTCTCGACAGCGCGCAGGACCTGCTTCTCAAAACGTGCGCCTGCGACTGCGGCCGTCGCGGCTGGCGCGGTTGGTTCGACGACGTCGTACGCCCCGCCCGAGTCGGACACCAACGCGGCAAGCTCCTTCAGCGCCCGGATCTGATCAGAAACGACCCGTCGCATCGCGTCGGCGGTTTCGCTCGTCTCCTGCGGCAGATCGAGCACCCCGCGGCGCAGCTCCTGTCGAGTCTGGTCGAGCTCACGCTGAACCTGGCTCGCCATGTCCTTCACTTCAGCGACTGACTGACGGAAGCGGTCAGCGGCATGATCCAGAGCGCCGGTCAGCTGCGAGTTGGTCTGTTCGAGAGTCGCCTGCAGCGTTTGCACCGTTCGCTCGCGCTCTTTTGTGGCCGTGTCGCGAATGGTTTCAAATTGGCCTGCGACCGCGATCGACGCGCCCCTTGTGGCGGAGGCGAGTGCGGCGCTGATCTCCTGGGCGCGAGCCTGCGACCGGGCAAAGCTCTCTTCGACATTGGTCGCGAAGCGCCCAAGTGTCGCCTCAAAGGCTTCACTGCGGCCCGAGATATCGCCGATGAGCGCCTCGAGGCTGTTGCGGCGATGTTCGAGAGCGAAATCAAGCGACTGCTGCTGTTGCGCAAGATCCCGTCCGACAACCCCGAGAGCCTCCGCATGCTGGGCGAGCTGCCCGGCGAGCGCGCTCGCGTCCGACTGGGTCGTGGCGGAAAGGCGTCCTAGAGCGGCGACTTGCGAGGCGATGCCGCCAAGCGCTTGCTGGAATTCCTCGACTCTTGCCGCGAGCCCGCTCTGAACGGCCGCGAGTTCGATCTCCGGCCGACCCGATCGCCCGGTCGATGACGGCGCTGGTCTGACCGAGGTTGTCGATCGCGGACGTCAATTCGCTGCGCAGCCGGTCACTGGTGCCGGAGAGAGACTCGACCGAACTCTCAGCGCTACGGGTTACGACTTCGCGCAATGCGGCGCCGGAGGCTTCCACCTGGTCAGTCAACCGCTTCAGCAAGGCTTCGATCGTCTCTGCCGAGCGGTGAGTTGCGTCGGCCGCGACGCTACGCAGCGCCTCGCTGGAATCGGCGACCTCGGAGCGCAGCTGCCCCGTTAGCGCGCTGAGCGCGCGCACCGGATCCGCCGCGCTGCCGTTGACGGCGGCGATAAGCTCGTCGGTGCGGCGGGTCAGCAGAGTCGCAAGCCCTGCCATTTGCTGGTCGAGCGTCTGCATCGCACGCTCGCCGACTCCGACGATCCTCGCCGACACATCATCGCCCCGCTCACCGAGGGCGGCCACGAGATCGGCGCCCTTGCCCTCGATGACCTCGCGCAAGTCATCGACTTTTGCTCTGAGGGCGTTGGCGACGCTGGCGCCTCGCGCCGCCCAGATCGATTCGGCTTCCGACGCCGCTCTCGTCAGAACTTCGCTCATCACCTGAATGCGAGCGACAAGACGTTCGTCGATGGTCTCGGCGTTGCGGTTCGCCGCGTCCACCATGTCGGCGAGCCGCAGGTCAATGATGCGGGTGCTTTGGTCCGCGGCCTGGGCCAGGGCGGCCAAGCGCGCATCAAAGATTTGCACGCTCTGTTGCGTTGCGTCGGCGACAACGACTTTGTGGGAGTCGAATGCAGCGCCCATCGACGCCTTGTGCAAGTCGAGCATGGCCGTGACTTGCTGGGCGTGCTCGCCTACCTTGTCTTCCAGCTCGGCCCGGCTCGAGTCGAGGCGCCGGCTCAGGTCCTGCATCGGCGTGACGACTTGCTCCCTGAACTGATCGACGCTCACTCCGAGCGAGCGCGACACGTCTTCGACGCGGCCGGTCAAGGTCGCATTGATGTCCCGGGCGACGGCCGACAGCGTTTGCGTCAGCTCGTCCGCCCGCCGTTGCAGCGCTTCGCTGATCTCCGCCGATTTGGCGCTCATGCCTTGTGTGATCTCGCGCCCGCCGTCTCCGAGCGCCTTGGCGGTTTCGAGGGTAGTGCGGGCGAGGGTTTCGGACAGCGCCCGGCCGCGCTGCGCGAGCGCATCTTCGATCCGCGCCAGCAGGCTCTCGAGCGTCGACGACACTTGGTGAAGCTTTGCCCCGGCGCGGTCCTCGACGTCTTGCAGACGGCGGTCGAACAGCGACGCCGCCTCTTCGTTGCGTTTGCCCAGCTTCTCGTCGATCGCGCCGCCGCGGTTCACGAGAGTCTCCTCGATCGCGGCGAGCTTCGCGCCGAGATCGGCCGCGAGAGCCGCGGACCGATCGCCAATGCGCCCGAGGATTTCCTGACCCCGGCCGTCGATTGCGCCTTCGAACCGCGTAAGCCCGTCTCCGAGCGAGGTCTCGAGGCGGCGCGAATGCGACGCCAAGGCCAAATCAACCGCATTGTGATGCGCCGCCGAAGCGATCTCAAATTGCTCCAACCTTTCCGCGGATTTTGTCGCCAGTTGTTCCCTGTGATCGACGAAGCGCTTGTCGAGCTCGTCGCGCCGGGCCTGCATCATCACGTCGATCGCATCGAGATGTCCGGAGATACGAGCGTTGAGCTCGTCGGAGTGGGACCCCAGGCGGTCGATCACGCTATGGCCGCTGTCGCCGACGAGACCATCCAGCGCTCGGAGATATTCGCGCATGCGCTCGGTCTGTTGTGACACGGCCTCCACGAGGCCGACGGCGCGCTGGTTGACGATATAGTCAAAGGCGGCGATCCGCTCGCTCAGCGCGTCATGCACGCTGCCCGCTCCATGGGCCGCCGCGGCCGCGGCGTCGATGGTGAGCGACGCCAGGCGCTCGTTGATCTGCGCCGACTCGGAGTTCAGCGCGGCCATGGATTGAGCCGCTGACGCCTCGATCTGCGCCTGGGCGAGGGCGCCCTCGGCTGAGATGGCGCCGACGAGGCGACGCGTCGACTCGTCGAACAGGGTCTCAAGCGCGTCGTTCTGGTTGTTGACCGCGCCGCGCAACTCGCTCTCCCGGACGTCAAATTTTTCGCCCCATCGCTGAGCCGCGGCGTCAAGGATCGCGGCTGCGTCTTCCGCGCGATCGCGGATCAGAGCGCTTAGCCGTTCGCTCGATCCGGTGAGCCTATCTTCAAGCGCTTGTCCACGCACCACGACGGTGTCCCGCAGACGGTCCGCGGCGTCGTTGAGACGCCCGACGAGACTGTCGCCATGTACGACAATGGTGTCGGAGAGTCGTTCGCCGCCGCTCTGCAGTTGCTCGATCAGCGAATGCGATCGGGCGCCGAAGTCGCGGGCGACTGCATCTGCAGCGAGGCTCAACGTATCGGCGACAGAGTTGCCGTATGTGCGGATCTCGGTGACCGCTTGCGCGCTGCTCGAGCCAATCCGGCCGACGATGTCCTCTGAATAGGCGTCCACGGCGCTGCGCGCCGCCGCCGAAGTCTCAGCGAGTCGATCGGCGATCGACTCGCCATGGAAGCGGATCGCCGCGACGGCGTGTTCGCCGCTCGCGCTGATGCGGGCGACGATCTCATCCGAGTGCTCGGCCGCGGCGTTTCGCGTCGTCTCAGAAGTCTGGGCCAATCGATCGGCGACCGAATTGCCATGGAAGCGGATCGCGTCGACCGCCTGTTCGCCGCTCGCGCTGATGCGGGCGACGACGTCGTCCGTATATTCGCCGACGGCGCTGCGCGCGGCCTCGGAAGTCCTCTCGAGTTGATCGGCGATCGAATCGCCATGGAAGCGGATCGCGTCCGACCGCCTGTTCGCCGCTCGCGCTGATGCGGGCGACGACGTCGTCCGTATACTCGCCGACGGCGCTGCGCGTGGCCTCGGAAGTCTGCGGCGAGTTGGTCGGCGATCGAGTCGCCATGGGAGCGGATCGCCGCGACCGCCTGTTCACCGCTTGCGTTGATGCGAGCGGCGATCTCGTCCGAGACCTCTGCGACTGCGCTGCGCGCGGCGGCCGAAGTCTCTGCAAGTCGATCGGCGATGGAGTTGCCATGATAGCGGATCGCCGCAACCGCCTGTTCGCCGCTGGCGCTGACGCGCGCGACCGCATCGTCCGCGTATTCACTGACGGCGCTGCGCGCGGCCGCTGAACTTTCCGCGAGTTGATCGGCGACCGAGTCGCCATGGACGCGGATCGCCGCGACGGCCTGTTCACCGCTGGAGCTGACGCGGGCGACGACGTCGTCAGCATACTCGCCGGCGGCGCTGCGCGTGGCCGCTGAACTTTCCGCGAGTTGATCGGCGACCGAGTCGCCTTGGATGCGGATCACTGCGGCGGCCTGTTCACCACTTGCGCTAACTCGGGCGACGATGTCGTCCGTGTACTGGCCGACGGCGTTGCGTGTGGCTTCAGAGGCGTGGGAGAGTCGATCAGCGACGGATTCGCCATGATAGCGGATCGCCGCGACCGCCTGTTCGCCGCTTTCGCTCACGCGGGCGACGACATCGTCGGCATATTCGACCACGGCGTTTCGCGTCGCCGACGAGGCCTGCGCGAGTTGGTCGGCGACCCGCTCGCCTTCGGCGTGAATCGCCTCGACCGTTTGCGCGCCGCTCGCCGTCGCGTGGCTCACGACCTCGTTCGAGTAGGCGACGACGGCGCTACGCGCCGCCGCTGAAGCCTGGGCGAGTTGATCGGCGACTGAATCGCCCTGTGCGCGGATCGCGTCCACAGTTTGCGCTCCGCTTGCGCTGACGCGGCCCACGACCTCGTCCGCGTAATTGTCGACAGCGCTGCTCATTGCGGCTGACGCCCCGGCAAGTTGGGCCGCGACCGACACGCCGTGCGCGTTGACCGTTTCCGCGGCCTCCGAGAGGCGCGCGGCGATCATGTCGCCATGGACGCTGAGCGTCTGCGCGGCTTCGCTGGTGCTATCGGAAACGCGGCTCACGACCGCATCCGCATGGGCGGTGACGGCGTCGCTCGCTGAAGCAGCGGCCTCGGAGAGGCGGGCGGCGACCGAGTTGCCGTGGGAGCGAATGGCGTCGAGAACCTCTGCGCTGTTGGCATTAATGCGGCCGACGACTTCGTCGCTATGGGCGCCGAAGGCCCCCGACAGCGCCTGCGACGCTTCGGCAAGTTGATCCGCGATCGAGTCTCCGTGCGCCCTGATCACCTCGACGGCGCGCGAGCTGCTGCCGCTGATGCGTCCGACCACATCGTCGGCGTGAGCCCCCACCGCGCTCCGCGCGAATTCGGCCGCATCCGCGAGACGAGTCGCCACCCGGTCGCCGTGCGCGTCGATCGCCTCGACCACAGAATTCTGTGAAGTCTGAATGCGCTCGATCAGATTGTCGCCCCGTTCGCCAAGGCGGGAAAGCAGGCTGTCGCCGACCGCCTTGAGACGGTTGTCGACTTCCCCCAGACGCGACAGGATCTCGCCGGCGGCCTTTTGGCTGGTGTTGGCGAGGCGGTCGGCGAGGGTTTCGCCGACCGCCTCGATCGATACGCTCATTCGCGCGCCTTCCGCGACGATGCGCTCGAGCGTCGCTGAGCCTGTCCGATCCATCGCGACGGCGATGTCATCCGACGCCGCGCCGAGCGACACGGTAATTTTTTGGCCGGTTTCGGTGAGGCGCTCACTCAGATTGCCGCCAGCGGCGACGAGGTCTTGGGCGATGCTGTCGTGAGCTGTCGCGATGGCGTCGCGAACCCGCGTTCCGCTGGTCACGATCGACTCGCGCTGATCGGCCATTTCTGCGATCAGAAGGCGGATCTTGCGCTCGTTGTCGGAATAAGAGCGCTCAAGCGTAGACACCTCGGATCGTACGCGGGTCTCGAGCTCCGCGGCGCGCGCGAGCGCCCTTTCCACCCCGTCGCCCATCGATGTGAGTTCTCGACGGATGGCTTGGGACAGGTTTGCAACGTGCTCGCCCGCCATCGTCTCAGGCTCGGCCAGGCGCACAGCGACCTGAGAGATCGCGCGCGCCGATTGTCGCAACTCGCGCAGCCGCCGCGATAGGGCGGCGAAGGCGAACATGAAGATGATTGGCCCGAGCGCGGCTAACAAAAACAACGGGGTTTCAGGACGCAACAGCATCTCGATCGGTCGTCTCGAGGCCGAGGACCACACGGAGATATAGGCGTAGAGCGCACAGATCGCCGCCCAGAGGAGTGAGGCAACCAAGGCTAGAATGAATGGCGTGCGGCTCGCCGGGCGGGCATTCATCGCTTGCAAGACGGCGCCGACGTTCTCACGATCGTCATTTGCAGGCGTCACTGCGGGGATCGCAGGTTTCGGTTCGTTCTCCGCGCCGGACGGCTGGGATGGGCTCATACGAAGGAGCGTCGGCGCGTCGCCAGCGGGTTGGCTCGGCTTGAGAACCGGTGTCGCGGCCGTCGGCTTCGCTGGAACGAGCTGGGGAGGGAAGGCGCTGACGTCCGTGAGAGCGGCCTCATCTTCATCGGTCAGGTTTAAGGCGCTTTCAATCGCCGACATCGCCGCTGAAACGGGATCCGTCGCCGGATTTTGCTTTGCCATTACGTCCGCCTCACTCCATCGGCGCCGATCGTCGAGATGACCGGCACGCGCGCCAAGCGTTTCCCCTGGGCTCGCCGCGGCCGAACCACACGCTTTGAATTAACCACGTTGCAGTCTACCGCCGAGCCTCATAGATGAAAACCGCGCGACAAGCGCAACTTGCAAACGTCGTTAACGCTTCAGTTACCATATTTATCCAGAGTGTTCAGCGATTAACGGCCGCGTCCATGAGCCGCGCGCTTCCGAATAGATGGGCCAGCGCGCTATGCTCGAAAGTTGGACCGGCGGTTTCGATCCCCCCCTTGACCTTGTTCATTTGGCCCGCCAATGCCTTGGCGATCATGAGCTCGAGGCGGAGCTGCTTGGGCTCTTCCGGCTGCAAGCGCCGACCTTGACGGCTCAGTTGTCCGGCCCTCCGCCTTTATCCTTGGCGCTAAAGGCGAAAATCGCACACACGCTTCGTGGCTCGGCGCTCGCCGTCGGCGCCCGGCGCGTCGCCAGCGCGGCGTGGCGCATCGAGGAATTGGCTGCCGCCGCCGGCGACCAAGGCCCGGCGGAGGAGGCGCGTGCGATCGCGGCGCTTCGATCCGCAGTCGCTGAGGCCCTCGTGGAAATCGATCGCATTCGCGGCTAGCTGGAGGAATCGTCGACGGCGACGTCGGCGCCATTTCCACCCGTCCGGCGAATCACCTTTGGCGTTGACGATGCTCCGAACGCCACTTTCGGCGTCGATGTGCTTGCTCTATGTAGGCGGCCTCTGTATAGCCGGCGGTCGCCGGCCGAATTCACGCGCCCTCAAGGCGTGACGCGGTATTCCAAGGAATCACTCTGTTCAATGCCGAAGATTACATTCATCTCCGCGTCCGGAGAGTCGCGGTCGGTCGATGCGCAGGTCGGCGCGACGGTCATGGAGACGGCCCTGCGCAATTCGATCCCCGGCATCGAAGCTGAATGCGGGGGCGCTTGCGCTTGCGCGACTTGCCATGTCTACGTCGCCCCGGAATGGACGGAAAAGACGGGCAAGGCCTCCTCGATGGAGGAGGACATGCTCGATTTCGCCTTCGAGGTGCGTCCCAACTCCAGGCTCTCCTGTCAGATCAAGGTCAGCGAGGAGCTAGACGGCCTTGTCGTGACCACGCCCGCAAAACAAGGATAAGAACAGAAGGAATCTAAATGAGCGAAGTGCTGTCCACCGACGTCGCGATCATCGGCGCCGGCCCCATTGGTCTCTTTGCGGTGTTTGAACTTGGCCTGCTCGACATCAAGGCGCATCTGATCGACATTCTCCCGAAAGCCGGCGGCCAATGCGCCGAGCTCTATCCGGAGAAGCCGATCTACGACATTCCCGGCTTTCCGGTGATTAACGGGCAAGAGCTTGTCGACAACCTGATGAAGCAGATCCAGCCCTTCGGGCCTAAGTTTCACTTGGGCGAGATGGTCGAAGGGATGGAGGTTCTAGGCACGTCCGAGCGTCCGCTGTTTCGCATCGGCACCGACAACGACAAGACGATCGAAGCCAAGTCCGTGTTCATCGCCGCCGGCGGCGGCTCGTTCCAACCGAAGAAGCCGCCAATTCCGGGACTAGACGGTTACGAGAACAAAAGCGTCTTCTATTCCGTGCGCAAAATGGACCATTTCAAGGGCCGGCGAGTGGTCATCGTTGGCGGCGGGGATTTGGCGCTCGATTGGGCGCTCAACCTGCACCCCGTCGCCGACCGCATCACCCTGGTTCACCGCCGCGACGCGTTCCGGGCGGCCCCGCACTCGGTCAACGCCATGCGTGAGCTCGTCAATTCGGGCGACATGGAATTCGTGCTGGGGCAGGTGACGGGGGTCAAGGGCGAGAACGGCCAGCTTTCGGCGCTGACGATCCGGCGCGAGAACGGCGAGCACTACGACCATCCTTGCGACGACATGTTGCCGTTCTTCGGGCTCACGATGAAGCTCGGTCCGATCGCCAATTGGGGGATCAACCTGCACGAGAACCTGATCCCCGTCGACACGGCGAAGTTCGAAACGAGCGTTCCTGGCATTTTCGCCATCGGTGACATCAACACCTATCCGGGCAAGCTGAAATTGATCCTGTCCGGCTTCCACGAGGCCACGCTCGCGGCGCAGCGCGCGCACCACTATGTCTATCCGGACAAAAAGCTGACCTTCCAGTACACGACCTCTTCGACCAGCCTGCAGCGCAAGCTCGGGGTGAGCTGAAATGGAGCGAACGAGCGGCGTGGAGCGGCATCAGGCTCCTCGCAATCTCGTGCCTTCAACGCGGCGTCAGAAGTTGACGTTGGTCCGCAGGCCGACGACAAACTCGTTCTTGATCCGCTGCGTCGGATCGTCCGGGTTGGCGATCCCCATGCCGGGATTGATGAAATACTGGATGTTGGGCTGAACCACCCACGACGGCAAAACCTGAAACTGATAGCTCGCCTCGACAAAGGTCTCGCTCGAGCGAATGGGCGTATAGACTGAAGGCTGGAAGAACTGCATCTGCCGGTCGAAGCTGGATGCGCCGCTGCTCGCCCATGCGGTTCCCATTTCTACGCCGAAGACGTCGTTGTCGCGCGTCGGCAACGGGGCGTGCAAAGCGAAGCCCGCGTTGATGCTCGCTCTGACGAGATTCCGATCCTGGTACGGCGTGAACATCGGACGGAAGAAGACATTCAGACTGCGATTGGTGTTGTCCTTCGAGCGCCAGATCATCTGGTCCATGACCCCATAGAGTGAAAAGTCGCCGTGATGCGCGACCGGCGCCCCGTTGCTCAGCGGACTGGCGAGGGGCAGGCCGATTGTGTCGGTTTGCTGGTCGTCGAACTTGTAGCTGTCATACCAGGCGCCGATCTTGTAAATTCCGGGCATCGGACCGTCGGCGCTCCCCTTACCCGACGCGCCGGAACCGTAGGCGTATTGCAGTTCGGCAATCGCCAGGGTCCCGGTATCGAGGGGAAAACTCACGCCATGAGGGTTGCTCTCCACCGTGTTCGGCGAATCCCGCGGGATCGGGCTCCCGTTGAACACGCCTGCGAGCATGGTGACGCTGTCCGTTAACTGCGCCCGTCCGCGAATCCCCAACCCCGCGAGCGGATAGGCAGGGCCGCCACCGGGTAAATCTATTGTTGGAAGCGCCGGCCAACCGGACACCCCGTTAACAAAGAAGGTGTTCGCGGTTGGGCTAATGGTGAATTCCTCGTCGAGGCTCTGCTCGCCGACCTTGATGTCGAATTTGTCGCCGAACCTCTGCTGGTACCACAGCTCCCAAAGCCGGACGCCAACCGGCGCCTCGATGTCGGTCAGGGTCTGCAGGACCAAAAGATTGCTCAGGGTCAGGTTGCCGCCCCAATATTGCAGGCCGCTCACGTTGAGGGTACCGCCTTTGAGTCCGAGCGCCTTCCCGGTGTCTATTTGCAGCGTCACGGTAGTCAGTCCGTCCGCTGCGAAACCCTGTTTGACGCCCCCGCTGAGATTGCCGAACGTCTCGACGTTCTCAAGTATGGTGAGCGTGACCCCGTAGTTGGCCAAGGCGGGCCGAAGCCCCCACATGTCGCCAAGCACGTTCTGGCCTTGCAAGTCCAAACCCAACGGCCCCGTCGCCCCGGTTGCGCTCGGCGCCGCCGAAGCGTCCGTGCGGAACTGCGGCGCGGCGAGTTGTGGCAGGGCGAAGGGAGCGGGATTGGGCAGGCTCGAAGCGGCTGCTGGGACGGCGACGGGACTAGCGGGGGTTTGCCCGGATTGATCAGAAAGTGCGGCCGGCTCGGAGCTGAGGGGCGGGATCGAGTTCAGCGAACGCGGCGCCGGCGAGGCTAGCCACGCCAAGCGCGGCGCTTCCGATCGCGGCCTGGCGAAAGAGACCGACTGGACCATGGACGAGGCGCAAACCCAAACTCCAACCGATTTTCGAATGGCGCCGGATTTCGACCCCGCAACGGCGGCGAAGTCAACGAGGTCGCCAGCAAAATGGGGCGTTTCCAAAGCTAGAAGCTTTCCAAAACCATTGGATGACAGCAGGTTAGAGCGAGGCTTTGAGACCGGCGGGCGGTCCGCCCCAGGTCTGCGAGGCCAATGGCTCCGATCGCTTCTCGCTTCAGCGCTTTGACGGTCAGGGCCGTGCGATTCTGGACGCGAGGAAGTGATTTCAAAGGTTTAAGGGCATTTTTCTGTCATCGCACTCGAATCGAATGGCGTATTTGTCGGCCATAATTGATCTAATTCATAATAATATATGTGTAATATATTGATATGATGCATATATCACGTCTAAAGTTGACGCAATTGTTATCGCGAGGCCCATAGGACGTCGTCAGACGCCCCTCTATCGACGGACTATGGGCCGCCCGGCGATTTAGAGCCGTAGGGCGTATGACAATTCTGGCAGCGAGAGCCGCAGTGCACGAAGGCGTGCGATCCTGGCTTCCTTGTCTTCAGATTGAACCACCGGCGCGACGATGTATTCGCAAACCTGCGCTCCGCAAGCGTGCTCGGTGCTGGAACAAATTTAGGCAATCGACTGTTTATCGGCCGTCAACATTCGCGCCTTGGGGCGACAAGGAGGGTACTTTGGGCCGTGGAATTTTGCTTTGGCTTCTCGGCGTTCCGATCCCGATCATCATCCTGATCGCGCTTCTGTACCACTAGACGGGTGCATTGGCGTCGGCGCGGCCATTTGTAGACGCGCTCGATGAGCGCGGCGCGCGGTTAGCGACTGCGGTTACCCTGTAACTACAGCCTAGAGCGGCAGAATACTTATCGCGTAGCGGAGATTCAGCAAAGATGACACAGACTACAGTCGCGGCCCGTGCGCCCTTGTCGATGGCGACCGCCCTCGACGCGACGATCGACACGGCCTCCGGCGTATCCTGGCCCGCGGTGATTGCGGGCGCCTTCATCGCTTCGGCGTTTTCACTGGCGCTGGTGGCCTTGGGCGCCGGGATCGGCCTTGTCTCGGTCTCTCCGTGGTCGAGCAACAATCCGTCGATCACCACATTCACCGTGCTTGCGGCGGCATGGTTCATCGCGGTGGAACTCTTCGCATCGGGCGCAGGGGGATATATCGCAGGGCGACTGCGAACCCGTTGGGCGCGCGTCCACACCGATGAGGTTTTCTTTCGCGATACGGCGCATGGACTCCTGGTTTGGGCGGTGGGAGCGGTGATCAGCGCCGCCCTCATCGCCTCGGCGGCAAGCTCGGCGGTGAGTGGGGCCGCGCACCTTGCGGGAGCGGCCACGCAGGCCGTGGGGTCCGCTGCCGGTCAAGCCGCAGGCCAAGCCGGTTCGGCAGTGGGCGACCCGATGGGCTATTTCTCCGACATGCTCTGGCGGAGCGACCACCCGGCTCAGGGCGATCAGGCCGGGGCGACGGCGGAGGCTGGCCGGATCCTGACGCGCGCGCTCTATAACGGCGATATTCCGGCCGCCGACAAGACCTACCTGGCTCAGCTCGTCGCGAGCCGCACGGGACTAAGCCAGCCGGACGCGGAGAAGCGCGTCGACGATGTCTTCAACCAGGCGAAGGCCGCTAAACAGCAGGCTGCGGACAAGGCCAAGGAAGCCGCCGACGCCGCGCGCAAAACCGGAGTCTATGCCGCCCTTTGGGCCTTCATCTCGCTTCTGGTCGGCGCCTTTTCCGCAAGCTATATGGCGACCGTCGGCGGACGCCAGCGGGACGAAGCGCCGCTCTTTGAGTAAGGCGTGTAATGCCCGCCAAAAGAAGGGCGTCCTCTCTGGGACGCCCTTTTGAACGATAAGCTGGGGATTATCGCGCTCAGCTCTGCACGCCCTTGACGTACCAGTCGATGACGGCGAGGTCTTTGTCCTCCATGTGCTGCCCCTTGGCGACGCGTTCCTTGCCGTCCTGGTCGACGATAGGCCCGGTGAAGACGTCATAGGTTCCGTCCTTCCAGCCGGCGATGATTTTGTCGGCGGCGGCCTTCACATTGTCGGGCAAAGCCTTGTTGTATGGAGACATGACGACCGTGCCCTCCTTGAAGCCCCACCACGCATCGTCGGGCTTCCAGCTTCCGTCGAGCATCGCCTGGGCGCGGGAGGTGTAGTAAGGCCCCCAAATGTCCTCGATGCCGGTCGCCTGGGTCTTTGGGGCGAAGCGCGACATGTCGGCCCCTTGTCCGAAACACCAGACCTTGCGCTGCTCGCAAACCTGAAGGCCGGCCGGACTGTCGGTGTGCTGGGCGACGACGTCGCAGCCGAGGTTGATGAGCGTCTGCACCGCCGCCGCTTCCTTGGCCGGATCGAACCACGAATCGATCATGACGAGCTTCGTCTTGATGTTCGGATTGACCGCCTGCGCCGACAGCGTGAACGAATTCACCCCGAGCACGACCTCCGGCACTTTGTACGAGCCGAGATAGCCGATCGTCCCGGACTTCGACATGAGGCCCGCGATCGTGCCCTCGACCGCTCGCCCCTGATGAAAGCGCGAATTGTACGTGCCGACGTTGTCGGCGTGCTTGTAGCCCGTGCAATGCTCGAACTTCACATCGGGGAACTGCTTGGCCACTTCGATCGTCTGATCCATGTAGCCGTAGGAAGTCGTGAAGATGAGCTTGGATCCATTCTGCGCGAGGTCCTTCAGGATTGGCACGGCGCTCGCGTCTTCCTTCACATTCTCCACGTAGCTCGAGACGACCTGGCCCTTGAGCGCCGCGTCCATCGCCAAACGGCCTTTGTTGTGCGCCCAGGTCCAGCCGTAGTCGCCAATTGGCCCGAGGAAGATGAAACCGACTTTCACGGGGTCGGCGGCGAAAGCGCCGCGGCCTAGCATCGGCAGCGCAGAGATTCCCGCGGCTGCGGTCTGCATGAAGTTGCGGCGAGTGACGAAACTCAAATTCTTCTCCCTTTGCTCGGCCCGATCAGAGGGGTCGGAGACCGGCAAAATCTCAAGCAAGAAACATGCCTAACTACGCGGCGGAATCGCATGACATGCCCTCATCCGGCGCTTCGCGCCACCTTCTCCCGCAGGGAGAAGAGACGCCCCCCTCCCGCAGGGAGAGGGGTCGGCGGTGAGGGAATCTAGCTCTGCACGCCCTTGACGTACCAGTCCATCACCAGAAGGTCCTTGTCCTCCATGCGCTGGCCCTTGGCGACGCGTTCCTTGCCGGTCTGGTCTGCGATCGGACCGGTGAAGACCTCATAAGTTCCGTCCTTCGTGCCGGCGATGATCTTGTCGGCGGCGGCGCGAACGTTGTCCGGCACGGCCTTGCTGTAGGGCGCCATGGCGAGGATTCCCTCCTTGAACCCCCACCACGTGTCGTCCGGCTTCCATGGTTCCGTCGAGCACCGCCTTTGCGCGCTCGATGTAGTAGGGGCCCCAGAGGTCGAGGCTCGCCGTCAGGTGCGCTTTCGGCGCGAAGCGCGACATGTCGGCGCCGTAGCCGAACCCGTAGATCTTGCGCTTCTCGCACACCTGCAATACCGCCGGGCTGTCGACGTGCTGGGCGATGACGTCGCAGCCGAGATTAGCCAGCGTTTCGGCCGCTGCGGCCTCTTTCGCAGGATCGAACCAAGTGTCGATCATCACGAGCTTGGTGGTGATCTTCGGATTGATGGCCTGAGCGGATAGCGTGAAGGCGTTCACGCCCATCACCACTTCCGGGATCTTGAACGACCCGACATAGCCGATCACGCCGCTCTTCGACATCATGCCGGCGATCGTCCCAGTCACCGCTCGGCCCTGATAGAAGCGGGAGTTATAGGTGCCGACGTTGTCGGCGCGCTTGTAGCCGGTGCAGTGCTCCCACTTGACGTCGGGAAACGCCTTGGCGGCCTCGAGCGTCTGGTCCATGTAGCCATAGGATGTGGTGAAGATGAGCTTGTTGCCCTGTTGGGCGAGGTCTTTCATCACCGGAACGGCGCTCGCGTCTTCCTTGACGTTCTCGACATAGTTGGTGACGACTTGGCCTTTCAGCGCTTGCTCCAGCGCCTTGCGGCCCTGCTCGTGCGACCAGGTCCAGCCATAATCGCCGATCGCGCCCAGATAAACGAACCCGACCTTGAGCGGGTCGGCGGCGAGGGCGCTGCGAGACAAGCCGGGCAGCGCCAAGCCAGCCGCGGCGGCCGTCTTCATGAGATGTCGTCGGGTAATAGTGCTCATCGTTTCTCTCCCTAGTGAACGTTATTGTGTCTTAGCTGTTGGGCAGGAACGGCCGGCCGAGGCAGGCGGGGGCTTCGCTTCCGGCGACTTCGCGGGCCGAAATGACAGCGAGCGCGACGACCGCGGCGATATAGGGCATCGCCGCCCAGAACTGCGACGGCAGGAATGAGAAGCCGGAAGCCTTGGCGTATAGCTCGAGCGTCATCGAGCACGCCGAAAAAATACGCGCCCGCCAGCAGGCGTCCGGCGCGCCAGCCGGAGAACACGACGAGCGCAAGCGCGATCCATCCGCGTCCCGCCGTCATCTGCTCGGCCCACATTGGCGTGATGACCATCGAGAAATAGGCCCCGCCGATTCCCGCCAGAGCCCCGCCAAAGGCGATCGCCGCATAGCGGATTGCGGTCACCGGATAGCCGATCGAATGGGCGGAAAGGTCGTTCTCGCCGACCGCGCGCAAAATGAGCCCGGCGCGGGTGCGGTTCAGGAACCAGCCGACGGCGAAAACCATGATCAGCGCGAAATAGACAAGCGGACTATAGCCGAACACCACTCGCCCCAGCGGATGGCTGGCCAGCGAATCGGGGAAGACGGAATCGAACGACGGCACGATCATGCCGACATAACCCGCGCCGATGAGCGAAGAGAGGCCGATGCCGAAGATCGCAAGCGCGAGGCCCGTGGCCACCTGATTGGAGCCGAGCGTCAGCACCAGAAACGCGAACAGCATGGAGGAAGCTGCGCTAGCGAGCGCCGCGGCGATGACGCCGGCCCAGGGCGCGAGATCGCCGAGGTCGGGACCGTAGTTGAACGTCACGGCGAAGCCGGTCACCGCGCCGATCAGCATCATGCCCTCGATGCCGAGATTGAGCACGCCGCTCTTTTCAACCACGAGTTCGCCGGTGGCGGCGAGCAGGATCGGCGTCGTCACGCCGACCACGGTGATGAGCGCGTCGATGAAGAAACCGATATTCACGCGACAGCCTCCGCGGGCGCCGGGCGCGGGGCGTCACGAATGATCCGCAAGCGGTATCGGACCAGGATGTCGCTCGCGAGAATGAAAAACAGCATCATCGCCTGGAAGATGCCGGCGGTCGCGCTCGGCACATGCACCACGGTCTGCGCCACTTGGCCGCCGACATAAGTGACCGCAAGGATCAGCCCCGCAAGAAACACGCCGACGGGATGGAGGCGGCCGAGGAACGAAACGATGATCGCGGTGAAGCCGTAGCCGGAGGGAAAGCCCAAATTGATCTGCCCGAGTTGGCTCGAGGCCTCAAGGATGCCGGCGAGCCCCGCCATGCCGCCGCTGATCATGAGCGTCGACCAGACGGTGCGCGAGGCGTCGAAACCGCCGTAGCGCGCGGCGCTGCGGCGCGGCGCCCACGGTGCGGACCGAAAAGCCATAGACCGAGCGCGTCGTGAGCAGCCAGAATACGAGCGTAAGGAGAACAGCGACGGCAAGGCCCGGCGGAATGGCGGTTCCCGGAATGGCGTGTGGGAGAAGTTGCGCCGGGGTGAACGGAGGGGTCTGTGGGAAGTTGTGGCCGTTCGGGTCTTTCCACGGGCCGCTGACCAGATAGTTGAGAACCTGCAGCGCGACATAGACCAGCATCAGGGTGGAGAGCACCTCCGACACCCGGTAGCGCGTCCTGAGGAAGGCCGGGATCGCCGCCCAGGCCATGCCGCCCGCGATGCCCGCCGCGATCATCAGGGGAAGGACCCAAAAGCCTTGCGCATCTGGCAGAGCGAAGGCGACGCCCGCGCCCGCAAGCGCGCCGATGATGTACTGTCCCTCGGCGCCGATGTTCCAGATCTTGGCCTGATTGCCGAGCGACAAGCCGAGCGCGATGATGATGAGCGGCGCCGCCTTGGTCGCGACATCTTGCCACTTGTAGGAAGCAACTACGGGCGTGATGAAGGTCTCGTAAATCGCGCGCGGCCCATCGAAGCCGATCAATTGAAAGATGATCGCGCCCAGAGCCATCGTCAGAAGCACCGAGGCGATCGGCGTCGCGACCTGCATGAAACGGCTTGGCGTCAGCCGCTTTTCAAGCCGGATGCGCATGCAGGGCCTCTGTCATTTCGGCAGTTGCCGTCGGGTCGCCATGCACGCCGCCCATAAGCAGGCCGATCTCCTCGATCGAAACTTGGCCCACCTTCATCGGCGCGGACAAGCGCCCGAGATTGATGACGGCGATCGTGTCGCAAAGCGTGAGCAATTCGTCGAGGTCTTGCGAGATGACCATTACCGCCGAGCCGCGCGCGGCGAGATCGATGATCGCCTGATGGATAGCGGCCGCCGCGCCCGCGTCCACCCCCCAGGTCGGCTGGCAAACGACAAGCGCCTCCGGACGCTGCAGGATCTCGCGGCCCATGATGAATTTCTGCAAATTTCCCCCCGAAAGCGAGGCGGCGAGCGCGCCTGGGCCCCGTCGCTTTCACGGTATAGGCGCCGATCACCTCTGCGGCGTAGCTGGTCGCCTTGCCAGGATCGATAAGCCCGAAGCGCACCATCTCCATCCGGTCGCGGCCGGTGAGCGCCCCATTGTCGGTGAGCGAGAACTCGCCGACCGCCGCATGGCCATTGCGCTCTTCGGGAACCGCGCATAAGCCTAAGGCGCGCCGCTCGGTGACGCCGAACCGGCCAACCGCGCGGCCCGCGAGCGTGATCGCCTCAGACGCTGGCGCCAGCGTTTCGCCGCTCATTGCGCTCATGAGTTCATTCTGTCCGTTTCCCGCGACGCCCGCGACGCCGAAGATCTCGCCGGCCCTCACCTCGAGCGCGACGTCGTGGAGCGCGACGCCGAATTCGCTCGGCTTCGGCAGGCTCAACCCTTTCGCTGTGAGCTTCGGCCGCCCGAAGTCGTGGCTGGCCGGCTTGGCGATTTCCTTGAGATTCGCGCCGATCATCATCTCGGCCATCGAGCGCGAGGTCTCGCGCTTCGGATCGCAATGCGCGACCACCTTGCCGCCGCGCAGGATGGTCGCGGTGTCGCAGAGCGCCACGATCTCATGCAGCTTGTGGGAGATGTAGAGGATCGAGCAACCGCTCGTCGCCAGTTTTCGCAACGTCTCGAACAATTGCTCGACTTCCTGCGGCGTCAGCACCGATGTCGGCTCGTCCATGATCAAGAGCCGCGGTTTGAGCAGAAGCGCGCGGACAATCTCGATGCGCTGGCGTTCGCCGACGCTCAGCGTCGAGACGACGCGGCGAGGATCGAGCTTGAGCTGGTAGGCCTCCAGCACCCGATTGAACTCGGCCAAAAGCTCGCGCGGCGAGAGGCGAGAGTCGAGGCCAAGCGCGATGTTCTCCAAGACTGTCATCGCCTCGAACAGCGAGAAGTGCTGAAACACCATGCCGATGCCGAGCCGGCGAGCCGCGCGCGGATTGGAGATGCGGACGGGCGCGCCGTCGAAGATGATCTCTCCCTCGTCGGGCGCAAGGATGCCGTAGATCATCTTGACCAGAGTTGATTTTCCCGCCCCGTTCTCGCCGAGGAGCGCGTGAATCTCGCCCGGCCTCACGCTCAGATTGACGCTGTCGTTGGCGCGGACGCCGGGAAAGGACTTGCTGACGCCGATGAGTTTCAGGCGCAGGGGAGCTTCGACATTCACCTCAACTTCACCTCGCTCCTCAAGCCAATGAGGCGGCGCCCGCACCCGTGCGGCGCAAAAATCATGCCGTCGCTGCTCCGCCCCTTACTGAGCGGCGGCCTGAGGCGAGCGATGTCCTCCCCATGTCTTCGATCCCCCGGCCGCCGCATTTTGGGCGACCCTAGCCGGGACCGCCGCGGTGTCAAATGAATTGGCGACTGCGCCCTCTAGGGCGGCGGCGGTCGGCGGACGAGCGGCGCGCTTGGCATAGGTCCGTATCGTGACTTCGTCGTCTCCGCGCGAATCGCCCGGACCGCCTTCCATGCTATCAATCTGCTGGGGACGGATGAATGACCACAGGTTTTCGAGCTTACGACGAGGCGCTGCTCCGCCATGCCTTCGACGTCGCGCGGCGGTCGCGCGCCGCCGGCGATCATCCGTTCGGATCAGTGCTGGCCGACAGCGAGGGCAGGGCGCTGATGGAGCAGGGAAACGGCTATACCAGTGAGGGCGGCGATCGGACCGCTCATGCCGAGCGCCTGCTCGCCTCCCGCGCGGCGCGGACTTACGACATCGCGTTCCTGGCGCGCTGCACCCTCTACACGTCGGCCGAACCCTGCGCGATGTGCGCGGGCGCGATCTATTGGGCGGGAATTGGTCGCGTCGTCTATGGCCAGACCGAGAAGGCGCTCAAAGCGCAGACCGGCGCTCACGAGGAGAATCCGACCCTCGACCTCCCCTGCGAGACCGTCTTTCGGTCCGGGCAGCGGCCGACCGAAGTCGTGGGCCCGCTGCTCGAGGACGAAGCGGCTCGGCTGCAGGCGGACTTCTGGAAGGCGACGGAATAGTGGCCGCGTCGGCACGCCAGGAGGGCCGGCCCCGCAGCGCATGAACAAAAGCGCGCGTCCGAACTGCTTATGGCGACGCCCGCCTAATCCTCGTCCAGCGCCTCCGCCGCCAAAGCCAGACTCCGGGCCGCCTCCGGATCGAGGCGCTTGGCGAGTTCGCCATGCGCCCGCTTCCAGTCGGCGAGCCCCGCCTCGAGGCTCCGCGCTCCCTTCTCCGTGAGCCATACGGCGCGCCGGCGCGCGTCCGTGCCGGTGCTCGCGATCTCGACCAACTCCGCGCCTTCGAGCACTTGCAGATTGCGCGACAGCGTCGACTGGTCGAGCCCGATGCGCTGAGCGAGTTCGCTCAAAGTGTCGTCGCGCGCTGCGGCGATCTGGGCCATCAGACTGAATTGGGCGAGGCTCAGCCCCGAATTCTGCATGCGGCGATTAAGGAAGCTCGTGATGCGGCGCGCCGCGAGCCGGGCGTTCCACCCGGCGCAGGCGTCGACCGCGGCGCGCGCATCGGCGACGAGGGTCTTCCCCAGCGGTTGCTTTGGCGTCGGCATCAATGTATGCAGATACATCATTTGTATGTGCATGGATAGGAGAAGGCGATGCTGACCACCGCGTCCCGTGCTTATGGCGTCGCCGATCCGGCCGAGGTCCGGCGCATGTCCGGGCGGGAGTTCCTGCAGGCGATCCTCGACGGCCAGCTGCCAGCGCCTCCGATCGCCGGGACGCTGTCGTTCTGGCTGACCGAGATCGGCGATGGCCTCGCCGTCTTCGAGGGCGACGCCGGGCCGCACCTTTTGAACCCGCTCGGGATCGTGCACGGCGGCTGGGCGCTGACCCTGATCGACAGCGCAGCCGGCTGCGCCGCCCACACGCTGCTGCCGGTCGGCGCCAGCTATGCGACGATTGAGACCAAGGCCAATTTCTCCCGGCCGATCGGGCATGACGCGGGCCGCGTCCGCGCCGAAGGGCGTGCAATTGGCCGCGGCCGCCGCATCATCTCCTGCGAGGCGCGGATCGTCGACGGCAAAGCCCGCATTCTTGCGCATGGGACGTCGACGATCATGGTGCTCGAGGGCGGCGCAGGTTCGAAACCTGCGCTGGAGGCAGCCTAGCGGACCAGGCGGAGCGATCAAAGCGCCGGCCACTCGCGCCACATTGTCACATCTGGGCGCCATGCTGACGCAGGCTCGCGCGCGATGAGAGGCTCATCCATCGCGACGCCCGCTTGAACGAGAAAATCATTCACGCCGTCGGCGTCGTGTTCTAAGAATGCGCGCCCTTGAAGGGGCGCCGCGTTTGAAGCGAGCGTCGATACGCATTGCAACCGGAGGACATCCGAGATGAGGACCTTGACCTATATCGCCGCGCTCAGCGCAGTTCTGCTTGTGGCCCATTCCGCCTTCGCCGCCTCGGCGATCGTCAAGGCCTGCAGGACGGACATCAAGGCGCAGTGTGGCGACGAGGCGAAGAAAGGCGGCGTCGCGCTCAAGGATTGCATGAAGACCCATTTCTCGGATCTCTCCGAGGACTGTCAGGTGGCGATCATTCGCGCAGCCGCGGTCGGCAAGGCGTGCAGGGCCGACGCCAAAAAGCTTTGTTCCGACTCCAAAGGAGGCGCGATGGCGTCTTGCATGAAATCGCATGCGGCCGACCTTAGCGATGGCTGCAAAGAGGCGCTGGCTAAAACCGCCGGAAAATAGGGGATCTGCGGCTTCCGGAGGCAAACCTCGCGCTTGCTTTGCTTGACAACTGAGCAGGGCGCCATCAGGCCAGCCACGCGAACTCAATCTTCGGGAGACTATCGATGAAAGTGATTGCTTCTGGTTTCATGGTTCTCGGCCTGCTCGCCGTCCAGGTCTCGGAGGCCGACGCGGCCGCCTGCGCGGCTGGACCCTATCGGGCCGGATGCGTCGGACCGCGCGGCGCGGTCGTTGCGCACCGCCCGGTCTACGGGCGCCCGGTTTACGGCGCGCGCTGCTACTGGCGCGCCGGCGTGCGCGTCTGCCGCTAGATCGTCGCGCGTCGCGCCCAGTGCCGACGAGGGCCGAGCGACGCGCTCGGCCGACTGCGCTGCGGTCGAGCGTGGGGTGCGATCGCTGCTTCTTTATTTTTCTCGCGGCATTCGGGAATTCCTCTTTTTGCGCAGGATATGGTAGGAGAGCATTCGGCGGTTCGTCGGGGGATGCGCAGAAAATAGGCTAGCCGTGGTTTAAGCGCGCAAAGTCGGCGATCCAATGCCCAACGGGCTACGCGAATACGCGAATTTGTTGGGGCGGCTCCAGATGGGTTTTCCTACGCGAGCTGGCGCATCGACAGGTTGCGCTGCGCCGAGAGGGGATCGCCGGCGAGGAACGCGTCCATGAGGGCCAAAGCCATTCGATTTGCCGCTGGGCTAGCGCTGGCCGCCTTTGCCGCGCCGCTTCCCGCCGCCGGCCAATATTTTCCGCCGCCGCTGATCATCGTTCCGCCGCCGGCGCAGGATTATGCAGCGCCGAGGCCAGCGTCGAAGCCGCCGCCAGATAACCCGAAGCCTTCCAACACCCCTTCGCCGCCGGACGGGCCAAAGGGGCACTATCAGGGACGAACGTTCATCCCCGACTAGATAGCAGCTTCAGTTACTGGGAGCGCTAGAGCCGGTCTACCGGATCGGCGGGGCGTATTGAATGCCGCCGTTGTTCCACAATTCGTTCAAACCCCGCGGAATTCCAAGCTTCGAATGTGCGCCCACGTTGCGGTCGAACACTTCGGCGTAATTGCCGACTGTTCGGACGACGCGCACGGCCCAGTCTTGCGTGAGGCCAAAGGGCTTGCCGAAATCCCCCTCCGTTCCGACCAGCCGCTTGACCGCAGGCTTCTGCGATTTCAGCGCCTCGTCGATTGTCTTTGAGCTGACGCCCAGCTCCTCCGCATTGATCATGGCGAAGTTGACCCACTTGACGATATTGAACCACTGCATGTCGTCCTGCCTGACGGCGGGACCGAGCGGCTCCTTCGAGATAATGTCGGGCAGGATCATGCTGTCGGCCGGCTTCGCAAGCCGCTGACGCATGGCGAAGAGCCCCGAGGCGTCGGTGGTCAGCACGTTGCATTGCCCCGCTTCGTAAGCCTTGATCATGTCGTCCGCGCTCGCCTCGTGGACTGTCTCGTACTTCATGTGGTTGGCTTCAAAAAAGTCGATGAAATTGGGTTCCGTCGTCGTGCCGGCCTGAACACAGACCTTGCTGCCATCGAGTTCGAGCGCCGACTGGAAATTCTTGGCTTTAGGGACGAGAAATCCCTGCCCGTCGTAATAGGTCACGCCGGCAAACACGACGCCGTTGTCACCCTCGCGCCCCATCGTCCAGGTCGAATTGCGCGAGAGCACGTCGATCTGCTTGTTCTTCAGGGCCTCGAAGCGATCCGAGGCCGACAGCGGCACAAACTCGACCTTTGACGGGTCGTTGAAGATCGCCGCCGCAACGGCGCGGCAAAAATCGACGTCGAACCCGGACCATTGGCCATTGGCGTCTTTGCTCGCAAAGCCCTCCAGGCCCGGGTTGACGCCGCAGATGAGCGAGCCGCGATCCTGGACGGTCTTGAGCGTCTGGGATTGAGCGGCGACGCTGAACGCCAGCGACGCCCCGAGGGCAAGGACAATCGGGATCATCTTGCGCATGAGCCAGTCTCGCTTCCGTGTTTATGGGCCGCCGGCATGGGCCGCTTAAAGAGCGACCGCCTGCTTGATGATCACCTTCGTGCCGACCGGCACGCGGTCGTAAAGGTCGATCACGTCCTCATTCACAAGACGAAAGCAGCCCGATGAGACGGCGTGTCCGATCGTCTGAGGCTGGTTGGTGCCGTGAATGCGATAGACGGTCGCGCCGAGATACATCGCCCGCGCGCCGAGCGGATTGCCGGGGCCGCCGGCCATGAACCGCGGCAGATAGGGCTGGCGCTCGATCATTTCCGGCGGCGGACGCCAGTCCGGCCATTCCTGCTTGCGCGCTATTTTTTGTAAGCCGGACCAAGTGAAGCCGTCACGGCCGACGCCGATCCCGTAGCGAAGCGCCCGGTTGTTGCCTTGAAGCAGGTAGAGGAAGCGGCCTTTGGTGTCGATAATGATCGTGCCCGGCGCTTCGGTGGTGCGGAAGAACACCTCCTGCTTCTCGTAAGCGCCTGAGAGCTGTTCTTCCTCCGGCGACGGCTGATAGCCGGGCTGGTCGACGACATTCATCTCGTCCTGGCCGGGGGTCTGCGCTCCCGCGCCCGCGCCCAATAAAACTGCGAGCGCCGCGCCGAGCGCAACCCGCAGCAACAAACCTGCTCGAACTGTCATGTGGTCTCCGTCGCTTGAAGATCTAATCCCAGAATGAATCGCTGATTAGCGCTTTCCGCACCGCACGTAAACCGACGTGCCATAGCGACTCGCATTGTCTGGGTCGACCCAAACTGTCGTGAACGAGTTCGCATCGACATTGCTGACGATGCGGTCGTCTGGCCCACCCGCCGCGCCGGGCGGTCCCAGGTAGGTCTGGCCGGTCGGTCCGCCTTTCAGGACCAGTTCGGACAATTCCTTTTGGTCGGCGAGATTCATCATCACGCCACCGGTCGGGCCTTTGGTGATGACATAAGGCCGATTGCACTGCGCCGCCGCCTCTTTGATGGTCCGCGCGCGATCCTCGTCCTTGTGATAGGCGGCGAAGCCCCATTTGCCGACCAGCTGGTCCGAGCTGACGGCCGCGGGAAGGACCGCGGGCGTGGGCGGCGGGTTTTCCCCGCAGCCGGCGACGAAAACGGAAAGTAGGCCGATCAGCGCCAGCGCTCCACCGCGACGTGCGATCATTACGGGAAGCCCCCCTTATCGTTGCCACCATTCAAGCGCGCGCCAGCCGACGCATGCCGCATTGTTATCTGTGTCCTCGCTAGCAAACCGGGCGCCGCTGGTCAATTCGAGCTCGCGGGCGCCTGGGCGATAGCGGTGGATGGCCGAGCGAAGCGATTCAGACGAGATCAGCAAGCCTTCCGCGGGCGGCCGATCGCACAAGGCGCTTCTCGGCCTCCCACTGGTCAGCGCTTTCAAGCTCGGTCAGGAACTGCGCCTTGCCGCCGGTCAAGGCCGCGACCGGCAAGCCGTCCCGATAGACGACCCGATTCGCGGTCAGCGCCGAAAGCCTTTGCCCGGGCGTCAGGATGCCGATGAGATTGAGCGGATCGGCGCCCGACAGCGAGACCCACTCGCCCGACGTCGGACTGCGGCGCATCTCGCGCAGCAGTCCGACCGCGTCGGGAAGCGCAAACTGCTCGCCCGAGAAGCCGGCGACGAAATCGGCCGCCGCGAATCTCCCCTCGCGCCTCAAGCCGGCGGTAGACGCGCAAGAGATCCCGCCACGGCGGCAGCCACCCGGGCTCCTGCGTCAGAAGACGCCAGAACACCACGCCATAACGGGCGAGCAGCGTCCGCGCCGCATACTCGACCGCGGCGTCGCGCGCCTCGGCGCCGCCGTTCTGCGGGGCCATGCGATTGATCATCGCCCAGCGCCCGCCGCTCTCGATGTCGAAGCTCAGCACCCGCCCGCGCCGCTTTGCGCCGGCGAGCGGCTTGCGCTGGCCCGATGGCACGAGCAGGGCGCGCAGGCCCCCGAAGCTGTCGGAGGCCGCGAGGCCAAGCGCGACCAGTTCGCCAAGCGCTTCCTCGAGGTGCGGCCGCAACAGGCGCGCGGACTTCCATGAGCTCGTCAAAGAACAAGGCGCCGCGCGCGCTCAAAGCGTCGAGCACGGCCTGGGCGCGCCCGCTCATCGGGGCCGCGCCGCTTGAGGGCGCGAGCGCCATCCAAAGCGGCGTCCGGCGGCGCTCGATGAGAGCGATCGGCGTCGCGCCGACCGGCGACACATGGCGGGCGCGGCCGTTGGCGGGCGCGGGCGGCGTCAAACGCGCCCAGGACGTCCGTCCGGCCAGGCATTGGCCGTCGAGCCACGAGGGCTGGTAGCCCTTGAGACGCGCGGGCAGGATCTCGGTCTCCCAAGCTTTCGCCGGCGCCTCGAAGCCTTCGAGCGCGCTTAAGACAGCAGGAAGCGCCTCGGGCCCCTCGAGCCGCGTCTCCTCCGAAACATGAGCCCAAGCAAACAGGAAGCGAAGAAAGTCCCGCGCGGCGACCGGCTCGATCTCGGACCGCAGCCGGCGGACCGTGTAATGATGGATGCGCGCCAAGCAGGCGCCGGTCGCACCATTGCTCGTCGTTTACGCCGGCGAGGAACCGCCCTTTGAGGATCGCGCCGTCGCGTTCCAGCGTGGCGAGCGCGGCCGCTATCGCGTCCGGCTCAAGCCCGAGCGGCGCGGCAAGCACCGTTGGCGTGACCGGCCCGAGACCCTCGAGCCTGCCGCGCAGGATCTCGACCAGCGCGTCTTCGCTCGACCAGGTCGCTTCAGCTTGGTCAGCGGGAGGCGCGATCTCCGGCTCAAGTCGCGCATCAGGCCAAACCGCTTGAAATTGAGCGAGCCGCTCGGCCGGAATCCATAAGTGCGTCGTGCGGCGCCTTCATACGAGCGGCCCGCTTGTCGCGCGCGAGCGCCTCGAGCCACTCGCTCCATCCGGGCGCGGCGCGGGCCTCAGCTTCGGTCAGTGAGCTCAGCCACAGCAGCGCGTCATGAAGCTCCTCGGCGTTGACGGGATCGGGCCACGCTTCGGACTGAACCTTGGCGATCGCCTCGGGGTCCAGCCGGCCAAGGTCGGACGCACTCCCAGGGTCGCGCCAGCGCCGCGCTATGACGGCCTGCGTCCGTCGTTCTTCGAGCGGCGCGTCGTCGAGGAAGGCGTAAGGTCTGGCCGACAAAGCCTCGAGCGCGAGCGGCGAAGGCTCGGTCAGATCGCAGCCGACGACCTGGACTTCGCCCGACTCCAGGCGCCGCAGCAGCCGCTCCAGATCCCTCGATGTCCATCGCCTCATGCAGGCAATCGGAGATCGCCTGATTGGTGAGCGGATGGTCGGGCACCTCCCGCTCGCCGACCAGATTTTCGGCGCAGGCGATCTGATCGGGAAAGACCGCCGCGACCAGGTCTTCCGCCTGCATGCGCAAGAGCTGCGGCGGAACCTTCTTGCCGCCGCGAAAGCGGGGCAGGGCGAGCGACACGCCAGCCACCCAGCGCCAGCGCGTGGTGAACATCGGCGCGTCCAGCATGGCCTGGATGAGCACGTTGCGCACGCTGTTCGAATGGAGGTAGCGCGCGACGTCGCCGAGTTCGAAACTGTGCGCGGTGGTGAGCGACAGAACGATATTGTCTTCGGTCGCCGCCGCCTGCAGTTCGAAATTGAATTTGCGGCAAAAGCGCTTGCGCAGCGCCAAGCCCCAGGCGCGATTGAGCCGGCTGCCAAAGGGCGAATGGATGACGAACTGCATCCCGCCCGCCTCATCGAAGAACCGCTCGAAGACGATCGTGTCCTGTGTCGGCATTGAGCCAAGAGCGGAAACGCTCGCGGCAAGATAGTCGACGAGTTGATCGGCCGCAGCCGCCGCGACGCCGACCTGCTCGACAAGCCAGCGCCGCGCGGCCGTTCCGGACGAATCGGAACGGAGCAAAGCCGCGATCTCGGCGCGCAGACGCGAGACGGCGACCGAAAGCTCGTCCGTTCGCCCCGGCGCTTCGCCGAGCCAGAACGGAATGGTCGGCGGTTGTCCCTTGGCGTCCTCGACGCGAACGGTTCCGCGCTCGACGCGCTGAATCCGATAGGACGCATTGCCGAGCTGAAAGATATCGCCCGCCATGCTCTCGATAGCGAAATCCTCGTTCACCGTACCGATTGTCAGGTTCTCGGGCTCGAGCAGCACCTGGTAGTCCGCGGTGTCGGGGATCGTGCCGCCTGAGGTCAGCGCCGTTGTCCGCGCGCCGCGCCGGCCGCGCAAAATGCGATT
This sequence comes from uncultured Alphaproteobacteria bacterium, assembly GCA_963730555.1. GTDB lineage: Bacteria > Pseudomonadota > Alphaproteobacteria > Rhizobiales > Beijerinckiaceae > Roseiarcus. Next base: position 106,789 of record CAVSSS010000031.1, on the reverse strand, counting down.
GACCGCATCGCGATGGATGAGCGCGCCGCGCCGGCCTCGACGGGTGGTGAAACCTTCGGCCAGCATGCGCGCGATCGCGTCGAAATCCTCGCGGGCCAGGGAGCGGAAAGGCCAGGCGCGGCGGAGGCGATCATAAAGTTCCGTCTCCGGCCAATCCTGCGCTGCGACCTCCGCGACCACCTGCTGCGCCAGCACGTCGAGCGGCCGGTCGGGCATGACGAGGCGGTCAAGCTCCCCGCGACGGACGCTGTCGATAAGCGCCGCGCACTCCACCAGATCGTCACGCGACAGCGGAAAGAGGCGCCCCTTGGGCGTGCCGCCGATGGCGTGGCCCGAGCGGCCGACCCGTTGCAGGAAGGTCGCGATCGAGCGCGGCGAACCGATCTGACAGACCAGATTGACGTCGCCGATGTCGATCCCGAGCTCGAGCGAAGCGGTCGCCACGAGAGCCTTGAGTTCCCCGCGCTTCAACCGCTGTTCGGCGGAGAGCCTGAGCTCCTTGGCCATGCTGCCGTGATGCGCGGTGACGGCCTCATCGCCGAGCCGATCGGTAAGCTCGCGCGCGATGCGTTCGGCCATGCGCCGGGTGTTGACGAACACGAGCGTCGTTCGATGCTCCTCGATGAGCTCAGTCAAACGCGCGTAGACTTCCGTCCACACTTCGTTCGACATCATCGCCTCGAGCGGTGACCCCGGAACTTCCATGGCTGAAATCGCGCTGGCGGTGATGCCCCGCATCGATGATCGCGACTTCCGCGGCCGGCTTGCCGTCCGCCGCAGCGCCGGCGAGGAAGTGGGCGACGGATTCGATCGGGTTCTGCGTGGCCGAGAGGCCGATGCGCTGCAGGCGGTCGCCGCACAAAGCGGCGAGCCTCTCCAGCGACAGAGCGAGATGAGCGCCGCGTTTGTTCGGCGCGACGGCGTGGATTTCGTCGACGATCACCGACCGGGCGCTCGAGAGCATCGCGCGCCCGGACTCGGAGCCGAGCAAAACGTAGAGCGATTCCGGCGTCGTCACCAGGATGTGCGGCGGACGGCGGCGCATGCGGTCGCGCTCGGCCGCCGGCGTGTCGCCCGTCCTGACCCAGGTGCGGATTTCCACATCGGGAAGCCCGCTCTGGCGGAGTTGCTCCCGCACGCCGGCGAGCGGCGCCTCGAGGTTGCGATGGATGTCGTTCGACAGCGCCTTGAGCGGCGAGACGTAGACAACCTGCGTCCCATCGGCGAGCGGCGCCGTCGAGACCTTGCCGCACAAGGTCGTCGATCGCGGACATGAACGCCGCGAGCGTCTTGCCCGATCCGGTCGGCGCGGCGATGAGCGTGTGGCGGCCGGCCTTGATCGCGGGCCACGCTTCGGCCTGCGCCGGGGTGGGCGCAGCGAAACTCTCGGCGAACCAGTTGGCGACCGCCGGGTGGAACAGCGTTTCGAGGCGCCGCAGGCAATCGAGGCGCGGTCCGGCGCCGGCGCGAGCCGGCTCGCGCGGCTGGAATTGAAGCGAGGTCGGTGTCCAAGCGGCTTGGTTCCCCATGGGACGCGGCGACCAGCGTCCGAGGTCCCTATATAAGGCGCCGCGCCGACATTTGGCGCCCCCGCGTCGCTCGCTTGCCGAATGCGGCGACTTGGCCGACGGCTGCGCCCCTCCGCCAAACCCGGGAAACCACGATGACCAGTCAAACGCAACCGACTGTCGCCCTCAATGACGGCGCAACCATGCCGCAGTTTGGGCTCGGGGTCTTCCAGACGCCGCCCGATGAGACCGAGCGGGTGGTCAAGCTGGCGGTCGACGAAGGCTATCGACTGGTCGATACGGCGTCGATGTATCGAAACGAGGACGGCGTCGGCGCCGCGTTGCTTGGCCGGACCGACGTTTTCGTAACGACCAAGCTCGGCAATTCGGATCACGGCTTTGACGAAGCTTTGCGCGCTTTTGACGAGAGCATCAAAAAGCTCCGCCGCGACAATGCTCGATCTCTACTTGATCCATTGGCCGCGCCCGCGCGTGAACCTCTATGTCGAAAGCTGGAAGGCGTTCGTCCGTCTTCAGAAAGAGGGACGGATTCGCTCGATCGGCGTCTCGAACTTCAATCGCGATCACCTCGAACGGATCATCGGCGAAACGGGCGTCACGCCCGCGGTGAATCAGATCGAGCTTCATCCGCGTTTTCAGCAGAAGGCTCGTGCGCGCGTTCCACGACCAGAAGGGCATCAAAACGGAATCGTGGAGCCCGCTCGGCCGGGGCGGCTTATTGAGCGAGCCTGCGCTGGTCGAGATCGCCGCCAAGCATCGAAAGACGCCGGCGCAGATCGTCATTCGCTGGCATCTCGACAGCCGCCTCATCGCCATTCCGAAGACGGTTCGGCCCGAGCGCCTGAAGGAGAACATCGGCGCGCTTCGATTTCAAGCTCGACGGCGACGACATGCGGCGGATCGACGCGCTGGATTCGCCCAGCGGCCGGATGGGGCCCGATCCGGCCACGGCGACTTTCTGATCCCGATTGAACGGGATGTCCTAAGACATAGCGCTCGGAGCTCGTCATGAACGGCGCCCGAATTTGGTGGACATGGGTCGGGATGCAAGTTCTGGAGCGCAGGGCGCACTTGGCCCTCTCGCTCAGGGTGACGATCGGGGCGCTCTTGGCTTTCGCGGTTTCGAACATGATGAGCCTGCGCCTGCCGCTTTGGACCGTGCTGACGGCGATCATCCTCACTCAGGCGAGCTTCGGGAGATCGGTCAAGGCGACCCTTGATTATTTAGCGGGGACGCTCGGCGGCGCCATCTACGCCGGCGCCGTTTCGGTGCTCGTTCCCCACAATAGCGAACTTTCGCTGGCGGGCGTCCTGGCGCTCGCAGTGGCGCCCTTGGCCCTCCTCGGAGCGATCAATCCGAGCTTCGGCTCCGCTCCGTTCACCGGCGCGCTGGTGCTGCTGGTTCCGGGGCTGGCGCATGTCGGCCCGATCGAATCCGCGGTTGACCGTGTGCTGGAGGTCGCGATCGGAGGAAGCACTGCCTTAGCGGTGTCGCTGCTCGTGGCGCCGGCACGCGCCCATTCATACGCGATCGAGGCCGCGGCTCGGGCGCTCGATCTGATGGCCCGATCTCTTCCCAACTTGTTTGCGGGATTCCGGGAGCCTCATGATCCAGCGGCGTACGCGCGCCTCCAGGACAGTGTCGGCCAAGCGGTCGCAAAGGCCGAGGCGGTCGCCGCGGAAGCGAGACACGAACGGATCGGCTTTCTCGCGACCCAGCCCGAGTTGGGACCTTTGCTGCGGACCGTGCTCCGGCTCCGGCACGACCTGGTCATGATCGGCAGGGCCGCGGCCGCGCCGCTTCCCGACGCGCTGCAGGAGCGGCTTGGACCGCCGCTCGCCCGGGTTGCGGACAGCATAGCGGAGCGTCTGCGCCAAACCGGAGAAGCGCTGGCCGCCCGGCGCGAGCCGCCTCCTTCCGACTCGGCCGAAGTCGCCTTCGACAATTATGGCCGGATCAGCGATGCGGCTCGCGCCGAGCATCTCACGCTCAGTCTGCCAATCGACGCAGTGGAGCGCGTTTTCACCCTCCGGTTCGCGCTCGATCAGGTGCGCTTGCATCTCCGGGACCTAGAACGCTGCGTGAGGGACACGGCGCGCAGGCGATAGATCGGACAGCCGTCGGTCTCTCGCATGACGGACAACCCGGTCGTCGACAAATATTTCTAATTACCAGAATATGGCTGTACTGGCGGTTTCGCCGAAAGGAATCCCTATGCCAGCCCGCGTCGCAAAGCCCGTCCGATCTCTGACCGCGGAACATAAGTTGCGCGAATGCGCAGCTGGCGCGCGTAAAACTTGTGCGCGAGCCGCTGGGCGGCCAAACGCGCGGACGAGCGCGCCGCGATCCCGGCTGCGAAGGCTGCCTTCTGAGGTTCGTCGGCAAGCCAGATGCGCGGCAATAAATTTGGGTCTAGAACCAAGCGGACGCATCTTCGGAGGTGCGGAAAACGAGCAAATCGTTCATCGCTTGCGCGCCAATGGGAGGAAACTGGACCATGAAACGCATATTTCTGACGCTTGCCGCCGCCACCGTGCTCTCGAGTCCCGCCTTCGCGGCCAAGATCGGGGTGTCGATGGACAAGTTCGACGACAACTTCCTGACCGTTCTGCGTAACAGCATGGCCGAATACGCCAAGACGCTTGCCCGGCGTCACGCTTCAGATCGAGGACGCCAAGGACGACGTCTCCAAGCAACTCAGCCAAGTCCAGAACTTCATCGCCAACGGCGTCAACGCGATCATCGTCAATCCCGTCGACACCTCGGCGACCGCGGCCATCACCAAGGCCGCCGCCGACGCCGGCGTGCCGCTCGTCTACGTCAACCGCGAGCCGATCGACGTCGACAAGCTCGGTCCGAAGGCCGCCTTCGTCGCCTCGAACGAGGCCGAGTCCGGCACCCTCGAAACCAAGCAAATCTGCAAGCTCCTCGGCGGCAAAGGCAATATCCTCGTCATAGAGGGTGTGTTGTCGAACCAATCGGCGGTGCAGCGCACCAAGGACGTCCATGAGGTCATCTCGACCCCGGACTGCAGCGGCATCAAGGTCGTCGCCGAACAGACGGCGAACTATGATCGCACGCAGGGGCAAAACCTGATGACCAACTGGCTGTCGAAGGGCATGAAGTTCGACGCCGTAGTCTCCAACAACGACGAGATGGCGATCGGCGCCCTTCAGGCGATGAAGTCGGCTGGCCTGGACACCAAGAAGGCGGTCGTCGGCGGCATCGACGCGACGCAGGACGCGCTCGCCTCGATGAAGTCTGGAGACCTCAAGGTCACCGTGTTCCAGGACGCTGCGGGCCAGGGCAAAGGCGCGGTCGACGCGGCGCTCGCTCTTGCCGCGGGCAAGCCGGTCGACAAGAAGGTCTATATCCCCTTCCAGCTGGTCACCCCGGCCAACATGGATCAGTTCATGAAGAAGAACTGAGCTCCCCTTCATGCCTCTCCGGCTCGCTGATCCTTTTTGGCGAGCCGAGGGCGCCCGGAGACGCCAGACCTCCCAGCGCCTCCGGGTCGTCGCGAGCGAGGATTGATGTGGGGGATCGGCGCGGCCTTGCGCAAAGGGCGAGGCCAAAATCTGGATTGGACGGAGCGCCATGGCGACCATAAGTCCATCGACGGCGGAAATCGTCAGGCAGAGCGGCGCGGTTCCTCGCGCCGAATACCTGCTTGAGGTCTCGAACGTTCGGAAGGCCTTCCCCGGCGTGCTCGCGCTCGACGACGTGTCGTTCCGGCTGAAGCGCGGTCACGTCCATGCGCTCATGGGCGAGAACGGCGCGGGCAAGTCGACGCTGATGAAGATCATCGCCGGGATCTACACGCCCAATTCCGGCTCCTTCAAACTGAAGGGGCAGGAGATCAAGCTGACGTCGCCCCTCGATGCTCTCCAGTACGGCATCGCCATGATCCATCAGGAGCTCAACTTGATGGATTACATGACCGTCGCTGAGAACATCTGGATCCGCCGCGAGCCGCTGAACGCCCTCGGCTTCGTGCGCCATGAGGAGATGCGACGGCGCACAAGGGAGTTGTTCCAGCGCCTCGACATTCCCCTCGATCCTGAAACGGAAGTGCGCGACCTCTCGGTCGCCAACCGGCAGATGGTCGAGATCGCCAAGGCCGTCTCTTACAATTCCGACATCCTGATCATGGATGAGCCAACCTCGGCGCTGACGGAACGCGAGGTCGAGCACCTGTTCCGGATCATCCGCGCGCTCAAGGCCCAAGGCACGGGCATCATCTACATCACCCACAAAATGAACGAGCTGTTCGAGATCGCCGACGAGGTGTCGGTCTTCCGCGACGGGCGATTCGTTGGTGAGCACAAGGCTTCGGATGTTTCGCGCGACGAAATCATCAAGCTGATGGTTGGCCGCGAGATCACCCAGATGTTCCCGAAGCAAGTCGCGCCGATCGGCGACGTCGCGCATGTCGGTGCGAGACCTCTGCCTCGAGGGCAAGTTCCACGGCGTGTCGTTCGATCTGCGCAAGGGAGAAATTCTTGGAGTGGCCGGCCTCGTCGGCTCCGGGCGCAGCAATGTCGCAGAGACGCTGTTCGGCGTGACGCCCGCGACCTCCGGCGCGATCCTGATCGACGGCAAAGCGGTCGCGGTCACGAACCCCGGCGTAGCAATGGACGCCGGCATGGCGTTCCTGACCGAGGACCGCAAGGCGAGCGGTTGTTTCCTGCTCCTCGACATCATGGCCAACATGCAGATCGCGCTATTGCGTCATGGCTTTGCGACGGCGGGTTTCGTCAACGAGCGCAGAATTGAGGCGCTCTGCCAGCAGCAGAAGAATCGCCTGCGGGTAAGAACGCCGGACCTTGAAGAGCCGGTCATCAATCTCTCCGGCGGCAATCAGCAGAAAGTCCTGATCGCGCGCTGGCTCATGACCAGCCCGAAAATACTGATTCTGGATGAGCCGACGCGCGGCATCGACGTCGGCGCCAAGGCCGAGATCCACAAGCTGATCACTGAACTCGCCGTGCAGGGCGTGGCGGTGTTCATGATTTCGTCGGAGCTGCCCGAGGTCTTAGGCATGAGCGACCGGATTCTCGTCATGCACGAGGGACGCATGACCGGCATCGTCGACCGGAAGGATGCGACCCAGGTGCGGATCATGGAGCTCGCGTCGCAATAGCGCCGAGGAAAGAGACGCGCGAGGAGAAAGCGCCCGTGGCCACCGAGATCTCGACAGCCGCTCCGACCTCCGAAGGCAGCCGCGCCGGTCGTCGCCGCCTGCCTCCGGAGCTCAGCATCCTCGGCGTCATGGTCGGCATGATGCTCTTGTTCGAAGTGTTGGGCTGGATCTTCGTCGGGCAAAGCTTCATCGCCAACCCGTTGAGACTGAGGATCATGATCCTGCAGGAGGCGGAGATCGGCATCATCGCGGTCGGCGTCACGCAGGTCATCATCATGGGCGGCATCGATCTGTCGTCGGGATCGGTCGTCGGCATGACGGCGATGATCGCAGCGAGCCTCGCCCAAGTCGCTGGCTATACCCACGCGGTTTACCCCAGCCTCACCGGCCTCAATCCGATCTTTCCGGTGGCCGCGGGTCTCATCTGCGGACTGATCGCGGGGTTGATCAACGGCTCCCTGATCGCTTTGACCAAGATCCCGCCTTTCATCGCGACGCTCGGAATGATGGTGTCGGCGCGCGGGGTCGCCGACTGGTATACGAACGGCCAGCCGATCGGCAATCTTTCGGACGGGTTCGCCGCCATCGGCGCGGGCTGGTGGCCCGTCATCATCTTTCTCGGCGTCGCCTTCATCTTTCACATCGCGCTCCGCTACACCCGCTACGGCAAGTTCACCTACGCGATCGGCGCCAATCCGCTCGCGGCGCGCGTCTCGGGCATCAATGTCGAGCGCCACGTGATCCTGGTCTACACGATCGCAGGGCTCCTCTCCGGTCTCTCGGGTATCGTGCACACGGCGCGCGCCATCAGCGGCCAGGCCGGGGTCGGCGTCGGCTTCGAGCTTGATGCGATCGCGGCCGCTGTGATCGGGGGAACCTCGCTTTCGGGCGGCGTCGGCCGCATGACCGGAACGGTGATCGGCGCGGTCATCCTTGGGATCCTGACGTCGGGCTTCACGTTCCTCAACGTCGATGCGCATTACCAGGAGATCATCAAAGGTGGCGTCATTGTCGCGGCCGTGGTCGCCGACCAGTACCGCCAGCGCCGACGCAAGGGGGGATAAGGTTGCGCTCAGCCGAACAGCGGCCGGACCAAGTGCTTCGGGATGTTGCCGGAGGGTGTTTTCGGTAGCTCCGGGATGAAGATAACATGCGCGGCGTCTTGAAGCCGGCGATTCGTTCGCGGACAAAGCGCAATCCGACAGAGAGGCGAAGAATGAGATCTTCACGGCTTCTCTGGACATGAAGGGTAGGGTTCCCCAGCGTGTTTTCGACTCTGTGAAGCCGGCTCTCTTGGCCTTGCTACATAACCATCTCCCTTGGCCGAGGGAGATGGCGGCGGGCTGCGAGCCCAGCAACTGGACGCATCTGATCATCCGCGCTGGCAATGACCGGGTGTTAGGTCGAGCTGAACGAGGGTGATTTGGCGTTGAAGTGCGAAGCTCCTCCCGGTCGCTAATCGGCCGACGACGTCCGTTCCGTTCCTCGATCGCTCCCAGACGCGACGGCGCCGGTTCAGCCTCATACGAAATTGGCTTGATCAACTCGATCGGTCATTCCCGACGGTCGCGAGGCGACCGATCAGAAATCCAGATTGACATCAGTCGCCCCGCTGGATTCCCGGTCAGAGCTTCGGTCTGCCGAGATCAACAATGAGGCGGGTCCATCACCCCGAAAACCGGATCACTCGTTGCTGTCTACGGTCGTCAGCGTCACCCGCAAGCCGGGATGATTGTCTGACGCCGAGCATTCCAGTCCATGCAATTCGGCGATGGCGGCGACGAGATTCAGTCCGAGACCGCTTCCTGGAGTGGAGCGCGCCGCGTCCGCGCGATAAAATCGCTCAAAGATCACTTTCAGCTCGCGCGCGTCGACGCCCGGCCCGTCGTCCGCGACAGATAGCCGTACGCCGCGCGGCATGCGCTCTCCAGCGACTTCGATGCGAACGCCCTTTGGCGCGTGCCGCAAAGCATTGTCAATCAAGTTCGCGATCATCTGGGTCAAGAGCTCCTTGTCGCCCGAGATCGGTAACGCATCGCCGAGCCGCAAAGCGAGCGTCTTGCCTTCGTCTTCCGCCGCGGGCTGAAATGCCTCGACGACCTCTCGCGCGATCTCGGCGAGGTCAAGCGGCTTGAATCCCGCTCGCCGCGCGCCGGCCTCGACCTGCCCGATGCGCAGCAGCGCGTTGAAGGTCTCGAGCAGGTTTTCGATTTCGGCGATGGCGGCTTTGACAGCGCTCCTCACCACCTCCGAATCGGTACCCTGGGCCCGCGCGGCTTCAAGACGCCGCAGCACGCTGGCGAGCGGTTTGCGCAGATCGTGGGCGATGTCGGCGCTGACGTGCTTGTTGGCCAAAAGCAGCTTTTCGATGCGCCCGAACAAACGGTTGAATGTGCGCGCGAGCGCGGACAGATCGTCGTCAATCGGCGTCAGCGGGATGCGGCGGCTCCAATCGCCGGCCATGATCGCTTGGGCCGCCAGCCTCATTGCGTCGATGCGGAGCAGAAATTGCCGGCTTAGCCAGAGGCCGCCGGCAAGGCCCAGGACAATCGTCGCCCCAATCGCCCATCCGAAAGCCGAGAGGACGCCGCGTAGGGCTTCGTTTGTGCGTCGCCGCTCATCGCCGACGATCAGAGTTGATCCGTCGGGGAGGCGGGTGACAAGCGCGCGGATGATTTCCGCCTCCGTTCCCTCCGAAGGCTCATCTTTTTCGTCCTCCTTCAGTTCTGTCCAGCCGCCAGCAACCGGCCCGACGAGGTCGCCGGCGAGCCGCTTGCGGTCTGGAGACTGAAGGCCATAGAGGAGCGCGCCGCCGATGGAACCGCGCGCGGCGAGGGTCGCTGCGAGCCCGTCCCGACCCTGTTCGGCGAACGTCCGCTGAAGCGCGTCCGTCTCCTCGATGATTCTTGCGTCAAAGTCTGCCAGAATTTCGTGGCGCACTGACAGGTAGACGAAACTGCCCAACGCGCCCGCCGACAGCGTGAACAGCGCGAGGTAGATCGCAGCTAAGCGAAAGCTGGCAGTCCTAAAGACCCGGATTCGGGACACGCAACAAATATCCTGCGCCGCGTATCGTGTGGATCAACGAGGCGTCTCGCCCGCGATCGATCTTTGTCCGCAGACGGCTCATATGGGTCTCGACGATGTTCGTTTGCGGATCGAAAAGGAACTCCCACACATGTTCGAGCAGCATCTTGCGGGTGACAAGCCGACCTTCGTTGCGCAGCAGAAACTCAAGCAGCCGGAATTCGCGCGGCTGCAGGTCTATTGCCTCGCCGCTGCGCGTCACAGTGCGGGCGACAAGGTCCATTTCGAGATCTCCCGCCGAAAGTACGGTTGGCGATGCGCCCAACATCGGCCGGCGCGCGAGCGCGGTCAAACGGGCCATCAATTCCTCGAAAGCGAAAGGCTTGACGAGATAATCGTCACCGCCCGCCTCGAGCCCGTCGACCCTGTCGTCGATGCCCGCGAGATTCGTCAGAAACAGCACCGGGGTTGTTACTCCTTCCGCGCGCAACAGGGCCACAACCGTAAGTCCGTCGAACTCCGGCAGCATCCGGTCGAGAATGATGGTGTCAAAATGCTCGGCGGTCGCTCGCTGGACGCCGTCTCTTCCGTTGGCGACGATCGCCGGGTCATGCCCACGCTCTCTCAGCACGGAGGCGAGATAAGCGGCGACCTCTTCGTCGTCTTCAATGATCAGGGTTTTCAAAACGCCGGTTCCATGACCTGTCGGGCGCTTCCACCAGACGCAAACGCCTCCCAACGGGCGCTCATTGCGATGAACCGGCCAACGTCGCAAGGCCGAGGAATTGCCACCAGACACGGGATGGGGTGCTTGCGTCGGTTCAACCCGGGTCTCCCCCGTGCGAGGGACTGTCGACGCCACGCCGCGGGCCGCTCCAAATATACGGCATTACGCCGCGTTCGGCTGCGCCGCCGTGCTTGGCAGGCGGGCCAGCATGGCGATCAGCGCGCGGTCGGCGAGTACGGCCAGCCGTTCGCGCGGGTTGAGCCACGCGCGGGCGTCCTCGAGCGTCTGAGCGTCATTGAGCTTCGCCGCCGCGACAGCGGTGTCGACATCGACGTCGCCTCGCCGTCGGCGAGGCGCCTCCGCTAAGAAGGATTCGTGCGCGGCTCGCAGATTCGGGTCCGCCCAGATCGCCTGGAGCGCGTCGTCATGATCGCCCCCGGTCAGGGCAAGCTCGGCGGCCAGCGCGTTGGCGCGCTCGACCACAGCGGGCGGCGAAGTCTCCTCCGGCGTGCGTAGAAGCCCGATGCGACGCATGCCGAGGCCAAGCGCCAAACTGCCACTCGCCCACGAGAGCGGAATGGAGAAGATCAGTCCGGCGATGGTTGGCGACATCCAGATGATCAGGGACGGCGAGATCAACGCCGCCGCGAACAGCGTGATGACGCCCAACACGGTATGTGCGCGATGTCGGCGCGCGATGCTCTTGAATGGGATCGAACCGTCGTCCCGCCGCTGCGGATTCCAGCCGGTGTCCCTTCCGGACAGGATCTGCGCGACCGACCCGGACTGGATCAGCATCATGATCGCCGCGAACGCGGCGGAGACGATGATTTCGGCGATTGTCGAGGCGACAAGCGCGATCGCGCCGCCGGACCCGCGGCGCGTTTTCGGCTCCATGAGCGCAATTATAAGACCAAGGAACTTGGGCGCGAGAAGGATGCCGATCGTCAGTCCGAACAGCTGCAGCGCGCGCTCATAGTCGAAGCGAGGCCAGGCCGGAAACAGGGAGAATTCCTTGGTGAAATATTCGGGCCGGATGTAATGGGACTGCAGCACCAGCACGATGCCGACCAAGAGTTGCGCCATCCACAGCGGCGAAGCGAGATAGCCCATGATGCCGTTGGCGAGATGCTGGCGCGTCGCCAACCTGAAGCCCCGGGCGCCGATGATGCGCGCGTGCTGGAGATTGCCCTGACACCATCGCCGGTCGCGGGCCGCGAGATCGATGAGCGAGGGCGGGCTCTCTTCGTAGGAGCCGCCAAGGTTGGGCAGCATGTAGACCGTGTAGCCGGCGCGAAGCATGAGCCCGGCCTCAACGAAATCGTGGCTGAGGATGTGTCCGCCGAACGGCGGCCTGCCGGGCAGGTCCGGCAGTCCGCAATGATCAGCGAAGGCGCGCGTGCGGACGATGGCGTTATGGCCCCAATAGTTGCCTTCATGTCCTATCCACGCGCTCAAGCCTGCGGCGATGACGGGGCCGGTAATCCGCGCGGCGAACTGCTGTAAGCGCGCGAACATCGTGTTGCGGTTGACTATGAGGGGAAGGCTTTGGATGATGCCGGCGTCGGGGTCGGCCTCCATCGCCGCCGCCAGGCCCACGATCGCTTCCCCCGTCATCAGGCTGTCGGCGTCGAGCACGACCATATGCGGATAGCGCCCGCCCCAATGGGTGACGAAATCGGCGATGTTGCCGGCCTTGCGGCTCAAGTTCTTGCGCCGGCGCCGATAATAGAGGCGGCCCTGCGGCAGCCTGGCGCGCATCGCCAGAAACGCCCGCTCCTCCGAGATCCAGACATTGGGGTCGGTGGTGTCGGAGACCAGGAAGAAGTCGAAAGCATGGGCCTGGCCGGTGCGTTCGACGTCCTCGAAGATGGCCTGCATGGCGCCGAATACGCGCGAGGGCGCCTCGTTGTAGATCGGCATCACGACTGCAGTTCGTTCGCGTAAGGACGCAGGCGCTTCGCGTCGGCCCCGATGCGCGAGAAGCCAGATAAAGCCAATGATGCTGGATGTGAACGAAAGGGTGATCCAGGAAAACGTGATGACGAACAAGACTGCGATCACCCATTCAAGCGGGGTGACCGCGCCGATTGAAACGACCTTGAACATCTCATAGGCGCCGTAGGCCGTGAGCGCCAAGGCGCCGCCGAACACGGCGAGACGGGTCAAGATTGGCGACCGCGCGAGCCGCGGCGCGACCAGCGTGCGACGGTCTCGGCGCGAGAATTGCCTGAACGACTGCGCCGGCATGGCGAGCGGGGCAAACCCAGGCATCGAGGCGCCAAGCGACGAGCCCGCGTCCCCTAGCTTGGCGTCGGGGGCGGTGAGCGTCAGGCTGTCCAACGGTAGAGCCATGTCTCGCTCGCCGGTTGGTTGTCGACCCTGAGCGTCAGCCGCAGCTCCGAGTAGGTCTCCGATCCGGGGTCAAGATCGAACACCACGCGCACCGAATGTCTGTCCTTATAGGGAAAAAGCCGCACGGATACGATCTTGCCGGGAGCAGCCTGAACGTCCGCGGTCGCCGCCGCCGCTTTCGCCGGGTCAGAGAACACGTCCCCGGCCATCTCGACCGCGAAGCGCTGGCGGTCGCCGACCTTTCCGCGCCGCGACGACACGCAAGAGGCGAGCGGCGGCTTCGACGGCGGCGACCAGCACCAGAAGTGCCGGAAAGCCACCGAAAGGATGGTGGCGGCCTTCATGCCCGCTTTTGGGCGCCACTGGGCGATTATGTTCTCATTGGTTTCCGAGTCGGCTGGGATTTCGAGAAGATGGAGATCGCCCTCCGCCCAATCGCCGATCGGCTCAATCCACAACGAGGGCTTCAGCTCCCAATGCGTCTCGTCGTCGTAGAATGCGTCGAAGGAGCGGCTTCTCTGTAAGAGACCGAAGCCGCGCGGGTTCACGTCGGCAAAAGCCGAGATCTGCAAGGTTTCCCGGTTGGAGACCGGCCGCCACAGCCACTCGCCCTTTCCGGTCAGAATTTGCAGGCCGGTCGACTCATACGCCGCGGCGCGAACGTCGTCGGGACGCCGATGATCGAGCGGGCTGAAAAGATGGGCCGCGGCCATAGCCCCGAACCCCAGCTTGTCGACCGCCGTCCGTGCGATTAGCGTCATTTCGGTGTCGATGATCGTGGTGTCCGACGGCCGGAGCGTAAAGCGAAAGGCGCCGGTGACGCTTGCCGAATCAAGCAAGGCCTGAATGGTAAGCGTATTCGCCGCCGGATTGGGCTTTTCGATCCAGAACTCGCGGAAGAGGGGAAATTCTTCGCCCGGATCGTCGCCGGTCCGGATCGCAAGGCCGCGTGCGGTGAGGCCGAAGGGCTGGGCGTGCGCGCGCGAGCGGTAAAAGGTCGCGCCCTGGAAGATCGCCACGTCCTCGAAGCCTTGGTCCGAGGACTTGAGAACCCGCAAGCCGGAAAAGCCGAGGTCGCCGAGGGCAGCAGGAGGCTTCAACGGCCCGAAGTCGAAATTGGCGGCGTCGTAGATCACTTTCTCCGCCATGCCGTTCTCGACGATGTTGATCCCGATTGGCGTCGTGTAAACAAAGCCACGATGCAGCGGCTCGAGGGAAAAGCCAAGTTTCTGATCGCTCCAGATAGCGGTGCCCGGCACGCGCCGGATTGCCGCGTATTGTTCGAAGGTGAGGCCTGAGAAGACGCTTGGCAGCGCGGGCGCCTCGGGCGCCTTGAACGGCTTCGAAGCCAGCTCCACCGCCATCTTCAGGACTGTGTCGGCGGCGAAGGGGACAGGCTGGCCGAGCGGCTCGGCCGCGCTCGGCGTCGAGCCCGACGGCGCAAGCGAAGCCGCAAGCGCGCCGCCAACGGCCAGCTGTAAAAATTCGCGACGTTGCCTGTCCGCCATCGTGTTCGTCATTTGCCCGCAGGAAGGAGCCGCGCATCAACGGCCCGACACAACGTCGCCCCCAGCCAAAATGAAAATCAGCCAGTGCGGATGAGAAAAACGCGGTGCAAGCCCAGCGCGTTCCGTCCTTGGCCTTGCGGTTGTATATGGTTTTTTGCGGCGCAGCGAGACGCTTTTTGTCGCCGCCCGCAAAATTGGCGTTGATGGAGATGGCGCTGGGGCTGGAAACCGCGCTCGCCCGCGGCGATAGTGGCGCTCCGAGCGAGCTTGAGGGGATTGGGAGCAGCCGGGCGGCCTTTCGCCAAAGCCCATCGATGAGAGAGCCTACGTCCCATGAGCGCCAACGCCCGCCGCTGTCTGACCATCGTGCTTGCCGCCGGCGACGGGGTGCGCATGCGCTCGGGCCGGCCTAAAGTCCTGCACGAGCTGGCGGGCCGCTCGATGCTGGCGCACACGCTCTCAACCGTCCTCAAGGGCGCGATGGGCGATATCGCGGTCGTTGTGGCGCCGAACGCGGACGGCGTCGCAGCGGAAGCTGTAAAGGCGGCGCCGGAAGCGAAAATCGCCGTCCAGCGCGAGCGCCGGGGCACCGCCGACGCGGTCCTGGCGGCGCGCGATCAAATTGAACGCGGTTACGACGATATTCTCGTCGTCTACGCCGACATTCCGCTGATCGAAGCCTTGACGCTCAAGGCGATGCGCGCCGAGCTCGCCTCCGGCGCCGACGTCGTGGCGCTCGGATTCGAAACCGCCAATCCGACCGGCTACGGCCGGCTCATCGAACGCAATGGAGGCTTGATCGCGATCCGAGAGGAGAAGGACGCGAGCCCCGAGGAGCGCGCCTCGCGCTTATGCAATGCCGGGCCGATCGCCTTCGGCGGCGCCGCGGCGCTGAGCCTTCTCACCGCGGTCAAGCCCAACAACGCGCAGAAGGAGTTTTACCTCACCGATATCGTCGAGATCGCCAATGCTCGCGGCCTCACGGCGCGGGTGCTCATCGCGAAAGAGACTGAGGTCATGGGCGTCAACGACCGGGCGCAACTCGCCGCCGCCGAGGCCGCGCTGCAGGATAGCCTCCGCCGGCGCGCCATGGCCGCGGGCGCGACGCTAATCGCCCCCGAAACCGTATTCCTCTCGTTTGACGCCGCGATCGGTCGCGACGTTCTGATCGAACCTCATGTCGTGATCGGGCCTGGGTGCCGTATCGAGGATGGCGTGGTGATCCGCTCCTTCTCGCATCTCGAAGGGGCGCGGGTCGCAAGCGGGGCGATTGTCGGGCCGTTCGCGCGCTTGAGACCAAGTGCGGACATCGGGGCCAACGCCAGAATTGGCAATTTCGTTGAGATCAAGCAGTCGGCGATCGAGGAGGGCGCCAAGATCAACCATTTGACCTATATCGGCGACGCCCGCGTCGGCGCAAACGCGAACATCGGCGCTGGAACCATCACCTGCAATTACGACGGCTTCTCCAAGAACAAGACCGACATCGGCGCCGGCGCTTTCATCGGCTCGAACTCGGCCCTCGTAGCCCCGGTCACGATCGGGGATGGCGCCTATATCGGCTCGGGCTCGGTGATCACGAAGCCGGTCGAGGCCGGCGCGCTTGCGGTCGCGCGCGGCCGTCAGCAGACGAAGGCGGGCTGGGCGAAGACGTTCCGCGACCGGCACAAGAAAGCGTGATGGGCGTTAAGGCGGCCTTGATCCGTTGGGATGACGCACCCAACCTAAGAGATAATTGCCACTTCCCTATTTGCCGGGGTTATTGACGGACAATATGTTCCCTTTCTCGGATCATTTGTTCATGTCCTTTTTGACTTCACGCATTCTTGCACTTTTGGCGCTGGCTTCAGCGCCTTTTGCCGTCGCCAACAGCGCTGAAGCGGGCGTCATCGGAGGCGCTCTCTCCTCGTTCGGGCGTTCATCGCCCGCCCAAACGGTCCAGTTCGGCGGCAGCAATTGCTACTATACCGACGGGTGGAACGGCCGCGGCTGGTATCAGTGCGGCAACGAGTGGAACGATGGTTTTGGTTGGATCGGCCCTTTCAACCTCAACACCTTTGGCGGCTCCGCGATCCGGCCCCATCATCACAACGGCGTGGTTGTTTCCCATCCGCGGGCGCTGAACCCCGTTTACCCCCGCCTGGAGCCGCCTCGGCGGCTACGCGCCCGCGGCGCTCCGGCGTTTCATACTTTCGGCGGCGCCCCAGGCTTGCATCGCTTTGGCGCTGGCGGCGTTCCCACCTCGCCTAATTTCCGCGCCGGCGGCGCGACCGTCTCCCCCGGGTTTGCCGGCGGCGGATTCCACGGCGGCCTTGGCGGCGGCAATTTTTACCACTTTCACGGCACCAGAATCCCCCACATCGGCGCGCCTATCTCGCCCGGCTTTGCCGGCGGCGGCGGTTTGCATGGGCTTGGCGGGGCCACAGGAGTCCACATCGGCGCGCCTGCCCCCCCAAGTTTTGCGGGCGTTGGGACTTTCCATGCCGGCGGCGGCTTCCATGGATTTGGCGGCGGCGGAGGGGCCCACATCGGCGCGTTCGCCTCACCAAGTTTCGCTGGCGGCGGATTTCATGGCGTTGGAGGGAGCGGAGCGTTCCAGGGCGGCGGCGCGGGGTTCGGACAAGGCGGCATCGGACATCGCTGAGCGCGCAGGGCGATCTCTGTCCTTCAGTAGGTCTTAAGATATTCCAGGAGAGCCATGCGGTCGGACTCGGTGAGGTCCGTGCCCCAAAGATGGCCGCCGTTTCCGTCGCCGGTTTCGCTGGTGTCAACGAGACAATCCTGCGCGCTGCAGGCCGTATCGACGACAAATCCAAGCTTGACGGGGTCGTACTCCCGCGCGCCGAGCGCAAACGTCTTCGGCCGCTGACCCGGTGGAAGCAGCAAGTGATACAACGTCGGGACCGATCCGTTGTGCAGGTAGGGCGCCGCAGCCCAGATCCCATAAAGCGGTCTCGCCGCATAAGGACCATAGGGCGGTTGGGTATCGATGAGCGTGTCGCGCCAGGCGACGCCGCCGCGTTGGTCGAGATCCTCCATCGCGCGCTGCTGCGCCGCGTCGATGCCCGCGCCGGCGTAGGCTTTTTGCTTGATGTTGTCCACGGCGACTTGAACCGTCTTGGCAAAAGGATTGCCGGAAAAGGCTTCTCCCGCCTTGACGCCAGAGCAGTCTTTCAGGAGCTGCGAATCTTCGACGCTGTATGACTTGGGAGGAACCGAGAGCGCGCCGATATCGGGGATTGGACAGGCGATTCTCAGCGCCGCGGTAGGATCCGTGCCGACCTCTTCAGGACGCATTGCGTTCAACTTGATGAGGCCGGTTGGCGTGCGCCGATCGTCGCCGTATTCGTGGCATCCAGCGCACTGCTTCTTGAAAATCTCTCCGCCCGCCGCCGCGAGGTCAGGTTTGATCTCGCCGAAGATCGCGGCTGGCCATCGCGGCGGATCGATGTAATAGGCGAGCCACTCAAGGTCGTGCATGTCCTCAATGGGCACAGAGGTCTCGAAGAGAGAGGCGCTTTTTGGATCGAGCACCACGGTCGCCCCTGCGCCCAGGGTTTCCGTGAAATTGCGCTCCATCACCGTGTTGGTGTTAACGGTCCATTCGATCCAGTCATAATCCTTGAAGCCCCAGACGCGCGGGAACTTCTCGGGTTGATCGCGGTAGGTCTCGACGGGGGCCAATGGCGAAGCCTTGCGCGACCAGAGCCACGGGAATTTCACCGGCGCGTCGAGCTTGACCATACTCGCCGTGTTGACCTTGAAGCTTCCGCTGGCGTCCGCTTTGCGCAGGCGCGTGAAAATGAAGTTGCGTGTGCCGTCGAATGCGTCCAGGCGGCCAAAGCCCGAGGTCGGGTGCTTGGGGTCCCGCTGCTCTTTGGCGACCTTGATGACGTCCACCAGTTCGAGCCGCGCGTCGAGCCGATCGCGGCGCCTCAGCACGTTCGCGCCATAATAGACGAGGGTCGCTGGGCGGATGAGGGGCGCCGCGATTCCGTAGCGCCCGTAGTCCTGCCGCCCCAGGCGCTTGAGCGCATGCCACAGCTTGCCTCGATCGCTCGTCGCGGCCATCACCGCGTCGATCGCGTCCGAGTAGAAGAGCTGCAGGTTGAACATATTGGGCGCGCCGTCGACCCGCACGGCTTTGCCGCCGTGATGCAGCTCGCCCACATGGCAGGCGGCGCAATTCACCCCGACGAAGTCCATGCCAAACGTGAACGGGTTGGACGCCACGGTCAGACCAACAGGCAATCCGTCGTTCCGCCCCGGGTCAGGCAACAGACCGTAGCGTCCAAGTTTCTCGACGAAGGCCTTGGCGGAGCCGGGGTCGGCGACATCGACCGCGGTCAGCACGATCCACGGCATGATCTCCGAGCCTTGCGAGAGATGGTAGAAGCCTTGCCTCTGCGCAGAGCTAAGTCCGTTGCCGTAGTCGGCGACAATCGATGGATCGGCGCGATCGAACCTGACCTCCATCGTGTCGTCGATGAGGCCGCCGACCATCGGTATGGCGTAGAGGACGGCCGCGAGCACATAGAGGCCAATGAGGGCCGCGAGCGCGTAAATGAGAAGGCGCACGACTCTCATCGCGCTCTCCTAGGTCTTGGTCAGACCGAGGAACACTTTTGTGGCCAACCACACGCCCCTTAGATCGCGCTGTCCCTCATACACGGGCGGTGGAGAGGAGCCTTGCTTCAGCAGCCGAATTGCTTCCCAGGCCGTGCGTATCGAGTATTCGAACGTAAAGGCGATATCCCTCTCAAGCTCGACGTACTGTCCGAGAAGCCCGAGGTTGGTCACGCCCTCCGGAACGACGGGCGGCCTGTCGCCGCGCTTGCGCTTCAGCCAGATGTTGTTGACGTAGGGCATATCGCAGGGAATGCAGATCGACGTGCTTACGATTGTTTCGGTGGTCGGCTTTCCTTGTTCCATACCGAGATGATGCAGCACTTCCCTCAAGATCTCCTCGCCAGTGCATAGATTCATCGGCTTCTGCTTAAGGGCGCCTTCGTTCTCCGGATGGAGGCCATAGCCCCACCAAACATAGGTCCCTGGCGGCTGATCAAGGATTTCCGGCTGCTCGAAGATCGACAGTGAGATCACCCAGGGCGAGTCCTTCAGAGTGAGAAGGCCGCCGCTTCCCGTGCCGCTGCCGGTGAGGTTGATGATCTCGTCGAGGAACTCCTTGCCTTTCGTCGTGACCGTGAAAGTCACCCAGCGCGAGTCCAGGATCCGATCATCGCCGAAAAATGCGCTTGGATCGCCGAACCCCTTATGCTTTGCGGCAAGCGTCTTCCACAAGGCCCACGACCGTCCGGGATGCGGGAGCTTCGGGGGTGGTGCGTCCATCGTTCCGGCCGAGAGGTCGGCGGCCTGCGAGCCGGTCGTCACGAGCACGATGTCGTCGGGCGCGACCGCAATCGTGGGTGGGCCATTGGCGCGGTCGACATGAAGGCGATTGACCGTCATGCGGCCAGAGGAAGTGGTGAACTCGATATCGCTGACGAAAACGCCCGTCTCGAAGTTCACGTTCCGCTCTTTGTCTTTGAGCCAGGCGACCAGAGGTTCGACGAAGGCCTCGTGCTGGTTGAACTGCGAGCGAAAAACATGCGCCATGCTGGCGAGATCCGGAAACAAGTAGACGAAGCGGTTCAGGTAGCGCCGGAACTCGATAATGGTGTGCTGCGGCAGTGACCCCATCAGCGTCGACCAGAGCAGCCAGAACTCCGTATCGAAGAACCTTTCAGGGAACCAGTCCCTGATGAGCTGACCGTCCAGCGACGCTTCGGACGTGAGCGAGAGCTTTGCGAGGGTAAACCCGTCGCCGAGGGTCAGCCCGTACCGCAGCGGGTTATGCAGGCGTTGAAGGCTGCGATCGACGATATGGGTCAGGTCGTCGAACGGGTGTTCTCGATTGAAATTGAGGAATTCCTGGGCGACTTTGATATTGGAATAGCGTTGAGTGGGGATCGTCTGCAGCAGATTCAGAGCGCAGCGGAATTCCTTGTCGAAGATGGAGCCGGGCAGATTGTATCCGCGCTCCGGATCGCCATCCAAAAAGAAGCCGCCGCCGAGCTTGTCGTCCGCCTCATAGATCGTGATGTCGCTGCCCGGCGTCTTGACGTCCCGGATGAGCAACGCCGCCGCCGCCAGTCCGGCCATCCCGCCGCCAACAATATGCGCCTTCATCCGCCCCTCCCGTCGCGCCTGCGAACACCGAGCCCTGCCGTCGCCCCAAGCTCAAGCGCCAACGCATTGACGACGCACCATTACGCGGTTCGCGCAGCGGGCACAGTGATCGCGGTCACACACCATCCGAGTTGTGGGGATAACCAAGCCCGGGAGAACCCAGGATCGTGAGGCTGCAAAGGCCTAGAGCACAATGGGGGTTATTACCTAGCGTGCGCAACACCGGCGCGGCCGCTTGGCTTCACGCAGGATCGAGCAGCGCAAACACGCTGACGAGCGCGACGACGAGGCAACCCAGCGCGATTTCCGTCACGCTGGTTAAGCGCAAGGTCGCGAGCGCGGCGGCGCTCGCCTTGAGCCGCGGCGTGAGAACAAAGCGATTGAGGAGCGCAAGCACAATCATGATTGCGACGATGATGAGTTTCGCGACGAGAAGCGCGCGGTAGGGAGTCGTCGGCGGGATCGGGGGGCAACCGGATGTCAAGGCAATATTGGCGACGCCTGTGAGCACGATCGCGGCGACGATGAGCTGGCCCCAGAAGGAAAAGCCGGTCATCGCCCTGACCGCGTCCTTGCGCAGATCGTCGCGCTCATACGCGCGAAGGCACATCGCAAACGGAACAAGGCCGCCGATCCACGCGCCCGTCGTCAAGAGATGGACGGCATGGTTCGCGCGATGAAGAACGCCTTCGGCGCCGCTCTGCATCGCGGCGTGGCCGACGAAGCCGAGGCTCGCCAGCAGCGCGCCCGAGACAAGCGACGTCGCCCCCCATCGGGCGCGCGGGCCGAAAGCGACGACAGCGACCAGCGCGGCCGCCAGAACAAGATGCGCCGCCCAGACATGGCCGAAGGCGGTGTCGGTGAGCACCGCGCCGATCGCTTCGGGATCGGTCGCGGCGCTTAAGTCGTCGGCCATCGAGGCGGACTCGAGCGCAAGCCACGCAACCGCAGTAATGAGGGCGACGAGGCTCATGATTAGCGCGAGGCGGCGTGCGGTCGGCGACAGCACAAGCTTGAGGCGCTCCGGTGTATACGCCCAAAGATAGGCGCTGATGCCGAACGCCAGCATCGTGGTCAGGAAATGGGCGAAACGGCACAGGGCGAGCGCGATCATGAGCGATCGGCTTCAATGCCGAGGGTGACGCCGTTGCGTAGGATCGCCGCTTCGCGCGCTCGGCTGCATACCGTCCGTCACATCTTCATGCCCTTCATGTTCACCATGCCCTTCATGCCGCCGGTTCCCGCGGCGCCAATTCCCATCACGTTGAACTCGACTTCGATCGAACCGGCATGTTCGAAATTGAGCGTCGCCTTGAGGCTCTCGCCCTTCGTCAGCGGATGGGCGAGGTGCGTGAACATGATGTGGTAGCCGCCAGGTGTGAGTCCAACCGAACCGTGGGCGGGAATGGCGAGCCCGTCCTTGAGTTCGCGCATCTGCGAGACTCCGTTTTCCGACTTCATCTGATGGATTTCGACGGTGCCAAAGTCCGCCGTGCCTCCGGTCAGCCGATCGGGCGTGCCGCCTCTGTTTTGGATTGTCACATAGCCGCTTGCGACCTCGGCGCCCTTTGGGGTCGCGCGCGCCCAGGGCTTTTCGACCACGATGTCCCCTGCCTTGAACTCCTGCGCCAGCGCTGGCGCAGCGCCGAGGGCAAACGCGAGCGCGAGCGCGAAGTGTGAAGAGTGTCTCATAGTTGATCCTTT
Organism: uncultured Alphaproteobacteria bacterium; assembly: GCA_963730555.1. Lineage (GTDB taxonomy): Bacteria > Pseudomonadota > Alphaproteobacteria > Rhizobiales > Beijerinckiaceae > Roseiarcus. The sequence goes on along the minus strand of CAVSSS010000031.1, from coordinate 84,606 downwards.
CCGGTTTCCAGGCGCATCACGGCTTCACGGTGAAACTGAACTCGCCCTGGCTCCAGTGGCTGTCGAACGAGGCGACACGCCAATGCACGGTGTAGGCGCCGGGCTCGAGCACGTTCGTGATCGGGACCACAAGCACGCGCGGATCGTCGCTTTCGACCTCGGGCTCGCCAAGCTCGACATTGACGCCGTGCGGCGCCGTCAAGGTCAGGCCGGAGAATCGAGGGTCGACGCTCTCGTTGAATTCGACCTGGACTTCGGTCAGCGAACCGACCTTGCTGCCGGCGGGGGGCATAGCCTTTACGAACTGGGCCTGGGCAAATGCGGCGCTCGCAACGCTGACGACGGCGAGCGCGCCAAGGACGACAGCGGAACGTCTGATTGTGGCGGTCATGGCTTCACCGTGAATTCGAAGGTTCCCTGGGTATGATGCGTATCGACCGAAACAGCCTGCCAGTGCACCGTATAGGCTCCAGCCACCAGCGCCTTGGCGATCGGCACGATGAACACCGCCTGGTTGCCGGATTCCGTTTTCCCCGCGCCCAGAGGCACGGCGCCGCCCGGGCCGCTCAATGAAACCTTGGTGAATTTCGGCTCGACGCCCTCGGTGAACTCGAGCCGGATTTCGCGCGCCGAGGCGACTGTGCCGCCGACCGCCGGCGTAGCCTTCTCGAGCTGGGCGTGGGCGAAAGCCTGGGCCGCGGCGAGCCCAAAGGCGAGCGAAATCGCGATTTTGAGGATGTTCGTGCGCATGGGTCATACTCCTTGGGTCAGATTCCTGGCGCTATGCCAAGTCCGTGAGGGAAGATCGGTTCGTCGATTCTGTTGGGGATGTCGTCGAGATAGAAATCAAGTGAGCCAATCACGCCGACGCCGTGACCGGTTGCGCCCGTCATCGGGACCATGGCCTCGAGGGCAATCTGCCATTGCGCAGCTTCGTAGATGACCCCGGGTTGGAAGTAGCCGGTCGTCAGCGCGCCGGCGGCCGCGCCATTGTGGATCGGCGTTTGAAATGCGAACTCGGCGATCGGTACGAGATGCTTAAGGAAGTCGTTGTCGATCTCTGCCAACTGCGTGTTGAAGTAGGGCAGGCTGTACTGGAGGGTGAACCCCCAGTTGAACGTGGAGACGTTGGGATTGCCGTTCGTCCAATCCTGGCCCGGGGAGGTCGTGCCGAATTCGGCGGTGACGGCGAACGGGCGTAGGTATTTGAGAGTGGATGGCAACGTTCCAAAGCCAAGACCCGCGACCACCAGTGGTGAATAGGTGTTCTGCCCGCCGGAACCGGCCAGGGTTCCCGTGCCGGTTCCGGCCCAGGATATGTCGAAGCCGACCTTGAACATGAACTCCGCGTCTGGGAGGCATAACGCCTGCCATTGCAGCTCGGTGTCGAGCCCGCTCGTCCCGTATCCGCCCGGGTGCTCCCAAGTGGGACCGTCGCTGATCACGACGCTGAGGCCGGGGGTGATCGTTTTGGTCCAGGCGAAGCTCGCATCCCACTCGTGGGCGGCGTCGGAATTGAAGGGAACATAACTGACGGCCGGCAGCGTGAGCTCGTCCAGAACGCCAGGATCGTCGATCGCCAACGTCGCCGGGAAGTTGCGGGCGCCGCAGACAGCGTGAGCCTGAGCGGCGACGGTTCCCACGGCGACGAACACGCTGGCAAGCGCGCCTGCGCCCAGGTGGGTACGGAGAAGAGACATGAAAGAGAAACCTCGAGTTTGAAGGAATGCGGGCGCGCGGAAAGCGCGCGGCGAATGACCGTCAGACTGGGAGGGGCGGCGCTCGAGCCGGATTTGGTTGGACGGGATAGTAAGGAAGAACGTCGCGGACGGGGGGCGCGCGGGTCGCATGCGCGTCGCTGTCGAACCGGTCCGGCAAAGCCGGCAGGTCAGGTGCGACAAGAGCTACCGCCTGAGCGGCGAAGCGGCAGAGCGGGCATTGGTCGCAACAATGGCCGCACGGCGCGTGCTTGCCGGGTGCTCCGCTATCGACGATGTGGGCGCAGAGTTGCGCAGTGTCGCCGAATAGCGCCTTGAGCTCGGCTGCGATCGCCGCGTCATCGGCGCCGGCAAAAGCGGGCGCGGCGGAAGCCGGCGGGGTCGCGGCCGCGAAAAGCTGAACGATCAGCGAAAGCGCGACGAGGAAGGCGGTGAGCGGCGACCGGAACGACGTGCGCCGACGCTCTGCGCGACGTCTCCCAAGCGCGAATGTCTGGCGCCCGCGGCTCACCAACACTCCCTCCGATCCACTATTCGGTAGCCGAACGGGCGCGAGAACGCAATTTCATCTCCGCTCCGGACAACGCGTCCGCAGTCGTTCCGAACCCGCCAAAAATCTGATCCTGTTCTGTTCTAGGCATATTTGCGACTTGTCAGCGGAGCCACGACGTCTTAACGTATGTACGCAGTTTGTTATAAGTGAATTATGGTTATGATTTTCATGGACAATAGAGTTGTTACAGAAATAAAAATATTGGCGGCGGATTTTATCACGTAGATGTTACAGATATATTTATGACTACCATGTAGGGGGTGGGCAGAACGACGTCGAGGAGAGTTCCCCTGACCTCGACGCTGACCAGCCCTCACATGGTCTAAGTCCATCCCAACAACAACTCCGCGAGGCCGCCTTATGCTTGGTTCCAAGACACGCCCATATATTGCGAATGACGATGTCGATCCTCGGCCGCACAGTGTTGCCGACCAATTCGCGGAAATCATGGTTCATATTTGCCTTGACTACGACTTGGAGCCCGATGTTTTGGGCGCGGCCCAAGACGTTTTGCAGGCGTTGAAGGCGAAGGGAAAGAAACGAGTTGAACTGGACCAAGAAGCTACCTTGCCGGCGGTCGTGTCTCGGGCGGCTCGTCCGACTTGGCCATTCAGCCAGTCCGATCTCTGAACACCTTACCTTCTGAGCATATTTCCGCCTTGTCGATGCTCGCGGTCTCAGAGTAGCAGCTGGCTCACGGTCGCCGTTGGATTCGCAAGCCTTGGAGGTGTTTGCTTCCAGCGCTCGCGCAAGATCGGAGGGCAAGATCGACCCCACGAGCCGCTCTGGATGCGGACCAATCCAGCTCAACGACTAGGTCCTCATTGCCATCGCGGGAATTACGCCGAGGGCGAGTGCGATCGCGACCGCGTGGGTCAGATTGGCTCCGCGCAGCTTATGGCGCGCCAAATCCAGATGGCTTCTGACGCTATAGAAGCTTAAATTCGTTATCTCCCCGATTTCTTCATATGTTTTTCCTCGCGCCGCCCACATGAGACACTGTTCTTCACGAAGAGAAAGCTTCACATCTGGGACGTCTTCAAATTTCAGACCTGTCATTGCGGCAGAGTCAATTAGAGCGGACATATGATGAAGCTTATCCATGTTTACTTCTTTAAACACTTCCCAATCTGGCCTCGACATGTCGCTGGTAAACGAGACTATGGCTTGGGAGTTCTTTCGATTCCGGATGGGAATCGAGATTCCGTTGCTACCAATCTTGTGACGGATAGCGTCGGAGAAAAACTCTCTTATTGCAGGGCTTTCGCTTGTCACATCTGCCCAGTCAAAATAGGACGACGATGAGTTTGCGAACTTGAGTATTGGGTCTATTAAGAAGTACTGCTTGGCAAAATAACGCCGCATCCATTCCCTCGGGTAGGTTGTCTCGCCAGCGGTCAAAAGATTCGAATCCGTGCTCTTGCTCGCCGCCATACGAACGTACGCAATATTGGAGACGCCGAGCTCTGATGTTAATTGCTTCAAGATATCAAGAAAACTATCGGTCGTGTGGCCGAGAATCTTGTAGGTTAGTTTCATCGCGGCGGAGCCGGCGTTAAAATTATCCATCTTGCCAGCGTAGAGCCCACGCTCTTTCACCGCAACCGCATAGTTCACCATCGTGCTACGTATTCATCTCCGCCTGAAGCCAGGCGCCGCGGTCAGGAGCGACCGTCTTTCCTGAAGACGGAAGACGGAACTAAACCGGGTCGCAACCCATTGAAATGACAGCACCCGTGGAATTAAAATGGAAGTCGGGACGCCTCGCACGTCTCAAGATCAAAAGGGAGCGAGCGTCATGCTGGAGGATCTGGGGGGCTTGTCGTAAGGCCGGCAGCCGGAGCGAACGGAAGGCTTGACGGTTGAGCAGCGGCGGCCGAAGCCATGTCCTCCGCGCGACCCTATATGTCGCGGCAGCCCGAACCTGGAGAACCCTTCATGCGCACGATCGACGAAAGCGACCGTCCGATGCCGGAGATCGATCTGGCGAAAGTGTGCTCTATCATCGAAAAGTCGCGTGAATATCTCGGCGAGGACGTTGGCGTCGAGGCGGACGACTCAAACCCCGCCGACGACGACGAACACATCATGCTGACCGACACGGCCGGCCGTTCGATCCGCCGGGAACTGATCGAATTCATCAAGGATCTCGACGTCGATGAAGCGGCGGCGCTGGTCGCCCTGGTGTGGATCGGTCGCGGCGACATGCAACCCGAGGAGTGGAAAATCGCCGTCGCGCAGGCGAAAGAGCGGGCCGAGGGCCCAACATGGAAATATGTTCTGGATATGGAACTGCTGCCGGACTACCTCGAGGATGCGCTTTCCGCCTTCGGCCGCTCCTGTGAGGGCTTGGGGTCCGCGGACGAGGGATGAACCCGGGGCAGCGCTCTCTCGACTAGACCCTTGCCGACGTACAGATTGTCCTCGAGCCGGACGCGGACATTGCCCCCGGCGAGCACGGCCGCGGCTGGATAGGCGAGGGCGTTGCGGCCGATGGAAAAGGCGGAGAACGTCCAACCTGCCGGCACATTGTTCACTATGGCCATTAACGTGTTGAGGTCGTCCGGCGCCTCCCACCGAATGCCCATGCAAAGCTGGATGAGCACGGGGGCTTCGATGAGCCCTTGCGCCTTCGGCCAAAGATCGCTTTCGCGCTTTGCGCGCGTTTGCGGGGCCAGTCCTTAACGGCAGCTCAGGGTCGAGGCCGTGTAAAAACTCGGCGAGATTTTGTAGACGATCGAGCAGAGTAATATTTTTCGCGATTTTTTTGGCTTTGAATAGTCTAAGCCCCGCAAAAGCGAACGAAACAGGCTCGTGTGAAAACGCCCTGAAGTTTTTACACAGCCTCGGTCGAAACCGGTCCGATTTGGCGCATTCGGAGGAGGAGGCGATGACGGCGAGGACGCCGCCGAACGCCGTAGCCGCGAAAGGGGCCAACAGCCACTGTGAATCTCTTGACAAAATCAGAAATGTTCGCTATTCATTTCCCTTGGCGGAACCTCTTCCCCGCTTGCCGGCAGGCGGCGGGGAAGACGTGAAACGGCGGCTATTTGAAGCGTTGGCCCACAACCTCTCGCGCGAGCCGGGCGAGAAAGGGTTTTTTTACTTGCATCGCCTGCAACCCGTTGGAAAGGCTCGATTCGGAGAAATAAACGCTAGTAAACGCTAGCTAATTTACTAGCGCTTATTTGCATTTACTGGCGTTTAAGCGCATTTAAGAGCGCTTACTGGGAAAGAATTCCCGCCTTGGTTGTATCCTGCCGCTTGGGGCAGGCTGAGTTTGATGGCGTCGTCATCGCAAACGCAACGCTAAATTCCGAGCCGGCTCCTCACGGCATGAAAGTAGGCCTGATTGCGTGTAGCTTGACCTCTTTTGAAATGCGGGTGACCGAATGCGAACAGGTGGGGGAATTGGCCTCTGGGACTTCGAGATGGGGCGCTGCACGAGATCGCGCGAAAGAAAAGGCGGCCGCAACTGCGCCGCCGGGAATAACTGCTATTTGCGGGGCAGCGGTGTCCTCATCCTGTTTTCCGTATTTTTCGGTAATTAGCGTCCACCCGCCGCAAGCTATTGAGAATATTGGGACGGGCGAAGGGATTCGAGAGCGCTCCGCCGAGCAGCCCTGACAGGATGGCGCGAGAATCCAGGCGCCGCCCCCCGTTTTTGAGTGAAGAAAGCTCTTGCAAGGTCGAAGGTCATCAACCATATTGTTGCAGTGCGGCATGACCTGCCGCATATGCCCTCCTTGGGCGTTTCCTCCCTAGACTCAAGGCCGCCGTGGCAACATGGCGGCCTCCTTTTTTGTCGTTTGCTTCCCTGGCAAGGGCATGATCCAACACGCGGAGGCGCGCGGGGGCGCGCCACTAACTTAGGAAGGCGTGACGATCATGGACAACGCCACGGCCGACGACGCGCTCGTCCCCTATCAGCTTCCCTTTCCCGCCGACGCCCTGTCGGAGATCGTGATCCCGCGGGCCATACCGGACGACGAGCGAATGTGGGTTCCCCAGGCCAACAATGTTTGGTTTCGCCCCCCTTTGCCTCAACCGGTCGACCGGCTACTGGATGAATCTTTTGCGAGTGCGCCGCGCCGGCGTGCTCTCGCGCCACAGGCATCCAAACGCCGTGCATGGCCTCGTTCTCAAAGGACGTTGGCGCTACCTCGAACATGATTGGATCGCGGAGGAAGGGTCTTACGTATTCGAACCCCCCGGCGAAACGCATACGCTTGTCGTCCCCGCCGGCGTCGCGGAGATGATCACGTACTTCCAGGTGAATGGCGTCATGTATTACGTCGACCCGTGGGGCCACCCGGTCGGCTACGAGGATGTCTTCACAAAGATCGACATGTGTCGGAAGCATTTCGCCGAAGTGGGCCTTGGCGAGGATTTCGTGGACCGGTTTATCCGGTGAACTGCCAAGGGCTTTTCACAAACGCTAGAGCCTCGAGGCGCGTCGGTACGTCGCCGGTTACAGTTGAGATTGGCGCCCCGCGTCAGGTGCAAAAAACAGACTGCTTGTAAAGTCGAGCATATTCCGCTTCACTATTGTGCGCTTAGCGCGCCGCTGACGCCCATGCGATTCCGGCTGGGTTGCTGCGTCGCGGGTGATGGCGAAGGTGAGCACAAGCGTTCACGCGTCGCGCCAAGGAAACAATAGGCGGAGTTGGGAGGAAACAGTGATGTTGAAGGGTGGAATCCGCGCTGCGGCGCTCGCCAGCATTTTGTTGTCGAGCGCAGCATGGGCGCAGGACAAGATCAAGGTCGGCGTGACCGCGACACTTGAAGGCACCTACACCATACTGGGCATCGACGGCATCGCCGGGTTCAATGCGGCGGTGAAGAAATACGGCGGCAAGGCGGGCGGCAAGGAGCTCGAATTCGTCATTGCTTCGACCGACGCGACGCCCGATTCCGCGGTGCGCGCGGTGAAGAAGCTCATCGAGCAGGACCACGTGCAGATCCTTCTCTCGCCCCTCTCGGGCGACGAAGGCATCGCGGTCAAGAATTTCTCCAAGACCCACCCGGAGCTTACGTTCATCAACGCAGCCTCCGGCGCGCAGGAGACCACATTCCCCGATCCGTCGCCCAATTTCTTCCGCTGGAACATGGACGGCGCGCAATGGTCCGCCGGCCTCGGCGACTACGCGTACAATACCAAAGGTTACAAGAAGATCGCAACGGTTGGCGAAGACTATTCCTTTGTCTATACGCAGGTCTTCGGCCTCGTTCTGGAATATTGCGCGGCTGGCGGACAGGTGACGAGCCGCCAGTGGGTCCCGCTTGGCACGAAGGACTTTGCCTCGACGATCGCGGCGCTGCCCGATGATGTCGACGCGATCTACCTCGGCCTTGGCGGCGCTGACGCGGTCAACTTCCTCAATCAATACCAGCAGGCTGGCGGCAAGGCCCATCTCATGGGCGGGTCGATCATGGTCGACCAGACCGTCCTTTCGGCCAAGGGTGACGCGAAGAAGGCGATGCTCGGCACCATCGCGTCGAGCGGCATGGCTGACACTTGGGACAACCCCGGCTGGAAGTCGTTTGTGACGCTCTATCAGGAGGCAACCCCTGCCGATAAGCGCCTGCCGAGCCCAGGCTTGCTGGCGACCAACTACTATGGCGCAACGATGGCGATGTTCGAGGCGCTCAACAAAGTCAACGGCGATCTCAGCGACAATCAGTCGAAGTTCAAGACTGCGCTTGCGGGGCTTACGATCGACGCGCCGAACGGCAAGATCAGCCTTGATGAGGACCGCCAGGCGATTGGCCAGAACTTCGTCACCGAAGTGGCCGATGACGGGGAGGGTGGTCTCGTCAGCAAGGTCGTCAAGGTCATTCCGGACGTCCATCAAACGTTGGGCTATCCGAGAGACGTGTTCGCCAAGATCGGGCCGCCGAGCCGGACAAATCCGGAGTGCAAGAAGTATTGACTTCCTGCGTGACCGGGCGGCCGAAAACCGCCCGGTCCTTATCCGCTCTCTTGCAAAACCTTTCCGACTGTTGAACCTTGTCGTAAATCACGCGACAAATCGGGGAGGAGCAAAAGATGAGCCGGGCCGTCGCGGCCGTCCACGGCCAGTTTGGCCGCGCGGTGATCTACAAGCTGAACCGCCCTTTCAACATCCATGCGCACCGCGAGGGGCATCTCATCTTTCATCTCTCGGGCGCTGACGCCGGGGTGCTCGTTTCAGGCGCTTCGTGCCGAACGACCACGGAGTCCATCGTCGCCGTGAACCCATGGGAGCCACATAACTTCGTCCCCGGCGACCTCCACGACGGCTCAACCTTCTTCGTCCTCTACGTCAACCCAGATTGGTTCGCCCCCGGCGTCGGCAAGACGCCGCTTAGGTTCGGCCGCTCCGAATTCGCTCGAACGCCTGTCCTCGACGCGCAAATTCGCCGCGTATCGGCTCTCGTCTACGCCGACGAGCGGTTTACGATCCTCGATTACGAGCTACGCAACCTGATTCATGCGTGTTACGAGGAAAGCTGGTGTCAAATGGACCTAGGCGTGAGCCGCCGTCTGGCGGCTCAAGCCATCGATTTTCGCGTGCGAAAGTCGATGCGGCTCATGGAGGCGTCGCTCGGGGCCAACATCGAGCTCGACGCGGTGGCGCGCGGCGCGGGCTTGTCGCGCCCTCACTTCTACAAACTGTTTCGGACGCAGACCGGGCTCACTCCAAACCTCTATGTCAACACCCTGCTCATGGAGCAGGCGATCGACCGGCTTGTGGGCAGCGAGATTTCAGTCGCCGATATCGGCTACGATCTGGGTTTCTCGTCGCAAAGCGGCTTCACGCGTTTCTTCGCCGCCAATGTGGGCATGGCGCCGACGCAATATCGCCGGGTCGCCCATGTCCTCTAGCTACGCGTGGGCGAGACGCGAAATCATACTGTCGATCAAACGCCCGCGGCCGAAAGCGGATAGAATGGCCGAACGTTACAATGGGAGGTATGGCTTCGCTATGACCGGGGAGTTCGCGAAAGCGTGGCCGGCGCTCCATGGCGCGGCGGCGCGACCGCCAATGCGTTCCTCGAAGAGCTGCCGATGAACGGCTTCGTCGCGCGCCGTCCGATTTGGTCCCTGATCATCGCAGTTCTGGTGATCGCGGCGATTTGGCTCGTATTCGCGCCTTGGTCCTCGGGCTTCGAGGCGATCTTTGGTAGAAAGAAGCTCTTCCTCAACGCGGTGCTTAACGGGATCACGCTAGGCGGCCTCTATTTCCTCGTCGCGAGCGGCTTCACGCTGATCTTCGGCCTCATGCGCAACGTCAATCTGGCGCATGGCTCGATCTACCTTCTCGGCGGCTATTTCGGTTACTTGGCCGTCGATGCCACGGGATCCTGGCTATTCAGCTTTGTCGTGGCTTTCGTTGTTGCGGCTCTCCTTGGCGTCGTCCTCCAAGTCGCCGTCTTTCGCCGGATGGAGGGACAGGATCTTCGCCAGACGCTCGTGACGATCGGGATTTCGATCGTGCTCGCCGACCTCATGCTTTGGGGTTTCGGCGGGAATTCCTACCAGATTCAAACCCCGACATCGCTGCGCGGGCCGATGGATCTCCCGCTGATCACTGCGGTCAAGTCGTCGGGCGAGGCGGTCTACCTGTCCTATCCGATTGTTCGCCTAGTCATCTTCCTGGCCTCTGTCGTGATTGGGCTGGGGATGTGGCTGGTCTTGAACCGCACCCGGATCGGCATGATCGTCCGAGCCGGAGTTGACGACCGCGAGATGCTGTCGGCGATGGGCGTGCCGATACAGCTCGTCTTCGTCACCGTATTCGCCTTCGGCGCCGGGCTTGCCGGCATGGCGGGCGTGGTCGGCGGAACGTTCCAATCTCTGTCTCCCGGTGAAGACACGCGCTTCCTGCTCGCCTCGTTGATCGTGGTCATTGTCGGCGGCATGGGGTCGATTCCGGGCGCGGCGCTCGGCGCGGTCATCATTGGCCTCGCTGAGCAGATCGGGCTTGCTTATTTCCCAACCTACGCGATCGTTCTCACCTTCCTGATCATGGTGCTCGTGCTGGCCGTGCGGCCGCAGGGGCTATTAGCGGGGCGTTAGCCATGGCTCTCGCCGAAAGCCACGCAAGAGGCGCGTCCGGGACTGCCCTGCAGCCTACCTGGTTGCACAACGTCAATCCGGCGGCGGTCCTCGTCGGCGTTATTGTCGTGATCATGCCCGTGATCGCAAGCAGCTTCGTGCTCACTCAGATCTTTGGCTGGTCGTATATGCTCGGCACGATCGCGCTGAGCCTGATGTTCCTCGCCGGCTACGGCGGCATGGTGAGCCTTGCGCAGATGACGATCGCTGGTTTCGCCGGCTACGTCGTCGCGATCCTGGGCGTGAACGGCATGCCGGGCGGAATCGGCTGGCCGTGGTGGCTCGCGGTTCCGGCGGCCCTCATCCTCGCCATGATTGTCGGCGCGGGAATTGGCGCGCTCGCGGTGCGCACCGTGGGCATCTACACGATCATGATCACGCTCGCGATCGCCGCCGCGTTCTTTTATTTCGCCAACGAGAATTACGCGATCTTCAACGGCCATACCGGCATCAACGCCATTCCGACGCCGGTGTTTCTGGGCGTCGACTGGCACGCCGCCATCCCCTCCTACTATCTCGAGCTCGGCGTTGCGTTCCTGTGCTGGCTCGCGGTCTCCACGATCGCCCGGGCGCCCTTCGGCCTTGCGCTTCAGGGCATTCGCGACAACCCGCGGCGCATGGCAGCGCTGGGCTTCAACGTCAACGCCCACCGCGTCGCGGCCTACGTGGTCGCTGCGGTCATCGCGGCGCTCGGCGGTATCCTCCTGGTGTGGAGCTATGGCGAAGTCGCGCCCGGCACGGTCAGCGTCTCGGCGGCGATCGACATTCTGGTGATCGCGGTGGTTGGCGGAATCAGCAATCCGATCGGCGCGTTCATTGGCGCGCTCATCTATGCGGTGCTCAAGACCTTCGCGCTCGACTTCCTGGTGGCGTTCGGGCTCGACGGCAACCGCTTTCGGCTCCTGATCGGGCTCGGGTTCCTGGCGATCGTCTTTTTCTCGCCCGACGGCATCATTGGTCTGTGGGCGCGCTGGCGCGACCGCGCCCGGCCCGGTTCGGCGCGAGCGCCATCGGCAGGCGGCGGACATGGATAGCGTCGCGCAGCGCCTCTCGACAGTCGGCTCCGCCAACGCGCTCGAGCTGCGCGGCGTGACGCGGCTATTTGGCGCTCTCGCCGCGCTGACCGACATCTCGCTCACGGTCAGGCCGGGCGAGCGGCGCGCCGTCCTCGGCTCGAACGGCGCCGGCAAGACGACGCTCTTCAACTGCATCACCGGCGACTTTCCGCCGTCCTCGGGAACCATCCGCTTCTTCGGCGAGGACGTGACCTTCTTTCCGCCCTACGAGCGAATCCGCCGCGGATTGCGTCGAACCTACCAGATCTCCGCGCTTTTCCCGGGCCTGACGGTCATCGACAACGTCTATCTCGCGTGTCGCGGGGTCTCGCGCGGCCGGTACTCGTTCATTCCGCCACGGCGTAACGACGCGCTCGTCAACGCAGCGGAATCGCTCATTCAGGCGGTCCACTTGACGCCGATCAAGGACCGGCTCGTGTCGGAGCTGGCCTATGGGCAGCAGCGCCAGCTCGAGATTGCGCTGGCGCTCGCGGGCGCCCCTCGCTTCATTCTGTTCGACGAACCGGCGGCCGGGCTTTCGCCGACCGAGCGAGCGGAGCTCGTCGACATCCTCTCCTCACTACCTTCCCATATCGGCTACATCGTCATCGAGCACGACATGGACGTGGCGCTGCGTGTGGTCGAGCGGGTGACGATGATGCACAACGGGCGGATCTTCAAGGAAGGCTCGCCGCAGGAGATCGAGGCCGATCCCGAGGTTCAAGAACTCTATCTTGGAGGCGGCCATGGCTGAGCCACGGCGCTCCGAGACGAATATCATGCTCCAAGTCAGGGGCCTCAATGTCTATTACGGTCACTCGCACGCACTTCAGGGCGTGGACCTGACGCTTGACCATGGCGTGCTGTCGGTCGTCGGCCGCAATGGCATGGGCAAGACGACGCTTTGCAAGACGATCATGGGGCTTGTTCGCGCTTCCAGCGGTACGGTCCGCATGCGTAGGCAGGAGCTCCTCGGTCTTGCCCCCGCGAGCATCGCCCGCCATGGCGTCGGATATGTGCCGCAGGGACGGCGGCTTTGGCGCTCCTTGACGGTCGATGAGCACCTGCGAATGACGCAGGCGCGTGAGCGCGGCGCGTGGACGGTTGAGCGCGTCTACGAGACATTTCCGCGCCTGGCCGAGCGCCGCAACAACGGCGGCGCGCAGCTTTCAGGCGGCGAGCAGCAAATGCTGGCGATCTCGCGCGCGCTCGTGACCAATCCGCGCCTTCTCATCATGGACGAGCCGACCGAGGGTCTCGCGCCTGTGATCGTGGCGCAGGTCGAGGAGATGCTGCTGCGTCTCGGCGAGGAAACCGACATGGCGATCCTCGTCATCGAACAGAATATCGGCGTGGCGACGACGATCTCCGAAAACGTCGCCATCATGGTGAACGGGCGGGTCAACCGCATCATCGAATTGCGCAGGCTTGCCGCGGACCGCGAACTCCAGCAGCGCCTATTGGGCGTGGGCCGTCATTCCGACGCCGCCGAGCCGGACCGACCCGCCGAGCAGCCGGGCGAGCCCGCGCCGCGGCCCGCTAGCGCGGCGAAGCCGTTAGGCGCGCCGATCCGGATCTATGTCTCGAATCCGGCGCCCCCCACACGTTGGTCGCAACCTGTCTCGAATGCGCGCATCGAGTCGGCCGCTCGCATCGCTTCCGCCAGTTCGGGCAGGATCGAAACTGCGCCTGCGCCGAGCGCAACCTTGCTGCCGTCCGGACCGCCGGTGGTCATCGTCGCCGGCACGCTCGACACCAAGGGAGCGGAGCTGCGCTTCATCCGCGACCTCATCGTCGCGAGCGGCCTGCGGACGCGGCTCGTCGACGTGTCGACCAGCGGCAAGCCCGCGACCTGCGACGTGACCGCCCAGGAAGTGGCGCTCAACTACGGCCGCGGCGGCTCGGCGGTGTTCGGCCGAGACCGTGGCGCTTCGGTCGCCGCGATGGCGGAGGCGTTCGAGACCTGGATCAAGCGCCAAGGCGACGTAGCGGGCATTATCAGCGCGGGCGGTTCCGGCGGCGCCTCGATCGTCGCGCCGGCGATGCGCACTCTTCCGATTGGCGCGCCCAAGGTGCTCATCTCTTCGATCGCGTCCGGCGACGTCAGCCGCTATGTCGGCCCGACCGACATGACGATGATGTATTCGGTCACCGACGTGCAAGGCCTGAACTCAATCTCTCGGCAGGTGCTCTCCAACGGCGCCCAAGCCTTGATCGGGATGGTCAAGGCCCGCCTCGAGGCAAAAAGAGAGGTTGGCGCCGCGAGATCGCGCCGCCTCGCTGTTCGCTCGGTCGGGCTCACCATGTTCGGCGTGACGACGCCCTGCGTGCAGCAGATTACGGCGGCTTTGGCGGCGGATTGGGAATGCCTGGTGTTTCACGCGACCGGCGCCGGTGGCCGTTCGATGGAGAAATTGGTCGATTCCGCCGTCATTTCCGCCGTCATCGACGTCACGACGACCGAAGTGGCTGACATGCTCATGGGCGGAGTGCTGCCGGCGGATGAGGACCGCTTTGGCGCGATCATCCGCACTCGCGCGCCTTACGTCGGCTCGGTCGGCGCGCTCGACATGGTTAATTTTGGAGCACCCGACACTGTGCCGGCGGCTTACAAGGGCCGGCTCCTGCATGCGCACAATCCCCAAGTGACCCTTATGCGCACGACCGAGGCCGAGAACGAACAGATCGGCCGCTGGATCGGCGAAAGGCTGAATCTCATGGACGGGCCGGTTCGCTTCTTCCTGCCCGAGCTTGGCGTTTCGGCACTCGATCAACCCGGTCAGGCGTTTCACGATCCCCGAGCCGACGCCGCGTTGTTCGCGGCGCTCGAGCGGACAGTGCGCCAAACCTCGAGCCGGCAGTTGATCCGGGTCAAGCGGCACATCAACGATCCCGAGTTCGCCGCCACTGTTGTCGCCGCCTTTCGAGGTTTGCATGGCGAGACGCGCCCGCGGCGCCGCGCGGGGGGGCGCGAATGAGCGCCTTGAGTCGAGCGGCATTGATGGAGAAGTTCCGCGCGATGGCCGCGCGCGGCGAACCGATCGTTGGCGGCGGCGCCGGCGTCGGGCTTTCCGCCAAATGCGAGGAAGCCGGCGGCGTCGACCTGATCGTCATCTACAATTCCGGCCGGTATCGCATGGCCGGTCGTGGCTCGCTCGCAGGCCTTCTCGCTTATGGCGACGCCAATGCGATCGTTGTCGACATGGCTCGCGAAGTGTTGCCGGTCGTCCGGCGCACGCCGGTCCTGGCCGGCGTCAACGGCACCGACCCGTTCCGCCGGATGGACGTCTTCCTCGACGAGATCAAAGCGCTCGGATTTGCCGGCGTGCAGAACTTTCCCACAGTCGGCCTCATCGACGGGACTTTTCGCGCGAACCTCGAGGAGACTGGAATGTCCTACGGCCTTGAGGTCGATATGATCGCGAAAGCGCACAAGAAGGATCTACTGACCACCCCTTACGTCTTCAATGAGGGCGAGGCGGAAGCGATGGCGAAGGCCGGCGCTGACATTATCGTCTGCCATCTCGGATTGACCACAGGCGGCGCCATCGGCGCGCAGACTGCGCGTAAGCTTCACGACTGTCCGGCGCTCATCGACGCCTGGGCCAGCGCCGCCATGAAGGTTCGGTCCGACATTCTTGTCTTGGCGCATGGCGGTCCGATCGCTGAACCCAGCGACGCCGACACCATTATGAAGGCGACAAAGACTTGCCACGGATTTTACGGCGCTTCATCCATGGAGCGCCTGCCGGTGGAAACCGCGCTGACCGAGCAGGTCCGCCAGTTCAAGTCCATCGGTCGGCGGCAATAATTCGGGCCGCGTGAGAAGAGCGGTCCGCAAAGGAGGAACGGGAAAATGTCGGGGCTCTTGATCGGAACTCTGATCCTCTGGCTGATCATCGCGATCATTGTCATCGTCGTCGTCGTGTACGTGGTCAACTGGCTCTACCATCGCTCGTCGAGCGAGGTGTCGTTCGTGCGCACCGGCTTTCTCGGCGAGCGGGTGGTGATAAACGGCGGCGCTTTCGTCCTGCCATTCATCCACGACTTTACGCCCGTCAACATGAACGTGCTGCCGATGCAAATCGTGCGCGAGAAGGGCGGCGCCCTCATCACCCGGGATCGCATGCGCATCGATATCGAGGCCGACTTCTATGTTCGCGTACAAGCGACCCGCGAGGCGGTGGCGATTGCGGCTGCGACCCTTGGGCGACGCACGCTCGAGCCTGAACGCCTTCATGCTTTGCTGTCGGGCAAGTTCGTCTCCGCACTCCGGTCTGTCGCCTCCGAGATGACAATGGAGCAGATGCACGAGCAACGCGGTGATTATGTTGCTCGCGTTAAAGGGGCAGCCCAGGAGGCTCTCGCCCAGAACGGCCTTGAGCTTGAGTCGGTCGCAATCACCGACCTCGATCAGACGGACCTCGAATTCTTCAATCCGTCGAACCGGTTCGACGCCGAGGGCCTCACGCGGCTGATGGAGGACATCGAGGACCGGCGAAAGTTGCGCAACGACATCGAACAAGATTCGATGATCAAGATCCGCACGCGCAATCTGGAGGCCGAGCGACAGGCGCTGGACATCGAGCGCGACAGCGAAGCGGCTCGCCTGGCTCAGCAGCGCGACATCGAGGTGAGACGCGCGGTGCAGCGTACCGAGGTCGCCCGCGAACGCGCTTTGCGCGAGACCGAAGCCGAGCAAGCGCAGATTTCAGCGCGTGAAGCGATCGAAAAGGCGCGTATCGCCAACGACCAGGCGATCAGCGAAGCGCGCATCGCCTCGGAACGCGAAGTCCGCCAGAAGGAAATCGAGCGCACGCGCGCGGTCGAGGAAATCGAGATTTCGGCTCGCGAGGGGATCGAGAGGGCGCGCATCACCAACCAGCGTTCCGTCGACACCGCGCGCATCGCGTCCGAACGCGAAGTGCGCCAGACCGAGATTGAGCGAGCGCGCGCTGTCGAAGAAGCCGAGATCGAGGCGCGCGAAATCGTCGAAAAGGCGCGCATTCTCCAGGAACGCGCGGTGACCGAGTTGCGGATCGTCAATGAGGAGGAGACGCGCCGCCGCGAGATCGAGCGGACGAGGGCGGTCGAGGAGGCCGAGATCGCGGCCCGAGAGACGACTGAGAAGCTCCGCATTGCGCAAATGACGACAATCAATGCTGAACGGATCGCCGCAGACGAGCGCGTCCGGTCGCTGGAGATTGCGCGCACCCGAACGATCGAGGAGGCCGAAATAACGGCCCAGCAGGCGATCGAGGCGGCGAAGATCGCGCGCGAGCAGGCGATTGCCGCTGATCGCATCACCGCCGATCAGGCGACGCGCTCACTTGAAATCACCCGCAACCGGACGGTCGAGGAAGCCGGCATCGCGGCCCGGGAATCGACCGAGGCGACCCGCATCGCGCAGGAGGAGCGCGTTCGGGCCCTCGAGATCGCGCGCAACCGGGCGCTGGAGGAGGCGGACATTTCCGCCCGAGAGGCGATCGAAGCGGCGCGCATCGCGCAGGAGAAGACCGTTGCGCTAGCCCGGATCGAGAGCCAACAGATAACGCAAGGCGAGGAGATCGCCCGCAGGCGGGCGATCGAGGAGGCGGAGATCGCCGCGCTGCAGGCGACCCGGGCGGCGCGCATCGCTCAGGAGAAGGCGACGACGGCCGAGTTGATCTCCGCCGATCGCGAGACTCGACAACTCGAGATCGCACGCAATGAGGATCTCGAAAGGGCGGAGATCGCGGCGCGGGAGCTTGTCGAACTGGCGCGCATCGCCCAGGACCGGAAGGTCCAAGCGGACCGCATCGCCAAGGACCAGGAGGTGCGCGCACGGGAGATCGTTCGCACACAGGCTTTGGAGGAGGCGGACATCAAGGCGCGCGAGGCGATCGAAGCCGCCCGCATTGCGCAGGACAAGGCGGTTGCCGCCGAGCGGATCGAGGCGGATCAGGATACAAGAAGCCGCGAGATTGCGAGAACCGAGGCGCTCGAGACAGCGGAGCTCCGGCGCCGCGACGCCGTCGAGCGTCAGCGTATCGGCGTCGAGCTCGCGCTAGAAGCGGAGCGCATCGCCTCGCAGAAGACGCGCGAGGTGCTCAATATCGAGCAGAAGCAAGCGGTCGAGATCGCCGACGAGGAGCGCACGATTGCGCTCTCCTCCAAGCGGTCCGAGCGCATCGGCGCCGACCGTCTCGTGCGGCAAGCCGAGATCGTCGCCAAGCAGCAAGTCGAGAAGAGCGACGTCGAGCGCGAGCAGGTGATGGACGCCGCGCGGCTCGAAAGGCGGCGCTCGATCGAGCAGCTCGAGATTGGGCGCCTGCAGGCGTTGCAGGAGGCCGAGATCGCCTCCCGCGAGGAAGTCGAGCGGGCCAGGATCGCTTCCGATCGCGGCATCGACGAAGCGCGCGTGACGCGCGAGCGCGACCTGCGCAGGCTTGAGATCGAGCGCGAGAGGGTGGTTGAGACCGTGCAGATGGAGAAGGCCATTGCCCTCTACCAGAAGTCGCTCGAACAGTCCGCCGCGCAAGCCGAAGCCGAGAACGCGAAAGCCCGCGCCACGGAGGCGCAGGAACGTGTGGTGACAGTGCGCGACACCGAGGTCGCTCGCCGGCGCAGGTCGGTCGAAGTGCTGTTGGCGGAGAAGGCGGCCGAAGAGACGCGGATCGCAGCGGAAGCCGAGCGCGTGCGCGCTGCGGTCGAGGCCGAGGCGCAGAGGCTCTTGAACGAAGCCGAGAACGTGCTAACGGAACCGGCGCGGTATTCGCTGTTCCGGCGGAAGCTGCTTGACCGTATCGAGGGCATCGTACGCGAGAGCGTGAAGCCCATGGAGAAGATCGAGGGCATCCGCATCCTCCAGGTCGATGGTCTCAACGGCGGTCACCCGAACGGCAATGGAGGGCGCAGCGCGACCGACGAAGTGATCGACTCGGCGCTTCGCTACCGCGTGCAGGCGCCTCTCATCGATTCGATCCTGTCCGATATCGGCGTCGAGGGCGGCAGCCTTGCGAAAATGCCGGGCCTCATCCGCGAAGCACGCGATATGCAAGGCATTCGTAAGGATACGGCGCCAAAGAAGGAGGCGGATGGAGCGCCTCCGCCGAGCGGCGGCTCGTCGCCCCGTAAGAGAAGCTGAGCCTCATGGCGCGGGTCTTCGTTTCTAGTGTGATTAACGGCCGCAGCGACCGTGTCTGGGCTCGCGTACGCGACTTCAATGGAATGCCGAACTGGCACCCGGCGATCGCCGAGAGTCGGATCGAGGGTGGAGAACCCTCGGACAAGATCGGCTGCGTGCGCGACTTCCGTTTGCGCAACGGCGACCGGATCCGGGAAAAGCTGCTCGGCCTCTCCGACTACGACATGTTCTGCACCTATTCGATCCTGGAATCTCCGATGGGCGTCGAGAACTATGTCGCGACGTTGCGTCTGACGCCGGTGACCGACGGAGAACGGACTTTCGTCGAGTGGACAGCGGAATTCGATTGCGCGCCCGAGCGGGAAGGGGAGCTCATTGCCAACATTGGCGGCGGCGTGTTCCAGGGCGGGTTCGACGCGCTCAAGCGGGCGTTTGGCGGCTAGACATGCCCCATGTCGTCAAAAGCACGATCATTGACGCCTCGACCCACCAGGTTTGGGCGCTGCTGCGCGACTTCAACGGCCACGACCGATGGCATCCCGAGGTCACGACCAGCCAGATCGAACGCAATCAGACCTCCGACCGCATCGGTTGCGTACGCCGCTTCAGGCTCGCGGACGGTTCGGAGCTGCGCGAGCAATTGCTTGCGCTTTCCGATCTCGAGCAAAGCTTCAGCTACTGCCTGCTCGATACGCCAATCCCTATGTTCAACTATGTCGCGCACGTACGGCTGTTGCCCGTGACCGACGGAGACCGGACGTTCTGGCATTGGGAATCGCGCTTCACCACACCTCCCGGGGACGAAAAGCGCCTGACCGACATGGTCGGCGAGCAGATTTATCAGGCCGGCTTCGACGCGATACGCAGGCACTTGAGCGAGGCTGCATGACTCAAGGCTTTTCACGATGCCGGTGACAGTGAAGACCTTCGCGACGCCGACCGAAGCCGCTGCCGTGCTGTCTTCTGACCGCTCGGCGCGCTATATCGGCGGCGGCACGCTTGTCATGCGGGCGCTGAACGAAGGCGACGTCTCGATAGGGACGATCGTGCGGCTCGAGGATCGCTTGCTCACCCAGGTTCGGGCCAGCGGCGCGCGCATTACGATTGGGGCAGGGGTCACCTTGTCCGAGATCTTGCGGGAGCGTGAACTTTCCTTTCTGCACGCGCCGGCGCGATTGATCGGCGGCCCGGCGGTGCGCACCACGGCGACCGTCGGTGGCAATCTTTTCGCGCCCGCGCCATATGGAGATCTTGCTGTCGCGCTGCTCGCGCTTGACGCGATAGTCTCGGTGATGGGCGGCTATGGCGCGCGTGACATGGCGCTCGAGGAATTTCTGGCGAGCCGCGAGAGAACTCCGGGGGCGATTGTGCTGAACGTCACCTGCGACCGGCCATCGATGCCGGCGGCGTTTCGCTTCCTGAAGGTCGCGCGCGTGAAGCCCAAAGGCGTGTCTGTGCTTTCCATTGCTGCCTCTCTCCCCGCGGTCGGCGGTCGCGTCTCCAATCCGCGCATCGCTTATGGCGCGATGGCGCCGACGGCCATTCGAGCGAAGGCCGCGGAACGGGCGCTTGAAGGGAAGACGCTCGACGAGTTGGGCGTCGCGGCGGCAGTGGCGGCCGCCGCGGAAGGAACTTCGCCAGCGACCGACGCGATCGCGAGCGCGTGGTATCGCCGCGAAGTTGTTGGCGTGCATCTGCGCCGGTTGCTTCTCGGGCAGGGCGGCTGAAGAAAGACGAACTATGGCGAAGACGCCGCTCCAATTTAGGCACAACGGCCGCGAAGTCGCGATCTTCGTCGATGGAGGCATGAGCCTCCTTTCGGCTTTGCGCGACGAAGTCGGAGATCATTCGCCCAAGTTCGGCTGCGGCCAGGGCGGTTGCGGCGCCTGTACTGTGCTGATCGACGGCGAGCCGGTGCTGTCCTGCATAACGCTTGCCGAGGCGGTCGCCGGGAAATCGATCGAGACCGCGGATGGGCTCAAGACTGGCCCCGAGCTGCATCCGCTCCAATCGGCGTTCATGGACAATTTCGCCGCCCAGTGCGGATATTGCACGCCGGGAATGCTCATGGCGGCGAAGGCGCTGTTCGATCACAACCCCGATCCCAGCCGCGTCGAAGTCGTCGAGGCGATTTCCGGCAACATCTGCCGGTGCACCGGCTATGAACCGATCATCAACGCCATCCTCGCCGCCGTCGCGCGGCGGGGCGAGCGGCGCGCCTGAAAGGGTGACCTATGCTTGAACTGCGCAAAGACATTTTTGCCGACGAGCGCGATGACAATCTCAAGGAGATTGGCAAGCCGACGCAGCGCCAGGACATGCTCGGCCATGTCACCGGGACCTCGACCTATTTCAACGACCACAAGCTGCAGGGCATGCTGCATCTCAAGGTCCTGCGCAGCCCTCACTCCCATGCCCGTATCAGCCGCATCGACCTCTCCGAAGCGGAGCGGCATCCGGGCGTGCGCCGGATCATCCGTGGCGCCGACGTGCCGCGCAATCTCAACACGCTTTTGAGCCTCATCAATTTCGGCAAGGATGACGAGCCAACGCTGGCTGTCGACAAGGTTCGCTACAAGGGCGAGCCCATTGTCGCTGTCGTCGCCGACAGCCAGCGCGAAGCCTTCGAGGCCTTGGCCAAGATTTGCGTCGACTATGAGCCGCTGCCGACGGTCTTCGACGTCGAGGAGGCGATGAAGCCTGGCGCGCCGGTGGTCAACGAGACCTATCCTAAGAACACCTTCACCTACCACGACATCTACGACCACCAGAAGCTTCGCTTCGGCGACGTCGAGCGGGGTTTCGCCGCGGCCGACCACATTCTCGAGCAGCGCTACCAGATGTCGCCGATCGAGCATGCGCCGACCGAACCCAACGGCTCGATCGCAGCGCCCGACACCAACGGGCGCCATGTCGTTTATACCTCGACACAGGCGCTGTTCTTCTCGCTCGACACTTGCGCCAAGATTCTTGATGTGCCGTCGAACAAGCTTCATTTCGTTGGCGGCACGGTCGGCGGCGGCTTCGGCGGCAAGGTCGATACGGTAACCGAGCCGCTCGCCATTCTTGGCGCGATGCTGACCGGGCGGCCGGTGCGTTACATGATCGGGCGCGAGGAGGAGATGATCTATTGCGCGCCACGCGGCGCGGAGCGCATCTTCATCAAGGACGGCGTTTCCCACGACGGGCGCATCCTTGCGCGCCAATTCCGCTGCCTGTTCGACAGCGGGGCGTACACCCGGCTGTCAAGCTACGCGGTGGTGAAATGCGCGGCGCATCTGCCTGGGCCTTACACGATCCCCAATGTGTCCGCGGACGTCTATTGCGTATTCACCAATCGGGTGCCGGCGACAGCAATGCGCGGCTTTGGCGTGACCGCGGTCGATTTCGCGATCGAATGCCAGATGGACAAGCTCGCCCATCTTGTCGGCTTGGACCCGATGGAGTTCCGCCTCATCAACGCTTATCGCGACGGGGACATGAAGGCCCACCGGCGCGAGGCCAAGAACACGGCTCTCATCGAGTGCGTGCAGGTTGCGGCGGAAAAGTCGAAATGGCGAATCCGCGACGAGTTCAAACGCATGTCCTCGCGCAAAGATGGCGGCGGGCCGCGCGCTGTCGTGCCGGCGACGCCGCGCGAGCCGATTCTCGTCAGCCGTCCCGCCGGCCAACAACGCACCGTGTACGACCGTCCCGCGCCGCCGCCTCCCGAACCGCTGCGGCCCACGCCCCCGCCGTCACACGGCGCGATTCGGTTCTCGTCAGTATTTGGCGCCAGGAGGAGATGATGGCCAAGCTTCGTGGGCGCGGGATGGCGTCGATGAATTATCCCATTGGCATGAATCTGGGCGGCGACCCAAGTCAGGCCCTGGTTCATTCCAATCCGAGCGGCAAGTTCACCGTCTCGCTCTCCTCCATCGACCTCGGACAGGGCATGAAGTCGGTGACGCGCCAGATCTGCGCCGAGACGCTCGGGGTGCCGGTCGAAGACGTTTATGTCGACACCGCCGACTCCGACACCGGGCCCCATTGTATGGGCAGTTTCGCCTCGCGCGGCACCCACCGGGTGGGCAACGCCGTCATGGCCGCGGCGCGCGAGGCGCGGGGAGTCATGATGGAGGCGGCGGCGGAGGAACTCGAAGTCAATGTCGCCGATCTCGAGACCGACGGGCGCGGCAACATTCACGTCAAGGGCGCGCCGCACCGCTCGATCTCGACCAAGGATGTCGCCATCGCTGCCCAATTCCGGCAGGGGCGCACAATATCGGGACGCGGCATCTTCCTCGTTCCCCTGTCCGAAGTCGATCCGGAAACCGGAGAGATGTCGCCAGCAACCTGTTACGCCCATGCTTGCCTCATCGCCGAAGTCGAGGTTGACGACGAAACCGGCGAAGTCGCGATGGTGAGGATGGACAGCGCCTACGAACTCGGCCGGGCGCTCAATCCCCGCCTCGTCGAGCAACAGCTCGTCGGCGGCGCGTGGATGGGGATCAGCCACGCCCTCTACGAGACCCCGGAGCCCTATTATCCCGATCCGAGCCACGGGCCGCGCGATTTCGTCGAGTACCTGATGCCAGGGCCGGGAGACATTTGCCCGCATGACATCAGTGTCCTCGAACGTCCCGCCCCGGACGGCCCGTTTGGGGCCAAGGGCCCGGGCGAGATGTGCGCGAATCCGGTGCTGCCCGCGGTCGCCAACGCAATCTTCAACGCCGTGGGCGTCAGGGTCGACGAATTGCCGATCACGCCGGAAAAGGTGCTCCGCGCGATCAAGGCGCAAGGCGGCGCGCGGCCACAGCCGCGGCGCTAGACGCTTACGATGGCGATCAGGGCTGACATTGTCGGGATCGATAGCCCGGAAGCGCTCGAGCGGGCGCTGCGCTCCGCCTATTACCTCGCCGACGAGGGCCTGGCGACGGTCGCCTATCTCGCGCTTGCGCTTGGCAAACCGCTTCTGCTCGAGGGCGCTCCCGGCGTCGGCAAGACGGAGGCGGCGAAGGCGGTCGCCGCGGTGCTGGCGCGTCGATTGATCCGGCTCCAGTGCTACGAAGGCATCGACGCCTCCTCGGCGCTTTATGAGTGGAATTATCCGCGACAGATGCTGGCGATCCGGCAGGCTGGCGAGCAGAGCATCGATATCTATAGCGATCCGTTCCTGATCGAGCGGCCGATGCTGGCGGCGCTGCGCTCGCCCGATTCAACGGTCCTTTTGATCGACGAGATCGATCGCTCCGACCAGGAGTTCGAGGCGTTCCTGCTCGAATTCCTGTCCGATTTCCAGATCTCGATTCCGGAGCGGGGAACAATCCGCGCCGCCGAGCGTCCGATCGTGATTCTGACCTCGAACCGCACGCGCGACCTGCACGAAGCGCTCAGGCGCCGCTGCGTCTATCACTGGATCGATTACCCGAATGCGGAGCGCGAGGCCCGCATCGTCATGCTGCGCGCCTCCAGCGTCGCTGAAGCGACGGCGCGCGCCGTCGTCGCAGCGGTTGGCAAGCTCAGGCGCGAGCCGTTGAGCAAGACGCCGGGGATCTCGGAGTTGGTCGACTGGGCCGAAGCGGCGACGCTCCTCAATCGCGGCGGCGCTCGTTGGCCGGATGCGTTCAAGCGTTCCATCGGCGTCGCGCTCAAAGACGAGGAGGACCTGGCCTACGTGTCCGGCCGCCTCGACGCCATGCTGGCCGAGTTGGTCGTATGAGCGATATCGCATTGCCGCCGCGCGCCGTTGAGCCATTCATCGATTTCACCGCCATTCTGCGCGCCAATGGCTTCGCCGTCGCGCCGGAGCAAACGACCGCGTTTCTGTCGGCGATCGTCCTCTTGGGGCCGCGCGATTCTGAGGACGTCCGCCGGGCGGGTTTGGCGACCCTGGCCCCGCCGCCTGAGCGCCATGCGGCCTATCATGCGCTGTTCGATATGCATTTCCTTGGCGCGGAAGGGCAGGACTTGCCGGAAGGTGAAGAGGATGACGTGGTTCGCGTCCAGGAAGACCGACGCGGTCTGGACAAATCGATTAGCGCCGAGGAATTGAACGAATCCGGTCAGGCTGCCACTCGCGCCGAAGCGCTCGTTGAGCGGCGCTTTGGGCCGGGCGACACAGGCGAAGCGCTGCGCCGTTTGACTCGCGAAGCCGCTCGACGTCTGCCCAAGCGGTTGAGCTACCGGCGCTGGCGCGCGCGGCGAGGCGCGGTCGTCGACTTGCGCCGGACGCTGCGCGAGGCGACCCGCAATGACGGCGAAATCATCAAGCTCTCGCGCCTCAGGCGCCGGATGCGGCCGCGCAAGACGCTCATGCTCATCGACGTCTCCGGCTCGATGAAGGCGCGCACCGAGGAGAACCTGTGCCTCGCCCATGCGCTCGTCCAGGCAAGCCCGCGGGTCGAGGCGTTCACGTTCGGCACTCGGCTTACCCGGATCACGCGCCCGATGCGCCTCAAGCGGCGCGAACAGGCTTTGGCCGGCGCGGCTCAGATCGTCAGCGACTTCGACGGCGGCACGCGCATCGGCGATGCGCTCGAGGCCTTCCTCGCCGTGCCGCGCTTTTCGTCTTATGCGCGCGGCGCCATCACGCTCATCGTCTCGGACGGCCTTGAGCGCGGCGATCCGACCACTCTCGCCGACGCGGTCGCGAGGCTTTCCCGCCGCGCTTGGCGGCTGAGTTGGTTGACTCCGCTCGCGGTCGGCCGTGACTTTCGCCCGCGCACCGAGGCGCTGGTCGCAATCTATCCGTTCGTCGACGACATGGTGGACGGCGGGTCGACGCCCGCGATCGTCAATCATGTCCTCGCGCTCGGGCGCAGGAGAGCCGCGTGATTCCGGTCGTCGATGGTCATCATCATATCTGGTGCCAGGCTGACCTCCCTTGGCTCATGGGGCCTATGCAGCCGCGCATTTTCGGGCCTTACGAACCGATCCGGCGCGACTATCCGATGGAAGAATTTCGCGCCGATCTCGACGGCCTTGGTGTCGTCAGGTCGGTCTATGTGCAGACCAACTGGTCGCCCGAGGCTTATGAGGACGAGGCGGCCTGGGTGCAGCGGACCGCGGACAAGACGGATTGGCCGCATGCGATCGTCGCCTATGCCGACATGAGCGCCAATGACGCGCGCCCGCAGCTCGACCGGGTTTCGCGATACCCCCTCGTGCATGGCGTGCGCATGCAGTTGCACTGGCACGAGAACCCTCAATATCGCTTCGCTTCGCGGCCGAACCTTGCGGCGGATTCCAAGATCCGTCGCAACATCGGCTACCTCGCCGACTATGGGCTGAGCTTCGACCTGCAGGTGTTCGCGCCGCAAATGGCCGACGCCGCGGACCTTGCCGAATCCTGTCCGAAGGTCACGTTCGTCCTTCAGCACGCGGGCATGCTCGAAGACCTGTCGACTGCCGGACGCGCGGAATGGCGCGCGGGCGTGGTCCGCCTCGCGGCGTGCCCCAATGTGACGAGCAAGCTTTCCGGTCTCGGCACCTTCCTGCATCGCAACGATCCGACGCATATCGCAGACGTCGTTCGTGAGACGGTCGGTGTGTTCGGCCCGGGACGGTGTCTGTTCGGCTCGAACTTTCCAATCGAGAAGCTCTGGACCTCGTATGCCAACCTTCTCGGGGCTTACAGGGACGCCGTGGCGTCGCTTACGCCCAAGGAACAGCAGGCGGTCCTGCACGACACGGCGATGCGCGTCTATCGGATCGCCGCATAGGCCGCACAACGGAATTCGGGCATTCGGGAGGGAATTATGCCGCTGGAAATCAAGGTTCTCGACTATGGCGACATCGAGCTCGAATCGAGCTTCCTTGTCCTTGGCCGCGATTGCGGCCGCACGCGCCGCGTGCCGACGCTCGGATTTCTCGTCCTTGGCGGCGCCTATCCCATTCTCGTCGACACCGGCTACCGCTCGAACCAGATCATGGAGACCCTGGGCATGCGCGGGCTGCAGTTCCACGAGAACATGATCGAGAACCAGCTTTCCAAGCACGGCGTGCGAATGGGTGATGTCCGCTTCGTGCTGCACACCCACTTGCACATCGACCACGCCGGCAAGGATGATCTCTTTCCGATGAATTCGACTGTGGTCGTCAATCGCAAAGAGCTCGAATATTCTGTTTCCGGCCTCCAGCATCCGCAATATCCAGCGCCCGACATCAAGCATCTCATCGACCGCTTGCACGCCAAAAGCGCGCTCCGCTTCCTGGACCTTGAAATCAGTGGTCCCGTCGAGCTGATGCCCGGCGTCTTCTGCGAGGCCGCGGGCGCCCACACCGAGGGATCGATGAACGTGCACGTTCACACCGCCGAAGGCGTAGCAACGATTTGCGGCGACGTCATCTATGACGTCAACGACCAGATCGTGGAGCCATTTCGCCAGAACAACGACGGCGAGCCGCAGACGACAGGCAACCACGGCATGACCAAACGCGCCGAGAAGGGCGCGATCAAGAAAGTGCTCGCCAACGCCCGCTTCATCTTGCCGGTGCACGATCGCCCGGCCAAGGTCGAAATCGGGGTGGTTGTTGCGCGGCTGCAGGAATTGGTGCCTGGCCCGATCACCCAGACGCTGCCGAAGCGCAACTGGTTCCCAGCTTGAGCGTGAGCGAAGGGATCACCAGCGATGACGCATGCGACCCTGCGGCCGGAATTCGAGGACTTGATCGATCCTTATGCGCCGGTCGGTCAGGTCGGAACCGGTTTTACCTTCACCGAGGGTCCGATCTGGCATCCGGTCGACCACTACCTTCTGTTCTCGGACATGCCGGCGGATGTGCGCCGCCGATGGGACGCGGCGCGAGGCGTCGCCGAAGTGCGTCGCCCTTCCAACAAATGCAACGGCATGACCTACGACGCCGATCTCAACTTGATCGTATGCGAGCACGCGACGTCCTCGCTCGTGCGGGAACGGCCGGACGGGCGGCGCGAGGTTCTCGCGTCCCATTTCGACGGTCAGGAGCTCAACAGCCCTAACGACGTTTGCGTCCGATCCGACGGCTCGGTCTATTTCTCCGATCCCTATTATGGACGCATGCCGGGCTTTGGGGTCGAAAGGCCACGCGCGCTCGGCTTCCAGGGCGTGTACCGCGTCCCGCCGGGCGGCGGCGGTCCACACCTGCTCGTTGATCGCCTCCTCTTCGATCAGCCGAATGGCCTCTGCTTTTCCCCGGATGAGAAGCGCCTCTACATCAACGATACGGTGCAGACGCTGATCCGCGTCTTCGACGTCGCTGCCGACGGTTCGCTGTCGGGCGGGCGCATGTTCGCCTCCGGCGTTCGCTCGTCGCTCGAGCAGGGCGTGCCCGACGGGATGAAATGCGACCATCGCGGTAATGTCTGGGTGACAGCGCCCGGAGGCGTTTGGGTCTACGCGCCCTCGGGCGACCTCCTGGGAAAGGTTCGCGCGCCTGAGAAGGTCGCCAATCTCACCTGGGGCGGCCCGGATTTCCGCACTCTGTTTCTGACTGCGACCCATTCGGTCTATCGGATCGAGACCAAGGTCGGTCCGCGGCGTGAGCCTTATATGAATGCGCGATCGGCGACCGCGGCGCCGGCTGTTGGCTCAAGTCAAAGCCTCGGGAGCCAGCCGTCGTCATCCCGGCCATCGCTCGCCCAAAACCTGACCCTCGACCCGCGACGTTGCGCGCTCATCATTCAGGATATGCAAAACGACGTCATCGGCGAGGGTGGCACCTTCGCTTCGTCCGGAGCGCCGGCCCATGCCCGCGAGCAGAACGTGGTCGAGAATACGCGTCGCCTGGCCGCCGCGGCGCGCGCGCGCGGCGTCGCGGTGATCCATGTCTGGTTCGTCGTCGAGCCGGGCGCGCCGGGACTGACGCTCAATGCGCCGCTGTTCGAGGGGATCGCCGACAACAAGGCGATGACGCGCGGGAGCTGGGGCGCGGCGCCGGTCAGCGGTCTCGAACCTCAACCCGGGGACTTCGTGGTCGAGAAGATGCGCATGAGCGCCTGGGAAGGCTCTCGTCTGGAGACGATCCTGAGAGCCCAAGGCCGAGACATGATCATCAACACCGGCGCCTGGACCAACATGTCGGTCGAACACACGGCGCGCACCGGCGCCGACAAAGGCTACTTCATCGTCGTGCCGGAGGATTGCTGTTCGACAATGAATGCGGCGTGGCATCGCGCATCGATCGACTTCGCGATGCAAAATGTCGCCGTGGTCACGAGCGCTGAGGCCGTTATCAGGGCGCTTGGATGAGCCGTCGATACGAGGCGGCGCGACCGACCAGAGCATAGGTGCCGAAGCTCCTCCATTTGCGGTGCTCGCCGCGCGCCGGCTCGGCGTCCTCAGCCGCGGCCGAGGCATTCTTATCGCAATTTCGTCAGGCGCGGCCGTCGTGGGACATCGATCTCCAAGACCTGTGGCGCGAGACCTTGCCCGAGTTCGACGGCGCGGCGCTCGAAGCCAAATATGCGCGTCTGGGGGGCCGGTCGTTCAGCAACCCGGAGCGTGATGCTTTCGCGGTCGTCGAGCGCCTGGCGCTGCGCTTCTCGCTCGCAGATCGGGTGCTTATTTCCGCGCCGATGTGGAACTTCGGCGTGCCTTACAAGCTCAAGCAATGGTTCGATCTCATCGTGCAGCCGGGGCTGACTTTCAGCTTCAGCCCAGCCGAGGGCTATCGCGGTCTCGTGAAGGACCGTCCGACGGTCGTCATCCTCGCGAGCGGCAGCGACTTCGTGACCGGAATGAACCGAGGCCGCGTCGACATGGCGACGCCCTATCTGCGCGACATCCTCAGGTTCATCGGCGTCCACAGCGTGCGTTTCGTCGCCGTCGGCCCCACCGTCGGTCCGCGCGATCAGGTTGAAGCGGCGCGCGCCGCGGCTGAGCGACAACTCACCGAGCTCGCCGCATCATTTTGACCTGATCCGAGTTGGCGGTCTGCCGTCCGCAAATTGTTGGGCCCAAATTCGCCCGCTTGCTGACGTCGTCGTGGAAAGACCCCAAGGTCAACTGGCGTGGCGCGACGGCGGTTGGCGTGAATGACTGGCTAGACTCTAGGTTCCCCTTCCGAAGCTTGGCGCAACGCGGGTCTGGTCGGAGAGCGGCGCGAGAAGCTGCCGCGTGATCTCGCCTGTGGGGCAGGGGCCGCTAGGACAAAAATAGGATGGTTGTGCATCTCCAGCCGCGCACATCACCTTATTATGCGCTCGTCGTATGCTCAAGCGAGCAAGCCGCGTCGGAAGGTTTCGACCTGCGGTCGGAGCCCGATCTCTCATGTCCAGGCGCTGCGCGGCTGGCGCAGGACATCGAGATAGGTTTGCGCGATCGCATCGGGGTCGAGCTTGCTGTTCGGCTTGTCGGTCGGGTCGGGCCGCGTGTCGCTGCGTCCAGCGCCGTCGATTATGAATGGGCGACGTGAATGCCTTGCGGCGACAATTCGCGGGCGGCGCTTTGCGCCAACCCGCGCGGACCGCCAGTGGTGATCGTAAGTCGGAGATTGCATTGACAGGATTTAGTGCTGAATTTATCAAGTTAATCAACTTATTTAGTTGAATGTTTTGGCACCGTGCGCGATCTCTATCCTCGACAAGAGCTCCATCCCTGAGGGCGCGATTGGCGTCCAGGCTCTCGGCACACGATTGCGCTTGCCCGTCGGGCTGAAGAGCTCGGCTACAAGCGGTTTTGGCTTGCGGAGCACCACGGCAGCCCTCGCTAGTGAGAGGGACAATCCGTTTCCCTGGATGAGCAGGCGATGGATCTCAAGAACGAGAAGACTTTCTTTGAGATGCGCGTGATCGAATCTCAGAATGGAGGATCGGTCGCCAGGATTGAGCCGCTCTGGGCAAGCCACTGCGCCACGAACATCACTGCAAAAGGAGTGGAAGCGTAGCCCAGTGGTGGCTCCCGCCTTATGCTGCGCCTTAGCCTTGCGTAAATGCGACGTGTCATTCACAAAGCTCGAGCGATAGATACTCTTGACCCTTAGCTGGTGGTTCTCATCGTGGTCGCCTCAGCGGTGAAACCTCGACCGCCCACGTTCCTCGCGCAGATCAGTTGGTCCAAAAGACCGTACTAAACGCGGTCGATCTACAACGGATTCGATTTGATAAGTTTCTGAAATCACTGGCGCGCCCGAGGGCATAAAACTGGGCGCTCCTATGTGATTGTTATACGTATTGATTTGAAAGAATGCTTTCGATGAGGAGCGACGCGCTGTCCGCTTTCGACCCAAGCCGATCCATCAGACGTTGAGAACTGCCTCATCGCACAGCGAACGCTCCAGGCAGGCGCATCATCCTCTGAGGCTAGGCGCAGCAGTTCTTCATCTTTCACCACGAGGGGACCTGAAGGCGAAGAGCGAAGCCCGCCTAGACGCCAAGGCGGTGGCGCCCTACGGTCACGCTTGGGTAGCTTCGACCGAATTAAGCCGAGGTGCCGGCAGGTCCGTTGAAACACGCGATATGGTATGGCCGATGCCGACCGCGCGCGCACTTCTGGCGTACATCGTGAGGACGAAGCAAGGATGGTGCAGAGATTTTCCGCGACGCGTTAACTCACACCGCTGGGCCTCTCCTGATCCATAGCTTGATCTTGGGCGCCCGCTCGGATTACCTAGCCGCAGGAAAAACTCGAAAACTCGATTTTGAGCGATAGCGGTTCACCAAGTTAAAGGAGTTGGTCTCATGCCATTCAGCAATCTTCTTCTGTCCGTGGCGGCGGTCGGGACGGCAACGCTGGCGTTGGCCATCGCCGCTCCGGCATCTGCGCAAGAGCACTACGCGCACGCCCACTATCATTACTACGTCTACCATCACCACTACGTCTACCATCACGAGAGTCGTCAGATCGTCGTTCATGCACAAGAGCCGGTGGTCGTGCAGAGCCCGGCCTACACCACTTGGGGACCCGTGGCGGCTGTCGGCACCGTCGTGGGTGGCACCGGCCGGGCCGTGGCGGGACTCTTTACCGGCGCGGGCGCGGTTGTGGGCAGTTTCGTGGGCGGAGTGCTTGGCGGCACGGCGGCGCTCTTCGGCTCCCCGCCGACCTACGCGTATGGCGCTCCGTTCGCCGCGCCGTTCAATGCGGCCGGGACAGTGGCTGGAGCGCCGTTCCAGGTGGTGGGCGGCGCTTTCGGAGCGCCGCCACCCGCAAGCCCTGGCTACTGAGCCACTTCCGGTTCGTCAGCGGACCAGGCAGTTGAGCGACATACGCGGCCGTATCGACAAGCTCGGTGCAATTCGGTCGTCAAAAGCGGCCCGCTCGACTTCAATGTCGAGCGCTCGCGGACCGTCCGGCTTCAGCGCCGGGACTGTCCCGGCGGACCTCGCCCGCGTGGTCAATCGCCAGTTTCTCGTCCAGCTTTTGGAGGGCAGCGCGCGATACATGCTGGCTGACGACGCCTTCCTCGGCGAAGATCTCGAATGGGCCGGCTTCACTTTCGCACAGCGGACAGTGTCCGGCTTCAGCCTCTTGATCGCCGACCGAGCCGAGAGCCAAAATGCCACGCGATAATTCTCTCAATCCATCAAGATAGAACTTTCGCTCAGGGCGGCGCATTTCTGCTCGAACCCCCGTTGCCTGCGGCTCACCGCCGGGCCGCGCTCGGGCCTGCTGCGGGGACTAGCGACGGGTCACGCCGCCCATATCTGCGCCGCGTCTCCCGGAGGCCAGCGCCATGACCCCGATCAAGAGCGAAGCCGAGCGACGCTTGTGGCCCTGGGCCGCTAAATATTTAGTAGCTTGACAGATTCATTTGTCATGCGACCATAAGTTGACGAGAAGTATTACTCTGTTTATGGATAGCAGTCGTCGCTCGGTAAATTTCAGCTGAGTGTCCGATTTAATACTCACTTTAGTTGTAATGCCCTAATAAGCAGTAATTTGCGTGTTCAACCGATATGTTGTCGGCTCAACTACATGTTGCAAGGTTTTGTAATTAGACCACCATTCTCGGTAAGCGTCGAACCGTTCCAGTGAAGAAAAATAAGGCCTTTCAACCAAGTTGGAAAATAGGGATCGGACTTGCATCGCCCCGGAGGTTGGTAGCCTTTGCCGGTCGCGCCCCCGCTCGGCGCAAGATCCGCTGCCACGCCGTAGTCGACGTTCATGCAGTCGGTGACGTTCGCGTAGGCGGCGCAGTTGGGAGCGCCGTCGGGGAGGCGGCCCGGATTCGCAAAGCCGGGAGGTCCGATCGTGTTGGTGACAGTTGATTGGGCGTTGTTGCCGTCCCACGCGATGAAGGTGAATGAGGGATCGCACGTCCCGCCTCCGGCACATGAATTTGCCAAGCCTTTGAAGTAATTCTCAGTGATGATGGCGTGCGCGGCGGTGACTGGCCGTCCTGCGACCGTGTTGCCGTATACAGGACAACCTTGAGTGTTTCCCCGAGCACAGGCAAAACTAGGCCACCCCCCGGGTGTGGCGCTTATGGCTTGGACTAGGCTATTGGATAGTAATTTGATCGCAGTGGCGCTAACATGAACTTGATTAAAATTAATCTCCGATGAATTATTCGCATCATGATAAATATCTTGGAGGTTTCCATACGAAGATACGCTGAAGATGTAGTTATCTGACTGGTCATTGCCGCCATTGGGAAATATTTGATAACCGGAGGAGCCATTGCCCCATGCGGCGCTTTGCTCGACTGCGGCCTGATGAGTGAATCTTTGAAGGCCAAACGAGTCAAGGATGACGCCTTCGCCGTCACTGGTCTTAAGCGATTGAGCCTTTATCGTTCCCGTTCCCGTCGTTGTGAAATTAACGGGCGTAATACAGCCTAGAGTTGTGGAGACTTCGAACGACACGTTCCGCACTAGTCCGGATGAGCAAACGTAGTAGACTGTGGAACTGTTCAGCCCATCGGGCAGACTGCCTCCAGTCACAGAGAATTTTAACGGCTCGAACGGTGTGAAGAACGATGTAGAGGTCAAGACCCCAGGACTTGCGGCTAGAGCCGTCGTGATCGTTGCATTGAAGCCTGCGCAGATTGGACTGTCGATGTTGTGATAGGTAAACGCCGCGCCAACAAAAACGTGGGTGCCCGCGCTCGTATCAGGGCCATCGGTAGGGATCATGGAGACGCCACTGTTGCAGTACCCGCCGGACTGCCCCGCGCCGTAGGCGATGACTCCAACGACAGCGGCCTGGTCTACGCTGCTTTCGCCCGTGGCGCCGCCGGATGGGTAAGTATCGAAACCGTCGCCCCCGCAGTTGCTGGCAATATCATTTATGAACATAACGTGATGAAGAGAAGTCCCTTTCAGAATACCAGATGGGCTGCCCGTGAAGCAGTTCGTCCCGGTCGTAGTTGAGTTCGTACCGGTAAAGCCCTCTAAAGCCCAATTACTCTTGTCAATCTTTGCTGCCTCATTGTTAGAGCCGTTGATAGGGCAGTTGCTTAGGTTGGGACCGGCGCATAGTACAACGGCCGCATAGATGCCTCCGGCTCCGTCGATGCCACCGGTGGTGGAGGGGCAGTTAGACACTGTGCCCCACTTTCCGGACTGGAATTGCGTTGTGTAGCGGCCACCCTGCGCGATAATCACGTCGCCACAATTGACGTTGTGATGCGGCGTCGCCCATGCCCCATCCGGGGACATCCCCGACCGGTGATCATTACCTGTCGGAGATATGTAATATACGTGAAGAGCGGTGAAGGGCAAACCTGCCGATAGCCCTTGAGCCGCGAAAGCTTCGGTGAAACCGGCGCTTATTACCAGGTGAACTACGAGCCCGAGCTGTTCGAGAGCGCAGAACAGGCGCCATCGGGCGGCAAATCGGGCCCCGAACCTACGTCTTAGATCGTCGGGAGACAGGGAATACTTAACCATTACAACCCGGAACTTCCTTGCATCAGCAAGGGCCGCAGCGCCACGCCCAAAATCGCGTCCTTCACCAGGGCGCCTTGAGTGAAATCCCAGGCGCTGGCTCCACGATAAACGCCGGACCGTTGCACCTGCTGGAGGCGCTGCGCCCTGGCTCCCGTGCGCCGATCTCCATAAAGTTCTGCACGCAATTGCAAGCGAGACGCCAGCTCCAGATAGCGCGCTCGGCCCAGAGCCGCCCGCTGCTGTCCCGTGCCGGACAACCGATCGCAACACGCTGCTAGGATGTTCGCGCGGTCGCGGGCCACTTCCGCCAGATTGCGAAACCGCGCCTCTGGATTGCTCAACCAATACTGCCGCGCCCAACAAAGGCGCGACAGCAGCCCGCGCGAACCCGGCAGACCGACGGCGTTGCCGACGTGCTGGCGATAGCCCGTGAGCCGCTCTCGCGAAAAGCGCACCGTGCCGAGCACGGTGGCCAGAAAGAACAGCCACTGATCATGCGGCGCGCGGTCCCGCCGATCGTTACTGTCGGTCGATTGAGTCCACAGGTCCGACAGCGCCAACAGCGAGCGATGGCACACCATCGAGAATCCGTACGGGCTGAAAAACCAATAGACCGAGAGCGGCGGACTGCTCTCCGGCAGAGAAAATATATTCGCGGGTCCGGTCCGCTTGCCCGTCCCGTCGATTAGCCAGGCGTCGTGGAAAAACAGCAGAGCGTCCGGATCGGCCATGACCCGTTCGGCGATCGTGAGCTTAGCGGAGTCCCACACATCATCCTGGTCGCAGATCGCAACCAGGTCTGACTGGCAGCGCGCCAGCACCGACATGAAGTTGCACAGCCAGCCGAGCCGCGGCTCGTTGCGATGCAAGCGGCCGGGAAACGGCGCGGTCCTCGCGAAGTCGGTAACAATCTGGCATGTTTGATCAGTCGACTGATCGTCGGCAACAACGAGCTCCTTGGGCAGCCTCTCCTGGGTGGCAATGCTGCGCAGCTGCTCGCCCAAGAAACACTCGCCGTAATAGGTGGTCGTGGCCAGACGGATCGTCGCCACTGCGCTAACTCGCCATCCACTTTACCGACATGCGCAGCATCCGTTCGACAATCGCCTTTCCCGTATCCCCCAATTTCGGCTCGACGATAATTCCTAAGACCAGAAAAGAAGTTCCTATCAGGCTTCCGAGAACTAGACTGGCTGACCGGCGCGGGCTGGAGGCTGGACGCAATGACGATGCTCAGCAGCATCAGCCCGACCGCCGGCAGGGCGCGCAGCGCCACCCCGTGCAGGGAGCGGGCGAACCACAGCATCGCCAGGCAATCCGCGCCGGCGCGTAGGGTCCAGGCCAGCGCCGCGCCGGGCAGCCCCGCATGCTGGATCAACAGCCAAAGGCACAGCAAGAAGGGCGGGACCTCGAGCAAGTGCACCAGCGCTGTCACCTTCGGACGGCCCTGCGCCTGCAATTGGTTGTACGGTAGGTAGGACAGGCCATTCATCCAAGTGCCGAAGATCAAGATCTGAGCGACCAGCGTTGAGGCCTGGGCGAACTCATGCCCCACCCATAGATCGAGAAAAGGGCCAATGACGAGGATTGCCGGACCGCAGATCGCTCCGAAAAGGTAGATCAGCGACAGCACCGCGCGTCCGGTGAGACGCCGGCCGCTCTCGACGGTCTCGCGCGACAGCCTCGGGAACAGCGTACGCGACAGCGAGTGCACCAGCAACTGACTGCGGATCGCGAGACTAAACGGTACGGCGTAATGCGCGACGGCCGCCGCACCGAGCATCCGCCCGATCACTAACTGATCGAACCCGTCCAGGATCGGGCTGACCACGCTGGAGACGCTCACCCATGCGCCAAAGCCGAACAACTTGCGCGCCCAGACGAGGTCGAGCGCGAACAAGCAAATCGGCCATTCCACCCAGAACACGGCCGTCAACATTGCCAGTAGCACGCCCAATCGAACGAGCATAATGCGCAGGGATAATTACGCGCAGCGATGGGCCGAAGATCACGACGCTGATCAAGGGCAAGACAGCGCCGAGAATGAGCCCGCAACAGCTCACCGTCGTAGAAAGCAGGAACCGCTCGCGCGAATCCAGAGCACTGATGGCGACGCTGGTCAGAAGGGCGATTGGCAGCATTGGAACCATCCACGGGAATGCCGCCACGGCTTCCTGCGCAAGCTCGCCCGACAGCGGGAACCAGCGCCACAGCAGCGCGCCACCTACGCCATAGAGCACCGCACTGGCGATCAGACCGAACAGCAGGTTCAGAAAGAGCGCAGTGACCAGCACCGGGCTTCGCTCGCGCGACGAGGCATGGCCCAGCCTGCCGAGAGCGTTAGCCGCCGCGCGCGACAAGCCGAAATCCAGCACGCCCAGGTAGACGAATAGGGTCCAGGTGAGCGTAGACCACACCATAGCGCGCCGCGCCGATCGCATGGATGTACATCGGGACGGTAATGAACGACACGACGATAGGTAGCGCCGAGCCAGCGAATTCACGACCAGGTTGCGCGAAAGCGAGCGGCGCATCGGAATCCTTGTCATTACACCTCTTCCTCGCCGCCAGGATGGCTCGCCTCGGCTTGCTCACCGGCGGCAAGGTCCAACGCTTAT
Organism: uncultured Alphaproteobacteria bacterium; assembly: GCA_963730555.1. Classification (GTDB taxonomy): domain Bacteria; phylum Pseudomonadota; class Alphaproteobacteria; order Rhizobiales; family Beijerinckiaceae; genus Roseiarcus. The sequence continues at coordinate 47,645 of CAVSSS010000031.1, read as the reverse complement.
ACTCCAGTCGGCAATAGTTGAAACCCCCTCAGACAACAGTCAACATGCCCCGACTGGCGGCCCCCGGCTTGGCCCGGTCGCGGCAACATCAAAGACGACGCTCCATTCAGCATGGGGGCGGGGCGACTGGCGAGCTAAGGCGACGTCTCGCGGTCGTCAAATTCCTTCTTCGGGCTGACACCGATCCAAGCAATGTCGGCTTAGGCATCGTGACGATACCACAGGGCAGCTTGTCAGAAACTTGGAAATGCGTCAAATTCACGAGCCGCCAACAGTCGTAGTCGGGATCTCGGCCAAGTAGCAGCCGGTTTCCGCTGAAGTTGCAGAGAAAGCGGTTCTTTCTGTCGAGATAGCCCAATGGAAGGCACTTAGCGAATGGGGATCGATATCCACGCGCTGAATTTTTTGAAGTTCGCTTGCAAAAAGCAGAGGTTGGGTAGAGTCGCCACCATTGGGCGACAAGGGATTCACACAGGAAGGGGCGAGCTTAAGCGGACGCTCAATTTAAATCAAGAACCCAAATTCAACCCTTTCTGCGAAGATCTGCTACTTACGAACTCTAGGCACTTTTTAGCTATAGGCGTGGATTCATTTGACAATTCTGATTACGAGCAAGCTATATGTATAGTTGGCGTTAATAAGCCTCTTGCTGTGGACAATGGATACAATACAATAATTGATTTCGGGACTGAGGACGATTATGGTCAATACATTTGGTAATGTTAATGTACAGCAATCTGACTATACGTTTGCCATGACTGAAGATGATCAATATACTCATGGGACTGGCGCACTGCAACCTTCTGCACCTCAGGTTATCAAGATTGAAATTTGAAAGATGTTTGACAATTCGCCCGCCTGCCCGTTTTGCGGCGGCTATTTATTTGAAGTGGTTGAAAATAGCTCGTTATCTACTACTGATTAACACTGCAGGAAGGTCCATATATCTTCGCTCTATTAACCAAATATTTGTACCAGTACTTCTATGGGTGAGCCAAAACTGCGTTCCTGCGCGTGTCTATGCGATCCTCTGTGAATCTTCGAGCCGAACGGGCAAGTCCTGAAAAGTCGGCATTAGCAAGCGGACGCGTGTCTTAACCCATTCAAGGGACTTCATTTTGCCCCGAGAGTGTCCGCAACGACGCAACAGCCCTCGTCCAGCGCACGACCAAGCAAGGAGCGCACCTGTCGACTCTGTTAAGTGAAGTGTCGAGCCGTTCCGCGTGTCTCAGAGCCTACAGCGAGATCCAATTTTGCGACCAGAGGAAGGAAAAACTGACAAAAACTGTCCAATTGTTTCGTTCTGCCATTGCTGCAGCCGCGTGGCCAAGGCGAAGACCCCGATATGTTTGTGAAATAGCCGTGGCGACTATGGCCGCGAGCCACTCTGGCCATCTGGTGGACCTGATTGAGTCTGGAGGCTAGGTGTTTAGTCCCGGTATTTGCTGGAGCGGGTTCTGTGTGAATTGTTCAGGCTCGGTTGTTCATTGTTTGCAGACGAACTCGTAGGGGGTGAGGCCATTAAGGGTCTTCAGTCGCCGGGCGAAGTTGTAGGCGGCGAGGAAGTCGGCGAGATGGCGAACGAGTTGATCGTGGGATTCGTAGTGATATCGCTTGACGGTCGCGTCCTTGATCGTCCGGTTCATCCGCTCGACCTGTCCATTGGTCCAAGGATGATTGGGCTTGGTCAGCCGATGCTCGATCCCGTGCTCGCGACAGCCGCGGTCGAAAGGGTGGCCGCGGAGCCTGGCGGTCGGACCTGATCGGTTCTTCGGCAGGTCGGCGAACTGGATTCGTTGTCGGTGAGCACGATCTCGATCCTGTAAGGCACGGCGGCGACAAGGGCCTCCAAGAAGGCGCGCGCGGTCTGCGTATTGGCCTTGTCGACGAGCTGAGCGACCGCGAACTTGGAGGCGCGGTCGATCGCGACGAAGAGATAGAGCTTGCCTTGCGCGGTCTGCACTTCGGCGATGTCGACGTGGAAGAAGCCAATCGGTACTCCTTCGGCGAGGGCCGCCTAGCGAAAGCGGGGCGAGCGGCGATAGTGCGACGATGTGGACGCGTCGATCGTGTCCACTAATCGATAATGGACACTATCGCAGATGTCTGACACCGGGGTGCAAGGCGCGAATGGCGGCGAGCGCCGGCGACGGACGTGGTCGGCTGATCAGAAGCAACGGATCATCGCGGAGAGCTTTGCGCCCGGCGCATCCGTTGCGGAGGTGGCGCGCGGTTATGGCCTGAACGCCAATATTCTGTTCACCTGGCGACGGCGAGAACGGGCCGTCAATGACGTCGGCAAGACAGTGAACATTGTGCCGGTGAGGGTCGTGGAGGCTACGCCGACTGCGACCGCCACAGCTCCGGCCTCGATAGGTCGGATGGAGATCATGCTTGTCGGGGGCGAGCGGATCCTTGTCGGGGCGGACGTCGACGCGACGGCGCTGGCCCGGATCGTCAAGGCGCTCGGGCGGCGATGATTCCGATCCCGAGTGGGGCGCGCGTGTGGCTAGTGACCGGCCACACCGATATGCGCAAAGGATTCGACGGTCTGGCGCTGATCGTCCAAGAAACATTGAGGCGCGATCCGCATTCCGGCCATCTCTTCGTTTTTCGCGGCCGCCGCGAGTCTCTGATCAAGTGTCTTTGGAGCGACGGCCAGGGCTTATGCCTGTTCTCAAAGCGATTGGAGCGCGGGCGATTCCTATGGCCATCGTTGGCTGACGGAACGGTGACGATCTCGACGGCCCAGCTTTCCTATCTGCTGTCGGGCATCGATTGGCGCATGCCGCAAGAGACATGGCGTCCGACGGCGGTCGGATAGGAGAAAAATCGGCTGAAGAAACGCAAAAAGGGGCGCCTCAAACGGCCGATTTTGTGATTCCATGTGATTCGTGGACGCCGATCTTTCCTCGCTTCCGGACGACATCGACGCGTTAAAAGCGGCGCTGATTGCGGCGCGGACCGAAGCTGCGGTGGAGAAGGCGTGCGCCGTCGCGGCCGTCGCTGAACTGGCGCAGGGTCGCGCGCTGATCGCGCATCTCAATCTTGAGATCGAAAAGCTGCGGCGCACGATTTACGGACCTCGCTCCGAGCGCACGGCGCGGCTACTCGACCAATTGGAGCTTCAGCTCGAGGAGGCAGAGGCCAACGCGGCGGAAGATGAACTCGCCGCCGAACATACGAAGCCCTCCACCACGCTCAGATCCTTCGCGCGCAAGCGGCCGGCGCGAAAACCGTTCCCGGATCATCTGCCGCGTGCGCGCGTGGTGATCCCAGCGCCGCAGAGCTGCCCTTGCTGCGGCTCGGCCAAGCTGTCGAAGCTCGGCGAGGACATCACGGAGACGCTCGAGGTTGTCCCGCGTCAATGGAAGGTGATCCAGACCGTGCGCGAGCGCTTCTCATGCCGCGAATGCGAGACCATCACCCAGCCGCCGGCGCCCTTCCATGTGACGCCGCGAGGGTTCGCTGGCCCCAATCTGCTGGCGATGATCCTGTTCGAGAAGTTTGGTCAACATCAGCCGCTCAATCGCCAGAGCGAGCGCTACGCCCGAGAAGGCGTGGATCTTAGCCTATCGACGCTCGCTGACCAGGTCGGCGCCTGCGCCGCCGCCTTGCGGCCCCTGCACAGGTTGATCGAACGCCACGTTCTGTCGGCTGAGCGCCTACACGGCGATGACACCACCATTCCGATCCTGGCGAAAGGCAAGACCGAAACTGGCCGCGTCTGGACTTACGTCCGCGACGACAGGCCGTTCGGCGGCAAGGACCCGCCGGCGGCGTTGTTCTACGCCTCGCGCGATCGCCGCGGCGAGCATCCTGAGTGTCATCTGACGAACTGGAGCGGCGTCCTCCAGGCCGACGCTTTCAGCGGCTACGCCAGACTTTATCCGCCCGATCGGAAACCGGGCCCGATCGTCGAAGCGCTATGTTGGAGCCACGCCAGACGCAAGTTCTTCGAACTCGCCGACATCGCCGCCAACGCGAGGCGGGGTAAGAACGCCGCGCCGATCTCGCCGATCGCGCTGGAGGCGGTCAAACGCATCGACGCCATCTTCGAGATCGAGCGCGAGATCAACGGCGTCACGGCCGAGGCGCGGCTCGCTGCGCGCCGCTCAAGGAGCGCGGCGCTCGTCGCCGCGCTCGAAGAGTGGACGCGCTCTGAACGCGCCAAGCTCTCCCGGCACAATGCCGTCGCCAAGGCCATCGATTACATGCTCACGCGCTGGCCGCCCTTCGTGCGGTTCCTCGAAGACGGACGCATCTGCTTGACGAACAATGCGGCGGAACGAGCGCTGCGCGGCCTGGCCTTGGGCCGAAAATCATGGCTCTTCGCCGGCTCAGAGCGCGGGGCTGAGCGCGCCGCGATCATGTACACGCTGATTCAGACCGCAAGGCTCAACGACATCGATCCGCAGGCTTGGCTCGCCGACACTCTTTCCAAGATCGCCGACACGCCGCAGACCCGGCTCGGCAAACTCCTACCTTGGAACTGGATGTCCGACCGCCGCTCGCGCGCCGCCGCGTAACCGCGGCCCTCCCCGGAGGGTTACGCCAATCGGCTAGATCTTGAACTTGCGCTTGGGCGAGGCTTCGCCCTCGACTTGCGGCAGCCGCGAATTCTATGACGCTTAAGGCAACGATGCAGCGACGAGCGCGTGAGGTGAGGGATTGTCGGTTGAAGCGCGTAGAGGCAGTCGTCAAGCGGCAGCAGCGTATGCCTTCGGAAGGCGACAACGATCGCCTCCTCTTCAACAGTCAGGACGGTTGATCGGGGCGTCTTGGGGCCTGTCCGAAGATCGGAAACTGAGCTCCGCCCTTCCACTTGGCGATCGTCTTCGGATTGACGCCATAGCGCTTGGCAAGCGCCCTCAGGCTCTCTTGATGGTGTGGACGGCGCCCGCAACGCCTGCTCCCCGAGGAGGCATGTCAAGATGCGCTGTCGAACACTCATCGAAGGAGCGCCACAAATGGGCAAGGCACGCGTTGACTTGAACTCGGTGACGACCGTTGGTCTCGATCTGGCGAAACACGTCTTCCAGATTCACGCGGTGGACGCCGATGGCAAGGTTGTGATGGCTACCTCGTTAAGGCGCAAGGACGTACTGTCGTTCTTTGCCGCTCTACCGCCCTGCATCATAAGTTTGGAGGCCTGCGGCTCAGCTCACCACTGGGCTCGTGAATTGGTCAAACTCGGGCACGTCGCTCGACTGATGCCACCCAATTACGTCAAGGCCTATGTTCGCCGGCAGAAGAACGATGCGGCTGATGCGGCTGCGATTTGCGAAGCGGTCACTCGGCCTTCGATGCGATTCGTGCCGGTCCGGTCGATCGACAATCAAGCCGTTCTTATGCATCACAAGGTGCGTGAGATCCTGGTGTCTCAACGCACACAGCTCCTCAACGCATTGCGCGGCCATCTGGCGGAGGTCGGCGTTATCGCTGCACAGGGACCGAGCGGAGCCTACGCATTGGCCGCAGCGATTTTGGAGGGCGATGGCTCCATCCCGCTTTGCGTACGGGACGCGCTCGCGCCGACCATCCGTCAGTTGCAAACCCTCAACGGTGAGATCGCCGCGATCGACCGCGCCATCCTAGAGCTGGCGAGGACGGATCGGACAGCTCGACGGCTGATGAGTGTCCCCGGAATTGGCCCCATAACGGCATCCGCGATTGCTGCGAGTGTTCAGGATGTTGGCGCATTCTCGGGCCCGCGGGAGTTCGCAGCGTTCCTCGGACTGGCGCCGAGACAGAACTCGTCGGGGGGCAAAGAACGCCTTGGACGGGTGTCAAAAATGGGGAATCGCTACCTCCGAAAGCTGTTGGTCGTCGGCGCTCACGCCGTCCTCTTCCACAGAAGGGCGCACCAGGATGGGCTTAGAGGGTGGGCCGGGAAGCTCATGGAAACCAAACCGTTTAAGCTTGTCGCGGTAGCCGTGGCGAACAAGCTCGCGAGGATCGCCTTCGCCATTATGCGCGATGGCTCCATCTACGGGGATGCCGTGGCCTGATAACCCAGCGTCCTCGGGTCTATCGAGCGATCACTGAATCGAGGGTGACTACGTAGTGATGCGAACGCGCGAGAAATTGGTTCGGGAAGCCTGGAGCATAGTCGGAGCGCCAAGCTCGTTCTCTTGATCAGGCAAACGAACCAGCGGAAACCATCAGGGCCAGCGGGACCCGTCCCGCGCAAAAAGGCCGGAGACATGACCGCACCCGCGAGCTCCACACCACATCGGATAACCCTTGATCTGCGGGCGCCGTCCAGACATGACTATGCTGTATCGCTCGACGGACCGCCTCAGTCGTTGTGGCGCTCCCATGTAGAATCTGGCCCATAGCGCATCCTTCGAATCACTCGACAAGGATGCCCCATCAAAGGCCGAGACCAAACACCTAGTGGATAACGCCGAGAAGAGTAGGCTCGACGGAGGCGAGACTGCGCCTTGCCGTGCGCGTCTCGGTCCTGATAGGGATGGCCTGTCATTGCCTGTATGACAGCCGGCGCAAACTGGGCCGATGCAAGGATATGCGTGGATAAACTAGAGCTGGGAGCCGCGTGGTAATGACGGTGTTAACAAGCGGGAACGCCTCGACGTCTCTCGCTAAACAAGTGGTCTGCACGCTTGCCGAGGGGCATTATTTCTACGGCGTCGCCGCGCTGGTCAATTCCCTAGTTCGCGCTGGATTCGAAGGAACCGTCGTAATCGGCTTTCGCGGGGAACGTCCTAATTGGCTTGAGCAATTTGCGCGAGATCCGAAGTTGGACACCTACGCCATCAGCCCTTCGGTGCAAATGCGACTCATCGAGGTTCCGGGCTCGTGGCACCTGAACAACTGCAAGCCCCACTTCATCGAGGACTTGCTGTTCAAGACGTATCCGGAGGCCGATCTCGTCTATTATTTCGATACAGACATGGTCATCACGCATTCCTGGAGGTCGTTCGCCCAGTGGGCCGGCAGCGGTGTGGTGCTAGTGCTTGATCCCGCAGACAGCCACATGTCGCCACACCACGTTTACCGGCTTGGATGGCGCGATCTGGCCGCTCGGCAGAAGCGTGGCTATCGTGAGTTCACCGGCTATGTAAACGGTGGCTGCATCGGCATTTCGCGGGCGTACGCCGATTTCGCCAGCGTGTGGAGCCGGCTTATGGAAGAACTGGAGCGCGACGGCGCAAATATGCGCAAAATGAAGAATACCACTGGCAGGCTGGAATTCTCGCGAATGGACCAGGATGTCCTAAACGCAACGATCATGGCGACTGACATCCCGATCTGCTTGCTAGGACCGGAGGCGATGGGAATGTTCCCGTTTTTCAACACGATCATGCCGCACGCTATGTGGCACAAAAAGCCGTGGCGGCGGAATTACATTTTTGATGCTCTGCGCGGCCTTCCACCCAGCCGGACACACTTGGCGTACTGGCGATTTGTAGATGGTCCGATCCGTCCGTTCAACGAGTTCGCCTTATTTCGCAAACGCGCCCAGCTCACTGCCGGGCATCTGATTAGCATTATCCACACCAGGAGTTCTCGCGACCTGTAGTTTAACGCGTTCGTCAGTGCAGATTTCTCAGCGGCGTTATTGAAAGATTTATTCACTACGTGCAGACTAATGAAGGTTAAAAATTACCCAGCTCAGCCTGTTATTGGTCCAACTATCATACACTGCTACGTGATTATCGTCACGAGTATTCGGTATTCCAGCCCTTCGGCCTCAAGCACATAAGGCAAATTCGTCTGTCGCAAAGCGAGGTTCCGAACACCATGCACAAGAATTTGTGGCGCGATCTCATCCGAAAGCAGTATTGCAACGGCATTGCCAACCTTGCCGCTTTCATACCACAACCTATGAGAGACGCGCTGCGCAAAGCACGCAGACACCGCCGATAGCCTTGGCGAACTTGCACGCCCACTCGAAGAAGCGTTGAACATCCGCTGTAAGCATGGCCCGACCTCAAGCAAGCTTAAAACAGGGCGCGCGCCCTTCTTGACGTTGGAGGACAAAGGGTTCGAACCGCCCCAGAACGCGCGGTCGCGCCCTTTCGAAGACCGCTTTCTTGCGCGTTCTGCCGTTTGTGGGCTGATTTCAAAAGGGAATCCATAGCAGGCCTGCTCTGATAAGGCGCTATGGACTGTCCTTACAAAACAAGTTGAGGAGTGCCCAGTTTCATCTTCTCGGGCGCGAACAGCGGCACCCGGAACGAAACTGGGCACCACTATGTCATTGTTTTGCGAATTGATGCGCGGGACCTCTCTCGGCAAATCGCGCCGGTGCCTCTAAGTAGTACTACCTATGTCCTTGAACGATAACGCTTTGGATAATTATCATCCGTAGGCTTTTCGCCTATAGTGCACTGCGTCAGCAGTGTTCGCCGTTGACTACAAGTTAACATTTTGAATTCGGTGATCGCTAGCCGGGCTCATTTGCCCTGGCGATTGTTCGGCGAGATTGTCGAGCGGCGGGCCGTACGAAGGACATACCATGAGCATAGCGTTGGAGATTTCTTCGACGGTCCGGGACCTCATCGACCGCATGGCGCTGTCACAACCCGACATGCCATATTTGATTTGCCCGGAAAGCAAACGAACATTGACCTTCAAGGAACTTCAATATCATGCCGTAAAATCATGTTTCGGCTTCCAACAGAATGGCCTCAAACAAGGTGATAAAATCGCCTTCCTTATGGATAATAGTTTATCCGCTGCTATTTTGTTTCTGAGCGCGATGTACGGCGGCTTTGTTGGGGTACCCCTGAACGCACGCGGTGGCGCTTCCCAGCTGTCTTACATGCTTGAGCACAGCGGCGTCAAGATCGTTATTGTAGAGGAGAAATACAGGGGACTGCTTAGCGAAACGATGAAGGAAGTGCGGGGGGAAATTAAAACTGTCTCCTTCGACACTTACGAATTGTGGCGCGAGAGGGCGGAACAAACCTTGAATGACCGTCCCCCCATCCTTAGAAACGACGATCCTGTCCTGCTGATGTACAGCTCTGGAACGACTGGTCAGCCGAAGGGAGCGGTCCATACCCACCGGTCTATTCTCGCGCATGGACGCAACTCAATCCTTGCCCACAAGCTGACGTCCTCGGATCGTTCGCTTCTTGTTCTTCCCCTGTACCATATCAATGCCGAGTGCGTCACCCTAATTCCGACCCTCATGAGCGGTGGTTCGGTGGTTGTTCCGCGTGGCTTCCTCGTCAGCGAATTCTGGAACTGGTTGGATGACTACCGCTGCACCTGGTCGGCCGTGGTGCCGACCATTATCGGCCAACTCTTGGATTGGAAGGACCCGAAAGCAGAGAACCGCGCCGCCTGCTTCGAGCGGATCCGTTTCCTGCGATCTTCATCGGCCCCCCTCTCCCCTGCATTGCACCGTGAATTCCTCGAGAAATTCAAGTTGCCGCTCATTCAGGCGATGGGATCGTCGGAAGCAGGCAACGTCTTCTCCAATCCCGTACCTCCCGGGACGAACAAGATTGGGTCACCGGGGCTAGCATGGGGCTTCGAAACCAAGATTGTCGGTCGCCAGGGTGAGGAATTGCCTGCGGGCGAACCAGGCGAGGTTTTGATCCGTGGCGATGGGATGATGCAGGGCTATTACAAGGATCCCGCGGAGACGCCAGCAGCGCTGGATGCGGACGCATGGTTGCATACCGGCGACCTCGCTTATCAGGACGAGGAAGGTTATTTCTTCGTGGTCGGCCGCTCGAAAGAATTGATCATCAAAGGGGGAATGAACATTGCCCCCAAGCAGATCGATGAAATCTTGGAATCGCATTCCGCCGTCTTGGAGGCAGCCGCCGTGGGCGTTCCTGATCGCTACGTCGGCGAGGATATCGTCGCGTTTGCGATTTTGCGGGACGGTGTCAAATGCGATGAAAGCGATCTCCTCAGCTTTTGCGAGAGCCGCCTGGGCCATTTCAAAACGCCGAGCCGAATTCATTTCGTTCGCGATTTGCCGAAGGGCCCTTCAGGCAAAGTGCAACGGCTGAAGCTCCAGGAAGAGTTGGCGGAACAGTCCTTTTTGCCCGTATCGGCTGCTCAGGATCTGACGAGGTCCTCAGACAAGGCGTCCGGGGCGTCAACGCCGATCGAACAAATCATTAGGGAAACTTGGGCGAAGCTGCTCAAGCAGCCAAATGTTGACCCGCAGAGCAATTTTTTCGCGTTAGGCGGCCATTCCCTGCTTGCAATGCAATGTTTGGCGCTGCTTCGCGACAAGCTGCCGCTTCGGATTTCAATGGCGGATTTCTTTGAGAACGTCACGGTCGCACAACAGGCGGCATTGATCCGGAGTCGGTTACGCCCAGACAATGTTTCTGCTGCGGACCCGACGGTTTCGTGGGAGCAGGAACTGTTGCTGAAGGTCGGTTCGCCCTCAGTCGATGAGACGATTCCCCCGCGCGACCGCTCGCTCCCGTGCCCTCTCAGCCCCAACCAGCGACGAATTTGGTTTATGGAACAAGTGATTGCCGGAGCCCCTGTTTATAATGAAGCCGAAGCGGTGCGGCTTCGCGGGGAGCTAGACGTCGGGGCCTTAGAGGAGGCGCTCAATGTCATCGTCGCCCGTCACGAAAACTTCCGGTCTACCGTTCAGACCACGGACGATGAGCCTACCGTCATTGTTCATGAAAGCTGGCCGTTACGTCTTAAGCAAATTGACCTGAGTTCGCTAACGCCGCCACAGCGCGCCGCGGAAATAGAACGTTTGCTAATCGACGAGCCACGACTTCCATATGATCTCAAGACGGAGCCCGGCATCCGCGCCACCTTGCTCCACCTTGGAGAGAAGGAACACATCTTCATTCTGATGATGCACCACCTCATTTGCGACTGGTCGTCGGAAGGGGTCTTGTGGCGAGAACTGTCGGCATTGTACAGCGCCGCGCGCCGCAGCCAGCCGTTTGTGCTGCCGCCTTTGCCAATCCATCATGGCGATTACGCCATTTGGCAGCAACGACAGCTCGACAGCGACCAGCTCGCTGAAGACTTGGGATACTGGGAGCGACAATTGCGCGCCGCCCCGACGCTGCTTGACCTGCCAATGGACAAACCGAGCCGGCCTCCAACGATTTCCTACAGGGGCACCCGGAAACGGTTCCAGATACCGCCAAAACTAACCTTCGCTTTGCGCGACTGCGCCAAACGCGAAAGGGTAAGCTTATTTACGGTGGTTGCTGCGGCCCTGAACACCTTGCTTTATCGCTACACTGGGCATGAAGACGTCCTTGTAGGAATTCCGCTCGCCGATCGCGACCGCCCTGAACTTCAGACGATGATCGGCTTTCTTCTGCACACTCACGTGCTTCGAACTCTGCTTGCAGAGGACTTAAGCTTCCGACAATTGCTGGCTCAAGTGCAAAAATCCGTGCTTGACCTCTATGCGCACCGTTCTCCTCCCTTTGACCACGTAGTGAACAAAGTCCGGCCCGAGCGGAACCCGAGCTATTCCCCGCTTTTCCAGGTAATGCTCAACTGGCGCGATCGTGATCAGCAACTGACTTTTATCGGGCTGGACGGGCTTGAGGTGGAGTTGGTATTAGCGGAAAGCCGAACATCGAAGTTTGACCTCACGCTGATGTTCACGGACGCCGGCGACAACATCGATCTTGAAATCGAATACAATACTGATCTGTTTGACGAAGCCCGCATCGAGCGTATGGCGGGCCACCTCGGTACGTTGCTGGAAGCCGGGGCCGCCAATCCGGGTCGGCCTCTATCGGACTTGCCCCTGCTGACGGAGGCCGAGCGTCGCCAACTGCTCGTCGATTGGAACCAAACAGAAGCTTCCTATCCCAAAGACGTTTGCCTGCACGAGCTCTTTGAGGAGCAGGTCGAGCTCACACCGAACGCGACCGCGGTCGAGTTTGAGGGAGAACGATTGACATATCGCGAGCTCAATGAACGCGCCAACCAGCTTGCGCGTCATCTGCAGGGGTTGGGCGTCGGCCCAGACGCGTTGGTGGCGATCTGTCTGGAACGGTCATTGGAGATGGTGGTGGGACTGCTGGCCATTCTCAAAGCCGGCGGAGCCTACGTGCCGCTCGATCCCAGCTATCCGACTGAACGGCTAGCGTTCATGCTGTCCGACGCCCAGGCGAGGGTCCTGGTGACGCGACAGTCGCTCGCCGGGATTCTGCCAACCGGAGCGGCGCAGGTAGTGTATGTCGATACGCAGTGGGCATTCATAACGCAGCATGGAGCGGAAAATCTTGAGACGCCAGTGCGCCCGCACCAGCTCGCATACGTAATCTACACGTCGGGATCCACTGGCCGGCCAAAAGGAGTTTGCGGCGAGCATCGGGGCACATTGAACCGGCTCCGGTGGATGTGGCGACAATATCCGTTTGCAGCGGGCGAGCGCTGCTGCCAAAAGACGGTGCTCAGCTTTGTGGATTCCGTATCGGAGATTTTTGGCCCGTTGCTTCAGGGGGTTGCGGCCGTCCTGATCGCCGAGCCCTTGGTGAGAGACCCGAGTCGGCTGGTGACTGCGCTTGCAGAAGCAAAGGTGACACGTATCGTTTTGGTGCCGTCGTTGCTGCGGGTCTTGCTTGACCAGTATGCGGATCTCGCGGCTCGCTTGCCGAGCCTTTCGCACTGGACTAGCAGCGGGGAGGCGCTAGCAGGCGATTTGGCAGAACGCTTCCTCGAGCAGTTGCCGGGAAGGATCCTGGTGAATCTGTATGGCTCGTCAGAGGTCGCTGCAGACGCGACCTGGTTTGAAGTGCCGCCAAACGTGCGGTCAGGCCCGACGCCAATCGGTCGGCCCATCGACAATATTCGAGCGTATATCCTGGATACTCAACAGCGGCCGGTACCGGTCGGCGTCCGGGGCGAACTGCACATTGGCGGACTAGGGGTGGCGCGAGGGTACCATCATCGGCCTGAGTTGACGGCCGAGAGATTCATTCCTGATCCTTTTCGGTCGGTGCCCGAGGCGCGGCTCTATAAAACCGGCGACCTGGCGCGATATCTCCCTAATGGAGCCATCGAGTATCTTGGCCGCCTCGACTACCAAGTGAAGATTCGCGGGCTCCGCATCGAGTTGGGTGAAATCGAGTCGGTGCTGTCCGCGCTTCCTGGCGTCGGCGAGGCGGTAGTTTTGGTGCGCCAAGACGTTCCCGGCAATGAGCAACTGGTAGCCTATTTGAAGGTCAGTAAGGACGAACCGCCGAGGGATTCGGAGCTGCGCATTCTGCTTCGGGCTAAATTGCCAGAGTACATGATTCCTTCGGCCCTGGTCGTCCTGGACCACTTCCCGTTGACGCCAAACGGGAAAGTGGATCGTAAGGCCTTGCCGCGGCCGGACCTCCAATCACTGAATCCAGCAGAATTCGCTCCGCCCCGGACGAAAATGGAGACGGCTTTGGCAGATATTTGGCGCCGAGCCCTGGGATTGGGTCGCGTCGGGCGGCACGATAACTTCTTCGAGTTGGGGGGCCACTCGCTGCTGGCAGTCCGTGTCATTGCCGAAATCGATAGGACGCTCAACGTCCATGTGAATGTACCGCAGTTCTTTCAGAACCCAACGATTGAGCAGTTGGCGAGAAGCGTTGAACCTGGACATCGCTTCCCGCTCAAACCAAGGGTCTTGATGTTGCAGCAGGGGCATGTTCAGCCTGCGCTTTATTTTGTCGGCGCAGGCCCCTCCGAGATTCGAATGGCGAAATTTTTGACTAAGGATCGCGCCGTCTACGGAACAGAGGCGCCGCTGCCGATAGCTTGGCGTCGCGCGCTTGCGAGCGCAAGGCCAACCATTTCGCAGTTGGGTAAGCTCTACGGCAATGCCGTTCGTGCGCATGCCGGAACATCGCCGTGTGTGTTGGCAGGATACTCCTTCCACGGAAAGGTTGTGATAGAAGCCGCGCGCGCCTTGCAGCAGGCAGGCGGCCAAATCGCGATGGTCCTCCTGATCGAATTGAACGTCTGGAGCGGGCCCGCTGACAGAATAAAGCAAACTCTGCTGCGAAATTTGCGGTCGGTTCGAAGCCGCAATGAGATCGGAACTGCTGACGAGATCGAAACGACGATTCCTTTCTCAGCATCGCTCGGTCGCTCACTGCGCTCGATAGGATGGCTGGTTGCGCAGGCACCTCCCCTAGTGAAAAGGAACCTTGCGGTTTTGATTCCCCGCGAAGACGAGGTGCAAGAGGCGCCGGGCTGGGTTGACGAAGAAGGCGCGCAAGTCACGCTTGACGAGATGGCCCAGCTCTTTCTCAGATCTGGATCGTCGTTCGATCCGTCTCCGCTCGACGCAACTGCCGTGCTGTTTCGTACACGGCAGCCGGGCGACAAATTGTTGCCCGGGGGCGGTCTCGACAGTGGGTGGGAAGGCCGCTTCACGCGAGGCCTCGAAATCATCGAAGTGAGCGGGGATCATTTGTCTTTGATTAGAGAGGAGCGGAACGTCGCAGCCTTGGCGCGAAAGATCACCGGGGTGCTTCGTCGGGTAACCGTCGCTTCTGAAGTCGCGTTGTGTCACTGATTCTGTAGCTGCGGGGCTCGGCGCTTGTCGGCGGTCGCTACGCCATGGCCGATTCGGCGGATTGAGTTTGCCGAAGCGGCGCAGCTGCGATTTGAAAACGTCGAGGTCGATGTCGGGCGACACCAGAATGATATCGCCGAGCTTGTTCGCGTGATTGAGGACTCCCGATATTCTGATGCTCCGGAGAGCCTCGACCGTCACTCAATTGCCCATCGAGTGGGCGAGCACATTGACCTCTTCTGCGTTGCTGACGAGCCACAGACGGAGCGTGTGCTCGAGTTCGACGCGCGCCGAGGTGGCGCCGTTCAGGTCATAGAGATAGGCGCTGAGTTTTTTCCGTAAGCGGTCTTCGCGTCCTACGGCGTTGGGAGGTTGACTTTGAGCGAGTGCGTCAGGCATCGAGTCGATGGGCGGCGTGAGCTTTGGGCCATGCAACTCTGCATTGAACAACGCCCGCATAATTGTCGAGCAGCTTCAGGCCGTGGATCGCCCCGCGGCCGGGTGCATAGGCGGAGGCGATGGCCGGAGGGTCCGCGCCGCCCCATGGTCGATCGTCGCGGGCAACCGCCCAGAAGTAGCCCTCCTTGACGTGGCCTCGGCCCGGATCGGGCACTAGGCCTTCTCGGCGGCCGCGATCTTGCCGGACGTCGGTCCGGGAGCGGAAGAACATCCTCGTCGCCGGCGGCACTTCGACTGGCAAGACGACGCTGGTCAATGCACTCCTCGCCGAAGTCGCCATGCGGTTGCTCGAGACCTGACAATGGTACGGTTGTATCAAGAGAAAGTATTGTGGGAGCGCGCCCGAACTTTAATTCTTCTCAAATGAACATTTCTACGATTGGACAGCAGGCTCAGCAAATAGGTATTAAATGCGCTGAAGATTTAATTGGTAGAACGCATTCATACGACATAAATTACGTGAATGAATTTAGAAGCTGTACCCACAATCAAATCGTGTTGCCTGCGTCAGGGCAGATTTTAATTGACTGCGTGGAAGAGGCTAAAGGTAATTCCAGGGCGTTTCAGACTTGCGCGATTAGTAGAATTGCGAGGGTTGTTCTTAATTCTGAACAACAGATTGTGGCGGAATGTATTGCAATTTCACGCGACGCGCGCGCAGCGGCCACTTGCACCGCGGCTAAACTAACAGACCGCGAATTGAAAAAATGTTCTGCTTCACCGAACGTGTGCGTTGGGCAGCGGGTAATAGCCGACTGCGCGGCCAAGACTCTAACCGAGACGCAGGGTGATTCCAACGCGTTTCAGATTTGCGTAGCTAACGGACTAGCGGGGAATATTCTTATTTCTGAACAACAGATTGCGGCCGGATGCATAGCAAAGTCACGCGACGCCCGCGCTGCGGCTGTTTGCACCGCGGTAGAACTAACAGTCCGTGAATTGAATAAATGTCTTTCTGCCAACGGGATTGGAGGTCCTAACGGATGCTTTGGAGATAACAACGAAATTACGGGTGCAAATGGTTGGACCATGCGATCTTACAACAATATAGCCTCTGATATCCGTAATGGTGGCGTCGGTCCTAATAATGACGTAGTTCGCACAATAAATAGCGCTGTGGACGCTGTGAAATGTCCTATTAGAGGTTGCAGCGATCAGAGCGTCGTCAATCAGTTGTCTAAGCGCTTGGGGTTTTGACAAACAGCAAGTTAGACGAAAAGAGGCAGTCCAGCACTTCGTGCCCTCGCCTGACGCGGCGACGATTTTGTCGAGATCAGCGGAGCGTTTAACGCGCGTTGTCACGCCGGCGAGTTGCCCGAGGCGGTCCGGCGGCCGGGCTTCGTGAGAGGAGCGTCGCGGCACGGCGAGGCGAGGCTGAGGGGTTACGTTGGCCGTGGTACCCGTCCCGCCAAAAAGGATGGCTGCTCCATAATAACTAAATTTAACTGTCATTATTCCGGAAACCCAGAGAAGCTGTGCGCGTTCACCGTACCAGCCCGCCCACATAGACCCGAGGAGAGCGAGATGCGCTACCCGATAGTGGACTGGCGTGAGGGCGACGATGTGGTCAGTTCATATGCGGACCATGAGAACTGAAGCGCAAAGCATTGAGTTTGTGGATAAATTTCGAAGGTTCTAAATGCCGACTGGGGTCCAAAACAAAACGTGAGCAATTTCAGTGCGTTGCGCGCCCGAAGGGATGAAACTGGGCACTCCTATGTGATTGTTTTGTCGCTTGATTCTTGAAGCCGGAATCCATGGATGGAGGCGAAGACGCGGCGTCGCCGAACACTTTAGTTCTGCTTATTCTTCCGGCTTCGCCCTTCGTCGCAGCCGCCAAGGAGCGACGCTTGCGCCCCGCATCTGGAAGCGGGTCGGCGTGCGTTCGGTCCTCCAGGCGGGCGCGGCGCTGGTGCCGCTCGGCGCGCTCGTCTTCGTTTTCCTGCGGAGCGACACGTCGGCGGTCGTCGCAGGCGTCGGATCGGCGATTCGCGCCGCTCCTCGACGAGCTCGGACTCACGCGAGGCAAACGCAACTCGGGCGCGAAACTGCGCTTCAGCCTGATCGGAATCACCGAGACGGATTTTGCGCTGATCCGCGACCGGATGACGCGCGGGGCCTAGTCCGCTTTCAATGCAGCAAGGCTATTGTGGGCGAAGAGCGTTCGCCACGGCGCTTCCAATCTGATTTGCAAAGAAAGCATTCGCTGCGGCATTAGACAAATTCACCATCGTTTGGCCTGTCTTCGTTGTCGCGGAGATCGCCGTGGGATTCGCCCCGGGGCCCACCGTCATAAGTAATTCGTGGGTCCTCGTCCGCATGGCGTCAAACATCGGCGTGGCCGGCGTGCCTATCCGAACTAGATTCCAATTGGGCGCAATGTTTGCGTCAGTGACTACTATGAATTTGTTATCGTAAGTCGAAGAGTCAGGAGCCGCTCCGCTAACCGCAATAGGAGGCCCTAGCCCATTTTCGTTCTTTCTCGACGTCCGCTCCCAGTTGATCACACGGACCGCGGATTCAAGCCATTCGCGGATACCCAAATTTGCTGCGTTAAGGAAGGGCGAACTTGAATTTTTTGGGTCGTCGCCGAAGACGTCCGATCGGCAAGGACCCGTTCCCGTGCTCAATGTAGACACATTCAGTTGCGCCGCCGAATAGAAAGCGGTGTATTTATCGTAACGCGTGTTGTCAGATGACACCTGCCCACCGACTCCCAGCGCAAAACTCTGGGCAACCGAGAGCGGGCCATAAGTCACGGCCGCAAGGGCGCCGGTCGCTCCAATGGTTTCGCCCGGGAAGTTCACCGGAACGTTGTGCATCGGGGTCTTGAACGAGACATTCGGCGTCGCAGATGACTTTTCCTCAGCTTGTATCGTCAGTTGAACAAGAATGCCCCATGAGTCCGGAAACCATTGATCTTCAGCGGTTGCAATATCATGACCGCGGTCATCCCAATAATGAATTGGGCAAAACTTGTTCGAAATCAATTCTGGTTTAATTCCTTGATCTTGTTTTCTCTTGCAATCAGCGATATCGGCTTTGATTTCAAGCGCGGCTGCCTTAATTCACAGTAGATGGCCTTCTTGACCTGAACCTCCATATGATAGGTCGCGTCAGGGTCCGTTTCATCCCAAATCTCCGGCAGACGTGAGTAAGTAAGCCCGCAACCGCCTAAGGCTAATGCCGAAAGCGTAGAGAAGGCAACGCTGCGCACAGTAACGCATCGCGCGCTCACTACTTCTTTTCCTGAAGGTGCTCCTGAAGCTTCTCCTGAAGCTTCTCTTGGAGCTGTCGTAGTGCCTCTGGTTTGACTTCGATTACAAAGTCTCCGTCAACCGATGGACTAACAAATTTCCTTTGGCACAGTAATTCTTCTGAGGATCAGCGAAGAGTTGAACGCAAGGCCCTGTCCCCGCGGGGCAAACGCCATTTCGGCCCAAATGGCCACCCCGCTGTGTTGGTCGCCAGAGCGCGTTCGCGCGAGATGAACCCGAGCTTATCGCAGAAGGTGGTCGATCGGGCCTACGTCGAAGACCCTGCGTCGGCGTCGGCGGAATACGGCGCCCGGTTTCGTTCCGACGTCGAGCAGTTCGTGTCACGGGAGGCGATTGAAGCGTGCGTTGCCGCGGACGTTAAGGTGCGGTCGCCGCTGTCTGGCGTTCGCTACTCGGGGTTCTGCGACCCCTCCGGCAGGACATCCGACGCCATGGCAATGGCGGTCGCGCATCAGGACGGCAACGTCGTCGTGCTCGACTGCCTCGTAGAGCACAAGCCGCCATTCAGTCCCGACGTCACCTGTCGTGAGTTCGCTGAGACGTTCCAGTCGTACGGCATCTCCAAAATCTCCGGTGATCGGTACGCCGGGGAATGGCCGCGAGAGGCTTTCGCTCGGTATTCAATGGATTATCAGCCGTGCTCAAAGACTAAATCCGAGATGTATGCTGCCTTGCTACCGCTCATCAACAGCGGGAGAGCAGACCTTCTCGATGACAAGGCCCTGATCGGCCAGCTGATCAATCTGGAGCGCCGCGTAGGCTGGGGCGGGCGAGATTCGATTGACCACGGACCAGGAGCACACGACGACCGGATAAACGCCGCTGCTGGGGCCTTAATTGGCGCAAGCGAAGCAGCGTCGCTAGGGCAAGCAGGATTCTTTGACTTCATTACGTCCGACCTTCGCAAGCGCGCAGAAGCTGCCGAACTCGATTGCGCGCAGACAAGATGAGCTTGGGCGCAAAGCGGCTATTGCCGCTTAGCCGGGGGTGGGTCTCTGTTAGAGACGGGGACCGTGACGGCAGGCGGGGGTTGCGCGAACGAGATTTGAAATTTTTAGAATTTTTCTCACGTAGATTTTTTGCAGCGCCGCACGTCCCGGCGATCTTGAGGTCTCGCAACGCGAGCGAAGTGCGACTCTCCGGCCTACATAGAGCGAAGGGAGAAAACTGAATGAGATGGATCGCCGCCGGCATCCTTGCGCTTGCACTGACAGGCGCGGCTCACGCCGCAAACTGGGCTGCCGACTGCGTCGGGTCGCACAATGGCGAGCACTATAAAATCGCTTGGCATCTAATCGGCTCCGTCACGTCGTTCTACATCATTCCGGCGGACAAGCCGGCGTTCAGCGTCCCTTTGGTGATGGAGAACGGATGGGGCAATTACAGGCTTGTGGCCAGCGCAGAAATCCAAGGTGGCCGGGTGATGGCGTTGAACCTTGAGAACGACTCACTGCCGCAAACTTCACCTAAGGGGTCGTATATCGAGGTCCTGTCGCCTTCAGGGGACGTCCTGACGCAGGATGCATGCGTCGTTACCAAGGTTTGGGACTAATCCACGCGATCTTGGGCCTGACATAGCGGTCGGTGACCAGGGCGGCTTTCGGGCCGCCCTTTTGCTTTTTGAGTGAACAATCAACGCCTGTTCGTCATCACCTGCGCCCTCGACGGCGAGCAAACCCGCCAGTCGCGGGGCAGCGCGAGGGCGGTAGCTGGGGATATCGGCTGGACAGTCAGCGACAGGCGCTCTGTCTGCCTCCAAGTCTCGTCTCTCGCCCCCCAAGCCGCGCATTCCGTTTCGAGCGCTTCGAGGCCCGCTGTCAGGAGGCGCGTGTTCAGTTGGTCCTCACGCTCCCACTGCTTGGCGAGCTGTGCTTCGCGCTTGGTCGCTTTCGGCGCGACGAGGGCGGCAGGCAAAACCAAGGCGAACAAAGACAGTAGCGTCATGGCCGGCTCCGCATGCTGGTTGGTCCGATAGCCGCGGTTTGACGGGCGAGTTTACGCCTGGCCGGGTGAGGCGTCACGATCTCAATTTCCGCCGAGGCCCTCGCCGCCATCGCGACCACTTTGCCTGAGGCGAATTCAAAATGGCCAGTCGCCCTCAGTCCGTCCTCCACCTGCTGCGACGATCTCGGCGACCGCGGCCTCCAGCTTCTTGGCGGCGGCAAGCGCCCGATCGTAGTCAAGTTCGCCTGGGCGGCTATCGACCTCGATCGCATAGAATCGCACCCATGCTGCCGCCAGCTCCTCGCAAGAGAGTGTTGAGCAGTGCGTCTTTCGTCCGATCGCTCGAAAAAATCATGCTATTCTCTCGGCGCACAATCGCATCCGAGCACAGGCATGCTTTGTAATTCAAGTATCAACTAATCAACTGTGTAAATATGCCAGAGGCCAGGTAGCCGACGCGATGGCGTCGATCGTTGCCGAGCGGATAGTCAGCAGCCTACGGCGGCCCTGCCGCCCCTTCTGTTTGCGAGCTGTGATGCCGGTCACGGCGCTGCGCGAGGCGTTGTGCACATACAAATACAGAGGTTGGGGACCAGGAGTTTCCAAGATGTCTTGTCACCAACGGCCACATGAGCTGCGGCTCACGATTCCCGCCGAAGCGGAAGCGCTCGCAGCGGCGTAAGCTGCTCGTCCCAACTCGTGCGGCTTTCTAATTCCTGTTAAGTTCGGCCCGGCCGGACGCAACATGGGGATCAGCTTTCATGGCCCTCGACGAGCACGCCATCGTCGCTTTCGCTAATATCGCCGGCGCAATGCCGCTGGCGGACATCATCGCGGCGGCTAATGACCCGTCGAATCTGGGCAAGGTTGCGCAAGTTGTCCAAGACATAATAGGGGTCGCGCCGCTCCCGCCCCTGACCGGCGAGGTCATAGACCTCGGCATCGCCGGCTTTGTCGCGCTCGTCTACGCCTCGGGCGGCGGAACGATCGAGCCCGACCCCGACCCTATCCACGACGCGCAGACGACGCCGACGCCGCATAGCGGAAGGAATGCGTGAAGGACCGCGAGCCTTCTCTGCTCTTGCCCCAAGCCCGGCGCGAGAGGGCGGCTTTCGGGCCGCCCTTTCCGTTTCTAGACAGAATGTCTCTCGCCACGGCTAAGCCCTGCTGGAACAATGCGGCGCCCGTGCTGTTTCCGCCCGCCTAGACGAGCGTCCATCTTCCAGGCCAGTAGCCGGGAACAACCGTCGCGCTTGTCGTGTTGGGGTTGGGCAGGTGGGCGCGTCTAGTTTTTCGCCCCCCAGCCCTAGACACGCCCTGGGCGCACTCTTGCCCAGCCTCCGAGCGCCCGCTCGCGCGGGCTTTTTTCGCGCCCCTTTCGGTTACTCAGCCGTGCTTGTCAACGAAGTCGCGGCTTTGTGAGCTTTAGAGAGGGCACCTAATCCTGCCCCCAGCCAAGACGCTCGTTAGCCCCCGCGTCTGATCCGCGAGACAAGCCGCTTGATCTTCCCCACGACGGTTGCATAATCGGCCCGTTTTCGTGCTGTGAGTTGCGACGGGGCGATGGCGTGGCGGGGCCATCTGCGCACGACACCGTTTTTTGGGGGAATGGAGAAGGGCCGTGAGGCGCAAGAGGATCCCCCACTCTGACTATCTTTTCAGGACCGTAACGCACTGGCGCATGCGAGCCGAAGCAATACGGACGCTGGCCGAAGACGCCCAAGACTCGAAGGTAAGAGCGATGATGCTTCGGATCGCAGCAGACTATGACCGACTCGCTAGGAACGCGGATTATCGCGCGGCCCAAGATTCGATTATGTTTCGAGTGGTGGGCCCCGGCGACAAAACAAGCGCCGGGCCGGGATCGCCTGAGTGGTTTCCGAGGGTTGCTGCGGAGCGCCACTGCGCCTACCCGAGAATATCATAGCGCGGTTATTCGCCCTGCCCGAGCGCGCTAGTCTAGTCTGCCCCGCGGCGAGCCCATAACTCGCGCGGGGCTTTTTTGTTTGCTCACTAGGCCATGTGGATGAATTTTCGCCAGTCGACGCTTTTGGGATTCCCGCGGTGAATCAGGCATGATTCATAGGTCTCCGACCGAATCAGAGGCCGGAGTCAATGTCGACAAAGATGGATGAGGACGATTGGGCGCACACGCTTGCGGTGTTCCGCGCCTGCCTGCCTCGGCGTGGACGGAAGGCCGCCGACGACCGCCGCTTCCTCGAGGCGCTTCATTTCTTCACCGTCGAGAACGTTCGCTGGCGCGCTCTGCCAGAGCGCTTCGGTCATTGGAACAGCGTGTGGAAGCGCTTCGATCGCTTGAGCAAGGCTGGCGTCTTCGAGGCCTTCTTCGACACGCTCGCGTCCATGAGCTCCACGGCCCATCTTATTCAGATGTTCGACTCCACCGTCGTGCGCGCTCATGTATCGGCGGCTGGAGCAAAGGGGGGCAAGAAGGGCAAGCGCTCGGGCGCTCGCGTGGCGGCTTCACCACGAAAATCCACGCAAAATCGGACGCCTCCGGGGATATCATCGCCTTCGACCTGACCGGCGGCGAAGCCTTCGACGGGCGTCACTTCGAAACCCTGCTCGATATCGGGCCCGACATTCAGCCGCGCGCCGTCATCTGCGACAAAGGCTACGCCAGCAAGGCCAATCGGGACGCCGCAAGAGCGCGTGGCATCGCTCTGGTCATCCCGCACAAGGCCAACGAAAAGAACAAGCCAGCCTTCTTCGCCCGCACCCTCTACAAAGCCCGCGCACGCATCGAGCAGGGCATCGGACGGCTCAAGCGCTTCAAGCGCGTCGCGCTCCGCTGCGAAAAGACCGAACGAAACTTCAGATCAATCGTCAGCTTCGCCGCCGGCCTTTGCTTGATCAAATTCGTCCACACGGCCTCCTTCTCGTCCACATG
Source organism: uncultured Alphaproteobacteria bacterium (assembly GCA_963730555.1). GTDB lineage: Bacteria > Pseudomonadota > Alphaproteobacteria > Rhizobiales > Beijerinckiaceae > Roseiarcus. Next base: position 24,562 of record CAVSSS010000031.1, on the reverse strand, counting down.
GCTCTTCAGCAATTCCCGGGCTCCCCGAAATATCGAAGCCTGCCTCGTTCGATCCAAGTCGACATCAAGGCGTTTTTCGCTAGTCAGGCGAACGCTTTGATGGAAGCGCGCCGGCTGCTGTTCTCGGCCGGCGACCGAGCAGCGATTCGCGCTGACGCGGAAGCCCGCGATTGTCGCTGGTCTCGGCGGGATGAGGGACGCTACCAAGTTCCGCTTCCTATCGTCGACCCTACCCCGGCTGCCTACCCGCTTGCGGGTGCTCGTCGGCTGTGCCGAGGTGTTACAAGGAGGAGTCGCCGGTTGCGATCTCGTCGACATTGACCTGGAGGTTCCTCGCGTCGCCATGCTTACGTGCGATGACCTGGAGAAACCGATTCCCTTCATCACCGAACGCGTCAAGGTCGATCTCGGTCGCCTGAAGGTGTTAGCTGACCGCCATGAACCGGAGACAACTCCGGTCTATTTCAAGTCGCGTTTTCTGCCGCGTGATCAGCCCGTTCCGGAACGGCAGATCGAGTTCGAAACAGCATTGGCCACGACAGGACTCTTCAAGGGGGAGGCGCCTGAGCCTAGGTGGGCTGACGTGCGCGCCGCGTTGAGAACATTTGGTGGCGCTCGGACCTAACATCTTTCGGGATCCTCGCGACGATTCTGCGATGCTCTTATACCGGAGAGCGGACAAGAGTATGCTTGCCTTAGTGACGGCTTCGAGCTTCCGGGATCGGCGGAGGAACCGGCCTGAGAGATGCGCGTGCGTCTTCCTGCTCCTGCTCATTGCGCCGGGCGCACGCCCGCAGGTCAACAGCCAGATAATGCCTCGCCCTCGGCGTCCACGGCCCGCCAAATAGGCCACACGGCCGTCAATTTTCAGATAAACTGGTCGAGATGCCACGTCGTATGGGCTTCACGCGACGCCTCCGCAGGTCGGCCGCGATCATCGATCCAAAATGGTTCGCCCAACGCCGAACGATCTCGTAACACACCGCCACTCCGCGCTCCGCCAACAAATCCTGGTTGTCACACAGGCTGAGCGTCAATCGGACGTAGAGCCATTTGCTTGCTGAATGATCTCAGGTGGAAACGATGGCCGGTGTACCTGAGTTTCTTTATCCGCTGGACTACTGGAGCTGCAGAGGGCACCTCAAGCCTTGAGCGCCGTGACAACGCGCTACTGACTGCTGATGCCACACCAATCAGCGATGAAAAGCGTTATCGCCTTAGTGACTTTTCGCAGCGAGGCGAGGTCGACGCGCTCGTCGAAGCCGTGGATGAACTCCGTGCGCGGCCCATAGACCAGCGCAGGCATATCGCCGTAGAGGCCGAAGATGCGCGCATCCGTCGTCGCGGTCGAGGCGGCCTGCTCCAACGCGGCGCCAAAAACCACCTCATGCGCCTTCGATAGGACCGCGACCGCCTCCTCAGCATCCTTTAGCACGTAGCCCTCAGCTTCGAACCCGTTGTAAGTGACGATCGGCGGGTTGTTCTGCAAAAACGCGTCTCGCCGAGACGCCTCGCGGATCGTATCCTCTATTTCTTTCTCGGCGTCCTCGATGCGCTGATTAGGATAAATAGCCACCCGTACGTCGACCGCGCACCAGGCCGGGACGCTCGAGGCCCAGTCGCCTCCGGCGATGCGGCCGACGTTCAGATTGATCGGATGAGGAAGGTCGGCATGCGAGGGATAATGCGATTTACGCGCATTCCAGTTCTTTTCGAGTTCATGGAGGGCTGCGATAACCTTGTACGCAGAACTCGATCGCGTTGACGCCCTGGCCTGCGTTGGCGACGTGGACGGGAATACCGCAAATCATTACTTCGAACCAGATGACGCCGACCTGCGCACTCAATAGCCGCTCATGCTGGGGTTCGGGAATGAGAACCGCATCTGCGCGATAGCCGCGCTCAAGGCACGCCAGCGCGCCGTTGCCGGTGCATTCTTCCTCGATCACGCTCTGGACGGTGATATCGGCCGCCGGCCTAAAGCCTGCGCGCTCGATCGCATCGAGGGCCGCCAGACATGCCACAAGCCCCGACTTCATGTCCCCCGCGCCGCGACCGAATAGCCAGCCATCGGTTTGGCGCGGCTCGAAAGGGGGCGAAGTCCACATGTCGAGCGGCCCGGCAGGGACGACGTCGATGTGCCCATTTAGAATCAGGGACCGGCCGCGGCGACCGGTTGGCCGCCGAGTTCCGACAACATTGAAGGCGTTGTCATAGGAAACGGAAACCGGGGAAAAGCCGGGTAGTGCGCGAATTTTGTCAAGTTCGACGCGGAAATGATCGACCTCCAGGCCCCGCTTCATCATCTGCGCAGCAATGAACTCCTGGGCAAGACGCTCCTCACCACGCACCGAGGGAAATCGGACAAGATCCGCAGTCAGTGCGACCTGCGCTTCAAATCCTTCGTCTACAGCGGCGATCAGCGTCGTCGTCTCGTCGGTGGACATGTCAATTCCCCTTATCGTTGATCGCTGAGTTCAAGAAATCGAGAATCGTAACTTGTGCAGCGGGGTCGGAGGACAGCCAATGCTTACCCGCCAGATAATCAGGCGCGCGATACACGAGGGAGCGCTGCCGAGGACCTTTCAAGTAAGCCCCGCAATCACCATGCAGGACCGGCGCCTCAAACCACGGATCGCTTTCACCCACCAAGGCGAGCACCGGTTGTCCGAAGGGCGCGGCGGAGCCCTGATATTCGGGCCAACCAGCGTGACAGGTCCACCCCTCCACAATCCGCGCCGCGGCCGGCGCGTTCGTCACTGTCGCCACCGCGATCGCGCCTTCCGAAGGCCCATGAGCACGACCGGGACGTCCCGAAGCCCCGCTATCGTTGCGATCCTATCGTCAGCATAACGCAACTCATCCTGCCGCCACCTCAGCACATCCCTGTGAAGGCCGCCGACGCGTCTGGTAGGATCGCAACTCACGGGCTTTGTCAGGCGCGCGAAACTGTCCGGCGCCACCAAGACGTAGCCCGCCCGAGCAAGAAAGCGGCCTGTCTCCCCGGAGATCTCGCTCAGTCCGTCACATCCATGCGCATAAAAATCAACGCGGTCGGACGCGACTTTTGCCCCGCCAGATATGTCTCGAGCCCCACGATTTCGAGCCGTTCGTAGCCAGCGGAATTGCCGGCGGGTGCAAAGACCATGGCGTTGCGCCAGGTCCGGTCGAGTTCCGCGTCCTGTCCGCGGCCGGCGACCGACGCTGCGACGAGGCCGAGGGCGCACACGCAAAACCGAGCAAGGGCGCGAATTCGACGCATCAACCCACCGCGCCCAGCAGGCTGCGGGGATGTTCCGCCCTGTCGTAGAACTGATCGCGGGAACCGATTTCGACGATCTCACCTTCGCGCATAACGGCAATGCGGCGGGAGAGATAACGGGTCGCCGCCAGATCGTGGGAAATGAATAGGGCGCCAAAACCGTGCTGCGTCTGCAAATCCAGGATGAGATTGAGGACCTGGGCTTGCACCGAGACATCGAGCGCACTGACCGCTTCGTCAAACACGATGAAGCGCGGCTCGGTGATGAGGGCGCGCGCGATCGCAAGGCGCTGTCTTTGACCTCCCGAAAGTTGACCCGGAAAGCGCTCCGCCAAGCCTCCGTCAAGGCCGACGCTCTGCAGCATCGCCTCGACGCGGCGTCTGCGCCGGGCCAGATGGACGCCGAGCACGACCAGCGGCTCCTCGACTGAACGGCCGCAGCGAATTCTTGGATTCAGCGCCCACTCCGGAAATTGCAACACCACAGCTAGCTGGCCACGGCGTCTGCGCAGGCGCCCGAAGGGCTCTCCGCAAAACAGCATTTCGCCACGCGACGGCCGTACCAAGCCGAGGCATACTTTACCCAACGTGCTCTTGCCGCAGCCTGACTCGCCCACGAGGCCCAGTGTTTCGCCCGCTGAAATTTCGAGCGATGCGCGCTTGACCGCGTCAATACCCGGACGCCCAAGCCCGCCGCGATAGGTGACCCACACTTCAGACAGACTGACCACGGGAGCGGTCATACGCTCGGCTCATTGATTCCAACGTGGTGCTGCGCCAGAACTTGCTCGGCGAAATGGCACGCGACGACGCGATCGTGCACGCGGCGGGTCTCTGGTCGGCGCTCGAAGCAAAGCGACTGTCTCGCCAAGCATCGCGGCGCGAACGCGCAATTCTCGGCGCGAGCTGTGACCACCGGCGGCGCGCCAGGAATCGGCTCCAGTCTCACGCCCCGACGCGCTCCGTCCACCGCACCGGCCATTAGCGCGCGCGTGTAGGGGTGCGCGGGAAATCGCAGCACATGATCGCTGGGGCCGGTTTCGACCACACGGCCCGCATACATCACGGCTATTCGGTCCGCGTGGCGACCCACCATGTGTAGATCGTGCGAAAGAATCGCTAGGCTCGCCGAGTTCTCCCTGCGCAGACGGCTCAGAGTCGCCATCACGCGATCACGGATCGAGGCGTCCAATGAGGCGGTAGGCTCGTCGGCGATCAGGAGCCGCTGCCCCCGGGCGATGGCCATGGCGATGACGACGCGTTGCGCCATTCCGCCGGACAATTGATGCGGGAAACTGCGCATGATCCGCTTTGGATCGGATAACTCAACGCGCTCGAGCAACGCCGCGATATCAGGCACCCCAGGACGTCCGCCGACGGCGAGAGCGACCTGGCGGCCAATTCGCATCGTTGGATCGAGCGCCGTCATCGGACTTTGGAAGATGAACCCGAGCTGGTCGCGCCGAAGCGAGCGCACCTCTTCGTCGCTAGCCCCAAATAAGGAGCGTCCTTCATAGGTGAGGTCGCCGTTCAGACGCCGCGCTTCGGGCGGCAGCAAGCGGCCTATTGCCATTCCGAGCGTCGACTTGCCCGAACCGCTCTCGCCGACGATCGCGAGACTTTCCCCCGCTTCGATTGTGACTTCAGCGCCGTCCAGCGCCAACACGCTTCGGTCGCTCGAATTCGTATGCGATCGTCAGATCACGGACTTCGACAAGGGCATTCACGTGAGAGGACGACCGTGCAGCGGCTCAAGCACGTCGCGGATTGCATCGCCGACCAGATTGACCGACATGATCGCGCTGGACAAGAGGAGACCGGAGGAAAGCGGCAACCAAGGAGCGAACGTCAGGTACGCGCTGCCTTGCCGGAGCAAGGAGCCTAGCGACGCGCCCGGCGGCTGCACGCAAGCCCGAGAAAGCTCAGTACGCTCTCGATGATCATCCCGACCGAGAGCGCGTAGGTGAGTTGCACAACCAGCGCACCCGCGACGTTCGGGAGAATGTGAACCCTTATGATCCGCATACTGGATGCGCCGGCAACCTCCGCGGCGACGATAAATCCGCGACCGGCGAGGCCAAGGGTGACAGAACGGATCACGCGAACGAACAGAGGCAGCGTTGCCACCGCGATCACGACGATGGCCGAGAAATTGCCAGGCCCCAACACGGCCGCGATCAGCAATCCGATCAACAGCGCTGGGAATGCGAACAGGACGTCTGCGCCGCGCGCAATGAGCTGGTCCGTGGTCCCCCGGAGATAGCCAGCTGTCATGCCAAGCACAGCTCCGATGCACGAGGTTATTAAGACGGCGGACGCCGAGAGCAGAAAGGTTGCACGAATTCCGAGAATCACCCGAGGCAGGAATGAGCGTCCGAGTTCATCGGTGCCAAATGGAAACCGCCATGACGGCGGCGTGAGGCGCGGGCCCGCGGCTATCTTGGTCGCGTCGCCCAGCGGTAGGTAGGGACCGAACAGTCCCAAGAGGACCAGCGTCGCGAGCAAGACGAGACCGATCGCCGACAAGCGGTCCCTGCGCCACAGCATTGCCCATGCGTTGCTGACCTTTTCGCGCGTATTCATCGCGTTGCGTCTGCGCTGACGCGCGGATCGATGATCGCGTAGAGGACATCCGCCAGCGTGTTCACGGCGACGAATACGAGCGCCGCTAAAAGCACGCTTGTCTCGACAATCGCATAATCCCGATTTTGCAACCCATTGTACGCGTAGAGGCCAACACCGGGGATCGAAAACAGCACCTCCGCGACGACCGCTCCGCCCATCAGGAAGCCGAAATACGTGGTCACGACGGTGACGACCGGTATCGAGGCGTTTCGCAGCACGTGCCGACGGACAATGTCGATCGGACGTTCGCCACGCGCCACGGCCGCGGTGATATACCCCTCCGTCATCACGCGCAAAACGGCGTCTCGAGAGGTCCGCAGGATCAACGCGCCGCCGAATACGGCCAGGGTAATTGCAGGCAGCAGCATCGTGCGAAGGTTGAGGATTGGATCCTGCGTGAAAGGAGTGTAGCCGCCAACGCGCAGCCACAACGACCAAACCGAGAAGATGAGGATGAGCGTCGTGCCGAGCACGAAATCTGGCACGCCGGCGCCGATCGCGCCGATCACGCGAGCGAACCCATCACGCCTTAGCCCAGGCGGGGAAGAGCCAGCCATAACCCCGAGCTCCAGTCCAATCACTAGCGCCAGCGACATGGCTAGCGAGGCTAGTTCGAGCGTAACAGGCGCGCGCCGCAGGAACTCGTTGATCACGGGCTGTTGGGTCACCATGGATACGCCGAAATCCCCGTGCAGCACCGAGACCAGCCAGTGCGCGAACTGGACCAACAGCGGTTGATCCAGCCCGTAGCGCCGTTCGATCACGTCGCGAGCGGCTGGAGTTACGAACGGCCCGAGCAATATATCTGCATATCCGCCCGGGATGAATTGTAGGCTCACGAAGACAAGCGCCGAAACGCCCAGCATCGTGATGAAGGCGCTCGCGAGCTTCGAAAGAATATAGACGAAGAGTTGCATTCGCGGTTACCGATGGAGCCGCCGTAGAACGCCGAGGCTTGGTTCGCTGTCCTTTAGCCCCTCAGTGCAACGGCTCGAATTCTGCCACGTACTGGAAAGTATTGGACGACCCGGAGCGCGCGGGCAGCTTCAGCTTAACGCGGTCGGACCGATAGGCGACATAATCGACCTTGCTGACCAAAGCCAGGAGGTTCGCGCCATCCTCGATCAGCTTGCAAGCCTCATCGAGCTTGGCGTCCCGGTCTGGACCGTCCTGCATCGTCTTGATCTGGTCGAGCACCTTGTCGAGAGCCGGGACGTCTTGCTGGAATGCCTGCGAAGGCGGAACAACGCCGCGTCGCGGAAAGCCGCCGGCAGGAGGAAAAGAAGCGCGCGGATTGCCGGCAGGAGGCCGTCAAAAAAGAAGCGGACCGGCGCGCACAGGATGGCAAGGCCGCCGTCGAAAAGGAACGCCTGCGACGGCAATTCGGTCGGCAGGCGGAAGAGAGGAACAAGGGCGGGACGGGCACCGCAGAACAGGACAAGAGACGCGCGCTCGCGGCGGATATCCGGCGACGCGCGGAAACCGCGGTCGCCGAGCGGCAGCAGCGCCAGAAAGCGCAACAGCTGGAGGAGCAACGCCGGCAGACGGACCATGTCCGCTCCCTGCAACGCGATGAGATGCACAGCTTCAAGGAAAACGAGGACACGGCCATCGCGATCCACAGCCGCCGGATTGAGAGCATCGATAATCGGGAGAAGGAAGCGCTCGACGCCATTGGCGCACACCGCGAAAGCCTGATCGGCCGGGCCGTGACGTTCTTCAAAGGAAAAGCGCACTATGCGCGTGAAGCCGAAGCCATCGTCAATCGCTGTGAAGGCGAGCGCATGGCCGCGCACCGCGAGCTCGAAGCATTGAAGGAGAGGCAATTCGCGGCGGCGCAGCAGGCGAGACTGCGCCAGGCTCAGGAACGCAAAGGGATCGCCGAGTTGCATCGCATGGAGCGGCAACAATTGGGACAGGCGCACGAGCGCAGCCGGGGACGGGAAATCGGACTCTCGCAGCGCGCCTTCGAACGCGCGGCGGAGCGAAAGGAGCAGACACCGGAACAGGCCCACGGCTGGAGCCGCGGGCTATCCCGATGATGCGTAGGCTCAGATCTCCGATGTGACCTTGACGCGATATATTTGATTGAGGGCTGCCATCATGGATCAGGACGAGGACAGAAACACACACGGAAAGCGAAACCGGGATGCGCCCGCTACGTTCTTCGCGCGAGGTTCAGGACGCGCGCCCGACGGCATCGACTCCTCCTCGAGGCCGGAGCGGGCGCAGGAGAACCCGATGCGGTTCTTTGAAAGGGCGCGGGCGACGCCGAGACCGAGTCACCTGGACAAAGGCATGGAAACAGGTGCGTGTCGTTTGCAGACCCATGCAGGAAAAGGCGACCGGCCGTGTGGCGAGTCGTGGCGAACTGAAGGACGCGGCGTCTGCCGTCACGGCGATCCTGGCACAGCACTTTCTCGAAGGACCCAAAGGCGCCGCGCGCGCGCATAGTTGGAAGCCGGACGACCATCAGTGCGAACTGAACGGTTGAAATCCGGTTTGAACCGGGGCGGCAATCTGGATGCTTATTTGGAAGTGGCTTCACCCTTAATCCAGGCGTCCGTCGTCCCAGCACCAGGAAGGGAGGATCCCGACTTTTGCATCCGTGTATCGGGGCCTCTTCAAGTGCCTTGCGTGGTATCCATACGGACCGAAATTGACCCAGGAGTTCTGACCACGGAGCTCGGAGGTCATGGCCGGCAACGCGTCTCGGGTATAAAGAGAGGCATGGCCTCTCCAGGCATTTTCCTCGCCATCAGCAAAAAAACCTACACCTTCTTTGGCGTGCCCGAAATAATCGTGAACCGCCCTGAAGATATCGTTATAGAGGGTTCTCTTGCCGCTAATTGATATTGGGGAAACGGCAAGCAGCGGGTTGTTCTCGTATTTAGCTTGCGAGGCGAGATCCCCTTCACCAAGGTAACGCTCGGTGGCCTCAACCCACATATGGTGATTGGTCACAATATCGACCAAAGCTTCCACGGGCTTCCTGTTATAGGGATTTTGCTCATCGTGACCCGTGAAAAGCTCTACGGTCAAACCCGTTAAAAGCATCACCTGATATTGGGCCAGGGTTTCGGTTTTTAGGGCTTCATAAGAGGCCCGCACGGCGGGATCGCCTGGGGCATCGCGCATGCGGTCAAACTCAGCCGCAATAAAGCCGGCTCTCCGGCGATCTACCCGCTTGTAAGTTCTGATGGGAACATATTCCAAGCGCAAAGCAGAAGCGTACGCTACAGCGACATCTCTTGCTGGCTTGTAAGGGCCGGTTCGGAATTTTGACCCGTCTCTGCGAGTTAGAAAATCCGGCAGACCTTCTAGAGGCTGCTCCACCTGGCCACCCGTGTACGATAGCGTTCGAGAAGCGATAGGGGGGAATCAGCTTGGAGAAGGACCTTTGTCCTTGTCGCGCATCCGCCTGAGCTTAATGGGCCAAAGGAAGGACCGCTCCCAACCAGCGCGAGCATCCTCGAACGCCTCTTCATTGCCTCCGAAGTCCTCGAAGGACGGAGGCTCTGGAATGCCCTGTTTGATATGGTCCGGCAGGGTGTCCCAGCTAAAACTCTGGTCCGAATACGACCGTGACGATGACGCTTTACGAAGGGCGTCCATCTGTGCCCTAAACTCTGAATCCATATCGTTTTTAACCGCAATCCTATTGCCTTGCATGGCGTCAACCTTTGGCGATTACGATGGTCCACCCTAGCAGCTTGAGATCGCCAAATGCAATGATAAATTCGCGCAGCTAATGCGTTGAACTTACAATGATTTGTGCGTAAGCATGGTAAACCGTCTGTCCGTCTGCGTACTCATAAAACCTCGATGGGGAGCATGAATGCCGTCGGTCGTGGGGGATGCCTACTTTTTAGCTATCGGAGTTGAAAACCGTGTCGAGCTGGCTGTCAAACGGCGAAGGATCGGTGCCAAGACGACTGATAGCAAGGAGTTATTCTATCAGGCGAAGGACATTTCAGGGGACGATTATTTTGTCTCGGTCCGCTTGAATATCCTGGAGCTATTCAAGAACTTATATAGTGAGCAGGCCAAATACGGGCCTCCACATCATGTTTTTCAAAGAATCAATAGGCTCGTTGTCAGCACGGTCGGCGTGGTTGAGAACAACGAGAAACTTTTACAAGTGCCCCTTTGGAATTGGCCGACCTTTAGTCAAATCAGCTGGTATTATAAGGAACAGAGACGAGAGCATTTTGATTTCAAGGTGGAGATTTTGGAAGCTGTCTATGAGACAGCAAAATTTTTTGAGGATGAGGCGCTGCAGTCCTTCGTCGCTCGTAACGCCAAGCTCTACAGTGACAGAATTCATGTGGTCAACGATCTTGCAGCTTGCGCCGCGGCCTATTTCGCCTTTCAATCTAAGTCCGGCAACCGCGCTCCACTCCTCTACGTAAAGGCTGACAATGGCGTAAACTTGGGAGCTCATGGCGAAGGCTATGGGAAATCCGCTTCGAATACCGAATTCGGCCATTTGTACGTTCGGCGCCATCCGGTAGATCTCGCCACCGGATTTCCGGGGCTTTGCCCGTTTCACGGAGATTGCGTCGAAGGCATGATCGGCCTTCACGCCCTCCTGGCCAGGGAGGCTACGGATGGGTTCAATCGAGAGGTTAAGTATACTTCGGAGATAACGCGACCGCCAGCTTATGAGCCGGCAGGAAGATCGTCAGCGGCCAGATACACACCCTCGGGACCGTCAGCTGAATTTGTAGCCCATTATCTCGGACACCTCATACATGCCGCATTGCTCTCACCCCTTCCCTTGAACTCCGTGGTTCTGGGTGGAAAGCTAATTAACGATGAGGTGATGGTACGCCTGCGCTCAATGGTCGTCTCTCTGACCAACGAATATCCGCTTCGAGCCAATCTGAAGCCCGGCGAGGTCCACTCTCTGATCACAGCGAGCGAGTACCCAACACCAGAGCGCATGGAGATAGACGGCGCCCTTATTCTGGCCCAGCGACCGCCCATCGTCGGCCTCTAAACCCCATGTCCGCGGCTCAGCTCATGCATACGGGTAGATGCCTGCGCATGGAGGATTCCGATTTATTTAAATCTTCTCCGCCTTTGCTTCCGGGTCAGCGATATACTTGCTGCCGCCATGTTGATGTTTGAATTTTTCGATTATCTCTCCCGCAGCGCTTTTCTCGAGCAACGACTGGGTCGGTAGATGAAGCATCACCCGGCAACAGTCGCAGAATGCAGACCGACGGTTCAGTCTGTCTGCCGCCTAGCCGTTCGCCACACCGTGTTGGCAGGCGAAGCGGCATCCGCAGATTGGTTGTTTTGCCCCGGGCGACGCAGGAATTGTTTTCCCTAGTTTCAGTCTGGTGGGCAGCGTGGAAAGTAACGATTTTTCGTTGGAATTGTCACTCAGTTACGATTTTTCATGACTTGGTACGATTTTTCATGCTAATTTATAATTGGAATCAATTTTCACGTCAAAGAACACATTTTCATGGAAAAAGCCCGCCAGTACGATTTTTCACGCCCCGTTACGATTTTTCATGAGCAGAGGCTCCCGGAAGCGGCCACCCCGGTCGGTTACGCGACTCTCATCGACGCCCTTCACCTGTGCGTACCGGTGCCCCGTACGCTGTCAGCCATAGGGCCGCGCCACAAGCAATACCAGCAGGACGGCTGGCATATCTACACGCCGCGTCACGCGCCCGCTGGCGACCTGGATGGGCATCTGACCTTCGCCCTCAAATACGAAGGGCTCGATCTCGGCGTTCTGAAAGCGCTCTTCCGCGCCACCGGTCCCGCGCCGATCGAGGCGATGGTCCGCGCCACGCCGACAGGCACCTACGCGAGACGCGCCTGGTTCCTCTACGAATGGCTGCTCGGCAGCAAACTTGACCTGCCCGACGCCGACAAAGGGGCCTATGCCTCCGTGGTCGATCCCGATCAGCAATGGGCTGTTCCCGGCACGACCTCCCCACGCCATCGCCTAAAAAACAATCTGCCGGGAACGCCGGCCTTCTGTCCGATGATCGGGTGGACGGACACGTTGCGCTCGCTCACCGCGCGCGACCTGCGCGCGCGCGCGCGCGCGGTCGTCGCCAATGTGCCAACTGACCTGCTCGCCCGCACGGCCGCCTTCCTGCTGCTGAAGGATTCCAGGTCCAGTTTCGCCATCGAGAACGAACATCCGCCCCACGACCGCATTCAGCGGTGGGGGCGCGCCATCGGCGAAGCCGGACGCCGTCCGATCGATCTCGACGAGTTGCTGCGACTGCAGCGCATTGTCATCGGCGATGACCGCTTCGTTCGATTGGGCCTGCGCGAGGATGGCGGCTTTGTCGGTGAGCATGATCGCGATACGCGCATGCCGATCCCCGATCATATCAGCGCCCGCCCCGAGGATCTGCAATCCCTGATCGACGGTCTGATCGCGTTCGACCGCGCCGCCGCGCCGAACCTCGATCCTGTCCTCGCCGCCGCGGCGCTCGCCTTCGGCTTCATCTACATTCATCCGTTCGCGGACGGCAACGGCCGGCTGCACCGCTACCTGATCCATCACGTCCTGGCAGAACGGGGCTTCAATCCTCCGGGCGTGGTGTTCCCCGTATCGGCGGCGATCCTGGACCGCATCGACGATTACAGGCGCACGCTTGAGACCTATTCGGCACGCCTTCTGCCGGTGATCGAATGGCGACCGACAGATGAAAACAACGTGGAGGTGCTCAACGATACGGGGGATTTCTACCGGTTCTTCGATGCGACGCCGCACGCGGAGTTTCTCTATCAATGCGTCGAACGGACGATCGATGTCGATCTTCCCGCAGAGGCGAAGTTCCTGAAGGCTCATGACGGCTTCCAACGTGCACTGGCGAACATCGTCGATATGCCCGACCGCACAGCCGATCTCCTGTTCAGCTTCCTGCGTCAGAATGACGGGGTGCTCTCCCAACGGGGCCGCGACAAGGAATTCGCGAAACTGAGGCAAGACGAGATCGCGAAAATCGAGTCCGCCTACGCGGATGCCTTCGCCGATTGACGAACAACGTCGCGGTCGGCGCCGGCGCCAATCAACGATAGTGACCAGCTCGCGCTCAGGATATCCCGGCCGCCCATGCGCACATGGGGCGCATGGGCAAATCGTGCCGCACATCCGGCGAGGACATCAACGACGAAAGCCATACATGGCGCGTCATCGATGATTTCTCATGCCCTCATCCCATCGATCCCGCGGAACTGGACGCTGTCGAGGCTTTCCTGATGCAGGTCGTGAACGCCATCCTTACAGGCGCGGATGAAATCGCGCCTCTGCACGCAGTGCAAAAACCGCCGACCGCAACCGCACCGACTCGCAAGCGCCGCAAATGCCCTGTGTTAGAAAAGGTCTGAGCGGGACGACGGCGATGCGCGCCATGAAAAAAGAACAGACCGAAGGGAACGCCGGCTCCGGACGCGCGGCGCTCTATTTGCGCGTCTCGACGGGGCGGCAGGCCGAAGGCGATCTCTCGATCCCCGATCAGCGTCGGCAGGCGCTCGCCTACTGCGCCGCCCGCGGCTGGGATGTCGCCATAGAATTCGTCGAGCCCGGCATGAGCGGCACGGATGACCGCCGCCCGGAATTGCAGCGCATGCTCGACATGGCAACCGCGGGCGGCGCGCCCTTCGACGTCGTGCTCGTCCATTCCTTCAGCCGGTTTGCCAGGGATCATTTCGCGCTGGAGATGCATGTGCGCCGCCTGCGCAAGGCGGGCGTCCGGCTCGTCAGCATCACGCAGGATCTCGGGGAAGATCCGATGAGCGTGATGGTGCGGCAGGTCTTCGCGCTCTTCGACGAATACCAGTCGAAAGAGAACGCCAAGCACACGCTGCGCGCCATGCAGGAGAACGCCCGGCAGGGCTTCTGGAACGGCTCGAAAGCGCCTTACGGCTACGCCGTCGTGGCGGCGGAACAGCGCGGCGCGAAAACCAAGAAACGCCTCGCCATCGACCCGGTCGAGGCCGAAGTCATTCAACTAATATTCAGACTGTTCCGCGAAGGCGACGGCGCGTCCGGCCCGATGGGCGTCAAGACGGTGACAAGCTGGCTCAACGAACACGGCTATCGGACGCGCGGCGGCGCACGTTGGGGCATCGGCCCAGATGCATGGGATTTTGACGCGCGCCACCTATAAAGGAGAGCACCGCTTCAACCGCAAAGGCTGGAAAACCCGGCAGGCCAAGCCCGATGCAGATCACGTCCCCGTCGCCGTCGATCCGATTATCGACGCGGAAACGTTCGACGCCGTGCAGGCGCAGCTCAAATCCAGGAATCCGAAAGTCCTGCCGCCGCGCATCGTCACCGGCCCCATTCTGCTGACCGGGATTGCCACCTGCGCCGGCTGCGGTGGCGGCATGACGCTACGCACGGGGAAGACCGGACGCTATCGCTATTACACCTGCTCGACCTGCGCCCAGCAGGGCAAGAGCGATAAGCTCGACCGGCTGGTGACGGATCGCCTCGCCGATCGCCTGCTCACGACCGAGCGTGTCGGCGACCTCCTCGCCGGCCTGATGGAGCGGCAGGCAGCAAAGAACGAGGATCACGCAACCCGCCTGACGGCCCTCCGCGCCAAAATCAGCGACGCCGAAAGCCGCCTCGGCCGGCTTTACGCCGCCATCGAAAGCGGCCTCGCCGATCTCAACGACCAGACGCTCAAAGACCGCATCGCCGCCGTCAAAACCGAGCGCGACATCGCGCAGATCGCCTATGACCGCGCCGTCGTCGAAACAAACCCGCGCGCCCGCATCACAGACGAGAAGATCGCGAAATTCGTCGAGACGATGCGTTCAAACGTCCTGACTGGCGACACGCCCTTCCGCCGCGCCTACATCCGCTCGGTCATCGACCAGGTGGAAGTCGACGACGATGAAATCCGCATCTGGGGCCGCAAGGGCGTCCTGGAGCGGCTCGTCGCCGCCAGCGGCGGCGGCGGCCCAGCCGGAGTGCCCAGTTTTATTCGGAAGTGGCGCGCCCGAAGAGATTTCGAACTCCTGACCCCCAGATTCGTAGTCTGGTGCTCTATCCAGCTGAGCTACGGGCGCATTGATCCGCCCAGGGCGGCGAAACGAGCTCCGAGCGAGCGGGCGCTCTAGCGGCTTTTGGCGAGGCAGGCAAGACGAATGTTTCGCACTTGCCGATCGGGCGTCTTGCGCTGTCTGGCGCCCCCGGTAGTCAATGGCGCGCCTCATGCCTTCAGCTTCGCCGATCGCTTTCATCAACGCGCGTCTCGTCGATCCCGTCCAGGAGACCGAGACGCGCGGCGGACTTATCGTGATCGACGGCGTCATCGCCGGCGTCGGGTCCAAGGTCACGCGCGAACAGGCGCCGGCTGAGGCGCGAGTCGTCGACTGCGGGGGCGATGTCGTTTCGCCGGGCCTTATCGACATGCGCGCCTTCGTTGGCGAGCCCGGGGCCGAGCATCGCGAGACCATCGCCAGCGCCAGCGCCGCCGCGGCCGCGGGGGGCGTGACCACGCTTATCACGCGTCCCGACACCAATCCGCCGGTCGATGACCCTGCGGTGGTCGACTTCATCCTGCGCCGGGCGCGCGACGATGCAAAAGTCCGCATTCACCCCGCCGCGGCCTTGACCAAGGGGCTCAAAGGCGAGGAGATCGCCGAAATCGGCTTGCTCGCAGAAGCAGGCGCGATCGCCTTCTCGGATGGGCCCTATTCAGTCGCCGACGCGCTGACCATGCGCCGCGCCATGACATACGCCCGCGACTTTGATGCGCTCATCGCGCCGATCTGCGAGGACCGGTCGCTGAGCCGCGAGGGGGTGATGGCCGAGAGCCTGCGCGCGAGCTGGCTTGGCCTACCGGGCGTGCCGCCCGAGGCGGAGACCATTGTGCTGGAGCGCGATCTGCGTCTGGTCGCGCTGACTGGTGCCCGCTACCACGCGGCGCTGATATCGAACCGTCTGTCGCTCGAGGCGATGGCGCGGGCGCGCGAGGCGGGACTGCCGGTCACCTGCGGCGTGTCGATCAATCACCTGATCCTGAACGAGCTCGACGTCGGCGACTATCGCACGTTTCTCAAGCTCAAGCCCCCGCTGCGTGACGAGAACGAGCGCCTTGCCTTAGTCGATGCCCTCAGCGCGGGGCTCATCGACGTCGTCTGCTCCGACCACGATCCCCAGGACGTGGACACCAAGCGGCTGCCGTTCGCGGAAGCCGCGGCGGGCGCGATTGGCGTCGAAACGATGCTATCGGCGAGCTTGCGCCTCGTTGCCGGCGGACATGTCGCCCTGCCGCGGATCATTCGCGCTATGACTTTCCGGCCTGCCGAGATCCTGCGGTTGCCAGTCGGCAGGCTCTCCGTCGGCGCGCCGGCCGACGTCATCAGGTTCGATCCGGACGAGCCCTATGTGCTCGATCCCGCCTCGCTCCATTCGCGCTGCCGCAATACGCCCTTCGACGGTGCCGGGCTCGAGGGCCGGATCAAGATGACGCTGGTTGCCGGGCGCGTCGCGTACGAATAGTCTTCCTGAAGATCTTTCGTTCAACCCGCGTCGGCTGGAAGCGTGCATGTTCGGGGTTTGGTATGGCGGGGCGTTGGCGCTGGCGCTCGGCTATTTGCTGGGATCGATTCCGTTCGGTCTCGTGCTGACGAAGCTTGCCGGGGCAGGGGACTTGCGTTCGATCGGCTCCGGCAACATCGGCGCGACCAACGTCTTGCGCACCGGCCGCAAGGGGCTCGCGGCGGCGACGCTCGCGCTTGACGCGCTGAAGGCGACGCTAGCGATCGTTTTGGCGTGGTGGTTATTTGGGCCGTCGACGACGCTTGCCGCGGCGGCTGGCGCGGTCCTCGGCCACATGTATCCGGTTTGGCTCAAGTTCCGCGGCGGCAAGGGCGTCGCGACCTATCTTGGCGGTCTTATCGGCCTTGCTTGGCCGGCGGCGATCGTATTCGCTGTCGTCTGGCTCGCAATCGCGGCGCTCACGCGTTACTCGTCGGCGGCGGCGCTGGCCGCGACGATTGCTTCGCCGCTCGCCATGTTCGCAATCGGAGAGAGCGGCGCAGCGATCGTCCTCGCGGCGCTGTCGGCGCTCATCTGGTTCAAGCACAGCGCCAACATCGTTCGCCTTCTCAAAGGTTCAGAGACGAAAATCGGGCAGAAGAATTAGAGCGGATGGCGAACAAGCCTGAGTTGCGCCTTACCAGCAGCGCTTCGATTAGCTGCGACTCCTCCGTTCGGAGAATGTGGGCCCGCGAACCTTTCGTGCCCTCGTCACTAACTGCGGGAGCGTCGCTTCGGCCTTGAAGGCGCTGCCGGATCTTGCGCGGCGGGGGGGCGCGAAGCGTCCTATCCGCGTCGCTCCGGTCGATGAGGTCGAAAAAGAGCTGATCGCCGCCCGCAAATGCGGGGTGCGCTTCGTGGCCCTCGGCGAGCCGGACTATCCGCCGGCGCTGCAGGAGATCGATTCCGCGCCGCCCATCCTTGCGCTTCGGGGGCAGGCGGCCGCGTTGCGCAAGGCGGCGGTCGCAATCGTTGGCTCGCGCAACGCTTCCGCTGCAGGACTGACTTTCGCCGAGCGGCTGGCGCGCGGGTTGGGGCAAGCCGGCTATGTCGTCGTCTCTGGGCTGGCGCGCGGAATCGACCAACGCGCCCATATCGCGAGCCTGGAGACTGGCGCTGTCGGGGTGCTCGCCGGGGGACATGGAAAGCCCTATCCCGGCGAGGCTGTGCCGCTGATGGAGCGGATGATCGAATCGGGCGCGGTCGTCTCCGAAATGCCGATCGAGTGGGAGCCGCGAGGGCGAGACTTCCCGCGCCGCAATCGCATCGTCTCAGGGCTTGCCTTGGGGGTTGTGGTGGTCGAGGCGGCGCGGGGTTCGGGCTCGCTCATCACCGCGCGCTTCGCACTCGAGCAAAACCGTCAGGTCTTCGCCGTGCCAGGCTCTCCCCTCGATCCGCGCGCCGAGGGAACCAACGATCTCCTGAAGCAAGGCGCATCGATCTGCACCGGCGCAGACGATGTCCTGACGGCGCTTGAGCCAGTGCGCCCGAACGATCTTGCCGCTATGCGCGAGGCGAGCGGCGAGCCCGGCGAACCTCTTTGGGCGGAGCAAGCTTTGTACGGGGTCGATCCTCAATCGACGCCTCGAACCCGGCCCGGCGAGGAATTCGACGATGCGAGCGGAGCGCCCTACAGCGCCGGCGACGAAGCCGAAGCCGCGCGCGAACGTATCGTCGCCTTGCTCGGCCCTTCGCCAATTACGCTCGACGAACTAGCTCGGGCCGCGGAGGCTTCGGCGCGGGCGGTGCGGGTGGCGCTGCTCGAGCTCGAAGTGGCGGGGCGCGTCGAATATTCAGGCAATCGCGTCGCGTTGCGCGGAAACGCCAACGAAAGTTAAGAAGTTCGGGAGCGTCAGTCGAACGAGTTGTTCCCGCGAGGGAATCCAACTGCAATGTCGAAGGGCTGCTGTTCGTCTGTGTGATCGTCTGGGCGCTCGGCTTCGGAGACGGCGTTGGTGCGAACGTAAATTTCGCTTTCCGCTTTGGCCATCCCAAGGAAATAAGCAAGCAGGTCGAGGCGGGCCGCAATCGCCATGGCTTCGAGCTGAGCGGTCATGTCTGTGATGTAACGAGCGACATCGAGCGCTTCATGCGTGACAGCCCGCTGTGACGAATCACTAGCTCTTCTGGGCAGTCTCCCCGACCCGTTTCTTGCGGCTCGCCCTTGTTCTCCACGTATGCGTCTCGG
This sequence comes from uncultured Alphaproteobacteria bacterium, assembly GCA_963730555.1. GTDB lineage: Bacteria > Pseudomonadota > Alphaproteobacteria > Rhizobiales > Beijerinckiaceae > Roseiarcus. The sequence goes on along the minus strand of CAVSSS010000031.1, from coordinate 5,950 downwards.
GAAACCCATTTCCTCAATCATACGGCAACGCTGTCCCGTTCGGCGGAGGGGGGCGGACCCTTTCAGGCGCTCTACTCCGGGGTCATAGCCGTACTCAACACGCGGCTCGCGTTGATTCGGGCACAACCTCAGTCTACACGGTAAAAGACGCTGATTTTCGTCCGAAAAACAAGACGTTCCCGACAATAATGGCGAGGTCGGGCTTCCACAATTATGTAGAGACAAGCGAGAAGAAGTGTTGGAAACGGCTACGGCTCGCCCGTTTGTGCGCGCGTCAGAGCGACAAGACGATCCAGGGCGCCCTGCAGAATATAGGCCGCCGCCATCTTGTCGATTACTCGCGCCCGCCGGGCGCGGGATACCTCATTGGCGATAAGCGACCGGGTGACGACGGTAGTCGAGAACCGCTCATCCCAAAAGACAATCGGCAGACGCGTCCGTGCCAATAGATTGCGCGCGAAAGCGCGCGTCGATTGGGCGCGCGGATTGTCGCGTCCCTCGAGATCGAGCGGCATCCCGAGGACGATACCGGCGATATCGAATTCGGAGAAGATCGCGATCAGGCTGTCCGCGTCTCTCGCGAAGGCGCCGCGCGGCAGGGTCTTCAATGGTGAAGCGAGGCGGCGCTCGACGTCGGAGATGGCGAGGCCGATGGTTTTCGAGCCTAGGTCGATGCCGATCAAGCGCGCCTTAGGAGGGAGGTTGAGGGCAAGATTCTCGATTGCAATCGGACGATGCATCGGCGCGACCGCCTATCATGCGCTGGCGCGCAAGTCGACCGCCGCAAGCCAGCGCCGCCCAACCTGAGCCGCGTCTCGCGTCCCTGTTTGCCAGCGAAATATTGGCGATGTATAGGGGCGCGCCCACGTTCCAAGGTGTTTTGGGAGCTTTGGATGTCCGTCGATCTCAACGCCGTCCGCCGCATCGCGCATCTCGCGCGCATCGAGGTCAGCGACGCCGAGACGCCGGATCTGCAACGCGAGATCAACGCCATTCTCAAGTTCGTCGAGGCTCTCGATTCGGTCGACGTCGAGGGCGTCGAGCCGATGACCTCGGTCATTCCGATGCGGCTGCCGATGCGCGAGGACGTTGTCGCCGACGGTGATATTGCGCCGCTGGTGCTGGCCAACGCGCCCCTGACCGAGGATGGCTTCTTTGTCGTTCCCAAAGTGATCGAGTGAGCCGCTGCGGCGGACGCTCGTCTTCAAGGATTCAATTTGACCGACCTGACCACGCTCACGCTCGCCGAGGCGCGCGATCGTCTCAAGTCTCGGGCGATTTCCAGCCTGGAGATCACCAAGGCGCATCTCGAAGCGATCGAGCGCGCCAAGGGGCTCAACACATTTGTCGCGGTCACGGCGGACAAGGCTCTTGAGATGGCTGAGGCCAGCGACGCGCGCCTTGCGAGGAAAGAGGCGGGTCCGCTCGAGGGATTGCCGATTGGCGTCAAGGACCTTTACGCCACCGAAGGAGTCCATACCCAGGCGTGCAGCCATATTCTGGACGGCTTCAAGCCGACATACGAATCGACCGTCACCGCGAACTTGTGGCGTGACGGCGCGGTGATGCTGGGCAAGCTCAATATGGACGAGTTCGCCATGGGCTCCTCCAACGAGACGTCGTATTACGGACCCGTCGCTTCGCCGTGGGCGCCGCCCAACTGGAGCCGCGACAGAGCGCGCGCGGCACTGGGTTCCGGGAAGCGCGGTCTTCTCACTCCGGGCGGCTCGTCCGGCGGCTCTTCCTCTGCTGTGGCCGCGCGCCTTTGTCTTGCGGCCACGGCGAGCGACACCGGCGGGTCCATCCGCCAGCCTGCGGCCTTCACTGGCATTGTCGGCGTCAAGCCGACCTACGGTCGATGCTCGCGATACGGCATGGTCGCCTTCGCCTCGTCGCTCGATCAGGCCGGGCCGCTTGCGCGGACCGTGCGCGACGCCGCGATCATGCTGCGCTCGATGGCCGGGCCTGATGCTAAGGATTCCACTTGCTCGCCGACCTCCGTTCCAGATTACGAAGCTGCGGTCGGACGCTCGGTCAAGGGCATGAAGATCGGCGTGCCGAAGGAGTATCGTCTCGACGGCATGAGCAGCGAGATCGAGGCTTTGTGGGCGCGTGGCGCCGACTGGCTTCGCGCTGCCGGCGCAAGCGTCGTTGACGTTAGCCTCCCGAACACGCCCTACGCGCTACCTGCTTATTATATAGTGGCGCCCGCGGAAGCCTCGAGCAATCTCGCGCGGTACGACGGGGTGCGGTACGGCCTCAGAGAACCCGGCGCCGACGTCATCGAGCTTTACGAGAAGACCCGCGCCCGGGGGTTCGGGCCGGAGGTGCGGCGGCGGCTCATGATCGGCACCTATGTCCTCTCCGCGGGCTATTACGACGCTTATTATGTAAGGGCGCAGAAAATCCGCACCCTCATCAAACGCGACTTCGAGCGCGCATTCGCTGACGGCGTCGACGCGATTCTCACCCCCGCCACGCCATCCGCCGCCTTCGGGATCGGCGAGAAGGGCTCCGACAACCCGGTCGAAATGTATCTCAACGACGTCTTCACCGTTACCGTTAACATGGCGGGTTTGCCGGGACTTGTCGCACCCGCGGGGCTATCGAGCGACGGCTTGCCGCTTGGGCTTCAGCTCATCGGCCGGCCGTTCGACGAGGAGACGCTGTTTGCGCTCGGCGAGACGATCGAGCAGTCGGCAGGTCGTATGACGCTCCCGGAGCCCTGGTGGGCGTGAGGCGCCGGCGCGATATGCCCAAGGACTTCGGACGAGAGTAGAGCTTATGAGCATGGCGACAGAGAAGGCGAGCGCAAAGCTTATCAAAGGTGCGACTGGCGATTGGGAGGTGATCGTCGGTCTCGAGGTCCACGCCCAGGTGACTTCGCGCTCCAAGCTGTTCTCGGGCGCCTCGACGGCGTTCGGCGGCGAGCCCAACTCGCATGTTTCGCTCGTCGATGCGGCGATGCCCGGCATGCTGCCCGTGATCAACCGCGAATGCGTGGCTCAGGCAGTGCGCACCGGCCTTGGCCTCAAAGCCAGGATCAATCGTCGCTCAGTCTTCGACCGCAAGAACTATTTCTATCCCGACCTGCCGCAGGGTTATCAGATCTCCCAGTACAAAAGTCCGATCGTGGGGGAGGGGGAGATCCAGGTCGATCTCACCCCAGACCATTCCACCAAAGTTGGGATTGAGCGCCTGCATCTCGAGCAGGATGCGGGCAAGTCGCTGCACGACCAGTCGCCGACGATGAGCTTCGTCGACCTCAATCGCTCGGGGGTCGCTCTGATGGAGATCGTTTCCAGGCCCGACATGCGCTCAGCTGATGAGGCCAAGGCCTATGTCGGCAAATTGCGCACCCTCCTGCGTTATATCGGCTCGAGCGACGGCGACATGGAGAAGGGCAACCTGCGCGCCGACGTCAATGTCTCGGTGCGCCGCCCGGGAGAAGCCCTTGGCACGCGTTGTGAGATCAAGAACGTCAACTCCATTCGCTTCATCGGCCAGGCGATCGAGACGGAGGCGCGCCGTCAGATTGCGCTCATCGAGGACGGCGGGGTCGTCGAGCAGGAGACGCGGCTGTTCGATCCTACGCGTGGGGAAACGCGTTCGTTGCGCTCCAAGGAAGAGGCGCACGACTACCGCTATTTCCCCGACCCCGACCTGCTGCCGCTCGAACTCGATCAAGCTTTCATCGACGCGCTGGCCGCCGAGCTGCCCGAATTGCCTGACGCCAAGCGGGCTCGCTTCATAGCCGACTACGGTCTCTCGGCCTATGACGCCTCGATCCTCGTCGCAGAACGGGAGACGGCGGATTTCTTCGAGGACGCCGTCAAGAACGGCGGCACCAAACGCGACGCGAAGGCCGTCGCCAACTGGCTGATGGGCGACATCGCCGCGCAGGCCAACGCGCAAGGCGTCGCGGTCAAGGACGGAGGCTTGAGTCCCGCGTCCTTGGCGAGCCTCGTCGATCTCATCAGCGAGGGCGTCATCTCCGGCAAGATGGCCAAGGATCTGCTCGTGAAGCTGTTCGCCGATGACCGCGGTGCGGATCCGCGCGCGCTAGTCGAAAGGTACGGTCTGCGTCAGGTGACCGACACAGGCGCAATCGACAGTGCGGTCGATGCGGTCATCGTGGCCAATCCCGACAAGGCCGAGCAGGCCAAAGCGAAGCCCGGCATGTTGGGCTGGTTCGTGGGTCAAGTGATGAAGTCGACCGGCGGCAAGGCCAATCCGCAAGCGGTAAGCGACGCGCTCAAGAAGCGTCTCGGCGTCTGACTTCGAATTGAATCGCGCTGCGAATCACTTGCTTGTCAGCGCGATTCGCGCGGTGAAGTGGGCGGTTGCAGCGTCTCATCGACAAAAATTTGATAGTGACGGCGAAGAAAAATTCGATTGCGATGAGCATGCGCGTCGTTTCGATTTGATACGCTCCCTGCGGCCAGCCTTGTTGCTTCACGCGTTACCTCACACTGACGCGACCTGCTTCCTGAGCGTGATGAATGGCTCCGGCATCGGCGAGAACGATTCTCGGAGACGCCTATAATCTATGGAAAAATCAGCAATCGAGCGAGATGGCCTCAGCTGCTGTGCAGAAGCCTCGCATGCGAACGCGAGTGTCGTTGTGAACGGAGTGGACAGCGCGTGCGAGCGCTCTCGTCAATGAACGATCAGAGCTCCGAGTGCGCGCGATAATTCGATAGTCACCGCGTTCGACGCGTGTCGCGTGCGTGTGCAACGCTTGCGTGAAATCAAAACGAATGTACCTTCGCTCGTGCATCTGCATGGCGCACATGTTGCGCCGAGAGTGGATGATTGAGAGGGACTTGATACATGCCCAAAGCTGCCAGCAAGAAGACGGCGAAGAAGTCCGCCGCCAAAAAGCCCGCTAAAAAATCCGCCCGCAAGGTCGTCGCCAAGAAGGCCACCCGCAAAGGCGCAGTGAAGAAAGCCTCCGCGAAGAAGACCACCGCCAGAAGGACGGTGGCGAAGAAGTCCGCGGGCAAGAAGGGCGCCGCCAAGAAGTCCGCCGCGAAGCGGGCGCCAGCCAAGCGCAAGAAGGCCACTCCAACGCCCACCTCCTCGTCGGACACGCCGCCGGCCGCCTGATCGGCTTCGTGCGTTCCGGCGTATTGGCTGATCAGGCGCGGTTGCCAGCGCTGCAGCCTCGCCTGATCAGCCTGTTCGTGCCTCGCGTCTGAAACCAGCGTGCATACTGGAGTTCGTTGACGGACTATCGGCGGTCCGATCGCGCAAAGGCAGACTTGTGTCGCCTGACCGCTGCGGCCGTGAGCCATTTCATTTCGACCAACGGCTTGGTCGCGTCGATGGCTTTTCCTTCGGGCCCCTGCCTGCAAGACATATCGCGCTGCCCCCCCGTTAACCTCCACCGCCAAGCGCTTGCAATGGAGGGGCGCCTCGGGCATATGTCCCAAAGAGCATTGCTCCTGGAGATGTGGCCGAGAGGCTGAAGGCGGCGGTTTGCTAAGACGTTCGCGTCTTTTCCGCCCGCCCGCAAAATTCCAGAATTATATCAATCACTTAAACCTCGCCACGACGCGCGTTTGCGCGCTTCGTTGTCTACAAAATTGTCACACTTTTCTCCAGATTTCCTTGAAGTTCAAAAGCCCCCCTTCTGGAAAGTTGTAGTCGGTTGCAACAGGGAAGGAACCCGCCTCGGGGCGACTTGCCCGACCTGGCCGACGCCGGTCGACGCGGCGCTCTTAATCCCGCTCCTCGAGGCCGCAGCCGCGCGCTGGCGCGCCTCAGTCGCTCCGGACGTTCAACTCTACCCCGCCCCGCCCGAAAGCGGCCCTTGGCCGCCCCTGTCGCCCTGCTGCGATCAATGAGATAAGAACCGCCTGATTAGGGGCGGCCCTCATTCGCTGAGGCGCTGCCATGAGCACAACGCTGACCGACGCAGACTTCGCCCGTGCGGCGAAGGCGTTGA
>CAVSSS010000030.1:0-26110 GCA_963730555.1 uncultured Alphaproteobacteria bacterium | reverse complement strand
CCAGGGGTGAAGACGGTCTTCTGTTTTCCGTGGCATTGCCGCCGCCGGGGATTGGTCGGCCCGGCGCCGATCGCGCACGAAGAGGGGATGGTCAGCCAGAGCGTGGTGTCTTCGGGCCGTCAAATGGTGCGGCAACACGCGTCAGACGACGATCGCGATTTGTCGCCAAACGTTCTTTCCAGGGCATGTTCGAAGAGAGTTTCGGCGATGGCGGAAACCTCTTCCCGCATCTCGGGCCGGACCGCCTTGACGATGTTGGAAAGGACGATGCGAACGTCCGCCAGGCGGTCTTCACGCGTCCAATGGATGGCTGACGGCGAGGTTGATGGAATCACGACTGCGGCGGGGGAGTTAACGAGGAGGGTCATGCTAGTTTCCTTCATTTGGGGGTGTTCTCTTCAGGGCATTCGAGAAGGTGTCCCAAGGACACTTCTGTCCCGGCCCTTGTCCCGGTCCGCCCCTCTCTAAGAGAGAGAAGGGGCGGGACAGCGGGACAGAATGGGTTTTTGTCCCGGCCCTTGTCCCGCTGGGACAGCAATTATATCAATGGGTTAGCTTGTCCATTGTCCCGATGTTTGTCCCGCGGACAGGCGGGACAAAACCGAGTTTTTCTTGTCCCAGGCTTTTCGCTGATATTTCAAAGTCTTATCTATTAAACTGTCCCACCGAGTATTTATAGCTTTAATCGGTTTTTAAGATGCATTGGCCAATCAATCTATCAGTTGGAATGATCGCCTAAAATGGGACTCCTTGCTCAATCTCGATCGCTGGTCCGAGCGCCTTTTTGCCGCGCGCGGTCACGAACCATTTGCCCAGTGTCACGTCGGCGAGCTTATCGACCTTCAAACTTTGAAGGCTGCGACTCACCGCGCTCTTGCTCACGCCGCTTGCCGCAGCCAAGTCGCGCACCGTCGCGCCCGGGGTTTCCTGCATCGCCCTCAGGACGGCAGTGTCGCGGTCGTCATCGGCAGCCTGCTTCTTCTCAACATCGGCTTCGGCGCACGGCCTCAGCACCGGCAACTGAACCTGACGGTTCTTGACGTCCAGCACGTCAGGACTGCCGATGATTTCAAACTTGAATGGTGTGGGCGTGAATTCGACGCCGCGCAGCTTGCCCTGCCAATGCAAGATCGTGGTCTCGCCCGAGCGGCAAAGGGTCAGGTTGCCATCCACTTCATTCAGGATCGCACCAGCGCCGTAGGGCACGAGGTTGTCGTCGGCGGCGTTTTTGACCGGATGCGCCGCGACGATAACCGACGGTCGCCGCGGCAGTGTCGTCAGCGGTCGCAAGCGCCGCATGAAGTTTCCGCCCTGAACGGGGTCGTTGATGTTGTCGCCGTCAAAGAACGCCGCCAGCGTGTCAATCATAATGAGCGTGAACGGCCCAAATTCGTCTGCGGAAAGCGCTTTGAGCTTCAAAAAAAGGTCTTCCGGACTCGTCCGCTTGTCGAGGATGACAAAACGCCCGGCAATTTCGCTCAGATCAATATTCAATACGTAGGCAGCCACCATGATCCGCATACGGAGGTCGTCAGGGTTTTCAGCCGCGATGATGGCAACTCGGCCCTTCGTGACTTCACGTCCAATGATCGTCTCGCCCGCGCCAGAAACGAGGGCCATCGCAGTCGCCACGACTAGGCCGGTCTTACCGGCGCCCGTCTTGGCGGTCAGCGTATAAATTGACCCGGAACGAACGAACGGCTCAACCGCGTAACTGACCGGCTCATAGGCTCTGCAGAACGTCTCGGCCGAGACGAACCGCGGGCCAGGCGGGGGCGCTCCCCGATCAGCGCCATTGCCGCCGTGCGCCGCTGCGCCATCGACGCCCTCAACTTTCGGCAAATTGTTCTCTATTTTCCCGTGATAATTCCACGGATCTGGCGATTTTCCGCTTGCGTAAGAGCCGTCGTCTAGTGTATCCATTTTTGGCTATCCTTCTTGGCCGGGCGCCACACCCGGCTTGAATGACGACAAAAAGAAACCGGGCGCGCCTTGCGGAAGGCGGCCCGGTTTTTCGTCTTTGTGCTGTGCTGGGTTAGACGCCGCGTCCGCTGCCGGCAGCGTTGTAGAAAAATTCCCTAAGCCTCCGACGAGAGACGACGATTCTCCCGCCGATTCGAGCGCCCGGAATTTTTCCCTCCACGACCAATGCTTCGACGGTTCGGCGATCGATCCCCAACTCGACCGCGACCGCCGTGGCGCCCCAAATCAAATCGTCGCGCAGTGTGGATCCGTCAGCTTTTTCGGTCATAAATTTCTCCGCTTTTTAAAGGGAGGAACGCGCGTCGTCACCGAGCGCAGAAATGCGTCGGCTGGAAGCGGTTTGACGAGGGTTTAGGGGAGGGTCGAATCAGGCCGGCGCGGCTACGCCCAGCGTAAATAAATTAGTGCCATTTTTGGCCGAAAATGTCATCAGCCACGCCGCGCACTTTCATCAAAAATTGTTAATGAAACTGCGAGGAGGTGAGGTTTTGCCAACGAATTCTGGGGCTTAGCCTGTGATAATTTTTATGGTCTAGCCCGTTAGCCACCAAGGCCAGCGCTCGGACGCCAACGCAGCCGGTCGGCCAGGTCGGAGGTGGCGGCGGCTGGCAGGCATCAATCTGCCCGTAAGCTGCCCGTCAGCAATCTTGCCAGACGGGTAAGTGCTTGATTTGTTTGGTCGGAGTGAGAGGATTCGAACCTCCGACCCCATCGTCCCGAACGATGTGCGCTACCAGGCTGCGCTACACTCCGACGTGGCCCGGCGAGGCGGCCAGGGCGGCTATATACGGGCGACTGCGCCGCGGCGCAAGCCTGGCCGCGCGCACCGCGTCTCCACCTAAGGCAATTGAGCCCCGGCACCTTTCCGTAGAACGATCGAAGACTAAGCTCAACGTTCGAGAGCAATTGCTGGACCGTGGGAGACGGCGTACGTGGATGGCGCGCACTCCCCATAATGCGGCAAGAGGGCGCGCATGAGCTTCGGTCTCAAAGTCCTCGCCTTCGCCACGGCGCGCATCGCCTCCGCGGGAGTGGCGGCAGCCAACGATCTCAAGGTTGCGCTCATCTACGGGTTCACCGGTCCGCTCAGGCACAAGCAGACAGGCTCGTCGCCGAACACCAGAAAGGCTTCAACGCGCCACCGGACTTCTTCACTGCCGGCGGCTTCGCGGCGGTAATGGCGATTGTCGCTGCCGTTGCCGGATGGGCCCGCTCTACGGCGCGATCATCGGTGCCGACTTGTTCGTGTTTTGTCGAGAGCCATTTGCAGCTCGTGATTGGCCGGGCTCTTTCAGGCCGCGGCCAACGCGAGCCTCCCGTTTCGGCCGGCTTGCTCATCCCGACCGCTGGCTGCTCTAGATGTGGAGCCTCAACAGGTTGTCCTGGGTTAGGGTGAGTTTGCTGATGGGCGGATTTAATTTAAGGCTGCCATGAGGTCGATGCCAATTGTATTGGTGGAGCCAGACTGGCAACTCGGCGGCGCGCTCGTCGGAGGTGTTGTAGGCGCGGGCATAAGGCCATTCGCGCAAGCTGGTCTGGACGAAGCGCTCAGCTTTGCCATTGGTTCGCGGGGTGTAGGGCTTGGTGCGCAGATGCTTGATCGAGAGCAGGCGCAGCGCTTTGCCGTAGCGGAAGGATCGGAAGCTTGAGCCGTTGTCTGTCATGACGCGGCGGACCTTGACGCCGAGGCTGCGAAAGAAGCGCAGGGGGTTGAAGAGAAAGCGAAGGCAGGACGCGCGTTTCTCGTCGGGCAGGATTTCCGAGTAGGCGAGGCGCGAGTGGTCGTCGATCGCCAGATGCAGATATTCCCAGCCCACTCCCCGAGTGTTGCTCTGACCTGTGCGGTTGCCGGTGATCCGGTGACCGATCCGGTTGAACTTGCCCAGCTTCTTGATGTCGATGTGGATGATCTCGCCTGGGGCGGCCCGCTCATAACGGCGGACCGGCTCGGCCGGCTCGAGCGCAGATACCCGGTTGAGGCAGAGGCGCTTGAGAATGCGGCTGACGGTCGCCGCCGAAACCCCGACCTCGGCGGCGATCTGCTTGCCAGTATGGCGCTGCCGGCGCAAGGCCTCGACCGCCGCGCACATGGCCGGCGTCGCTTGGCTCGGCGATGAATGCGGACGCGATGAGCGGTCGCGCAACCTTCGACGCCCTCGGCCTCGAACCGCTCGATCCATTTGCCGACGGTCTTCGGCGTCGTGTTGAACTGACGCGCCGCGGCCGCTTTGGACAGGCCTTCATCCACGACCGCTCGAACCATCATCTCTCGACCTTTGGGCGTCAAAGGCGCATTCTTATGCGTGTCCATTCGGTCCTCCGCGAATCACTGATGTTTGGCGACATCAGCGTTCACGGTTCAAACCGAATGGACAACCTCCTGAAAGCCGACAGCTAGCGTGGCCTTAGCGAAGAATCCCGGTGTCAAGGTCAAGCCGTCCGCCGACGCGGCGGTTCGGCAATCTCGTGGTCATCGCGGTCGCGGGAGACGCTGCGAAGGCGGCGCTCAAGCTCCTCGGCGCCACGGCGCTTGAGGGCAAGACGGTGATCGACGCGGGCAACCCGTCAACGGCGTGCTGCCCTTCTTCACGCCCCAGAACGAATCACCGATGGAGCGGCTGCAGAAATCTTATCCGACAGCGCATTTTGTAAAGGCGTTTATTCGGTCGGCAGCGGGCAGATGATCAATCCGCATTTTACCGGCGGTAGGCCAACAATGTTCATCTGCGGCAACGACGCGAGCGCCAAGAAAACGGTCGCGCAAATTCTCGACCAGTTCAGCTGGGACACAGAGGACATGGGCGCGGTCGAGGCGGCTTGCGCCATCGAACCGCTCTGCAAGCTCTGGTGCATTCCCGGCATCGGCAAGAGCGACTCGTCGCCGTACGCGTTCAAGCTGCTGCGCTGACTGCAAGCTTGGGGCTGATGCCCTTCGGGGCTTCGCGGACGAGTTGATAACCGCGCACTTTATGCGCCAGTTCTTCTTGCGTGTATGCCTTGGCGAGAAACTGTACGCCGGGGTCAAGCCGCCGTTCATGGATGATCGCGTTTCGGGCATAGCCGGCGGTGAAGAGGACCGGCAAATCAGGTCGCAGGGTGGCCGCCTCGAGCGAGAGCGTCCGCCCGTTCATGCCCTGGGCAGAACGATGTCATTGAACAGGGTGTCGACTTGTTCGCCGTCGTGAAACGGACGCTAGCGCTTCGGCCCGGTTGCGCGCGGAGCGCAGTAAATAGCCGAGATCTTCGAGCAGGGCGACGGTCGAATCGCGCACCTCGTCGTCGTTCTCGACGACCAGGACGACTTGGCCCGGGCGAGCTCGCGGTGTCTCCGCGCTTTCCGCCTGCGCAGCCGCAGGCGCGGATTCGATCCGTGCGGCGCCCTCCATCCGCGGTAGGTAGATCCCGGCGGTGGTGCCATGACCGACCTCGCTATACATGCGGACGTGGCCTTTCGACTGCTTGATGAAGCCGTACTTACGATACGTCAGGCAGATCTTTATTTGAGTTCCGGAGCAGAGACGGTGTTCAGAGCTGCGCGAAGCCACATGTCATGATCTATGTTTTGCGTTCTCTATTTCAATATTGAAAATAGTATTTCCGCTCACCTGCCGATACGTCAATCGACGCAAGGATAAGGAAACTCGAAGCTTGGCCGTTTGAAATCGCGCCTTTGTCTCTCGGTGACCGACAGCGTCAGGCGGAACACGCGAATAGTTGCATGTCTGCCGCTTATGGCGGGAGCGAAAACATTGTACACATGGAACAGAATCCTATCTGGGAGGCTCTCTTGATGCGCGGCATCCCCATCGACGTTCTGCGAGCCTTTATCGCCGTCGTGGAGGCGCGAGGCTTCACCCGCGCCGCGGAGGAACTGGGACGAACGCAGCCGACGATCAGCCTTCAGGTTAAACGGCTCGAGGAACTCGTCGAAGCGCCATTGTTCAAGAAAGGCGGACGCTTCGAATTGTCGCCAGTAGGGGAAGTCTGCTTCGACTATGGAAAGCGCCTGCTGCGGCTGCATGACGACATGCTCGACGAGCTTGGGCGCAACAATCCGAACGACGCGATGCGGATTGGCATGCCAAGCGAGTTTGCCCCAATTCTGGCGCCGCGGCTCAATGAACTGCGTGCTGACGCCCAGGCCGTCACGACATTTGAGGTGACCATCGATAGCTCGCACGCGCTTTCGGCGGCTTTTCGTCAGAACGCGCTTGACGTCGCCTTCATCGTCGGGACCGGCGAGAGCGAGCCTAGCAGGATCGAACAATGGCGGGGTCAGCTGCGCTGGTTCGGCCAGATGCCTGAAGACGAACAAGACGATCGCCCGGTGCCGCTCGTTCTCCCGCCCCCGGGATGGCCGTTTCACGAGGTCGCGATTGGCGCGTTGCGCGCCCAGGAGCGGAGATTCGAGATCGTCTGCACATGTTCAAATTTCGCGGTGCTCGCGGCCGCCGCCGGAGCCGGATTTGGCGTCACGCCGATGATCGATGGGCTTGCGCCAGATGGACTCGGAGTGTGCTCCGACAAGCGGCTTCCGCCATTACCCGAGGTTACACTGTTTTTGTTGGCGCGTTCGCAGGCGCTGGCGATCGCAAGCCGGCGCTGGGTCGAAAATGTTGTCGAAGCGCTTCAATCAGAATAATCCACAGACAGGCACGGCTCTCGTCATAGTTGCATTTTGTAACAATTCGACACGCATTTCCCAACCCGCCGATGGCACAATTCGGCCATCTACGAATTTGCGGGTCAGGGATTGCCGTTATGCGAACAGTGCGGAACCAGCCGACGGCAAACCGGGACGAGCCTCTTCGCGTCGGCGCAGCCGACGAGGAGCGAGAGCTGGCGCTCCTCGCGCAGTTCATGCGCCACGATTTCGTCGCTTCGCTCGCTGACGCGATCGCAGAGCTTAGGGGCGTCCGAGGCGGAGACCTCATTGCGGAAGCCGGCCTCGACCCTCGTCGCGCTGACAAGTAACGCCGCGTTGGCCGGGGTAACGCGATCCAAGTTAACTGAGGCGCAGGACGTGGCCGCTAGGATGGAGCGTCAGGCTGGCCTGTTTCCAGCTTGTTCCTGCGAATCCCAATGACAAGCACGACAACCGCCTTTCTCGCTGTATCCCAAAATCTCTCTCGCTATCAGGCGATGACCGCGGCCGAGCCGGCGGTAAAGACTGCCACTGCCTATTACGAGGCCAATATCGGCTCGGTGAAGTCGATTAGCGACCTGGTCGGCAACTACCGGCTCTTGTCCTACGCGCTCAACGCTTATGGCCTCGGCGATCAAATCAACGCGACGGGACTCATCACGAAGGTGCTGGAAGGCGGGGTTTCCAATCCGAAGAGCCTCGCCAACACTCTGCCCAACTCACAGTGGAAGGCGTTTGCTGCCGCCTTCAACTTCGTCGACAGCGGCGCAACTCCACCTTCATCGACCGGCGCGGTCGCTACAACGACGAGCGACTATGTCGAGCAGCAGCTGGAAAGCGATCAAGGCTCCCAGAACGTGGGCGTCCAGCTTGCGCTGTATTTCCAGCGCGTCGCGCCGACGGTCACCAGCGAAGAAGGAATTTTGGCGGATACCAATCTTTTGGAGGTGGCGGGAACGATCATGGGGCTCTCGCCGACGGCGGCGAGCGACCTCCAACCGCAAACGCTTTCTGAGCTCATGCCTCTCTCCGACCTGCAAGACCCGGCCAAGCTCACCCAGCTGACCGAACGATTCACCGCAATGTACGACTATACCTATGGGCCGAGCTCCGGCGCGACCTCCGGTCTGACGGTCGATTCGGGCAATTCGACCTCTGAACAATCGGGCGCTGCCGCCGTGCTAGCGAGCGTGATCAGTTCGAATGGCTCCGTACTGGGCAACGCGCTGAATAACTTCACTGGCGCATCACAGCCGAGCTTCTCGACTGCGCTCATGTCGAGCATGTCGAGGCTTACGCTGGGCGGGTGAACGCTCCCCAAACCCTGCATTTTACCCAGAAAGGTCCACGCAAGCGCCGCGCTTTAAACGGTGCGGTATGCTTTCGCGCGCCGCCAATGCCTAGGGCTTCCCAGATAACCTGCGTCGCGGCAAATGAGGTGCTCCGCGGGCCCGACGCGCTTTACGCGGAGGCCGTCGCTCTGTGGCGCGAACGACGGCGCGACGGTGCGGTCAAGCTCATGGATGAGGCGTTGCGGCTGAGGCCCGATTTCGCCGACGCACTGTGCATGGGCGGGTACATGCTGAGCGAATGCGGCAAGCCTGAGCCCGCGATGCGCTTCTATCGGCGCGCGCTTGAGCTCGACGCTTCACTCGTCGTCGCCCATCTCAATCTCGGCAAGCTCCTGTTCGCGGCCGACCAATTCCCAGAAGCGCTCGCGAGCTTCTCGGAGGCGACGATTCTCGCGCCTCACGATCCCGACGCATGGTGCAGCCGCGCCGGAGCGCTGCGCGAGCTTGGACGCCTCGAAGAATCGATCGAAGCGGCCAAGCGCGCGCTTGAGCTGCGTCATGATTTTCCGGAGGCCGCGATCAATCTCGGCAATGCGCTTCTGAAGCTCGATCGCGGCCATGAGGCGCTCGAAGCTTATCTTAAGGCGAGCGCGTCGGGGCTCTGCCAGGCCAAGGCGCTATTGGGTCAGGGTCTGGCGTTGCGGAGTCTTGGCCGTTTCTCGGAGGCGATGGCGGCGTTTGATGCTGCCGCCGCGCTCGGAAGCCGCGAGGCGGTCGCGGGCAGAGGCTGCCTCATGCTGACGCTCGGAGACTTCGAAAATGGACTGGAGGGCTACGAAGCGCGCTGGCTTAAAGGGAAGTCGATAGCCGAAGCGCTCGGGACGCGCTTTGAGACCTAGAAGGGGCCCCGACGGAAAGCCGAGCGCGTGCTGGTGCTCAACGATCACGGCCTTGGCGATACAATCCAGTTCGTTCGTTATCTGCCGCTGATGGCCGCCTCCGGAGTCGACGCGACCTTCGTCTGTCCGCCGCGGCTGCGCCGGGTCCTGTCGTCGAAGGCCAATGTGCGATTCGCAGATCGCCCCCCCGAGGAGGAGCCATTCGACGCGCAGATCGCGTTGAGCAGCTTGCCGCACGCTTTCGGCACTCGCCTCGAGACGATTCCCGCGGCGGTTCCCTATCTCGCGGCCGAGCCCGCTCTACGGGAGATATGGCTTAAGCGCATCGGCGCGGAGGGCTTCAAGATCGGCGTGGTTTGGCAAGGCAATCCTGATCCGGAGGCCGACCGAGCCCGCTCCATGCCGCTCACCGCGCTCGCGCCGCTCGCTGAGGTCGCAGGCGTAAGGCTCATTTCGCTGCAGAAGGGCGAAGGAGAGGAGCAGCTCTCAAGTCTGCCGCTCTCGATGCGGGTCGAAACGCTGGGCGGCAATTTTGACGCCGGCGCCGACGCATTCATCGACACGGCCGCGGTGATGACGTGCCTCGATCTGATCATTACCTGTGACACTTCGGTCGCCCATCTCGCTGGAGCCCTGGCCGTTCCGGTCTGGGTCGCGCTCAAGAGCGACGGGGAGTGGCGCTGGCTAACCGGACGGGCTGATTCGCCCTGGTATCCAACGATGCGCCTCTTTCGTCAGATGCGCCGAGGCGTCTGGAGCGATGCGTTTGAAGACATGGCGCGCGAGCTCGCCCAGCTTGCCGAGCGGCGCACGGCGCCGCACATCTTGTCGACGCCATGCTCGCTCGGCGAGCTGATCGATAAAATTACGATCCTCCGTATCAAGGCCGAACGAATCCGCGAACCTCTAAAACTCGCCAACGTGCATCGTGAATTGAAGTTGCTCGAGCGCCTCGCGTGCGAGGATGGCGCGCGCGGATCGTCGCTTGATGTTCTGACCAATCAGCTCGCTGCCGTGAATGTGCGCCTGTGGACGATCGAAGAGGCGCTTCGCGCGTGCGAGCGCGACGGAGAGTTCGGACCCCGCTTCGTTGCGCTCGCGCGATCGGTCTATTGTGAAAACGATACGCGCGCAGCGATCAAACGCGCCATCAACATGCTCGCAAGCTCCGCCTTGGTCGAGGAGAAGAGTTATGCGTGAGCGGGTTCAGTTCGGAATCGCGTAGTAACGCTCCCTCAGCGCGTAGCGATCGCATAGCCGAAGCGCGTCCGCCGGCGCCGCGGAACGCAGTCGAATTCCGATTGTCGACCCGCGTCGCCAAACGACCTCCGCCTCGCGCACCTCGGATGTTTCATCGACATGCACCGCAAGGCGCCGCGGAAGCCCAATTTCGCAGGCGAGCGCGAGGCGCAAACCATCGCGAGACCGGTCGCAAATGCGACTGTCGCAGACGAAACGATAGGACCCGTCGAGCAATTTGGCCGAGCGCAGGCGGGTCCGCTCCCGCGGGCAAGTGCGCTGATCGGCGCTTTTGTCGCTAGGCAAGCGAACTCTCGGCGAATCCACCCAATAGGCAATTTCGCCTCGCCCCGCGAGCTTGTGACCGAGCTCAAGCGCCGCTTCCGGCCGGCGGCGCCAATCCTGCCGCTTGACCCCACGCAATACCCGCCCCGGCCCGTCTCCAGGATTCGAACAACTTGCGGCACGCCGATTTAAGGATTCGTTATCCATTTATGAAGGACATAACCCAATTAATTTCATACATTCTTTGTTAACCAACGCTGCGTAGTTTTTCGCCGTAAAGCGGCTTCTGTCAAGAATAAGTCGGCTGACTTAAAACGACACAATCAGTAATCACTTGTCACAGTTAATAACAAAGTCTTTGTTGCATAATAATCGTTAAACTTCAAATTGGTTAATAACGAGAGATTGTCTCTTGTGTGTTGAGTGCCAGCGTTGGCGTAGCGGAAGGCGTTCCCTTGTCAATTCAGTGGTCTGGAGCACGGGTATGTATATTATTGTCGACGATCGGGACATCGTGGCTGGAGGCTACGCCAATGGTTTTGATCGCGAAGGCGTTTCATCGGCGGGAATTGAAGCGTCCGAATTTCGCGAATGGATCGGTAAGATCAGCGATTCGGACATGAATGCTGTCGAAGCGTTCGTGATCGGCGACTGCAACGAGCGCGAGGCGCTGTCGCGGCTCATCCGCGAGCGCTCAAGCGCTCCGGTTCTCTGTCTCAATGAGCGCCACTCGCTCGATGACACGCTGTGTCTGTTCGCCGCCGGGGCCGACGACGTTCTGCGCAAGCCAGTGCATGTGCGGGAAATCGTGGCCCGGGTCGGCGCGATCAACCGGCGCGTGTTCGGCGAGAAGGGCAACGTGACGATTGGCGAACTGCGTGTCTATTTCGACGGACGCGAGCCCGAAGTGAACGGCGAGCCCTTTCCCCTTCCCCGCCGGGAACGGCGGATTCTCGAATTTCTACTGCGCAGCCGCGGACGGCGCGTCAGCAAGACGCAAATCTTCAACGCCGTCTACGGGCTCTTCGACGAGGATGTCGACGAAAACGTCATCGAGAGCCACATCAGCAAATTGCGCAAGAAGCTTAAGCATCGGCTGGGCTTCGACCCAATCAATTCCAAGGATTCCTCGGCTATTGCATCGAGAAATAAGCTGCTCGACCGGATCGCGCGGAAGCGTCTCCGCGGACATCAAAGGGCGCCCGGAAGCGCGCCTGTTTTTCGATCGCCTATGTCCGAAAAGCGGTTCGGTCGGCGACCTCGAAGTCGCTCCGCCCTGTTCGCTGCGCGCGTGGGGGAAGAACCCGCTAGCAACGCCTCTGACCCAGCCTGGCCGCGCGCCCGAGCCTATTTGCTCCCCCTATGAACATTGGGATCCCCGCGCGCCATCGTAGGAGGAGGAGCAGCCTTGCCGGGGCGGGCAAGCGGCGCGCGGGGAACTGGGATGAAGCTTTGATCCTGACAAAGCCGAGGCGGCTAGACGAATCCAGCCGCCTGGCTCGCCGTTGTTACTGGAACAGCTTCAGGATGAGCTGCGCATTTTGGTTGGCGATCGACAGCGACTGAATGCCCAGCTGCTCTTGCGTCTGGAGCGCCTGCAACTGGGTCGACGCCGTATTCATGTTCGCGTCGACCATGCCCGAAATGCCGTCGGAGTAGTTGGTCATCAAGGCGGTGTTGAACGTGGCTGCTGTGGTCATGCGATCTTGCGTGGCGCCCATCTGGGCGGCGTAGTTGGTGACCTGGGCCAAAGCTTGGTCGGCGGCGCTCAGAGACGTTTGCGCATCCGTGGCGCCCGTAATGTTGAGGTTGGTCAGGTCTACGCCACTTTGTACTAGCAAGTTCTGCGAGTTCGGCGTCGTGACCGTCGTTGTCACACCATAAGACGCCGCGGTCGCGAAGGTTGGACTGCCGCCTTGGGCGATCGAGTTGCCGTTGGCGTCGAGCGCCGTGTAGGTCGTGGTCGTCACAGTGCCGTCCAAACCCATGGACTGGACCGTCAGCGCCTGGTTGGCCGTGTCCTCGTAGACCGCATTCTTGCCGTATGTCGCTGTAGGAGCGCTGTAGCTTACCGCGGTCGTATCCGCGGTGTCGGCGGCAAACTGGGTCTGCAACTGGCTCATCGTGGCCGCGTCTGTGACGGTCGACTGGCTCGTCGATGAAGTCGACGTATTGCCGGTGGCCAAGCCATAGAGCGCCTGGGTGGTGAAGGAGATGGTGTTGATGCTCCCGCCCGTTGCGCTGGCGTTGTAGCCGGACACGAAGTTGAGCGCCGTCACGCTGCCGTTCAACACGTTCAGGCCGTTGAACGAAGCCGCGTTCACCGCGTCGGTCAGCTGCTTGCCGAGCGAAGCGAGCGATGTGTCGATGTTGCCGATGTTGGCGCCCGGTTCGGTCGCCTGCGTCAGCGCCGTCTGAATCGAATTGATGGTCGTGATGACCGAATTGATCGCCGAGCTCGCGGTCGCCAGGACGGACTGCCCCTGCGAGAGCGCATCATTGGAGGCCGACACGACGCCACTATCGGCGGTGAGCTGAGCGGCGATCGACCAATAGGACGAGTTGTCGGCGGCGGTGGCGACTTTTAGGCCGGTCGAGACCTGGTTCTGGACCGTCGAAAGCGACTGCTGCGTCATCTGCAGGGCCTGCAGCGCGCTAAGGGCGTCCGGATTGTTTAAGATTGAACTCATGAGAGTGCTCCTGTCGAAAATGTTCACGCTGATGTGGCGACATTTCGGACTCGCACCGAGACGACGGACCGGCCGCATGCCCTTAGGCTCCGCATCGGAAGCCTAACCGTCGTGTAAAGCCTGGGCGACGCGCGCTCATCGCGCTCGTCCTCGCCTTGGCCAGCGAAAACTAACGGCGCGACCGCTAATGGCCGGTTAACAGCCGAGAACATTTCCTTCTCGCGCCCGACCAAGGCCGCGCTGAAACCGCCGGCGCAATGCCGGCGCAAGCTCCGCTCCTCACGATGGCGGCTCAGGAAGTCTCACTCAGGCCCGGATGTGGCGACGAATCTGTTGGCGCAAATCGAGCGACTGTGGGCGAACTTGCGGGGGCTTGGCGTCCGACGGTTGTCGGCGTTGGCGTTGATCGGCGTCGCCGTCTTCGCGACGACCGGGCTCGCCGGCTACTATCTGAGCCGACCGACGATGGAGACGCTCTATTCCGGGCTCGATCGCGACGATATCGCCGCCATCGGCGCCGCGTTGCGCGAGGCGGGCGTGCCTTTCGACGTCAATGCCGAGAGCACGGTCGTTCTGACACAGGCTGGACAGGCGGCGGCGGCGCGGATGATCCTTGCGGAAAAGGGCCTGCCGCGCGGCGGCGCGATCGGGAACGAACTGTATGACAAGCTCGGCTCGCTCGGGCTTACGTCGTTCATGCAGGACGTTACACGTTTAAGAGCGCTCGAAGGCGAACTCGCGCGCACCATCCAGATGATGCGGACAGTCAAGGCCGCGCGGGTGCACATTGTCCTCGCCGATGAAGGCTCCTTTCGCCGCGAGCGGCAGCCCTCCTCGGCCTCGGTGGTCATTCGCACTGACGGCGGCGACGATCGAGCCACCGGGCGGGCGATCCGTCACCTCGTCGCCTCAGCGGTTCCCGGAATGAAGCTCGAGGACGTGACCGTGCTCAACGTCGACGGCAGCCTCCTAGCCTACGGCGCTGATTCGGTCGAGAAGTCGCCGGACAATCTGCTCGCGCTCGAAAAGGAAGTGTCGCAGCTAATCCGCGAAAACATCAGCCGCACGCTAACGCCTTACCTCAGCGCCCAAAACTTTCAGATCTCGGTCGCCGCCAGGCTCAACGCCGACAAAACACAAACGAACGAGACTATCTATAATCCCGACAGCCGTGTCGAACGGTCCGTGCGGGTCACCAAGGAACAGCAGAGCTCCCAGAACGCGGCCGGAGAGCAGCCCGCCGGCGTCGAGGCCAATCTTCCGAAGCCGAAGACGACAAGCGGCGAATCGAAGCAGTCGAACGATCAAACGCAGAAGCGCGAGGAGCTGACAAACTACGAGATCTCATCGAAGTCGATTCAGACGACCAGCGCCGGCTTTTTGGTTCAGAATCTCTCGGTCGCCGTGCTGATCAATCGCGCCGCCCTCGTCGCCTCGCTTGGCGGCAAACCGTCGGCCGAGGCAGTCGACGCGCAGGTCCACGAGATCGAGCAACTTGTCGGCTCAGCCGCTGGGCTCAATCGGCAGCGGGGCGACGCGATCAAGTTCTCAGTTGTCGATTTCGTCGATTCGAGCCGCGACCTCGAGCCGGCGCCGGGTCCTTCGCTGGTCGAGATTTTCGCCCGACAGACAGGATCGATCCTCAACGCCGCCGCGTTCGTGGCGGTCGCCGGGATGATGCTCTGGTTCGGCGTGCGGCCCGGCCTCAGGATGGCGTTCGCTCCCCCGCGGATCGCCGCGGCGGAGGACGCGCGCGGCGAATCGGGCCGAACGCCCGCATTGGGGGCGCCTGACGGCGACAGTCAGCCCGGCGAAAGCATCCTCATCGAGACCGACGGGGGCCATGACGAATTCATGCAGGCGCTGGTCGCTAGGCGCGATAACGGCCCCGAGCGCAAACTCTTGAAGTTGATCGAGTTCGACGAGAATCACGCCGCCACGATCCTCAAACAATGGATCCGTCAAGGAGCGAACGGATGAAACCGCTATCGATCGCCGACTATCTTGATCGTCTCGGGAGCGCGACAGGCGAAAAGGCGCCGCCACGGCGCGAGGGCTCGCCATTTCGTCCCCGAAGCCTGCCAAGCCCGGGGAACGGGGAGCCGGCTCTAAAGCCAGTCTTTGACCGGATAGCGAGTGCGAGCGGCGCCGGCGGCGCGCAGAGCGAAGAGACCTCTCGGCGCACGCCATGGGCGCCAAAGCCGGCGCCGCTCGAGTCCGTGGGGAGGCAGCCGCCGCCGACTGAGGAGCCAGCCAAGCCGGAGGACAGGTCGGCAAGGCTCGCCGACGCTTATGCCCGCGGCCGCGAGCAAGGTCTCGCTGAAGGCCGCGTCGAGGCTTCGGACAGGCGCCTGGCTGAGCTCGCCCATGCCCGCGAGCAGGCGGAAACGCAGCAGCAGGAGTTTCGTCTCAACGAATATGCGGAGCTCGAAGGCGCGATCCGGTCCGGGTTCAAGCAGATCGAGGACAACGTCGGCGGCGCTGTCGCGCGCATTCTCGCGCCGTTCCTCTCGCAGCAGGCCCTCAGGCGCGCCGTGGACGAGTTGGCTAGGGCCACCGCTAAACTCAGCGTGGGGAGCTCTGCGGGGTTGATCAAGATTCGTGGACCCGAGCGCGCGCTTGCGCTCCTGCGCGGGCAAATCGGCGATCTGCCGATCGACGTCGAATATGTCGAAGATGGCGGGGTCGAAACCGTCATCGAGTCGAACGCCACCCGGATCGTCGCCGAGCTTCGCCCGTGGGCGGAGCTGCTGGCCGCATTTGAAGCTTAAGCGGCGTCGATGACCGAGCCGCATCCGCAAATCATCATCGTCAAGCGCCATGGCTCGCATGAGGACGAGCATCACGGCGGCGCGTGGAAAATCGCCTTCGCCGATTTCATGACCGCGATGATGGCGTTCTTTCTCGTGCTGTGGATCATCAGCGCCACGGCCAAGAACACCAAGACGCTCATCGCGCGATATTTCAATCCGGTGAAAGTCGAGGAGCCGGCTAAGGCGCAAAAAGGCATCCACGGCGTCCCGCAGAAAGACGCGATCTATGCTCCAGGCGAGGAGTCGTCTACGCCGACCGCGGCGAAGCCGACTTCCGAGCCCGGCGAAGACGCGGGGGAAAAAACAAACGAAAACCCGGGCAATTCGTCGGCGAAAAACGAGCAAGCCCTTCCGCCAACCCCGTCGCCTTTGCCGCCCCCCGATCCGGCGAAGCCCTATCCGACAATGTCGGAGCAGGAATTGTTCAGCGATCCTCGCGCGAGCCTCGACAAGATCGACCGGCGCGCCGCCGCCGGGGCCTCGCAGCGACCCCTCGGCGACGCTCAGGGGATATGGAGAAGTCGGTCCCAGCGCTGACGAGGCGTTGCGCGATCCGTTCCGACCGCTCGGCAGCGACCAGGCGGTCAACGTCGTCACCGAAAACCCCGGCGCGCCCCCGGCCGCAGCTGCTCCAAGCGACGAACCTGCTCCCACCTCGATAGCCCCAGCGGCGCCGGCCTCCGCCCAAGCGTTGGACGAAGCCAAAACCCCAGGCGACGCAAAATCTCAGGGCGCAGCGCAAGCTCAGGGCGCAGGATCGCCGGCCCCGGCGACGCCCTATCCGCCCGCTCCCGACGCGGCCGAAGTGCGCCAGACGGCCGCATCCAACCTGCTCGCGGACTTGAAGAAGCGGCTAGCGGGCGAAGCCAAGGCGATGCAAGGCCCTGAGCTCGATGTCCAAGCGACTGAGGAGGGGATTCTCATCAGCCTCACCGACCGGCAGAATTTCTCCATGTTCGCCATTGGCTCCGCCGAGCCGCAGCCCCGCGTCTTGCACATGATGGACGCGATCGCCGCGAGCCTGCAAAACTTGCAGGGCGCCATCGTCGTGCGCGGACACACCGACGGCCGCCCCTACCGCTCAGCGACCTACGACAATTGGCGGCTCTCCTCAGCGCGCGCGCAAATGGCGTATTACATGCTGATTTGCGGCGGCCTGCCGGAAAAGCGGTTTGAGCGGGTCGAAGGCTACGCCGACCATCATCTGAAGGATCCGTCACATCCTCTCGCGGCGGAAAACCGCCGCATCGAAATCCTGGTCCGTGAGGCCAAGTCGTGAACTTCGCCTGGCCCGCCTTCGCTCTGTCCGCCTTCGCTGCGTTTGCGCCCGCCGCGGCCTTTGCAGACTCGGCCAAGATCTCCGACCTCGTAGACGAACTGCGGCGGATGCAAGCGAAGGTCGCGCAGGGCGATAAGGCTGCCTATGCCGCTGAGCTCAATCAGTTGAAGACGATCGGGGCGGCGATCGCGACCGCGGGCCCTGAAACCTGGAAGAACAAGCGCGACGCTGATTCGCTCGTCATCTACATCCTCAGTGGCGGGTCGCTCGCAGACGTCGGGCCGCTGCTTAAAGGCGATGCTTTTATCGATTCTGAGCGATCGCTGGCGCGCGGCGCGCTCGCCTATGTCACCAATCACGAGGCGGACGCCATCACTCTGCTTAAGGAAACGGATTTGACTGCGCTCGACGCGCGGCTTGCGGGCGAGGTCGCGTTCGCTCGCTCGGTCCTCGAGACGAAGCGGGACGCCAACGCCGCGGTCGAACTTCTGGACTGGTCGCGCCTGCTTTCGCCGGGCGGGCTGGTTGAGGAAGCGGCGTTGCGGCGCGAAATCGCTCTCCTGGCGGAGGCGAAGGACGGGACCCGCCTGGCGATGTTGACCCGGCAGTACGTCACCCGCTTCTCCGCTTCGCTCTACGCGGCGGACTTCTTGCGTGATCTCGCGGGCGCGGTCGTGCGGCTCGGACTCGCTGACGATCCGGTCAATTACAAACTCATCGCTAACGCAGTCGCTTCGCTGCCTCCTGACGACCGACGGGCGTTCCTGCTCAACTTGGCCAGGTCCGGGATCGTCAACGCGCGCTTCGCCGTCGCCGCTTCGGCTGCGACTGAAGCGCTCCAAAGCTCAAAGACCGATAGCACAGAGGCGGTGCGCGCCCGTCTCTATCTCGCGGCGGGTCGACTGTTTTCGGATGGCTACGATGCGGCGCTCGCCGATCTGTGGACTTTGTCCGAATCGAAGCTCGACCGAAGCGACGCCAGCTTGTTGAGCGCGGTGAGACGGGTAGCGGCGCAGTTGCGGGTCGTTCCCGACGCCAATGTCTTCAATACGGAAAACGCCGCCGCACTGCCCGACGCCGAAAAAGAAAAGCCCAGCGGACCGGCGCTGACGATCGCGCAGGCGCAGGAAGCGCTTCAACGCACGTCGAGCCTCGTGTCGTCGACCGAAACCGGAGGCTCGCCATGACGGCAGCGCCTGCCGCCGCGCCCGCTCCGGCGCCAGTCGCCCCGCCGCCGGCTCGCGCCGCTTCCCAGCCATTGGCTGATCGCTTCGCTTTCGCGACTGTGCTCGAACTCGCTTCCGAGCGCGGCGGCGAAAGCAAGCGCCCCCGCCGCCGAGGAACAGGCGCGCCCCTCGAACGAATCGCCGCAGGAACAGTCCTCGCGCGGGCGGACGGCTCACCATTCGCTGCCAAACGACAGCGCGCTCTTCGCGTCTTTGCCGTTCGCCTTGCGGGCCGCCTCGATGATGGAGGAACGCCCGCAAGCCGCGGACAATTCACCTTCGGTCCCCTCGGCTGCGGTGACGGGGCAGAAATCCGACGACAGCGGCGGATCTATCGCCGCTGGCGCGAAGGCGGCGAGCGTGGGGCGGCTGATCGGCGAACGCGCCTTCCACTTTGGCGCGACCGCGAACGGCGCGGTCGCGGTCGACGCGCCATCGGCTCCGGCCGACGCCTCAGCCGCCGGTTTTTCGCAGGCCATGGCCGCGCCAGCGAGATCTTTGGCCGGCGCCGTTCCGCCCATTGCAAACGCGATTGCCCCGGCGCCGATCGCCTCTCCCAAGGGCGCACCCTCATCATCAAATCGCGGCAGCCTCACGCGAGCTGTCGCGCACAGCGCAACCAAGCCGGAAGGCTCGGCGCCCTCTCCGGGCGCGCGCGCTTCGGATTCCGTTTCGCCGCTGTCGCCAACGGGATCGAACGCCAAGGCGACCGACGGGCGCGCGCCTGATCCGACTTTGTCCGCAGCGCCTTCACCAACTCAGATAAGTCTGTTTGGCGCACAGCTCCCGGCGCCTTTCGGTGTCGGCGCGCCGTTCGAACCCGACGCGTCAGCGACAAAAGCCGCAGGCGCCGACGTCGCGCCCCTCACGACCCCGCTTGCCGCTGGCTCCGCGTCCTCCACCCAGCCGATCAAGGAGATCGATGTCGATCTTTCGCCGGGAGGCCTCGAGAACGTCTCAATGACGATGCGGCTCGCCGGCGACAAGCTCTCGGTCGTCATTCGCGCCGCCAGTTCTCAGACCTTGGGCTCAATCGAAGGAGCGCGTGATGCGATTACCGACCGCTTGGCGGCGATCGGACGGCCGCTCGACTCGCTCATCGTCAAGCAGACAGGCGTCAACACGAATGCGAACGCCAACGGAAACCCGGTTTCCGCCGAAGACGGGTCGACGGGGGAGACATGGCGATCCGCGCAAGGCGCGAGCGAATGGGGTGGTTCGAACGATGCTTCGTCTCGGCGCGGCGCTGGTCGCGATCGCAATTTCTAGCAGCGGCGCGCGCGCCGATGGGCCGCTCGCTTGCGAGCGGGAGATGACGCGCGCCTCGGCGGCGCATGGCGTTCCGCTCAACGTGCTTTATTCGGTCGGCCTGACCGAAACCGGAAGCCGCGGCCAGCTCAGCCCTTATGACATGAACGTCGACGGTCAGGCAGTGCATTCTACGAGCCTTGCCGAAGCGATGGCGCGCTTTGTGCAGGCAAAGGGGCGCGGGGCGAAGTTCATCGACATCGGCTGCATGCAGATCAATCACCACTTCCACAGCGCTGACTTTCGCTCCTTGAGCGAGATGTTCGATCCAGCGCGCAACGTCGAATATGCCGCGAACTTCCTCAAGTCGCTGAAGGCTCAGGAAGGCTCCTGGACGCTCGCAGTCGCCCGCTACAATTCCGGGCCCGGCAACCCGGCGGCGGAGAAGACCTACGTCTGCTCGGTCATCCGCCATTCCCTTCGTATCATCGGATATCATCAAGTCTCTTGAGGTATTGGCAACTCACGGAATGACAAGCATTTTTCCACCACCACGTTATCATTACGTCTCTTGACGCATCAGCCAAGCGCACACTAAAACTAGGGCCGGAACTAGGGCCTAAAGGTTTGGCGGAGACTTTTCAGTGGTTAGAAATCTCAACAGGTTATCCGCTCGGGCGGCCGAAACCTCAGGGCCTGGCTTCCATGCGGACGGCGGTTGTCTTTATCTCGACGTCGACGACAAGGGGCGTCGGAGGTGGGTGTTCATGTACGCCCGGCGCGGGAAGACACGATATGCGGGGCTTGGGTCTGCGGGCAGAGGCGGTGTGAGCCTGAAGGCGGCCCGCGAAAGGGCGGCAGAAGGGCGCGCGCTGCTCAAGGCCGGCCGCGACCCGCTCACTGACTGGCGCACGCCGGACGAGGTGGAGGTTCCGACATTTGGCGTGGCGGCAGACGAATATGTGGCGACGCATCAGGCGTCTTGGCGCTCAGAGAAGCACCGGGCGCAGTGGGCCACAACGCTCTCACAGTATTGCACCGCAATCCGCGAGACGCCCGTCAACGAGATCGATACGGAGGCCGTGCTCGGCGTACTCAAGCCCCTTTGGACGCGGGCGCCGGAGACTGCTTCACGGCTTCGCGGTCGCATCGAAGCTGTGCTCGATGCCGCAAGGGCGCGCGGCTTCGTCGAGCAAGCCCGAGCAAACCCAGCGCGCTGGAAGGGCCATCTCGACAAGCTCTTATCGAAGCGAGCCGCGCTCGCGCGCGGTCATCATGCGGCGATGCCCTACGCGGAAGTTTCGACATTCGTCGCCGAGCTACGTCAGCGGCGGGCCATCACGGCGCGGGCGCTTGAGTTCTGCATCCTCACCACCGTCCGATCCGGCGAGGCGTTAGGGGCGCGTTGGGAGGAAATCGATCTCAGCGCAAAGGTCTGGACGATACCGGCGACGAGGATGAAGGCCGGCCGAGAACATAGAGTTCCACTGTCGGATAGAGCACTCGTGATCCTTGAGGAAATATCCGCGGCGCGGACAGGCGATTACGTATTTGAAGGCCAACGCCGCGGCCGGCCGCTTTCCGGCGCGGCATTTGAGGCGCTGCGTCAGCGAACTCGGCGCGTCTGCGACCGTGCACGGGTTTCGCTCGTCGTTTCGCGACTGGGCCGCCGATCAGACACATTTCCCCCGCGAGCTTGCCGAACAGGCATTAGCGCACGCGGTTGGTGGGGCTGTCGAACAGGCATATCGGCGATCAGATGCGCTTGAGCGTCGGCGTAAATTGATGGACGCGTGGGCGGCCTTTATCGACGGGCCGAGCGAAGCGCCGAGCAATGTCGTCAAGATCGGAGCGCGCCGATGAACGCGCGTTCTCGCCCAAGGCCGGCTGACCCGTTCGTGTACAGCGATGAACAATGGGCTCGGATGCGCGAGATTGTTGGGCGCGCGGGCGGCGATGCAGCGCGAAACAAGCTCGACGAGCAGCGCGCTATTTTCGAGAAGATAGCGGAGGGCTGGAGGGACCGGCATAAGCAATGGAATGGGCGAACATTGAGCGCCGCCGACGCTGACGCGTACCGGCGCGCCGGGCGGCTAACCCGCAAACTAGCTGCAGTCCTCGACGAATTGTCAGAGGCCGTAGGAAACGACCGGTTACCCTTCCCCGCAATCCTGGTCGGCAACGATTTGATATGGGAATCCCCCCGGGAGACGAGCTCGACCGGTCACGCATTAGCGCGGAAGGGCGCTGAGGAGACGAAGAGAAACCGGACGCGTTTTGCGAATTTCCGCGGCGCTCTCCAGCATGTGGCCGAGCGCGCCGAGTGGGTAACGAGTCTCGAAACAAAGAAGCCCCTTCTCGCGCGCCACACCTATTTCGCCGATCTAGGGCGCGTGTGGCGCGAGCTTGGCCTGAATGTAACTACGGGGACCGAGGCGCGGTTCGTCCAGTTCGCTGAGGCCGCCAGCGAGGGCGTCTATCCTTTTAAGGATCCCGAGAACGCTCGACAGACAATCGTGAACAGCATGAAGAATTGGCCGCGATGCCAAGAGGGTAAAAAACGGCGGCGAAAAAGTTGAGTCCTTACACTGACAGGGCCTGATTTTTTCTGATTATTAAGGGGTCGCCAAGACACGAAAGGCGACTCGATGCGCAAGAGAATCACCCAAGAACCGACGCCCGCCGCGGAGATCGTCCGCTATAAGAGGCCCTACCGAGTCAAAGACTGGGGCGAGCGCACCAAAACGAGCAATGCGACGACTTATCGTCGCATCAAGGACGGGACTCTGCTCCTCGAGTATTACGGGAGCGTCCCTTTCATCGTCGCCGGCCCCGCGGCTTTCGCTGATCAAGTCGCGTGAGTGGGGAAATCGGAAGCGGAGAAGCCCGCGGCTGATGGGGCGCGCGGGCTTCCCGAAATAGCTCAGCTTAGCGGGCGGAACTGTTTCGTAGCTACACTTCCCCTCGAGAAAAATCAAGACGCGCCGGAGCGCGCCCTTCGCCCTCTCAGGCCGTACCAAGAGCGCGCATTTGAGGCGACGCAGCGCGCGGTGGCGTCCGGTCATCGCCGCGTCATGATTCAGGGGCCGACAGGCTTCGGCAAAACGAAGTTAGCGGCTCACATAATTCGCCGCGCGCGCACCAAGGGCGGCCGCGTCATCTTCACGGTTCCGTCGCTCAATCTGATCGACCAAACCGTCGCCGCGTTCGCCGCCGAAGGGATCTATTGCGTCGGCGTCATGCAAGGGTGCCATCCCGGCACGGATGCCGAGCAGCCCGTCCAGGTTTGTTCCGTCCAGACGCTCGCCAGGCGGCAGAAGCCCGCCGCGGCGGT
The DNA here is from genome assembly GCA_963730555.1 of uncultured Alphaproteobacteria bacterium. Lineage (GTDB taxonomy): Bacteria > Pseudomonadota > Alphaproteobacteria > Rhizobiales > Beijerinckiaceae > Roseiarcus. Next base: position 3,177 of record CAVSSS010000030.1, on the reverse strand, counting down.
CGTCATAACTGACGAGGCGCATCTCGCCTTCGCGTCTGTTCATGAATGGATGGCCGATCCCGACTGGGCTCACGTTCCATTCATCGGCCTGAGCGCAACGCCTTGGACCAAAGGCTTAGGCCAGCACTACGACGATCTGATTATAGCCGCGACGACGGCAGACCTGATCCGCGACGGTTTCCTGTCGCCCTTCGTTACCTTCGCGCCAAGCACGCCGGACTTATCCGCCGTCAAGACCGTGGCAGGCGATTATCACGAAGGCCAGCTTGGCGAGGCGTGCAACACCCCCGCTCTGGTCGCAGACGTCATTACGACCTGGCAGGCGCGCGGCGAGGATCGGCCAACGTTGGCCTTTGGCGTCAATCGCGCTCATGCCGAGCACCTTCAGCAGCGCTTCGTCGAAGCCGGCGTCCGCGCCGAGTACATGGATTGCTTTACGGAGCGGGGAGATCGCGAGCGCATCTTTGACCGCTTCCGCTCAGGCGAAACCCGGATCATTTGCAACGTCGCGACGCTGACCGTCGGCATGGACTTGGACGTTCGCTGCATCGTTGACGCGCGACCGACGAAATCGGAAATGCGCTACGTCCAGACGATCGGACGCGGCCTGCGCACGGCACCCGGCAAAGACAAGCTGATCGTCCTGGACCACGCCGGCAACGCCTTGCGGCTCGGCTTGGTGACGGACATCCACCACGAACATCTTGACGCCGGCGAGAAGCGTCAAGGAAAGGACGATCGCGCTGAGCGATCGAAGCCGCTGCCCAGATTGTGCGACGAATGTAAGGCCGTCATGCCTCGCGTGTCGAAGGTCTGCAGCCAATGCGGCGCCACGCGCGAGGCCAAGAGCGGCGTCGTTCACCTCGATGGCGAGCTCGTCGAATTTGGCTCAGGACAAAGTGGCAAGCGCGAACCCACGATCGCCGAGCAAGCAGCGTTCTTCGGCGAGCTGCGATGGGTCGCGACCATTCGCGGCTACGCGCAAGGCTGGGTCGCTTACAAGTTCAAAGAGAAATACTCCGCTTGGCCGAACGACCCACGGATCAGGACGGCGGCGCCACACGAGCCGAGCCTGAAGACAAAAAACTGGCTGCGGTCGCGCGCGATCGCCTTCGCGAAGGCGCGGGCCAATGGCTAAAAGCACCGCCGCAGAGCATCACGATCGTTATTTTCAAGTGCATCATTTCATGGCCAAGACGGATGCTTGGGCGGCGCTGATCTACATTCAAATCGGCCTTCGGTACAACGGCTCCAACAATGGCAAGATCGCCTATTCCGTGCGCGACGCTGCGCGCGAATGCAACCTCGCCAAGAATACCGCCGCACGAGCTTTCAAGGAACTGACTGACCTCGGCTTTATCGAAGAGACGAACCCCGGCTCATTTAGCCGCAAGACGCGCATCGCTTCCGAATGGCGCCTGACCGCTTTCAAATGCAACCTGACGAACAGTCCCAAGTCGTGCCTTTTTATGCAACGCGGCGAGCAGGCGCGAGCGCATCGCCAGCCACGCAGTCGGCCTCAGGCCGGCCGGCGACAGTCTCAAACGACGCCCAGTCAGGCACAAGGAACGGTCTCAAAGGACGGTCGCGACTGTCCTAAACGACGCCCAGTCGCTTCTAAACTGTCTCAAACAACGCCCAGTCAATTTGCCGACTGTCTCAAACGACGCCCAGTCAAGGCCGTTTTAGGGGGGTGGACGGTCTCAAACGACGGCACACATATAATATACCACCCACTAGGGGCATCTGGGCCAGCAGCGCAGCCCCCCGCCGATGACGCGCCGACGCCCCCGACGCCCGCGCAGCCCAACACCAAGAAATCCGCTCGCAAGCCCAAAGGGCGCGGCGATGACCTGACGGTTGTACAACCGCCGAGCCATGGCTCGACCGAGCCGAGGAGGCCAGCCGACGAAGGCGAGGCCGACGCGCCACACGTCGCCGCTGCCCCCACACGGCCAAAGCTGATCTGGACGAAGCCCGTCATCCGCGAATTGACCGGCGCCGAAGCGATCATGCGTCGGGCCGAGAGGCTGGCCATGGAGCAGCAAGAATGACCAACACGGAGACTATGGAGGTTGCCGACAGGGCATCGGTAGTGAAGTCGGTCCGCGACCAGATCGACGCTGTGGTCAGCCGCGAGCGGCGCCGCGAGATCCTCCTGGAGCGCGGCTGCTTTGAACCGGTTGACGGTAACCGTCTTCGCCGGCGACGCATCGTCCCGCTTGCCGCAGGTGGCGCAGAGTTGCTGGAGGCAATCGACGCCCTCGACCGTGCGTGCTTGCGCGGCACCGTGGATGAGGTCGAGGAGGCCGGCGATCGGCTCATCGAACTGTGGGAGATGCTCCAGTGAACTCGCCACTACCCGCCGCTGGGGAAACCGGGAACGGACGGAACCCAGTTTCCGAGCCGGACATTTCGTGGGTGTTCCGCGCCGGCTTGGGCCGCAATGGCGGCGGGCGGCCGCGTAAGGACGGTTCGAGAGCCGACACGCGCCCGACGCTGGCGGATGCCGGGTTCAGCAAAAGCGTTGCGGCGCGGATGCGGGCGCTTGCTGAACTGACGGATGATGAATTTGAAGCCGCAATGGCGGCATTGAATGCGGAGTGGAACCGAACCGGTCGTCAGCCGGCTTTCGAACGATTTATCAGCAAGCGCGGCGACAACACGCGGCTTGAGCGCGAAACCGACGCCAACATGGCGAGGCTCGCCTCCACCCTGCGGCGCATCGATCGCGACTATCACGGCGACTGTTCGCAGGCTGGCGAATCGATGCGTCTGTTCGTCGAAATGATGCGCGTGACATGGCGCGAGTGGACGAAAAAATGAGCGCACTGAAACGATGGTCTCTTTGGACGAAGTGGAACGACGATAGCGACTGGCGTGAAGCCTGTTGTTGCAACAGCAATCCCGAAGAGCTGGCTCAGGCGCTTTACGCCAAAGGCTATGCGCATGTTGGCGTTCGTGACGAGGACAAGCACTCCCTCAAAATCGCGGTCGCCGAAGCTAAAGCAAAGCTTCCAGTCAACATGACGCCGGAGCAGGAGGCCGAGGCCATGAGCCGATTCGCTTTCGACTATGCCTGTAAAAAGACGCTCGGTATGACCTTCGCCGAAATGGCCGCGGAGGACAATCCGACCCCGGCCAGAAGGACGGACGGTAATGATATCAATGGCTTGG